>JBFWQX010000001.1:0-780879 GCA_050249215.1 Afipia sp.
TTTGCCAGCGAGTACCGCGCGTCTCAGCTTGCTGGTATTTCTGCTGGTATCGGCAGCAATCCGTGACTAAAATCGCCATAAATTCGGATAGTTAAGGAAATAGGTGACTGCCGGCCAGGGGCACCAAACCTTCTTGATGACGACCAAGCGATCGAAGACCGAGCTATCCAAGACCCAGCCATCGGCGAGACATCTCCGGTGACGTCCCACCCGCCTGATTCTACATCGAACACGCGCCCATCGACGTCCGCCCGAGACAGTTTCACGTCTCAAGTAATTCTGGAATGACAGCCAATGCCCCATCAGGCCAACGCTCCCACCGCAGGCGGCTCTCGCGCCACCGGCGCGGATACCGCATTGCTTCAAGGTTTATACAAAGTTGAGTTCGAGACGCCGCGCGGCAAGGCGCTGGGTGTGATCCACGCGGAGAATGGAAAGCTCCGGGGCGGAAGCTCGGCGTTCGCCTATATCGGATCCTACACCCAGAACGGCCAGACGGTGACAGGAACGGTGTCCAGCCTTCGCCACACCCGCGATCAGAACTTGCCCTCGGTGTTCGGGCACGACGAGGTCCGCATCAGCTTCAACGGCACGGTCAAGGGCGGGTTTGCGATCTGCGAGGGCACCGCCGCGGAAGTTCCCAGCCTTGCGTTCAAGGCTGTCCTGACCCGGGTCGCCGATTAGGAAAGAGAGTGAAGCGGCGCCTCAGCCGCACTTCATTTTGCCCTTGAACTGCTTTTCTTCGCCGGCCTGCGGCACCAAGAGAACATAATGCCCGGCATAGCTGTCCTTGCCGGCGTTGTGCGCGCCGATCAGGATCAGGCTGGCGACAGGCTCGTCTTTCTCGTTCGCAATGCCGAACCGGAGCCGCAGTTCCTTGCCGTAAATCCACTGCTGCTCGATGTGCTTGAGTTCGATGGCGCGTTTGGCGCGCAGCGCCCTGTCGTCGCCGACCTTGATTTCGATCGTCCCCTGATTGACCTGCACGATGCCGCCTGCGCCGCCGGTCAGGGCAAACAGCTCAAAGTCGAGTTGCTTGTCGTTGATGGCACAATCGAGATTGCCGGTCGCGAGGGCGCATTGTGCCGCGAGCGGCAAGCCGAGCAGCGCAACCACCAGCGATAAAACGATGCGCGCGCTCATTGGCTCATCCCGCTAGCGCGGTTCGACCACGAGACACTGGATCGCCTCGCCGAAATACCCGTGCGTGTCGGCGAGACGCGAGATCGCGACGCCGGCACCATCAGCGCCCAGGGTCATCTTCGAGTTCAGCAGAATCCAGTCGCCCACCGGCTCGCGCGCGAATGTCACAGTGAGGTCGGCGTTGATGAAACTCCACCTCTTGAAGTCCAGTTCCGAGGACACGCCATTGGAGCAATCGGCGGCGAGCACGGCGCGCATCGCCTGCGACGTTACAGCACCATCGACCATCGGGCGGTTGGCGCGAAACCACACCGCGCCGGGACCGGGCTGAAGAAACCCGCCGCGCACGGCGCGCAGCGTCAGCCCCTGAATGAACTTGCTGGAATTTCCGGCTTCGTCGACTGTGCCTGCCTCGGGCAACGGCACGTCGAGCGGCGCTTCACCGATGGTCCTGTCGGGAAACGTTACCGGCTGCGTCCTGATCTTGAGAACGGTAGCGCGCGCGACCTCCACCCCTTCGGCCAACAGGCGGACCATACAGAGCTGAATCTTGCGGCCCTCGCGCAGCACCTCGGTCGCGATGGTGAGCGGCGCCACCGGCACCGGGCGCATCAGATCGACCGTCAGCCGTGCGATATGCATCGGTTGCGCCGTGGGAACGCGCTCCGCGGCCCACACGATCAGCGCCGACGGCGCGCCGCCATGCTGCATGCTTGGGTCCCACGGACCCGCGGCATGTTCGCTCGTGGCCACACGATTACCGTCGACGCGAAAGACCGCTTCCATGATGCGCGTGGCTCCTTACTGGAGCGGCGCGTCGGCGGCCGCCTCATATTCGCTCTTGAAGCGCGCCACCAGTTCGGCGACCGGCATCACCTTGTCGACGCTGCCGATGCCCTGTCCGCTGCCCCAGATTTCCTTCCAGGCTTTCGGCTTGTTGCGCTCGCCGTTCGCGTCGGTGCCGAAGTTCATCTTCGACGGATCGGACACCGGAAGGTTGTCCGGGTCCATGCCGGCAGCGACGATGGACGGCTTGAGATAGTTGCCGTGAACGCCGGTGAACAGGTTCGAGTAGACGATGTCGTCGGCGGATGAAGCCGCAATCATGTTCTTGTAGTTGTCGGGCGCGTTGGCTTCGTTGGTGGCGATGAAAGCCGAGCCGATATAGGCGAAGTCGGCGCCCAGCACGCGTGCCGCGCGGATCGCGCGGCCATTGCCCATCGCGCCCGACAGCGCGATCGGGCCGTCGAACCATTGCCGCGTCTCGGCGACAAAGGCGAACGGCGAGATCGCGCCGGCATGTCCGCCTGCGCCGGCCGCGACCAGCACAAGACCATCGGCACCCTTCTCGACCGCCTTGTGCGCGAACTTCTGGTTGATGACGTCGTGGAAGGTGATGCCGCCCCAGGCATGCACCGCCTGGTTCAATTCCTCACGCGCGCCCAGCGAGGTGATCACCATCGGCACCTTGTGCTTCTCGCAGACCGCAAGATCCTGATCGAGACGATTGTTGGACTTGTGGACGATCTGGTTCACCGCGAATGGCGCGGACGGACGATCGGGATGCGCCTTGTCGTGGGCCGCGAGTTCTTCCTTGATCCGGTGCAGCCATTCGTCGAGCAGCGCCGCCGGGCGCGCGTTCAATGCCGGAAACGATCCGACCACGCCTGCCTTGCACTGGGCGATGACGAGATCCGGTCCCGACACGATGAACAGTGGCGACCCGATCGCCGGAATCGAAAGGCGACCTTTGAACAGGGCAGGCATCGACATCGAAACAATCCTCTTCCGCAGAATGAAACACGCGCGGGCACAAGGCCGCAGCACTCGCCAAGGTCTTAGGGGCTACAGGGATTTCTTGAAAGAGGCTTGTGTTGACTGGCCACGTTACTGGCACATGGCCCGGGTCACGAAATTTTCGGTCCGGCATGCGCTCTGACCGGAAAAATAGGCCTTTGCCGAGCATTTCTGAGTGGATTCGATATCGACGCTGCTGCCCGCGCCGTAGCCTTTTTCCTTGCAGAGCTGCTCTGCCGCGAGTTTGCAATCCGGCGCGCCGTTGGCCGCCGGCGGACAAAGCGTGCGTCCGGTCGCCACCGTCTGGCCGGAGAGCGGCGCGATCCGTTTCAGGCCGTCTGTGGCGCCCCTGGCCGCATCC
Organism: Afipia sp.; assembly: GCA_050249215.1. Classification (GTDB taxonomy): domain Bacteria; phylum Pseudomonadota; class Alphaproteobacteria; order Rhizobiales; family Xanthobacteraceae; genus Afipia. Next base: position 3,302 of record JBFWQX010000001.1, read on the forward strand.
TTCGCGCCGGAGTTCAACCCGTCGAGCACCTGGCCCGAACCTGACAGTGTCGATTTCAGTCCCGACGCGGAATCCTTCAGCAGCTTGCCGATTTCCTCGACCAGTCCCGGATTGCCCTGATCGGCGGGCGGAGGCGCGGATGGAGGTGGCGGTGCGGGCTGCTGCGATGGCGCGGCCTGAAGCTGCGGCTGGACCTGCTGCGGCACAGCGGCCGTCGCCCACGCCATCGTGACAGCCGCAACCGTCAGGATTGTGCGTCCGCGCAAGCTCACAAACAGATCAGCCGGGTGAGTGGACATGCGCCAGCGTATCCCGCCTGCGCGACAAGGAAAAGATGATCGTAAGCAGATCGCGACCGCACTCTAGAACATCCGGAACGCGATGATGAATCCGATCACCAGCGTGCCCGCCGCGATGGCGACCCAGAGGCCGAGACGCTTTTCGATCACCTCGCGAATCCAGGTGCCGTAGCGGTTCAGCAGAACCGCGACGAAGAAGAACCGGCCGCCGCGCGCGATGATCGAAAAAACCACAAACAGAAGCAGATTATAATTGGCGAAACCCGAGGTGATGGTCACGAGCTTGTAAGGGATCGGCGTCAGCCCCTTGAGAAGAATGATCCACGCGCCGTATTCGGCGTAACCGGCGCGGAAGGCCTCCACCTTGTCGCCGTAGCCGTAGAGATTGATCAGCCATTGCCCAACCGAATCATACAGCAACGCGCCGATGGCATAGCCGACCACACCGCCCGCGACCGAGGTGACCGTGCAGACCAGCGCGTAAAGCCACGCCTTCTGCGGCCGCGCCAGCGACATCGGAATCAGCATCACATCCGGCGGAATCGGAAAGAACGAGCTTTCCGCAAACGAGACAGCCCCCATCAGCCAGAGGGCATAGGGCTTGTCGGCGGCGGCGATGCACCAGTCATACATTCGTCTCAGCATGGCGCGATGAACCACCGTCCGGGCCATTTGTCCATGTGCGGGAATGTGTAATTTGGCCGCTGGTCAGCGGCGCTTGGTCAGGCGGCCGCCCTGCGCGACAATCGGCCGCCGCGCCACGGTTTCCGGACTGGGCGGGGTGATGCCGGCGGCAGCCTTGTTTCGCGGCTTGGCGGCAACAGCCTTCTCGACAAAAGCCTTTTCGGCAAAAACCTTGGGATTTGGCTTGCGGCCCGATGCTTTCGGCAGTTTCTCGGCGATGCCCTGTGCCCGTTCGCGCCTGTCCATCTCAGCCCAGACATCCCCGGGGCGGACACCCGCGGCAACCCACAGCACCGACAGATTGTAGAGAAGATCGGCGCTTTCCCGGATCACCGCATCCGGCTTGCCATTGACCGCGTCGATCACCACCTCGATGGCTTCCTCGGCGAGTTTCTTGGCCATTTTCACAGGGCCGTGTTGAAACAGCCGTGCCGTCCGTGACGTCGCCGGATCGAGATCCTTGGCTGCGATAATTGCGTGATAGAGCCGTTCCAGCGAATCACTCATGGCTCAAACCCTAGATCAAATCCCTCGCCAGTGCGTTAACGACGGCTTCAACCGGCTGAAAATACGGCCAAAAAGCACGTCGCCGGGATTACTCCCGGCGACCCGATTCACGATGCCTTGCGGCGCTCAGTAATGAGGAACGGTGTAAAACCCACCGCCCTGATACGGATAGCCGCCGTAGTAGGCCGGACCGCCATAGTAGTGCCGGCCATAATACGGTCCGCCGCCGTAGTAATAGTTGTCACGGTAGTAATCGCGGCGGCGCTGTTCGGCGATGATCGCACCCATGGTGCCGAGCGCCATGCCCATGAAGGCGGCGCCGGCGGCGTTGTTATAGCCGCGGCGAACCGCCCGACGGCGGGCGCGCGAACTGAAATCGGTGGCCTCGCTGACCTTGGCAGGCTCGGCGGAGGTGCTTTTCGCCGCTGACGCGGGCAGAGGCTGCGCCTGCGCGACCGGCGGGACAACCACCGTCAAGACCAGCGCAGCAGCCGTCGCCAGAACCACGGCTCGGCTGAAGGGCGAAGGCAAAGTCTTACGAATGAGCATTTGAATGTCCTCACGGGTCAACCCCGGCCTGAACCGGCCAGTGAAGGATAACCCCAATCATTACATTAGGTTCCCGAACCCGAATGCAAGCTGAACACTCAGCGGCAAAATTGCGGCAAACTGGCGCGGAACCGGCCGGAAGGTGACGAAATCCGGATTGTGTGCTTGTCATCATCCCACCACAGCGACTACCGAAAAGCCGCGTTCAGCCGTTCGCGAAACAAGACCAAGAACACGCCATGTCAGTCACCGCCCGCCAGACTGTTCGCAGAGCTCTCCTGTCGCTGACGCTGCTGGGATGGGCCTGCGCGGCCGGTTCAACTCCGGGACTGGCGGTCACCGCCCTGCATTTCGCGCTGGATCGCGCGATCGACGGCGCAGCCGCTCCCTTTGTGGTGGCATCGGCGCGCGGCCTGTTTCGCGCCGAAGATCTCAACGTCACGACCGGACAGGCCAATGGCTCGGTCGACGCCATCGCACGCGTGGCCTCGGGCAGCAGCGACATGGCGCTCGCCGATATCAACGCGCTGATCCGGTATCGGGACAAGGAGGGCGCGGCTCCGGTGAAAGCGGTGTTCGTGCTCTACAACAAGGCCCCTTACGCGATCGTCGCGCGCAAGAGCCGCGGCATCGTCACGATGACGGATATCGAGGGCAAGACGCTTGGCCTTGTGGACGGCGATCCCGCCGCGCGGCTGTGGCCCGCGATGGCCCGCCGCAACGGCATCAGGCCGGGCAAGCTCAAGGTGGACAAGATCAGTCCGGCGGTGCGCGAACCGATGCTGTCCGCAGGGCAACTCGATGCGGTCACCGGCTTTTCATTTCTGTCGGCGATCAACCTGCGCGATCGCGGCGTGCCGGCCAACGATCTCGTGGTGCTGCGTTTTTCGGAGTTCGGCAGCGAAGTCTACGGCCATGCGCTGATCGTCAATCCGAAATTCGCCAGCACCAATCCGGAAGCGGTCAAGGCCTTTATCCGCGCCACTGTTGCCGGCGTCCGCCTCGCCATCAAGAATCCGGCCCAAGCCGTTGACGATGTCCTCGCGCAGATGAGTGGCGGCGTGCGTGATGTTGAACTGGCGCGGCTGCGCGCCGTGCTGAACGACAACATCGCCACCGACGAAGCGAAAAAGAACGGCCTTGGCGGGATTGAACCGAACCGTTTCGACGCGGGGATCAGCCAGATCGCGGACGACTACGAATTCCGCAAGCGGCCATCCGCCGGCGATATTTTCGACGACGCCTTACTGCCGCCGGCCGGCGCGCGCAAGCTCAACTGAGCCGCAGCTTCGGATCGAAGTCGCTAGCGACGGCGTTACCGCATCTGGACAACGACCTTGCCCTTGGCGCGCCCCTGCGCGAGATAGGCCAGCGCTTCCCTCGCCTGCTCGAACGGAAATACCTTGTCGATCACCGGCCGGATGCGTCCGGCCTCGAGCAGCTTGCCGATCTCCGCGAGCTGTATGCCGTCGGGATGCACGAACAGGAACGAGTACGCGACGCCGCGCTTCGCTCCCTGACGAATGATCTTGCGGCTCAGCAATCCGAAGACGAACCTGAAGAAAGCATTCATTCCGCGGGCGCGCGCGAATGCGGCGTCCGGAGGACCGATCAGCGAAACGATGGTGCTGTTCGGCTTTAGAATCCGAAGAGATTTCAAGAGCGCATCGCCCCTGACGGTGCCCAGCACGGCATCGTAGTCACGCAGCACGTTCTCGAATTCCTGCTTCTTGTAATCAACGACCTCATCCGCGCCGAGGCTGCGCACCATATCCACATTTCCGGTGCTGGTGGTGGTCCCGACCTTTGCGCCAAGGACTTTCGCAAGCTGGATCGCGAATGTGCCGATGCCGCCGGAGCCGGCGGGAATGAACACCTTCTGGCCCGGCTTGAGACGGATACGGTCCTTGAGCGCCTGCCACGACGTCAGGCCGACCATGGGGATCGAGGCCGCCTGAACGAAATCCAGATTTGCGGGTTTCAGCGCCGCGGCCTTCTCGGGCACGATGGCGAATTCGGCGAGCGACCCCGTCCCCTGGTCGAAGATGCTGGCGAACACCGCGTCACCCGGTTTGAAGCGGGTCACGCGACCTCCAACCTCCACCACCACACCGGCCAGATCGCTGCCCAGCGTCGCGGGCAGCTTGAACCGGAGCATCGGCTTGAAGGTTCCTTTCGGGATCATGTTGTCGATGGGATTGAGGCCTGCGGCGTGGACCTGAACGAGAATTTCATCGGGCCGGGGCACAGGCCGGGGCGTATCGGCGAACCCGACCTGATCCGGCTTTCCGTAACGCCTGAAAACAAACGCCTGCATGTTTTTCTGAATCCCAGTCAGTTTGTCCGTGACCAGCGCTGGCGCACCGGTTGCGCAGCGTCAAAATGCGCGAGCGGTGCGGGTGGGCCGCGACGCCTTCGGCACATCAAGCCGCAGGTCTTTTCGCAGTCCGGCGTCCACCGCGAAGGCCGGCGCAAACCGGCGAAGAAATTGCAAACGCTTTGCGAGCTTTCCTGCCGCGTATCGCAATTTCGGGCGCGCCGCGCTTGCCGCCTTCAGCACGGTTTCAGCCACCACACCCGGCGGTTCGGCGGCGGCCATCACCTCGGCCACGCGCTTCGTCACGCCTTCACGCGCCTCGCGATACTCTTCGAGTTTCGCATCAGGCGCGATCAGATTCGCATCGAATGGCGTCTTGGTGTAGGCGGGTTCGATGACCGAGACCCGGATGCCCCGCGTGCGCAACTCATGGTCGAGCGATTCCGAATAACCTTCGACGGCATGCTTGGTCGCGGCATAGAGCGCGCCATAAGGCATCGGTATAAAGCCGAGCACCGAGCCGATGTTGAGAATGCGGCCACTCCCCTGGCGACGCATGTGAGGCACGACGGCGCGAGTCATCCGGATCAACCCGAAAAAATTGGTATCGAAAATCTACCGGGCCTGATCGAGCGAACTCTCTTCCGCTCCCCCAGGCGCAACACCGAAGCCCGCGTTGTTCACCAGCAGATCAATGCGGCCTTCGCGCCGGATCACTTCATTGACGACGGCTTCCACGGAGTCGTCACTGGTCACATCGAGCGACAGCATCTCGAATGGCCTCCGGCCTGCCTGTGCGCCGCGCCTGCTGGTGCCGTAGACGCGGTAGCCGGCCTTGGCGAGCCGCTCCGCCGTTGCCTCGCCGATGCCGGATGAGGCGCCGGTCACCAGCGCAACCTTCGCATTGAGATCGCTCATGAATTTCTCCCGACGGGATCGTGGTCAAATTAGATTACGATCGTAATTATTGATATAAATGACGATCGCTACTATAATTGTCAAGACCGACAGGAAAGGACTCGCGACGTGCGTGTTTCAAAGGAACAAGCGGCCAGAAACCGCGAACGTATTCTCAGGGCGGCCTCCGGCCTGATGCGGGAGCGCGGGATCGCCGGCGTCGGCGTTGACGCGCTGGCAGAAGCCGCCGGGATGACTCACGGCAGCCTGTACAGCCAGTTCGGCTCCAAGGAACGGTTTGTCGAAGAAGCCGTGGCCTACGCCATATCTGCCAAGGCGCAGGAACTGCCGGACGTGTTTACGCTCGGCGATTATAAATCAGAGTACCTTTCGGCGGCACATCGCGACACGCCTGCAACCGGCTGTATCCTGTCGGCCCTCTGTTCCGAGATCCCGCGTCAGAGCAAGGCTGTACGAGAACGCTTTACAGCCGGTGTGCGGGGCATGATCGCGCTGCTGAGCAGCCGGATGGATGCGAAGAAACAACGCCAGCGCGACAAGGCGCTCGCGGCCGTCGCCTCCATGGTCGGAGCACTCGTGCTTGCCCGCGCCGTAAACGATCCCGAACTGTCGGACGACATTCTTCGCGCGACCCGGGCTGAACTGGGCGACTGACCGCTCCCGGCAGAACAGGGATGACCTATCGCTGACTGATCGGATGCGCAGTCGCGGATCGGCTGGGGGAAGACAGGAGGCGCTCTATATTCGGCTGCGATCCACGGGTAGAATGGTGCTGCTCTCTGACGCCAGACCCGCAAGGCCATTCCGTTGATCCGCCTCTATGTCCGTGTTCTTGAACTGCTCGGGAAGGAAGCCCGTCTCGGCTGGTTCCTCGCCGTGGCAAACCTCGCGCTGGCCGTGGCGCAATTCGCCGAGCCGGTTCTGTTCGGACGCATCATCGACGTGCTGTCAGGAAAGCCGGGTCCCGACACGCTGTTTGGGGCGATCACCTCACCGTGGCCGCTGCTCGGGGCGTGGGTCGGTTTCGGCCTGTTCACGATTATCTGCGGCGCGTTCGTCGCCCTGCAGGCGGACCGCCTCGCTCATCGCCAGCGCCAGACTGTGCTCACAAGCTATTTCGAGCACATCATGCAACTGCCGCTCACCTTCCACACCGGCACCCATTCGGGACGCCTGATGAAGGTGATGCTCCAGGGCACCGACGCGCTGTGGCGGCTGTGGCTGAGTTTCTTCCGCGAGCATTTCGCGTCCATCGTTTCGCTGGTCGTGCTGCTGCCGCTGTCGCTCTACATCAACTGGCGGCTGGCGATCCTGCTGTTCATCCTCTGCGTGGTCTTCACCATCCTGACCACGCTGGTGGTGCGCAAGACCTACGGCCTGCAGATGGAGGTCGAGGAGCATTACGGCGATCTCGCCGCCCGCGCCTCCGACGCACTCGGCAATGTGGCGCTGGTGCAGAGCTTTGTGCGGGTCGAGGCCGAAGTGCAGGGGCTGCGCGGCGTCGCCGACAAACTGCTGTCGGCGCAGTTGCCGGTGCTGTCGTGGTGGGCGCTGGTCGCCGTCATGACCCGCGCGTCAACAACGATCACCATTCTGGCGATCTTCGTGGTCGGCATCATCCTCAACAGCCGGGGACAGGCCAGCGTCGGCGAGATCGTGATGTTCGTCTCCTTCGCCACCATGCTGATCCAGAAACTCGAACAGGTGGTCAGCTTCATCAACAACGTGTTCATGGAAGCGCCGCGCCTGCGCGAATTCTTCGACGTGCTCGATGCGGTTCCCGCCGTGCGCGACCGGCCTGACGCAATTGATCCCGGCCGCCTCACCGGCCTTGTGGAATTCAACGACGTCTCGTTCTCCTATGACGGCAAGCGGCCCGCGGTCGAGGATGTGTCGTTCACCGCGTTGCCGGGACAGACCTTCGCACTGGTCGGCGAAACCGGCGCGGGCAAATCCACCGCCATCGCCCTGCTTCACCGCGCGTTCGATCCACAGTCCGGCTTCATCAAGATCGACGGCATGGACATTCGCGGCATGACGCTCGCGGCGCTGCGCCGGAACATCGGCGTGGTGTTTCAGGAAGCGTTGCTGTTCAACCGAACCATCGCCGAGAACCTGCGGGTCGGCAAGCCCGACGCGACCGATGAGGAACTGCGCGCAGCGGCTGAGGGCGCGCAGGCGCTCGACTTCATCGAGCGCAGCGATCTCAAGTTCGACACCAATGCGGGCGAGCGCGGCCGCATGCTCTCCGGCGGCGAACGCCAGCGCCTGTCGATCGCGCGCGCGCTGCTGAAGAACCCGCCGATCCTGATTCTCGATGAAGCCACCAGCGCGCTCGATGCCGTCACCGAGGCGAAGGTCAACGCGGCACTCGATACCGTCATGCGGGGCCGCACCACCTTCGTGATCGCCCACCGTCTGTCCACGATCCGTAATGCCACACGCATTCTGGTGTTCGACAAGGGCAAGGTGATCGAAAGCGGAACTTTCGATGAACTGGTTGCCAGCGGCGGCTATTTCGCCAGGCTCGCACGGGCACAGTTCATGGTGCAGGATGAGGCCCGCACCGCTGCATCGCCGGGCTGATACCGCATCCGGTGGTATTGCTTCGTCGGATGCGCCTCACAATGGCGTTATGGCTATGCCGCACCATCATGTGGGCATCGCCGAATTTTGGCCCATTTCATGCTTGAATGAGCCTCGAGACCCCTGTTCGGCGGGGCGTTGTCCGGTATAAGTAGTGAGCCCGACAGCGCATCTGATTTGCCGCTCCGGATCGTACTTGAAACCGCATGCAACACGCCGAGGAGACCATGGTTTCATTCGCCGCCGGCATGCCCTCAATCTCCGGATCGCGGTAGTGGCTTTCACCTTCACTTCATTCCGGTTCGCGACGCTGCTGACACTCGCAGCCCTGCTTGCGATGAGCACGCCACGCACGGCGAAGGCCGAGGCGCTGCTGCTGATCGAAGCCGATACCGGCAAGGTGCTGCAGGCGGAGAACGCCACCTATCCGTGGTATCCGGCCTCCGTCACCAAGATCATGACGGCCTATGTCGCGCTCAAAGCGGTGAAGGACGGCCGCATGACGCTCGACACACTGCTCACCGTGTCGCCGACAGCGGCGGCGCAATCTCCGTCGAAGATGGGTTTCAAGCCCGGCACGCAGGTGACGCTCGATAACGCGCTGAAGATGATGATGGTGAAGTCGGCGAACGACATCGCCGTCGTCATCGCCGAAGGCGTCGGCGGATCCATCGACGGCTTCTCCGCCGAAATGAATAAGACCGCGCAGCGGCTCGGCATGACGCAGACCAGCTACGTCAACCCGAACGGCCTGCCCGCCGAAGGACAGATCACCTCGGCGCGCGATCTCGGCATTCTGGCGCGCGCGATCCTCCGCGACCTGCCGGAGTACGAATATTTCATGCATATCCCGGCCATCAAGTTCGGCCGCCGCGTCACCGCCAACTTCAACAAGCTGATCGGCCGCTATCCCGGCGCCGACGGCATGAAGACCGGCTTCATCTGCGCATCCGGCTTCAATCTGGTCGCGACCGCGACCCGCAACAACAAGCGGCTGATCGCCGTCGTGCTTGGCGCGCAGTCCTCATCGCAGCGCGCGCTCAAGGCGGCGCAATTGCTTGAACGCGGGTTCAACGGCAACAAGCTGTCCTGGCTCAAGCCCTCGCTCGGCACTGTCGATGCGCTGGCGCCGATCGACGCCTCGCCGCCCAACCTGCGCGACGAGATGTGCGGCCCGAAGCGCAAACGGCCCGCCGCGGAAAACGAGGAAGACGATCCGGATGTGGTCGCCGACGGCAGCAACGACTCCGGCGTGTCGATGTTCACCGCCGGCCTGCAGGCGCCGACCATGAAAGTGTCCGACTTGATGGCCATGCCGGCTGCTGCGGCGACGCCGGTGATTGTTTATACCGGTCCGGCCCGCACCGGCGCGGCTGTGCTCGAGGCCGACGCCGCGGAATCCGCGGCCCAGGCCGCCAATGTCGCCAAGCGCAAGAAGGGCGCGAAGGCCTCCAGGGTGGCCGCCAAGCCGGAGGCGGACGCTGCGAAACCCGACAAAAAATCCGCCGCGAAGCCCGAGACGAAGCCGGCGGCAGCCCAGAAGCCCAAGACCGCGGCCGCAGCACCGAAGCCTGCCGCAACGCCGAAGTCGGACAAAAAGCCTGACGCCGCGACAAAACCTGCTGCAAAACCCGCTGCCGCCAAGCCTGCCGCACCTGCTCCCGCCGCGAAACCTGCCAATTCTGCGAAAGGTGGCGCGAAACCTGCCGCCCAGAAGAAAACCGACGCAGCCCGCGCAGCTAGTTTCTGAAAATTGTGCTTTGCAAAAGCCTGCGCGGACGGCGGCGGTAACCTACAAACTTTCTAAAGTGCGTCGTTAGCGCGCACAGGCTTGCTATGGCTCGCCGCTTCGCTCAATACTTCCCCCAATACCTGTCAAACCGCGCACCCCGCCTCAAGACGGGGGCCGTCAGGAAACATCTGAGGGGAGTCACCATGGAACGTATCTGGCTCAAGCAATATCCGGCTGGCGTGCCCGCCGACATCGACGTCAATCAATATCCGTCGCTGGTGGAACTGCTGGAGGAAAGTTTCAAGAAATACGCCGACCGCAAGTCCTTCATCTGCATGGACAAGGCGATCACCTATCGCGACCTCGACGAGATGTCGGCGGCGCTTGGCGCCTATCTGCAGAGCAAGGGCCTCAAGAAGGGCGCGCGCGTCGCCGTCATGATGCCGAACGTGCTGCAGAATCCGATCAGCACGGCGGCGATCCTGCGCGCCGGCTACACCGTCGTGAACGTCAATCCGCTCTACACGCCGCGCGAACTCGAGCACCAGCTCAAGGATTCCGGCGCGGAAGCCATCCTGCTGCTGGAAAACTTCGCCACCACGCTGGAGAAGGTGCTGCCCAACACGAACGTCAAGACCGTCATCATCGGCTCGATGGGCGATCTGCTTGGCTTCAAGGGGGTGATCGTCAACTTCGTCGTGCGTAACGTAAAGAAGATGGTGCCGGCCTATTCGATCCCGAGCGCCGTCCCGTTCAATGACGCGCTGGCGCAGGGCCGCAGGCTGAAGCTGAACAAGCCAACGCTGACCGGCGACGACGTGGCCTTCCTGCAGTACACCGGCGGCACCACCGGCGTCTCCAAGGGCGCGACGCTGCTCCATCGCAACATTCTCGCCAACGTGCTGCAGAACGATGCGTGGCTGCAGCCCGCACTCAAGAAGCCGCCGGTTGTCGATCAGCTTTTCATCGTCTGCGCGCTGCCGCTCTATCACATCTTCGCGCTGACCGCGTGCTACCTGCTGGCGGTGCGCGCCGGCGGCGTGAACCTCCTGATCCCGAACCCGCGCGACATGGCGGGCTTCGTCAAGGAACTGTCGAAGTATCAGGTCAACAGCTTCCCGGCGGTGAACACGCTCTACAACGGCCTGCTCAACACGCCCGGCTTCGACAAGCTCGACTTCTCCAAGCTCAAGAGCTGCTTCGGCGGCGGCATGGCCGTGCAGAAGCCGGTGGCCGACAAGTGGACGCAGGTGACCGGCGTCGCGCTGTCGGAAGGCTACGGCCTCTCCGAGACCTCGCCGACACTGACGTGTAACCCGGCGGACACCGACAAGTTCTCCGGCTCCATCGGCATTCCGGTGCCTTCGACCTGGCTTTCGATCCGCGACGACGACGGCAACGAAGTGCCGCTCGGCGAAGCCGGTGAAATCTGCGCCAAGGGCCCGCAGGTGATGGCCGGCTACTGGAACCGCCCGGAAGAAACCGCCAAGGTGATGACCGCCGACGGCTATTTCCGCACCGGCGATATCGGCATCATGTCGCCGGACGGCTACACCAAGATCGTGGACCGCAAGAAGGACATGATCCTGGTCTCGGGCTTCAACGTCTATCCGAACGAGGTCGAGGAAGTGATCGCCAGCCATCCGGGCGTGCTCGAATGCGCGGTGATCGGCGTGCCCGATGCGAAGTCCACCGAAGCCGTGAAGGCCTTCGTGGTGAAGAAGGACCCCAACCTCACCGCGCAGGACGTCATCAAGTTCGCCGCCACCGAACTCACCGGCTACAAGGTGCCCAAGCACGTTGAGTTCCGGACGGAATTGCCGAAGACCAATGTCGGCAAGATCCTGCGCCGCGAACTGCGCGACGAGAAACCGAAGGCTGCGGCTGCGGCGAGCTGAGGCGACATCTTCGCGTTATCAGGGTACGTCATGGCCGGGCATAGCCCGTCGGAGACGGGCGTGAACGCCCTTTTGCCCGGCCATCCACGTCTTTGAGGATCCATCCAGGAAGACGTGGATCACCGGGACATAGGCGAGCGGAAGCGACGCCGTCCTTCAGACGGCTATGCCCGGTGATGACAACTCGTAATTTTGCCGCGTCGTGCTCTCATCTTGAGGCCAGATGAACTCTCGAACTGCTCTTTCAACCACACCTCAAGACATCGTCACCTTCTGGCGCAATGCCGGATATGAACGCTGGTACGCCAAGGACGATGCTTTCGATCAGGAACTGCGCGACCGTTTCATGGGTACATGGGAAGCTGCGCGCGACGGCAAGCTCACCGCATGGCAGGACAGCGATGACGGCACGCTGGCGCTGCTGATCGTGCTCGACCAGTTTCCGCGCAACATGTTCCGAAACGACGCACGCGCGTTCTCGACCGATGCCCTCGCCCGCGGCGTGGCCGCGCGCGCCATCGCGGAAGGCCGCGACCGGCGCATCGAACAAGGCATGCGCAGCTTCATGTACCTGCCGTTCGAGCATTCCGAAGACATGGCCGATCAGGAGCGCAGCATCGCGCTGTTCGAGCCGCTCGGCGCCGACAGCCTGAAATGGGCGGTGCTGCACGCCGACATCATCCGCAAGTTCGGCCGCTTCCCTCACAGCAATGCCGTGCTGGGCCGCGCCACGACGCCGGAAGAAGCGGCGTTTCTGGATGAGGGCGGGTTCAAGGGGTAGGACCAGCCTTGTCCAAATCGACTCCCAATTGTCATGGCCGGGCTTGTCCCGGCCATCTCGATGACCGAAGCGCAGTGCTCACCTGGTCGAGATCACCGGGACAAGCCCGGTGATGACAGCCTGGAGTATCATCTCGCTTCTCCATCCTCGCGGAGTGAGGTGCCACCCAACCAAATCTTAACGAATCCTTGCTAAGGCGCATCCTGCCGCCATGTGGGCGGAGCAGGATGGAATGCCGTGGCGGTGGTGGAAGCTCAAAGCGCGTCGGAAACAAAACCCGCGGGCCTGATCGCGCGGCTGCGTGGCGTGCTGACCGGCACCTCCGAAGCCTCGCTGACCAAGCGCCTCGCCGGCACCGTCTTCCTGATCCGCGTGTTGAGCGCGGGCCTTGCCTATTTCTCGCAGGTCCTGCTCGCGCGATGGATGGGCGGCTCTGATTACGGCATCTACGTCTATGTCTGGACCTGGGTTCTGCTGCTCGGCAGCGTGCTCGACTTCGGCATCGCCGTCTCCGCACAAAAGATCATTCCGGAATATCGCGCCAGCGGCGAGCTTTCGATGCTGCGCGGCTTTCTCTCCGGCAGCCGCTGGATGACGCTGGCCGCATCCACCGCGATCGCGCTGCTGCTGGCCGCGCTGGTCAAAATCCTGTCGCCGTGGATCGACGCGCACACCATTGTGCCGCTCTACATCGGCTGCCTCACCCTGCCCGCCTTCGTGGTCGCCAATACGCAGGACGGCCTCGCGCGCTCCCATGACTGGATGCGCCTCGGCCTGATGCCGCAGTTCATCGTGCGGCAGACCTTGATCATCGGCTTCACCGCAGGCGCCGTCGTGCTCGGCATGAATCTCGGCGCGACTGCCGCGATGATCGCCAGCGCCGCTGCAGTCTGGATCGCGATGCTCGGCCAGTTGATCGTGCTCAACCGCCGCCTCAATGCCAGCGTCGCACCGGGACCGAAGACCTACGACATCCGCGCCTGGCTCAAGGTGTCGCTGCCGATCATGATGGTCGAAGGCTTTTACCTGCTGCTGTCCTACACCGACGTGCTGGTGCTACAGCAGTTCCGCTCATCGGAAGAGGTCGGCGTCTACTTCGCCGTGGTGAAGACGCTGGCGCTGGTGTCGTTCATTCACTACGCGATGTCGGCCACCACCGCACATCGTTTCAGCGAGTATCATGCCTCCGGTGACAAGGAGCGGCTTGAGGCCTACATCGCCCACGCCATCAAGTGGACGTTCTGGCCGTCGGTCGCGGCGACCGCCGTGCTGCTGGCATTGGGCGAGCCGCTGCTCTGGCTGTTCGGCCCGCAATTCACCGCAGGTTACGGCATCATGTTCGTGGCGGCCATCGGCCTGATCGTGCGCTCGGCCATCGGCCCGGTGGAACGGCTGCTCAACATGCTCGGCCACCAGAACATGTGCGCGCTGGCCTATGCGCTGGCGTTCCTGGTCAATCTCGTGCTGTGCGTGCTGCTTGTGCCGCGCTTCGGCGGTTACGGCGCCGCCGCCGCAACCTCCATCGCACTCGTGTTCGAGACGATCCTGCTGTTCTGGATCACCCGAAGCCGTCTCGGCTTCCACGTTCTGGCGTTCGGGAAGAGAACGTCCTCAATCTAGCCGTCGTCTCTAATTCAGCCGTCATGGCCGGGCTTGTCCCGGCCATCCACGTCTTTGATGCTCAGTGAAGAAAGTCGTGGATCACCGGGACAAGCCCGGTGATGACGAGTTGAAATATCTCGCGTCCGACCTTCGCCCCCTCACCCGCCCTCGCTATGTTCGGACACCCTCTCCCACAAGGGGAGAGGGAAAAATCACGCCGCCGTCCAGCCGCCGTCGATCGACAGGTTCGCACCCGTGATCTGCGCCGCATCGTCGCCGCACAGAAACAGCGCCAGCGCCGCGACCTGCTCGACGGTCACAAATTCCTTGGTCGGCTGTGCATCGAGCAACACGTCGTTGATGACCTGTTCCTTGGTCATGTTGCGCGCTTTCATGGTGTCGGGAATCTGCTTCTCCACCAGCGGCGTCCAGACATAGCCCGGCGAAATGCAGTTGCAGGTGATCTTGTGGGTCGCGACTTCCAGCGCCACGGTCTTGGTCAGACCTGCGATGCCGTGCTTGGCCGACACGTAAGCCGACTTGAAGGGCGAGGCCACCAGCGAGTGTGCGGACGCGGTGTTGATGATGCGGCCCCAACCGCGTTTCTTCATGCCCGGCACAGCGGCACGAATGGCATGGAACGCCGAGGACAGGTTGATCGCGATAATCGCATCCCACTTCTCGATCGGGAAATCCTCGATCGGCGAGACGAACTGGATGCCCGCGTTGTTGACGAGAATGTCGACCGAGCCGAAGGTCTTTTCGCCGAGTTCGATCATGCCGGCGATTTCAGCAGCTTTGCTCATGTCGGCGGGCGAATAGGCTGCCTTGACCTTGAAATCGGATTCGATCTTCGACCGCTCCTTCTCGATGTCCGCCGGCGTGCCAAATCCGTTGATCACGACATTGGCGCCCGCGCTGGCAAAAGCGCGCGCATAGGCAAGGCCGATGCCGCTGGTCGAGCCGGTCACAACCGCCGTCTTGCCGGAAAGAGTACCCATTTATTCGCTCCTGTTTACCGCTTGATATAGTCCGATCCGTTCTCGCACAGATCGTAGGTGACCATGGTTTCATCCGACTGCGGCCGGTTCAGCCATTCCGGATGAGTCATCGAGGCGTAGACATCGCGTTCCCCGGCCGTCCAGTGTTCGGTCATGCCGAGACGGGAGAAATCGTAATCCTTGGACGATGTCTCGTGCAGCTTGCTGCGATAAATCAGGTGAACCACCGTGACGGTGTTTTCCTTCGCCGCTTCATTCAACGTGGCAACCAGCGGATCGTCCTTGAAACTCTCCGGCAGCTTGGCGATCAGCTCACGCACCGCCTTCTTGGCGTCGTGAATCTTCTTGTTCATGTCGGTGTTCATGCGGGTGCGGCTGGAATAGCGGATGTCCTTTTCCCGCTCCGCCGCTTCCAGCACGGTGGCCGGAACGTCGCCGCGCGCGCTGAACAGATCGACCTGGAAGATCAGGAGATCGTCGTCCCGTTCGTGCTCGAGCACGTAATCGAGCGGCGTGTTGGAAACGATGCCGCCGTCCCAGTAAAACTCACCCTCGATCTCGACCGGCGGAAAGCCCGGCGGCAACGCGCCCGAGGCCATGATGTGCTCGGGGCCGATTGTCTTGCCGCGCTTTCTGAACTCGTGATTGTCGAAATACTCGAAATTGCCGGTCCTGATGTTGACCGCGCCGACACTCAGGCGCACGCCGTCATTGTTGATGCGGTCGAAATCCACCAGCCGCTCCAGCGTCGCGCGCAGCGGCGAGGTGTCGTAATAGCTCTGCGACTGCGGCGTGCCCGCGGGCCAGACCGGCGCGGGCGGAAAACGCGGCGTGAAGAAACCCGGCACGCCGAAGGTCGCGATCAGCGCGGCGCTGGTTTCGTTGAAGACGGAGCGGATCTGATCGGTCCGGACCAGCGGCGCCCATGGCATCGGAGACGCCGAGGAGACCATCTCCCAGAATTCCTTCAGCTTGCCGACCCGCGCCTCGCGCGGATTGCCCGCGATGATCGCCGCGTTGATCGCGCCGATGGAAATGCCGGCGATCCATTGCGGCTCGAAATCATGATGGCAGAGCGCCTGATAGGCCCCGGCCTGATAGGAGCCGAGCGCGCCGCCGCCCTGCAGCACCAGCACGCGCCGGGCCTTCGAGGGAATGGATGCATCCGATTTTGTCGAGGGAGAAAGCTGGTCCATGGCGGCTACTCACAGCATCGGCGGGAACCGATGCTGCAGCACGGTGGCCTCACTTCGCAGCCGCGTCAATTGGCGAAAGTGCGGGAAATGTCACAGAAGGTTTATCCCGGCGCGCCTACCGTGCGTCCGGCGCGGCGAGAATCAGCGTCCAGAACACCTTGTACTTGGTGTTCGGGACATAGACCGCCGAAATGCCCATTTTTGTGACACCGCTGGCCAGCATATTGGCCTTGTGAGGCGGCGAGTCCCGCCAGCCCGAAAAAGCCTCCGCCAGCGTGTGATACCCGGCCGACACATTTTCGACCGCCTTGGTGGCATCGAAGCCCGAGGCCTTGATCCGCTTGTCCAGTGTCCCCGCCACGTTGTGATCGAGCTTGTTGCGGGCGCCCATCGCCTGGGATTGCGTTTCGGCGGCTTTCATCAGCAACGGGTCCACCTGCACCGCGCCAAGGCCGTTGTTCTGCCGGTAGCCGGAAATCATGGAGGCCGCGACATTCGGATCGAGCTTCGCGCCCGCGCTGGCCATGCTGACATAGAAGGCTGGCTGCTCGGTGGACGGCCCGCTGTCGGAGGTACACCCCGTCAGTATTGCCAGCGCCAGAATGGCTCCCGCCCCACGTATCATGTGATTCCCCAACCGTTTGATCAGGGGTTGTTGCACACCAACCGTGGCTGAAAGGTGAACGCGAGGGGGATTGGGGGAAGCAATCTGCGGACACTGAGTGTCCGTGCGTCCTCGCGAAAGCGGGACCCAGCTCATTGATGCAACGGATCCCCGCCTACGCGGGAATGAGCGGGAACAGGAGATCCAGACAAATTTGCATAGGTCATGGCCAGCACAAGGCCGGGCATGACGATCACCTTCTACGTCAGCGCCGGAAACAACCGGTAACGCCGGGGCTGAAGGCTGACCACATCGCCGGGCTTGAGATCGCGGTCGCGCGGGGCGTCAATTTCAATCAGCGTTTCGGTCGCGCCATTGTGCAGCACCACGTCGGCGCGCTGGGTCGGGCCGAAGGCGCGCACATGCCTCACGTCGCCTTCCAGAATGCCGCTGCCCGCCGGGACGATCGACACATCATGGCGGCGAATGAAGAGGTTCGACGGGCCCGACACCGCGTCCCGCGGCTCGAGATTCAAAACCTTGTCGCCGAGACGCACCTTGCCATCCATCACCTGCACCGGCAGCACGATGGACTCACCGATGAATCCATGCACGAAAGCGGTGGCCGGATTGTCGTAAACGTCACCGGGCGTACCGATCTGCTCGATCTTGCCCTTGTCCATCACCACCACGCGGTTGGCGACTTCCAGCGCCTCTTCCTGATCGTGAGTGACGAAAATCGACGTCACATGAATCTCGTCATGCAACTGGCGCAGCCAGCGGCGCAGTTCCTTGCGCACCTTAGCGTCGAGCGCACCGAACGGTTCGTCCAGCAGCAGGATGCGCGGCTCGATGGCAAGCGCGCGCGCCAGCGCGATGCGCTGTCGCTGGCCGCCGGAGAGCTGGCTCGGATAGCGATCCGCCAGCCAGTCGAGTTGCACGAGGTCGAGCAGTTCCTTCACACGCTTCCGGATATGCGCTTCGTCCTTGCGGATCGCGCGCGGCTGCACCCGCAATCCGAACGCGACATTCTCGAACACACTCATGTGACGGAACAGCGCGTAGTGCTGGAACACGAAGCCGACATGACGCTCGCCGGCGCCGCGCGACAGCGCATCCTCACCATCGAAAATCACCGAGCCTTCGTCGGGCCAGTCCAGCCCCGCGATGATCCGCAGCAGCGAGGTCTTGCCCGAGCCCGACGGGCCGAGCAGCGCCACCAGTTCGCCGGTCGCGACCTTGAGATCGACATGATCGAGCGCGGCGAAGGAGCCGTATCGCTTCACGATGTTACGGACTTCAATCGTCACTTGCGGGCTGTCCTTCTTCGAGATGGCTTTCGAGGATTGTTTTCACGATCAGTGTCACCAGTGCCAGGAATGCGAGCAGCGACGCAATCGCGAACGAGGCCACAAACTGATACTCATTATAGAGGATTTCGACGAGCAGCGGCATGGTGTTGGTTTCCCCGCGGATATGGCCGGAAACCACCGAAACCGCGCCGAACTCACCCATGGCGCGGGCGTTGCACAGCAGCACGCCATAAAGAACGCCCCATTTGATATTGGGAATGGTGACCCGCACGAAGGTGCGCAGGCCCGAGGCGCCGAGCGAGATCGCCGCCTCCTCCTCCTGCGTTCCCTGCTCCTGCATCAGCGGGATCAGTTCGCGCGCCACGAACGGGAACGTCACGAAGGTCGTCGCCAGCGCGATTCCCGGCACCGCGAACAGGATCTGGATGCCATGCGACTGCAGCCAGGTGCCGAAATAGCCCTGCGCGCCGAACAGCAGCACGAAGACCAGACCCGAAATCACCGGCGACACCGAGAACGGCAGGTCGATCAGCGTGATCAGAAATACCTTGCCGCGGAATTCAAACTTGGCGATCGCCCATGCCGCGATGACGCCGAACACAAGATTTAGGCCCACCGAAATCGCGGCGACCGTCAGCGTCAGCCGGATCGCGGACAGCGCTTCCGGATCAGAAAGCGCCGCGAGATAGGCGCCGATACCGCGCGAGAAGGCTTCGGAGAAGACAACCACCAGCGGCAGGACCACAAAGACTGTCAGAAACAGCACCGCGATGGTGATGAGCGTCCAGCGCACCAGAAACGGCTCGGTGCGGATTTCATGCGCGGACGCAGGCTTCGGCCGGTTGATCACCATGGCAATGCTCAGACCTGAACCGCGACGCCGCGCGTTTGCGCCCAGCGCTGAATGCGGTTGATGCTGAAGATGATCAGGAAGGAGACGATCAGCATGATCACCGCGATGGCGGTCGCGTCCGCATAGCGGAATTCCGACAACCGGATTACGATCAGGAGCGGCGCGATTTCCGACACGTTCGGCAGGTTGCCCGCGATAAAGATCACCGAGCCGTATTCGCCGACGGCGCGGGCAAAGGCCAGCGCAAAGCCCGTGAGAATCGCGGGCGTCAGGCTCGGCAGGATCACGCGGCGGATGACATCCCAGCGCGATGCGCCGAGCGACGCGGCTGCTTCCTCCACCTCGATTTCCAGATCAATCAGCACCGGCTGCACCGTGCGCACCACGAACGGAAATCCGATAAAGATCATCGCAACGAAAATGCCGATGGGCGTAAACGCGACCTTGATTCCCATCTCGGCGAGCGGCGCGCCCAGCCAGCCCTTCTGCGCGAACAGCGCGGTCAGCGCCACGCCGGCGACCGCGGTCGGCAGCGCGAAAGGGATATCGACGATGGCATCGAAAATGCGGCGGCCGGGAAATTTGTAACGCACCAGCACCCAGACAATGATCATGCCCATCACGAGATTGACGAGCGCGGCCAGGAACGCGAGGCCGAATGAAATCTTCAGCGCATTCAGCGTGCGCCGGGCGGTGAGAATATCCCAGAACTGAAGCAGGCTGAGTTCGGACGTTTTGATGAAAAGGCCCGCGAGCGGAATCAGGACGATGATCGACAGCCATGTCAGCGTCAGTCCCATGGTGAGACCAAAGCCCGGCAGTGCTCCTCGTCGTCCTGTCCCTCCGCTCACGATGCCCCCATCAATCCGCGTTCTGGATCAGTTCTTGTAGATCTGGTCGAAAACACCGCCTTCGGCGAAGTGTTCCTTCTGGGCCTTGGTCCAGCCGCCAAACACGTCGTCGATGGTGAAAAGCTCGACCTTCGCAAAGGAGTCGGCGTATTTCTCACCGACCGCGGCATCGCGCGGACGATAGAAATTCCGCGCCGCGATTTCCTGGCCTTCCCTGGTGTACCAGTATTTCAGGTAAGCCTCGGCGGCGGCGCGCGTCCCCTTCTTGTCGGAGACGCTATCGACCACCGCGACCGGCGGCTCGGCCAGGATCGACAGCGGCGGCGCCACGATTTCAAACTTGTCCTTGCCGAACTCCTTCACGGCGAGGAAGGCTTCGTTTTCCCAGGCCAGCAGCACGTCGCCGACGCCGCGCTCCACGAAAGTGACGGTCGAGCCGCGCGCGCCCGTATCGAGTACCGGCACATTCTTGTAGATGTCGGCGACGAACGTCTTGGCCTTGTCCTCGGAGCCGTATTTCTTCACGCCGTAACCCCACGCCGCGAGGTAATTCCAGCGCGCGCCGCCTGAAGTCTTCGGATTCGGAGTGATTACCTGCACGCCGCTTTTCACCAGATCGTCCCAGTCCTTGATGCCCTTCGGATTGCCCTTGCGCACCAGGAACACGATGGTCGACGTATACGGCGACGAATTCTGCGGCAGCGTCTTCTGCCAATCCTTCTTCAGGAATCCCTTGTTGGC
The DNA here is from genome assembly GCA_050249215.1 of Afipia sp. Taxonomy (GTDB): domain Bacteria; phylum Pseudomonadota; class Alphaproteobacteria; order Rhizobiales; family Xanthobacteraceae; genus Afipia. The sequence continues at coordinate 23,734 of JBFWQX010000001.1, forward strand.
GATAGCGTCGATGTCATAGGCCAGCGCCAGCGTCACCACGTCGGCCTGCAATCCGTCGATCACCGAGCGCGCCTGCGAGCCCGAACCGCCATGCGACTGCTTGATCTCGATGCTCTTGCCGGTCTCCTTGCCATAGGCAGCGGAGAAGGCCTTGTTGAATTCCACGTAGAGTTCGCGGGTCGGATCGTACGACACGTTGAGCAGCGTCACGTCGGCGGCGAGCGCGGAGCCGGCCCACAGCAGACTTCCGGCCACAAGCAAGCGGCCGACAAACGAATTGCGAACCATTTCAATCTCCATTCGGCATGACGACATTGTTGTCGTCAGGAGGCATGAAACTCTGGAAATCATGAGGCTCTGTCAACGAAACCGGATTTCATTCTTATCAGGATTGCGGAACGAACATTCCAAGAAATCACGAATTTCAGAAAGGCAGAATTTTACGGAGTTTTGGTGACGTGAATGCCGCACTCCGTCTTGCCTCTGTCGCGCCAGCGGCCCGCGCGCGCGTCCTCGCCGGGAAGCGTACGGCTGGTGCAAGGCATACACCCGATCGAGGTGAAACCGGATGCGACCAAAGGATGCGGCGGCAAGTCCATCGCCGCATACAAGGCCTTGAGATCATCCTGCGAAACATTGGCGAGCGGATTGAATTTCAGCCGGGCGCCATCTGCTTCCACGACGGGAATGGACGCACGGTCACCACCCTGAAACCGCTTGCGGCCGTTGATCCAGCCATCGAACGACGACAGCGCCCGCGCCAGCGGCTCGACCTTGCGGATGAAGCAACAGCGGTCGGGATCGGAAAACCACAGGTCGCGATCCTTGTCCTCGCGATCGAGCGTGTCGTTCAGCGGATGGATTGTGCGCACATCGGTCAGGCCGAGCAGCTTGGTCAGCGTGTCACGATAGGCCAGCGTTTCCTCGAACAGCCAGCCGGTGTCGAGAAACACCACGGGAATCGCCGGATCGACATCGGCTGCGAGTTTCAACAGTGCAGCGGACTCCGTGCCGAATGACGACACCACGGCGAGCCGGTCGCGGCCCACAGCCTTGACCGCAGTTGCGACAACTTCTGTCGGCGACGCCTTGGTGAGCGCACGGTCAAGCTCGGCGGCTTCGGCAACAATCAGCGCTGAAGAAACGTCCGGGGTTTGCGACAGAAACGACGGTGCAGCCGTGGTCATGAGCGCACTCCTTCCGCCAGATGCATCAGCCGGCGATGAAACGCGGTGACACGGCCGTCACCGGTCGGCTGGTAAAACACCGAGAAGCGATGTGCGACCTCCGCGAACACCTGCGCATCCTTCTCTTTCTTCACCTCGAAGGCGTCGAAACCCGCACGCAGCATGAAAAGGAACTGGTCACGCAGGACTTGCCCGGTGGCACGCAACTCGCCCTTGAACGCATGACGCTCGCGCAGCAGCCGGGCCTGCGAATAGGCACGGCCGTCACGGAAGATCGGAAAGACCAGCGCAATCGCCGCCAGACGATCCAGATACGGCAGCAACGCGTCGATGTCGCGGTTGTTGGGCCAGATCACGCCCGCCTTGCCGCCCCGCGACAGCACGGCTTCCGGATCGCTCAGGAAGCGCTCCGCAGACACAAGCACCGCGCCGCCGGACGGCAGTTCCGCATCGTCGGCAAGGTGCGCGAATTCGTCGGCGACGACAGTGTTGCCCTTAACGAGTGGCATAGACCCGCTCCTTGAAAGGTTCGACACCGAGTCGCTTCACCGTATCGACAAACAGTTCATCGGGGCGCTGGCGCAGCGCCAGATAGGCCTCGACGATATCCTCGATCACGTCCGCGACCTGATCGAACGGCACCGCCGGACCGACCAGTTGTCCAAGTGTGGCGCCCTCATCGGCCCGGCCGCCGATGGTGATCTGATAGAATTCCTCGCCGTTCTTCTCGACACCGAGAATGCCGATGTGACCGACATGATGATGGCCGCAAGCATTGATGCAGCCGGAAATGTTGATATGCAGCCGGCCGATCAGGTTGGCCGTGTCGATATTGGCGAACCGGCGGGTGATCTCCTGCGCGATCGGAATCGAGCGTGCGTTGGCGAGCGAGCAGTAATCAAGGCCCGGGCAGGCGATGATGTCGGTGACGAGATTGACGTTAGGAGTCGCCACGCCGATCCTGTCGAGCGCACGCCACAGCGCCGGCAGATCGCGCCTGGCGACATGCGGCAGCGCCAGGTTCTGTTCGTGGCCGACGCGAATTTCGCCGAACGAATACTTGTCCGCGAGATCGGCGATCTCGTCCATCTGTTCGGCCGTGGCATCGCCCGGAGGTCCGCCGACCGGCTTCAGCGACAGCGTGACGATGCCGTAGCCAGCTTGCTTATGGGGAGCTACCGAATTCCTGTACCAGGCCTCGAAATTCGGATTCTGCAGCGCCTTGGCCAGTTCGGGCGGCGCATCGTCGAGCTTCGCATAGTCGGGATAGAAGAAGCGCGAGCGGATATCCTCGATTTCGGCCTCATCGAGGGCCAGCGCGCCGTCGCGCATCTGTGTCCACTCCTCCTCGACCTCCTGCTTGAACTTCTCGATGCCAAGCTCGTGGACCAGAATCTTGATGCGCGCCTTGTAGATGTTGTCGCGGCGTCCGTACTGATTGTAGACGCGCAGGATCGCCTCGACATAACTCAGAATGTCGCGGCGGCTGACGAATTCATTGATGGTCTTGGCGATGAACGGGGTGCGGCCGAGCCCGCCGCCGACCATGACTTCAAAGCCAACCTCGCCCGCCGCGTTCCTGTACAGGCGCAAGCCGATGTCATGAACCTTGATGGCCGCGCGGTCGTGATCGCTGGCGGTGATTGCGAACTTGAACTTGCGCGGCAGGAACGAGAATTCCGGATGCAGCGTCGAATACTGGCGCAAAATCTCCGCCCAGATGCGCGGGTCCTCGACCTCGTCCGGCACGACGCCGGCCCATTGATCGGAGGTGACGTTGCGAATGCAGTTGCCCGAGGTCTGCATGCCGTGGATGCCGACCTTGGCCAAATGCTCCAGCGCATCGGGAATTTCGGCCAGCTTGATCCAGTTGTACTGGATGTTCTGCCGCGTGGTGAAATGACCGTAGCCGCGGTCATACTTGCGTGCGACATGGGCCAGCGCACGAAGCTGCTTCGACGACAGGGTGCCGTAGGGAATTGCGATCCGCAGCATGTAGGCGTGCAATTGCAGGTAGACGCCATTCATCAGCCGCAGCGACTTGAATTCGTCCTCGGTCAGTTCACCGGAGAGCCGGCGCGCGACCTGATCGCGAAACTCCGAAACACGTTCGTTGACAATGGTCCGGTCGAGTTCGTCGTAAGCGTACATAATGCTTGCCTTGAAGCTGTCGCGGCTCAGGCCGAGACGAGAAGATCAATCGTCACGCCCTGCTGGCGGATTTTCTCGCGCAGGTTGCCGGGCTGGATGCCGTCCTCGCCGATTTCCACCGGTGCGATATAGGCGCCCACCGAGCCGACATCGTCGGCGACGGATTCAGCGAGCAATGCGCGCGCATCGTCGGCGTTGCGCACGATAGCCGCATCGCCGAGTTTCACGGACCAGCCGTGGGCGGAGGTCCGATAGATCACCGCGCCGTCGCGAGTGCGGTTGGCGGTGACGATGGAAGGACCGGTGATCTTGATTTTCTGTTGCAGAGGTGAGGTCATTCGGCAGCCATTAACAGGTCAGAGATGAGGTCATCGGGGGTTGCTTGAACTTGCCCGTTCCGCCACGGAGCGGAGCGGGAAACGACGTCGCCAATGATCAGGATGGCGGGACCCGCCTTCACCTGATCGGCGAGGGATGGCAGATCGCGAAGCGTGCCGACCACGGCCTGCGAATCGGACCGCGTCACACGCGCGAACACGCCGACCGGCGTGTCCGGCGAGCGTCCCGCGGCAAGCAGGCCTTCGCGGATGGCCGAGGCCGCCGTCATGCCCATATAGACAACGACGGTCATCCTGGTGTCGGTCAGCGCGGACCAGTCGACATTGCCGGCATCTTCCGCCTTGTGCGCGGTGAGGAAAGTGATGCGCAGCGCTTCCTTGCGATAAGTCAGCGGCACCTCGAACTGTGAAGCGGCGCCGAGGCCCGCGGTGATGCCCGGGATGACGGCATAGGCCACGCCCGCCGCGCGCAGCGCCGCGATTTCCTCGCCGCCGCGCCCGAAGACAAACGGATCGCCGCCCTTCAGCCGCACAGCACGTTTTCCGGACTGGGCGGCCTCGATCAGCAGGCGATGAATCTTGTCCTGCCCGATGCCAGGCTTGCCGACGCGGCGGCCCACCGGCACGCGCGCGGCATCGCGGCGCGCACGGTCGAGAATCTCGGGCGACACCAGATCGTCGTAGAAAACCACATCCGCATCCTGCAGCGCGCGCAGCGCCTTGACGGTGAGCAAATCCGGATCGCCCGGCCCCGCGCCGACCAGCGTGACAATGCCCTCGCCGCCGCTCGCGGCGAACGCCACCGGATCGTGAATGGATGTCAGCTTGCGGCTGGCGTCGCTGACGCGACCGGCGAGCACATCCGCGCCGATGGGACCGTCAATCACACGCTCCCAGAACAGGCGGCGCATCGCCACGTCCGGCAGCCGCGCCTTGACTGCATCGCGCCAGCGGCCGGCGAAAGAGGCGAGATCGCCGATCCGCGCCGGCAGCATCGCCTCGATACGCTCGCGCACGCGGCGCGCCACCACCGGCGAAGCACCGCCGGTACCGACGGCGACGACGACATCGCCGCGATCGACAATCGCCGGGAAGATGAAGGTGGAGTGCGCGGCTTCATCCATCACGTTGACAGGAATGCCGAGCGTGCGTGCGCGGGCGGCCATGGCGTGACCGGTCTCGCCAGCGCCTGCGCACAGAACCGCGATCACATTGGAAAGGTCGGCGATGAGCGGATCGCCCTCGGCGCGCTCGACGCGAGACGCCGCGGCCACATCAAGGCGCGAGACGTCATGCCTTCCGTCGGTCGCGTACCAGCGCACGCGCGCATCCGCCGCCAGCAGCAGCCGCAGCTTGGCTTGCGCAAGCTCGCCCTGCCCGACCAGAACGACTGGTCCAGCTTGCAGGTCGAGAAAGACGGGCAGAAACCGCATGTGAAACTCCGCTCCCCAATTACGGGGTTGACTGAAATTATTTTCTATTTATGTATCTTGCAAGCGGCATAAAGAGAAAATTATTTCTTCTACGCTGCGCCGCAAACTTAGAAATCTGTACCACGAACCCCGCGCTAAAGAGATGCATCTTCTCGTGTCACATCCGGACGGCGACCTGCCCCGCACGTGTGCTGCTGCATCCCGCGCTCACACCGGCCTGCGGGCACAGCCCGCGCCCGGGACGGAGTAATCCCATGGCCACTCCTTCAGCGACGTCTCTGGCAACGTCTTCCGCACCGAAGTCCGTTCTTGTGCCCGAGGCTGCGCTGGCGCCCGGCTCGCTTGTGTCCAGGCCGGCGCCGTCGATGGATCATCTCGACGAGCTGGAAGCGCAGAGCATCTACATTTTCCGCGAGGCCTTCGCCCGGCTGAAGAAACTGGCGCTGCTCTGGTCGCTCGGCAAAGATTCCAATGTGATGATCTGGCTCGCGCGCAAGGCGTTCTTCGGCAAGGTGCCGTTCCCCGCGCTGCATGTCGACACGCAGAAGAAGTTTCCCGAAATGTATGCCTTCCGCGATCAGTACGCGAAGGAATGGGGCCTGGATCTCAAGGTCGATTACTGCCCACCGATCGAGGATATTGATCCGACCTTGCCGCCCGCGGCCCGCTCCGCCGCGCGCAAGACCGAAGGCCTCAAGCTCGCGCTCACCAAGTATGGCTTCGACGGCCTGATCGCCGGCATCCGCCGCGACGAGGAAGCGACCCGCGCCAAGGAGCGCGTGTTTTCGCCGCGCGGTCTTGAGGGCGGCTGGGACGTGCGCGATCAGCCCCCGGAATTCTGGGACCACTTCAATGCCTCGCCACCGCAGGGCGCGCATCTGCGCATTCATCCGATCCTGCACTGGACCGAGGAAGATATCTGGGCCTACACGGCGCGCGAGAACATTCCGATCATCCCGCTGTATCTGTCGAAGGACGGCAAGCGCTATCGCTCGCTGGGCGATCAGGACATCACCAATCCTGTCGTGTCGGACGCCTCGAACATCGCGGAAATCCTGGCTGAACTGAAAGCCACGAAAATTCCGGAGCGCGCCGGACGCGCGCTCGATCACGAAACCGAAGATGCCTTCGAGCGGCTGCGTGTCGCCGGTTACCTCTGACGTCATATGAGCGCCCCGATGAACATCGCTGTCTCCAAAATCGAATCCGAGGCTTCCCTCGCTTCCGCGCCGAACCAGATCGCCCGCCCGCAGGTGCGCATCGTCATTGTCGGCCATGTCGACCACGGCAAATCGACTCTGGTCGGCCGCCTGCTGCACGAAACCGGCAGCCTGCCGGACGGCAAGCTGGAAATGCTGCAAGCGGTCAGCGCACGGCGCGGCATGCCATTCGAGTGGTCATTCCTGCTCGACGCGCTGCAGACCGAGCGCGACCAAGGCATCACCATCGACACCACGCAGATCCGTTTCCGCACGCCCTCGCGCGATGTGGTGCTGATCGACGCGCCCGGCCACGCGGAATTCCTGCGCAACATGATCACCGGCGCCTCACAGGCGGACGGCGCGATCCTGATTATCGACGCGCTGGAAGGCGTGCGCGACCAGACCCGGCGTCATGGCTATCTGCTGCATCTGCTCGGCGTGAAGCAGGTCGCCGTCGTGGTCAACAAGATGGACCGCGTGGATTACAGCGCGGCGCGTTTTGCGGAAATCAGCGACGAAATCTCGGCGCATCTCACCGGCCTCGGTGTCACGCCGACCGCCGTCATCCCGATTTCCGCGCGCGATGGCGATGGCGTCACCCAGCGCACCGCGAATATCGGCTGGTATCAAGGCCCGACCGTGGTTGAGGCGATCGACCACCTCACCCCGGCGCGCCCGCTCGATGAACTGGCGCTGCGATTGCCGGTGCAGGCGATCTACAAGTTCGACGACCGGCGCATTGTCGCGGGCCGGGTTGAGTCCGGCGATATCGGCACCGGTGATGAAATCGTCATCATGCCTGCGGGCAAGGTCGCGAAGGTCAAGTCGGTGGAAAGCTGGCCGCAGACCCCGCTGCTGACGCGGCAAGGCGCGGGCCGCTCGGTCGGCATCACGCTGGACCGCGAACTGTTTCTGGAGCGTGGCGACATCATCGCCCACGTCAAGGCCGCGCCGCGCGACACCCGCCGCCTGCGCGCCCGCATTTTCTGGCTGCATGACGCGCCGCTGAAAGCCGGCGCCTCGGTTCTGGTGCGTCTCGGCACCATGGAAAGCCGCGCCACCATCGTCGCCATCGACAAGGCGGTCGATCCCGGCGAACTTGAAAGCGTCGCCTCCGCCGCTATCGGCCGCAACCATGTCGGCGAGATCGACATCGCGCTGGCGAAGCCCGTCGCCACCGACCCCTACACCGAAAATCCGCGCACCGGACGCCTCGTGATCGAGGTCAACGGCCGCATCGCCGGCGGCGGGCTGGTGTTGAGCGTCGATTCCGGCCAGCGCGCCATTCCGGTCGATATCGTACCGGTCGAATCCGCGTTGCGCTCCGATGAGCGCTCGGCGCGTTACGGCCATGGCGGCGCGGTGGTCTGGCTCACGGGCCTGCCCGGCTCGGGAAAATCGACATTGGCGCGCGCGCTGGAGCGCAAGCTGTTCACACGCGGCGGCTCGCCGCTGCTGCTGGACGGCGACACGCTGCGCGCGGGCCTCAACGGCGATCTCGGCTTCTCGCCGAAGGATCGCGCCGAGAACATCCGCCGTCTTGCGGAAGTCGCGACCCATCTGGCACGCAACGGCCACGTTGCGATTGTCGCCGCCGTCTCGCCCTCCAGCGAGGACCGCGCGCAGGCACGCCGCATCGCGGACGATCTGTTCCGTGAGGTCTATGTCGCGACACCTGCAGAAGTCTGCGAAAGCCGCGATCCGAAGGGCCATTACGCCAAGGCACGCGCGGGCAACCTGCCGAGCTTCACCGGCATCGCCAACGACTATCAGCCGCCGGCCAATGCCGAACTCGTCATCGACACCTCGGCACGTTCGGTCGCGGAGGGTGCCGAGGCCATCGAGCGGCTGCTGGCCGAGACCGGCGTGCTGTTTGGCGATCTGGACGACGTAGCGGCCAATATCTGACCACGCGGCGCAAACCCTTGCGGCTCGGTTGACGCGTCTTGTCTCGCAGAGCGGAATTGGCGGCGAGCGAGGGCTGAATCGCCCCGCAAAAACAGTCCGACCCGCCTGCGCGGGCGGTCTTGGCGTGCGCCTTTCTGACCGGGGAAGGGACTTCTCTTTTGGGCGGATTTGGCGTTAAAAGTGCCCAGTCTTTCCGCCTTAAGCGGTATCCCATCACCTTATCCTGAAGCCCCAGGACGGCACCGTTTTCGCCGTGTTCCGCGAGATTTATCATGAAACGTATCGACGCCAGCGGTTTGAAGATCGCTCCTGTTCTGTCCGACTTCATTGCCAAGGAAGCGACCGCCGGCACCGGCATTGCACCGGACGCCTTCTGGGCGGGCCTCGCCGCGATCGTGAAGGATCTGGCACCGCGCACCCGCGAACTGCTCGCGACCCGCGACACGCTGCAGGCCAAGATCGACGACTGGCATAAGGCCAACAAGGGCAAGGCGTTCGACATCAACGCCTACACCGCCTTCCTCAAGGAAATCGGTTATCTGCAGCCGGAGCCCGCGGCCAAGGACGTGCAGACCGCGAATGTGGACGAAGAACTTGCCACCATGTTCGGCCCGCAGCTTGTGGTGCCGCTGACCAACGCGCGCTACTCGCTGAACGCCGCGAACGCACGCTGGGGCAGCCTCTATGATGCGTTCTACGGCACCGACGCCATCCCGCACGACCCAAGCGAAGGCGGCAAAGGTTACAACAAGGCCCGCGGCGACAAGGTGATCGCCAAGGCCAAGGCGTTCCTCGATTCCGCCGCGCCGCTCGCCACCGGCAACCACAGCGACGTCACCGGCTATCATATCGAGAACGGCCAGCTCGCCGCCAAGCTCAAGAGCGGCAACGCCACCGCGCTGAAGAACAAGGCGCAGCTCGCCGGTTATCAGGGCGACGCCGCGGCGCCGACCTCGATCCTGCTGGTCAACAATGGCCTGCACATCGACGTCGTGATCGACCGCAACAGCGCGATCGGCAAGGACGATCCGGCCGGTGTCGCCGACATGATCCTCGAGTCCGCTGTCTCGACCATTCTGGACATGGAAGATTCGGTGGCCGCCGTGGACGCCGAGGACAAGGTTCTGGTCTATCGCAACGTGCTCGGCATCATGGACGGCTCGCTGTCCGCCGACTTTGAAAAGGGCGGCAAGACGCTGACCCGCGCGCTCAACGCGGACCGCACCTACACCACCGCCGATGGCAAGGGCACGCTGACCCTGCACGGCCGCAGCATGATGCTGATCCGCAATGTCGGCCATCACATGTTCACCGACGCCGTGCTCGACAGCAATGGTGAGGAAATTCCGGAAGGCATTCTCGATGCCGCCGTCACCGGCCTGCTCGCCATTCACGACCTGAAAGGCAAGGGCAAGCTGAAGAACAGCCGCAAGGGTTCGGTCTACATCGTCAAGCCGAAGATGCACGGCCCGGACGAAGTCGCGCTCACGGTCGAGCTTTTCGGCCGCGTCGAAAAAATGCTCGGCCTCCCCGCCAACACGCTGAAAGTCGGCATCATGGACGAGGAACGCCGCACCACGGTGAACCTGCAGGCCTGTATCCAGAACGCCGCGCAGCGCATCTGCTTCATCAACACCGGCTTCCTCGACCGCACCGGCGACGAAATCCATACGTCGATGGAAGCGGGCCCGATGATCCGCAAGAACGACATGAAGGCCCAGCCCTGGATCAAGGCTTACGAGGACTGGAACGTCGACACCGGTCTGGCTAACGGCCTGCCGGGTCATGCCCAGGTCGGCAAGGGCATGTGGGCTGCGCCGGACAAGATGGCCGACATGCTGGCGCAGAAGATCGCGCATGTGCAGGCCGGCGCGTCCACCGCCTGGGTCCCCTCGCCGACCGCCGCGACGCTGCACGCCCTGCACTATCATCAGGTCGATGTCGGCGCGCGTCAAAAGGAATTGAAGTCGCGCACGAAGGCGAAGCTGTCGGACATCCTCACCATTCCGGTCTCGCAGTCGAACTGGGCTCCGGACGATGTGAAGCAGGAGATCGACAACAACTGCCAGGGCATTCTCGGCTATGTCGTGCGCTGGATCGACCAGGGCGTCGGCTGCTCCAAGGTGCCGGACATTCATGATGTCGGCCTGATGGAAGACCGCGCCACGCTGCGCATCTCGGCGCAGCATCTGGCCAACTGGCTGCATCAGGGCGTCGTCACCAAGGATCAGGTGATGGAATCACTCAAGCGCATGGCGGCGATTGTCGACAAGCAGAATGCCGGCGATGCTCTCTACAAGCCGATGGCGCCGAAGTTCGACGGCATCGCCTTCCAGGCGGCTTGTGACCTTGTGTTCAAGGGCCGCGAGCAGCCGAACGGCTACACCGAGTTCATCCTGCACGCACGCCGCAAGGAAGCGAAGGCAGCAGGCTGATCCAGCTTCGATTGACGCTAAAGAAACCCCGGCCTCAACGCCGGGGTTTTTGTTTGAGCAGCCTCACGGCGCGATGTCGCAGCTTCCATCGGAACAATCAGTCCATCGCATCGTTATCGGGCATCACCACACAGGAGAAGAGCGATGGATTGGAACCGCGTTGAAGGCAACTGGAAGCAGTTCAAAGGCGCCGCGAAGGAAAAGTGGGGCAAGCTCACCGATGACGATCTCAATGTCATCGAAGGCCGCCGCGAACAGCTCGAAGGCAAGCTGCAGCAGCGCTATGGTTATGCCAAGGACCAGGTGAAGAAGGACGTCGACGACTGGTTCGGTACGCTGAAGTAAGCGAAGCCTGATTCAAACTCAAAGCCCCGGCATCGCCGGGGCTTTTTGTTTGTCTCGTGCGGGAATCCAGTTCTCTGATCTGGTCCCCGCTTTCGCGGGAACGAGCGGAGGTCGATACGGCTTCAGTCAACCGGAAAACTGACGCTTAAAACACCGCGAGATATTTCAGGATCGAAATGATGCCGATGATGATGACGATGGCGCGGACGATCTGCTTGGCGCGGCCGTCGATCGGCAGAAGATTCACCAGATAAAGAACGAGAATAACGACAAGAAACGTAATCAGGACGCTGATAAGCAAGGACATGACAACCCCTCATGCAATCGAAACAGGTGCGAGACCGTTCGTCCCGTATCCCGTCACTTAAACCCGCGGCATGAAGGTTGGTTCCATTCCGGGAACAGCCATCCTGTGTCTACTGCGACGCGACCACCGGCAGCCGCTCGAATTTCGCGCGGATGGATTTCGGCGCCGGCGTAAAATTCAGCGCCGCGCTGCGGCGGCTGCTTTGCGCGATCATCAGGCCGTTCGCGCCGGCGACGATGTCGCCCTTGCGCAGGGTCGGATCGTCCTCGATTTTCATTGAAGCCAGGCCACCGGCATCTTTGCCATTGCAGGAGCAGCCGGCGACCAGTTCCGTGCGATAGCGGAACGCATTCGGAAGATCGGAGTAGGACTTTCCCGTTTCGCTCGAGGCATGGTCGATCGAACCACCGTGGAATATTTTTGTCTCGGCCGCCGGACAGAAGCTCCGGCAGGCTTCAGCCTTGCTTTGCCCCTCGGACGCGGTGACGGGGAAATAGCGGCCATCGCAGGTCCGGACGCAATAGGTGGTCGATCCGTAACTGCCGCCATAAATGTTCACGCGCCGGCCGGACGGCTGCGACGAATCTCCGAAATCAGGAGCCGCGAACGGCATCGGAGGCGGGCTCGGGTGAGCGTTGTCGTTAAAGACGCCGCCGAAAAACGTGGAGAAGAAATCGCGTGCGTGCGCGGACGGCGCGCTGGCCGCAATCGCCGCGCACGCGACCACGGCCATCATCGCCGATCGACGAGCCAACTTGAACTGACGCATGACACCCTCTTCCAGCTTGCTCATCCGGTACATCGCCTTCGCAACTTTTGGTTCAATTTAGTCCGCTCAATTTGATGTTTTGTGACGCGCTGATCCACATTGGCTTGCTAACGTTAATGTGCGGCTTTGCATCGGCCTCAATCCGTCCGCCGATCCGCCCGTTCTTCGGCAGCACCACGACCTTGGTGCCGATGGACACGCGGCTGGCCAGATCCTGCACGTCTTCATTGGTCAGACGGATGCAGCCGCTGGACACGAATTTTCCGATGGTCGACGGATCGTTGGTGCCGTGAATGCGATAGGCGCTGGAGCCGAGATACATCGCCGCCGCACCCAGCGGATTGCCCGGGCCTCCGGCAACGAACCGCGGCAGATAAGGCTGACGCGCGATCATTTCTGCAGGCGGATGCCAGTCCGGCCATGCCGCCTTGCGGGTCACCGTCTGCACGCCCGACCACGTGAAGCCCTCGCGTCCCACACCTACGCCGTAGCGGATCGCGCGGCCCTGGCCGAGCACGTAGTACAGCACCGTATTGCCGGTATCTATCACGATGGTGCCCGGCGCCTCGCGGGTCGCATAGGAGACGACCTTGCGTTGCAGCCGCTCAGGCAGGACAGCAGCGCTGTCGCTTTCATCCTCAACTACCCCAGGCGTCGGCAGTGCTTGCTGGTCCGACCAGAACGATCCCTGCGCAGGAGCGGCGGCATATCCGGCATAGCCCAGGGTCTGCGACATCGCCGGCGTTGCGAGGCCAGCGGGCAGCAAAATCACCGTGACGGCAAATCCCCGGCGGGACTTGACGAAAACCTGCGCAATCGAATTCCGAAGCGTGTGAAGTCCATTCCATGAAGACTGCGTCGAATGGGTCATGGCCTGCCTCGATTCCTGCGAAAGGCATCGTGTGATGCGGACACCAGACGAACGCGGCGCCACGGCTTTTGGTTCCGGCGCTGTCTCTCCCAACGGATGTTTGTGCAGGCCAGCACGGGGCAGGTTCATCCGCTGGCGGGAACATTGGGTCTTGCTGCCGGTTACCCGAGCCGAAAGCCGGCTGGGGCCGGTTCAGAAAATCGAGGACTTCATCATGTCTCTTGGCACAATTCTGGTCATTCTTTTGATCCTTATCCTGCTCGGCGTCATTCCAAGCTGGGGTTACAGCGGCAACTGGGGTTACGGCCCCTCGGGCATTGTCGGCACCATACTGGTGATCGTGGTGATCCTGCTGCTACTTGGCAAAATCTGACATGCCCGACCTGCGCCGCAAGGTGCGCGAACCAAATCCTCCGGTGGCCTTGTCACCGGAGGAGGATGAGGATCAACGGGCATGGAGCGTCGGCCACGCCGACATCGTCTCATTCTCGCTGCTTGCGCTGCTGCTCATCAGCATTCTTGCGGTGTTGTATGTCGCACGGGCCTTTTTTCTCCCGGCGGTGACAGCATTGATCGTCGGCACCATGCTGTCGCCGGCGGCCAGATTTTTCGAGCGTTATGGAATTCCGCGCTCGGTTTCAGCCGTGCTGATCGTGGCGGCGACCTGCGCCGGGCTGGCTTTCATGGTTGCGCTGATTTCCGCGCCGGTGATGGACTGGACCACACAGCTTCCCGAGCTCCGGGCTTCGCTGAAGGAAAAATTCCACATCTTCGATCGGCCGATCGCGCTTTGGCATCAGATACAGGGCATGTTCGGCGGCACGCCGTCCGACGCCGGTTTTCCGTTGCCGAAAATCGAATGGGTTCAGCCGACGCTGGAATTCCTGTCGCCAACATTCACCGAAATTCTTCTGTTCTTCGCGGTCCTGGTGCTCTTCATCGCGAGTTGGCCGGATCTGCGCCGCGCCCTGGTCCTGACATTTCCCGATCATGACTCACGGTTGCGCACGCTGCGAATCCTCAATGCCATCGAAAGCAATCTCGGCGGCTATCTCCTCACCGTCACCATGATCAACATGGGCCTTGGCATCGCGACCGGACTGATCTGCGCGGCAACCGGCATGCCGAATCCCGCGGGCCTCGGCGCCCTGGCGGCGACGCTCAATTACATTCCGATCATCGGGCCCATCGTCACCTTCGCCGTGCTGGCCGCGGTCGGCATCATCACGGCTTCCACCCTTGCCGGCGGACTGATCGCCGCCTCCTGCTTCGCCCTCGTGGCCTTTGTCGAGGGCCATTTCATCACGCCGGCCATTATCGGCCGGCGGCTCGCGCTGAACGCGCTGGCGGTCATCCTCGCGCTGGCGTTCTGGACCTGGCTGTGGGGGCCGATGGGCGCGTTTCTGTCGTCCCCGATCCTGATTGTCGGCCTGGTCATCAAGGAGCACTTGATGCCGGTCAAGGACACCCGGCTGCCCGGCGACTAGTCAGGGAACCTTCAGGGAAATCGCGCGTTTCCGCTCCAGGCAACGCGGCCATCCCAGGTTTTTTTCAGGAGTTTCTGATGTCGAGCACCGACGGTGAAGACGCGATGAGGCAGATGACCGACAAAGCCACCTATGAACGCCTTCAGAAGGATGTAGAAGCCGTGAAAAACGATATTTCCGCACTCGCCGACCAGATTTCCGATGTTATCGAAGCGTTCAAGGGCGATGCCCGCAAGCAGGCCCGGCGCACCTACAAGCAGGCCCGCGCCAACGTCGACTCCATAATGTCAGACGCGAGCCAGCGCGGCAGTGAAGCGCTGGAGGCCGCGCAGGATTATGCCGGGACACTCGAGGAATCGCTGGAAGACGCCATCACCCAGCGTCCGCTGGCCGCCGTCGGCCTCGCCGTCGGACTTGGTTTCCTGATCGGCGTGACATGGCGCCGCTGACTTGCCGATATCCGGCGCCATCGGCCCGCGAGCCGATGGCGGCTTTCGTTTGAGCGATATTGATCGGATTGTTCGATGTTTCAGAAGTTGATGGATGACTTTCGCGAAAGCACAGGCAGCGCGCTGCGCCTGACGTCACTGGCCATCGCCGTCGCGGTCCTGCTGTTCATCACCACATGCTTCCTGTGCGCCGCAGCGTTTGTCTTCGTGTTGCAAACATACGGACTGCTGCAGGCATGCTTCGCGGGAGCGGGTGTGTTTTTCGTCGCGACCATGCTGGCGGCTATCGCCTATATGGTGCGCAAGCGCCAGATCAAAAAGCGGCCGGTCGAGGCCGCGAAATCCACGATGCAGGCTGCGCTCAGTGATCCCATGGTGCTGGCGGCCGGCCTTCAGATCGTGCGGAGCATCGGACTGAAACGCATCATCCCCATCGTCGCGATTGGCGGCATCGCGCTCGGAGTAATGGCAAGCCGGCGGCAGGCTGAGGCCGAGCCGGATCCTGAGGAATAAACAAGCCGTTTGTGTCCTGGACTCACCCAAAAGAGCGCCTGACAGGCGCTCTTTTTTCAGAAACGCAGCGCGCGGTCAGGTGATGCAACGGCCCGGGGCAAGCTGCCTGGCGACCGCTGTCAGCACGCTCACCACCGGCTCGCAGGCGATAGGACGGCTTCCGGCCGACGATCCCTTGCCAACGGTCGACGTGGATGCCGGTGCCTTGCGTGCATCCGCGGCGCTGCCTGATGGCATCCGCACCATGACGGAGGAGTCCTCCGATCCCGGCACTCTGAATGAGAGCGTGACGCCGCCCGCCGGCGTTACGGTCGCGGCACGATCGCCCTTCGCAGAACGATCGACATTGATTTTGACCGGCTCCGCACGGGCCGCCGCGAAGGGCGCGCCACCATGCTGGATGGGGCCGAGCAGATCGTTGCCGGCCGAGACTTCCAGATGCACGGCACCCAGTGCCAGCATCCCTGCCACCACTCCGAGAGTTCCAGAAGCCAGATTAGCCATCTGCCACCCACCATGTTGCCATGCCGCACCAACGCGGCTTCGCGAATCAACGTGGCTGGCACGGCTTTCGTTCCGGCGCGGTAACGGACGGCAGCAAGAAAAAATCCGGCGGTCTCAGGAACATTCCCGTGAAGCCCGCGTCGTATCAAAAGCCGGTCAGTCCCCCTGCCCCTAATCGACCGGCTCACGGGGGTGTGGCCGTGGTGATGCCGGCTGCACCCCTTTTTTCTTTTCTTTTCAGATCGCTGAACCAAACGAAAAGCCGGAGCCACCGGCTCCGGCTTGAAACTGCCTGTATCCAGCGCGATCAGGACGCCGCAGCCTTCGGCCTGCTCTTGGAATTGCGCTGGAAAAACAGGGCCTGGCTGGCCACGGCCGACACCATGGCCGGCTGGAACGGCTTGGAAATCAGGAAGGCCGGTTCGGGCCGCTCGCCGGTTAGGAAGCGTTCTGGATAGGCGGTGATGAACACCACCGGCACTTCAAACGACTTCAACAGCTCATTCACCGCATCAAGACCGGAGCTGCCATCGGCAAGCTGGATGTCCGCGAGGATCAGACCCGGCTGCTTCGCCTTCGCCAGAGCAATGGCGTCGGTGTGTGTCCGCGCGACGCCGATCACGTTGTGACCGAGGTTTTTCACCAGGCTTTCGAGGTCCATGGCGATGAAGGTCTCGTCCTCGATGATCAGCACATCGGTCGCGATCTCCGCGGCCAGTTCGCGCCCGGCGGCATCCGCCAGTTCACGCACCTTCGCCACGCCGTTGTCGAGAATGTGAGCCACTTCCTCTTCCGAGAAACCTTCAAGCGACAGCAACAGGAATGCCTGGCGGGTCGGCGCGGTGAGACTCGACAGGCGCTGCTCCGACGCGGCCGGGGCTGGCCCCTTGTCGGAATCCTCATTGAGCGAGACCGAATTCCAGATCTGTGTGAACAGCCGGAACAGCCCGACCCGTGGCCCCAGCTTTTCTTCAAGCAGGGAGGGATCCTGAAGCAGCGCCTCAAGCATGGCCGCCACATAGGCGTCGCCCGAGGCCTGGCTTCCGGTGAGCGCGCGGGCATAGCGGCGCAACAATGGCAGATGTTCAGCGACAAGCTGAGAACGAGACATACCCCCTCCAATCATCAATCTTCATTCAGGATTATATGGGCCGAGGACGCGCGTTGCGGCGCCCGGTTCCCCGCTTCCAGCTATTTACGCCTTAAGCCAAGAAAAGTTCCTTGCCCCCGGAACTTTCTGCCTGTCCCCTCGTTGACGACTGCAAGACGATGGGGCTGAAAGGCTTCGACGAGATAAAAAACATTGCATAATCAGCTAGTTAATCTAGCTCCCACGTGGGACGACAACGGACCTCGCCAATGAAAGATTTGAAGCCTCCACAAGGTAAGGCGTCCACCGGATCCGGCAAGCAAGGTGGTCTCAATGCCGAAATCCAATCCCGTATCGGGCACCAGCTACGTGCGATGTATGACGACGTCGTGCGTCAGGGCGTGCCGGACCGTTTTGCCGATCTGATCCGCCAGCTCGATTCCCAGGAAGCTGCCGCGCAGATCGCTGGAGACCCGACAAAAGATGGGAGGGACTAATGCCCCTCACGGATTCTCTTCGCGACGATATTCTTGCGACCGTGCCGAGCCTGCGCGCATTCGCAATCTCGCTCAGTGGCAATGCCGACCGCGCCGACGATCTGGTGCAGGAGACCTTGTTGCGTGCGCTGGCGCACATCGATTCCTTTCAGCCGGGATCGAATCTGGCGGCCTGGCTGTTCACCATCCTGCGCAACCTGTTCCGTTCGGACTATCGCAAGCGCCGGCGGGAGGTCGAGGATGCCGAAGGCAACTATGCCAAGACGCTGAAGTCGCAGCCTGCGCAGGGCTCGCATCTGGAGTTCGAGGAATTCCGGGTGGCGCTCGACAAGCTGCCGCAGGACCAGCGCGAGGCGCTGATCCTCGTGGGTGCGTCGGGCTTCTCCTATGAAGACGCGGCGGCGATCTGCGGATGCGCTGTCGGCACCATCAAGAGCCGCGTCAACCGCGCGCGCTCGAAGCTGAGTGCGCTTCTCTATGTCGAGGGCGCCGAAGATTTCGGGCCCGACAACACGATCCGTGCCGTCATCGGCGGAGGCAGCGGCTAACCGCTCTCTTACTGAATGCAAACAGCGAAAAGGCGGCCACCCAGGTGGCCGCCTTTTTGCAACGTGATTGGATGAGGTGAACCAATTCAGTTCAGGCCGCCAAAGGCCCAGATCAGAACAAGGATCGGAATCGGCACTCCGAGCAACCACAACAATAAATAACGTCCCATGTCGCTTACCTTGAAATGTCGCTTTCCTTGCATCAGCCCCTTCGGCTCAATACAGCGCAGGAAAAATTGTTCCCGACGTCATTTCAGCGCTTCTTGACCGGCTTGCCGATGCGCTCGGTGCGATCCATCTCGGTCTCGTCCACCACCGTTTCCATCGGCGCCGTCAGTTCATAGACATAGCTGACATCGGTGAAAAACCGCTTCGACGTGCCGCCGAGCGCTTCAGGCGCGACACGATCTAGAAGGACAATTCCGAATTCGCTGTCGGCCCGGCGGGTGGCCGCGCTGGTGTTGAATTCCTCCCAGCGGAAATGAAACACGGAATCCGGCGGCGCACTGACGCTCCAGGTCGCCACGATATGCGGATGCTTGCCCACAAGCGACAGGCCCTCATCGGCATGGGAGGCAAGCTCGAAGAACAGCAGCGAGAGGCTTTGCGCGGCGCGCGCGCTGACGGTGACATCGGGCCCGCTCAACGCGATGCGGTCGGCATGGGGAATGGCGCGCGGCTCGAACAGGCCCCTGAGCTTGACGCCCTGCCACTGGCTTTCGCTGAGGAGCGACACGACATGGGACATGGCGTGGATACGCCCGATCAGAAGATCGCGCGCGATGTCGATATCCGCGCCGTGGCGCATGGTTCGGGTCACGATCGACTGGATCACCGCGAGAATGTTCTTCACCCGGTGGTTCAGTTCGTCGATCACCGCCGTCAACCGGCGCTCGAAGTCGATGCGGGTCTGGATTTCCCGGCTGAGACGCAGGTTGTTGTAGGAGACATATCCGAACAGGCCGCACAGGATGAGCGTCAGCGCCACGCCGATCAGTGTGACAATGCCGGCCAGTTCCTGCGCGCGGGTCGCGGCATTGGTCCTGGCGTAGTAAATCAGCGTCCAGTCGCGCGCGCCGAAGGTCACCACCCGCACCAGCGGCGGATTTTCCGCATCCGACTGCAGCGGCACCGGCGTCACGTTGCCATCCGCGTCCGCGACAAGATTGTCCGAGGCGTTTCGCGGGTCGCGCAACGCCACCGAAAACAGCGACTGGTCGTCATTGGCCAGCATCAGCGGCGCCAGGCGGTAGGAAATCGTCAGAAAGCCCGCGACGCTGGTCCCGGTTTCGGTCCGGACTGGTGATGCGAGCACGATACCCATCGGCCCGCCCGCGCGCCGCAGCACAAAGGGATTGGACGATACCGGCCTGCCTTCCTCCACCGCGCGCTTGAGCATGGGCGCGATGACCGGATGATTATCCAGAACGCGCCCGGCAAAGGCCTTGGTCTCGTCGTTCTGCGGCTCGACGTCCATCACCACCGCCGCCGGATCGGGCACCGTGGCCGGATTCAGCAGCGTATCGTCGACATTCCGAAGCACCGGAGTGGGGAAGCCGGCGACCTTCAGGTCGTTTTGCGCCCGTGCAAATTCAGAGCGGGGAACCCGCGCGACCCAGCTTGCGACAAGAAAGTCGGTCTTGAAGGCATAGATCGAGGAGCGCAGCGGCTGCAGCGCGGTCGCCATATTGGCCGAGGGAAACCGGAACAGACCGACCGCGACACGCGCCAGCAGTTCGCGTTCGCTGAGGCGTTCCTGCACCAGGCTTGCATGGGTATCCACCGAGCGCGCCAGATCGATCCGGCCGATCGACAGTTCCTGATCATAGACCTTCATGGCGACAAGACCGGAGATCACAACTCCGATAATCGCCATCAGTCCGATGATGAGGCCAAGACGAAGCACGCACTTACTCGAAAACGGCGGGTGATGAAAACAAAGCTCGGCCTGCGAGCCTGCGGCAGGAGAAATTGGAACGGGACGCAACGTCCGAACTGGCGGTCATGATACTCTGTTTCTGCCCAGTTCGTCGGGGCAACAGCCGGCGCGGAATGCGCCACGATTGGATTAATGTAAATGCCTTGAGATGGTTCCCGCGACCGGAAAATATACCTGTCGGCGGCCATGGTAAATCCACGGGCAAGCCCGCGCCTACGGCGCGGCCATGACGAGGCCGGTCACGACCACCAGTATCCCGAGCAGGATCGCGCCCAGAAAGACGCCGCTATAATCCCGGCCCGGACAATCCCTGCGTGATATGTCAAACGATGACTGCTTCATGCAGGACTAACACCGTCGCCGGGCCTGCGTTCCTGCCTGTCTCCACAGAGAATCATGCTCGAATGCCGGGTTCCGTCAGCCGGCCTTGCCCCGCGCGGCAGCCGGACGCGCGCTCTGGAGTCCGCCCCTGGCTTCGATGAAACTGATGATGCGATCCAGCCCCTGATTCTTTTTCAGGTTGGTCATCACGAACGGGCGGTCGCCGCGCATCCGCTTTGCATCGGTATCCATCTTCTCCAGGGACGCCCCGACATGCGGCGCGAGGTCGATCTTGTTGATAACGAGAAGATCGGACCGCGTGATGCCGGGTCCGCCCTTGGAGGGAATCTTGTCACCCGCGGCCACGTCGATGACGTAGATGGTCAGGTCCGCCAGTTCGGGCGAGAAGGTCGCGGCGAGATTGTCGCCGCCGGATTCGATCAGCACCAGATCGAGATCGGGAAACTTCATCCGCATGTCCGCGACGGCGGCGAGATTCATCGAGGCGTCTTCACGGATGGCCGTGTGGGGACAGCCGCCGGTTTCGACGCCCGCGATGCGGTCCGGCGTCAGCGAGCCCGAGCGGACCAGGAATTCCGCATCCCACTTGGTGTAGATGTCATTGGTGATCGCCGCGATTTCGTAACGTTCACGCATCGACTTGCAGAGCAGGTCCATCAGCGCCGTCTTGCCCGATCCGACCGGGCCGCCGATGCCGACGCGAAGCGGGCCGTTCATGCTGGTGCTCATCACAAAACCTTTCTCAGGACCGGAACAGCCGGGTGTATTGCGTCTCATGGCGCATGCTGGCGAGATCGGCGCGGAACGTTGCGCCGCCAAGATCGTCAAGCGTTGCGTCCAGGGATTTTTCCGCCGTCGCAACAATTACAGACTCGAGCGCCGCCAGCGCGCGCTGGCTATCGGTCTGTCCCAGCGGAATGAGACGGACGCCGGCGGAAATCCAGTTCGACGTCGCTGCATGCAGAAAGGCATGCAACGTCAGGCCGAGCGGAACGCCGTGCCCTGCAGCCGTCACACCTACTGCAACCGGATAAGTCACCGGCCCGGTGATGTGTGACGCCAGAAGATCGAGCGTTTCGCAGTGCCAGGCCGAGCGTGCCATGTCGACAAAGGCCCGTCCCTGCGCCGTGGTTTCCAGATGCCGCTCGCGCGAGGGCACAAATGCCGCGGCAAGTTCGGCCACATCATTCAGGGTTTTGCCGTCCGCCGCTGCGGCGGCGCGGTAGGCATGACACAACAGCGTTCCGTCGCAGAAACCGGCGCCGTCCAGCAGCATCGCGGCAAGCCAGTCCTGCAGCGTCGCCACGTCGGTGATATCGCCGGCCTCGACGGCCCACTCGATTCCACTGGAATAGGAAAAAGCGCCGACCGGGAACGACGGCGACAGCCAGGTCATCAGGCGGAACAGCGCAGCCGATTCATCTGCGTCGGCATGAAGGTCCAGCGGATCGCGATCAGTGCCCGTGGTCATGAGCATGGCTGTGACCGTGATGGTGATCGTGGTCATGCTTGTCATGATCATGGTGAGCATGATCGTGATGGGCGTGACCATGATGCGCGTGTTCGTGGCCGTGCTTGTGGTGGCCATGATCATGGTGACCATGATCATGATGACCATGGCCGGCATGACCACCGCCGGCATAGGCGCCGCCTTCGGGATCGAACGGCGCTTCGATGACGATGACGCGCGCGCCGAGGCCGCGCACCATGTCCTCGATCACATGATCGCGGCGAATCCGCAGGCCCTTGCCGACGATCTGGGTCGGCAGATGACGGTTGCCGAGATGCCAGGCGATCCGTACCAGGTGATGCGGATCGGCGCCGCGGATTTCCACCAGCGGCTCGGGCGCGGCGACCACTTCGATCAGCCGCCCGTCTTCGAGCACCAGCGCATCGCCGCCGCGCAACGCGACGGCCTCCTCCAGATCCAGCAGGAATTCCAGCCCGCGCGTGCCGGTCATCGCCATGCGGCGGCGATGACGGTCGTCGAAATCGAGCACCACCGTGTCGGCGGCGGCCTCACTCCAGCGAACCTGCGGGCGGACCTGCGTGGCGCGGATCATGATGTCAGCTTCTGCACTTCGCCGCCAATGATCACTTCGATATTGGTCGGCGAGGCCTTGAACGGACCGGACAACGCCCGCCATGCTTTCAGATGCGGCGTCAAACGATGCGCGGCGAGATGATCATGACTCTCCCAGCGCTCGACGAACACGAACGTATCCGGATCGGACACGCTGCCGTGCAGATCGTAGGCGATGCAGCCCGGCTCCTTGCGAGTTTCGGCAATGCAATCCCTCGCACCGGCGACATAGGCCGCGCGGTGCTCAGGTTTCACTTTCGTCGTGGCGACGACGTAGATCATCGCACTTCCACATTCGCCGGGGTGATCACTTCGATCTTCGGCGGGCCGGCAAGGCATTTCACCACGACGCGGCCGAAGGTCTTCATGTGCTCGGCTGACCGATGCGGCACCAGCGCCTCGGCGTTTTCCCACTGCTCGACGAACACGAGCTTGGTCGGATCGGTCACGCTCTCATGCAGATCGTAAGCGATGTTGCCCGGCTCCTTGCGGGTTTCCGCGATGCAGGCTTTCGCCGCGGCAATCATGTCCGCGCGTGTCTCTGGCTTGATGGTCAGGGTCGCAACAACGTAAATCAAGATATCCTCCCGGCTGTTTCTTGAGGTCGGGGGACCCTAGTACATGAAATAGCGCTGCGCCATGGGCAACACCTCGGCGGGCGCGCAGGTCAGCAATTCGCCGTCAGCACGCACCTCGTAGGTCTCGGGATCGACCTCGATGTCCGGTGTGGCGCCGTTATGGATCATGCTTTTCTTGGAAATGCGGCTACGGGTGTTTGAAACAGCATAGAGCTTCTTGTCGATGCCGAGTTTCTTGCCCAGCCCCGAGGCGACCGCAGCCTTGGACGTGAACACCACCGAGGACGCTGTCCGCGCCTTGCCGTAAGCGCCGAACATCGGCTGATAATGCACCGGCTGCGGAGTCGGGATCGAGGCATTCGGATCGCCCATCGGCGCGGCCACAATGGAGCCGCCCTTGACGATGCAACCCGGCTTCACGCCGAAAAACGCCGGCGACCACAGCACGAGGTCCGCCATCTTGCCCTTCTCGACCGAGCCGATCAATTTCGACACGCCGTGCGCAATCGCAGGATTGATGGTGTATTTGGCGATGTAGCGCTTCACCCGGAAATTGTCGTTGTCCTTGCCCTTGTCTTCCGGCAAGGCGCCGCGCTGCTTCTTCATCTTGTCGGCGGTCTGCCAGGTGCGGATGATGACTTCGCCGAGGCGGCCCATCGCCTGCGAATCCGACGACAGCATCGAGAGCGCGCCGATGTCGTGAAGGATGTCCTCCGCCGCGATGGTTTCCTTGCGGATGCGGCTTTCGGCGAACGCCAGATCCTCCGCGATCGACGGATCGAGATGATGGCAGACCATCAGCATGTCGAGATGCTCGTCGATGGTGTTGCGGGTGAACGGCCGCGTCGGATTGGTGGACGACGGCAGCACGTTCTTCAGGCCCGCGACCTTGATGATGTCCGGCGCGTGTCCGCCGCCCGCGCCTTCGGTGTGGAAGGCATGAATGGTGCGGCCCTTGAACGCCTTGACCGTGTCCTCGACAAAGCCGGACTCGTTCAGCGTATCGGTATGGATCATCACCTGAACGTCATGATCGTCAGCAACCGACAAACAGTTGTCGATGGCCGCTGGCGTGGTGCCCCAGTCCTCATGCAGTTTCAGCGCGCAGGCGCCAGCCTTGACCATTTCCACCAGTGCAGCGGGCCGCGAGGCGTTGCCCTTGCCGGAAATGCCGAGGTTCACCGGGAACGCATCGAACGACTGGATCATCCGCGCGATATGCCATGGCCCCGGTGTGCAGGTCGTCGCAAACGTGCCGTGCGACGGACCCGTGCCGCCGCCGAGCATCGAGGTGACGCCGCTCATCAGCGCATGCTCGATCTGCTGCGGACAGATGAAATGGATATGCGCGTCGAAGCCGCCCGCGGTGAGAATCTTGCCTTCGCCCGCGATGATGTCGGTGCCCGGGCCGATCACGATGGTCACGCCGGGCTGGATATCCGGATTGCCCGCCTTGCCGATGGCCGAAATCAGACCATCCTTGATGGCGACGTCCGCCTTGACGATGCCCCAGTGATCCACAATCAGCGCGTTGGTGATGACGGTATCGGCCGCGCCCTGCCTGTTGGTGATCTGGGATTGCCCCATGCCATCGCGGATCACCTTGCCACCGCCGAACTTCACCTCCTCGCCGTAGATGGTGAAGTCTTTCTCCACCTCGATGATGAGATCGGTATCGGCGAGCCTGACCTTGTCTCCCGTGGTGGGCCCGAACATATCCGCATAGACGGAGCGGGAAATTTTGGTGGCCATCAGAATGCCCCTGAATTGAAAATGATGCCGCTCACAGCTTGCCCATCACGTCGCCGCGGAAACCGTAGATCGTCCGTTTACCCGCCAGCGCGACGAGATGGACTTCGCGGGTCTGGCCCGGCTCGAAGCGCACCGCCGTCCCTGCCGCGATATCGAGCCGCATGCCGCGCGCCTTCTTGCGGTCGAACTTGAGCGCGGGATTGGTCTCGAAGAAATGGTAATGCGAGCCAACCTGAATCGGCCGGTCGCCGGTATTGGCGACCGTCAGCGTCACCGTCTTGCGGCCGGCGTTCAGTTCAATGTCGCCGTCCTTGATGAAGAGTTCACCGGGGATCATGTGACGTCCTTATCGGATGGGTTCGTGAACGGTGACCAGCTTCGTCCCATCGGGAAACGTCGCCTCGACCTGGATGTCGTGGATCATTTCGGCGATGCCATCCATGCATTGCTCGCGTGTGATGACTTCCGCCCCGGCCTTCATCAGATCGGCGACCGTGCGGCCATCGCGCGCGCCCTCGATGATGAAGTCCGAGATGATCGCAATCGCCTCGGGGTGGTTGAGCTTGACGCCCCGATCAAGGCGCCGCCGCGCGACAATGGCGGCCATCGAAACCAGGAGCTTGTCTTTTTCGCGGGGAGACAAATTCATGCGGGCACTATCCGGTCTATCTGAAGTCTAGTTGAGCCAAAGCCGCGGCAAGCCTGATGGGCTCACACGTTCCAGCACTTTCATCATATCGGCGCGGAGCTTCGCCGCATCTTGTGCGCAGAAGCGCGCCATTGCAAATCCGTTCCACGCGGAGATGCCGACCTCCGCACCGAAGGCATCCGAGGCTTCGCGAACACGTTCGACAATGCCCTCATCGCCCGGCACGATCAGCGCCGTGCCGACGGCAACCCCGCCATTGGCGACAGCGCGGCGCGTGAGCTTTTCCGCAATATTCCCATCAAGCCGTACCGTTTCGGCGAAAACCAGCTTGCCGCCGATCCGCATCCGCCAGCGGTCGGAGAAACTGCCCCGCGCCATGACCTCGCCCATGGCGGCGCGGCCAAACACCACGATTTCGCAAAGAAGCAGCGATGAGGCCGGTGACAAATCAATGTCGATCCGGCGCGCGATGCGGGCCTGATCGAACACGATGGTTTCCTGCGGCAGCCAGGCCAGGCGCGCATCATGTCCGGCGCGCAGCGCGATGTTCACCTGCGCTTCCGGTCCATGCGAGCGATAGACCTTCTCGGCCGCAGCCGTCGTGACCGTCAGATGCGCACCGTCTTCCGCGGCGATGTCGATATCGAAGCGGTCGCCGCCGGCAACGCCGCCTGCCGTGTTCACAAACACCGCCGACAGACCCTGCTGCTCGGGCGAGGGAAATCGCACGCGCAGCGAGCCCGACTCATGAAGCTGGCGCCGCCGCGTCGCGCCGTCCTTCAGATGGACGTCAAATTTGACAGCCCCAACCGCCCGGTTGGCCGCGAAGGTCTCCGCCGACGATGTGAAGATTCCGCCTTGCATATGTCTCGATCAATTTCCAACGACTGTTTTTGCGCCGTCACCCTGAGGCGTGAACCGCATCGCGGCCAACCTCGAAGGGCGACGGCGTCGTGATCCGCCATCCTTCGAGGCTCGCAAGAGCTCGCACGTCAGGATGACGGGACCAGAGCCTTATCTCGTCTCTTAAACTCATCCCACCTCACAGCGCCATCTGCCGGCTGATCTCGGCGGGATCGAGATTGCTGCGGTCGCAGGTATATTTCACCGCGCCGCGATCCATCACCGCGAAATTGTCGCCGAGCTCGCAGGCAAAGTCGAGATATTGTTCCACCAGCACGATGGCCATCGTGCCGAGGCTGCGCAGATAGGAAATGGCGCGGCCGATATCCTTGATGATCGACGGCTGGATGCCTTCGGTCGGCTCGTCGAGCAGCAGCAGCTTCGGCCGCATCACCAGCGCGCGGCCGATGGCCAATTGCTGTTGCTGACCGCCGGAAAGATCGCCGCCACGCCGCCCCAGCATGGTGTTCAGCACCGGAAACAGCGAAAACACGTCATCCGGAATGGTGCGGTCGTCGCGCTTGAGCGGTGCAAAGCCCGTCTTGAGGTTTTCCTCCACCGTGAGCAGCGGGAATATCTCGCGGCCCTGCGGCACGAAGCCGATCCCCTTGCGCGCGCGCTCATAAGGTTTCAGGGGGCCGAGGTCGGCACCGTCGAAGGTGATCGAACCATCCCTGATCGGATACTGCCCAACCATGGCGCGAAGCAAGCTGGTCTTGCCGACGCCGTTACGGCCGAGCACGCAGGTCACCTTGCCCGGCTCCGCCGTCAGCGAGACGCCACGCAAGGCCTGAGCTGCGCCGTAATAGAGGGTGATGTTGTTGACATCGAGCATTCTGTCCCGGCGAATAGCGAATGGCGAATAGCGAGTAGATAAAACCCGCGCCGCCTGTTTCGTATCTTCGCCGCTCCTTTCTATTCGCTACTCACTATTCGCTATTCGCTCGCCTATCTTCCCAGATACACTTCGATGACACGCTCGTTATTCGACACCTGATCGAGCGTGCCTTCGGCCAGAACCGAGCCTTCATGCAGACAGGTGACGCGAACGCCGAGTTCGCGCACGAATGTCATGTCGTGCTCGACAACCACGACCGTCTTTTCCTTGTTGATCTCTTTCAGCAGTTCGGCGGTCTGGTGTGTCTCCACATCGGTCATACCGGCCACCGGCTCGTCCACCAGCAGCAGCTTCGGATCTTGCGCCAGCAGCATGCCGATCTCCAGCCACTGCTTCTGGCCATGCGACAGCGCGCCCGCGAGACGGTTTCGGGAATCCTTCAACCGGATGGTCTCCAGCACGCGCTCGATGCGCTCGCTTTCGTCCGGTGTTTCGCGCCAGAACAAAGTCCCGCGCACCTTGTGGTCGACATTGAGCGCGAGAAGAAGATTGTCCTCAATGGTCTGGCTCTCGAACACCGTCGGCTTCTGGAATTTTCGGCCGATGCCGAGTTCGGCAATCTGCGTTTCGTCCAGCCGCGTCAGATCGACCTTGCCGTCGAACAGGACGTCACCCTCGTCCGGCTTGGTCTTGCCGGTGATGATGTCCATCATCGTGGTCTTGCCGGCACCGTTAGGGCCGATGATGGCGCGCATCTCACCCGGCGCGATGGTCAGCGACAGGTTGTTGATGGCATGAAAGCCGTCGAACGACACATGCACGCCGTCGAGATAGAGCATGGCGGAGGTGGCGCGGGTATCCATGACGTTCATGTGCCTTACTCCGCGAGACCGGGTTTAAGACCCGGCTTGGTGACACCGTCTTCCGCCGCGGCGCTGGCCTCATCCGCCGCAAGCTGATCCCGCCGCCCGGCCCACCAGTCCTTGACCGTGCCGACAATGCCCTTCGGCAGCAGCAGCGTCACCAGAATGAACAGCGCGCCGAGCATGAACAGCCAGTAGGGCGCGAGAACACCGGAGGTGAAGATGGTCTTGGCGTAGTTCACGACCACCGCGCCGAGCGCGGCGCCGATCAGCGTTCCGCGTCCGCCGACCGCCACCCAGATCACGGCTTCAATCGAGTTACCCGGCGCGAACTCGCCCGGATTGATGATGCCGACCTGCGGCACATACAGCGCACCGGCGACCCCGGCCATGCAGGCCGACAGGGTGAACACGAACAGCTTGTAGTTTTCGACCCGATAGCCGAGAAAGCGCGTGCGCGATTCCGCATCGCGGATCGCGATCAGCACCTTGCCGAGCTTCGAGGTCACGATGGCGCGGCAAATCAGGAATGCGAGCGCCAGCGCCAGACATGACAGCACGAACAGGGCGGCGCGCGTGCCCTGCGCCTGCACGTTGAAACCGAGAATGTCCTTGAAATCGGTCAGGCCGTTGTTGCCGCCGAAGCCGAAGTCGTTACGGAAGAACGCCAGCAGCAGCGCATAAGTCATCGCCTGGGTGATGATCGACAGGTAGACACCGGTCACCCTTGAACGAAACGCCAGCCAGCCGAAGCAGAAGGCGAGCAGTCCCGGCACCAGCAGCACCATCAATGCTGCGAACCAGAACATGTCGAAGCCGTACCAGTACCACGGCAGCGCCTTGTAATTCAGGAACACCATGAAGTCCGGCAGCACGGGGTTGCCATAGACACCCCGCGAGCCGATCTGCCGCATCAGATACATGCCCATGGCATAACCGCCGAGCGCGAAGAACGCGCCGTGGCCGAGCGAGAGGATGCCGCAATAGCCCCAGATCAGATCAATCGAAAGCGCGAGGATGGCGTAGCAGAGGTATTTACCGAACAGCGCCATCAGATAGGTCGGCACCTGCAGCGGCGACGATTCAGGCAGCAATAGGTTCGACAGCGGCACGAGAGTGCCGACAGCGGCAACAATCAGGAGGAAGACAGTCGCACTCTTGTTGAGCGAACGGGTGAGAATGTGCGGGGTCATGCTTCCACCGACCGGCCCTTGAGCGCGAACAGTCCGCGCGGCCGCTTCTGAATGAACAGGATGATCAGCACGAGGATCGCGATCTTGCCGAGGACCGCCCCTGCCACAGGTTCAAGGAACTTGTTGGCGATGCCGAGCGTCATGGCGCCGACCAGCGTGCCCCACAGATTGCCGACGCCGCCGAACACCACGACCATGAAACTGTCGATGATGTAGCTCTGGCCGAGGTTCGGGCTGACGTTGTCGATCTGCGACAGCGCCACACCCGCGATGCCTGCGATGCCGGAGCCGAGACCGAAGGTCAGCGCGTCGACGCGCGAAGTGGCGATGCCCATGGACGCGGCCATACGGCGATTCTGGGTCACCGCGCGCATTTCAAGCCCCAGCGAAGTGAAGCGCAGCATGCCGAGCAGCAGGAAGAACACCACCATGGTGAAGACCACGATCCAGAGCCGGTTATAGGTGATGGTCATCTGACCGATCTCGAACGCGCCGCTCATCCAGGACGGGTTGCCGACCTCGCGATTGGTCGGACCGAACATGGTCCGCACCGCCTGTTGCAGCACCAGCGACAAGCCCCATGTTGCAAGCAGCGTCTCCAGCGGACGGCCATAAAGGAAGCGGATGATGCTGCGCTCGATAATGACCCCGATCAGACCGGCGACCAGGAATGCCAGCGGCACAGCGATCAGCAGCGAATAATCGAACAGGCCGGGATAGCTGGTGCGAATCACCTCCTGCACCATGAAGGTCACGTAAGCGCCGATCATCACCATTTCGCCGTGGGCCATGTTGATGACGCCCATCACGCCGAAGGTGATGGCAAGGCCGATGGCCGCAAGCAGCAGCACCGAGCCGAGCGAGAGGCCGTACCATGCGTTCTGCGCGGCTGCCCAGATCGCAAGTTTGCTCTGGATCGAACTGATGGCGGCGGCGGAGGTCCGTCCCAGCGCCGACGACGGCTCGAACGACAGACCGGTCAGCATCGCCAGCGCCTCCTGGTCGCCACGGTCGCGGATCACTTGCACGGCATCGAGCTTGGCGGCTTCGGATGCCTTCGGGTCGAACAGGATGATCGCAGCCCTGGCCTCGGCGAAGGCACGCTTCGCGCCGCTATTGGTTTCCTTCTGCAGCGCCGTGTCGATCACCGGCAGGAAAGCGGCGTCATGGCTCTTGAAGACGGATTGCGCCGCCTGGATGCGCTTTCCCAGGTCCGGCGACAGCAATGTCAAACCGCCAAGCGCGGCCTCGACGCCCCGGCGCAGCCGGTTGTTGAGACGAACAGCCGCCGCGCCGGACGGCGCAGCCGCCGCTTCGCCGGTCGCGGCATTGAAGGTCTTGCCGCTCTTGTCTGTATATAAGACTTTCTTGCTCTGCGGATCGGCCAGCAGCCGGCCCTCCGAAAGCGCGTCGATGATCGGAAGCGCGAGCGGATTGCCGCTTGTCGCGAGCACACCGACAGCCGCTTCGGTATCGGAAAATGAATCGTTGGCGAATTGCGCGACCGCATCTTCAAAGGGCCCGGCGAGAACCGGCACGCCCGAGACGGCCACAAGCATCAGCGCAATGGCTGCCGCGCGGCAGCGATGAAGGAATGAAGACAACACGTCACAACCCCGGCAGAGGTGAGAGGAAGGCGGCGACTGCCGCCGCCTTCCGATGATTCAAGTCAACACGCAGAGATCAGGAGCCCTGACCGCCGCACTTGTTGGTCTTGGTGTTGAAGTTGCCGCACTTCTTGCCAACCCAGTCACCGATCAGGTCCTTGGAGCCTTCAAGCTCCTTCGACCATGCATCGCCGGCAACGAGGCCCGGGGTCTTCCACACCACGTCGAACTGGCCATCAGCTTTGATCTCGCCGATGAACACCGGCTTGGTGATGTGGTGGTTCGGCAGCATTTCCGAGACGCCGCCGGTCAGGTTTTTGGCCTTGGTGCCCGGAAGCGCGTCGATCACCTTGTCAGGATCGACCGAACCGGCCTTCTCGACGGCCTTCACCCACATGTCGAAGCCGATCACATGCGCTTCCATCGGATCGTTGGTCACGCGCTTCGGATTCTTGGTGTAGGCCTGCCAGGCCTTGATGAAAGCCTCGTTCTCCGGAGTCTTGATCGACTGGAAGTAGTTCCAGGCGGCGAGATGGCCGAGCAGCGGCTTGGTGTCGATGCCGGCGAGTTCTTCTTCACCGACCGAGAACGCGACGACAGGAATATCGGTCGCCTTGATGCCCTGGTTGCCGAGTTCCTTGTAGAACGGCACGTTGGCGTCGCCGTTGATGGTCGAAACCACCGCCGTCTTCTTGCCCGCCGAGCCGAACTTCTTGATGTCGGCGACGATGGTCTGCCAATCCGAGTGACCGAACGGTGTGTAGTTGATCATGATGTCTTCGGCCTTGACGCCCTTCGACTTCAGGTAGGCTTCAAGGATCTTGTTGGTGGTGCGCGGATAGACGTAGTCGGTGCCGGCCAGAACCCAGCGTTGCACCTTTTCTTCCTTGGCGAGATAATCGACCGCCGGGATCGCCTGCTGGTTCGGAGCCGCGCCCGTGTAGAACACGTTACGCTCGCTCTCCTCGCCTTCGTACTGCACCGGATAGAACAGGATCGAGTTCAATTCCTTGAACACCGGCAGCACCGACTTGCGCGAGACCGAGGTCCAGCAGCCGAACACCACGGACACCTTGTCCTTGGTGATCAGCTCGCGCGCCTTTTCGGCGAACAGCGGCCAGTTCGATGCCGGATCGACCACGACGGCCTCGAGCTTCTTGCCGAGAACGCCACCCTTCTTGTTCTGCTCATCAATAAGGAAGAGGATCGTATCCTTCAGCGTGGTTTCGCTGATGGCCATGGTTCCGGAAAGCGAATGAAGGACGCCGACCTTGATGGTGTCCTGCGCCTTCGCCCCGCCGATCGAGGCGAGGCCCAAAAAAAGACCCGCAGTTGCGGCCAGCCATTTACGGCGGCTGAACGGTGCAACTGCAGCACTGCTGAAATTGGTAGTCATGCGATGTCATCTCCCTGACGCAGACGTGAAACGCTTCGCGCCGGTGCAACAGCCGGCGGCGTTAAGGGAATCGCAAGAACTATGCCATGGCGTGAATTTGGCTAATTATTTGATTTATTTATGGAAATTTACATCGCCGTCCAACGTGTATTTTTGCTGCCTTATTCATGGGCAATCGCGATGACGCAGCTTTCATCATTTGCATAAATAATCGCCAAAACACCGCATCTGTATAAAAATCGAGCAGCCGAGTGACCGGCCCCGCGCGCTGTTCCCGGGGACGGGAAGAATCCACGGGGCAGCGGCGTCGGCCGATTTACCTTGAAAGCGCCGTGTTCCTGCTCCATATCAGCGCCACGACCTTGAGAATCATCGGGTCCTTGCGAGCCGCGTGTACGGATTCCGTAAAACGGTTTCTGGCTTGCCCCTTCAGCTAACAGAGCCGACGCCCCAGACACGCGGGTGTCTCCGACACCCGCCCGCACCCGGCATCCTGCCGGGCGTGCGTTGCGACTCATAGAAAGATACCCTTTTGACCTCGTTTCAGGATTTCGGCCTCGCCGATCCCATCTCGCGTGCACTGAAAGAAGAAAATTACGTCACGCCCACTCCCATTCAGGCCCAGACCATTCCCATCGCGATCACCGGCCGTGACGTGATCGGCATCGCCCAGACCGGCACCGGCAAGACCGCGTCCTTCGCGCTGCCGATCCTGCATCGCCTGCTCGAGAATCGCGTCAAGCCCCAGCCGAAGACCTGCCGCGTGCTGGTCCTCAGCCCGACCCGGGAACTGTCAGGCCAGATCCTCGACAGCTTCAACGCCTATGGCCGGCATATGCGCCTGACCTCGGCGCTGGCCATCGGCGGCGTGCCGATGGGCCGTCAGGTCCGCTCGGTCATGCAGGGCGTAGAGGTCATGGTGGCGACGCCGGGCCGCCTGCTCGACATGGTTCAGGGCAACGCGCTCAAGCTCAATCAGGTCGAATTCCTCGTCCTCGACGAAGCCGACCGTATGCTCGACATGGGCTTCATCAATGACATCCGCAAAATCGTCGCCAAGCTGCCGATCAAGCGCCAGACCCTGTTCTTCTCGGCCACCATGCCGAAGGATATCGCCGACCTCGCCGACCAGATGCTGAACGATCCGGCGCGTGTCGCCGTGACGCCGGTGTCGTCGACGGTCGAGCGCATCACCCAGAAGGTGCTGCAGGTCGATCATTCGGCCAAGCCCGCCGTTCTGGCGCAGCTCCTCAAGAACGAACCGGTGAACCGCGCGCTGGTGTTTACCCGCACCAAGCATGGTGCCGACAAGGTCGTGAAAGGCCTTGTTAAAGCGGGGATTCCGGCTGAAGCCATCCACGGTAACAAGTCCCAGAACCACCGCGAGCGGGTGCTCGCGGCGTTCCGGACCGGCGATATCCGCACCCTGGTGGCCACCGACATCGCCGCGCGCGGCATTGACGTCGACGGCATCAGTCATGTCATCAACTTCGACCTGACCAACGTGCCGGAAACCTATGTCCACCGCATCGGCCGCACGGCCCGCGCAGGTGCGGACGGCACCGCGATTTCGCTGGTGGCGGGCGCCGAGGAACTCGGTTACCTGCGCGACATCGAGCGGCTGATCAAGGTCACGCTGCCCAAGGAAGACCGCCGCACCCCCGGCCAGCATCAGCAGCGCCCGGCTCCAGCGGCCCAGCAGCGGCAAGGGCGGTCAGCTCACGGCCATGGCCATCACGGCCAGGGTGCCCGCGCCAGCGACGGCGCCCCCGGCTCGAAGGGTCCTCGCCGCCGCAGGCGTCCCGGTGGCGGTAACGGCATGGTCCAGGCCAACCGTCACGAGAGCGGACGCCACGAAAATACCCGCCAGAATACGCGCAATGAGCAGCCACGGACTTCTCATGGCAACGGTGGCGATGGTATTCAGGGCGTCGCATTTCTTCACCGGGAAAGCCGGCCTGCGAAGGCGCAAGGCCACAAGCCTCATCAGCGCCCGCAGCGTTCGTAGCTTTTGATGGACAACTCAATTTAGAGATCTGGAGACCCTATGGCGAAAGAAGAACTGATCCAGTTTGAAGGGCTGGTGACCGAAATCCTTCCCGATGCGCGCTATCGCGTCCAGCTCGATGCCGGACACGAGATCGTTGCCTACACCGCGGGCAAGATGAAAAAGAACCGCATCAAGACACTGGCAGGCGACCGGGTGACCATCGAGATGTCGCCCTACGATCTGGAAAAAGGCCGCCTGATTTTCCGGCACAAGGACGAACGTCCGGCTGGCGCCGGCGGCCCTCCCCGCGGCGCACCGCCGCGCGGCGGACAGTTTCGCCGCCGGTAAGCCCTCGTCCGGTCAGCCCAAACAGGATCGCGCACGCCAAGCGCGATCCCCGCATAGTCCGGGCACGCTGCGCGGGCATCAGAATCCGCGCACGTCAGGATTGTTTTGAGGCCCATTTTCACCTACAATCCGATGATCGATCTTCGGCCGGACGACCTAGCTATCCACCGGTACAGCCGGTTTAGACGCTGACGACCTCATCCAAATTTCGATCTCACCGGCCCATGTTCGGGCCATGA
The DNA here is from genome assembly GCA_050249215.1 of Afipia sp. Lineage (GTDB taxonomy): Bacteria > Pseudomonadota > Alphaproteobacteria > Rhizobiales > Xanthobacteraceae > Afipia. The sequence continues at coordinate 58,488 of JBFWQX010000001.1, forward strand.
AATATCTATCTTGAGAAGGACTACCTGCGTGAGCATGGGAACTGTGAAGTGGTTCAACGCGACTAAGGGCTACGGTTTTATTCAGCCGGATGACGGCGGAAACGACGTCTTCGTTCACATCAGCGCCGTCGAACGCGCTGGCCTCGGAACGCTGCGTGAAGGCCAGAAGATCTCCTACGAGATCGTTGCCGATCGCCGTTCGGGCAAGTCGTCGGCGGACAATCTTCGCGCCGCCGGCTAACTGAGATTCTCGCAGCTCATGCTGCGGGACATTTCAGAGATTAGAATGTGAATACGGGAAAGGCCGTGCGGATCGCACGGCCTTTTTTGTTGAACATGAACTCAGACCGGTGCGCCGCGTTGTTGCCGCCGAGGACGCCGCGATCACGGCGTGCAGGTCGTGGAACTGCCGTAATAAACGCAGTCCGACTGGCGTGGCCGCGTGTAGGTTTCGTCGGACAGCGGAATCGCCACCGTTCCCATCAGATAACCGGTGATCGGCGTATACTTGTAACTCACCTCGCTCCAGATCAGGTAGGTGTTCGGGACAAGAAGATTGGCCGGGACGGTCGTGACCGTCGAGCCCGAAGAATAGCCATTCGTGACGGTGGCCGTGTTGTTGTTGACGGTTGCGCTGTAACTCCAGGCGACCTTGACATTCTTCGATCCGTCGACGGCGAGTTGCGTCACCTTCTGCGTCATCGTCGCCGATGTGACGCTGTAAGGCGCCATGATGGCGCCGCCCAGACCGAAGAAATTCTTCAGGTCGGTCTGCGACACGTTTGTTCCCTGCGAAACAAGGTCCGAGAGCGAGCGCGCGGTCAATGTCACCTTGCGCTCGATGGCCACGCCGCTCGATGTGTCGATCATGCCGAACAGCAGAACCAGCATCAACGGCACGACGAATGCGAACTCGACGGCGGCCAGACCGCGATTGTCCCGCGAAAAGCGGATCATCATGCGCCGGCTGCGGTCCACGATTTTCAAGACGATGGTCATATCGGAAGCCATTGATCAGGAGCCATTCGGTTCGACACGGAACGCGGCCGAAGCTGCCAGCAACCGCTTGCTGTTCGTGCCGCCGGAACTGAAAAGATTGGCGATGTTGTAGCCGAGTCCGGTGACGATCAGCGGCCACTCATAGAAGACACGAACCAGAACGGTGTCGCCCGATTGAGGCAGCGTGTATGCGGGCTGGCCGGTGAATGCACCGCCCGTAATCGGCGTAGCCAGATCGGACGACGGAATCGTCACGCCGGGTGCGTAGGTTTTGACGACGACCGTCAGGTTTGCATTGTTGGTCCCGCAACTGAACAGCACTTTCACCCGGTTGCAGACGTCGGTCGCGAACTGAGCCTGCGTCATGTTGTTGTTGAGCGCCTGATTTGTGTACAGCAGGCGCGCGGAATCATTCGTCCCGGTCTCGAGAACCTGCGCGGCGAAAAATACCAGCGCCGTTTCCATGATGGCGAAAAGCAACATGAAAAACAGCGGAGCGATCAGCGCGAACTCAATCGCCGCGGAGCCGCGCCGGTTGCGCCGAAAGCGGCGCAGGGCCTTGTTGATGGTGTTCAGGGATGGCGCTGGCGCACGCATCGGACGGTCCTCGGCGGAAGTAACTACCGCCAAGAATAGACGACAGAGATTGTCGAATGCTTGCGAGGGTTCGCGACAACATCCGGCGCGGCGTTAACCGATCGTTAACCGCCGCGGGTTGTGCGAACCGGCCTCACTGTTTCGCGCCGGCGGCGCTGGCCTGGGCGTTGAGGACGTTGGTCTGCCCGAGGGTCGCGTCGAAATAGGCCCGGGCGTCGCCAAGCGTGACGCGGCGCTCGCAGACCGGCGTGCAACTGTAGGATTCCCGTTCCAGCCCGCGATAGACCGTCACCATCTTGTCCATCGGACCTTCCACCTGGATCGGACGGTTGGCCAGAACAGCCCCGCTCCGGTCCATGGCGATCATATTCGTGGCACCGTAGCCCTTGCCGGTCACCACAACCATCCCGCCAGGCTGCAGGGTGACATCCGCAATCAGGGGATTGCCGACCACAATCGTCGCGACCTTCTCGGGAAGTTTGATCACCTTCGCCTGGTCGACAATGACGGCGACCATATCGTCGGTACCTGCGACCGCCACCATCGGGCCCATCAGGAAACCGGCAACAACAATCCGCAACGCGGCCACCCGCTTGGCGCGGCGAGGCAAAACCTGGATCGACATACTCTACTCCGGGGCGTGTACAAGCCGGCAAAAGCGATACGCAGCGGTGCCGGCGCCCGACATGGCAAATCTGCCGTTAATTGATGAATGAACTGCAAACGGACCGCGCAGCAGCAATCGGGACCAGAATGAATCGGAAAATTCTGGCTGACGCGCAACTTGCGCACTTTTCTGCGAACTCATTAAACCAGCATTTACCCTCAGCAAGAACAGCACAATACCCCGGCATTTCTGCAATCGAATTAACTGCGCTGCAATTCCTCCTGCGTAGGTTCACCGCATGGTCACGGTGGTTTCCGCCCCCGCAACGGCCAAAGTTCTACAGCCACGTGTACAAATGGAGTTACAAATGTCCAAGCTCGTTGCTCGCTTCGTCAAGGACGAATCCGGCGCCACCGCGATTGAGTACGGCCTGATCGCTGCGGGCATTGCGCTCGCGGTCATCACCGCAGTGAACACCCTCGGCACCACGCTGAACGGCAAGTTCACCGCCGTCAACAGCAAGATCGCCCCTTAAGTTTCCGAACTTTTGGAAAAAAGGCTTCGGGAAACCGAAGCCTTTTTTGTTTTTGCCGGTAAAGCGTACCGCGTCATGAAGCCGTTTCCCGCCGAACCACGCCGGAATCCGAAGCCTGCGGCAGCATCGCTGTCCGGCCCCGAGCCTGTCCGGCTGGTCTGTGCGGCCCTGATCCTAGCCTCGCTCGCGGCCTTGTTCCGGATCGTCAGCATCTGGTAGCGCGCGTTCGAGGATTGTTCACTTCTCCCGGTTAGCCTGCCGCATCGCCTGTTCAAGCGAGTACCCGCGGCTCACTCTCGGCAAGACCTCCGGTAAACCCATGATCCTCGATCTCGCCCGCCTGTTCCTGTTTCCGGCCCTGATGGCCTTCGCCGCGGCGAGCGACCTCTTCACGATGACAATCCCGAACCGCGTCTCGCTGCTGCTGGTGGCTGGCTTTTTTATTCTGGCCGGTTTTGGCGGAATGCCGCTATCCGAGATTGCGCTGCATGTCGGCGCAGGCCTGACGGTGCTCGTGGTCGCCTTCGCCTTCTTCGCCTTCGGATGGATGGGGGGCGGCGACGCCAAGATCGCAGCGGCGGTTGCCCTCTGGCTCGGGTTCTCGCCGCTGCTCGGCTATCTGGTCTACGCATCGCTGTTCGGAGGCGCACTGACGCTTCTGATCCTGCAGTTCCGGCAATGGCCGCTGCCCTATCCGTTGCTGTCGCAGAAATGGCTGCTGAACCTTCATCACAAGGACACCGGCATTCCCTACGGCATCGCGCTCGCCCTCGGCGCGCTCGTGATCTATCCGGAAACCGAATGGATGAAGGCGGTCGACCTCACGCGCCTCATCGGTCACTGAACGATCGCAACCTCTCATTAACGCGATTTAGATACGCCTCATTAACCATGCTTTGACGTTTAGCTGGTCAAATCCGACCACAGCGACGGGTCCGTTCGTCGCGGCGTGATGTGGAAAGTGAAGCGTATGAATACCGCGCGGATTGTCGTCCTGACCATTGCTGTCTGCGCCGGTGGCGCTGCCGCCTATCTTGCGAGCGGTTCCGGCCCCCAGCCGGTGGAAACAGCAGCTCCCGTGATGATGGACACGACCGACGTTCTCGTCGCCCGTTCGGATATCGCGCTGGGCCAGACGGTCACGCCGGACGATATCCAGTGGCAGTCCTGGCCCTCGTCCGCGACAAGCTCAAGTCTGATCCGCAAGACCGACCGCGCCGAGGCCATGAGCCAGATCGTCGGCTCCATCGCGCGCTCGCCCTTCCTTGCCGGTGAACCGATCCGCGAGACCAAGCTGGTCAAGGCCAACGGCTCCGGATTCATGGCCGCGATCCTGCCCACCGGCATGCGCGCGATTTCGACCGAAATCTCCCCGGAAACCGGCGCGGGCGGCTTCATCCGGCCTAACGACAAGGTCGACGTCATCCTGACCAAGCGGGACAAGAACGCCGACCGGGCCAGCGGCGCCGACGCCATCAACTCCGAAACCATTCTCACCAATGTCCGCGTCCTCGCCATCGACCAGACCGTCGGCGACAAGGACGGACAGAAGGTCGTGGTCGGCAAGACCGCGACACTCGAATTGAAGCCGGATCAGGCGGAGGCGCTGGCGCGCGCACGGCAGGCGGGAACGCTGTCGCTCGCGCTGCGCAGCCTCGTCGACGCCAACAACCATGATGTGGCTGCCGATGACAGCATGAAGCGCGACAGCGTCAACGTCGTTCGCTACGGCGTTCCCACAACCATGACGACACGGAAGTGATCGAGAGGACCGAGACGATGAGGCGAGAGGGACACCAGGCACCTGTGCGGACCTTCATGGTGCGTGCCCTGTCGTATGCCGCCATCTGCGCGCTGACACTGAATCCGGTCCTGTCGCCGGTGATCGCAAGCGACTATCGCGCATCCGCGGCCGCCACATCGGCCGGCGGCCAGTTGAACGCACGTTTCCTGCCGCTCGGCATCGGCAAGTCCGTCGTCATCGACCTGCCGCGCGATGTGAAAGACGTGCTGGTGGCCGATCCGAAGATCGCCAACGCCGTGGTCCGGTCGGCGCAGCGCGCCTACATCATCGGCGCCGCTGTCGGCCAGACCAACATCATCTTCTTCGATACATCGGGCCAGCAGATCGCAGCCTACGATATCGCGGTTACGCGCGATCTCAACGGCGTCCGCGCGGCGCTGAAACAGGCCTTCCCGCTGTCCGATATCCGTATTGAAGGCGTCGGCGACGGCGTCATGCTGTCCGGCTGGGCGGCGAATCCCGCGGAAGCACAGCAGGCGCAGGAAATGGCGGCGCGGCTCGCCGGCGGACCCGACAAGGTCGTGAACAGCATCGCGGTGCGCGGCCGCGACCAGGTGATGCTGAAAGTGACCGTCGCCGAAGTTCAGCGCGACATCATCAAGCAGCTCGGCATTGATCTCAGCGCGAAGCTGAACTACGGCACCGCTGTCGTGAACTTCAACAACACCAATCCGTTCACCGCCTATGGCCGCCCGCTGGTCGCCAGCAATAGCCTGGTCGGCTCGTTCGGCTCGACCGGCGGCGTGCCCGCCGTGACCGCAACGATGCGTGCGATGGAAAGCGCCGGCGTCGTCCGCACTCTGGCCGAGCCGAACCTGACGGCGATTTCCGGCGAATCCGCGACCTTCGTCGCGGGCGGCGAGTTTCCGCTTCCCAAGGGTTATACCTGTGACCCGATCTCGCGGGCCTGTACCACCCAGATCGACTTCAAGAAGTTCGGTATCACCCTGAACTTTACGCCCATCGTGCTCGCCGAGGGCCGCATCAGCCTGCGCGTGCTGACCGAGGTCTCGGAATTGTCGCCGGACAACTCCATCACGCTCGACCAGGCCGGCAGCACGCTGACCATTCCCTCGGTCAAGACCCGCCGCGCCGAAACCACGCTGGAAATTCCGTCGGGCGGTTCGATGGCCATGGCCGGTCTTATTCAGGAGCAGACCAAGCAATCCATCAACGGACTGCCCGGTCTTTCGCAGTTGCCGGTGCTCGGATCCCTGTTCCGCAGCCGCGACTACGTCAACCGCAACACCGAGCTGATGGTTCTTGTGACGCCTTACATCGTCCGCGCGGTTGCGCAGAAGGACCTCTCGCGCCCCGACGATGGCTTCGCCGATGCGGCTGATCCGCAGTCGGACCTGCTTGGCAACATCAACCGCATCTATGGCGTTCCCGGGCGCGTCGAGCCGGGCCGCAAATATCGCGGCGCTTACGGCTTTATCACCGACTGAGATGGGACGAGGACGACAGCAATGACGACGCGAGAACCCAATCTCAAGCGCACCCTGCGCATCGCAGCCGCCCTTCTCGGGGCCTCCGCCGCGTTGGGCGCCTGCACGCACACAGATCAGGACACCGTCACGGGCAGCATTCCGAATGACTATCGCCTGCGTCATCCGATCGTGGTGCAGGAAGCCAACCGCACCACGGAAGTCTTCGTCGGCACGGGCCGCGGCGGCCTCACCTCCGCGCAGCGCTCGGATATCGCGGGGCTTGCGGCGACATGGCTGCGTGAAGGCACCGGCGGGATTGTAATCGACATGCCCGTGAACACGCCGAACGCCCGGGTTGCCGCGGATTCACTGCGCGAAATTCGTGGCATTCTGGCCGCTGCAGGCGTTCCGCCGCACGGCGTCACCGTCAGGAATTACCGGCCGACCGATCCGCGCCAGTTCGCAACCATCCGCGTCAATTATCCGCGGATCACGGCGGATGCCGGCCCCTGCGGCGTGTGGCCGGAAGACCTTGGCCCTTCCATCAAGAACAAGGGCTATCTGGAGAACCGGCCCTATTACAATCTCGGCTGCGCCAGCCAGCGCAATCTTGCAGCGATGGTCGACAATCCGTCCGACCTCGTGCAGCCGCGCGCCGAAACACCGGCCTATACGCCGCGCCGCAACGTCGCCTTCGACAAGTACCGCAAGGGCAACACCACGACCACGACCTATCCTGAAGCCGACAAGGCCAAACTGAGCGAAGTGGGCAAATGATCAGTTACGCGCGTCAAGATCAGGAAGACGGAGCGGTCTCCACCGCCGCCGAAGAGCATATCGCTCCGGCGCCGCGCGTGTCCGTTCAGGCCTTCTGCGAAACGGTTGAAACCGCCGCGGCCGTGCAGTCCGCGGGCGAGGATCGCCGGCTCGACAAGGCGCATCTCAAGATTCAGATGGGCGGCATGACAGCGGCCATTGAAGCCTACCGGACCGCGCCCACGCCGAACGTCATCCTGCTTGAAACCGAGGGACGCAACGACGTTCTCTCCGGCCTCGACCAGCTTGCCACGGTCTGTGACGCGGGAACCCGTGTGATCGTGGTCGGGCGTGTCAACGACGTCGTTCTGTACCGCGAACTCGTCCGGCGCGGCATCAGCGACTATCTGATCGCGCCGGTGGCGCCGCTCGATATCGTCCGCTCGGTATGCGGCCTGTTCTCGGTACCCGAAGCCAAGGCGGTCGGGCGGATCATCGCCATTGTCGGCGCCAAGGGCGGCGTGGGCGCGTCCACTGTAGCCCATAACGTCGCATGGGCGATCGCGCGCGACCTCGCGCTGGATTCGGTCGTCGCCGATCTCGACCTCGCCTTTGGAACAGCAGGTCTCGACTACAATCAGGATCCTCCGCAGGGTACGCGGATGCCGTGTTCTCTCCGGACCGCATTGATACCGCCTTCGTCGACCGCCTGTTGTCCAAGTGCACCGACCATCTCAGTCTGCTCGCCGCTCCGGCGACGCTGGATCGCGTCTATGACTTCGGCTCGGAGGCTTTCGACTCGATCTTCGATACGCTGCGCACGACCATGCCCTGCATTGTGCTGGACGTTCCGCATCAATGGTCCGGATGGACCAAACGCGCGCTGGTGGGCGCCGACGACATTCTGATCGTCGCAAACCCCGACCTCGCAAATCTGCGCAACACCAAGAATATGTTCGACACGCTGAAGGCGGCACGCCCCAACGACCGTCCGCCGCTCTACTGCATCAATCAGGCGGGCATCCCGAAGCGTCCCGAAATCTCGACCAGCGAATTCGCCAAGGCGATCGAAAGCCAACCGATCGTGACCATTCCGTTCGAGCCGCAGATTTTCGGCGCGGCGGCGAACAACGGTCAGATGATCGCTGAAATCGCGGCCAACCACCGCACCACTGAAATGTTCCTGCAGATTGCGCAGCGCCTGACCGGCCGCGGCGAAGCGAAAAAGCCGCGCAATTCGTTCCTGGCGCCATTGCTCGGAAAGTTGCGGGCCAAATAGTTGATCGCGTGGAGTTGTCGTCGTGTTTGGTAAGCGTAGCGGATCAGAAGCCGATGTCCGGACCGCACCGATCCCGGATCGCGTGCAGGAGACGGCGGCCGCGCGCCCGGCGGCGGCAAATGTCGCCTCGCCTCCGCTCGCGCCTGCGCGGGCTCCGGCCCCGGCGCCTGTGGAAGCCCGGCGTTCGGATTCCTATTATCAGACCAAAGCGACGATCTTCGGCGCCCTGATCGAGGCCATCGACCTCGCCCAGCTCTCCAAGCTCGACGTCGAGTCGGCGCGCGAGGAAATCCGCGACATCGTCAACGAGATCATCGCGATCAAGAATATCGTGATGTCGATCGCCGAGCAGGAAGAGCTGCTCGACGACATCTGCAACGACGTTCTCGGCTATGGTCCGCTGGAGCCGCTGCTGGCGCGCGACGACATCGCCGACATCATGGTCAATGGCGCCGGCACCGTCTTCATCGAAGTCGGCGGCAAGATTCAGAAGACCGGCATCCGGTTTCGCGACAACCAGCAACTGCTCAACATCTGCCAGCGTATCGTCAGCCAGGTCGGACGCCGCGTCGACGAATCCTCGCCAATCTGCGACGCGCGCCTCGCCGACGGCTCCCGCGTCAACGCCATCGTGCCGCCGCTAGCGATCGACGGGCCCGCGTTGACCATCCGCAAGTTCAAGAAGGACAAGCTGACCCTCGACCAGCTCGTCAAGTTCGGGGCGATCTCGCCTGAAGGCGCGCAGATCCTGCAGATCATCGGCCGGGTCCGCTGCAACGTGCTGATCTCGGGCGGTACCGGTTCGGGCAAAACCACGCTGCTGAACTGCCTGACCAACTATATCGACGAGGATGAACGCATCATCACCTGCGAAGACGCCGCGGAACTTCAGTTGCAGCAGCCGCATGTGGTCCGTCTCGAAACACGCCCGCCCAACATCGAGGGCGAAGGCCAGATCACCATGCGCGATCTGGTCAAGAACTGCCTGCGCATGCGCCCTGAACGCATCATCGTCGGCGAAGTCCGCGGACCCGAGGCGTTCGACTTGCTGCAGGCGATGAACACGGGTCACGACGGCTCGATGGGCACGCTCCACGCCAACAATCCACGTGAAGCGCTGTCCCGCGTGGAGTCGATGATCACCATGGGCGGCTACTCGCTGCCGTCGCGGACCATTCGGGAAATGATCTGCGCATCCATCGACGTGATCGTCCAGGCCGCGCGTCTGCGCGACGGTTCCCGCCGCATCACCCACATCACCGAAATCATGGGGATGGAAGGCGATACGATCATCACGCAGGACATCTTCCTCTATGACATGATGGGCGAAGACCTGAACGGAAACATCCTCGGCCGCCACCGCTCGACCGGCATCGGCCGTCCGCGATTCTGGGAACGCGCACGTTATTACGGCGAGGAGAAGCGGCTGGCTGCCTCGCTCGATGCCGCCGAAGTGTCCAGCGTGTAGAGGCGCGGCCATGAACATGCAGACGCTGGCACTGGCGTTCCTCACCATGGTGACGGTGGGCGGGCTCGCGTGGGTTTTCATCTACCCGTTGCTGTCCGGGGAGAAGAAGGCCGAGAAGCGCCGCGCGTCGTTCGCGCAGGCCCAGCCGGCGCTCCGCGTCGACGATCGTGTACGCGCCCGCCGCGTGCAGGTCGAGGAATCCATGAAGGAGATGGAGCAGCGGCTCGCGCAGTCCCAGAAACTGACCATTGAAGCGCGAATCTCCCAGGCCGGCCTCGCGTGGACCAAACAGCAATTCATGATCGGCTCCGGCGTTCTCGGCGCGGTAGTGATGGCCGTGTCTTTCGTCGGGGGCGTACCGCTGCTGCCCGCGTTCGGCTTCGCGTTCGCGGCAGGTTTCGGCTTGCCGCGCTGGCTGCTCGGTTTCCTCAAGAAGCGCCGTGAGGCTAGGTTTCTCGATGCCCTGCCCGACGCCGTCGACGTGATCGTCCGCGGCATCAAGGCCGGCCTGCCGCTGTTTGAATCGCTCAAGGTCGTCGCGGCGGATTCGCCCGAACCGTTGCGGAGCGAATTCAACGCCATCATCGAAACCCAGACCATCGGCATGCCGCTCGGCGAAGCCTGTCAGCGTCTTTATGAGCGCATGCCGCTGCCCGAAGCCAACTTCTTCGGCATCGTGATCGCGATCCAGAGCAAGTCGGGCGGCAATCTCTCCGAAGCGCTCGGCAATCTCTCGAAGGTGCTGCGCGACCGCCGCAAGATGGCCGCCAAAATTCAGGCGATGTCGATGGAGGCAAAAGCCTCCGCGGGCATCATCGGCGCGCTGCCGCCCATCGTGATGATCATGGTCTACATCATGGTGCCCGAATACATCTCGCTGCTGTGGACCCATCCGACCGGACGGCTGATGCTGGCCGGCTGCGTGATGTGGATGGGAATGGGCATTGTGGTCATGAAGAAAATGATCAATTTCGACTTCTGACGAGGCATCATGCTGGTCGATCTTCTCATCGAGAAATTTCACGACATCCGGTTCATGACCATGCTGCTGTCGGCGATCGCCGCCGCGGCGACCGCCTACGCGCTGGTGTCCCCGATGTTCGCCGGCGAAGGCCTGAACAAGCGCATGAAAGCGGTCGCCAGCGAGCGCGAGCGCATGCGTCAGCGCGAGCGCGAGCGGCTGAACCGCAACGAGAAGGTCTCGCTGCGCCAGGCCCCCAAGCAACTGGTGCAACGGGTTGTCGACGATTTCAACCTCGGCAAATGGGTCGAGCAGGAAGAAGCGCGCGAGAAACTGGTGATGGCCGGTTATCGCGGCCAGGCGCCCTACATCACATTCCTGTTCTTCCGGCTGGTGATGCCGATCGTATTCCTGATCGGCGCGGTGCTCTATGTGTTCCTGCTGTCGAACATGCAGCAGCCGACTCCGATGAAGATCGGCATGTGCCTGGGCGCGACATGGCTCGGCATGCAGGCGCCGATGCTGTTCCTGAAGAATGCCATCACCAAGCGGCAACTCTCGATCAAGCGCGCGTTTCCGGATGCGCTCGACCTTCTGCTGATCTGCATCGAGTCCGGCATGTCGATCGAAGCCGCGTTCCGCCGGGTCGGCCAGGAAATCGGCAGCCAGTCGATCCCGCTGGCGGAAGAATTCTCGCTGACCACGGCGGAGCTGTCCTACCTGCAGGACCGCAAGATGGCTTACGAGAACCTTGCCAAGCGCACCGGCACCGACGGCGTGAAGTCGGTCTGTCTGGCCCTGCAGCAGTCGGAACGCTACGGCACACCGCTCGGCCAGACGCTGCGCGTGATGGCGCAGGAAAACCGCGACATGCGCATGAACGAGGCCGAGAAGAAAGCCGCCGCGCTGCCCCCGAAGCTGACGGGGCCGATGATCGTGTTCTTCCTGCCGGTGCTGTTCGTGGTCATTCTCGGACCCACCGGCATCAAGGTCTCCGAATACATGAAGTAACGCGGCGGCGCGCCGCCACCGCGTCGCTTTCGCCCTTCCCGAAGATTTTCCGCTTTATAAGCGATCGGAACTGATCGCGGCCGTTTTCTGCTGCCGCCCGTCGCGACTGAGCATCTGCCGCAGGTAGGCGACGTTGGCTTCGGCCTCGGCGGCGGGCAAATCAGCCTTCACGATGGACTCGGCTTCAGCGAAGCGGCCCTGCAGGCCAACCACCAGCGCGAGATTCTGACGGACGCGGCTGTCTGTCGTTCCACGGTTATAGGCCCGGCGCAAGACCGACTCGGCCTTCGGCAGATCCTTGGACAGAACGTAGGACAGCCCAAGATTGGACAGCACCGACGGCTCCTCGGGAGCGATTTTCAGCGCGCTCGCATAGTAGCGGCGGGCTTCCTCATGCTTGCCCATCTGATCGAGAGTGGTGCCCTGCACCGAGAGGATGCGCCAGTCGGGATTGGCGGGCGAGTGCGCGCTGCCAAGCGTATCGAAGGCCTGCTTGAAATTTCCGTTGTCGGCCAGCGCCCGCCCGTAGGCCGCAAGGAGAGCCTTATTCCCGGGATTGGCGATGGTGGCCTGCTCCATGACGGCGACGGCTTGCTGACGCTGGCCGTTCTGACGCAGGGCCTGTCCATACTGAAGCGCGGCATCCACGTCGCGCGGATTCGCGCGGTAGCGCTCGCCAAGGACATGGATCGCGTCGGCCGACGCCTGACCGGGAACGGCCTCCGCACGTGCGTTGAGCGATCCGGTGATCTCCGGCGAACGCGCGGTCTGGCATCCGGCCAGACCGGCGGCGAAAAGCACCGCGACTGCGGATGAACCGAGGAGCCGGACAAACGGAGACGGATGACGCATGACGCTTGGACTCGCTATCGAGGGTGGCGAAGCCGGATGTCGCAGCAATAGACCGTTAACCCTAATGCATGGTTAACCACCGCGCCGGGGCCGCCGGCCTGATCCGCAAAACAGCCCGCCAGAACATCGTTTTAGCTCTGCTGTTCGGTCGCCCGGCGCTGCTATAGTGCCGTCCACCGCTTCGCCGCTGCCCCGGAAAGACCATGCACCCTGCTTTCACGAGTTCCACCGACGCCCGTCCTATTCCCATCACCTTCGCCACCAAGTCCACCTGGGATTCGATCCGCGCCGCGCTGCCCGCGCCCGCCCAGCGGTTCGCCATGGCCAATGGTTTCGCCGCGAAGCCCGGCCAGTATCTGGCGCTTCCGGCGGAAGATGGTGCGCTTGCCCATGTCCTGTTCGGGATCGAGGATCAGGCCAGTGAATGGCGCGACCTGTTCCGGCCCGGTCAGTTGCCGGGCCTGCTGCCCGCGGGCACTTACGCATTCGCCAACGCGCCGCATGACCCGCGGCTCGCCACGCTGGCCTTCGCGCTTGGGAGCTATCGGTTCAATCGCTATCGCAAGAACGACGCGCCCGGCGCAAGGCTCGTTCCGCCCGCCGGGGTGGACATGGCCGAGATCACCCGCATGGCGAACGCCGCGATGCTGGCGCGCGACCTGATCAATACGCCCGCGAACGACATGGGCCCGGATGAATTGGCACAAGCCGCGCAGGCGCTCGCAGAAAAGTTCGGCGCCAAATATAGCGCCATCGTCGGCGATGATCTGCTGAAGCAGAACTTTCCGCTGATCCACGCCGTCGGCATGGCATCTACCCGCGCACCGCGCCTGATCGACATCGCCTGGGGCGATGCATCGCATCCGAAGGTGACGCTGGTCGGCAAGGGCGTCTGCTTCGATACCGGCGGGCTCGATCTGAAGCCATCCAGCGGCATGCTGATCATGAAGAAGGACATGGGCGGCGCGGCCAACGTGCTCGCGCTGGCGCAGATGATCATGGATGCGAAAATCAAGGTTCGGCTGCGGGTGCTGATTCCGGCGGTGGAAAATTCGGTTGCGGGCAATGCTTTTCGTCCGCTCGATATTTTTCCCTCGCGCAAGGGCGTGAATGTCGAGATCGGCAACACCGATGCCGAAGGCCGTCTCGTGCTGGCCGACGCGCTGGCCCTGGCGGATGAAGAGACGCCCGACCTGCTGATTGATCTTGGCACGCTGACCGGCGCGGCGCGTGTCGCACTAGGGCCGGATCTGCCGCCCTATTACACCAACGACGAAACACTCGCCGCCGACGTTGCGCGCCATGCCCGCGCCGAAAACGATCCGCTGTGGCGCATGCCGCTGTGGATGCCCTACGATTCCTGGCTGGATTCCAAGACAGCGAACATCAACAACGCGCCCGGCGGCACATTCGCGGGCTCGATCACCTGCGCACTGTTCCTGAAGCGCTTTGTCGAGAGCGCCAAGAGCTGGCTTCACGTCGACATCTATGGCTGGACACCGAGCGCGAAGCCCGCGCGCCCCGAAGGCGGCGAATGCCAGGCCGCGCGTGCGATCTACAAGCTCCTGAGCGAGCGCTATGGCTGATCCGGCTTTCGATCCCGATCTGGATCCCCGGCTGACGCCGGCGCGGCCCGATCTCGCCGCGAAACATCTTGAAGGCAAGGTGACCGCCGCACGGTTTGCCGACGGCATCGAGTTCGAGATTTTCGATCCCGTCGCGCCGGTTCGCCGCGCGCCGTCACACGACGCTGCGCTCGACACCGAAGCGCTGAAGGGCGAGCGGGTCGTCATCTATGATCGCGATGCCGAAGGATGGGCGTGGGGCCAGCTCAGGTCCGACGGCTATGTCGGGTGGATTCCCGACATCGCGCTGGTGCAGCCACGTGCGACTCCGACTCACAAGGTCATCGCGCTCCGAACATTCGCGTTTCCGGGACCGTCGATCAAGCTGCCGCCGGCCGAAGTCCTGCCGCTGGGTGCACAGATCGAAATCGTGAAAATCGACGGCACGTTCGCCATCACCAGCCAGCGGCACTATCTGCCCGCGCAGCATGTCGCGCCGCTCGGCACCCGCGAGCCGGACTTTGTTGCGGTGGCGGAACGCTTCGTCGGCACGCCCTATCTGTGGGGAGGCCGCACAAGTCTCGGGATTGACTGTTCGGGTCTCGTGCAAACCTCGCTCGCCGCCACCGGCATCAAGGCTCCCCGCGACAGCGACATGCAGGAAGCCGCATTGGGGACAGCGGTCCCGCCATCGCAATGGCATGATCTCAAGCGCGGCGACCTGATTTTCTGGAAGGGGCATGTGGCCATCGTTCGCGACGGCAGCACCATTGTCCATGCCAACGCGCATCATATGGCCACGGCGATTGAATCGACGGAATCGGCCATCGCGCGGATCAGGGTGGCAGGGAGCGAGGTCACGAGTGTGAGACGGCTTACACTTCCTTCGGCATTCTCAACCTGACGCTCTCACTCGTCATCCTGAGGTGCGAGCCGACATCGGCGAGCCTCGAAGGATGATCATCCGCGAAATGCCGTCGCCCTTCGAGGCCTTCGCTTCGCTACGGCACCTCAGGGTGACGGCGAAAGCGGCTTTTACATCTCCGGCACGATGGTCGGCGCGGCCTCGATGTTGAACGCCGCAGCGAACAGCGCCCGCGTGTAATCTGTCTTCGGATTCTTGAACAGGTCCGCCGCCGCGCCCTGCTCCACCACCTTGCCATGGCGCATCACGATCAGGTTGCTGGCGAGCGAGGCCACCACACGCAGATCGTGCGAAATGAACATATAGGTCAGATCGCGCTTGCGCTGCAGGTCGCGCAACAGATCGACCATCTGCGCCTGAAACAGCATGTCGAGCGCGCTGGTCGGCTCATCCAGAACGACAAAGCTCGGCTCCAGTACGACCGCACGCGCGATACTGATGCGCTGACGCTGACCGCCGGAGAATTCATGCGGATAGCGAAAGCGCGTCGCCGGATCGAGACCGACATCGCTCAGGGCCTTGACCACCCGCGCCTCGCGCTCATCGGCATTCAGCGAGGGCTGATGCACGCCGAGACCTTCGGCGATGATGTCACCCACCGACATGCGCGGACTGAGGGCGCCGAACGGATCCTGAAACACGATCTGCATGTCGCGGCGGACCGGGCGCATCTCCTTGAACTTCAGGTCCTGAATATCCTTGCCGAGAAAGACGATCGGCCCATCCGACGAAATCAGGCGCAGCAAAGCGAGGCCCAGTGTGGTCTTGCCCGAGCCGGACTCGCCGACGACACCGAGGGTTTCGCCCTGACGGACAGAGATGCTGACGCCATCGACCGCCTTGATGTGGCCAACGGTCTTGCGCAACAGCCCGCGCCTGATCGGAAACCAGACCTTGAGATCGTCCGACGACATCACCACCGGCGCGTCGGGCCGCGGCGGCGCGGGGTCCGGCTTCGGCTCCGCCGCGAGCAGCGCCTTGGTGTAGGGATGCCTGGCCGCGGTGAACACCTGCTCTACCGGCCCCTGCTCGACGATCTTGCCGTTATTCATCACACAGACGGTGTCGGCGATGCGCCGCACGATGCCAAGGTCATGGGTGATGAACAGCATGCTCATGCCGAGCCGCGCGCGGATTTCCGCGAGCAGCTTGAGGATCTGCGCCTGCACCGTCACGTCCAGCGCCGTGGTCGGTTCGTCCGCGATCAAAAGGTCCGGCTCGTTCGCGAGCGCCATGGCTATCATGACGCGCTGGCGCTGGCCGCCCGACAACTGATGCGGATAGCTGGCGAGGCGCGTTTCCGGGTCCGGGATACCGACCTGCGTCAGCAATTCCAGCGTCCGCTCGCGCGCCTTGACGCCGCGCACGCCACTATGAAGCTGGATCACTTCGGCAATCTGCGCCTCGATGGTGTGCAGCGGATTGAGCGAGGTCATCGGCTCCTGAAAGATGATCGAGATATCGTTGCCGCGAATGCCGCGAATCTCGTTCTCGCTCATGCCGAGCAGGTCCTGCCCCTTGAAGCGGATGCTCCCGGTCGGATGATGTGCCGTCGGGTAGGGCAGCAGCTTCAGCACGGACAGCGCGCTGACCGATTTACCCGAGCCGGACTCGCCGACCAGCGCCACACACTGCCCGCGCTCGATCGAAAACGAGATCTTGTCGACCGCGATGCTTTCAGAGCCGCCCTGACGGAAGGCCACGGACAGGTCCCGCACATCGAGCAATGGCTGGTTGATCGAGTCCAACATGTCCTTACCTGAATGTCTTGCGCGGATCGAAGGCATCGCGCACGCCCTCGCCGATGAAGATCAAGAGCGACAGCATGATCGCCACCGAGAAGAAGCCGGTGAAGCCAAGCCACGGCGCCTGCACGTTGGCCTTGCCCTGCGACAGCAACTCGCCCAGCGACGGCGAGCCCGGTGGCAGACCGAAACCGAGGAAGTCGAGCGCCGTCAGCGTCATCACCGACGATGAGACAATGAACGGCAGGAAGGTCATGGTCGCCACCATGGCGTTCGGCAGCAGATGGCGAAACATGATGGTGGCATTCGAGACGCCAAGCGCACGCGCCGCCTGAATGTATTCAAAGTTACGCCCGCGCAGGAACTCGGCACGGACAAGGCCGACCAGCGACACCCACGAGAACAGCAGCAGGATGCCGAGCAGCACGAAAAATCCGGGCACCAGCACCGACGACAGGATCAGCAGCAGATAGAGCGAGGGAATCGCGGTCCACACTTCGATGAAGCGCTGGAACAGAAGATCGACCCAGCCGCCGAAATAGCCCTGGATTCCACCAGCGGCGATGCCGATCACTGACGAGACAATTGTCAGCGCAAGCCCGAACAGCACGGAAATGCGGAAGCCATAGATCAGGCGCGCGACCACGTCGCGGCCCTGATCGTCGGTGCCGAGCCAGTTGTATTCAAGATCGCGGCAGCCGCGCACGCCTTTCTTTTCGACCACGGCCTTGCACTGCGCCTCGGTCAGCATCCATGTCGGCGGCGACGGCGCGGGCGTCGGCAGATCGAGATTGTGCGTGCCGTAGGAATAACGGACCAGCGGCCAGAGCACCGTCCCGTTCTTTTCCTTGATCAGCTTCTGCAGATAGGGATCGCGGTAATCCGCCGCCGTCTCGAAGTCGCCGCCAAACGCCGTTTCGGGATAGGTCACGAAGGCCGGGAAATACAGCTTGCCGTCGAACTTGATCAGAAACGGGCGGTCGTTCGCGATCAATTCCGCGAAAAGCGAGACCACAAACAGCAGCGCGAAAATCCAGAACGACCAATAACCCCGCCGGTTGGATTTGAAATTGCGCCAGCGCCGCTGGTTGAGCGGCGAGATGCGAAGCGGATGGCGCGAGGGCGGCACGGCTTCGCCCATCGGCGACTGAGCCGTGGTCTCCACCGGAGGTGCGGGAACAGTGGTCATACTTCGCGCGCCTCGAAGTCGATGCGCGGATCAATCCACATATAGGCGAGATCCGAAATCAGGTTCACCACAAGACCGACCAGCGAGAAGATAAACAGCGTGCCGAACACCACCGGATAATCGCGGTTGAGAACGCTTTCAAATCCAAGGAGACCGAGACCGTCGAGCGAGAAGATGGTTTCGATCAGCAGCGAGCCGGAGAAGAACGCATGGATGAAGGCGCTCGGAAAGCCGGCGATCACGATCAGCATGGCGTTGCGGAAGATGTGTCCGTAGAGCACCTGCGGTTCGCTGCACCCCTTGGCGCGGGCGGTCATGACATACTGTTTGCGGATTTCATCGAGAAACGAATTCTTGGTCAGCAGCGTCATGGTGGCGAAGGCGCCGAGCGCCATCGAGACCAGCGGCAGCGTGATATGCCAGAAGTAATCGGTGATCTTCTGATACCAGGGCATCTGCGACCAGCCGTCCGAGGTCAGGCCCCGCAGCGGGAAAATGTCGAAGAACGAACCGCCCGCGAACAGGATGATCAGCAGGATCGCGAACAGGAAGCCGGGAATCGCGAACCCGATGATGATGATGCCCGATGTCCAGGTGTCGAACTTCGATCCGTCGCGCACCGCCTTGCGGATGCCGAGCGGAATCGAGATCAGGTAGGTCAGGAGCGTCATCCAGATGCCGAGCGACATCGACACCGGCAGCTTTTCCTTGATGAGCTGAATCACGCTGACGTCGCGGAAATAGCTCTTGCCGAAATCGAACCGCGCGAAATTCCAGACCATCAGCGCGAAGCGTTCCGGCGCGGGCTTGTCGAACCCGAACTGCTTCTCGAGGCTCTTGATGAAGTCCGGGTCGAGCCCTTGCGCGCCGCGATATTTTGAACTCACGGCGTCCGCCGATGCGCCCGCCTGCGGGCGCGAGGCGAAATCGCCGCCGGATGATCCTGAAATACGCGAGCTTGCACCGGTGTCCGAGCCGGACAATTGCGCGATCACCCGCTCCACCGGGCCGCCCGGCGCGAACTGCACCACGACGAAAGACACGAACAGGATTCCCAGCAATGTGGGGATCATCAGCAGGATGCGGCGGGCGATATACGCGGTCATGGATTACTTCGCCTGCCCGGGTTTCGTTGTCTCATGCCCGGCCTGCTCCGGCTTCCTGGCTTTCACCTCGTCATTCCACCACAGATCCGGTGTCCCCACGCCGCTGGCGTAGCGCGGAATGTTCGCCGGATGCCCGAACACATCCCAATAGGCAATGCGATGGCTGGCGGAATACCATTGCGGCACCCAGTAGCGCCCGGCGCGGAACACACGATCGAACGCCCGGCAGGCGGTGCGCAGTTCGTCGCGGTTTTCCGCGGCGATGATCCGCTCGATCAGCGCGTCGATGGCCGGATTCTTGATGCCGGACAGATTTTGCGAGCCTTTCACATCTGCGACCTGCGACGAGAAGAACGTCCGCATCGCGTCCCCCGGCGTCGATGACATGCTGAAGCGCTGGATCGCGGTGTCGAAATCGAAATCGTCGACACGGGCGCGGAACTGCACCGGATCGACCAGCCGCACGCTGGCCTCGATCCCGAGCACACCGAGATTCTTGATGTAGGGCGCGTGATGGGCCTGAAAGGCCGGTTCGTCGAGCAGGAACTCGATCCGGAACACCTCGCCGTTCGGCAGCCGCCGCTTGCCGTCCTTGATCGGATAACCGGCGTCCAGCAACAACTGCGACGCCTTCCGCAACAGCGCGCGGTCCTGCCCCGATCCGTCGGTGACCGGCGGCACAAACGGCGCACCGAACACCTCATCTGGCACCTGCCCGCGGAACGGCTCGAGCAGCTTCAATTCTTCCGGCGGCGGCGCGCCTTCCGCCATCAGGTCGGAATTCTGGAACGGCGAGACGGTGCGCGCATAGGCGCCATACATGATGGTCTTGTTGGTCCACTCGAAATCGAAAGCATTGATGAGCGCCTCGCGCACGCGCGGATCCTTGAACTGCGCACGGCGCATGTTGAGAAACCATCCTTGCGCGCCGGATGGCGTCTCGTCCGGCAGCTTCTCCTGCCTGACGCGGCCGTCCTTGATCGCCGGGAAATCGTAGCGCGTATTCCAGATTCGCGCGGTGAATTCCTCCCGGTAAAGATAGTTGCGGCCGGTGAAACCCTCGAACGCCACATCGCGGTCACGGTAGAATTCGTAGCGCACAATGTCGAAGTTGAAGGCGCCGCGCGACACCGGCAGGTCCTTCGCCCACCAATCCTTGACACGCTCGTATTCGATATAGCGCCCGGCCTCGAAGCGGCCGACCTTGTAGGGACCCGAGCCGAGCGGGATGTCGAGAGTCGATTCCTCGAATGGCTTCTTGTCGTAATAGGCTTTGGAAAAGATCGGGAGCCCGGCGACATAGAGCGGCACGTCGCGGCCGCGCTTGGCAGCGAACGTGACAGTCACGGTCGCATCGTCGCCGGCTTCCGCCTTCAGCATGTCACGCAACTGCTGCTGAATGATCGGATGGCCCTTTTCCTTCAGCACGGACAACGAAAACGCTACGTCCTTCGCGGTGATCTTCGTGCCGTCGTGAAACTTCGCTTCGGGCCGCAGCGTGAAGCGATAGGTCAGCTTGTCCGGCGAAATCCGGACCGAGCGTGCGACCAGGCCATACATCGCATCCGGCTCATCGCCCGCGCGCGCCATCAGCGACGCGAACGTCTGATCCATGCCGAACGCGCCGTCCCCTTTGAGAATGAAGCTGTTCAGCGAATTGAAGGTCTGGAACGAGGTGTTGTAGGACCGCATCGAGGGCACGGTGGAGAACACGCCGCCCTTCGGCGCATTGACGTTGACGTAATCGAAATTCCTGAAGTCGGCGGGATACTTCAGATCACCGAAGGCCGACATGCCGTGGGATTCGGGCGCTCCGTCGACGGACGATTGAGCCATGACGCCGCGCGGCGTCATGGCCGCAGCCATGGCGCTGCCGCCAAGCACGAGAACGCGCCGCCGCGAGAGCCCGGTCAAGAACGCCTGCCGATCTTGTCAGCCTTCTCCTTGTCGTACCACCAGAGCGATGGCAGACCGGAACGGCCGTATTTCGGAAGCGGCGCGTGGCTGAAACGATCCCACCGGGCGTAACGCATGAAGCCGTAAGTGAACTGCGGCACGACGTAATAATGCCAGAGCAGCACGCGATCGAGCGCCTTGGTCGCGGCGACCAGCGTCTCGCGATCGGCCGCATAGATGATCTTGTCGATCAGCTTGTCGATCACCGGATTCTTGATGCCGATGGTGTTGCGCGAGCCGGGAATGTCCGCCGCCGCCGAGCCCCAGAAATCACGCTGTTCGTTGCCGGGCGAGAGCGACTGGCCCCAGACATCCGAGATGATGTCGTAATCGAAATTGCGGACCCGGTTCTGATACTGCGCATCGTCCACGGTGCGCACGTTCACGGTGATGCCAAGCCGTTCCAGTGACGGCTTGTAGAACAGCACGATGCGCTCGAATGACGGATTATCGAGCAGGAATTCGACCACGACCGGCGAGCCGTCCTTCCTGACCAGCTTGCCGTCCCGCACTTCGTAACCAGCTTCGCGCAGAAGCCGGGTCGCATTGCGAAGATTGTCGCGCACCTTCTCCGGATCGCCGCCGACCGGATTCTCATAAGGCTTGGCGATCACCTCTGGCGGGATGTCGCCATAGACCTCTTTCAAAATCTCGAATTCCTTCTGCACCGGCACGCCGGAACTGGCCAGCTCGGTGCCCTCGAAGTAGCTGTTGATGCGCTTGTACTTCCCGTAGAAGAGCTGCTTGTTCATCTCCTCAAAGTCGAACGCATAGTTGAACGCGCGGCGCACGCGCTTGTCCGCGAACAACTCGCGGCGGATGTTGAAGGCGAAGCCCTGCATCCGCCCGGAGTCGTTGATCGGGAATTCCTCCAACACCACACGCTTTTCCTTCACCGCGGGAAAATCGTAGGCAGTGGCCCAGCTCTTGGCCGAGGACTCGACGGTCCAGTCCGCCTGATCGGCCTTGAACGCTTCGAGCGAGACCGTGGTGTCGCGGAAAAACTCGAACCGCATCTCGTCGAAATTCTGCTGGCCGATACGTACCGGTGTCTTCGCGCCCCAGTAATTTTTCACCCGCTCCATGGTCACAGAGCGGCCGGCGACAAAATCCTTGACCGCATATGGCCCGGAGCCCAGCGGCTTCTCCAGCGTGGTCGCGCCGATGTCGCGCTTGCGGCCTTCGCTGTCGGTGCCCTCCCACCAGTGCTTCGGCAGGATGATGAGTTCGCCCACGATGCTCGGAAGCTCGCGATTGCCTGGCGCATCGAAGGTGAACTTGATCTCATGCGAACCCGTCTTTTCCGCCTTCACCACATGCTTGTAGTAGGACGAATACATCGGGCTGTATTTCTTCAGCACCTCCAGCGAGAACATCACGTCTTCCGGCGTCACCGGTTTGCCGTCATGCCAGCGCGCTTCCTTGCGCAGGCGATAGGTGACCCACGAAAAATCATCGGGATGCATCGCCGCTTCGGCCAGCAGGCCGTACTTGGTGCTGGCTTCATCCAGCGATTGCGTCATCAAGGGTTCGTAGATCAACATGACCGCCGGGGCGATGTTGCCCTTCACGCCCGCGACCGCGAAATTGAAGTTGTCGAACGTGCCGATGGAAATCTGCCGCGCGGTGCCGCCCTTCGGCGCATCCGGATTGACGTAGTCGAAATGCTTGAAGCCGGCGGGGTACTTGATATCGCCGAACAGCGACAGCGCGTGCTTCCATTCTGATGCCTGCGCCTGGGCTTGAGCAGAAGCAACGACGTCCAACCCCGCCGCCTTGAGCATGGGAACCGTGGCGACAAACGCACCGCTTTGAAGAAGGCTGCGCCGGGAAATGCTCAAATCGAATCTTCCTGTTGCTGGTCGAAAAAACGAGTGCCGAGGCAACGTCTTGGCGGATTATGTCGGTTTTTGGAAATGACGCCAGCCCGTTGCCGCGGCTTCTTTGCGGCGAAATGTCCGGCGCGAAAACAACAGCAATTGCAACGCAAAACGGCCAGGCAAGCCTGGCCGTTTTCGGATTAAATTTCGGTCATCAGAACCGGATCACTGGCCGCAAGCTCACTTGCTCGCGGTCGGCAGCGGCACCGGGGTGTCGGCCAGCGTACGCAGGTAGGCAATCAGGTCGGCGCGCTCGCTGTCCTTGCTGATACCGGCGAAGCCCATCGCGGTGCCGGGGACGAAGCCTTTCGGGTTGGCGATGAACTTGTTGATGGCATCGTAGGTCCACTTGCCGCCCTTGCCCTTCATGGCGGCGGAGAAGTTGAAGCCGCCACGGCCATGGCCGATCTCGTCGTCGATCACGCCATAAAGATTCGGACCCACCTTGTTCGGGCCATTCTTCTCGAAGGTGTGGCAGGCGGCGCACTTCTTCGCGGCGGCGGTGCCCTTTTCAACCGAGGCGGTCTGGAGCAGCTTTTCGATCGGCTCGCTCGGCGCGGCGGCGGCAGCAGCCCCGGCAGCGCCGTCGGTCTCCTTGACGGCGATCTCGAAGCCGGGCTTTTCCAGCTTCTTCGGCGAGAAAATGGCACTGGCGGCCATGTTGGTCGCAAGCAGGACGAGGCAGGTGCCAAGCACTGCGCCCATGATCTTGTTGAGTTCAAAGGAGTCCATTTTGGATCAGGCTCCGGGGCCGTTGGGTCGATGTCTGCGGCCGGGAAATGGCCATGAAATTTACTACCGGCAGCCGTCGTGCGGCGCAATACTGGCAGCGGGATCGAGATAACGGTTTGCCTGCCTTCTGGCAACCCGTATAAACGCGCGACCCTTTGAAAACACCCGTTATTTCCTCACAAATCTGGCTGTCCGAGCCGCCTGCTCCCGATGACAAAAACCCGCACCCTTGTCCTGATTCCGGCCCGCATGGCGGCGACGCGCCTGCCGGGGAAGCCGCTGCTGGACATCGGCGGTCTGCCGATGATCGTCCAGGTCGTTCGCCGGGCGGAAGCGGCCCGAATCGGGCGGGTGGTGGTGGCCACCGACTCCGAAAATATCGCCGCCGCCGTGACCGGCCATGGCGGCGAAGCGGTCATGACCCGCGCCGATCATCCGTCCGGCTCCGACCGGATCTTCGAGGCGCTTCAGACCCTCGACGGTGCTGGTGAGATCGACACCATCATCAATGTGCAGGGGGACCTGCCCACCATCGAGCCCGAGGCCGTCCGGGCCGTGCTGTCCCCTTTTGACAATCCGCAGGTGGACATCGCCACCCTCGCCGCGGTCATTACAAAGAACGAGGAACACACCAATCCGAATGTGGTGAAGGTGGTCGGATCGCCGCTCGGCGCCGCCCGGCTGCGGGCGCTGTATTTCACCCGCGCGACCGCGCCTTACGGCGACGGAACGCGCTATCATCATATCGGCCTCTATGCCTATCGGCGCAGCGCGCTGGCGCGGTTCGTCGCCCTGCCGCCCTCGCCGCTTGAGCTTCGCGAAAAGCTCGAACAGTTGCGCGCGCTGGAAGCCGGAATGCGGATCGACGTGACCGTGGTTGACACGGTGCCGCTGGGCGTCGATACGCCTCATGACCTTGAGACCGCACGGCGGATGCTACGATGACCCAACCGATGAAAATCGCCTTTCAGGGCGAACCCGGCGCCAACTCGCACATCGCGATCCAGGAAGCCTTCCCTGACGCGATCCCGCTGCCCTGCGCCACCTTCGAGGACGCGCTGGCGGCGATCTCGTCGGGCGAAGCGGCGCTCGGCATGATCCCGATCGAGAATTCGCTGGCCGGGCGCGTCGCCGACATCCACCACCTGTTGCCGCAGTCGGGCCTCTTCATTGTCGGGGAATGGTTTCTGCCGATCCGCCATCAGTTGATGGGACCGCGCGGCGCCAGGCTCGGCGACATCAAGACGGTCGAAAGCCATGTCCACGCCATCGGCCAGTGCCGCAACATCATCCGCAAGCTCGGCATCAAGGCGATCGTCGCCGGCGACACCGCAGGCGCGGCACGCCTGATCGCGGAGCGCGGCGACAAGCATTGCGCGGCCATCGCCTCGCGCCTCGCGGCGGACATTTACGGCCTCGACATTCTCGCCGAGGACATCGAGGACGAAAGCCACAACACCACGCGCTTCGTGATTCTGGCGCGCGAACAACTTTGGGCTGAACAGGGTTCGGGCGCGCTGGTGACGACATTCGTCTTCCGCGTGCGCAACCTGCCTGCCGCGCTCTACAAGGCGCTCGGCGGCTTCGCCACCAACGGCGTCAACATGACCAAGCTGGAAAGCTACATGGTGGAAGGCAACTTCTTCGCCACGCAGTTCTATGCCGATGTCGACGGCCATCCCGACGACCGCAATCTCGCCTTTGCGCTGGAAGAACTGAAGTTCTTCTCGAAGGAATTGCGCATTGTCGGCGTCTATCCGGCGCACCCGTTCCGCGTCGCGTTTACGGAAAAGGCGGCGGAGTAATTCACGCGAAATCTATCAATCGTCATGCCCGGCCTTGTGCCGGGCATCCACGTCTTGGCGGCAAATACATTTGAAGACGTGGATGGCCGGGACGAGCCCGGCCATGACGAATCTTGAATTCAGCCCACGTTAGTTAAGGGATACTACGCCGCCGCCTGTTTTTCGATTCCGAACGCATCCGCCAGCAGGCTGTAGGACCGCTTGCGCGCCGCGTGATCGTAGGTCGCCGTGATCACCATCACCTCGTCCGCCTTGCAGGTCTCGATCAGCGGCGTGATCTTCTCCATCACCGTCTGTTTTGAGCCGACGAACAGCCGGGAGCGGTTGCGCGCAATGCTGGCGCGATCCGCGTCGGAATACGGATAGGCCTGCGCCTCTTCGATGCTGGGAAGCGGACGATATTGTCCGCGGTCACGCAGAAGACGATTGAGATCGGCGGACATCGCTATCCTGTTCGCTTCCTCGTCGGTCTCGGCCATGATCACCGCAATCGCCAGAATGGCGTAAGGCGTCTCGCGCCAGTGCGACGGCTTGAAATGCGCGCGATAGTGAATCATCGAATCGGCAGCGTCATGCGAAGCGAAGTGATGCGCGAACGCGAAGCCCATGCCGACCTGCGCCGCAAGCTGCGCGCTGTAATCGCTCGACCCGAGCAGCCAGATCGGCGGCAGCGGCGCGTCGTCCGGCATCGCGAAGACATTGTTGTAGGGATGGCCTTCGGGGAAATTGCGCGTCTCCCACAGCGTCAGTTCGATCAGCCGCTCGATGAAGTCGTCGCCGCCGCGCTGATCGAATCGCTGGCGCAGCGCATGCATCGTGGTCTGATCGGTGCCGGGCGCGCGGCCGATACCGAGATCAATGCGGCCGGGAAACAATGCTTCCAGCATCTTGAAGCGTTCGGCCACCATGATCGGCGCATGGTTCGGCAGCATCACGCCGCCGGAGCCGACCCGGATGCGCTGCGTCGCCGCCGCGATTTGCCCGATCATGATTTCCGGCGCGGGCGATGCGACCGATGCGAGGCTGTGATGCTCGGCGAGCCAGTAGCGCGTATAGCCGAGACGGTCGGCATGTTGCGCGAGGTCGATGCTGTTGCGCAGCGACTGCGAGGGCGGGGTGCCGGTGGTGACGACCGAGAGGTCGAGAACGGAAAGCGGGGTCATGAAAGCCAAGCTAGTGGCTCTCCGGCAGCGGTCAAACCGCGTGCGCGCATGTCACCTAGCCGGTGCCGGTCAAACTCCTGTGGGCAAACTGATGACAGATTAGCCATATCCATAGAAATCTGCCCACTTCCAGACGGCCGAAATCCTCCAAAACCTCCCAAAAACTCGATTAAATTCAGCTTTTATTGAAGAAAACAGACCATGTCCGGCCTGTTTCCTACCCGTTACAGCGCAACCAGACTGGGAAAGTGGGCAATTTCCCATAGCTAGAATGCACCTGATGGGCTGTCCGAAACAGCGGATGTCGCTTATTTTGTCCGCAAAGGCGAAATGGTGACGAAGTCCGGCCCAAAAGGCCGAATGAAGGCGCACCATGGCGCGAAGCGGCAACCCGGTCGGCCTCGCGCATCGCCACAAAAATTTGGAGCCACGAAGCGTGACGAGCGACACCGCCGCCCCTGCCGAACCGCACGGACACAAGCGTCCGGCAATTTCGTTCGAGTTCTTCCCGCCGAAGACCGAGGACATGGAGCGCGGCCTGTGGGAGGTCATCAACCGGCTCGCGCCGCTGACGCCGAACTTCGTCTCGGTGACCTATGGCGCGGGCGGCTCGACTCGCGAGCGCACGCACGCGACCATCGCGCGCATTCTCGGCGAGACCAAACTGACCCCGGCCGCGCACCTCACCTGTGTCGCCGCGTCCAAGGCCGACATTGATGACGTGGTGGCGCGCTATCACGAGGTCGGCGTTCGTCACATCGTCGCGCTGCGCGGCGATCCAACCAGCGGCATCGGCACCCGATACACCGCGCACCCTGATGGCTATCAGCAATCGTCCGATCTCGTCGCCGCGATCAAGCGCAATCATCCCGACATGGAGATCAGCGTGTCGGCCTATCCGGAGAAGCACCCGGAAAGCGCCAGCCTCGATGCCGATATCGACGCGCTGAAGGCCAAGGTCGATGCCGGCGCGACACGCGCCATCACCCAGTTCTTCTTCGACAACGATCTCTACTATCGCTACCTCGATCGCGTGCGCGCGGCCGGCATCGCGATTCCGATCGTGCCGGGCATCCTGCCGGTGCAGAACTTCAAGCTGGCGAAGAACTTCGCAACCCGCGCCGGTGCGACGATCCCCGACTGGCTGGAAGCCAAGTTTGAGGGCCTCGACGACGACGCCGATACCCGGCGCCTCGTGGCCGCCACCGTCGCAGCCGGCCAGGTTCAGAAACTCGCCAAGCAGGGCGTCGAGAATTTTCACTTCTATACGATGAACCGCGCCGATCTCGTGTTCGCGATCAGCCACCTGCTCGGCATTCGCCCGGCCGGCGCGCAGAAAGCTGCCTAGTTTTATCTTCCGTCATGCCCGGCCTTGTGCCGGGCATCCACGTCTTGGCGGCAGATATGTTTGAAGACGTGGATGGCCGGGACAAGCCCGGCCATGACGAGTACAGGATGAGACCGTGGTAAAAAATTCCAGCCCCACCGCCGAACGCTTCCGCGCGCTTGCCCGCGAGAAAATCCTCGTGCTCGACGGCGCGATGGGCACCATGATTCAGGGCCTGCAGTTCGACGAAGCGGCGTTTCGCGGCGAGCGGTTCAAGGACTTCCCGCGCGACGTCAAGGGCAACAACGACCTTCTGATCATCACCCAGCCGCAGGCCATCGAGGATATTCACTACGCCTACCTGAAGGCGGGCGCGGACATCGTCGCGACCAACACCTTCTCCTCGACCTCCATCGCGCAGGCCGACTACGACATGTCAGACCTCGCCTACGAGATGAACCGCGAGGGCGCGCGTCTTGCGCGCAACGCAGCGAAGCGCGCGGAAGCCGATGACGGCAAGCCGCGCTTTGTCGCGGGCGCGCTCGGCCCGACCAACCGCACCGCGTCGATCTCGCCGGATGTCGCCAATCCCGGCTATCGCGCGGTGACCTTCGACGACCTGCGCATCGCCTATAGCGAACAGATCAACGGCCTGCTTGATGGCGGCGCGGATCTGCTGCTGGTCGAGACCATCTTCGATACGCTGAACGCCAAGGCGGCGCTTTATGCCATCGCCGAGATCACCGAGGCGCGCGGCATCCATGTGCCGGTCATGGTGTCGGGCACCATCACCGACAAATCCGGCCGCCTGCTGTCCGGCCAGTTGCCGGAAGCCTTCTGGTATTCGGTCCAGCACGCCAATCCGATCACCATCGGATTCAATTGCGCGCTCGGCGCTGAAGATCTGCGCGCGCATATCGCCGACATCGGCCGCGTCGCTGATACGCTCGTCTGCGCCTATCCGAACGCGGGCCTGCCGAACGAATTCGGCCAGTATGACGAGACACCCGAATACATGGCGCGTCTTGTCGGTGAATTCGCCGCGGCCGGTCTGGTCAACGTGGTCGGCGGCTGCTGCGGCACCACGCCCGCGCACATCAAGGCGATCGCGGACGCCTGCGCGCCGCACAAGCCGCGCGTCGTTCCCGAAATTCCGCCGCTGCTGCGGCTCTCCGGCCTTGAGCCGTTTAACCTCACCTCCGACATTCCGTTTGTGAACGTCGGCGAGCGCACCAACGTCACCGGCTCGGCGCGTTTCCGCAAGCTGATCAAGAACGGCGACTACACCGCCGCGCTGCAGGTGGCGCGCGATCAGGTGGAGAACGGCGCGCAGGTCATCGACATCAACATGGATGAAGGCCTGCTCGATTCGAGGCAGGCGATGATCGACTATCTCAACCTCGTCGCATCCGAGCCGGACATCGCCCGCGTGCCGGTGATGATCGACTCCTCGAAGTTCGACGTGATCGAGGCGGGCCTGAAATGCGTGCAGGGCAAGCCGATCGTCAACTCGATTTCCATGAAGGAAGGCGAGGAGAAATTCCTTCACGAAGCCGCCATCGCCCGCCGCCATGGCGCGGCCGTGGTGGTGATGGCCTTCGACGAGGTCGGACAGGCCGACACGTTCGAGCGCAAGATCGAGATTTGCGCGCGCGCCTACAAGCTGCTGGTGGAGAAACTCGATTTCCCGCCGCAGGACATTATTTTTGACCCGAACATCTTCGCGATCGCCACCGGCCTCGAAGAGCACAACAATTACGGCGTCGATTTCATCGAGGCCACGCGCTGGATCAGGCAGAACCTGCCGCATGCGCATATTTCCGGCGGCGTCTCCAACCTGTCGTTCTCGTTCCGCGGCAACGAGCCGGTGCGCGAGGCGATGCATTCGGTGTTCCTGTATCACGCCATCAAGGCGGGCATGGACATGGGCATCGTCAATGCCGGGCAGATGGTGATCTATGACGACATTGACCCCGAACTTCGGCAGGTCTGCGAAGACACCATCCTCAACCGCGACCCCGGCGCATCGGAGCGGCTGCTGGAACTCGCGGAAAAATTCCGCGGCCAGGAAAAGCAGGAGAAGGCTCAGGATCTCGCCTGGCGCGAGTGGCCGGTGGAGAAGCGTCTGAGCCACGCGCTGGTCAACGGCATCACCGAATATATCGACGCCGACACCGAGGCCGCGCGCCTGACCGTCGAGCGTCCGCTCAACGTGATCGAAGGTCCGCTGATGGACGGCATGAACATCGTCGGCGACCTGTTCGGCGCCGGCAAGATGTTCCTGCCGCAGGTGGTAAAGTCCGCGCGCGTGATGAAACAGGCCGTCGCCTATCTGATGCCGTTCATGGAGGAAGAAAAGGCGCGCAATCAGGCCGCGGGCATCGCCGGCGACGGACGTAACTCCGCCGGCAAGATCGTGCTCGCCACCGTCAAGGGTGACGTGCACGACATCGGCAAGAACATCGTCGGCATCGTGCTCCAGTGCAACAACTTCGAGGTGGTCGACCTCGGCGTCATGGTGCCTGCCTCCAAGATCATCGAGACGGCCAAGGCCGAGAAGGCCGACATCATCGGCCTCTCCGGCCTGATCACGCCGTCGCTCGACGAAATGGTGTTCCTCGCGTCCGAGCTTGAGCGTCAGGGCCTCGATATGCCGCTCTTGATCGGTGGCGCGACCACGAGCCGCGTACATACCGCTGTGAAGATCGACCCGGCCTATCAGCGCGGCCCCGTGGTGCATGTCAACGACGCCAGCCGCGCTGTCGGCGTCGCGTCATCATTGCTCTCGCCCGAGAAGCGCGAGGACTATGCCCGCGAGGTGCGCGCCGATTATGCAAAGATTTCGGCGGCGCATTTCAAGGCGCAGCAGAACAAGAACCGGCTCTCGCTGGAGGCGGCGCGCGCCAACGCGCACAAGATCGACTGGAGCAAAACCCAGCCGAAGAAACCTGCGTTTATTGGCCTCAAGAGCTTCAGCGATTATTCGCTGAGGGAGCTTGCCGACTACATCGACTGGACGCCGTTCTTCCAGACCTGGGAACTGGCGGGCCGTTTTCCGGCCATTCTCGACGATCCGAAGGTCGGCGAGGCCGCGCGTGCGCTCTATGACGACGCGCGCAAGATGCTGGACCGGATCATCGAGGAAAACTGGTTCAAGGCCAACGCCACTATCGGCTTCTTCCCTGCGAATGCCGAAGGCGACGATATCGTGCTCTACAGCGACGAGGCACGCACCAGGCCGATGACCACGCTGCACACGCTACGTCAGCAGTTGGAGAAGCGCGAAGGCCGCCACAACGCCGCGCTGGCCGACTTCATCGCGCCGGTATCCAGCGGCGTGCCGGACTATATCGGCATGTTCGTGGTGACGGCGGGCATCGGCGAGGACGTGATCGCCGACCGTTTCAAGAATTCCAATGACGATTACTCCTCCATTCTGGTGAAGGCACTGGCGGATCGCCTTGCGGAGGCCTTCGCCGAGCGGATGCACGAGCGCGTGCGCAAGGAATTCTGGGGCTACGCGCCGGATGAAAATCTGTCCTCGGACGAGATGATCCGCGAAGAGTATCAGGGCATCCGCCCCGCGCCCGGCTATCCGGCGCAGCCCGACCACACCGAGAAAGCGACGCTGTTCCGCCTGCTCGACGCCGAGCGCACCGCCGGCGTGACGCTGACCGAGAGCTTCGCGATGTGGCCGGGCTCGTCGGTCTCGGGCCTCTATTTCAGCCATCCGGAGAGCTATTACTTCGGCGTCGGCAAGATCGAGCGCGATCAGGTCGAGGACTATGCCGAGCGCAAGGGGATGACTCCGGAGGAAATCGAACGCTGGCTGGCGCCGATCCTCAACTACATTCCCTCACGCGAGGCGCGGCCCGATTCCGACGAGCCGGATGTGGTGGACCTTCCGCTGGCGAAGCATCCGCCGGGCTGCGCCTGCGCGATGCATCTGCGCATGAACGGCAAGCCGGTTGCGGACGCGGTTGCGCGTTAAGTTGAGTTGTCATGGCCGCCCTTGTCCCGGCCATCCCGATGAATTGATCACAGCGCCCGGCATATCGCGATCACCGGGCCTTTGCCGCGCCGAAGGGGCTTCGGTCCCGCAGGCGGGACAAGCCCGGTGATGACAACTTGAACTTGTCGTCACGTTGCCGTGCGAATTAATACGTCATCTCGGTTTCGCTGGATCAACGCAACAAGGCCGCGTGCAATTGAGTCACCATCGCGATGATGGAACTTTTTCTCACACGCCTGTGACATCAATCACAGTGGAACCCGGAACCGCTCCGCAAGCGAGACGTTGGTGCGCCGCCAACTCACATAAGGAGCCAACATGAAAAAGGTGAACTTTTTCGCCGCGGCCGCGGCTGTCACCGCTTTGATCGCAACGCCCGCCCTCGCGCAGGGGACCGCAAAGCCCGTCTCGGAGATGCAAGGCAAGAGCGCCGCATCCAAGCAGACCAAGTCCATGAAGCACAGTTCCCGGCATATCAAGAAGCATATGAGGCACAGCGCCCGAATGCAGAACCGCGACGCTGCTTATCTGCGCAGCGCCTCCCGGGGCTGGGGCGATCGCGCGAACGGTGTCCGCGATGACTGGAACAATCGCGGATGGGATAACCGCAGCAGCGGCTTCTGGCCGGCCGATGTGGTCGGCGGCGCAATCGGCACCGCAGGCGCGGTCGCGACCGGCGCCGTGAACACCGCGGGCGCCATCGCCACCGCGCCGTTCGGCGGACCGTATCGCGACCGCTACGCCTATCCCGACACCTATGCTTACGGTGGGCCGGGCTATGCCTATGGCCAGCCGGAATATGCGGCGGGTTACAACTATGACGGCGTGGCGATCGCCTACTCGCCGAACTACGCGGCGCGGAACGGATTTGTCTGTCAGCCGGGCACGATGTTCAGAAACAAGGCCGGCCAGATGCAGCTTTGTCAGTAAGAACTAAACGTGGACACATCGGAAAATGGCCGGAGTTCGCTCCGGCCATTTTCCTTGCGCCCGCTCCTGCTCGCGTTCAGTTCGGCGGCGCGAGCGGCTGCACGATCTCCTGAAACGGCGGCAGCGCCTCGCAGGTTTCGGCATGCCGGTCCAGCGCCGGATAGCGCGCCGCGTCGAACAGGCCGGCATGGGCTTCGCGGGTGAATCGCACAACACAGGCCACCGCGATATCGGCATGGGTGAGCTGGTCGCCAAACCAGTAGCGCGTCTTGATCTGGGCGCGCTCGCTTTCAAGAACCGAAAGAACACCGGCGATCTGCGTCCGGCATCGCGTCACCCAGCGCTCGGACTCCTCGCCGCGCAGCACCCGCTCATAGAGCAGGCTCACCGCCTTGTCGGCGAGGCCGGTGGCCAGCGCGCAGACATGCAGCACCTCGCGCCGCACATGACCGCAATCGGGGATCAGCGCCCGCGACGGCCCCGCGAGTTCATCCAGATAATCGAGAATGGCGGTGCTTTCGATCAGCACCTCGCCGTCGTCGAGCACCAGCGTCGGCACCCGCATCAGCGGATTGTAGAGCGCGATTTTTTCGGCGTCGCCGAAGGTTGACCATGGCGTCTGCTCGAACGGAATGCCATAGAACCGCAGCGCCAGCGCGACACGGCGCACAAAAGGGGAATCATACTGGCCGATCAGGTTCATCGCGTGCTCTCCGTAACAATACGGTGATTACACCCGGCAACCCGCCCGATTGGCAAGCAGATTGGTGGCCCCGAGGCCGAACCCTGCTTTCAAAAAACTGCAGTCAGCCTTCAATATAATTGAAAGCGAGCGCACGCCTCACCATTTGCGATGGCGGCCTGCGATCAGCATTTCAAGTTGCGCAATGGCTTCGCCTGTCCGCGGCTATGCCAGGAAACTGACGCGGCCGGTCGGAAGATCCTGCATCGCGCCGACAATGCGAAGCTGGCCCGCCTTGACCAGACCTTTGATCACGGGGCTTTTCGCTGTCAGCGTTGCCATGCCCATCCTGACATTGGTTTCGGCCACCGTTTGCACGAAGGCGGCGTTTTTCGAGGTGCGTTCGCCGCCGGTCTTGCTCGCCGCCACGGCCGGCTGGATATGAGCAAGCGTCGCTGTCAGATTGCCCAGCTTGACATGATCTATCGCACCCTTGATGGCCCCGCAGTCGCTGTGCCCGAGCACCACAATCGCCCGTGCGCCAACCACCTTGGTTGCGTATTCCAGACTGCCGAGGAAATCCGTGTTGATGAAATTGCCTGCAACACGGGTGCAGAACACATCGCCAATTCGCTGATCGAAGACAAGTTCGGGCGACACGCGCGAATCCATGCAACTGACGATGGCGGCGAACGGAGCCTGCGACTTCGAGGTTTCCCGCGCCTGCTGCATCAGGTCGCAATTGATGGTTTTACCGGCGACGAAGCGTTCGT
Organism: Afipia sp.; assembly: GCA_050249215.1. GTDB lineage: Bacteria > Pseudomonadota > Alphaproteobacteria > Rhizobiales > Xanthobacteraceae > Afipia. The sequence goes on from JBFWQX010000001.1 coordinate 92,577, forward strand.
TGCCGGCCTTGAGCCGCGCCAGCGCTTCGTCCGGGTTGAGCGCGCGTTGGCGATCGCCGGTCATGACCGCGCAGGCGGCCTCCACGGCACGGGCATTGGTCGAGGCAAATGACGAAACGAGGGCGGCTGAAGCGCAAGCGCAGAACGCACGGCGGTGCAACATGAGGATAATCCCTGAAAATGACTTACTGAATTTCCTGACAAACAAGACCATGCCGCAATCGCGGCTGAATCCAGTCTGCTGCCAAAACCGTTAAAAAGGGGCAACTGCAGTTGCGATAAATCGCTTCAAGCCGTTGTTCAATGTGCGCCTATTCCTCGCCGTCATCAGTCGCGAGCACGCCCTTCACGGCCTGCGACCAGCCCTTCAGTTTGCGCGTGCGGGTCGCGTCCGACATGTTCGGCCTGAAGCGCCGCTCCAGCCGCCAGGAATCCGCAAACCGCGCGGGCTCCGGATAAACGCCGGCACCGAGGCCCGCGAGATAGGCGGCGCCGAGCGCCGTGGTTTCCTGAATCATCGGGCGATCCACCGGCGCGTCGAGCAGATCGGCGAGCCGCTGCATGGTCCAGTCCGACGCGGTCATGCCGCCATCGACACGCAGCACCGTGTTGGCCTGCTTCGCCTCGGGCCAGTCGGCGCGCATGGCGGCCCACAGGTCGTAGGTCTGGTAGCACACGCTCTCCAGCACGGCATGGGCCAACTCGGCTGGACCCGTGTTGCGCGTCAGGCCGAACAGCGCGCCGCGCACCCGCGGATTCCAGTATGGCGCGCCGAGGCCGACAAACGCCGGCACCAGATAGACCGACTGCATGGTGCCGTTCTCGTCCGCCAGCGGCCCCGTTTCGCTGGCATGCTTGATCAGGCCAAGCCCGTCGCGCAGCCATTGCACGGCCGAGCCCGCGACAAAGATCGAGCCTTCCAGCGCATAGGTGCGCTGGCCGTTCAACTGATAGGCCACCGTGGTCAGCAGCTTGTTGGTGGAGGTCACCGCCGTGGTGCCGGTATTGAGCAGCGCGAAGCAGCCGGTGCCGTAGGTGGACTTCATCATGCCGGGCGTGAAGCAGGCCTGCCCAATGGTCGCGGCCTGCTGATCGCCTGCGATGCCGCGCACCGCGATCGAGCCGCCGAGCAGTTCGGGCACCGTGGTGCCGTAGCTCGCCGAGGAATCGCGCACCTCCGGCAGCATCGAGCGCGGCACGCGCAGCAGCTTCAGCAGATCGTCGTCCCACTGGCCGGTGTGAATGTTGAACAGCAGGGTCCGCGAGGCGTTGGTCGCGTCGGTGGCATGGACCTTGCCGCCGGTGAGCCGCCAGAGCAGATACGAATCCACCGTGCCGAACATCAGTTCGCCGCGCTCGGCCCGTTCGCGCGCACCGGGAACGTGATCGAGAATCCATGCGACCTTGGTGCCGGAGAAATACGGGTCGATGATCAGGCCGGTGCGCGACGTGACCAGCGGTTCGTGGCCGTCGGCTTTCAGCTTCGCGCAGATTTCAGCAGTCCGCCGGTCCTGCCAGACAATGGCGCGATGCACCGCGCGGCCGGTGGCGCGGTCCCACACCACCGTGGTCTCGCGCTGGTTGGTGATGCCGATGGCCGCGATGTCGGACGCCTGCACATTCGCCTTGCTCATCGCCTCGCGGCAGGTCGCCAGCGTCGAGGTCCAGATGTCCTCCGGCTCATGTTCGACCCAGCCCGAGGCGGGGAAATGCTGCTGGAATTCCTGCTGGGCCTGCGCCGCGATGGAAATATCGGAGCGAAACACAATAGCACGCGACGATGTCGTGCCCTGGTCGATCGCAAGAATGTGGGACGCCATGCCGTTTCCTCGAATGTTTTTCGTTTCGTGATGGAAACGCAAACAAAGCGATTACGCGGCCGGGCGTCAATATCAACGTCATTCCGGGGCGCGAGCCTTCGCGAGCGAACCCGGAATCCAGAGACTGCGCGATAAATTCTTCTGGATTCCGGATCGGCCCGCTTTGCGGGCCGTCCGGAATGACAAGTTAGGCAGATATGGGAATTACACCGCCGCGGTGGTCACGCCGCCGTCGATGACAATGGTCTGGCCGGTCATGAAGGTCGAGGCGTCGGAAGCGAGATAGACCACGGCGCCTGCGATCTCGTGCGGCTCGCCGATCCGGCGCAGCGGCGTGGTCGCGGTGCGGCGCTTGAGGTTTTCCTGATCCTCCCACAGCGCGCGGGCGAAATCGGTCTTCACCAGACCCGGCGCAATGCAGTTGACCCGTACATTCTTCGGACCCCACTCCCCCGCAAGGCTGCGCGCCAGCGAGAAGTCGGCGGCTTTGGAAATGCCGTAGGCGCCGATCACGGTCGAGCCGCGCAGGCCGCCGATGCTTGAGATGATGACCACCGAGCCGCCGCAGCGCTCGGCCATATGCGGCATCGCCTGCTTGCAGAGCCAGATGTTGCTCTTGATGTTGGCGCCCATGATCTTGTCGAACGCTTCGTCCGTAATGTCGAGCAGCGGTCCGTAATAGGGATTCACCGCTGCGTTACAAATCAAACTGTCGATCTTGCCGTAATGCCTGATGGTGCCCGCGATCAGCGCGTCCACTTCCTCGCGCCTTGAGATGTTGCAGGGAATGACATGGGCATCGCCGCCCGCCTTGCGGATGCCTTCCGCGACAGCCTCGCAGGCGTCGGCCTTGCGGCTGGAGATGACCACCTTCGCGCCCAACTGCGCCAGCATTTCCGCGGAGGCGCGGCCGATGCCGCGGCTCGAACCGGTGACGACCGCGACTTTTCCGGTGAGATCAAAGGGGGAGGTCGGCATTGAAGACTTCTCTTGTTTTTATGTTAGTCGGCAGAACTCACATTCGTCATGGCCGGGCAGAATATTCTAAGAACGGCTTCGCTTCCGCTCGCCTATGTTCCGGCCATCCACGCCTTCCTTGCTGAAACACCCTCAAGACGTGGATGCCCGGGACAAGCCCGGGCATGACGCGCGTTGAGAGATCGCGCGGAATAATTTCATTCCGCGAAAATAGAGACAATCACACCAGCGCGCCGGCCGCCGCGACGCGGCGCAGGTGATAGTCGGTGTCGCCGAAGGTGTTCTCGATCACCGACAGCCGCTTGAAGTAATGGCCGATGGCCGCTTCCATGGTCATGCCGATGCCGCCATGAAGCTGGATTGCCTGCTGACCGACGAACTTCGACGACTTGCCGACCTGAACCTTGGACGCCGCAACCGCGGACGAGCGCTCGCCGTCCGGAAGATCGGTCGCCATCGCCGCGAACAGCGCCATGCTGCGCGCCTGCTCCAGATTCACGAACATCTCCGCAGCGCGATGCTGCAGCGACTGGAAGGTGCCGATGGCCACGCCGAACTGCTTGCGGGTCTTGAGATATTCGACAGTCATCTTGAGCGATTCTTCCATCGCGCCGATAGCCTCGGAGCACATCGCGATGCGCGCCTCGTCCACCACGCGCTCGACCAGCGCAAGGCCCTTGGCCGGATCGCCGAGCAAGGCATCCTTGCCCACCTCGACGCCCTCGAACCGGATGTCGGCGGCGCGCATGCTGTCCTGCGTGGCGTAGCCCTTGACGGTCACGCCCTTGGCATTGGCCGGCACCAGGAACACGCCGATGCCGTCACGGTCGCGCTGGCCGCCGGAGGTCCGCGCGGTCACGATCAGCGTGTTGGCGCTGTCGCCGTGAAGCACCACGAACTTTTCGCCGTCGATGACCCAGCCGTCGCCCTTCTTCTTCGCGGTGGTGGAGACGTCGGCCAGATTGTAGCGCGAGTTCTTCTCAAGCTGCGCGAAGGCCAGCGTCTTGCTGCCGTCGATGATCGAGGGAATGTGCGCGGCCTTCTGCTCGGCGGATGCGCCGTGGCGCAGGAAGCCGCCGCCGATCACCACCGTGGTCAGGTAAGGCTCGAGGACGAGCGAGCGGCCGAGCGATTCCATCACGATCGCGGTTTCCACCGCGCCCGCGCCGAAGCCGCCGTCGTTCTCGGAGAACGGCAGGCCGAGCAGGCCCTGCTCCGCCAGCTTGCCCCAGACCTGCCGGCTCCAGCCGTCCTTTTCCGCGGCGTACTTCTTGCGCTGCTCGAAGCCGTACGAGTCAGCCAGCAGCCCGTCGACGCTGTCTTTCAGGAGCCGCTGCTCCTCGGAGAGATCGAAATCCATAGTGTGTTCCTCGAAATCGAAACATGAGGTGTGAAGCTAATGTCGTCATGCCCGGCCTCGTGCCGGGCATCCACGTCTTCCTTCAACCGCAGACAAGACGTGGATGGCCGGGACAAGCCCGGCCATGACGAGGTATCGAAGCGATTAAAGTCCCAGCACCGCCTTCGCGATGATGCCGCGCTGGATTTCGTTGGACCCGCCGTAGATCGAGACCTTGCGGTAGTTGAAGTAGTGCGGAGCCGTGTGCGACTCCCAGCCTGCTTCCTCGTTGCCGATGCCTTCTTCCGGCAGATACGGCACCGCGAAGGGACCCGCGACCTCGACCAGCAGTTCGGAAATGGTCTGCTGGATTTCCGAGCCCTTGATCTTCAGGATCGAGGAGCCCGGGTCCGGCTTGCCCTTGCCGTTCTTGGTCTCGTTGGCGATGACGCGCATCACCGACAGTTCGAGCGCCTTGAGTTCGATCTCGGTGGCGGCGAGCTTCTCGCGGAAACGGTCGTCCTCGATCAGCGGCTTGCCGTTGGCTTCCACCGTCTGCGCCAGTTCGCGCACGCGGCGGATGCGCTCCTTGGACATGCCGACGCGGGCGATGTTGGTGCGCTCGTTGCCGAGCAGGAACTTCGCATAGTCCCAGCCCTTGTTTTCCTGACCGACCAGATTGGCGACCGGCACTTCGACGTCATCGAAGAACACTTCGTTGACTTCATGACCGCCGTCGATGGTCTGGATCGGACGCACGGTGATGCCGCGCGACTTCATGTCGATCAGGATGAACGAAATGCCTTCCTGCTTCTTCGCTTCCGGATTGGTGCGGCAGAGGCAGAAAATCCAGTCGGCGTGCTGGCCGAGCGTGGTCCAGGTCTTCTGGCCGTTGATGACGTAGACGTCGCCCTTGCGCTTCGCGGTGGTCTTGAGCGAGGCGAGGTCCGATCCCGAACCGGGCTCGGAGAAGCCCTGGCACCACCAGTCATCGAGATTGGCGATGCGCGGCAGGTAATACTTCTTCTGCTCGTCGTTGCCGAAGGTGTAGATCACCGGGCCGACCATGTTGACGCCGAACGCCAGCGGCGACGGCGCAGGCGTGGCCTGCAGCTCTTCAAGGAAAATGTGCTGCTTGGCCGGCGACCAGCCGGTGCCGCCATATTCCTTCGGCCAGTGCGGAACGCCCCATCCCTTCTTGTTGAGGATGCGCGTCCAGGTGATGATGTCGTCCTTGCTCGGATGACCGCCGTCGATCAGCTTCTTGTGCAGCGCCGGCGGAATGTTCTCGCGGAAGAACTTGCGCACTTCTTCGCGGAAAGCATTTTCTTCCTGGGTGAAATTGAGATCCACGGGGTTCCTCCTGGGAGTCTGACTGAATGACAGTCCGGGATTTCAGCCTCTTGTTCTGTCCGGCGATTGTAGACCGGCAAGACCGGGAGGCAATTCGGCAGTTCGATTGTGGCTGCCTTCCGCGCCGGACGCGCGGTGCCGGCTGCCCGCTTCTCAGGTGAAAAGAGGACAACCGGCTGCGTGATACTTACTGCAGGATTTCAAACAGGCCGGCGGCGCCCTGACCGCCACCGATGCACATGGTGACCACACCATACTTGGCCTTGCGGCGGCGGCCTTCGATCAGGACATGGCCCGCGAGACGCGCACCGGTCATGCCATAGGGATGGCCGACGGCGACCGAACCGCCGCTGACGTTGAGCTTTTCCGGATCAATGCCGAGCTTGTCGCGGCAGTACAGCACCTGTACGGCGAACGCTTCGTTCAGTTCCCACATGTCGATGTCGTCGATCTTCAGGCCATGACGCTGAAGCAGACGCGGAATCGCGAACACCGGACCGATACCCATTTCATCCGGCTCGCAACCGGCGGCGACGAAGCCGCGGAAAATGCCGAGCGGCTTGAGACCGCGCTTGGCGGCTTCCTTGTCGCTCATGATGACGGTGGCGCTGGCGCCGTCCGACAACTGGCTGGCGTTACCGGCGGTGATGGAGCCGCCTTCGCGCACCGGCTTCAGGCTTGCGAGGCCTTCCGCGGTGGTGTCCGGACGCGGACCTTCGTCCTGCGACAGGGTGATGTCCTTGTAGGACACTTCCTTGGTGTTCTTGTCGACCACCGCCATCTTGGTCGAGATCGGGGCGATTTCGTCCTTGAAGCGGCCGCCCTGCTGCGCGGCTGCGGTGCGGCGCTGGCTCTCCAGCGAATACTCATCCTGCTTCTCGCGCGAGATGCCATAACGCTTGGCCACCACTTCGGCGGTGTCGAGCATCGCCATGTAGACGTCGCCCTTGATCGCCTTCAGCGCGGGATCGACCGCATGGAACATGTTCATGTGCTCGTTCTGCACAAGGCTGATGGACTCGCCGCCGCCGCCGACCGCGACCTGAACGCCGTCAAAGATCACCGAACGCGCGGCGAGCGCGATGGCCTGCAGGCCCGAGGCGCACTGGCGGTCGATGGTGGTGCCGCCGACCGTGACCGGAAGACCGGCGCGCAGCGCCGCCTTGCGGGCGATGTTGCCGGCGGTGGCGCCCTGCTGCATGGCGGCGCCCATCACCACGTCCTCGATCTCCGCAGGATCGACCCCGGCGCGCTTCACCGCCTGCTCGATGGCATGGCCGAGCAGCGTCGCGCCTTCGGTGTTGTTGAGCGCGCCGCGATAGGCCTTGCCGATCGGCGTGCGGGCGGTGGAAACGATAACGGCTTCGGTCATGAGCGACCTCCTGTTGCAAGTTTGGGTTGTGGCGTATTCTGACGTTGCTGGTTGCGGAGTTCGTGGCGGGACAGCTTGCCCACGCTGGTGCGTGGCAATTCTTTAAGGAACTCGACCGCCACTGGCAATTCGTGCTTGCCGAGCTTTCCGGTCAGGAAAGCCCGCAGATCCTCGATGGTGAACGGCTCGGCGCCGGCCCGCAAGGTGATGAACGCCTTGGAGGCTTCGCCGCGATAATCGTCCGGAACACCGATGACGATAACTTCCTGCACCGACGGATGGGTGTAGATCGCCTGCTCGATCATCTGCGGATAGACGTTGAAGCCGCCGGAGATGATCATGTCCTTCTTGCGGTCGACCAGATAGAAATAGCCGTCGCTGTCCATGTAACCGATATCGCCGGTCAGGAACCGGTCACCCACAAAGGCTTCGGCGGTTTCCGCCTCGCGATTCCAGTAGCCTTTGGTGACGTTCGGGCCGCGGATGCGGATTTCGCCGGTCTCGCCGACCGGCATCACCTTCTTCGGATCGTCGAGGGACACCACGTCCATCTCGATGCCCGGCAGCATCAGCCCGATCGACCCCGGTTTCTCCGGGCCTTCCGGCGGATGGCCGGTGCCGGGCGAGCAGGTCTCGGTCATGCCCCAGCCGCTCTTCAAGGCGAGTTTGGTCTTGCGCTCGAACACCTTGGCGACCTCGACCGGCAGCGGCGCGCCGCCCGAGCCGGCGAAGGCCAGCGACGACAGATCGCGCTTGTCGAGATCGGGCAGGCTGGCGATGGCGATCCACATGGTCGGCACGCCAGGAAACGCGGTGGCGCGCTTGACCTCGATATCGCGCATCACCGCGTCGAGGTCGAACCGCTGATGCAGCGAGATCAGGTCGCCGTTCTTCAGTGTCCGCAGCAGGACGACGGTGAGCGCGTAGATGTGAAACAGCGGCAGAACCAGAATGACGCGCTCTATGGTGTTGCGCGCCGCCTTCTGGTTCGCGCCCCACACGTCATAGATCGAGACCGCGGAGGTGAGATTGCCGTGGGTCAGCATCGCGCCCTTGGGCAGACCGGTGGTGCCGCCGGTATATTGCAGCAGCGCAATATCGTCGGCGTCGATCTGCGGCCAGGCCGCAGGCGGCTGCGCGCCGCGGGCGAAATCCTTGAAGGTCACGATCGCCGGATTGGACGGAATCGCGGTTTGCGGATTGCCGGCATCGCCCCAGGTCTGGTCTTCGCAGACAATGAGTTTGTCGAGCAGACCCTTTTCGAGGAATTTCAGCGCGGTCGGCAGCAGGGTCGCGAGGCTGCTGGTGACCAGAATGCGCGCGCCGGAGTCTTTCAGCTTGTGGGTGAGTGCGATCTCGCCATCGAGCGGCGAGAGGTGCACCACGCGCGCGCCGGCCTTCAGCGCGCCGAAGAAATTCACCGGATGATCCGGTGTATTCCCCAGAAACAGCGCGATCGACGATCCCTTGCCATAACCGGCACGAAGAAACGCCGATGCGGCGATATCAGCCAAGTCCTTCAACTGGACGAAACTGATCGGGCGGTCGCGAAATTCAATCGCGGTGCGCGAACCGAAGTCCGCGGCCGCCTTCGACAACAGATCCGGCAAGGTGCCGCGCGGGATCGGTGAATCCCAGCGCACACCCTGCGGATAGTACTGTTCGCCCGGATGGGTCATGGGTGTGCTGCCAGCCAATGTCTGGGGACGAACGCAGTATAAGCTCCCCTCCCCCTTGCGGGGAGGGGTCGGGGGTGGGGGTATCGCAAGCACCGTCTTCGCTGCTTACCCCCCTCCCTGACCCTCCCCCGCAAGGGGGGAGGGAACAGAGATTCCGCATTCGTCGGCGCTCTCACGCTCACGCGCCCTTGGCGAGGGACGCGAATGTCTTGCCTTCGTCTGCGAGACGCTTGAGCAGCGGAGCCGGCTCCAGCGACGGATCGTTGGTCTGCTTGGCGTAGAACGACAGGCGGTCCGCGATCTTCTTGAGGCCCACCTGATCGGCATAGAACATCGGGCCGCCGCGATAGATCGGCCAGCCGTAGCCATAGAGCCAGACCACGTCGATGTCGCTCGGGCGCGCCGCGATCTTCTCTTCAAGGATGCGCGCGCCCTCGTTGATCATCGGATACATCATGCGCTCCAGGATTTCCTCGTCGGAAATCTCGCGGCGCTTGAGGCCGAGCTTGGCGAGCGTCTCGTCGATCAGCTTCTCGACCTCCGGATCCGGCAGCGGCGAGCGCGAACCCTGCTCGTACTTGTAGTAGCCCTTGCCGGTCTTCTGGCCGAAACGGCCCGCCTCGCACAGCGCGTCGGCGATTTCGGACTTGATGCCGCGATCCTTGCGCGAGCGCCAGCCGATATCGAGGCCGGCGAGGTCACCCATGGCGAACGGCCCCATCGGCATGCCGAACTTGGTGACGACGGCGTCGACCTGCTGCGGCAGCGCGCCTTCAAACAGGAACTTCTCCGACTGCTTGGAGCGGGCCGCGAGCATGCGGTTGCCGACGAAACCGTCGCAAACACCGACAACCACCGGCACTTTCGCGATCTTCTTGGCGATGTTGACCGCGGTGACCAGCACGTCCGGCGCCGTCTTCGCGCCGCGCACGATTTCACACAGCTTCATGACGTTGGCCGGCGAGAAGAAGTGCATGCCGAGCACGTCCTGCGGACGCTTGGTCACATCGGCGATCTTGTCGATGTCGAGATAGGACGTGTTCGAGGCCAGCACCGCGCCGGGCTTGGCGAACTGGTCGAGCTTGGTGAACACGTCTTTCTTGATGTCCATGGTCTCGAACACCGCCTCGATGATGAGGTCGGCATCCTTGACGTTCTCAAGACCGACGGCGCCCTTGATCAGGCCCATGCGCTTGGCGGGCGCGTCCGCCGGAATGCCGCCGCGCGCCGCGGTGGCTTCGTAGTTCTTCTGCATGATGCCGAGGCCGCGCTTCAGCGGCTCGTCGGCCATTTCAATGATCGTGACCGGAATGCCGGCGTTCGCAAACGACATCGCGATGCCGCCGCCCATGGTGCCGGCGCCGATCACGGCCACCTGCTTGACCTCGCGGCCCTTGGTGCCATCCGGCACGCCGTCGATCTTGGCGGCGGCGCGTTCGGCGAAGAACGCATAGCGTTGCGCCTTGGACTGATCGCCATTCATCAGCTTGAGGAAGAGCTCGCGCTCGGTCTTCAGCGCCTGATCGAACGGCTGATCGAGGGAATGGCTGACAGCCTCGGCCGCCGTTACCGGCGCTTCGAGACCGCGGCTGCGTTTATTTGCCGCAGCGGCCGCGTTGGTGAAGATCGACCTGTCTGCTTTTGCGGCAGCCAGCTTGGAATCGTCATCGCGCAGACGGCGCAGCGGGCGCTTCTCCGCGACAATCTTGCGCGCGAACGACTCGCCGCCGACGGCCGGAGGCGCATCGACGATCTCTTCGATCAGGCCGTTCTTCAGCGCGTCCTGCGCGCTGATCGGATCGCCGCCGACGATCATCTTCACGGCGAGTTCCGGGCCGACCGCGCGCGGCAGGCGCTGCGTGCCGCCGCCGCCCGGCAGGAGGCCGAGCTTCACTTCGGGCAGGCCGAGCTTGGCGTCCTTGACGGCCACGCGATAGTGGCAGCCGAGCGCAAGCTCGAGGCCGCCACCGAGTGCGGTGCCGTGAATCGCGGCGACCACCGGCTTGGTGGAATTTTCGATCACCTCGATCACTTCATGAAGGCTGGGCGACTGCGGCGGCTTGCCGAACTCGGTGATGTCGGCGCCTGCGACGAAGGTGCGGCCGGCGCACGCAATGACGATAGCCTTCACAGAGTCATCGGCCTGGGCGCTCTTCACGCCTTCGGCGATGCCCTTGCGCACAGCCGCGCTGAGCGCATTCACCGGGGGGCTGTCGATCGTGACAATCGCAATTGCGTCATGACGTTCCACCTTGACCACTTCGCTCACACAACTCTCCTTGCAGCGCTGATTTTTAAGCATTTTCGCAGTGCGGAATTATATTCCACATCTTGACACGGAGGGATATTTTGAAGCACGTCCTTTGTCAACGAAGACCACATATGCGGTTTTACGAATGAAGCGGCCACCGAAAAAACCTGCGACTGATCGCAGTTTTGTCATCGCGCTTTCGCGTGGCCTCGATGTCTTGCGCGCATTTCGCCCGAGCGACGGTCTTCTGGGAAATCAGGAAATCGCGGCGCGCACCAATCTGCCGAAGCCGACAATCTCGCGTCTCACCTACACGCTGACCAAGCTCGGCTATCTCACGCCCGTTCCGCGTTTTGAAAAATACCAGCTCGCACCGGCCGCGATGGCGCTGGGTTATTCCGCGCTTGCCAATATGGGCATTCGTCATTTGTCCGATCCGTATCGCGACCAGTTGATGCGCGAAACCGGCGGCGCGGTGGCCATCGGCGCGCGCGACCGCCTCAGCATGATCTATTTCGGGCAGAGCCGCAGCGAACTGACCGTCGGCGTGCTGCTCGATGTCGGCTCCAAGGTGCCGATTGCGACGACGGCGATGGGCCGCGCCTATCTTTGGGCACTGCCCGAAGACGAACGCGCGGAACTGATGCAGGAGATCAAGGATCATTCCGGATCGAACTGGCCGAAGATCCGCGACGGCATCGAGCGCGCGGGGGAATGCGTCGCCAAACACGGCTTCGCCATGTCGGCCGGGGAATGGCACAACGACATTCACGCGGTCGGCGTCGCACTGAAACTGAATGATGGAACCGGACCTTACGCCTTCAATTGCGGCGCGCCGGCCTTCAAATTCAGCGAGGTTCTTTTAAAGAACGATATCGGGCCGCGCCTTGTCGCGATGGTGAGAAACATCGAAGTCGCGATGACTGGCACGATCGGACGTGGCATGCCGGGCAAAGATCCGGCTATCAAAAAGGTCAAGACAAACGGGGGGAAGGCACAGCGCGTCGCAGAGGGCATCCGATAGCGCATCCAACTGCATGCAGAGGCATCCTCTTTGTGCGGCTGACGCACTTGCGCGCGATCCGGTCATAGTTCTATAAAAGAACTATTACTGGGCGGCCATCAGCAACGATGGAAGAGTTCTGACAAGTTGCAGTCCGGATGCGCTCGCACGTTGCGCGCGGATCGCAAAACAAAGAAACTGCAAACAGACACGACCACCAGAAAAAAATGCAATCACCAGGAGGACAAGGTGCACGTATCAATGAGGGGAACAGATAACCGCGGCCGCCGCGGTATCATGCAGGGTATGGGCGCGGCCCGGCCTTGCCGGAATATCAGCGCATGATGCAGGCACAGGTGCAGGGGCAAGCCCCCTTGCTCACCGTGCGCGACGTTTCCGTCGTGTTCGGTGGCATCGTTGCGTTGAACGGCGTGTCGTTCGATATGAAGAAGGGCCAGGTTCTCGGCCTGATCGGACCGAACGGCGCCGGCAAGACGACGCTGTTCAACTGCCTGAGCCGGCTCTATCAGCCGAGCCAGGGCGAGATTCTGATGGAGGGCAACAGCATCCTCCAGTACCAGCCGCAGAAGATCGCAGAGGTCGGCATCGGCCGCACGTTCCAGAACGTCGCGCTGTTCCCTCGCCTCACCGTGCGCGACAACATCCGCATCGGCGGACACTGCCGCACGAAAAGTGACTTCGTCAGCGACGCTCTGAAGCTGCCGTGGGTCCGCGAACAGGAGCGCAAGCTCAACGCGACGGTCAACGAAATCCTCGATTATCTCGACCTGCACGACGTCGCCGATCGTGAAGTGGCGGGCCTGCCGTTCGGCACGCAGAAGCGCGTCGAGCTCGGCCGCGCGCTTGCCGCCGAGCCGAAGATCCTGCTGCTCGACGAGCCCGCGGGCGGCCTCAACCACGAGGAAGTCTACGTTCTCGGCGACCTGATCTGCCGGATTCGCGACCAGCGGCACATCACGGTCCTGCTCGTCGAACATCACATGGGATTGGTGATGAAGATCGCCGATCACGTCGTCGCGCTGAACTTCGGCAAGAAGCTCGCCGAAGGCACGCCGTCTCAGGTGCAGTCCGACCCGGACGTCATCAAGGCCTATCTGGGGAGCAAGGACCAATGAGCAGCATGCTGGCAATCAAGGATCTGCGCGCCTATTACGGCCAGATCCAGGCCCTTCACGGGCTGGAATTCTCGCTCGACGAGGGCAGCGTCACCACGCTGCTCGGCGCCAACGGCGCCGGCAAGACCACGACGCTGCGCGCGATCTGCAACATGATCCGCTCCACCGGCAACATCGAGTTTGAAGGCAAGCCGCTGACCGGCGTGTCCACCGAAAACGTGGTCCGGCTCGGCATCGCGCACGTTCCGCAGGGCCGCGGCACCTTCACCAACATGACGGTGGAGGAAAACCTCCAGCTCGGGGCGATCTCGCGCAAGGATGTGAAGAACATCCCGGACGACATCGAGCGCATGTATGCGCACTTCCCCGTGCTCAAGCAGCGCCACACCCAGCAGGCCGGCACGCTCTCCGGCGGCGAACAGCAGATGCTGGCTGTCGCCCGCGCGCTGATGCTGCGTCCCCGCCTGATGCTGCTGGACGAGCCGTCGTTCGGTCTCGCGCCGCTGGTCGTGCGCGACCTGTTCGGCATTCTTGGCAAGATCAACCGTGAAGAGAAGGTGACGATCCTGGTGGTCGAGCAGAACGCCCAGCTCGCGCTCGAAATCGCGCAGCAGGCCTATGTGATCGAAACCGGACGCATCGTGATGTCGGGCAGCGCGAAGGATATCGCGAACAACGAAGACATCCGCAAATCCTATCTCGGATACTGAGGACACAGCCATGGAACTCTTTACCAACCAAGTCCTGGCTGGCATCGCCACAGGCGCGATCTACGCCTGCATGGCGCTGGCCGTGGTCATGATCTATCAGGCCATCGACCATCTGAACTTCGCCCAGGGCGAAATGGCGATGTTCTCCACCTTCATCGCCTGGCAGCTCATGCAGTGGGGCCTGTCGTTCTGGCCCGCCTTCCTGCTGACGCTCGTCATTTCGTTCGCAGGCGGCATCATCCTCGAACGCGCGCTGTTCAAGCCGCTGACCAACGCACCGGTGCTGGTGCATGTCGCCGGTTTCATCGCGCTGTTCGCCATTCTCAACAGCGTCGCGGGCCTGACCTGGGACTTCACCATCAAGCAGTTCCCCTCGCCGTTCGGCTCGTCGGGCTTCCTGGGTAGCCAGCTCATCTCCACCCACCAGGCCGGCATGATCGGCGTCACGCTGGTCCTGCTGCTCCTGCTCTACATCTTCTTCCGCTTCACGCGGGTGGGTCTGGCGATGCGGGCGGCGGCGTCGCGGCCTGAATCGGCGCGCCTCGTCGGCATCAACACGAGCTGGATGATCGCGCTCGGCTGGGGCATGGCCTCGTCCATCGGCGCCATCGCCGGCCTGCTGATCGCTCCGGTGGTGTTCCTCGAACCCAACATGATGGGCGGCATCCTGCTGTACGGCTTCGCGGCGGCGGTGCTCGGCGGCCTCACCTCGCCGTTCGGCGCGGTGGTCGGCGGCTTCCTGGTCGGCGTGTTCGAGAATCTGGTCGGCACCTACATTCCGGGCGTCGGCAACGAACTGAAACTGCCCATCGCGCTGGCACTGATCATCATCGTGCTTGTCATCAAACCGTCCGGTCTGTTCGGCCGCAAAATCGTGCAGCGAGTTTAATCATGAGCACCGTTCAGGATTCCGTTACCGAGACCGCGGCCGTCTCCGCCCCGTCGAAGAAGTCGATGACGGTGGGCAGCACCGCGACGCTGGTCGTCTTCGCGGCACTGCTGATCACGCCGCTGTTCGTGAAGAACTTCATCATCTTCCAGATGACGATGGTGCTGATCTACGCCATCGCCATCCTGGCTCTCAACCTGCTCACCGGCGGCAGCGGCCAGTTCTCGCTCGGCCAGAGCGCGTTCTATGCCGTCGGCGCCTACACCGCCGGCATCCTGATGGAACATCTGGGCGTCAACTACGCCCTGACGATTCCAGCCGCCGGCATCATCTGCTTCATTTTCGGGTTCCTGTTCGGATTCCCGGCGTTGCGGCTCTCGGGGGTCTATCTTGCGCTTGCGACCTTCGCGCTCGCTGTGGCGATGCCGCAAATCCTGAAGCTCAATGTGTTCGAGCACTGGACCGGCGGCGTGCAGGGCCTCGTCATCACCAAGCCGGACGCCCCGTTCGGCCTGAAGATGTCGCAGGACATGTGGCTGTATTACTTCACGCTGTTCATCTCGACCGTGATCTACATCCTGGCCGTCAACCTGCTGCGTTCGCGCTCCGGGCGCGCCATGATGGCGATCCGGGACAACCAGATCGCGGCGTCCGCCATGGGCGTCGACCTGCCATTGTACAAAACACTGGCATTCGGCGTGTCCGCCGCTTTCACCGGCATCGCCGGTGCGCTCGGCGCCATCGTGGTGCAGTTCGTCGCGCCCGACAGCTTCACCATCCAGCTCGCGATCGCGATTTTCGTGGGCATGGTGGTCGGCGGTGTCGGCTGGCTGCCGGGGTCCCTGGTCGGATCGGCGTTCATCGTGTTCGTGCCGAACGTGGCCGAGCACATCTCCAAGGGCCTGTCAGGCGCGGTGTTCGGCGTGTTCCTGTTCGCCGTCATCTTCCTGCTGCCCCACGGCGCCCGGCAGGTGGCCTACATGGTCGAACACCTGTTCAAGAAGGGTAAGCCTTAACGTCAGGTAACCTTCAACCAGATCGGGGGCTTGTATCCGTCCGGTTTGTTTGAGAAGGGTAGCTCCGGAACGGCCGTTTCCGGATCACGTGGCAGGGTCTGATTCAGTCTGGATCAGACCCTTTCATTTTTGCCACGATTTTGCCGCCTGGCATGATTTGTCTCCGGAAACCGGTTCCACGAAGCGGTATCAGGGAGAAAACAGAATGCTTTCCAAATTCAGGCTCAACGTAACTGCGATGACGGCGATGGCTGCGCTCGCAATGACGAGCGGCCACGCGCTCGCGCAGAAGAAGTACGACACCGGCGCGACCGACACCGAAATCAAGATCGGCAACATCATGCCGTATAGCGGCCCTGCCTCGGCGTATGGCGTCATCGGGAAGATCGAAGAAGCCTATTTCAAGATGATCAACGAGCAGGGCGGCATCAACGGCCGCAAGATCAACTTCATCACCTACGACGACGGCTATTCCCCGCCGAAGGCCGTGGAACAGGCCCGCAAGCTGGTCGAGAGCGACGAGGTCCTGCTGGTGTTCGGCCCGCTCGGCACCCCGTCCAATTCCGCGATCCAGAAGTACCTGAACGCCAAGAAGGTGCCGCAGCTCTTCGTCGCCACCGGCGCGACCAAGTTCGGCGAGCCGAAGGAATTTCCATGGACCATGGGCTGGCAGCCAGCCTACCAGAGCGAAAGCCGCGTCTACGCGAAGTATCTTCTGACCAACAAGCCGGATGCGAAGATCGCCGTGATGTACCAGAACGACGACTTCGGCAAGGACATGCTCAAGGGCCTGAAGGACGGCCTCGGCGCGAAGGCGTCGCAGATCGTCGCCGAAGACAGCTATGAAGTGTCGGAGCCGACCATCGACTCGCACATCATCAAGCTCAAGGCATCGGGCGCCGACGTGTTCGTCAGCTTCACCACGCCGAAGTTCGCCGCCCAGGCGATCAAGAAGGTCGCCGAACTGGGCTGGAAGCCCACCTATATCCAGAGCAATGTCGGCGCCTCCGTCGGCAGCGTGCTCAAGCCGGCCGGCTTCGACAACGCGCAGGGCATCCTCTCGGCCGCCTACGCCAAGGACGGCGCGGATCCTCAGTGGGACAACGATGAAGGCATGAAGAAGTTTTATGCCTTCCTCGCCAAGTATGCGCCCGACGCCAACAAGGCCGACGGCTCGGTGGTCTACGGCTACGGCCAGGCTCAGACGCTGGTGCAGGTGCTCAAGCAGGCAGGCGACAACCTGACCCGCGAGAACATCATGAAGCAGGCGGCGAACCTGAAGGACTTTGTTCCCGACACCCTGCTGCCGGGCGTGAAGATCAACACCGGCCCGACCGACTTCTATCCGATTGATCAACTCCAGATCATGCAGTTCAAGGGTGAGAAGTACGAACTGCAGGGACCGATCATCACCGGCGGCATGGGCGGAAGTTAATCTTTCGCCCTGCGGAACAAACTGCCGCAAAAACAAGCCCTCCACGACCCCGTTGTGGAGGGCTTTTCGTTGAACGGCGCATGCAAAACGTATTGAATACTCACGAGCCGCCAAGAGCTCCGATTCAAGAAACGACCATAAGGACACAAACAACGATCCAGGGAGGACCGTATGAAAACGACGACTCAACTTGCAACAGTCGCGGCAACACTCGCGATGCTCGCCGCGACAGGCAGCAACGCGCTGGCCCAGAAAAAGTACGACACCGGCGCATCCGATACCGAAATCAAGATCGGCAACATCATGCCCTACAGCGGACCGGCCTCCGCGTACGGCGTCATCGGAAAATCCGAGCAGGCCTATTTCAACAAGATCAACGCCGAAGGCGGCATCAACGGCCGCAAGATCAATTTCATTTCCTATGACGATGGCTACTCGCCACCTAAGGCTGTCGAGCAGGCCCGCAAGCTGGTGGAAAGCGACGAGGTCCTGATCGTTT
The DNA here is from genome assembly GCA_050249215.1 of Afipia sp. Taxonomy (GTDB): domain Bacteria; phylum Pseudomonadota; class Alphaproteobacteria; order Rhizobiales; family Xanthobacteraceae; genus Afipia. Next base: position 110,057 of record JBFWQX010000001.1, read on the forward strand.
ACGGGCCGCTCGGCACGCCATCGAACTCGGCGATCCAGAAATACCTGAACGCCAAGAAAGTCCCGCAACTGTTCGTCGCCACCGGCGCGACCAAGTGGAACGACCCCAAGGATTTCCCCTGGACCATGGGCTGGCAGCCCAACTACCAGAGCGAGGGACGCATCTACGCAAACTACCTTCTGAAGGAGAAGCCGAACGCCAAGATCGGCATCCTCTATCAGAACGACGATTACGGTAAGGACTATCTCAAGGGCATCAAGGACGGTCTCGGCGCCAAGGCCGCATCGCTGATCGTCGCGGAAGAACCCTATGAGACCAGCGTGCCGACCATCGACTCGCAGGTTGTCGCCCTGAAGTCGAAGGGCGCCGACGTCTTTATCAGCATCACCACGCCGAAGTTCGCCGCGCAATCAATCAAGAAAGTTGCGGAACTGCAGTGGAAGCCGCTGTTCATCCTCAACAACGTCTCGGCGTCGGTCGGCTCGGTGATCAAGCCCGCAGGCTTCGAGAACGCACAGGACATCATCTCGGCGTCCTACGCCAAGGACCCCACCGATCCGCAGTGGAAGGACGACAAGGGAATGAAGAACTACGACGCCTTCCTGCAGAAGTACGCCCCTGATCTGAATCGCGCAGACGGCTCGGTGATCTATGGCTACAACTCCGCGCAGACGCTGGTGCATGTGCTGAAGGCCTGCGGCGACAATCTCACCCGCGAGAATGTCATGAAGCAGGCCGCCAGCATGAAGAATCTCGAACTGGAAGGCCTGCTGCCGGGCGTCAAGATCAACACCAGCGCCACCGATTTCGCCCCGATCAGCCAGATGCAGTTGATGCGCTTCAAGGGCCAGACCTGGGAGCGGTTCGGCGATATCCTGAGCGGCGATGTCGGCGGCTAGTTCGCCCCCGGGAACAACAGTTACCCCCTGCGACACACGCTCGCAGGGGTTTCCATTTCAATGCCGTTTGTTGAAACACCGCGGCAAACGGTATTGAATACACGAGAAGCCGGCAAAGGCTTCCAAAGGCAACCGCCTCAACAAAACTTAAAAAATCAGGTTAGGGAAACACAAGAAATGGCTCTTAAAAAACTCAACGGGATGTTGCTGCTCGCGGCTGCCGCGGCCTTCGCCGCATCGACTGGCAGCGCGCTCGCGCAAAAGAAATACGATACCGGCGCCACCGATACCGAAATCAAGATCGGCAACATCATGCCCTATAGCGGACCGGCCTCCGCCTACGGCATCATCGGCAAGACCCAGGCTGCCTATTTCAACAAGATCAATGCGGAAGGCGGTATCAACGGCCGCAAGATCAATTTCATTTCCTATGACGACGGCTATTCACCGCCCAAGGCCGTGGAGCAGGCCCGCAAACTGGTCGAGAGCGATGAAGTCCTGCTGATCTTCAACTCGCTCGGCACGCCGTCGAATTCGGCGATCCAGAAATACATGAACGCCAAGAAGGTGCCGCAACTGTTCGTCGCCACCGGCGCGACCAAGTGGAACGATCCGAAGAACTTTCCCTGGACCATGGGCTGGCAGCCCAACTACCAGAGCGAAGGCGTGATCTATGCGAAGTATCTGATGAAGGAAAAGCCGAACGGCAAGATCGGCATCCTCTATCAGAACGACGATTTCGGCAAAGACGTGCTGAAGGGACTGAAGGACGGTCTCGGCGCCAAGGGCGCTTCGATGATCGTCGCCGAAGAGCCTTACGAGACCTCGGTCCCGACCGTCGATTCGCAGATCGTCGCGCTGAAGTCGAAGGGCGTGGATGTGTTCGTCAGCATCACCACGCCGAAGTTCGGTGCGCAGTCGATCAAGAAGGTGGCCGAGCTCGGCTGGAAGCCGCTGTTCATCCTGAACAACGTCGCCTCCTCCACCGGTTCGGTCATCAAGCCCGCCGGCTTTGAAAACGCGCAGGGTGTGATCTCCGCGACCTACGGCAAGGACCCGACCGACCCGCAGTGGAAGGACGATCCGGGCGTGAAGAACTACGACGCGTTCCTTGCGAAATACTTCCCTGAAGCCAACCGCGCCGACTCGTCGGTCGCCTTCGGCTACAGTTCCGCGCAGACCATGGTGCATGTGCTGAAAATGTGCGGTGACAATCTCACCCGCGAGAACGTGATGAAGCAGGCCGCCAGCATCAAGGACCTTCAGCTTGAAATGGGCCTGCCCGGGATCAAGCTGAACACCAGCGCCACCGACTTCGCGCCGATCAGCCAGTTGCAACTGATGAAGTTCACCGGCGAACGCTGGCAGTTGTTCGGCCCGATCATCAGCGGCGACGTCGGCGGCTGATCCTCGCAAGGGAGCCGGATTTTCCAGATCGGAAATCCGGTTTGCCTGCTCCGCACGGGCACTTCTGACAACATTTCCGCCCTCCGCAATAACCTTGCGGAGGGCCTTTTAACGTCCGGCCGATCATGTCATGTCTTGAAACCCGGTGTCCTGAACCCAAAGTTCGGGTCCCTCTGCGGCGCGCTCCGTCGCGAACTTTGGATTCAGAAGGACACTGGAAATGATAACTCTGGTGTGGTCATGGCTCGCAAGTCCGCATGAGAGTCGCTGCAAGGATACTGCGGACTTGCGAACCACCACACCAGTTTGCGCCAGGCGATGATCCGATGACCGACAAACGTCCCCTGCTGCGCGCCATTTTCGATGCCGCGGTTGCCGCAGCGCATCCGGATCGCATTCTCGCGGCGCATCTGCCGCCCGCCCCGCGCGGCCGCATCATCTGCCTTGCCGCCGGCAAGGCCGCGGGCGCGTTGGCTTATGCCGCGGAGCGGCATTATCTCGACGAAAGCCGGCTCGATCCTGCGAAGCTGACGGGCCTTGCCACCACGCGCCACGGTTACGGCAGGCCGGCACAGCGCATCGAGATCGTCGAGGCGGGCCATCCGGTGCCCGATGAAGCGGGCCTGAAAGCCGCCAGCCGCACACTCGAATTGGCAAAGACCGCGACCGGCGACGATCTGGTTCTGGTGCTGCTGTCCGGCGGAGGCTCCGCCAACTGGATCGCCCCCGCGCAGGGCGTCTCGTTCGCGCAGAAGCAGGCGATGAACAAAAGTTTGCTGCGATCGGGCGCGCCGATCGGCGAGATGAACATCGTCCGCAAGCATCTGTCGCGCATCAAGGGCGGAAGGCTCGCGCGTGCCGCCGCGCCTGCGCGCATTCTGACACTGGCGATCTCGGACGTTCCGTTCGACGATCCGGCGACCATCGCCTCCGGGCCGACGGTGCCGGATACGACCACACTGGCCGACGCGCGCGAGATTGTCGCGCGCTATGGCATCAAGGCGGACGATGCGGTGATCGCCGCATTGAACGATCCCGCCAATGAAAGCTGCAAGCCCGGCGACGCGGCGTTTGCGAACTCCGGATTCCGGATCATCGCGCGGCCGCAGGAGTCGCTCGATGCGGCTGTCGCGGTGGCGCGCGATGCAGGCTACGAGGTGATCGCACTCGGCGCCGATCTCGAAGGTGAGGCGCGCGATGTCGCCGCCGCCCATGCGCAGATCGCGCTGAAGGCGCGCGCCGAGGGCAAGAAGCTCGCGATTCTGTCCGGCGGCGAACTCACCGTCACCGTGCGCGGCAACGGACGCGGCGGCCCCAATCAGGAGTATGTGCTCGCGCTCGCCAGCCTGTTCGCGGACACGCCGGACATTGCGGTGCTGGCGGGCGACACCGACGGCGCGGACGGCGGCGCGGGACATCCCACCGATCCGGCCGGCGCGATCCTTGATCAGCTCACGTTCGCGAAAATGCGCGAACTCAAGCTCGACCCCAAAGCCTATCTCGACAACAACGATGCGACCGCGTTCTTCACCGCGACCGGCGATCTGCTCAACACCGGCCCGACGCTGACCAATGTCAACGACATCCGGATTATTCTGGTGGATGCGTAGGTTTTCACTCAAAGCCGCGCTGTCGATTTAATTTCGATGTCGCCCCCGCGAAGGCGGGGACCCATGGTCGCCGCGCCCGCGAAAAACACCGTCATCCTGAGGTGCGAGCCCTTGCGAGCCTCGAAGGATGCGGTGAATCCCATGCCGCAGCCGCGTATCCTTCGAGGCTCGCCGCAAATGCGGCTCGCACCTCAGGATGACGCGACAGCCACAGAATCCGGGTCCCCGCCTGCGCGGGGACGACGTGGAAAAATCTCCACAGAACACGGTCCTCGCTAAAACTCCCGCGCGATCTTGCCCAGCATCGTCAGCAGCAGATCGCGGTTCTCGTTGCCGAGCAGTTCCCGCAACCGCGCCTCATGACGCGTCTCGATCAGCTTGCGCGCCCGCGACAGAACCGCGCGGCCCTTTTCGGTCAGCCGAAGAATGTGCGAGCGGCGGTCGTTGCTGGAGCGGCTGCGCACGCAGAGGTCCCGGCTTTCAAGCTCGTCCAGCAGCGCCACGAAATTCGGCCGCAGGATGCCGAGCGTCGAGGCGATCTCGGTCTGGTTACGTCCGGGATTGGCTTCCACCAGCATCAGCACGGAAAATTGCGCCGGGGTGAGTTGCAACGGCGCGACGCAGCCGATGAAATCCTCGAAAATCCGCAGTTGCGCCCGCTTCAGCGAATAGCCGAGGAACCCGGACAGATCGCCGATTTTGACCGCTTCCGCGGGCGGCGATGCGGGCGAGGATACCGCGCGCGCCGGCCGCTTGTGGGCCTTCGCTGCACCTGCGCGCGCGCTTCGTGAAACAGCCATCGTGCGTTTCCTCGTCGGCCTGTTATAAGGGCGCGTTGAGCGGCCCGACGCCCGTCGGGCTTGAGATTATAGTCAATAATCGTTATGAACCATATCAAATAGCGATGGCGGAATTCAACCGCCGCTGCCTGGTGCCGCCGGACCCTTGCATCCGCGCGTGCGCGCTGCGTGAGGGGACGCTTTGGACAGTACGATTCTTCTGTTCCTGCTGCAGGACGGAATAACGAGCGGCGCGATCTATGCGCTGCTCGGTCTTGCGCTCGTTCTCGTCTTCGCGGTGACGCGGGTCATCCTGATTCCGCAAGGCGAGTTCGTCACCTTCGGCGCGCTGACCTATGCCGTGCTGGCCACCGGCAATGTCCCGGGTACCACCCTGCTCGCGCTCGGCATGGGCGTTGTGGCCTTCGCTTTCGACATGATCGCCGGACGCAACACGATGAACGCCCGCAAGGTCATGCGTTCGATAGCGCTCAACATCGTGCTGCCGCTGGCGATATGGGGCCTCGCAACGGCGCTGGCCGGGCGGCAGAATGGCGTCGCCCTCAACTTTATTCTGGCCATCGTCATTGTCGCGCCGATCGGCCTTTATCTCTACCGCATCGCCTATCAGCCGATCGCCCACGCCTCGGTGCTGGTGCTGCTGATCGCATCGGTCGGCGTGCATCTCGCCTTGCAGGGCCTCGGCCTCGCCTTCTTCGGCGCGGAAGGCCTGCGAGCGCCGGCGATTTCCGGTGCCGCTTTCACCGTCGGCCCGCTGCGCTTCACCGGACAGAGCATCGCGATCTACGTCATCACCATCCTGCTGATCGCCGGCCTGTGGCTGCTGTTCGGCTACACGCTTTACGGCAAGGCGCTGCGGGCCACCGCGGTGAACCGTCTCGGCGCGCGCATTGTCGGCATCCGCACCACGCTGTCGGGTCAGGTCGCGTTCCTGCTCGCCGCGATCATCGGCACGATTTCGGGAATCCTGATCGTCCCGATCACGACGATCTATTACGACACCGGCTTCCTGATCGGCCTGAAAGGCTTTGTCGCCGCGATCATCGGCGGCCTTGTCAGCTATCCGCTCACCGCCGCCGCCGCCCTCGTGGTCGGCATCGTCGAAGCGTTCTCGTCGTTCTACGCCAGCAACTTCAAGGAGGTCATTGTCTTCACGCTGTTGCTGCCCGTCCTGATCCTGCGCTCTCTGGCTTCGCCGGAAGTCGACGAGGAGGAGGACTGATGATGCAGCGCTGGGGCATGATCATCTTCACGCTGGCGATGGCGGCGATCCCGTTCATTCCCGGCATGCCGCCGTTCTGGATCGTGCTGCTCGACAATATCGGGCTGGCCGCGCTGGTGGCGATGGGCCTCGTGCTGCTGACGGGCGTCGGCGGACTGACATCGTTCGGACAGGCCGCATTCTGCGGCTTCGGCGCTTACACCACCGCGATCCTCACCACGTCTTACGGACTGTCGCCGTGGCTGACCCTGCCGCTGTCGCTGATCGTCAGCGGCGTCGCGGCCGTCATTCTCGGCCTGATCACCGTGCGCCTCTCGGGCCACTATCTGCCGCTCGGCACCATCGCCTGGGGCATCAGCCTGTTCTATCTGTTCAGCAAGCTGGAGATCGTCGGGCGCAACGACGGCATTTCGGGCATTCCGCCGCTCGCCATCGGCTCGCTGCAGTTCACGGACCCCGGAAAAATCTATTTCGCGATCTGGATCGCGGTGATCCTTTGTGCGGTGCTGACGCTCAACCTGCTCAATTCGCGCACCGGACGCGCGATCCGCGCGCTCCGCCGCGGCCATATCGCGGCGGAAGCCTTCGGTGTCGAGACCGCGCGCGCCAAGCTGCTGGTCTTCATTTACGCCGCGGTGCTCGCGGGCCTCTCCGGCTGGCTCTATGCGCATTTCCAGCGCGCGGTGAATCCGACGCCGTTCGGCCTGAACGCCGGCATCGAGTATCTGTTCATCGCCGTGGTCGGCGGCGCGGGCTATGTCTGGGGCGCGGTGCTCGGCGCCGGAATCGTGGTCGTGCTCAAGGAAATCCTGCAAAGCTATCTGCCGGTGGTGTTCCACGGATCGGCGCAGCTTGAAATCGTGATTTTCGGCATCCTGCTGGTGGCGCTGCTGCAGGCCGCGCCGGGCGGCATCTGGCCGCGCCTCGCCGCGCTGCTGAAGCTGTCGTCGCGCCTTCCCGATCCGCAGGGCGGGGACGCGCTGCCGCCGCGCGAGAAATCCGTGACAGCTTCAGCCACGCTGCTCGACGTGCAGGCTGCGCGCAAGCAGTTCGGCGGCGTGATCGCCGTCAACGACGTGTCATTCAACGTCAAGGCGGGGGAGATCGTCGCGCTGATCGGACCGAACGGCGCGGGCAAGAGCACGACCTTCAACCTCATCACCGGTGTGCTGCGTTCGTCGGGCGGCACGATCTCGGTTCTGGGCCGCAATGTCGACAACGCGCCGCCGCAGGACATCGCCCGGCTCGGGGTCGCCCGCACCTTCCAGCACGTCAAGCTCGTGCCGGACATGACCGTGCTGGAGAATGTCGCCATCGGCGCCCATCTGCGCGGCCAGTCCGGCGCCATCGCCAGCATGCTGCGGCTCGATCGCAAGGATGAAGCCGCGCTGCTCACTGAGGCCGCGAAACAGATTGCGCGGGTCGGCCTTGCCGACCAGATGCACCAGTTGGCGGGCAGCCTGTCGCTCGGCCAGCAGCGCATCGTGGAGATCGCCCGCGCGCTCTGCGTCGATCCGGTGCTGCTGCTGCTGGACGAGCCTGCCGCCGGTCTGCGCCACTTGGAGAAGCAGAAACTCGCCGCGCTGCTGCGCCAGTTGCGCGCCGAGGGCATGTCGGTGCTTCTGGTGGAACACGACATGGGCTTTGTGATGGACATCGCGGACCGCATCGTGGTGCTGGAGTTCGGCACCAAGATCGCCGAGGGCACACCCGCCGCGATCCGCGCCAACCCCGATGTCATCAAGGCCTATCTGGGGACGGCGTCATGACGAAACTGCTGTCCGTCGAGAACGCGCACATTTCCTACGGCAAGGTGGAGGCCGTGCGCGGCGCAACCCTCGATGTCGGGGCCAACGAGATTGTCACCATCGTCGGCGCCAACGGCGCGGGCAAGACCACGCTGCTCAACGCCATCATGGGCATCCTGCCGCTCAACGGCAGCGTCGTCTTCATGGATCAGCAGATCTCGCGCTTCGAGATCGAGGATCGCGTCGCCGCCGGCCTGTGCATCGTGCCGGAGCATCGCGAACTGTTCGGCACCATGACGGTCGAGGAAAACCTGCAGCTCGGGGGCTTCCGCGTGCCCCGCGCCACGGCGGCGCGCGAGCAGGAACGGGTCTACGCGCTGTTTCCCCGCCTCAAGGAGCGCCGCACCCAGCTTGCCGGTACGCTGTCCGGCGGCGAGCAGCAGATGCTGGCCATGGGCCGCGCGCTGATGAGCCAGCCGCGTTTGCTGATGCTGGACGAGCCGTCGCTCGGCCTCGCGCCGCTGATCGTGGCGGATATTTTCCGCACCATCGGCGAACTGCGGCAGGCCGGCGTCTCGGTGCTGCTGGTGGAACAGAACGCCCGTGCCGCGCTGGACATCGCCGACCGCGCCTATGTGATGGAGCTTGGCGAATTCATCATGAGCGGTTCGGCCAGGGACATCAGCGGCGACGAGCGCGTGGTGGCCAGTTATCTCGGATTCCAGCAGAGCGGATAGAGCGGGCTGTAGCACCGCCCCTTGGTCCGATCTCGATCTTTCGATTGTCATCACCGGGCATAGGCGTCTGAAGGACGGCGCCGCTTTCGCTCGCCTATGTCCCGGTGATCCCGATCAATTGAGCGTTGTGTTCGAGGTCGAGATGGCCGGGACAAGCCCGGCCATGACACTGATATTGGAAGCCGCTTACTTCACAACTTCGTACTTGCCGTTCTTCACGGTGAGAAGAATGCGCGAGCGGTCGTCGGTACCGAAACGGTTGGTCTCGGTGAAGTTGTAGACGCCCTGGCTGGCGGCGATTTCCTTCTCCGAGAGCAGTGCCTTGCGGATCGCCTCGTGGAATTCCGGCGTGCCGGGCTTCGCGGTCTTGAGAGCCACCGGCACGACGCGCTTGAGAACCTCGAAAGCGTCATACATATGGCCGGCGAACTGGCTGCGGGTGTTGGCGCCGTACTTCTTCTCGTAGGCGGTGTTCAGCGCCATGCCCGGCTTCTTGGTCAGCGCGCTGTCGGGCTGGCCTTCCGGAGCCATCACCGGACCTGCGGCCATGATGACGCCTTCCGCCGACGGACCGGCAATGCGGATGAAGTCCATCGCAGCCGCGCCGTGGGTCTGATAGATCAGCCCCTTGTAGCCGCGTTCGCGCAGCGCCGACTGCGGCAGCGCCGCGCCGGTGCCCGAGGCGCCGATCAGGATCGCGTCCGGATTGGCCGCGACCAGCTTCAACACCTGCCCGGCCACCGACGTATCGGGGCGCGCATAGCGCTCTTCCGCCACGACGGTGATGCCGCCCATGGCGCCGGTCTGGGTTTTCAGGTCGTTCAGCCAGAGGTCGCCGTAGGAATCCGAGAAGCCGATATAGCCGACAGTTTTGACGTTGTTCTTCTTCATGTGCTCGTAGAGCACCTTGCCCATGATCGGCACCGGCTGCGGCATCACCGCGGTCCACTTCTCGCGGGCCGGGGTGATCGGCAGCGGCGCGAGGCTGAGTTGCGGCACGCCGACTTCATTCGCCACGGTCGAAATCGCGATCGACGGCGGCGTGGTCGACGAGCCGATGATAATGTCGGCCTTGGACTCGGTGACGAAACGGCGCGCGTTGGTGGTCGCCGCGGTCGGATCGCCGGCGTCATCGAGCAGGATCGTCTTGATCTTGGCGCCGCCGATCTCGGTCGGCACGAATTCGAGCGCATTCTTCTCAGGGATACCCAGCGCAGCGGCCGGGCCGGTGGTGCTGATACTGATGCCGATGGTGATGTCCTGCGCAGCGGCAAGAGTCACCGGCAGAGTCACGGAGGCCGCCAGCATGACGGCGGTCCAGGTTAGCTTTTTCATCAAGTCCTCCCTCAAATACTCTTTTCAAGTTTCTCAAGTTTCGTTCGATTACGGCGGGCGCGCGCACCTTGCAGTGCAATATAGCCCGGATTACCGCCATTCAGAGCGAAGTTATCGGCCATTTGCAATGCCCGCCGCCTTTGCCATTGGTATGACGGTTAAGGTGCGCGGACATCGGCTGGGGCTTTTTGTCGAACCGCTTGCGCGGCCGACTTTCGGCCAATGGTCGATAGCCTTTTTCTGTATTGTTATCTGGTATAATCAATTTCTCGCGGCGGGCAAAACCTATTCGCAAGCAGATGGAGTGAGGCAGGTTGCGGACACAGGTGGCCATCATCGGCGGAGGACCGGCGGGCTTGCTGCTCGGTCAATTGCTGCACCGCTACGGCATCGACAACGTCATTTTCGAGCGCAAGGACCGGGACTACATTCTCGGGCGGATCCGGGCCGGCGTGCTTGAACAGGGCACCGTCGGCCTGCTGGACGAGGTGGGCGTCTCGGCACGGCTGCATCACGACGGCCTTGTGCATCACGGCATCGAACTCGCCTTCGGCGGCGCGCGCCACCGCATCGACATGACCAAGGCCACCGGTAAAACGGTAACCGTCTACGGCCAGACCGAAGTGACGCGCGACCTGATGGACGCCCGCCTCGCGGCAGGACTGACCACGGTCTATGACGCCGACAATGTCAGCCTGCATGATTTCGGCGGCGAGCAGCCGCGCGTGCGCTACGAGAAGGACGGCATGAGCCACGAGGTGGCGTGCGACTTCATCGCCGGCTGCGACGGCTTTCACGGCGTCAGCCGCCAGAGCGTGAAGCAGGAAGCGCTGACGACGTTCGAGCGGGTCTATCCGTTCGGATGGCTCGGTCTCTTGTCCGAAACGCCGCCGGTGTCGCCGGAACTGATCTACACCAGTCACGCACGCGGCTTCGCCCTGTGCTCGATGCGCTCGACCCATCGCAGCCGCTACTATCTGCAGTGCACGCTGGACGACCATGTCGACAACTGGCCGGACGAAAAATTCTGGGACGAGTTGAAACAGCGGCTCGATCCGGAGGCCGCCGCGACGCTGGTCACCGGCCCCTCGATCGAGAAAAGCATCGCGCCGCTCCGCAGCTTCGTCGCCGAACCGATGCGGTTCGGCCGCCTGTTTCTGGCCGGTGACGCCGCCCATATCGTCCCGCCCACCGGCGCCAAGGGGCTGAACCTCGCAGCCAGCGACGTGCACTACCTCTCGACAGCGCTGCGCGAATTCTATGCGGACAAATCCTCCGCCGGCATCGACGGCTACTCGCGCCGAGCGCTCGCGCGGGTCTGGAAGGCCGAGCGCTTCTCGTGGTGGATGACCTCGATGCTGCACCGTTTCCCCGGCACCGATGAATTCAGCGCGCGCATCCAGCGCGCGGAGTTGTCGTATCTGATCGAGTCCGATGCGGCGAAGACATCGCTCTCGGAGAATTATGTCGGGCTGCCGTATTGAACAGTTGAATTTTTGTGACGCGCCGTCACCGTTTCAAACATCCGGCGACACGCCGTTTCAAACTTGATTCCGCATGATCGCGTGCAGCGCGTGCGTTATGATGCGAACAGCGCAACACGGATTTCATTCGGGACCAACACAATGACAACGTCAGAAGCCCTGGATTCCAGCGTGCCCGAAGGCTTCGCGCGGCATCCGCGCCGCAGTCCGCTCACCGAACCGTGGGAGCCGATCTATTTCAAGGCGACGCCGGAGGCCTACATCCTCGGGCTCCGTCTTGCACAGGCACACACCAATTCGCGCGGACTCATTCACGGCGGACTGATCGCGGCATTGGCCGACAACGCGATGGGATTGAGTTGCGGCGTCAAGGGCGGCATTTCCGGCATCGTCACCATCAACCTGTCGGTGGATTATCTCGGCTCCGCGAAAATCGGCCAGTGGCTCGCGTTTGAAACCACCTTCACCAAGGTCGGCGGCTCGATCTGCTTCGCGCAGTGTTTCGTCACCGCCGACGGGGAGCCGTGCGCGCGGGCCAACGCGACGTTCAAGATTCCGAACAAGAAGGCCTGACGCTACTTCGTTCCGAACCGCCAGTCGGTGTTCGCCACCACGAGATCAATGAACGCGCGGACTTTCGCCGAGAGCAATCGCGATGTCGGATATACCAGATGGATCGGCATCGCCGGCAGTTCATACTTCGCCAGGACGATTCTGAGCCGCCCTGCCTTGAGTGACTCCGCGACCTGATACGCCAGCACACTGATCAGGCCGCCGCCCTGCTCGGCGTGGAGGACAGCGGCATCGGTACTGTTGGTGGCGAAGCGCGACGTATTCGGCACCCTGATTTCGCGCCCGCTCTCCATGAACCGCCACTCCACCAGCGCACTGCTGCCCGAAAACTGGATGACCTCATGATCGGCGAGGTCAGACAGTTTCTGCGGCGTGCCGCGCGCCTTGAGATAACGCGGCGATGCGACCACCACCCGGCGCATGTCCCCCACCGCCCGCGCGATCACGCTGGAATCCGCCAGATGGCCGATGCGCACGGCGAGGTCGATACCCTCTTCCACCAGATTGACCATCCGGTCCGACAGCCGCAGTTCGGCGCTGACGTCTGGATATTGTTTCAGATAGGCCGACATCACCGGGCCGACATGAAGCCGCCCGAACATCAGCGGCGCCGAGACGATCAGCCGGCCTGACGGTTTGCTGCGTTCGGCCTGCACCGAACCTTCCGCCTCCTCGAGATCGCCGAGAATTCGCCGCGCCCGCTCCAGATAGCGCGCCCCGACATCGGTCAGCGTCACCGAGCGCGTGGTGCGCTGAAGCAGCCGCGCGCCGAGATGATTTTCGAGGCTGGCGATCAGCCGCGTGACCGCGGACGCCGACAGGCCGAGCTTGCGCGCGGCAGGCGCGAACCCTTCAAGGTCCGCCACCGCAACAAAGGCGCGCATGGAGTCGATCCGGTCCATGGCATTATTTCATATTGCGCAATGATGAACTGTCAATGGCGATAATTATTTCGAGAACGGCAGTACCCAAATCCGGGATATTCTCGGTGATCCCCGGAGGTCAGCCATGACAACCACCCAGACCTATTCCAGCGATGTCGCCTTCACACCCGCCGTGAAAGCGATCCAGACCCGCAAGGGGTCGCGCCAGGGCTATGCCCATATGGAGGAAGACCGCGGCGGCTTTCGCACCGGGATCGACGAAGCGCTGGCCGCCTTCATCGGCGAGCAGACCAGTTTCTTCCTCGCAACCGCGACCGCTGACGGCCAGCCCTATATCCAGCATCGCGGCGGGCCGGCGGGCTTCATCAAGATTCTCGACAAGACCACGCTGGCCTTCGCCGACTACAAGGGCAACCGGCAATACATCACGCAGGGCAATCTCAGCGAGAACCCCAAGGCCTATATGTTCCTGATCGACTATGTGAACCGCCGCCGCATCAAGATCTGGGGCGAGGCGCGCGTGGTCGAGGACGATCCGGCGCTGACCGCGGCCTTGATGCCGAAGGACTACAAGGCAAGGCCCGAGCAGGCGATCGTTTTCAAGGTCACGGCGTGGGACAGCAACTGCCCGCAGCATATCCCGATGAAGTTCGACGCCGCCGATGTCGCGGCGGCGGTCGCCGCACGTGACGCGCGCATCGCGGAACTGGAGGCGGAGGTGGCGATGTTGAAGTCGCGGCTTCCGCAGGCCTAACGGTCTTGTTCGGGAGCCGGGGACATCAGCGTTTTACTTCGATCTCATGCCCGGGCTTGTCCCGGGCATCCACGTCTTGGGCGTACTCACGAAAGAAAAGGCGTAGAGGCCGGGACATTGCGGCGTTGACGCCCATCTTCGGCGGACGATGCCCGGCCATGGCGACAAGTTCTCACGCCGCCGCCGCCATCCGCTGCCAGGGATGTTCCGGATAGTACCGCATCATCATCCGGTCCACGTAGGCCGTGAGATTGGCATATTGCAACGCGCGATCGCGCAGCGGTGATTTGAAGAACGGGGTCATCAGGCCGGCAAGCGAGGCAAAGGCGATGGCATCGGTGCCGCAGGGCCTGTCGCCCATCAGATATGGCTTCCAGCCCAGCAGCATCGACAGCGCGGACAGCGAGCGCGTGCCAAGCCCGACGATCTCCTCCGGCGTATGGCGGGCAAGACCGGCCAGCCGCATGCTCTCGCCGACCTTGCGCAACACATCCGCGCGCAGCGCATCGCGGACAGCCTCGGGCGCGCCGTCGAAAAAGCGCGCCGGGCCTTTTGCGAAGTTCTCCGGGATCATCCAGCGCGTGTAGGTGAACGCCCAGGTGAAATGGTTTTCGATCATGCGCTCGATCGCCCAGGCCTCGGCGCGCTGGCGCTCGTCGAGCCCGGCGTCGAGATCGAAACCGTGCTTCCGCTCCAGATGCTGCCGGATAAAGGTGGAATCCGCGATCACCTCGCCATCGTCGATATAGGGAAGCTGTCCCTTCGGCGAATTGTCCGGCATGGCCGGCTGCTTGACGTAAGTGAGCCCCGCCATCCTGAGCTGGACTTCGGTCTTGGTGACATAGGGGCTGATTTCCGGAAGACCGAAACCGGGGCCAAAACCGTACAGGGTGATCATCGGAGCATCCTTCTGCGTTGAAAAGATGCCCGTTTCTAGCTACCCCCTGCTGCCACCCTGCTGTCAGCAGCAAGCGGACAACGAGACGAAAACGATGCGGCGCGCCGACCGGCTGTTTCAGATCATCCAGGTGCTCCGGCGCACCCGCAAGCCGCTGACCGCCGAGGCCATCGCCGGCGAGCTGGAAACCTCCAAACGCACGATCTACCGCGATATCGCCACCCTGATCGGCCAGCAGGTCCCGATCCGCGGCGAGGCCGGCACCGGCTATGTGCTGGAAAAGGGCTTTGACATGCCCCCGCTGATGCTGACGCCGGACGAGGTCGAGGCGGCGGTGCTCGGCGCGCAATGGGTCGCCGGGCGGGCCGACCCGGTGCTGGCCAAGGCGGCGCAGGACCTCATCGCCAAGATCGTCGACACCATCCCCGAACGCCTGCAGCCGCTGGCGCTGGAGCCTGCGAGCCGGATCCGTCCGAGATGGGACGCGGCGCCCGACACCACAGACATGACAAAACTGCGCGCGCATATTTACGCCAGCAGGAAAATCCGGCTGCACTATCGCGACGAACACGGCCGCGACACCGAACGCACGATCTGGCCGATCGCCATCGGCTATCTTGAAACCGTGCTGCATCTCGCAGGATGGTGCGAGCTGCGGCAGGACTTTCGCAGCTTCCGCATCGACCGGATTGTGCAGGCCCTGTTCCTGGACGAGAAATATCCGGAGCGGCGCGCCGCGCTGCGCGTGAAGTGGATGAAGGTGATGCAGGAGCGGCGGATGCAGGAGCGCGGATGCCATGACGGCAAGCGATAATCCCTGCCAGAGCTGCGGCGCCTGCTGCTCCTATTCCAGCAACTGGCCGCGCTTCACCACGGAAGATGACGCCGCGCTGGACCTCATTCCCGCAAAGTTCGTCAACGACCGTCTCTCCGGCATGCGTTGCGACGGCGACCGCTGCACGGCTCTGACCGGCAAGGTCGGAACTTTCACCGCATGCGGCATCTACGATGTGCGCCCCGAAGTCTGCCGGACATGCATGCCCGGCGATCCCGAATGCCTGATGGCGCGGCGGCGTTTCAACCTTGGGGAACTTCCGCCAGGTTCCATCGCCGAGAGCCAATAACGCGGAACGAATCCGCCGCGCCGGGCGTCTTACGTTCAACGGCCTTGAACGAGGGAGCAGACGCATGCGCGAGACGGAAATTCACGATTACGCCCGGCAGTTGATGGAAATGCACGGCCCTCAGGCCATCGCCAAGGCGGCGCAGCGCGCGGTGGAATGCGAGGAACACGGCCAGACCGAGCGGGCCAGGGAATGGCGGCATGTCGAGGACGCGTTGAAGATGATGCGCGGCCCGCATCAGAGCTGACAACGGACTACCGGTATCAGACGAACCGGGCGACGCAACGCATGTCGCCCGTCAGAGAAATAAATCCCGTAATCCTCAGGCAGGAACCGCGGTGAGGTTTTCTGCGGCCGGCTCCTCATCGTCGATCTCGTCAACAAGCGGCGCGAGGGTGCTGAGAGGCTTGGTCGAGAGCGTAATGCTCCGGCGCGTCCCGCTGGCGGACGCCGATTGCACCGGCGCCTCCCGCGACATCGCAAACAGGGTCGAGCCGACGATGCCACCCTGCTCCACCAGATCGCGCTCCGAACAGGTCGCCGCGATGGCGAGGCTCATGCTGTGAAGATGCGCGCGCTTGTAGCAAAACAGCGCCAGCATCGCTCTGACATCGGCGGAAACCGATTCCACAAGCTGAGGAAGGCCATGTTCGCTCGCGCGGTACAGGCTTCCGAGCAGTTCGTCGCCCACCGGGCAGACATCGTTCTCAAAGGCTTCGCGGCTGGATAACATTGTCATCTCCCCAGCACATGATCCGCCAGTATGGACGGGTTGGCGGAAAAATCATGCGCCACTCATGTGCGGAAGATGCAATGCAAAATCCTAACGCAGGGTTAACCACCTGCCCGGTTTCGTCCGCGCATTCACCTCATGTTAGGAGATGGAACCGGCGGAGCGGTCAGCGCGAATCAAGGATGATTCGGCGAGAATCTAGACGCCCTTGTCCCTGATCCAGCCCGCAATGGCGCGGCCAATCGCGGGACCGGAATCCTCCTGGATGAAATGGCTGCCGGGCACGGTCACCTCGGTCTGGTTTTTCCAGCCACGGCAGAACTCCCGCACCTTGCCGATCAGGATCGCTCCGGGTTCGGCATTGACGAACAGTTTCGGCAGATCGTTCTCCGCCATCCATTTCGCGTAAGCATCGACAATGGCGACGACGTCGGCAGGCTCGCCGCCAATCGGAATCTGGCGCGGCCATGTCAGCGTCGGCCAGCGGTCTTCCGGCTTGAGAAACGGCTTGCGGTATTCCGTCATCTCCGCATCGCTCAGCTTGCGCAGCACCGAACCCGGCAGCACGCGCTTGATGAACAGATTGCGCTCGATGATCATCTGCTCGCCCTTGTCGGAGCGGAAGCCCTGGAACACCGGCGTCGCCGCCTCGCTCCATTCCTCCCAGCCCGCCACCGGCCGCACAATGCCTTCCATGTAGACAATGCCGCGCACCCGATCACGATTCTGGTTGGCCCAGTCGAATCCGAGCGCCGAACCCCAGTCGTGAATCACCAGCAGTATCTTTTCCGCAGGTCCGATCACCGCGTCGATGAAGGCCCACAGATGATCGCGATGGGTGGTGAAGCGATAGGTGTCAGGCTTGACGTCCGGCAGCTTCTCCGAATCGCCCATGCCGATCAGGTCCGGCGCGATGAGGCGGCCATGCCCCTCAAGCTCCGGGAGTACATCGCGCCACAAATAGGACGAGGTGGGATTGCCGTGCAGGAACAGGATCGGCGCGCCCTCGCCGCGCTCGTGATAGGCCATGCGGTGACCGAGGACAGTAACGAATTTTTTCGAGAGCGGCTGCTCGGTCATGACGCATCCTTAAGAGAGCAAGCGATCGACCAAGGCCTGATCCTGATCGTAAACCCAGCATTCATGCAGTTGATCGTCGAGAACCGTATACACCAGCAGGCGTTGCACATCGGTCGTCGTGCCGTCATGGCTGAACTGCTCGTGCGCGACAACCGCACCGCGATCCGGTCCCGCCATGATGTGATCGACACTCAGCAGCTTGCGACGTGTGCGCTTGCGGAATTCCTCCAGCACAGCCAGACATGCCGCCCTGCCCTTGTGCACACCCGACAGCGGATTGTTTCCCGCATAATGAAGCGTGAACTGCTCATGGTAGCAGTCGCGGATAGCCGGGAAGTCCCCTGCGGCCCACGCCGTCGCATAACGGGTGACAACGCGGCGGACGCGCTCCGTGGCCGCAGCGTCCTCCATCGCATTCATATCCGCCATCGGCGCTCCCTATCCGATAAAGTTCGCTGCTTCCGGAATGCTCGCGCGATTGGTCCGGTAGCTGTTGGCCAGATGTGCCGTATCGGCGTAGCCGAACGAAATGCCGCAAACCACGCGGCGATCGTCACCAGCGCCGAGATGCTTGCGCACCACATCCGCATGCCCGGCCAGCGCCGCCTGCGGGATGGTCGCAACGCCGACAGCCTGCGCGGCCAGCATGAAATTGCTGACATAGCCGCCGCAGTCGATGGCGCCATAGGTGCCGAGCGCTTCGTCGCTGGTGATGATCGCCACATGCGGCGCGCCGAAGAAACGGAAGTTCTCCAGCATCTGTTTGTTGTAACCGGCTTTGTCGCCGCGCTGAATGCCGAGCGCATTGTAAAGCTGGAAGCCGCTTTCGCGGCGGCGGTCGAGATAGACGCCCTTGTATTCGCGCGGGAAGTCGAAATCCGTGACCGGCGGCGCGCGCTCGCTCGCCGCCTTGTACATGGCTTCGCCGAAGGCCTTCACGGCATCGCCGGAGAAGATCGCCACCTGCCACGGCTGGCTGTTGCACCATGACGCGGTTTTCTGCGCCGCCGACAGCACACGCTCGATCACCGCGCGCGGCACCGGGTCGGGCTTGAACGCGCGGCAGGAATACCGCGCGGCCAGAAGTTTCTCCACGACGCCGATGTCGCCGTTGTCGGACGGTGCGGACATGACGATCAGCGCCCCTTGGTCGGGATCGCGTTGAACGGCACGTCCTTGTCCACGCGGATATCCCCCGGCAGGCCGAGCACACGCTCGGCGATGATGTTGCGCAGGATTTCGTCGGTGCCGCCGGCGATGCGATCCGACGGCGAGCGCAACAGGATCGACTGGAACTGGCCGCCTACGGACGGGCTGTCCGCATCGGTGAGCACGCCGGAAGCGCCCTGAAGATCCATCGCGAAGGTCGCGATGTCCTGCAACATGGTGCCGGCGACGAGTTTGCCGATGGAGTTTTCCGGACCCGGACGCTCGCCGCGCGACAGCGCCGAGATCGAACGATAGCTGGTGTATTTCAGGCCGCTGGCCTTCACCGCCCAGTTCGCGAGCTTCGAGCGCACGTTCTTGTCGTCGATGGCCGGACCATCCTCCAGCATCAGGTCATTGCAGAAGGCGAACAGTTCCGGAAAGCCGGTGGACTGGCGCGCGCCGATCGACATGCGCTCGTTCATCAGCGTGGTGAGCGAGACATTCCAGCCGTCGCCGACCTTGCCCAGCCGCTGAGAGTCCGGAATCTTCACATCGACGAAATAGACTTCGTTGAATTCCGACTGGCCGTTGGCCTGCTTGATCGGCTTCACCGTGACGCCCGGCGATTTCATATCGAGCCAGAACATGGTCAGGCCCTTGTGCTTGGGCTGGGTCGGGTCGGTGCGCGTAATCACGATGCCGTAGTCGGAGAAATGCGCGCCGGTGGTCCAGACCTTCTGGCCGTTGATGATCCAGTCATCGCCTTTCTTTTCCGCGCGGGTGCGCAGGCCGGCGACGTCGGAACCTGCCGAAGGTTCCGAGAACAACTGACACCAGACATGTTCGCCGGAAGCGAGCGGCGGCAGATATTTCTGCTTGTCGGCGTCGCTGCCGAACGCCATCAGCGTCGGGCCGCACATGCCCTGACCGATCAGGAACACGCCTTCGAGCTTGCCGTAGAAACCTTCTTCCTGCTGCCAGATCACGCGCTCGATGGGAGACGCGCCGCGGCCGCCGAATTCTTTCGGCCAGTGCAGGCAGGCCCAACCGGCTTCAGCCTTCTTCTTCTGCCACTTCTTGGATTCTTCCAGGATGTCGCGGTTCTTCAGCTTGATGCGACCGACGGTCGGCTGTGACAGTTCGGCTTCCAGTTCCTTCGGCGCGTTGGCCTGAATCCAGGCGCGGGCCTCGGCACGGAACGCGGCTTCCTGCGGAGTGTCATCGAAATTCATGTGAGTGATCCTTTTAAGACGCGTTCTTGAAGCGCAGGCGGTCGATCAACTGGTTCTCCCAGTAGGTCGCGCTTCCGAGGGTCAGCGCGAGCGCATTGGCGCGCCGGTAATACAGATGGCAGTCGAACTCCCAGGTGAAGCCCATGCCGCCATGCACCTGAATGTTGTTCTTGGCGCAGTGCTGGAACGCCTGCGTTGCGCTGATCCGCGCCGTCGCCGCCGCTTCCGGCAACTCCGCCGCATCGGTCGAGAGCGCCCATGCGCCGTAGTAGCAGTTGGAACGCGCAAGCGTCGCCGACACGTACATGTCCGCGAGGATATGCTTCACCGCCTGGAACGATCCGATCGGACGGCCGAAGGCGATGCGGTCGAGCGCGTAGTCGCGGCCCATTTCCAGCGCGCGGTCTGCGCCGCCAACCTGCTCGAACGCCATCAGCACCGCGGCGCGATCCAGCACGCGGGTCAGGATGCTCCAGCCTTCGCCCGCGGCGCCGAGCGGCTCGGCCTTGGCGCGGTCGAAGGTGATCTCGGCCTGGCCGTGCGCCTGATCGAGATTGGACAGCGCCTTGCGCGTCACGCCCTCGCCGTTGAGATCGACAATGAACAGGCCGGTATCGGCTTCACGCCCGGTCGAGCCGGTGCGCGCGGCAACGATGGCGAAATCCGCGATCGCGCCGTCCGCCACCGGCACCTTGATGCCGGAGACCGCGCCCTGCGCGGCGGACACCTTGATCGCCTTGTGCGAGGGATTGCCGACGCCCTCGAACAGCGCCAGCGTGCCGATGGCTTCGCCCGAGGCGATCTTCGGCAGCCACTTCGCCTTCTGCGCATCGCTGCCTGCGAGCATCAGCGCTTCGGCGGCAAGATAGATCGTGGACGAAAACGGCACCGGCGCCAGCGAACGGCCGATTTCCTCGGCGATGACGCAAAGCTCGAGATGTCCCGCGCCCGCGCCGCCGAATTCCTCCGGGATCGCGACGCCGAGAAACCCCATCTCGGCAAGGCCCTTCCACAGCGCCTTGTCATAGGGCGCCTTGCCTTCCAGCACGGCGCGCACGGCCTTCGGCGGCGAATGTTCCGCGAGATACCGCCGCGCCTGATCGCGCAACTGCTTCTGGTCTTCCGAGAATTCAAAGTTCATCTGGTTTGACTCTTGTTGTGAACGTGAAGGTTATCCGAGGACGATCACATCCGGCCCCGGCTTGTCTGCATAAAGCTGTTCGACCAATGCTGCGCGGCGCTCCAGGCCGGCGCGCTGGTTGATGTATCCCTTATCGGTCAGTTCGTTGCCGTCGATGGACGGCGGCTCGACCATCAGCATCGCACGCGCGATTTTCATGCTGCTGACGCCGTTGACCGCCTTGTTGTGCGCCAGCAAGCCGTCGCGGAAATGCGCGCGCACTTTCGGATGGTTTACCACCGTCTCCAGCGAAGCCTCCATGTCGCCGATCAGACGGCGGCAGGCATCGAGGTTCGGCCAGGCCAGCAACCCGATGAACGGGCGATCCTGCCCTGCCACCAGCGCGTCCTGCACGACGGGAGATGTGGCGGCAATCGCATCGGTGCGCAGTGAACCGACCAGAACGAAGGTGCCGGTGGTCAGCTTGAAGTCCTCGACCACACGGCCCGAGAAGATCAGTCCCTTCGACGGATCTTCCGGATCGACAAAGACGCCCGCATCGCCGATGCAATAGAAACCTTCCTCGTCGAAGGCTTTCTCCGTCAGTTCAGGCTGGCCGTAATAGCCCGGCGTGACGTTGACGCCGCGCAATCGCAGCTCGTATTGCGTGCCGGCGGGCACCATTTTCAGTTCGACGCCGGGGAACGGCAGGCCGATCAGGCCGACGCGCTCGGTGTCCCAGTACGTGCCGGTCGACGTCGGCGCGGTCTCGGTCGAACCCCAGCCGGTGTAGAACACAATCCGCTCGCCGGTGGCGCGTACCGCCAGCGCCTGCACCCGCTCATAGAGGTCATCAGGCAGGCGCGCGCCGCCATAGGCGATCAGCCCGAGATTTTTGAAGAAGTTCCGGCACAGCGCATCATCCTTCTCCATCGCCGCCGCCAACGCCGCATAACCGGCGGGGACGTTGGCGTAGTAGGTCGGTGAAATCTCGCGCAAGTTACGCAGCGTCTCCTCGATCATGCCGGGCAGCGGGCGCCCATCGTCGATATAGAGCGTGCCGCCTTCGACCAGCACCGGATTGAACAGCGCGTTGCCGCCCATGGTGTGATTCCACGGCATCCAGTCGAGATAGATCGCCTCCGACGGGCCGGGCGGGCGCGGACGCACCTGCATCATCATCCTGGCATTGGCGCACATCATCTTCTGGGTGTTGATGACGGCCTTGGGCATTCCGGTCGAACCCGAGGTGAACAGCAGTTTCCCGATGGTGTCCGGCGTGATCTTCGCAATCGAGGCCTCGACCGCCGGAGTGACTTTGGTCGCGGCGAGATCGGCATAGGCGACGCTCTTGATATTCGCGGGCGCACGATCGACGTGAATGACCGTGATGCCATTCAGATCGAGCGCGGCCAGCGCCTTCTCGAAGGCCGGGCCGTCCTGCACCATCACGACGGCAGGCTTCACCAGATTGAAAAGATACTTCAGCTTGGCGTGATCCTGACTCATCAGCGAATAGGCCGGCGAGACCGGAGCCGCCGGAATCCGCGCCTGCATCGCCGCCTGCGTCATCAGCGCATGTTCGAGCGAGTTGCCGCTGAGAATCGCAATCGGCCGGCCTTCAGGCACCTTCATGTCGAGCAGCGCCTGCGTCAGCGCATCGACGGTCCGCTTGGCTTCGCCATAGGACACCTTGCGCCACTGCCGCTCCGGACCGAGGCGCTGCGCCAGCCAGGTGTGATCGGGACGCTCCAAAGCCCATTTCGCCAGCGAGGCCGGAATATGCGGCCCATACGCATCGAGCGGCGTGCGAGACTTGATCACGATCACGCCGTCGTCGCGGCGCTCCACCGCGATGTCGCGCGGCAGCCACTCGATCTTCCGGAATGGCGGCTTCGCAAGTCCTGCCGACGAATGCACGTTCACCTGGTTTCTCCCGTTATGGCCTCTTGCGGGCCTTCTGTTTGGTGCGCAACTCAAGCGTTGCGATAGACCGGCTTCCTCTTCTCCAGAAAGGCGCGCACGCCTTCCTTGAAATCCTCCGACCGCGAGGTGAGAACCTGATTGCGGTCCTCCATCGCGATCACCGCTTCGATGGACGACGCATCCACGCTCATGTTGAGGCACTCCTTGGAGAGCCTTAAGCCCAGCGGCGATGCCGCCAGCATGGATTCGACATAGGACGCGGCAGCCGCATCAAGCTCGCCGTCCTCGACGACCTCCGACACCAGGCCGACCGCATGGGCGCGCTCCGCATGAATGAAGCGCCCGGTCAGGATCAGTTCGGATGCCACCGAGACGCCGACAAGGCGGGGCAGGAAATAACTCGTGCCGATGTCGCAGCCGCCGAGGCCGAGACGGATGAAGGCGCAATTCATCCGCGCCGACTTCGCGGCGATGCGGATATCGGCGGCAAGCGCCAGCGCGAAGCCTCCGCCGGAGGCCGCGCCCTGCACCAGCGCGATGATCGGCTGCGGGCAGCGCCGCATCAGCATCACGATGTCGGCAATGGAGCGCTGGTGATCCAGAGCGTCGGCGACGCTCGGCGGCGGCGCATTGGGCGGCCGCCGGCTCATCGCTTCCTTCAGATCGAGTCCGGCGCAGAACGCCCGCCCCGCGCCTTTCAGCACCACGATCCGGGTGCGCGAATTGCGCGCCAGATCGCCGAAATACTGATTGAGCGCGTCGATCATTTGATCGTCGAGCGCGTTCAGGCTGTCCGGGCGATTGAGGGTCACCCAGTCCACACCGTCGATGTGCTCGACAATCAGAGGCGTTGCGGTCATCGCGTTACCGGGGCGCCATGCGGATCGCGCCGTCGAGGCGGATCGTTTCGCCGTTCAGCATCGGGTTCTCGACAATGGCGACGGCGAGTTGCGCGTATTCGCCCGGATCGCCGAGGCGGGCCGGATGCGGCACCTGCGCGCCGAGGCTCTTGCGGGCCTCTTCGGACAGGCCCATCAGCAGCGGGGTCAGGAACAGGCCCGGCGCGATGGTCATGACGCGGATGTTGAGCGAAGCGAGATCGCGCGCCACCGGCAGGGTGAGGCCGACAATGCCGCCCTTCGACGCCGAATAGGCCGCCTGACCGATCTGGCCGTCAAACGCCGCGACGCTCGCGGTGTTGATGAACACGCCCCGCTCCTCGCCGATGGTCGGCGCGGCCTGCATGCGCTCGGCAACGAGCCGGATGCAGTTGAAGGTACCGATCAGGTTGACCTTGATGATGCGCGTGAAGTGATCGAGCGGATAGGCGCCGTTCTTACTGACGGTCTTCACCGCGCCGCCGATGCCGGCGCAGTTCACCAGCACGCGGATGGTGCCGTGAGCGGCTTCCGCCTTGGCAATCGCCTCCTTGACCGGCGCTTCCTCGGAAATATCGCCGACCAGCGCGAGACCGTTGATCTCCTTGGCGACGGCTTCGGCGCCATCCTTGTTCATGTCGATCACGGCAACCTTGGCGCCCTTCGCGGCCATCGCGCGCGCCGTCGCCGCGCCGAGACCCGAACCGCCGCCGGTGATGAGAACCGAAACATCCTTGAGCTGCATATGTCGTTTTCCTGCTTTGGAGTGAAATGCTGTTAAGTCGGAATGACTTCAGGAGGCCTTCGCGGCGGCCGGTTGCGACCACTGCGAAAGAATGTCGGCGGCATCGACCGGCGGCAGCGCCGGCGATCCCTGAATGCTGGACGGCGTGCGCGAGAAGCGCGGCGCAGGGGCCGGCTGCACATGGCCATCGACGGTAACGAAAGTCTTGCGCGCGGCGAGATGCGGATGGTTCGGCGCATCGAACAGTCCGCGCACCGCGGCGGCGCAGGCATCGGAGCCTTCAAGAATGGCCGCCCATTCATCGCGCGTTTTGGTCTTGAACAGCGCCGTCATCTTGTCGTGCAGGTTGGGCCAGCCGGCCTTGTCCATCTGGGCGTCATAGCAATCCTCGCTCAGGCCCGCGAGCTGGCGCAGCTCCGCGTAGAACTGCGGCTCCAGCGCGCCGATGGCCATGAAGCCGCCGTCCTTGCACTGATAGGTGCGGTAGAACGGCGCGCCGCCGTCGAGCAGATTGGTGCGCGGCTGATCGGTCCAGCGTCCGGTCGCCTTCATGCTGTGGAACATGGTGAGCATGCTGGAGACGCCGTCGCACATCGCGGCATCGACCACCTGCCCCTTGCCTGAGGTGCGCGCCTCGATCACTCCTGCGAGCACGCCGACGACCAGATAGAGCGCGCCGCCGCCGTAATCGCCGACAAGGTTGAGCGGCGAGACGGTTTCGCCGTTGGCGGCGCGAAACGAATCCAGTGCGCCG
The DNA here is from genome assembly GCA_050249215.1 of Afipia sp. Taxonomy (GTDB): domain Bacteria; phylum Pseudomonadota; class Alphaproteobacteria; order Rhizobiales; family Xanthobacteraceae; genus Afipia. Next base: position 135,149 of record JBFWQX010000001.1, read on the forward strand.
GTGATGGCGATATAATTAATGTCATGCCCTGCGGCCTGCGCCAGCGGACCTTCCTGGCCCCAGCCGGTCATGCGGCCATACACCAGCTTCGGATTGCGCTTGAGCACGACATCCGGGCCGAGGCCGAGACGCTCCATCACCTGCGGACGAAACCCCTCGATCAGCACATCGGCTGCGCCGATCAGGTCGAGCGCCTTGGCGATATCGGCCGGGTTCTTGAGATCGAGTTCGATGACCCGGCGGCCGCGGTTGACGAAGTCGCGCACATCGCGCTTGCCCTGCTTGGGCCGCGCGATCGACACCACATCCGCGCCCATGTCGGACAGCAACATCGAGGCGAACGGGCCAGGCCCGATACCGGCGAATTCGACGACGCGCACACCGCGCAAGGGTCCCGTTGCAGCCGAACGCTCCGTCATACGCTTCTCCCAGACTCAACGTCTTCTTGTTTGACCGGCGCGCCGCTTCTTCGGGAGCGGTCACGCTTCTTGTTTTGATTGGCGCAGTTCTATCATGCCTTGGCGGCGGGTAATCTCTCCGTGTCCGAAGGCATGGCAGCCTTGTCGGTCAGCAAGCCGCCGAGAAACAGCGTGGTCATATGCCTGATGTACTGACGCCGCACCTCATCGGTGATTCCGGCATTGCCCAGAAACCGCGCATTCATTTGACGGCCATAGAACAGATTGTCGCAGGCGCCATTCAGGCTGATGTAGAACAGCGCCGGATCGACCTTGCGGAATTCGCCCGCCTCGACGCCCTGCTCCAGCAGCCCGCGCACGAATCCGAACAGCGGGTCGATGAAAAACCGATGGACTTCCCTGGACGTCGCCTCGCTGCCCTGATGGAGCAGCAGATGGATCAGCCGGCTGAGATACGGCACGCGATAATAGGCATTGATGATGCCTGCGATGTGCCGGCGCATTTTTTCCGTGGGCGAGATCGGCTGATCGAGCACGAAGGCGAGATTTTTCATCTCGGCGGCGGCGTCGCGCGCCAGCAGCGCCAGCAGGAGGCCGTCCTTGTTGCCGAAATGATATTTCACCAGCGCCGCGTTCACGCCGGACTTCTGTGCGATCTCGCTTAAAGAAACATCCGTGGTGTTTCGCTCGATCATCAGATCGCCCGCCGCGACCAGAAGCTTCGCGGCAGTCGCGTTCATCGGCGCTGCTTCCTTTTCAGGAACCGGTTTCGGCGGAGAACGGCGCGGCGCTTTGGCGGTCGTGGCTGGCATACGGGTCTCGGAACACGGGAGCCCACAGCTAACCCGATGATCGCCCCGCGCTCAAGAGTTAATTGACCGATTGACTAAATCTCGCACCGCGCCTTTAATCGCGCCCAACCGACAACAATCCAACAGGGAGCACCCCATGGCTGAAGCCTATATCGTCGCCACCGCCCGGACCGCCGGAGGCCGCAAGGGCGGCCGCCTTGCCGGCTGGCATCCGGTCGATCTCGCAGCCTCGGTGCTGGATTCGCTGGTCGACCGCACCGGTGTCGATCCGGCGCAGATCGAAGACGTCATTATGGGCTGCGTGATGCAGGCCGGTGAGCAGTCGAACAATGTCGCCCGCAACGCCGTGATGGCGTCCAAGCTGCCGGAAAGCGTGCCCGGCACATCGGTCGACCGCCAGTGCGGTTCGTCGCAGCAGGCGCTGCACTTCGCCGCGCAGGCCGTGATGGCAGGCTCGATGGACATCGTGATCGCCGCCGGCGTCGAAGGCATGACCCGCGTGCCGATGGGCCTTCCCGCCACGCTGGCCGCCAAGAACGGTTTCGGCAACTATTACAGCCCGAACATCCAGGCGAAATATCCGAACATCCAGTTCAGCCAGTTCACCGGCGCTGAAATGATGGCGGAAAAGTACGGTCTTTCAAAGGATGACCTCGACAAGTATTCCTACGAAAGCCATCAGCGCGCGATTGCCGCGACCCAGGCCGGCGCGTTCAAGGACGAGATCGTTCCGCTCACCATCACCCGCGCCGATGGCTCCACCGACATTCACAACATTGACGAAGGCATCCGCTTCGACGCGACCATCGAAGGCATTCGCGGCGTCAAGACGATTGCCGAAGGCGGCAAGCTGACCGCCGCCAGCGCCAGCCAGATTTGCGACGGCGCCTCCGGCGTCATGGTGGTCAACGAAAAGGGCCTGAAATCGCTCGGCATCGCGCCGCTGGCGCGCATTCACCACATGACCATGATCGGCGGCGACCCCGTCATCATGCTGGAAGCCCCGTTGCCCGCGACCCAGCGCGCCCTCCAGAAGGCCGGCATGAAGGTCGACGACATCGACCTGTTCGAGGTCAACGAAGCCTTCGCGTCGGTGCCGACCGCCTGGCTCAAGACCACCGGCGCGGACCCCGCGCGGCTCAACGTCAACGGCGGCGCGATCGCGCTCGGCCATCCGCTCGGCGGAAGCGGCACCAAACTGATGACCACGCTGGTCAACGCGCTCAAGCAGCGCAACAAGCGCTACGGCCTGCAGACCATGTGCGAAGGCGGCGGCATGGCCAACGTGACCATCGTCGAGCGGCTGTAAGTGAGCGAGTAGTGAATAGGGAGTAGCGAGTAGCAGGAAGAACGGCTTCGTTCTCGCTGCCGCTATTCGCTATTCGCTACTCACCACTCGCTTCTCTCTCCAGGAACGGAAAAATCCGCCGAGAGCTTTTTGAGGAAACGCCCAGGGAGCGCCAAGGCAGCACCATGTCTCATCCATCGATTCACGCCCAGTCGACGCCGGACAAGATCGCCTACCAGATGGCGAGCAGCGGCGAGGCGATCACCTATCGCGAACTCGACCGCCGCTCCAATCAGGGCGCGCAACTGTTCCGGTCGCTCGGCCTGAAGAAGGGCGATCACATCGCCCTGCTGATGGAAAACAACATCGCGTTCATGGAAATCTGCTGGGCGGCGCAGCGCAGCGGGCTCTACTACACGGCGATCAGCCGCTATCTCACGCCGGACGAAATCGCCTACATCGTCAAGGATTGCGGCGCGCAAGTTGTCATCACCACACCGAAATGCATGCCCTCGATCGCGCCGCTCGTCGGCAGCGGCTCCGGCGGAACACAGTTCTTCATCACCGGACCGGCGCAAGGCGGCTTCAAATCGTGGGACGACGCGCTCGCGGCGCAACCGGCGACGCCGATTGCGGACGAGGCCGCCGGTTACGACATGCTGTATTCGTCCGGCACCACCGGGCGGCCGAAGGGCATCAAGCGCCCGCTGTCCGAGCCATCCATTCTGGTGCCCAATCCGCTGCTCAAGCTGCTGTGCTCGACCATGTGCGGCATGAACGAGAACAGCGTGTATCTGTCGCCCGCGCCGCTCTATCACGCGGCCCCGCTGCGCTTCAACATGATGAGCGGCATGTTGGGCGGCACCTCGATCGTGATGGAATCGTTCGATGCCGAAGAGTTCCTGCGGCTGGTCGAAAAGCACAAGGTGACGCAGTCGCAGCTCGTGCCCACGATGTTCGTGCGCATGCTCAAGCTGCCGGATGATGTGCGCGCGAAATACGACACATCGACGCTCCAAGGCGCGGTGCATGCCGCCGCCCCCTGCCCCGCCGACGTGAAAGCGAAGATGATCGACTGGTGGGGCCCGATCCTGATCGAGTATTATGCCGGCTCCGAAGGCAACGGCGTCACCGTCTCGGATTCAAAGCAGTGGCTCGCGCATCGCGGCACCGTCGGCCGCGCCGTGGTCGGCGAGATCAAGATTCTCGACGACGACGGCACTGAGTTGCCCGTCGGCGAAACAGGCACGGTGTATTTCGCGGGCGGCCCGCAATTCGCCTATCACAACGACACCGACAAGACGCAGCGCGCCTATAACGACCGCGGCTGGTCCACCCTCGGCGATGTCGGCTATCTCGACGCTGACGGCTTCCTCTACCTCACCGACCGCAAGGCCTACATGATCATCTCCGGCGGCGTGAACATCTACCCGCAGGAGACCGAGGACGTGCTGATCTCGCACCCCGCGGTGGCCGATGTCGCGGTGTTCGGCGTTCCGAACGAGGAAATGGGCGAAGAGGTCAAGGCCGTGGTGCAGCCGCACGACATGTCACGCGCCGGCAAGGAGCTTGAGGCCGAACTCATCCTGTTCTGTCGCAAGCACCTGTCGCCGATCAAATGCCCCAAGAGCGTCGACTTTGAACCCGAACTGCCGCGCACCCCCACCGGCAAGCTGGTGAAGCGTCATCTGCGCGACAAGTATTGGGCGAAGGTGAAGAAAACGCCGGCGCAGGCGTGACCTGCTCCCTCTCCCCGCTTGCGGGGAGAGGATTGGGGTGAGGGCAATGAGACGCGGCCCGTCATCCTGAGGTGCCAGCCATCTTCTGGCGAGCCTCGAAGGATGGCGTTGCAACAATGCCGCCGCCCTTCGAGGCGCGGCAAGTGCCGCGCATCTCAGGGTGACGGCACAGCACCGCTGTAAATGTGCCTGACGCTCACTCCTCCTTCAGCCACTGCTCCACGAGCATGACGTCAGGCGGCTGAAGATATCTGGTGGTCCACATGTCCACCGCCCACTCGATCCGGCTTTCCTTTTCGGCAATCACGGCGGTGTTGTGCGGCAACTGCATCGCGAAAATGTTGCCGCGATAGCGCGGATTGCCGACAGTGTGATGCCTGAGCAGTCCCCATTCCTGCAGCACCAGCAGCAGGCTCGAGACATTGCGGGTCGAATCCCAGCAATCGTAGTTGTTGGCGTCGGCGCGATTGCGGATATCGGCGCGCGCGACGCGCGTCGTCGTGCCGATCACCGGCCCCATCCGCTTGTCGAACCACTGCACCGCTTTCTGGATCGCAGCGCGCTCCGCGACAGCCGACGCCTTGCCCGACGCCATGATCTGGGTCAGCGTCTTCTGGTCCGCTGCGTTGAAATCAAGCTCGACCCGGCGGCGGCAGACAAAACCGTAGCAGACCGTCATGGTCTGCGCCGTGGGCGGGCTGGTCGACACCGACGTATAAAGCTCGCTCTGCTGCGGCGTGAGCTGCATCGCCGACAACGGCTGTGCCGCAAAAGCAAAGCCAAAAACGAGGCCGGGAACGAACGCGAGGAATGAAACAGTTCGCGTCATGGAAGGAAACTGAAACAACGCACAATCCTGCAAAATCTGCCCGGCAGAACTATCTCCGGATTTGCCCGGCAATCAACAGCGCGAATACAACACTTAAAAAGATTCAGCGGCGGCAGTTCCGCTACACCGGCAGCGGCGCATCACGCTTGACCTCCTCCATCACCGCATAGGTGCGCGTCTCGCGCACCCCCGGCAATGCCAGCAACGTCTCGCCGAGAAACCGGCGATAGGCCGTCATGTCCGGCAACCGCGCCTTGATCAGATAATCGAACCCGCCCGCCACCATGTGACATTCCAGCACTTCGGGCGCGAGTTGCACCGCCTCCGCGAAGCGCGCGAACACATCGGGCGTGGTCTTGTCGAGCAGCACCTCGACAAAGACGAGCAAACCCAGCCCCAGGCGATGCGGATTGAGCCGCGCGCCATAGCCCTCGATGAAACCGTCACGCTGCAGCCGCTTCAGCCGCTCGCCGATGGAGGTCGGCGACAGGCCGATGCGCTCCGCCAGTTCGACATTGGCGATCCGCCCGTCGGCTTGCAGAATATCGAGGATTTTCCGGTCTATTTTGTCAATATCGCTCATTTTTCCAGTTTTTATACCATATCCTCGCAATATGTAAGGTAAAATCTCTAAATCTCCTATCGAACCACGGTGCGGACTGGCGCTAGGATGGCGCATTCTCCAGAGGACGCCATGCCAGACCCCGCCAACCCATTTCCGCCGTTTTCAGCCCCGTACTCGCCCGACGACAGCGAGATTGCTGCAACGCTGCTGGCGCTGCCCTCGCTCTCCGCCGAACAGAATGCCCGGATCGACAGCACAGCCACCCGCCTGATCGAGGCGGTGCGCGGCGAGGACGGCGGCTTCGGCGGCGTGGAGGACATGCTGCGGGAATTTTCGCTCTCGACCAAGGAAGGCCTCGCGCTGATGGTGATGGCCGAAGCGCTGCTGCGCGTTCCCGATGCCGCCACAGCGGACCGCTTCATCGAAGACAAGCTCGGCCAGGGCGATTTCGCCCATCACCGGACAAGATCCAGCGCGCTGCTGGTCAACGCCTCTGCCTGGGCGCTCGGTCTGTCCGCGCGTGTGATCCAGCCCGGCGAAACACCGCAAGGCACCCTCGGCCTGATCGCCAAGCGCATCGGCCTTCCCGCCGTGCGCACCGCGACCCGTCAGGCGATGCGGCTGATGGGCTATCACTTCGTGCTCGGCGAAACCATCGAATCCGCACTGGCCCGCGCGGCGGATCACGACGCGCCTCACCATCATCACCGCTATTCGTTCGACATGCTCGGCGAAGGCGCACGCACAGTGGACGACGCCGCGCGCTATTTCGAGTCCTATGCCGCTGCGATTGCCGCCATCGGCGCGGCCGCAGGCGACCGGAAACCCGAAGACCGGCCGGGCATTTCGATCAAGCTCTCCGCGTTGCATCCGCGCTATGAGGCACTGAGCCGGACGCGCGTGATGAGCGAGCTTGTGCCGCGCGTGCTCGATCTCGCGCGCCGCGCCAAAACGCACGGCATGAACTTCACCGTTGACGCGGAGGAAGCCGACCGCCTCGAACTCTCGCTCGACGTGATCGGCGCGGTGTTCGCCGATCCGTCACTTGCTGGCTGGGACGGTTTCGGCCTTGCGGTGCAGGCCTATCAGAAGCGCGCCGGGGCGGTGATCGACCATGTTCATGCCCTCGCGGAACGTCTTGACCGGCGCATCACCCTGCGCCTTGTGAAGGGCGCTTACTGGGACACCGAGATCAAGCGGACGCAGGAACGCGGGCTGGACGGTTATCCGGTGTTCACCCGCAAGGCGATGACCGACCTCAATTACATCGCCTGCGCGCGCAAGCTGCTCGCCTTGCGCCCGCGCATCTTTCCGCAGTTCGCCACACACAATGCATTGTCGGTGGCGACCGTCGCCGAACTCGCGGGTGACGGTGGCGGCTTTGAATTCCAGCGCCTGCATGGCATGGGCGACGCCCTCTACACGCGGCTCCACGAGGACAAGCCGTCATTCGCCTGCCGCACCTATGCGCCGGTCGGTAGCCACCGCGATCTGCTGGCCTATCTGGTGCGGCGGCTTTTGGAGAACGGCGCAAACTCGTCTTTCGTCGCATTGGCGGCGGATGACAGCATTCCGGTCGCGGCATTGCTCGAACGGCCGCAGCAGACCATCCGCACGCCGGATCGGGCGCACAATCCGCGCCTGCCCCTGCCGCGAGATATGTATCTGCCGCGCATCAATTCGCGCGGCGTCGAATTCGGTGACAGAGCGGCGCTTGACGATTTGCGCGCGGCGATCCACGGGCAGTCCGCACCACAGGCCCAGGCGAGGACCGCAACGGCCGAACAAGCTGCGATCGCCGTCGCGCTGGCGCGCACCGGCTTCGCATTCTGGAGCCGGACGGCGGCGGACACACGCGCCAATGCGCTTGAGCGCGCCGCGAATCTCTTGGAACGGCGAATGCCGCGCTTCATCGCGTTGCTGCAATCAGAAGGCGGAAAGACCATCGACGACGCGGTGTCGGAGGTGCGCGAGGCGGTGGATTTCTGCCGCTACTACGCCGGCGAGGGCCGCAGGCTGTTCGCGCAAGGCCAGCCGCTGCCCGGCCCCACCGGCGAGAGCAACACGCTGCGCCTGCGCGGACGCGGCGCCATGGTTGCGGTCTCGCCCTGGAATTTCCCGCTGGCGATTTTCACGGGGCAAGTGGCGGCCTGCCTGATGGCGGGCAACACCGTGATTGCAAAGCCCGCCGAACAGACGCCCTTGATCGCGGCGGACGCCGTCGCGCTGCTGCATGAAGCGGGCATTCCGGACTCCGCGCTGCATCTGGTGCAGGGCGACGGCGCCATCGGCGCGGCGCTGGTCGCACATCCTGAAATCGCGGGCGTGGTGTTCACCGGCTCCACAGATGTCGCACGTTCGATCAACCGCACGCTCGCGGCAAAGGATGGACCGATCGTTCCGCTGATCGCGGAGACCGGCGGTATCAATGCCATGATTGTGGATGCGACGGCGCTGCCGGAACAGGTCGCGGACGATGTGGTGATGTCGGCCTTCCGCTCCGCCGGTCAGCGGTGCTCGGCGCTCCGTCTGCTGTTCGTGCAGGAGGATATCGCCGACCGCATGATCGAAATGATCGCGGGCGCGGCACGCGAACTGAAGGTCGGCGATCCGTGTGACCCGGCGACCCAGATCGGCCCCGTGATCGACGCCGAGGCCAGGACGCGACTCGATGCGCACATTGCGCGCATGCGAGAGACGGCGCGAGTTCATCTTGCAGGCGAGGCCCCGGCGTCCGGCAATTTCGTCGCGCCGCATATCTTTGAACTTGCCAGCGCGGATCAGCTCACCGAAGAAGTGTTCGGCCCGATCCTGCATGTGGTGCGTTATAAGGCCGCCGACCTCGAGCGCGTGCTGCAATCCATCGCCGCCAGCGGCTATGGCCTCACCCTCGGGATCCATTCGCGGATCGACGACACCATCGAAAGCATCGTGGAGCGGCTCGCAACGGGCAACATCTATGTCAACCGCAACATGATCGGCGCCGTGGTCGGCGTGCAGCCGTTCGGCGGACATGGCCTCTCCGGCACCGGACCCAAGGCGGGAGGACCGCATTATCTGCCGCGCCTCGCCACCGAGCAGACGGTGACGATCAACACCGCCGCCGCGGGCGGCAATGTCGGGCTGATGACGGAGGAATGAGAGCGCAAGTTTTTACACAATCCTCATCCTGAGGAGCGGCCATTTGGCCGCGTCTCGAAGGATGAAGTTGTGACGCCTCGTGGTTCGAGACGCGCGAGATGCGCTCCTCACCATGAGGCTCGCGGAAATCTCACAACACCACCGGCTTGTCCGGCAGTTCGTTGCGCGGCGCGCCGCCGGGCGGAAAGTGCTTCGCCAGGACTTGCGTCACGGCGGTCACGCCCTTGAGCACACCGCCCTCGAAGTTCCCGGCGCGGAATTCCGTCTCCATCAGGCGGCAGATCTTCTCCCACTCCGCCGGCGTGACCTTGTCGTTGAAGCCGCGGTCGGCGACGATCTCCACATCGCGGTCGGCGAGCAGCAGATAGATCAGCACACCGTTGCTTTGCTGCGTGTCCCAGACCCGCAGATTCGCGAACACGTCGATGGCGCGGGCGCGCGCCGGTTGATCCCTGAACAGCGGCGCGCCATCGAGCGCGCCTTCCACCGCAAAGCGGATCTGGCCGCCGTGCGCCGCCTCGCTGGCCTTGATCGCCTTCTCGATGTTGGCGAGCGCCTGACTCGGAAACGCGCGCCGGACCCGCCAGCGATTGAGAAGAAGATGCTTGCCGATGCGCCTGATGCCCATATGCGTTCTCTCGGCTACCAGCTACCCGAAGCGCCGCCGCCGCCGAAGCTGCCGCCGCCTCCGCTGAATCCGCCACCTGAACTGCTCGATCCGCCCGAACTGAATCCGCCGCCATAACCGCCACGGCCACCGCCGCCGGAACTCAGGATCGCGTCCCCGATCAGCGTGATGAAGAAGGCGATCGCTCCGCCGATGGCCGCGATCGACAAGGTGCCGAGGAAAAACCAGATAAAGGCCGCGACACCGCCGCCGGCGATGATCGAACCGAGCAGCCGCCCGAAGATCGTGCGGAAAATGCCGCCGCCCACCAGCGTGATGATCAGGAGAAACGGAAAGTATTCGCCGATAAAGCCCAGATCCGGCACTTCGCCTTCCGGCTCCGGCGCGGGCAGCGGCTCGCCGTCGATCACTTTCAGAATGCGGTCGACGCCATCGGAAATGCCGCCGGCGAAATCGCCGCTGCGGAATTTCGGCGCGATGATTTCGTCGATAATCCGCTTGGCGGTCGCGTCATTCAGCGCGCCTTCGAGGCCGTAGCTGACCTCGATGCGCAGCTTGCGGTCGTTCCTGGCGACGATCAGCAGCACGCCATCATCGACCTTCTTGCGCCCGAGCTTCCATTGCTCGACCACCCGCAGCGAATACTGCTCGATGGTTTCAGGCTGCGTGGTCGGCACGATGAGCACCGCGACCTGACTGCCCTTGCGGTCCTCGAACGCTTTCAGCTTCTGGTCGAGCGCGGCAGCCTGGTCGGACGACAGCGTCCCCGTCAAATCGACCACACGCCCGGTCAGCGGCGGCACCGCGACGTCCGCCCGCGCGACGAATGCCGCGCCGGCAAACGCCCAGCACAGCATGAACGCGAGAATGACCGTCCTGACCGCCTTCATTGCACGCGACCGCTATTCCTTCACTTCGCGGGTGCGGGCGTCGCGGGCGCGGCCGGCGCGTTGAAATCGACCTTCGGCGCGGTGGAAATCGACTTCTCGTTCTCCACGGTGAAATTGGCCTTTTCCTTGTAGCCGAACGCCATCGCGGTCAGGTTGTTCGGGAAGGTGCGGATGCCGACGTTATAATCCTGCACCGCCTTGATGTAGCGGTTGCGGGCCACAGTGATGCGGTTCTCCGTGCCCTCAAGCTGCGCCACCAGATCGCGGAACAACTGATCCGACTTGAGTTGCGGATAGTTCTCAGTCGTGACGAGAAGGCGCGACAGCGCGCCGCTGAGTTCGCCCTGCGCGGCCTGGAATTTCTGGAACGCCGCCGGATCGTTCAGCACCTCCGGCGTCACCTGGATGGTGCCGACCTTGGCACGCGCATTGGTCACGCCGATCAGCACATCCTTTTCCTGCTGCGCAAAACCTTTGACCGAATTCACCAGATTGGGGACGAGATCGGCGCGGCGCTGATACTGGTTCACGACCTCGGACCATGCCGACTTCACCGACTCGTCGTTCTGCTGGATCGCGTTGTAGCCGCAATTGGTGAGGCTCAGGGAAGCGAGCGCTGCGAGGACAGTCAAAATCTTGCGCATGAATGATCTCCAGTAAAGATTCTGCACAGACCATTAGATGGCCTTGTGACACCGAGCATACACGGCCTGCATGACCGGGTCATCTTGCTCCGCTCGTTCTCTTAGCTACTTTGCTCTTGAATGGTCGATGAACGCACGCAGCGCCGCAGGAACCTGACGGCGGCTCGGATAATAGAGGAAGAATCCGGGATAGGCCGGGCACCAGTCGGCCAGCACCCGCACCAGCTTGCGCCTCGCGATCAATTGCTCGGCCTGTGCCTCGAACACATAGGCGAGCCCAGCGCCATCGAGCGCGGCTTCGAGCATCAAATCCTGATCGCCCAGCGTCAGCGGGCCATCGACCTCGATATCGAGCTCAAAGCCGCCGCGCTCGAACTCCCAACGATACATCGCGCCGCTTGAAAACCGGTAGCGGATGCACGGTAGTTTGCTGAGGTCATGAGGCGTAACCGGAGCCTTGTGGGTCTTGAAATATCCGGGCGAACCGACCACCGCAAAGCGATGACGCGGGCCGATCGGCACGGCGATCATGTCCGCCGCAATAGTTTCACCGAACCGCACACCCGCGTCGAATCCCGCCGACACCACATCGACCAGCGCATCGTTGATGACGAGATCGACGCGGATATCCGGATAGGCTTTGAGGAATTTCGTGATCAGCGGAAGGAGCACCAGCCGTGCCGACTGCCGCGCGGAATTGATGCGCAGCGTGCCTGCCGGTTTGCCGCGGAAGGTGTTGAGGTCTTCCAGCGCATCCTCGATATCTCGAAAGGCCGGGCTGACGCGCGAGAAAAGACGCTCGCCGGCCTCGGTCAACGCCACGCTCCGCGTGGTGCGGTTGAGAAGGCGCAGGCCCAGCCGCTCCTCCACCGTCCGCAGGGCGTGACTGAGCGCTGACGGCGTCACGCCAAGCTCGACCGACGCCGCCTTGAAGCTATGGTGCCTGGCGATGGCGAGAAAGCCCGCTAGATCGGAGGAATCGATGCGCGCCATTGATGAATTTTTCTCAGTAGCTTGAGGAGTAATTACCGGATTATCTCATCAATGGCCAGCCGCTAGTTTTCTCCCATCAGCCCGGCAGACAGCCTGCCGGGACAACAAAGGGAGAAACATCATGCGTGTCTGGTTCATCACAGGAGCATCCCGGGGTTTCGGCGCACGGATCACGGCGGAAGCTCTGTCGCGTGGCGATGCCGTCGTCGCCACCGCCCGCGATCCATCCACCGTCACCAGGCAGTTCGGCTCGCACGAGCGGCTGTTGGCGGTGAAGCTCGACGTCACCAACGAAGCGCAGGCTCATGACGCCGCTGGCGCCGCCGTTAAAAAGTTCGGCCGGATCGACGTGCTGGTGAACAACGCCGGTTTCGGCCTGCTCGGCGCGGTGGAGGAAGCCAGCGATGCGGAAACGCAACGCGTGTTCGGCACCAATGTGTTCGGGTTGCTGAATATCACCCGCGCCGTGCTGCCGCATATGCGCCGCCAGCGTTCGGGGCATGTGATGAACATCTCGTCAGTCGGCGGATATGCCGGCTATCCCGGCTGGGGCGTCTATGGTGCAACGAAGTTCGCTGTCGAAGGCCTTAGCGAGGCGATGCATGCCGAACTGGCGCCGCTCGGTGTCCACGTCACGGTGGTCGAACCCGGCTTCTTCCGCACCGACTTCCTCGACGACCAGTCGCTGATCCGCACCCGTCAGGAGATCGCGGATTATGCCGATACCGTCGGCAAGACACGGAACATCGCCGCCGACGTCAATCATGCGCAGCGCGGCGATCCAGCGAAGCTGGCGGCGGCTTTCATGAAACTGGCCGACGCCAAAACACCTCCGAGCCGCCTGCCGCTCGGCAGCGACACGGTGGAGCGGATCGAAGCCAAGCATGCCCGCGTGGAAAGCGAACTGGCAGACTGGCGCAGCGTGGCGACGTCCACAGACTGGACCGACGCATAACGGCGCTGCAACAAACTCAAACCTCGCGCGACATGACAGCGTTGCGCGAGGTTTTACTGGCAAAACCGGCCGGGAGAGGACTAAGTTCCTTTTCAAAACCAACTCGGGACAGCGACCATGACAGCCACCGCGACTGCATCGGACACCATCATCGACACCGGAACCGAGGAACTGCTTTGCATAGTGCGCGAGCGCGTCGCCGTCATCACGCTCAACCGGCCGCAGGCGCGCAACTCGCTCTCCGACAACCTGACCCCGGCGCTGCGCCGCATGATCAAGCAGTGCGGCGAAGATCCGACTATCGGCGCACTTCTCATCACCGGCGCGGGCGATGCGTTCTGCGCCGGCGGCGACGTCAAGGGCATGGGCGGCAAGCCCGGCAGCAGCAATGCCCCCGAACTCACTTTCGATCAGAAAGTGGCGCGGCTGCAGGAGCGCCAGCGCACGCTGACCGGCGCGCTGGTCAATGTCCGCAAGCCGACCATCGCGGCGCTGCCTGGTCCCGCGGCAGGTGCAGGATTGTCGCTGGCCCTCGCCTGCGATCTGCGCATCGCGGCGGAGTCGGCGTTCGTGACCACGGCCTATGTGAAGATCGGCCTCAGCGGCGACTACGGCATGTCCTGGCTGCTGACGCGGCTTGTCGGCACATCGCGCGCCCGCGAATTGATGTTCTTCGGCGAGAAGATCGACGCCCGACGATGCGAAGCTCTCGGCATCGTCAATCGTGTCGTGCCGGATGACAAGCTGCGCGACGAAGCCTTCGCCTGGGCGAAAAAACTCGCCGAGGGACCGACCACCGCGCTGCGCTTCCTGAAGGACAATCTCGACGAAGCGCTGATGAACGACTTCCTGACCTCGCTCGATCACGAAGCCGAGCGGATGGTGAAGTCCGCAGGCACGGCGGATCATAAGGAAGCGGTGAAGGCCTTTGTCGAGAAGCGCAAGCCGGTGTTCGCGAAAGGCTAGAGAACAACTCGCTTGTTTTCCCCTCTCCCCTTGCGGGAGAGGGTGGCGAAGTTAAGCGAAGCGAAACTGAGCCGGGTGAGGGGTTTCAGGGTGAGAACCTCGACCCCTCACCCGCTTCGCGGCCATAGCGCGTCGACGACGCGCGTAAACGCGCTTATGGCTCAGCACCCTCTCCCACAGGGGGAGAGGGGAAGAAAGAATTACACGCCCTCGAACTGCAGCCGCGCGAGGCGCGCATAAAGCCCGTTCGCCGCGACCAGCGAGGCATGGGTGCCCTGCTCAACAATGCGGCCGTTCTCCATCACCAGAATGCGGTCGCAGGACAGCACCGTGGCAAGCCGATGCGCGATCACCAGCGTGGTGCGATGCTTCATCAGTTCTTCCAGCGCGGTCTGCACCAGTGTTTCGCTCTCCGCATCGAGTGCGGAGGTCGCTTCGTCCAGCAACAGCAGCGGCGCATCGCGCAGGATCGCACGCGCAATGGCAATGCGCTGACGCTGACCACCGGACAGCGTCACGCCGCGTTCGCCGAGTTGCGTGTCGAAGCCGAGCGGCAGGCGCGTGATAAACTCGGTGGCGTGTGCGAGGTCGGCGGCGCGCGCGACTTCGGCGTCGCTCGCATCGGGGCGGCCGAAGCGGATGTTCTCGCGGGCGCTGGTGGCAAACACCGCTGAATCCTGCGGCACCAGCGCGATGCGTGAGCGCACGGCGGACGGGTCCGCCTCCCGAACCGGAACGCCATCAACCGAGATGGTGCCGGACGCCGGATCGTAGAACCGCAGCAGCAGATGAAACAGCGTGCTCTTGCCCGCGCCGGAGGGGCCGACCACCGCGACCTTCTCCCCGGCCTTCACCGCAAACGACACGCCGTCGACCGCGAGATGATCGGGCCGCGTCGGATAGGAGAACCGAACATTGTCGAATGCGACGTCGCCACGCGGCGGCACCGGCAGCGCGCGCGGATTGGCAGGCGCGGCGATGTCCGGCTTGATGCGCAGGATTTCAAACAACCGCTCCGATGCGCCGGACGCTTGCGAGATTTCGCCCCAGACCTGACTGAGTTCGCCGAGCGCGCCCGCCGCGAACGCGGCATAGAGAATGAACTGGCCGAGGCGGCCCGCGCTGATCTGATGCGTCAGCACGTCATGTGACCCGATCCACAGGATCGCCACCACGCTGGCGAAAATCAGGAAGATCACGGTCGCGGTCAGATAGGCGCGCGCGCGCGTGGAATTGCGGGCCGCGAGATAGGCGCGCTCGACCTCGCCGCCGAACCGCGTTTCGGCGAGACGCTCGTTCGTAAACGCCTGAAGCGTGCGGATCGCGCCGATCAGTTCAGATGCATAGGACGAGGCTTCCGCCAGCGTGTCCTGCGCGCCGCGCGACAGCTTTTGCACCCGGCGGCCGAACGCCACCAGCGGCAGCACGATCAGTGGGATCACCGCCAGCACAATGCCCGACAGCTTCGGGCTGGTGACCACCATCATCGCGGAGGCGCCGATGAACAGCACAAGGTTACGCAGCGCAATCGACACCGACGCACCGACCGCGGACTTGATCTGCGTGGTATCGGCGGTGAGGCGCGAGACCAGTTCACCGCTATGCGCGGTGTCGAAGAACGACGGCGACAGCGACGTGAGATGCTTGAACACATCGCGGCGCAGATCGGCGACGATGCGCTCGCCCAGCGTAATGACGAGGTAGTAGCGCGACGCGCTGGCGGCGGCGAGCACGGCGACCACCGCGATCATCACCGCGAAGTAGCTGTTGATGAGGGCGATGCCTTCGGGGCTGAACCCGAAGTCGATCATGCGGCGCACGGCAAGCGGCACCACCAGCGTCGCGGCGGAGGCCACGATCAGCGCGACTAGCGCGGCAAAGGCCTGTCCGCGATAGCGCGCAACATAGGGCGCCAGCGCCAGCAGCGGGCGCAGCTTCATGCCGCGCGATTTCTTCTGAGGCGCATGCGGTGACGGCCCGGCGGCAGGCGCGGAAGTGTCCTTGGTGACATCGCTCTCGCGCGCCGGCGCGGATGCCAATCCCCGGTCTTCAGCGCGTTCCACTGCACTCATTCTGTCGGCCGCCTTTTGGTTTTCGGCCCTCCAATAGGCCCCGATTGGGGGGCTGGCAAATGACGTCGATGCTTGTTTTGCGGCCCTTCCTGCGATATAGAGCCGCCAAATTCGTCCCGAACATCATTGATCTGTGGGCGCGCGGCGCCAGAGGATTTGCCATGAAACCCGAAATTCACCCGGATTATCATACAATTAAGGTCGTCATGACCGACGGGACCGAGTACCTGACCCGCTCGACCTATGGCAAGGAAGGCGACACGCTGAACCTCGACATTGACTCAAAGTCGCACCCGGCCTGGACCGGCGGCACCCAGCAGATTCTCGATCGCGGCGGCCGCGTCTCGCGCTTCCAGAAGAAGTTTTCGGGCTTCCTCAAGAAGGACTGATCCTTCCGGAAACCTTGGCTTGAATACAAAAACGCCCCCGCTTTCGCAGGGGCGTTTTTCGTTCGGGGGGTGACTAGCGCAGTGCGCACGTCTTGTTTTCACCTCTCCCCGCTCGCGGGGAGAGGTTAAGAGAGGTGCTTACCGCTCGAATGCAGCCTTGAGCATGTTCATCTGCGGCACCAGCGGATTGCCGATCGACAGATGTTCCGGCGCGGGCGAATGGATCGTCACGTCTAGACGGCGCACCTTGGCCTGCAGCGCCATCGAGCGCGCCACCAGATCCTGCAGCCGCTCCGGCAGTTTTTCGATGATGTCCGCTGGACCGGGATCGGCTGCGGTCAATTTCACCTTGGTCTTCTCGCGGTTGGCCTGATGCAGCGTCATCTCGCCTTCCTTCACCGCGCGATGCAGCAGTAGCCACGAGGCGAGCTGCATCAGCCGTGTGGTGAGCCGCATGCTTTCGGTGGCATAGCTGAGACTGACCGAGCGCTCGAGCGCCTTGGCTTCGGTGCGGCCCGGGCCATCAAGATAGGCGGCGGTTTCTTCGACGAGATCCATGCCTTCCCTGAACAAGGTCCCGAAGGCGGGTGAGTTGGTGATCCTCTCGCTCAGAAGAACGAGATCGGCTGCGCCCTGGTCGGACATGGTTAACGCCTCACGCGGTTACGCTGATTTTTTTATGATGAACAAATCATTGCTCGCCCGAGGCCGGGAGTCCAGCCACGCCGCGGAACAATGAGGAGATATGGTTTCCAGCCGTCTGCCGCCCGCGGAAAAACAGACCCGGCCAAAGTCTAACGGCAGGGCAACCGAGGGACCGGACAAAAAAAGAGCCGCCGGAAACCGGCGGCTTTTGAAAGTTGATAACAGGGAGGCGTCAAACAGAGTGACAGGAGCCACTCGGTGTCCAAACAAGGACAAGCTCAGTCATAAACGCGAAAGATTAATACGCCGTAAATTAACGATTTCCTTTACGGTTCCTTTGCCATTGGGCGGAACCCGCGCCCCGCGAGAGCCGCTCACGATTTGAAGAAGGCATTGGCCGCGTCGCGGCTGGCGCGCTTCTTCGCAGCGTCCGCCTTCAGCCGCTCGATCTCCGCCGCCAGTGCTGCGATGCGTTCCTCGATGTCGTCGAAGGACAGCGCCGACAGATCCTGCCCCAGTTCATGGGTCACTTTCTTTCTCGGCGTGTTGTCCTCATCACCGGCCATGCTTTCCTCCTGCCGCTGACCCGATTATAGGTCTGTTCCATCTGCATCTTTTATCGTCAGCCCCGCCGCCGCAAGGACACATCATGGACAAGCTGCCCGCACAAATGACCGCCATCGCCATTTCCAAACCCGGCGGCCCCGAGGTGCTGGTGCCTGAGCAGCGGCCGGTGCCCAAGCCAGGGCCGAACGAAATCCTGATCAAGGTCGCCGCCGCCGGCGTGAACCGCCCCGACGTGTTGCAGCGCCTCGGCCTCTATCCCGTGCCTCCGGGCGCGAGCGATCTGCCGGGCCTTGAAATCTCCGGCGAAGTGGTCGCGCTTGGCGAAGGCGTCACCAAGCGCAAGATCGGCGACAAGGTGATGTCGCTGGTCGCAGGCGGCGGCTATGCCGAGTACTGCATCACCCATGAAAGCCACGCGATGTCGGTGCCGAAAGGCATGTCGATGACCGACGCCGGCGCGATTGCCGAAACGCTGATGACCGTCTGGCACAACGTGTTCGAGCGCGGCGGCCTCAAGCCCGGCGAAACATTGCTGATCCACGGCGGCTCGTCCGGCATCGGCACCATGGCGATCCAGATGGCGAAGGCCCATGGCGCGAAGGTGTTCGTCACCGTCGGCGGTCAGGACAAGGTGGATGCGTGCCTGAAGCTCGGCGCTGATGCGGCGATCAACTACAAGACCGAGGACTTCGTTGCCCGCACCAAGGAACTGACCGGCGGCAAGGGCGTCGATGTCATCCTCGACATGGTCGGCGGCGACTATATCGACCGCAATTACGAGGCCGCCGCCGTTGAGGGCCGCATCGTTCAGATCGCGTTCCTCGGCGGCTCGAAGGCGACACCGAACTTCGCCAAGCTGATGATGAAGCGGCTGCACCATACCGGCTCGACGCTGCGCCCCCGCTCGGTGGCCGACAAGGCCGCCATGGTCGCCGCCATCGAGGCCAACGCCATGCCGTGGCTGAACGATGGCCGCGTGAAACCCCTGATGGACAGCTCATTCCCTCTGAAAGAGGCCTCAAAAGCCCATGCGCGGATGGAATCCAGCCAACATATTGGCAAAATTGTGCTCGTGCTCTGAATCCGAAGTTCGCCAAGCGCCGCAGCGCCTTCGGTAGCGAACTTCGGATTCAAAAGAGCACGAGAACATTATGATTCCAGTGTGGTTTTGGTTCGCAAGTCCGCAAAGTGGGCGCGCGGAAAAATGTGGCGGACTTGCGAACCACCACACTGGTGGTTTAAAGCCCGGGAACCCATCGAAACCCTTTGATTTGCTTCATATTCGTGGCATTTATCGCGTTCCTGCGACGGGCCGTGCGCGGCCCGTCATCTTCCACGCGGAGAGCTGACTTTGCGCTCGATCAGAGGCTTCGCGCTGCACCTGTTCCCAATGCGAAGTTCGCTTCGTGCCGCAGCGCTCTCATGTCTGCTGAGCTTGATCCTTTTTGCCGCAGCCCAGCCGGCACACGCGCTCGATGCGATCAGCGTGCGCAGCGACGCGCCTGCCATCGACCTCACCGGCGTGCTCGAGTTTCAGCGCAGCGACACCGACCGCATCCAGGTTTCCACCGCGCCCGGCACCGACGGCATCGTCCGCCGCATCGAGGTGCGCGCGCGTGAAGGCGGCCAGAACTGGATCGTGTTCGCGCTTACCAACAACACCGACGACCAGCTCGACCGCCTGATCGTCGTGCCGCATTACCGCATCGTGTCCTCAGGACTTCTGTGGCCGGATCTCGGCCTCTCCCGCATCGCCTCGATCACGCCATCGACCGGCGACCGCCCCGAACGGCAGGACAACGCGACCGCCGACGTATTCCGCATCACGCTCGATCCGGGCGCGGTGGTCACCTATGTCGCCGAACTGCGCACCGACAAGATTCCGCAGCTCTATCTGTGGGAGCCGGAAGCCTACAAGGACAAGGTCAACTCGTTCACGCTGTATCAGGGCATCGTCATCGGCATTTCCGGCCTGCTGGCGCTGGTGCTGACCATCCTGTTCGTGGTCAAGGGCTCGATCATGTTCCCCGCCGCCGCCGCGCTGGCCTGGGCGGTGCTGGTCTACATCGGCGTCGATTTCGGATTCTGGGGCAAGGTCTTCGACATGTCCGCCGGCGCGGAGCGCGTCTGGCGCGCGGCGGGCGAAGCGATGCTGGCGGCGACGCTGCTGGTGTTCCTGTTCGCTTATCTCAATCTGTCGCGATGGCATGTGCGCTATTCGCACATCACCATGGGCTGGCTGGTGTTCCTCGGCGCGCTGGTCGCGCTCGCGCTGTTCGATCCCGCTGTCGCATCGGGCATCGCGCGCATCTCGCTGGCGCTCATCGCGGTGTTCGGCTTCGCACTGATCGTCTATCTCTCCACGCATGGCTTCGACCGCGCGGTGCTGCTGATCCCGACATGGTTCCTGCTGGTGGTCTGGGTTATCGCGGCAGGCATGACCATCGCCGGCGGCGTCACCAACGATATCGTCGGCCCGGCCCTGCTCGGCGGCCTTGTGCTGATCGTGATGCTGATCGGCTTCACGGTGATGCAGCACGCCTTCGCCGGTGGCGGCGCGACCAACGGTGTCGTCTCCGATGTCGAGCGCCGCGCGCTGGCGCTGACCGGCTCGGGCGACCTGATCTGGGACTGGGACGTTTCCGCCGACAAGGTCTTCACTAGCCCCGAGACCGAAGGCCTGCTCGGCCTCAAGCGCGGCACCTTGGAAGGCCCCGCCGCGAAGTGGCTAGAGGTTTTGCATCCTCTCGACCAGGATCGTTTCCGCGCCGCGCTCGACAGCGTGCTCGATCAGCGCCGCGGCCGTCTGGTGCAGGACTTCCGGCTGCGCACGCCGGACGGGCATTTCATGTGGTTCGCGCTGAAGGCGCGGCCCGTGGTCGGCTCCGACGGCGAAGTCTCCCGCGTGGTCGGCACCCTCACAGACGTGACCGAAACCAAGAATTCGGAAGAGCGGCTGCTGCACGACTCGGTCCATGACAACCTGACCGGCCTGCCGAACCGCCAGCTTTTCATCGACCGCCTCAGCGCCCTGTCGGCCTTCGCGAAGACGGCACCGAACCTGCGTCCCACCGTGATGGTGATCGACCTCGACCGCTTCAAGCAGGTCAACGATTCCGTCGGCATCGCGGTCGGGGACTCGATCCTGCTGACGCTGGCGCGGCGTCTTGCCCGCATTCTCAAGCCGCAGGACACGCTGGCCCGTCTCGCCGGTGACCAGTTCGGCCTGATCCTCACATCAGAGCACGAACCTGCGCGCATCACCGCCTTCGCCGAAACCATCCGCAAGACCATCCGTGCGCCGATCGCCTTCGACGGCCGCGAGATATTCCTCACCGCGTCCATCGGCCTTGCCCTGAGCGATCCGCAGAACCCGCTGTCCGACGAGATCATCAAGGATGCGGAACTGGCGATGTATCACTCCAAGCGCATCGGCGGCGACCGCATCGACGTCTACAAGCCCGCGATGCGCGCCCGCAAGACCGACCGCCTTGCGCTGGAAGCCGAACTGCGCCGCGCCATCGAGCGCGAGGAAATCACCATCCTGTATCAACCCATCGTGCGGCTGGAAGATCGCTCCATCGCGGGGTTCGAGGCGCTGGCGCGCTGGGATCACCCCAAGCTCGGCCGGATGTCGCCGTCGGAATTCATCTCCATCGCCGAAGAGATCGGCCTGATCGTCGAGCTTGGCCTGTTCGTGATGGACACCACCGCCAAGCAGCTTGCGGTCTGGCAGCGCACGGTTCGTTCGCGCGAACCGATCTTCGCCAGCGTCAACGTGTCGTCGAGGCAGTTGCTGCGTCACGACCTGATCCATGACGTGCGCGGCGTGCTGTCGCGCTCGGCGGTCGCACGCGGTTCGCTCAAGCTCGAGCTCACGGAATCACTGGTGATGGAAAATCCGGAACATGCGGCGCAGATGCTGCACCGGATCAAGGAGCTTGGTGTCGGGCTGTCGCTTGACGACTTCGGCACCGGCCATTCCTCGCTGGCCTATCTGCAGCGCTTCCCGTTCGACACCATCAAGATCGACCAGTCCTTCGTGCGCACCTCAAGCCGCGGCGCGCGGCCGGTGCTGCTCAAATCCATTGTCGCGCTGGCGCACGACCTCAACATGGCCGTCGTGGCGGAAGGCGCGGAGACGGATTCGGACGCGGTGGAGCTGTTCCAGCTCGGCTGCGAGTATGCGCAGGGCTTTGCGTTCGGCGAGCCGATTGACGCCGACGCCACCATCCGTCTTCTCACCGGCGAGAAGGTGCCGCAGCCGCGCAACCGGCGGCAAAGTGCGCGCAATCTTCTGAAACCTGCCACACCGGCCGCCGCGCCCGCCGCCGCTCCCGGCCCGGGACCGGCGTGAACTACGGTCGCAGTTGTGCACACTCGCTTCGCTCATTCCCGCGCAAGCGGGAATCCAGATGCATAAGAAACTGGGTCCCCGCTTTCGCGGAGACAAACGGAATGATTGCGAAGCGATTTTAGGCGTGCCCGGCTTCGTTGGAGAGCATCGCCAGTTCGATGCCGATCTTCTCCAGCGCGCGCTCGTATTTGCCCTCGGCGTCCATCCCGAACACCAGATCGGGATCGGCGGGGCAATGCAGCCAGCCATTGTGCTGGATTTCATCCTCAAGCTGGCCCGGCGCCCAACCGGCGTAACCCAGCGCCAGCAGTGCATGCTTCGGGCCGGACCCGGCGGCGATGGCTTTCAGGATATCGAGCGTCGCTGTGAGGCAGATGCCGTCATCAATCGGCAGCGTCGCATCCTTGATGAAAAAGTCGCTTGAATGCAGCACGAAGCCGCGGCCGGTATCGACCGGCCCGCCCTTCAGGACCTTCATGTCCTCGGCGCTGCCGGGCAGCTTGATCTGGTCAGCCTTGTTGATGATGTCGAGTTGCACCAGCAGTTGCGGGAAATCAATGCTGCCGGCAGGACGGTTGACGATAATACCCATGGCGCCTTCGGAGGAATGCGCGCACAGGTAGATCACCGATCGCGCGAAGCGCTCATCGTCCATCACCGGCATGGCAATCAGCAACTGACCGTCGAGATAACCAGCGCCAGACGTCTCGTCTTCGGCCAGGATGGGGCCGCCAGCAGGCTTTCCGGTCTTCTTGCGCGTGGTGCTCATTCGCAAACGACTCTCATGCTGTTCATCCATCCTGATATCGGGTGCCGGTTCTGTCAATCAACCCGCTGCGGCAATCGGGCGAGTGGTCCGCGTCCAACATTCGCGTTCCGTTTCAGCAGGCGCGCTTTGCGAATGTCCGCTTTGAGGACTCGCTGCCAGCGGGCCGCGAATGTCAAATCCACTCCACCAGCCGTGTTTAGCCGCGAAAAAGACTGGATCACGGGCAATTCAATGGTGCACAGGGATACCACCTTGTAAGGACGTTTCATGACACTGATGGTTCCCGTTCGCGCGGCTTCCACCGCAGCCCTTGCGACCCTCGCCTGCCTTGCGCCGCTGCGCGCGAGCGCGCAGGACGTCTCGCCATGGATCAAGGACACCTATTCCTCGGTGCGACTGATCGCCGGTTCGCGCAGCGGCGGAATGCTGCTCGGCGGCATCGGTTTTCAGTTGCAGCCGGGCTGGAAGACCTACTGGCGCACCCCGGGCGATTCCGGCGTGCCGCCGCGGATCGATTTTTCAGAATCCGACAATGTCGAATCCGTGAAAATCCTCTGGCCCACGCCGACGAAATTTCCCGACGGCGCCGGCGGCATTTCGTTCGGGTACAAAAATCAGGTCGTGTTGCCGCTGCGGATCATCGCAAAGAGTCCTGACAAGCCGGTGACGCTGCGCGCCGCGATCAGCTACGCGGTCTGCGAAAAACTCTGCATCCCGGTCGAGGCGCAGGCGGAGCTTGCCTTTGTCAGCGTCGCCTCGACCGAAGACGGCGCGATTTCCGCCGCGCTCGACACCGTGCCGAAACCGGCGAAAATCGGCGACACCGCGCCGGTTTCCGTTCGCGATGTCCGTCGTGAGGGCAATGTGGTGCATGTCGATGTCGCCCTGCAGGACGACAAGGCGCCCGCTGGAAAAGAAAAGGAAAAGGACGTTCAGCTTTTTGTCGAAGGCCCGACGCCGGACTGGGCCCTGCCGGTACCGAAACTTGTCAAACGCGAGCCGGGCCTCCGGCACTTCACGTTTGAACTCGATGGCTTGCCGCCCGGCGCGAGCGCCGACGGCGCAGCGCTGAAGCTGACGGTTGCCGCACCGGGCAGCGCATACGAGGTCAACGCCAAGCTGCCATAGCGAAAGGCATTGCGGCGCAACAGGACCATTGCGCGGCTGCCCTCCGTAAAACGTGCTCCCCGGCGCGGGAAAAGCGCGCTATGACAGCGCATCATTCCCACGGAGAGACCCGATGACCATCAAAGTTGGCGACAAGCTGCCCGAGGCCAAGTTTCGCGTCATGACCGCGGAAGGCCCGCAGGTCAAAACCACCGACGACATTTTCAAGGGCAAGAAGGTTGCGCTGTTCGCAGTGCCGGGCGCCTATACCGGCACCTGCCACAAGATGCACATGCCCAGCATTTTCCTCAACGCCTACGCTCTCAAGGACAAGGGTGTCGACACCATCGCCATCGTCTCGGTCAACGATGCGTTCGTGATGAATGCATGGAAGCGCGACACCGACCAGCGCGATGAGGGCGTATTCCTCGCCGACGGCAATGCCGAATTCGCCAAGGCCATCGGCATGGAGCTCGATGCCTCCGCGAACGGTCTCGGCATCCGCTCCAAGCGTTACTCGATGCTGGTGGACGACGGCGTGGTGAAAATTTTCAATCTTGAACCCGCGCCAGGCAAGGTCGAAGTCTCCGGCGGCGACACCCTGCTGTCGCAGCTTTGAAACCCTTTTCCCCTCTCCCCTTGTGGGAGAGGGTGGCAAGATGCGAACGCAGTGAGCATCGCGCCGGGTGAGGGGTGAAACCTCCGAACGGATGTTATCAGAACCCCTCACCCGCCCTCACTTCGTTCGGGCACCCTCTCCCACAAGGGGAGAGGGAAAAGCGACGGACGTCGCAGGTCTTCACGAGCGCTACCTGTTCTCCGCCAGCCCGTCGCGCGCCAGTTGATCAGCACGCTCGTTCTCGGCGTGACCGGCATGGCCCTTGATCCAGTGCCAGCGCACCTGATGTTCTTTCAGCGCTGTATCGAGCCGCTGCCACAGATCGGCGTTCTTCACCGGCTTCTTGTCGGCGGTCTTCCAGCCATTCCGCTTCCAGTTGTGAATCCAGCTTGTGATGCCCTGACGGACGTACTGGCTATCGGTGGTGAGATCGACCGATGCGGGCCGCTTTAGCGCTTCGAGCGCCGAGATCGCCGCCATCAGTTCCATGCGATTGTTGGTCGACGGATTCTCGCCGCCCTTCAATTCCTTCTCGACATCGCCGAAGCGCAGGATCGCGCCCCAGCCGCCCGGCCCCGGATTTCCGGAGCAGGCGCCGTCGGTGAAGATCGTCACATGCGGAAGTTTTGCGCCGCTCACGCCACGAACCCGGACTGTTCGACGCCGTAATCGCT
Source organism: Afipia sp. (assembly GCA_050249215.1). GTDB lineage: Bacteria > Pseudomonadota > Alphaproteobacteria > Rhizobiales > Xanthobacteraceae > Afipia. Next base: position 160,217 of record JBFWQX010000001.1, read on the forward strand.
CATGCTCTTGACTCCCTGATGGAAGCGCAGCTTGCGGACATATTCGAGCGGGTCCTTCGGCTTCACCAGCGCGCCGGGCGGCACGTTGAGCCAGTCCACCAGCCGCGTCAGCAAAAAGCGCATCGCCGCGCCCCGCGCCAGCAGCGGCAGCGCGCCCTGCTCGGCAGCAGTCAATTTGCGTTCGCGGGTATAGGCATTGAGGAACGCACGTGCCTTGGTGACATTGAAGGCGTGATCGCTCTCAAAGCACCAGGCGTTGAGACAGATCGCGACGTCGTAGGCGAGCATGTCGTTGCAGGCGAAATAGAAGTCGATCAGGCCCGACAGCTTGTCGCCGAGAAAGAACACGTTGTCCGGGAACAGGTCGGCGTGGATCACGCCTTTGGGCAGATCGCTGGGCCAATGCTGTTCGAGATGATCGAGTTCGTGACCGAGCAAGGCGCGCAAGCCGTGATGCACATCGTTGGCACGATCTGCCGCCTGATCGAACAGCGGCCGCCAGCCTTTCACCGACAGCGCATTGGGCCGCGACATTTTGAAATCGGCGCCAGCCAGATGCATTTTCGCCAGCGCGGCGCCCACGCCGGCGCAATGCATCGCACTCGGGCGGCGTGGCCACATGCCTTCAAGGAACGTGATGATCGCAGCCGGACGCCCGGCAAGTGTGCCAAGCGCCGCGCCGCTTTTGTTCAGCACCGGTTGCGGACAGGTGATGTTGTGGGACGCCAGATGCCCCATCAGCCCGAGAAAGAACGGCAGGTCGCCTTTCGCGACGCGCTTTTCGTACAGCGTCAGGATGTAGGAGCCGCCGCTGGTGTGAACCAGATAGTTGGAATTTTCCACGCCTTCGGCGATGCCCTTGTAGGAGAGCAGTTCGCCGATCCCGTAGGGAGTTAGAAAGTCCGCAAGCTCTTCGGCGGTGACGTCGGTGTAAACCGCCATAAAAATATCACTCCGCTGCGTCGTTCCGCAGCGGGCGCGGCAGCGGGAAGAATTCGTTTTCCATCGCAGCGGAGACGGTTTCCACCTTCAGATGATAGTGGGCCGCGAACGCGTCCATGATTTCCTCGACGATCACTTCCGGCGCGGACGCGCCCGCCGTGATGCCGAGCGACTTGATGCCCTTGAACTTCGACCAGTCAAGTTCGGAGGCGCGCTGCACCAGCACGGAGACCTTGCAGCCTTCGCGCTCGGCGACCTCGCGCAGGCGCTGCGAGTTCGACGAATTCGGCGAGCCGACCACGATCATGGCTTCGACCTGCGGCGCGACCTTCTTCACCGCGAGCTGGCGGTTGGTGGTGGCGTAGCAGATATCTTCCTTGTGCGGCCCGTCGATATCCGGGAAGCGCTCCTTGAGCACCGCGACGATTTCCTTGGTGTCGTCGATCGACAGCGTGGTCTGGGTGACGAAGGCGAGCTTCGAGGCGTCCTTCGGCTGGAAGGTCCGCGCCGCGTCCATGGTCTCGATCAGCACCACCGCGCCCTTCGGCAACTGGCCGAGGGTGCCGACCACTTCAGGATGACCCGCATGGCCGATCAGGATGATTTCCCGGCCGCGCTTGAAATGGATCGCCGCCTCGCGGTGAACCTTGGTGACCAGCGGGCAGGTCGCGTCCAGGGTGAAGAAATTGCGCTTGTCGGCCTCGGCCGGAATCGCCTTCGGCACGCCATGGGCGGAAAACACAACCGGCGCGTCGGTTTCCGGAATTTCGTTCAATTCCGCAACGAAAATGGCCCCTTTTTCGCGCAGGCTTTCCACCACATAGCGGTTATGCACGATTTCGTGACGGACATAGACCGGGGCGCCATAGAGCTTCAGGGCGCGTTCCACCGTGTCGATGGCCCGCACCACACCGGCACAAAAGCCCCGGGGGGAACAAAGCACGACGGAGAGCTGCGGTTTTTGAGCGTCAGGGGTCATTTTTCAGCCGGAATCAAGCGTTTTGGGAGCTTCGGGAAAGGACTTGGGGCCGCCGTCCCGGTTCTGTCAAGGGCGATCCAAACCATTGCACGGGCCACCCTTGGCGGACTATATAGGGACGAATTCCCGTCATTCCCGATGACCAGACAGCTTTACCCCAAAATTCTCGCGGGCGAAGCCTAAAGGAGATTTGCCATGAGCAACGCACCGCTGATGCCGAAGGCGACGGCCGTCTGGCTGGTTGATAATACCGCGCTGACGTTCGACCAGGTGGCCGAATTCACCAAGATGCACCCGCTCGAAATCCGCGCGATTGCCGACGGCGACGCCGCGCAGGGCATCAAGGGCATGGACCCCATCTCCACCGGCCAGTTGACCCGCGAGGAAATCGAGAAGGGCGAAGCCGATCCGGACTATCGCCTCAAACTCGGCGAATCCAAGGTGATCCTGCCGGAAGCGAAGAAGAAAAAGGGCCCGCGCTACACCCCGGTGTCCCGCCGCCACGAGCGCCCGAGCGCGATCCTGTGGCTGGTCCGCAGCCATCCCGAGCTGAAGGACAGCCAGATCATGCGGCTGGTCGGCACCACCAAGACCACCATCGCCAGCGTCCGCGAGCGCACCCACTGGAACGCGGCCGGCCTGACGCCGATGGATCCGGTCACCCTCGGCCTGTGCTCGCAGATCGAGCTCGATTTCGAGGTGCAGCGCGCGGCCAAGGAAAAGCCGGCGGCCCAGCAGTATGGCGGCGCCACCCTGCTGCCGGCCTCGGAAACCACCCGCAAGGAGGAGGAGCACGAGCGCTCGCCGGCGTCCGACAAGCAGCGCGACGATCTCGAGGTGGACGCCGTGTTCGCCAAGCTCAAGACCATCGGCGGCAAGAAGGCCGAGGACGAGTAACCATTTTGGAGGATGCGCCGGACGGCGCGTAGCCTGATCCACGGATGAATGGTAAAGGGGTGTGATGCGCCATCGCGTCACGCCCCTTTTTCTTGCTCTTCTGGCCGCCGCGCCCCTGAGCGGAGCGCCTGCGCACGCCGACAAGATCGTCGATCCCAAAACCGTCGCGCCCGAGTTCCGTGAGGCCGCCGAAAAGCGCCATGCCGAACAGATGAAGCTGATCGAATGCAACAACGCCGCGAAGGTCGCGAAAGTCCCCCGGCGCGATCTGGCGCAATATGTCGCCGAGTGTTTCGACAAGTAGACGGCTTCAGCCGGTCTACTTCCCCTTTGCGCCGCCCTGCTTCGCCGCCTTCCGCGCGTCGGCGATGGCGAGCTTGAACTGCTCCGCCGTCAGTCCGCCAGGAATGCGGAACGTCCCGACAATGAATACAGGCGTGCCGCGAAAGCCGAAGGCTTCCGCCTGCGCGCTGTTGCGCCTGAGCAGCGCGTCGATCGCCGACTTGTTGGCCGCGAGATCGGCCTTTGCCTTGGCCACATCCACCCCGGCCTGCGCCAGCGTCTCGTCGATCACCGCTTCGGTCAGCCGCCCGACCTTGACGATCAACGCGCGGTGCGCAAGCTCATACTTGTTCTGATACTTCGCGGCCAGCACCAGCCGCGCCGCATAGCCCGATGGATCGCCGAGGATCGGCCAGTCCTTCAGCACCAGCCGCACATTGCCGTCGTCCTTCAGCACCTGATCCAGCACCGGCGAGATTTTCTTGCAGTAGGGGCACTGGTAATCGAAGAACTCGACAATGGTGATGTCGCCCTTGGGATTGCCGAGCGCGGGAATCTCCGGATCGCGCAGCACGGCATCCTTGCTCAGGATGTCCGGGGCCGTGCTCTGCCCCTGTGCCGGCGCGGTCCGGGCGGAGTCGAGCACCGGCGCCATCGTCGCAAGGACCATGACTACAAGACCGATGGTGTACCGTGCAGCAAGTTTCATGGGGTCATCAGCCTTCAAATCCGCAAGCGTAAAGACCACTACGCCTTCTTGAGAAATTCCGTGCGCAGGACGAGGCCCTTGATCTTGTCGGTGCGGCCTTCGATCTCGTCCTCATTGCCGGTGAGACGGATGTTCTTCACCACGGTGCCACGCTTCAGTCCGCTGGACGAACCCTTGACCTTCAGGTCCTTGATGACGACGACGCTATCGCCGTCCTTCAGTTCGTTTCCGTTGCTGTCCCTGACCGCCATGACACGTCCTTCACAAGATGCGGCGTTCGCCGCGAGAATCCAGCCTTAGCGCGGATTGTTGAGCATGTCTTCCGCCAGATTGCGGTGAGAGCGCTCGATGCGCGAGTTGCTGCCCGCCGCCCGGCTGCTCTGGACGTCGCGATCCTTGCGGCAGGCCACATAGGCGGACGATCCCGGCTCGCCGCCGTTGGCACGGCAATAGGCGTCATCATCCACCGTGGCCTGCGGCGAGGTGTTGCGCTCGAATTGCGCGCAGCCACCCAGCAACACGGCGGAGGCAACTGTCAGTATCCGGAAATTTATCAGCATCAGCGTTCCAAGCTCGCCATGGCCGGGCTCGTCCGGCCATCCACGTCTTTGACTTCAACAACCGGCAAAAGCAAGGCGCGGATCACCGGGTCAAGCCCGGTGATGACGAATGTGATTGCCGCGCGTCCAGAGACCTACTTCGCAGCAATCGTTCAGATTCAGCGCGACCGCTGCTTGCGGCTACCCGAGCTCAAGCTCGCCATCGACAGTGAACGTCAGATCGACACCGCCGACCGTGAGCACCATTTTGGCGGGCAGTTTCTCATTACCCCTCAGCCTGCCCGCATCAACCGCATCGCGCACAGCCTTCTCGATCTCGCGCTGCGAGGTGACGCCGACCTGCTTGAGAAACTTGCGTATGCTGGTGTTGAACACATCCTCGTTCATGGGACACTCCTCTTGTCAGGTTCGGCCACTGAGCGCCGACTTGATCTCCTCCAGCACCATCGGGTCCTCGATGGTCGCGGGCATGGTCCACGGCTCGCCGTCGGCGATCTTCTTGATGGTGCCGCGCAGGATCTTGCCGGAGCGCGTCTTCGGCAGCCGCGCCACGGTAATCGCGAGCTTGAACGCCGCGACGGGACCGATCTTCTCGCGCACCAGCGCAACGATCTCCTTTTCGATCTCGGCGACGGGGCGCGTCACACCCGCCTTCAGTACCAGGAAGCCGCACGGCACCTCGCCCTTCACCGAATCCTTGATGCCGAGCACGGCGCATTCGGCGACATCCGGATGCGAGGCCAGCACCTCCTCCATGCCGCCAGTGGAGAGCCGATGGCCCGCGACATTGATGATGTCGTCGGTGCGGCCCATCACGAAGACATAGCCGTCCTCGTCCTTGTAGCCGGCGTCGGAGGTCTTGTAGTAGCCGGGAAATTCCGTGAAATAGGCTTCCTTGCAGCGTTCATCCTGCTGCCACAGGGTCGGCAGGTTGCCGGGCGGCAGCGGCAGCTTGATGACGATGGAGCCCATCGTGTCAGGCGGCAGCGGCTTGGCGGCTTCATCCACAATGTCGACCTGATAGCCCGGCATCGGCACCGTGGGCGATCCGTGCTTGACCGGCAATGTCCCAAGCCCGACCGGATTACCCGCGATGCACCAGCCGGTTTCTGTCTGCCACCAGTGGTCGATCACCGGCACCTTCAACTGCTGCTCGGCCCACTCCACCGTCGGCGGATCGGCCCGTTCGCCGGCGAGAAACAGCGTGCGAAATTTCGACAGGTCGTATTTGCGGATGAACTCGCCAGCCGGATCGTCTTTCTTGATGGCGCGGAAAGCGGTGGGCGCGGTGAAGAACGCCACCGCGCCATGCTGCGAGATCACGCGCCAGAACGCGCCGGCATCGGGTGTACCCACCGGCTTGCCCTCATACATGATCGAGGTCGCACCATGAAACAGCGGGCCGTAAATGATATAGCTATGGCCGACCACCCAGCCGATATCGGAGCCGCACCACCACACCTCGCCCGGCTTCACGCCGTAGAGATTGAACATCGACCATTTCAGCGCGACCAGATGCCCGCCATTGTCGCGCACCACGCCCTTGGGCTTTCCGGTCGTTCCCGACGTGTAAAGGATATAAAGCGGATCGGTCGCCAGCACCGGCACGCAAGGAGCGGATTTCTTCGCCTTGACGGCGGCCTCGCGCAGTTCGTTCCAGTCGTGATCGCGGTCTTTGATCAGCTCGCAGGTCTGCTGCGGACGCTGCAGGACGATGCAAGCCTGCGGCTTCACGCTAGAGAGATGGATCGCCTCGTCCAGCAGAGGCTTGTATTGCACGATACGCCCCGGCTCGAGGCCGCAGCTTGCGGAGAGAATGAGTTTCGGCTCGGCGTCCTCGATGCGGGTGGCCAATTCCTTCGCCGCGAAGCCGCCGAACACCACGGAATGAATTGCGCCGATCCGGGCGCAGGCCAGCATCGCCACCATCGCCTGCGGCACCATAGGCATATAGAGAATGACGCGGTCGCCCTTCACCACGCCGAAATCCTGCATCACGGCGGCCAGTGTCTGCACCTCGTGCAGCAATTCCGCATAGGTGAACTTTGTGACAGTGTTGGTCAGCGGCGAGTCATGAATAAGCGCGAGCTGGCTGGCGCGGCCGCCCGCGACATGACGATCCAGCGCGTTGTAGCAGGTGTTGACCACACCACCCGCGAACCAGCGGCCATAAAGCCCCATCGAGGGATCGAAGATATTCTTCGCCGGTTCGATCCAGTCGATCTCGCGCGCGGCCTCGGCCCAGAACCCTTCCGGATCGCGCAGCGAACGCGCGTGAATTTCGGCATAGCGGCTGTTGGAAATGGCGGTCATGGGTCTGCTCTGAACTCTGTCATTGTGGCCGCGTTGATCCCGGCCATCCACGTCTTGCTTTGGAGCCTAGAAGACGTGGAAGCCCGGAACAAGTCCGGGCATGACGCACGGGAAACTGCCGTTGTTGAGCCTATCTGCCAACGTCCTTCCCCTTCAGCGGCATCTGCGCACCAAGGCGCTCAATCTCGCTGAACAGACTCCTGCGATTGGCGCGCGCGGCGGCGAAATCCGGCTTCAGCTTGAGCGCGGCGTCGAAATCCGAAAGCGCCCGGCGGCGATCACCCTTGGCGCGCCAGGCCATGCCGCGGCCATTGAGCGCCTCGGCGGACGCCGGATCAACCTTCAGCGCCGCATCGTAGTCGGCGATGGCGCGCTCGAACTCGCCCCTGACATTGAAGTCGTCGCCGCGGGCCAGCAGCGTTTTCGCGGCCAGCGCCTTCGCGGTCTGGTCCGGCTTGCAGGCACTCATGGTCGTGACACTCACGCCGACAGGTCGTCCGAGAATCGCGGACAACTCCTGGCACCTGCCGTCGACGCAAAGCCGCCATTCACCGGCCATCCCGGAATTTCCGAGCGCGACCTCGGGCAGGCTGGAAAGCTGCGGCTTCCAGCGAAACCAGCCGTCCTTGAGAAGCGCCTCCGGCGGCGGCTCCATCCCCGCGCCCGAACCCTTGACCCGCGCTTCCACGATTTCGAGGCCTCGCGGGGTGACGCGCCAGTCCTCCTGCCACTCGATTTTTTCAACCGAATGAGTCCATGACAGCATGAACGACGCCACCGTCAGCGACTTGACGACACCTGCGGTGGCGAGACAAAGGCCCACGAATACCTCATGCGGTCAGGTCAGGCGCTGGCAGCGATCTGCGCCGGCTTTTTGCGCCACTGCCAGATCACAGCAACAACCGCGAGCGCAAAGCCGACCTCGTCGCTGTAGGTAAATTCGCCGAGCAGCAACAGCGCGGCGATAAAGCACGTAATCCGCTCGGCCACGCTCATGCGCGTGAACAGGTAGCCGATGGCAACCATGCCGAACAGCCCGATGGCGATCAGCGCCTTGACAAAGGCGTAAGCCACCGCGCCATAGAAGCCGAGCGAGGCCTGCATCGGGTCGCCAGGCTGCAGCATCAGCGCGGGCGAATAGACCGCGATGAACGGGATGACGTAACCGGCCAGCGCGATGCGCATCGCCTCCCAGCCGATCTTGTCCGGATTTTCCTTGGCGATCGGCGCCGCCGCCAGCGCGGCCAGCGCCACCGGCGGCGAGAGATCGGCCATGATGCCGTAGTAGAATGCGAACATGTGGCTGATGATCAGCGGCACGCCCAGCTTGGCGAGCGCCGGCGCGGCCAATGCGGCGACGATGATGTAGGTCGGAATGGTCGGGATGCCGGTGCCGAGCAGGATCGACAGCAGCATGGTCATGATCAGCGCGAGGAACAGGCTTTTTTCGCCAAGCCCGATCACCCAGCTTCCGAAAATGGTGCCGACACCGGTCTGCGTCATCATGCCGATGATGGTGCCGACGATGGCGCAGGCCATGCCGACGGTAAGCGCGGACTTGGCGCTGTCCGCCAGCGAGTCGCGGCACGCGGTCAGGGTGGCGCGGCCGCCGCGGGTCAGCGCCGCAATGGCGACCAGCGCAGCGACAATGGCCGCGACATAGCGGATATCCACCGAGGTACCGTTGCGGAACAGCGATCCGGCGATCAGCGCGAGGCCGATCCAGAACACATAACGCAGCGCCACGCTCGAAAAGCCGAGCACGATGCTGGCGCCGAGAATCAGCGCGACCGTCAGCGCCAGCCCCATCGAACCTGCGTAAAGCGGCGTGAAGCCCTCGAACAGCATGAACACCAGCGCAGCCAGCGGCAGCACAAGATACCAGCCCTTGGTCAGCGCCTTCAGCGCACTCGGAATCTCGTCCTTCTTCATGCCGGTGAGGCCGTACTTGCCGGCTTCCAGATGCACCATCCAGAACGCGGAGGCGAAGTAGAGGACCGCCGGAATCACGGCGGCCTTGACGATCACCGAATAATCGACGCCCAGCGTCTCGGCCATGATGAAGGCGACCGCGCCCATCACCGGCGGCATGATCTGGCCGCCCATCGAGGCGGTGGCCTCGACACCGGCCGCGAAGGCGCGGCGATAGCCGAACTTGATCATCAGCGGAATCGTGAACTGGCCGACCGTGACGACGTTGGCGACACCCGAGCCGGAAATCGTGCCCATCATGCCTGACGCGACCACGGCGACCTTCGCCGGGCCGCCGCGCGTACCGCCGAACAGGCCGAGCGAGACATCGGTGAACAGCTTGATCATACCCGCGCGCTCAAGGAACGAGCCGAACAGGATGAACAGGAAGATGTAGGTCGCCGAGACATAGATCGGCACGCCGTAGAAACCTTCGGTGCCGTAGGACAGATGCGTCACGATCTGATCGAAATCATAGCCGCGATGATTGAGCGGCGCTGGCAGATACTGGCCGAAGAACCAGTACAGCAGGCATGCGCCGCACATCAGCGGCAGCGCAAGGCCCATCATCCGGCGCACACCCTCGAAGATCAGGATGCCGAGCACCGTGCCGACCACGAGATCGAGCCGGGTCGGATCGCCGTCGCGCTGAATCAGTTCAGCATAGAAAATGTACTGATAGAGACCACAGAAAAATCCAACTCCGCCGATGATCCAGCCGATCGCGCGCTGGACATTCGTCTTCGCGGTGAAATTGGCGATCAGGCCGAAGGTCAGCAGCAGCAGGAAGCCGACATGGATGCCGCGCACCGCCTGACTGGGGAGAAAATTCCACGCCGCGATGATCAACTGGAACACGGCAAAGCAGATGCCGATCAGATAGGCGAGATGGCCCCACCAGCCGGGGCCGAAGCCCTCCGGAAAGCCATGCTCGAAGTTATCGAGTTCGACTTTGACCTTCTCCTCGGTGCCGTGCTCGTAGATCATCTCTCAGTCCCCGCCGCCCAAGTCTCGCAATCCGTCATGGCCGGGCTCGTCCCGGCCATCCACGTCTTAATTTTGATCTCACTGCCACAGGACGGCCATGAAGTAATCCGGATAAGTCAACTCAAACCGATAACCGGGTGCCTTTCCCGCCTTGACCAAAGACGTGGATGCCCGGGACATAGGCGAGCGGAAGCGACGCCGTTCTACGAACGGCTATGCCCGGGCATGACGTCTTTTTTTCAAATCGACGCTCTGTTTCCAGCGCCTTACTTGATCAGACCCTTTTCCTTGTAATAGCGGATCGCGCCCGGATGCAGCGGCGCCGGACTGCCGGTGGCCGCGGTTTCCAGCTTGATGTCCTTGCCCGCGACATGGGCGTTGGCGAGTTCCGGCAGCGACTCGAAGATCAGCTTGGTCATTTGATACGCGACGTCGTCGGAGACCGCTGAACTGGTGACAAGATAGTTCACGACGGCGGCGGTCGGAACATCGGCCTTCTGGCCGGTATAGGTGTTGGCCGGGATGGTGACCGACACGAACGGAGGTCCGATCTTGTCAACGACCGCCTTCGGCACCGAGACCACATTGATTTCGGTCGAGCTGGACAGATCCTTCAACGACGCCACGCCAAGGCCCGCCGACTGCAGCGTGGCGTTGAGCTGACGGTTCTTCATCAGGTCGACCGACTCCGCGAACGGCAGGTATTCGACCTTGCCGAGATCCTTGTAGCTCAGATCGGCCGCTTTCAGGATCGCGCGCGCGTTGAGTTCGGTGCCCGACTTCGGCGCGCCGACCGACAGCGTTTTGCCCTTGAGATCGGCGAGCGTCTTGATGCCGCTGTCGGCGGTCGCGACGATCTGGATGTAGTTCGGATAGATCGCGCCGATGGTGCGCAGCTTCTCCAGCTTCTTCTTGAAGCCCGCTTCCTCGTCGCCATCGACCGCGGCCTTCAGCGAGTCGCCGAGGGTAAACGCGAGTTCCCCGCGGCCCTGCTCGATCAGATTGAGATTCTCGACCGAGGCCTTGGTGGCCTGCACCTGGGTTTTGACGCCGGAAATCTTTTCGCCGTAGATTTTTCCGATCGCCACCCCGAGCGGATAATAGACGCCCGACGTTCCGCCGGTGAGAATATTGATGAACTGCTGGGCATGAGCGGCAGGCGCAGCCAGCGCGCTGGCGGACAGGACGGCGGCGGCAAACAGGGTCTTCTTCATTCGCTGATCCTTTGTGAAATTTCGCGCGAAATTGGACGGATGAGCGCACGCGGTCAACCCGTGACATGCGGAAGAACGCGACAAGACCGGCATGACCGGCCCTAGACATTGGTCTAGGACGCGCGTCCTGTTTTGCTGCGCTGCAAGAAGGAGCCGGCATTGCGCCGGTATTGACGCCGCCGCGCAGGGCCGTCGCCTCACGCCTGCGGGCCCGGCTCACATGGCCAAGCCTTGAGGGATGCTCTAGAACGCTGACAGCACCGGCCGATCCGGTGACACAACAAGGCCCGCACAGCGGGCGGGATGGAGACTGCAAAAATATGACCAAGCGACCAACTTCCGTACAGCCTGTTTCAGGATCGCACATCACTCGCCGCAGCATTCTGGCGGGCGGCGCCGCGCTGGCGGCCACTCCGTTCCTGAGCCAGACCTCCAGGGCCTCCGCATGGCCCGATCGCCCAGTGAAATTCGTCGTGCCTTTCGCGGCCGGCGGCACCACCGACATCCTCGGGCGCCTGGTGGCGCAGAAGCTCTCGGAAGAATACGGTCAGCAGTTCATCGTCGAGAACAAGCCAGGCGCGGGCGGCAACATCGCCGCCGATTTCGTCGCGAAGTCCGATCCTGACGGATATACGTTCATTGTCGGCACGCCCGGCACCCATGCGATCAACAAGTATGTTCAGAAGAACATGCCCTACGATCCGATCAAGGACATCCAGCCGGTCACCATTATCGCGCGGGTGCCGAACCTGATGTCGGTCACCCCGTCGGTGGAGGCGAAATCGGTCGCCGAATTCATCGCGCTGGCGAAATCGAAGCCGGGACAATTGTTCTACGGCACGCCCGGCCTTGGCAGCACCGCGCACCTGTCCACCGAACTGTTCAAGTCGATGACCGGCATCGACATCGTGCATGTGCCTTACAAGGGCAGCGCACCGGCCCTGACCGACCTCGTGGCCGGCCGCGTCCATGTCATGATCGACAATCTTCCGGCGGTGCTGCCGTTCGCCGAAGCTAGCAACGTGCGCCCTCTGGCGGTGAGCACCGCGGAAAAATGGCCGCTGCTGCCGAACACCCCGACCATCGGCGACACCGTGAAGGGTTACGACGCGGCCTCCTGGTTCACCGTCGCCGCCCCGGCCAAGGTGTCGAAGGACATCGTGATGAAGCTCAATGCCAGCATCATCAAGTATATCAAATCTCCGGAGGGTATCGAGCGCATCCGCAAGCTGGGCGGCGAGCCGATCGGCAACACGCCAGAACAGATGCAGGCCTTTGTCATCGCCGAGACCGAAAAGTGGGGCAAGGTCGCCCAGTTCGCCAAGATCCAGCCTCAATAAACGCCACTCCGGATGCGGCCTCCGCGCCGCATCCGGGACCGTTTCCGTCAGGCCATGCTATCATCGGGGCCATGGCGCAACCGATTCCCGCAAGCGATATCAGCTCCAGGCTCTGGCCGATTGTGACCAGCGTCATCCTCGCTGTCCTGATCGCGGCCGCCGCGATTCTTTTGTCCTACAAGGTGGAGCCGCCGCCGGACAACGCGCGGGTGGTCGTCGATGAGCAGCGGCTGACCTATGCCAGCACGCCCTGCGTGGTGTTCAACAAACTGGATCGCGAACTGATCGCCAACCGCTCGGAAGTCAACGATCCGGCCAAGCCGCTTCAGCTCTTTTCCTATGCCAGCGAGAAAACCATCGCCGACATCAAGGCGGATGGAAAATGGTCCCGCGATGCCGCGTGCAACTACATCACCGGCTTCGACCAGATCATCACGCGCTGGATGCGCCTGACCGGATATCGCTCGCGCTGGACCGCCGACGGCCAGTGGCGCTGGTAGCAAATCCCTTTTCAATGCGTTTCGATTGTAACACAGTCGCGGCTCCCGTTGCGGCCGTTCCGCCCGCTTTCCATGAACCATCCAGAGGCCCTTGTGAGTACGACGACCGATAAATCCGCGAAACGCTCACTATTTTCGGCCGACGGAATCACCGCGCCGCTGCGCCATGCCGTGTTCCGGCGAATCTGGACGGCCAGCCTGCTCACCAATCTCGGGCTGATGATCAACGGCGTAGGCGCCGCATGGGCCATGACCCAGATGACGTCCTCGGCGGGCATGGTGGCGCTGGTGCAGACCGCGCTGATGATGCCGATCATGCTGCTCTCGCTGGCCGCAGGCGCCATCGCCGACATGTACGACCGCCGCATCGTCGGCCTGATCGCGCTGTCGCTCGGCCTCATCGGCGGGGTGACGCTGGCGGCCCTCGCCTATGTCAACGCCATCACGCCCAACAGCCTGCTGCTGTTCTGCTTCATGATCGGCAGCGGCATGGCGCTGTTCGGCCCGTCATGGCAGGCCTCGGTCAGCGAACAGGTGCCGCCCGAGACGCTGCCCTCGGCGGTGGCGCTGAACGGCATCAGCTACAACATCGCGCGCAGCTTCGGACCGGCGCTTGGCGGCATCATCGTGGCCGCCGCGGGCGCGGTGGCCGCGTTCGTGTCCAACGTGCTGCTCTACATTCCGCTGATCATTGTGCTGTATCTCTGGCAGCGCACTCTGGAGCCGTCGCGGCTGCCGCCGGAGCGGCTGCGGCGCGCCGTCGTCTCCGGCGTGCGTTACATCGTCCATTCACCCTCGATCCGGATCGTGCTGTATCGCACGCTGGTCACCGGCATCGCGGGCGGCTCGGTGCTCGCGTTGCTGCCGCTGGTGTCGCGCGACACGCTCCACGGCAGCGCGCAAACCTATGGCATCATGCTCGGCTGTTTCGGCATCGGCGGCGTGCTCGGCGCTCTTAACATTTCCAGCGTTCGTGCCCACCTGACCAGCGAAGCCGCCGTCCGGCTTTGCGCGCTGACCATGGGGCTGGCGATCTGTATCCTCGCCCTGAGCCGCTGGCCGGTGCTCACCGGCGCCGGACTGGTGGTGGCCGGTGCGTCCTGGATGATCGCGGTGACGCTGTTCAATATCGGCGTGCAACTCTCGACGCCGCGCTGGGTCGCGGGGCGCGCGCTGGCGGCCTATCAGGCCGCGATCGCCGGCGGCGTCGCGATCGGGAGTTGGCTGTGGGGCTATGTCGCCAACATCGTCGGCCTCAACAACGCCTTATTGATCGCGGGCGCGGCGATGTTTGTCTCGCCAATCCTTGCGATCTGGTTCCGCATGCCGTCCACGGAAGGGACGAACAACGACGCGGTCGATGCGCTGGAAGAGCCGGAAGTCAACCTCGCCATCACGCCGCGCAGCGGACCCATCGTGGTCGAGATCGAGTATCGCGTGAACCAGCAGCAGGCCCGCGCCTTCTACACCACGATGCTGCAGCTTCAGGCGATCCGTCAGCGCAACGGCGCCTATGACTGGTCGATCGCCCGCGACATCACCGATCCGGAACTGTGGATCGAGCGTTATCACTGCCCGACCTGGCTCGATTATCTGCGCCAGCGCAACCGCTCGACCCAGTCGGAGCGGGAAATCCAGCTCAAGGCTATCGAATTCCACCTAGGGCCGGAACCAATCAAGATTCACCGCATGCTGGAGCGGCCGCTGGGTTCGGTGCGCTGGAAAGACGAAACGCCGGATCGCGCCAAGAGCGGAAATGTGGAAATCGAGCCGTCAGCCAGCGGCGTGTGACCGCACGCTGCGCTCGTTCTTGATTCAGGAGGCCGCGGGATCTTCCGACGACAACGAGAAGTTTTCATGCCAGCGGTTGGCGCGCTCGAACATGCGCCAGTGAATGGCCTCGGTCTCCGCGAACTTTTCCGGGCTCAACCATGGCTTCAGCGCCTTGAGTGTCTTTTCCCATTCGGCGCGATCCGGCTTCGGAACATCGCCAAACAACGCCGACGACTCACGCGACACAATGCCTTTCGGCGAAACAAGTTTGTTCATGATCGTCGCCCCGCACGCGAACGCCACATTCACCCAAGCGTCACATTTGAGACGATCTCGTAACGTGAAGCGAGAATGATTCGAAAGAGCAGCCGAAACGCCTGTTGATAACTCGATTCGGTCAGCCCTACTGACAGATTGAGTCCGCGATGAGTCCAAGCGGATTTGCCGGCGGCGCGGACAGGTCTTCCAAGACCTGTTCCAAGGACTGGAATGATCCCGCACCCCGCGAAAATTTCCAATCAGCGGCATGCCACGTATGATTCCGCCAGTTGAGTCGCGCCGCATGGGCGGCATGACGACGCAAACATCGAGAACCGCGATACAGTTGCGGACAATTTCTGGAACAGGCGCAAGACGATGATTGATTTCACCGCACTGATGGCAAGCATGACCGCGGAGGCCGAAACCAGCTCCGTCACGGCGACGGAAGACTGGCTGCAAGGGCGAACCATCTATGGCGGCCTGACCGCGGCCTTCTGTCTGGAAAGCGTGGCGCAGCATTTCTCCGACCTGCCGCCGTTACGTTCCGCGCAGTTCAGCTTTGTCGGTCCGGCCGCCGGCACCGTGATGATCCGCCCGACACTGCTGCGCAAAGGCAAATCCACCGTGTTCGTCGGCGTCGAGCTGTTCGGCGAAGGCGGCCTCGCGACACGCGCGACGCTCTGCTATGGCACCGCGCGCGCCTCCGCTGTTGCCTACGGCAGCCTCGCGGCGCCAAGCGTGCCGGAACCGGAAACCTGTCCGCCGTTTTTCCGCAAGATTCCGGGACTGAACTTCATCCAGCACTTTGAAGGCCGCTTCGCCGGGGGCCATCCCCCGTTCAGCCAGAGCCAGGATCCGAACTTTTCGATCTGGCTGCGTCATCAGGACCCGGCGAAGCCGGCCACGATGTCGGCGCTGGTCGCGCTCACCGACGCGCCGCCACCCGCCGCGCTGGTGCTGTTTGAACGGCCGGGACCGATCAGCACCATGACATGGGCGGTCGATCTGCTCACCGACATGCCCGAGACCCAGGACGGCTGGTGGCTGCTGCAAACCAGGGCGGAGAATGTCGTCGGCGGCTATTCCAGCCAGGCGACCACGCTGTGGAATTCCGCCCGCCAGCCCATTCTGGTCAGCCGGCAGAACGTCGCGGTGTTCATGTGAGGCCCCGTTCACGCGCGGTCACAGGCCTTGCGGCTGTGGCATTTGCCGCAGCGTGGCTGTCCGCCGCCGTCGCCCAGACCCCGCAGCAGATAGCGGACTATCGCCGCAAGCTCGCCGAGTATAACGCGGTCCGCGAACCGTTCGAGGAAGCGGCTTCTGCCTACTGGAGCACGATCAGCGAGAAGCGGCGCGCGCGCTTCGCCAAACGCCGCAACGGCGAAACCATCGTTGCCGAGGACTACGTCCTGACCCAGCCGCCGGTCTATAGCGGCCCGCCGAAGCCGCGCGATCCCACGCCGCCGGAAAAGCAGCCGAAACCGCGCGCACCTCTGCCCGTGGTGGCGGATTTTCTCGCCCAGGCGCAGCAGCATTTCAATTTCTCGCCGCGGAAGCCGGTCAACGAGATCGACTACAAGCGCGCCTATGCGCGCGTGGCGGCGAGCTTCGGCCTGACGCGCGATCAGGCCGTGCGGGTCTACAGCTTTGAATCCGGCGGCAACGGCAAGTACGATGTGCAGGCCGGGCTGGAAGGCAACCGCCCGGGCGCCCGTGCGATCTCCACCGCGCTCGGCTACAACCAGTTGCTCACCACCAACACCATCGGCATTCTGGCGGAGCACGGCGGCCTCGTCATCAAGACGCTGCACGACAAGACGCATCAGGCCAGCGGCGCGCAGAAGGCCGACCTGCAGCGCAAGGCCGCCATCGTCCAGCAGATGGTCGCCTTCTGCAAAAGCGTGCCGAACCAGTGGAGCGCCCATGAAAAGCTCGGCGTCACGCCGCGCGGCATCGGGGTCCATGCGCTCAATCTCGACATGGATGTCGGCCCGGTGCTGCAGACGCTCAAGCTGATGGACTCGGTGACCTTCGCCAAGCGCAAAGGCCATGGCGCGCGCCTCACCGCTGCCGAGCTTGAAATGATGAACCTGACCGGAGACGGCAACGGGTTCGACATGGTGTCGATGCCGCAACCGCTGCGCGTCATCGTGCCGACCTCGAATTTCTTCCAGCGCAACGGCTATGAGCGCAACCCGGTCGCGATTCGCAACAACACCGTCGCAAAACTGCTCGCGGCGACCGACGCGCGGATGGACAATCAGGTCAACCTGCAGGGTGCGAAGGATCTCGCGGCGGCGTTTTAAGTCACCCGGCCGTCGCCCTTCGAGGCGCGGCAAGAGCCGCGCACCTCAGGGTGACGAAACAGCGCAAGCGTCATCCTGAGGTGCGAGCCATCTTAGGCGAGCCTCGAAGGATGGCGTGTCATCTAAACCCCGTCCAGCACGATCATGGTCGGCTTCTTCGGCAGCGTGTCGCGCGAGACGGTGAACGAGCGCTCGGGGCGGATGTCCATCTCGAACTGCCCGTTCATCCGTGCAAGAAATTCGCTGAGCGGCGTTGCGAACCGATGCATCGGCAGAACGATTGACGAACGCAGCCGCCGCGTGATTTCGGATACGCCATCGAGCGACATCGTGAACGTGCCGTCGATCGGCACCATCACGATATCGAGACGGCCGATCGCCGCGTAGTGCGTTTCGTCCAGCGGATGATGAAGATGACCGAGATGGCCGATGCACAGGCCCGCGACCTCGAAGATGAAGATGGAGTTGCCGTCCTTCTGCAGCGCCTCGGAATCGAACCGGAAGGCGCGGATGTCGGTGGTGACGTTCCGGATCAGCACGTCGCCGATCATTCTGGAATGCCGCGCCGGCTGGCCGCCCTCACCCCAGCCGTGCAGAACATGGGCGATGCCGGGATCGGGATTGAGCGTGTAGTGCGTTGTATGCGCCCGGTTCATCGTCACCACGTTGGGCGATTTTCCGGCGGTGTAGGCGCCGCTGAAATCGGTGGCGATGGTGACATGGCCGGGCGTCTCGATGATGTAGGTCGAGTGGCCCGCATAGGTGATCGTCACCTCGCTTCTGTCGGCCGCCACCCGCGACAGGCTGACATACCTCACCCGCGGCAGCGACTGCGCCATCGCGAGGCACTCGCTCGGCAGCGGCTTGTTGTCCTGCGCGGCGCCCGAATCCATCAGCAGGATCAGGGCAACCAGCGCTGCCGCGATCCGGGATATGAAGCGCAATCGAACCATTGGGAACTCCAAGGCCTTGCCGCTGATCTTCAGATAACGCCTATCACATAAAGCAACACCCTGCTAACGCACAGGCCGTCAGGGTTTGCAGCATCCCGGCATTGAAGCGAAAAATTGCAAAGACTGCACCCAGTGCAAGCACCAGCGCCCACGGATCGACGCTGGCCAGCACCACGGCCTTCAGCGAAGAGCATCGCGGCGACAAACCCGACATTGCCGAACGCCGCATAGACGTAGCTGAGCGGCATGATGGCGATCACGCCCGGCGCGATGAACAGTCCGCCTGCGACAATGCCGCCGCGCGCCTTGTGCGTCAGCCAGCCGATATGAGTCGCGAACTGCTGCGCCTCGGGGCCGGGCAGCAACATGCAGTAGTTCAGCGTTTGCAGAAACCGGTTTCCGAAACCCAGTGCTTCTCCTCGACCAGAATGCGGTGCATGACCGCGATCTGTCTGGTCGGGCCGCCGAAGCTGAGCAAGGCAATCCGCAGCCAGACCGCCCCGCGCGGCATTGTTGTCCGGACGGCCCCGATAGCCGCATCCCCCGCGCGGGGGATGCGATTATTCTGGATTTTTTGTCTGTTCCTTGGGAACCTCGAGCCCCCGGATACGAGACGGACCGATGCATATCAATGTATCTCCCGAGCAACTTTCCACAGCTATCGGCAAGATTTACGACAGCGCGATTGAGCCCGCGTTGTGGCCGGAGGCGCTTGAGGCCTGCTGCGGCCTGATCGGCGCAACCCTCGGCGCCATCAACCTGTACGATCTGGAAGGCCAGAAGAAGAATTTCTCCGCGCGCTGGGGCGGCGACCCCTACTGGATCGAGTTGCTGCAAACGAAATACGTCAAGCTGGACCCGTTCTGGGAGATTTATCCGACATTCCAGGTCGGCGATGTTGCCAATACGGAAACACTGCTCAAGCGCCTCGGCGCCGAGGAAGATGAGATTCGCCAGCTCCCTTACTTCACCGAATGGGCCGAACCCGCAGGCTATCGCGACGTCGCCGCCGGCGTTCTTCTGCGCAGTTCGACGCGAAGCGGGACATTCGAACTTCACACGCCGCCGACGCGCGATCTTGTCGGACCAAACGAGCTTGCCATTGCCGCGCTGCTGAATCCCCATATGCGGCGCGCGGCAACCATCGGCGATCTGCTGGACATGCGCTCGCTTGCGACAGCGGCCTTCGAGGCTACGCTCGAAGCGCTCTCGGCTGCTGTTGTGCTGGTCGATGCGAACAGCCGCATCCTTTATTCCAACCAGGCGGCGCGGACCATGTTCAGTGCCGGCGATCCGGTCCTCTCACAGCGCGGCGTACTGGTGGCGCGCGACACGAGCGCAACCACCGCCATCAGGGATGCGATTGCGCGCGCCGCTCAGGATGAAAGCGAACTCGGCTATGGCGGGATCGGCGTTCCGGTCAAAAGCCACGACCCGCAGATCGCGCGGCATTCTGTCGCTCATGTGCTGCCGCTGAAATCCGGCATGCTGCGACCGGGCCTCTCGCTCGGCGCCGCCGCCGCGGTCTTCATCACGCCATCGGCGGACGGTGCCACGCCGCCGTTCGAGGCGCTGGCCGCGCTTTACGACCTGACGCCGACGGAAGCCCGTGTCATGATCGAGATCGCCTCGGGGAAAAATCGCGCGACATCCGCGACGGCGCTCGGCATCGCGGATTCGACCGTCAAAACCCATCTCGCCCGCGTGTTCGAGAAGACGCGAACCTCCGAGCAACCAGAACTGGCAAAGCTGGTGGCGAGCCTGACCTCACCGGCGGTGGTTCGCGCCGGTTCCTGAAGCAGGTCTCATCCTGCTTCCTGGCTAATTCTTGCGCGAAACGTTACGGCCCGAAACTGACATTCAGCCCGGCGCCGGCATAATACGATACGGTCGGATCAAATTTGATGCGTGCCGGAATGCCCGTTGGCGAGAGCAGCGAGCCCTGTGGCGCCTCGATTCCGGGAGTGCTGCTGTCATAGTTGACCCCGGCAAATCCTTTCGCTGTCACGTTCGGCATCAAACGCGCAGTCAGCCTCGCTTCCAGGTTTGCAAGAACAGGCGCGCTGCTACGGCTATCCTGGATAGCGGACAGCTTCGGCACCACCGAACTGAACACGATCGACGAGTCCGCCGACATCGCAGCAGAACGATGCGCCACACCAATCGACCCGATCAGACTCGCGCTGAATCCATTCAGAAAATCGTATCTCGTATCGAGGCCGATTCTCGCTCCGACATCCGTCCAGTTGAGCGCGGCGTTCATGCCATATCCAAGCAGAGGATAAGGAGCGCCGTTTGCGAACGTCTGTTGCACCAGATGCTGACTGGTCTCGCCCTGACCTGCGATCAGGGCCATCGACGGAGTCACCATCCACTGGCCGGACCTGAAATCACTCTTTCCCTTCAGATGAATGTTCCATGCCGCGTAATCGGACGAGAGCACCGATTGGTTAAAGCAGGTCACCCCGCCACATCCGGCAACCCCGACAACCGCACCCGTCATCGAAAGCGCCGTCAGATTCACATTGGCCACAGGTGTGCTCTGAGAAAGGCTCCTTCCATCTGCACGAATATACGAGCCGCCCAACTCGATACGAACGTCAGTTCCCCACAATGGAGAAAAGACTCCATGAGCGAAGGCGTATCCGATCCCGCCGCCGGCACCGTATCCGCTTAAACGCGGATCATGTTTTTCGCTTCCGCCCGGAACAACAAGAGCCGGCGGCAAAAGACCCTGCACGCCGAAGTTCGCAACGCTCGGCAAACCGACCGATTGATATGAGCCGTCCATCCACACATAAGCGCCGCCGGTGTCAGCAAGTCTTGCCTGCCGCATGGTCTGCGCGCCGGCAGCTTCCGCTGCCATCGCCATTGCGACCGACGTGATGACGATGGCTCCGCGTCTCATGAATTGCGCTCCGCAATATCTGTTCTCCCTCCAGAGTTAGCGAGCCCTTGAGAATCGGGCGTCCCCCGCGCGGCGGACAGCGGGACACATGCCGCGGCGTTGTGACCTTCGGATCACACCGGCCTGCGGCCCGCTGCTGTGTGACGCATCACCCATCCCCCACGCGGCGGACGACAGATGCGCGGCAATCAACCTACGCTGACATGCGGGGACGCTGAATGGAGGAAAACATGCTGACCATTGCTCGTGTCCGTCGCAACATCGCAGTCATTGCCGCCACTCTCGCAGCAAGCCTGCCGCTCGCCGACATCGCCGAAGCAGGCAACGAGGGCAAACCACCGCGCGTCGGAAATTATCAGCACCCGCGCGGCAACAGTCACTATCAGGACCATCGCGGCGATCGCTATCAGGATCATCGCTCGCAACAGGGCAACCGCAACTACGGCGGCGCGGCCAGTTCCGGCACGCGGATCAGATGTATCCTTCCGTTCTGCGGCCACACCTTCACGCCGAGAGGCGCGCCGCACTATCAGGATCACCGCACAGGACACTATCAGGACCACCGCAATGACACTGGCAGCGGACGCCCGCCCGGACCGCGCGATCCCGGCTATCAGAATCCGTATATGCCGGGCAGCACAACGCAGCCGCCGCGAGGCCCAACGGTGTCATCGAATGGATCGGCAACGCCGCCCCGTGGCCCCACCGTCTCGTCAGCCGGCAATCCGCCGCGCGGCCCGACGGTGAGCGGATCGGGCCGCAGCTCGTCGGGGCGGCGGTAATCACCAGTCCAACGGGGCGAGCGAAGGATGTGCATCATCCCGCACGTCCCGTATTACAAGACGAAGCATCGTGCTCGGCTGATTTGAAAACTGGGGAGAAATGGTGCCCAGGGGCGGGATCGAACCACCGACACTGCGATTTTCAGTCGCATGCTCTACCAACTGAGCTACCTGGGCGCTGCCCCGAACGCTGCCAAGACAGCCTAGGGAGAGCGCCGGTTTATAGAGAGCCAGAACCGCCCTGTCCAGCCACCGGCGCAATTTCCCCACGCCCCTTGACCGCCACCGGCGAGCGGCAAAATTTCATCGGATTCAAGGGCTTCCGAAGCACTGGAAAAAGGCCGAACGGCCTATTTCGGCTCGTCCATATCGTCTTCGTCGTCGGTTTCCCGCGCCGGGATCGCATAGGAGCCCGACAGCCAGCGGTTGAGGTCCACCTCGCGGCCGCGCTCCGAACAGAATGGCCGGGAGGCCTCGACCGGCGGCTTGCCGCAGATCGGGCATGGTTTGACGGGCCTTGCGGATTTTTCGCCGCTAACCGGCATTCAGCCAGCCGAAGCGAATGGGAAAACCCTCGCCGCCGAGCAGCGCCGTGGTCTCATAAAGCGGCAATCCGACCACATTGGTGTAGGAGCCGACCAGCTTCACCACAAACGAGCCGGCGATGCCCTGCACGGCATAGCCGCCCGCCTTGCCGCGCCATTCGCCGGAGCCGATATAGGCCTGGATGTCGTCTTCGCTCAGACGCTTGAAGCGCACGCGAGTTTCCACCAGGCGCTGACGGAAGCTCTCTTTCGGCGTGACAAGGCAGATCGCGGTGTAGACGCGATGATTGCGGCCCGAGAGCAGCCGAAGACACTGCGAGGCTTCATCCACCAGTTCCGCCTTCGGCAGGATGCGGCGGCCCACCGCGACCACCGTGTCGGCGGCCAGAATGTACGATCCGCGCAATTCGTCATCGAGCTGGACCGATTTGAGCGCGGCCTCGGCCTTGGCGCGCGCGAGGCGGTTGGCGCAGGCGCGCGGCAGCTCGCCGCGCTTCGGCGTCTCGTCGACATCGGCGGGGCGCAGCGCATCGGGCTCGATGCCGGCCTGATTGAGCAGGCTGAGGCGGCGGGGCGAGCCGGAAGCAAGCACGAATTTGGTACGGCCTAACATGCGGGATGGATCAATGTCGCTGAGGGGTCAATGGGCGCGGAAACTATCCGAAGGGGGCGGCGGCGACAACAGCGCGGCGGCGGCAATCTTCACTTCCCTCTCCCCTTGTGGGAGAGGGTGCTGAGCGGCAAAGCCGCGAAGCGGGAGAGGGGGCGGCTCGCCAGAATGCAACCCCTCACCCGGTTTCTCGCTTCGCTCGAAACCACCCTCTCCCACAAGGGGCGAGGTGAAGCCAGGCTCCGACCCTCGTACTCATCATTCGTTTTTGATCGCCGCCGGTCCGAAACGCTCGCGGATACGCTTCTGCAAACTGTCCCGGACATTCCGGTAAGCATCGAGCTGCAATTCGCGGCGGCCCTCGACGCCGACCGGATCGGGTGTCGGCCAGTATTCGACATCGGTGGCCGAGGTCGCGGTGAGTTGCAGCGCCTTGTGATGCGCCTCCGGCGACAGGGTCACGATCAGATCGAAGTTCAGGCCTTCCCAGTCCTCCAGATCCTCGACAGTCCACGGCTTGTGACTGGACATGTCGAGGCCGATTTCCTTCATCACCGCGACGGCGAACGGATCGAGGTCCGCCTTGCTGACGCCCGCCGATTGCACATATAGCCCGCGCGGCACGAGATGCCGCAACAGGCAGGCCGCCGTCGGAGATCGAACGCTGTTCTGCCCGCACATGAACAGGACGGCTTGCGGAGAACGCGCCATGCGTCAGGCTTTCCTGCCGGCGCAAAAGAGGACGATCTTCGGGGTCATGCGCCACCCCCTTCGCCCTTCCAGTGCAGCACTGAAATCAGGGTGAACAGGCGGCGCGAGGTCTCGAAATCAATCCGCACCTTGCCTTCAAGGCGCTCCATCAGGGTGCGCGAGCCTTCGTCATGGATGCCCTTGCGGCCCATGTCGATGGCCTCGATCTTGTCGGGTGTCGCGGTGCGGATCGCCTGATAGTAGCTGTCGCAGATCATGAAGTAGTCCTTCACGATCCGGCGGAACGGCGTCAGCGACAACAGATGCACCACGCAGGGTGTGCCGTCGGCACGCTTGATATCGAACATCAGGCGGTTGCCGGTGATGCCGATATGCAGCGTGAACGGCCCGCTATGGCCGCCCTCCGGCGCGAACAGGTTCTGCTCGACAAGATCGTAGATCGCAATCGCGCGCTCGTGCTCGATATCCGGTCCGGACCGCCCGATGGATTCCTCATCGAGCGTCACCGCGACCACGCGGTTGTTGGCATCCTTGTCTGGCGCGGGCTTGCTCATGTCAGATTCAGCCGCAATCCGACCGAGCGCGCATGCGCCTCAAGGCCTTCCGCCTTGCCGAGCGTCATCGCCGCCGGCCCCAGCGCGCGGAGCTGATCGGGCCCGCACTTGAGAATGGACGTGCGCTTCATGAAATCGAGCACGCCGAGCCCGGACGAGAACCGCGCCGAACGCGCGGTCGGCAGCACATGGTTCGAGCCGCCGACATAATCGCCGATCGCTTCCGGCGTATGCCCGCCGAGAAAGATCGCGCCGGCGTTACGAATCTTCGCGCTCAAGGATTCGGGATCGGCGGTGATGATTTCCAGATGTTCGGCGGCGATGGCATCCGCCAGCGCGACGGATTCGCCGAGTGACCTGACCAGAATGATCGCGCCGAAATCGTTCCACGAGGCACGCGCGATCTCTCCGCGCGGCAGCGTGGTCAGTTGAGCTTCGACAGCGCGGGCGACGTCGTTCGCCAGCGTCTCATCGTCGGTGATCAGAATCGACTGCGAGTCCGCGCCGTGCTCCGCCTGCGCCAGCAAATCAGCCGCGATCCAGTCCGGATTCCCGGTACGGTCCGCGATCACCAGCACTTCGGAGGGACCTGCGATCATGTCGATGCCGACCTTGCCGAACACCAGCCGCTTCGCCGCCGCGACATAGGCATTGCCGGGACCGACGATCTTCGCCACCGGCCTGATCGCCGCGGTGCCATAGGCCAGCGCAGCCACGGCCTGTGCGCCGCCGACACGATAGATTTCCGAAACACCGCTCAGATGCGCAGCCGCCAGCACCAGCGGATTGAGGATTTTCCCGTCCGGCGTCGGCACCACCATCACCACGCGCGGCACTCCGGCAACGATGGCCGGCACGACATTCATGAGAACCGACGAGGGATAGGCCGCGGTGCCGCCCGGAACATACAGGCCGACGGCCTCGACGGCGCTCCAGCGCCAGCCGAGTTCAACACCGGCCGCATCGGTGAACCGCTCGTCCTTCGGCATCTGCCGCTGGTGAAACGCCTCGATCCGGTCGCGCGCGAACTTCAGCGCGTCGAGGGTCGCAGCGTCACATGCCTTCACGGCCTCGTCGATTTCGGCCGGCGTAAAGCGCAGACCATCGGCCTCCACCGAGAACCGGTCGAACGTCCGCGTCGCCTCGATCACCGCGGCATCACCGCGCCGGCGCACATCATCGACGATGACGCGAACGGCGTTCTCGACATCGGCCGAAACCTCTCGCTTTGTTGCGAGAAATGCATTGAAGCGCTCGGCGAAATCGGCGGTGTGGCTGGAGAGGCGGATCGGCATTGCAGGGTCCGGCAGGCTCGCGCATGATCCAAAAATCATGCGCTCATTCAATCATTTAACGATGCGATCCCGGCTGTCATGCCGGGTCATCGCCAACCCATAACATTCTCAGGCTGAAACCGCGAGCGGGGACCGCGCGGATTGGTTGCTAAATGTCTGTGCCCGCTGGCAGATTGCGCCGCTCCGGCGGAGCCGGAGGATCGGCCTGCGATGGATCCGGACCAAGATCGGCCAGTTCGCATTCGAGACACTCGACCTCAAGCCGCAGCACACCGCCGCTGGCGAACAGCAGCAGCACCTCACCACCCGGTTTCCTGCCCCGGTCAAATTCAATGCCGAGCAGGGTCAGCGGGAGATCGGACGCGCCCATGTCGATCGCGCGCGAACGGCAGGACAGCACGCGATCAAAGCGCAGCGCCGAGATCAGTTTCCGGGGAACGCAGTCACCGGCAATGATGTCCTCGCAGTCGATCCGGCGCATCGCGATGACAAGGCGGTTCTCGGCCTGACGCCAGAGGATATCCGCGGCGACCACGGCGGCGTCCTGAACATGGGCGGAGATGACCGCAAGATCGTCATCATCCAGCGCCACGAGCCTGCGCCGGGATGCCTTGTTTTCACTCGCCTCGCTCTGGGACATGGTGTCCACCGGCTCCATCCGAAAAGTTTATCCGCTGATCCGCTCGATGGTCGCACCGCAAGCCGAGAGCTTTTCCTCCAGCCGCTCGAAGCCACGGTCGAGATGATAGACCCGGTTGACGGTGGTCTCGCCTTCCGCCGCCAGCGCCGCAATCACCAGGGAGACGGACGCGCGCAGATCGGTCGCCATCACCGGCGCGCCCTTGAGTTTGGCTGTACCGTCGATGATCGCGGTTTCGCCATCCAGCGAGATCCGCGCGCCGAACCGCGCCAGCTCCTGCACATGCATGAAGCGGTTTTCAAAGATCGTCTCGGTAATGTGCGACGAACCCTTGGCGCGCGTCATCAGCGCCATGAGCTGTGCCTGCAGATCGGTCGGGAATCCGGGGAATGGCGCGGTCGAGACCGTGACCGGATTGATACCGGCGCCGTTGCGCGCAACACGAATGCCTTCGTTGTTCGGTGTGATGGTCGCGCCGGCCTCGGTCAGTACGTCGAGCGCAGACTGCAGCAATTCAGGCCGCGCACCCGCGAGCTGGACATCGCCGCCGGTCATGGCCACCGCCATGGCATAGGTGCCGGTCTCGATGCGGTCCGGCAGCACGGTGTGACGCGCGCCATGGAGCCTGGTGACGCCCTCGATGACAATGCGCGGCGTGCCCGCGCCGGACACCTTCGCACCCATCTTGTTGAGGCAATCGGCGACGTCCACGATCTCGGGTTCGCACGCGGCGTTATTGATCACCGTCGTGCCCTTGGCGAGGGTCGCCGCCATCAGCGCGACGTGGGTCCCGCTCACGGTGACCTTCGGAAAATTGATCTCCGCGGCGACAAGGCCGCCGGGCGCCTTCGCGATCACATAGCCGCCGTCGATCTGCAGTTGCGCGCCGAGCTTTTCCAGCGCGTCGATCAGAAGATCGACCGGGCGGGTGCCGATGGCGCAGCCGCCGGGCAGCGAGACCTTGGCCTCGTGCATGCGCGCGAGCAGCGGCGCGATCACCCAGAAGCTGGCACGCATCTTCGAGACCAGTTCATAGGGCGCGGTGGTGTCGATGATGTTGGCTGCGGAAATATGCAGGGTCTGGCCCTGATACTCATGGTCGCCGGGGCGCTTGCCCGCCGCCATGATGTCGAGACCATGATTGCCGAGAATACGCTGCAACTGCGCGACGTCGGCGAGGCGCGGCACGTTATCGAGAATCAGGGTCTCGTCGGTCAGCAGACTGGCGATCATCAGCGGCAGGGCCGCGTTCTTCGCGCCGGAAATCGGAATCGTGCCATTGAGCTTGTTGCCGCCGACAATGCGAATGCGATCCATGCCAAACCTGCCCTGTTGAGATAACCGGCTTTTAGCGCGTTTCACGGGGAGTGGAAACCGCGCGGCCGGGGCGCCCGAATCCCGGAACTTCCGGTTAATCACCTGAAATATCGCTCGAATTGTGTCACGGGGGCGTCGGCATCGTTGTCAGACGAATCTCAGGCCCCGGCCTTGTGGATGTCTTCCATTTCCAGAACCGGCTTTGGATAGCCATGTTTGGCGACACCGAGCATGGCGCGGCCCACTTCTTCGGTCGTGGTGACATGGTTCGGCGCGATCCGATGCAGGAAACTCAAAAGCGGCGCGGTCGCCACATAAAGTCCCTGCACCCAGCCGGTTTTTGAACGGACCCCGTACAACGGCTGGATCGCACCAGGACGAAACATGTAGGCCGCCTTGAACGGCAGCCTGAGCAGATCGTTCTCGGTCTTGCCTTTCACACGCGCCCACATCACGCGGCCCTGCTCGGTGCTGTCCGCGCCGGCCCCGGTGACATAGGTAAAGGTCATGCCGGGATTGAGCCGCGCCAACGTGCGCGCCGCCGCCAGCGTGATGTCATAGGTCAGATGGCGATAACGCTCCTCGTCCATGCCGATGGACGACACGCCGAGACAGAAGAAGCAGGCGTCGTAGCCTATCAGACCTTTCTCGATGGCGGAGAAGTCGAGAAAGTCCGAATGCGTGATCTCGCGCAATTTCGGATTCTGCTGACCGGTGACACTGCGGCCCACGGTCAGCACCTGCGTCACATCAGGATCGCGCAGACATTCAATCAGTACGCCCTGCCCGACCATGCCGGTCGCGCCGAAGACAATGACTTTCATCGGCGCTCCCGTCCCTTGGCTTTATGCCGTCTTGAATCGCCTGATGCCGAGCACGATCAGGAAGATGAAAAACACCAGCACAATCCCCTGCGTGATCGCAAACGGCGGCTCGGCGCCGGTCGGTGCGTAAACATTGAGCAGAGCAACCTTCTGGAACGACTGCGCGATCAGAACGAACACGTTGAACCAGAGCGCCAGCATCGCGGTGACGACATAGACGGTGCGCCAGATGCCGGACAGGCCCTTGCCGTACAGCGCGTAGACCGCGATCGCCAGCAGCACCAGCGAAATGATCGCGACGATGTGCGAGGGCAGCAGCTTGGTGAAGGGAAACAGGAAGCCGGTGGCGCTGGTGAGGATGGTCAGGATCAGGAACCACAGCGTCCAGCGGGGAAGCCTGTTCGATGAGAGGATGCCGCCCGCCACGACAAACCCGAGGCCGATGGCAATCATGCTGATGATGAGATGGAAAACCGTAAATGTCATGAGGCGCCCCTGTCTGGAATGATTCCAAGGCTACATGATGCCTGCGACAGTTCAACAGGCGCTGCATTTTCGCAGGCAGCACTCCTGCAAATTTTTCGGGCAAACCCGTCTCAGTCATAACGCGGGATCGGGCCGTTATGCGGGGTCTTGCGCGATGACAGGTCGAACATGACCTGATCCACATAACACCAGCCCCAGCCTTCCGGCGGATCGTAACCTTCGATCACCGGATGCTGGGTGGCGTGGAAATGTTTGGTGGCATGTTTGTTCGGCGAAGAGTCGCAGCAGCCGACGTGGCCGCAGGTCCGGCAGATCCGTAAATGCAGCCAGACGTCGCCGGTCTTCAGGCATTCCTCGCAGCCGAGCGCGCTCGGCGTCACGTCGTTGATCTGTGCGATGTGCCTGCATGGCATGGTCACGCCCTTTCAGCCTCAAGCGGCTTCTCGCTGAGAAAACCGTGCAGCGCCGCCACCACCTGCGCGCCTTCGCCGATGGCGCCGCCGACGCGCTTCACCGAACCGGCGCGCACGTCGCCGACAGCATAGACGCCCGGCACCGACGTCTCGAGACCGGATACCGGTTTGCCCTCCTCGCACTGCGAACCTGTCACCACAAAGCCGTTGCGATCAAGCTCGACGCCGCAGCCGTCGAGCCACGTCGTCGCGGGCTCGGCGCCGACAAACAGGAAGACGTTGCGGATATCGCCATCCGTCTCGATCCCGGTCTTGCGGTTGCGCCAGCGCACGTGTTCGAGCCCGCCGTCGCCGCCGTCCAGCGCGACGATCTCGGTATGGATCAGCAACTCGATGTTCGGCGTCGCCATGATGCGGTCGATCAGATAGCGCGACATGCTGTCGGCAAGACCGCCGCTGCGGATCATCATGCGCACCCGTTTGGCATGGCCCGACAAAAAAACCGCCGCCTGCCCCGCGGAATTGCCGCCGCCCACCAGGATAATGTCCTGCTGTGCGCAGAGCCGCCCCTCGATCGGCGAGGCCCAGTACCAGACGCCGCGCCCTTCAAACCTGTCGAGATTTTCGATAGCCGGCCGCCGGTAGCGCGCGCCGCTGGCGACCACGATGGATTTTGCTTTCAGCAAATGCCCGCATTCGGTGGCGATGCCGAACGCACCGTCCTTCCTGGTGCAGTCCAGCGATCTGGCCTCGACCGGGATCATCATGTCGGCGCCGAATTTCTGCGCCTGGTTATAGGCACGCCCGGCCAGCGCCTGCCCCGAAATGCCGGTGGGAAATCCGAGATAGTTTTCGATCCGTGCGCTGGCTCCGGCCTGACCGCCGAAATGCCGCGCATCAACCACGGCGACGGACAGGCCTTCGGACGCCGCATAGACCGCCGTCGCAAGACCGGCGGGACCGCCGCCGACAATGGCCACATCGTAGAGCTTGTCCTTGATCGCGCCGCCGATCATGCCCATCGCGTAAGCAAGTTCGGTCTCGCCCGGATTGCGCAGCACGGTGCCGTCCGGACACACCACCAGCGGCAGGTCGGACGGCGACGGCGAATAACGCGAGACAAGATCGGCCGCGTCCTTGTCAACGGCAGGATCGAGCACATGATAAGGATTGCCGTTGCGCGACAGAAATCCCTGCAGGCGCACAAGATCGGCGAGCGTGGGCGAGCCAATCAGCACCGGCCCGCCGACGCCGCCCTGAATGAGATTCACACGGCGCAGGATCAGCGCCCGCATGATCCGTTCGCCCAGATCCGCTTCGGCCACCAGCAGCGCGCGCAAACTGGGCGGCGGAATCAACAGCACCTCGACATCGCCCTCGGCGGTGCCATCCACCAGCGCACGGCGGCCGGAGAGCTGGCCAATCTCGGCAAGAAACTGACCCGGCCCCTGATCAATCACCGGCGTGACATGGCCCATGCCATCGCGCTGGGTGATCGCAACATGCCCCGAGAGAATCACGAACATCCCGGGGCCGACCTTGCCGCTCTCGAACAGCAACGCGCCATTCTCGTACTGGCGCACCTCGCCGAACCGGCGCATGCGCTCGATCTCGGCATCCGTCAGTTTCGGGAAAGTTTGCTCGAAGCGCGGAAATGCCGCGCGCGCGGTGTCGGCTTGCTCCGCGCCGGTCGCGCTCGCTGCGGCCTGATCGGTCGCCATCGTGATGTTCCTTGCATTCGGCAGAAGCGCGCGATCCGATTCGGGATCACAAACGATAATGTCAGATCGTGTCGGCGGAGCGAAGATTCAAGCGATCCGTTCGGATGATCCGGAATCAGCCGCCGTTGTCGCGCCGGCCTGTGCTCAATTCTTCATCGCGCAGGCGGGCGTCGTCGTCCGGCGTTATGATCGCCGTTCCGGCGCGGCCGCGCGCCTGCGACTTGCGCCGTTTCAGATTGTCGCGCAACGCGGATTTCAGCCGCGCCTCGCGCGCCGCCTTTGCATCGCTCTTTCCCGGAGTATCCGTCATATCAGCGCCGCTCGCATCCCGCCTTGACCGTCATGACCGATGACGCTCATTTGCCATCCTGCCGGATACGATGGCCATATCACAGACGTCTATCACAGAGGAATGCATGACGGGACAGATCGGGTCGCTCGCCCCTGCGGCGCAGGACACACTGCGCGACTGGCACCGCTTCGTCGAGACCAGACGCGAGGACGCGCTGCCGCCGCTGTTCGCGGACACCACCGTCTTCCGCTCGCCCTTCGTGCATCTGCCGATCCCCGGCCGCCCTGCGAGCGTCCTGATCCTCGGCGCGGTGGTGCGGATTTTCGAGAACTTCCGCTATCACCGCACCTTCGTCGCCGGAAGGCATGATGTCGCGCTGGAGTTCAGCGCCAATATCAGCGAACTGCAATTGAAGGGCGTCGATCTGGTCAAATTCGATACCGACGGGAAGATCGTCGAATTCGAGGTGATGATCCGGCCCTTCAGGGCGCTGGAAGCCCTCAGCAGCCTGTTAAGCGCCCGGATCGGCCCCGAACTGGCGAAATACAAAACCAAAACCTGAGTTCCGGCCGCAGGCTTGGGAAGAATGGGACGCTCGGCGCTTGCGCCATCGGTGGCCTTATGGCAAAGGAACGCGCGCCTTCAGAGGCCCTTTGCCTGATTCACGTACACGGTACGGTTCCGGCTCTTTAACGTGTCTGGCGTTCGCTGCCGTAGCTCAGTGGTAGAGCACTCCATTGGTAATGGAGAGGTCGACAGTTCAATCCTGTCTGGCAGCACCAGCCCTTCTTCTGAAATATCAACATCTTAACCACGTCCTTCGGGACGGCCCAGCGCGATCCTGAAACATCCGCCTCCTCGGTCTGCGCCAGCCCGGCTACGCGCTGGCGGGGGCTCGGATCGCGGAACTTTATGCGGTGCCGGTAAGCAGTCCTTTATCCGGCAGCGGTACTTTGTGCGCTCCACGCGAGCCGTCAAACATGTCCGCAAACGATCCCAAGGCGGCTTCGAGAGTGCAGGTCCTCGACCTGCTCCGCCTCGTCGCCGTCGCAGCCGTAATTTTCTATCACTACGGCTTTCGAGGCCCGCCATCGCAGGGCGTTGCACAGGTCGCGCTGCCGTGGATGGCGAGCTTTTCCCAGTACGGTTTTCTTGGCGTTCCGATCTTCTTCATCATCAGCGGCTTCGTGATCGCCTACTCCGCGGAAGGACGCACGGCGGCGGGCTTCGCCATCGCCCGCTTCAGCCGCATCTACCCCACCTTCCTGTTCTGCATGACACTGACATTCGTCGCCCTGCTCGCGCTGGGGCCGCCGAATTTCACCACCTCGTTCGCGCAGTGGTGCGCCAACCTGTTCATCGCCGCGCCCATGTTTCGTCAGCCCTACATGGATGGCGCCTACTGGTCGCTGGTGGTTGAGGTGGTTTTCTATGGCTGGGTCGCGCTCCTGATGGCGCTCAAGATTTTCCCGCGCCGGATTGATCTCGTCATCCTGATCTGGCTCGGACTGACTTTTGCGAACGAACTGACCATCGACGCACCGATCTTCGAGAGGATCCTTCTCGCGGACGATAGCGGCTTCTTCGCCGTGGGACTTATGATCCACGAATTCTACCGGGGCCGCCGCGATCTGAAGCTCTACACCGTTTTCTCGTTATCGGCAGGAACAGCCGTGTTTCAGTCGCTGCATAGAGCTACGCATATCGAATCGCCCGCGGGCGTGTCATTCGATTTCGGAGTGATTGTGGCGATCTGCCTTGTCTCCATCGCGGTCATATTCCTTGCGACTCGCCTGCCGCGGCTTCCGCTGCCAGCCGGCCTTGTGATGGCAGCGGGCGGAATCACCTATCCGCTTTATCTGCGGCACCAGCAGCTCGGCTACGTCGTCCTCAATGCCATCCAGCCCGCTTCGGTCATATGGGCTGTTGCCGCGATCATCGCAGGAGTGGTGCTGCTGTCATGGATCGTCTGGCGTTTCGTCGAGCGGCCGGCGCAACGCTGGACCAAGACCATGCTGACCGCGGAAGCGGAACGCCGGGGCTGGCCGGTGTCCGCGTCGCGGATGTCCCTGCCGGCGGGCGTCGGGCGATCGGCGGCGTAACCTGAAATCCCGCCTCGCCCGCCTTTTGGATGCGAACGAACGCGATGCAGAGCAGGCCTGCAACGGCGTCCCGTTACCGACGAGCGTAAAACATCAGCCATTTCAGATGCTTGCGTTTTGCCCCGGAAATCGCGCGATCCGCAAAAATTGCTGAAATTTCACTGAAGCTGCGGAAATTTCGCGAAAATTTTAACCAGCCATCCCGATACTGCGCCCGCACGTAGAACTACGGAAATCCGGGGGGATTTGGGGCAATGGCTTTGCGGTTCAACTTCAAGAAAAATCTGTTTCGTTTCAAACTGCCGCGCATCAGGCTCGGTGTCCGCGGCAGCCTGTTTCTGGCATTCGCCGCCATCGCCGCCATGGCGATCGTCATCAGCGCCAGCGCCAGCGTACTGCTCGGCAGGCTCGGCGGCATGATGACCGATCTCAGCGGTCAGAACATTCCGCGGCTGGCCGCCAGCCTCGAACTTTCCGCGCATAGCGCAAGCCTCTCGACCCAAGGCCAGGCGCTGCTCGCCTCCGGCAGCGAGACCATTCTGGAAGAACGCAGCAAGCAGATGCGCGAGACGCAGCAGACCGCTGCGGCCAAGCTCGCGGAGATTTCCCGCCTCGGCGCCGACAAGACCGTCATGGATGCCATGGGCGAGATCAGCAAGAACATCGGCGACATGGTCGGCAGCATCGGATCGGCCGCGAAGGAGCGGCTCGATACGGCGGCGCTGCGCGAGAAAGAATCGGCGCAACTGCGCAAGGCGCACACGGCGTTCCTCGCCGCCGCGACGCTCGCGATGCTGGATGCACAGACGCAGTTGAACGCGGTGCTCGGCTCGGTGACCATCCCGCAGAGCGATGCCATGGAGGCCGCCCGCACCGTCGATCTGCTCGGCAGCGTCATCACCGACACCAACCTGTTGGCGGCCGACATGACCGCGGCGCTCGCCGCCCCGAACACCGAAGTCCTCAGCGCGCTTGAAGAAACCTTCCGCGGCAAAAAGGAAGGCGTGCTTTACAAGCTCAACAGCCTGAAGACGAGCGGCATGGACATGACGATCCGCGCGCCGCTGGAGCAGATCGTTGCGCTCGGCGACGGCAAGCAAAGCGTCTACAAGGTCCGCCAGAAGGAGATGGACGCGATTGATTACGGCCAGCTCATCCTTGAGGAGACCGGCAAGCTCAATCGCGGTCTCGACATGAGCGTGAAGCGGCTGGTCGATGACGTGCGCGCCGAAACCGAAGCCGCATCGAAGCAGGCCCAGAACACCATCTCGCTGGCGACCACGGTTATGCTGGCGCTCGGTGCGTTGACGCTGGTCGGATCGGCCCTGTTCGTCTGGCTGTATGTCGGCCGCAACATCCTGGCCCGCATCCGCAACCTGCAGATCGTGATGCAGCGGCTGTCCGAGGGCGACCTCGACGCCGAGGTCAAGCGCAGCCGCCAGCAGGACGAAATCGCCGTCATGGCCGGTTCGCTCGAAGTCTTCCGCGAAAGCATGGTCCGCTCGCGCGCCCTGAGCAGCGAGCAGGATCAGGACCGCATCGCCAAGGCCGAGCGCGCATCGCGCATCGAAAACCAGATCGTCAGCTTCGAGGACAAGGTCCGCGTTGCACTCGACAGCCTGATGACCTCCGCGAATGTCATGCAGTCCACCGCCGAGAGCATGTCGACAACGGCCGAGCATTCCAGCGCTCTGGTCAACACCGTCGCATCGGCCGCCGAGGAAACCTCGGTCAACGTGCAGACCGTCTCGTCCGGCACGGAAGAACTGTCCTCGTCGATCCAGGAGATCAGCCGCCAGGTCAGCAACTCGACCAGGATCGCCGCCAACGCGGTCAGCGAAGCCGGCAAGACCGACGCCACCATGCAGGGCCTTGCCGAGAACGCCAGCCGCATCAGCAGCGTGGTCGACCTGATTCAGGAAATCGCATCGCAGACCAACCTGCTTGCGCTCAACGCCACCATCGAGGCCGCGCGCGCAGGCGAAGCAGGCCGCGGCTTCGCCGTGGTCGCATCGGAGGTCAAGGGTCTCGCCGAGCAGACCGCGAAGGCGACCGACGAAATCCGCGCGCAGATCGCCAACATGCAGACCGTCACCTCCTCGGCAGTCGGCGCGATCCGCAACATCGGCGCCACCATCACCGAGATCAACGAGGTCACCACCGCGATCGCGGCGGCGGTCGAGGAACAGGGCGCGGCGACACAGGAAATCGCTCGCAACATCCAGCAGGCCGCCACCGGCACCTCGGAAGTCTCCAGCAACATCGTCGGCGTCAGCCGCGCCTCAAGCGAGGCCGGCACCGCCGCAGGCGAAGTGCTGAACGCATCGAACGAACTTCGCCGCGAGGCCGACACGCTTCGCGCCGAGGTCGACGCCTTCCTGCTCAACATCCGGGCCGCGTAACACCGCGCGAGTTGCGTCTACGCGCTATGCCATCTGGCATACCTGCGTTCTGTCTGGGGTCCGGAGCTTTCTGCTCCGGGCCCCAATTCGTTAAAGACGCGCGCAATACCGAAAATGCGGGGCCCGCACGCGCGGGAACAGCGTGATTTTGCGGCACTTTCAGCCTGCGGGTCCGCAGGACGAACCTTGCGCAGATTGACTCTTCTGAACCTCCATGGTCCTTGCTAGTGTCGATCCGGGAAACGCGCGTGCCGTTCAGACATCGCATTCTACCCGACGACATCAAGAGACAGCGGCGCTTGTGAACGGCGCCTCTCAAAACTGCCAAGGGGTCAGCGCATGAGCATAGTGCCGGGGTCGGATGTGAAGGGCGGAGTTTCGGTCGGGCGCGATGCGCTGATCGAACCGCGCAACGACTGGACCCGCGCGCAAGCGCAGGCGCTCTACGATCTTCCGTTCGCGGACCTGATCTTCCAGGCGCAGAGCATCCACCGCCGCAACTTCGATCCGAACCATGTCGAGACCGCGAGCCTTCTCAGCATCAAGACCGGCGGCTGCCCCGAGGACTGCGGCTACTGCTCGCAGAGCGCCAAGTACGACACCGGCCTCAAGGCGACCAAGCTGATGGAGCACGACGACGTGGTTGCGACCGCGAAGCGCGCCCGCGACGCCGGCGCGGAACGCTTCTGCATGGCGGCTGCCTGGCGCAACCCGAAGGACAAGGACCTCGACAAGGTCTGCGAGATGATCACTGCGGTGAAGGGTCTCGGCATGGAGACCTGCGTGACGCTCGGCATGCTGACCGACAAGCAGGCGCAGCGGCTGCACGACGCCGGTCTCGATTTCTACAACCACAACGTCGACACCTCGCCGGAGTTCTACGGCAAGATCATCACCACGCGCACGATGCAGGACCGCATCGACACGCTGGCGCATGCACGCGAAGCCGGTCTCAAGGTCTGCTGCGGCGGCATCATCGGCATGGGCGAACAGGTCGATGACCGACTCGGCATGCTGGCCCTGCTGGCAAACCTTCCGGAGCATCCGGAGAGCGTGCCGATCAACATGTGGAACGAGGTCAAGGGCGTGCCGGTCAACGACACCGCAGAGCGTCCCGATCCGATCGCGCTGGTGCGCATGGTCGCCGTCGCGCGCATCATGATGCCGCGCAGCGTGGTTCGCCTGTCCGCGGGCCGCCAGTACATGACCGACGAATTGCAGGCGCTGTGCTTCGTTGCCGGCGCCAACTCGATCTTCATCGGCGACGTGCTGCTGACCACCAGGAATCCGCAGACCGAACGCGATGCCAACCTGCTCGACCGTCTCGGCATCAAGTCGAAGCTCGACGACGCCAAACACGACGATCACGCTCATTGCGGGCCCGCGCATGGCGAGGCGAACCCGGCGGCTGTTTCAGCAAGCGGCGCCGCGGCGTCCTGAGGCCGTTTGAAACGGAAGGGCATGGCTGCCTGCATGGCAACCATGCCGGCGCAGCCCGCAAAACAGGTTGTTTCGGAAGGCCAGACACTAGCGCGGCGGGATTTGCCGCGTTAAGCCGGACCTGAACAACTGCGATTGCGAGACGATGCACACCAAGACCGCCACCCTCACCGCAGCTCCGGATGGCCTGCGCTATCCGATCGAAACGCCGCCGAAGCCGGATGAAGCGATTGAAATCGCGCCCGGCCTGATGTGGGTGCGCCTGACGCTGCCGTTCCGTCTCAACCATGTGAACATCTATCTGATCGCGGACGGCGACGGCTGGACCATGATCGACACCGGCATCGGCAACGACGCCACCATCGCCGCATGGACCACACTGTTTGAAGGTCCGCTCAAGGGTTTCAGGATCACGCGGCTGATCGTGACCCATGCGCATCCCGATCACGTCGGCCTCGCCGGCTGGATCGTCGAGCGTTTCGGCTGCAAGCTGCACATGTCGCAGGTCGAATATCTGCAGGCGGCCTATCATCAGCATCGCGGCTCGCCCGAGCGCAAACTGGCGCAGCGCCTGTTCTTCCGCCGTCACGGCATGGACGAGGAAATCACCGAAGCCCTGCTCGGCAAGGGGCAGGACTATCTGACCCGGGTCTCGATTCTTCCCGCGTCCTATCAGCGCCTGTCGAAGGGCGACGAGATCGCCATCGGCGCGCGCACCTTCAAGGTCATCACCGGCGGCGGACACGCCCTCGATCAGGTGATGCTCTATTGCGAAGCCGACAACATCTTCCTCTCGGCCGATCAGGTCCTCAGCAAGATTTCGCCCAATGTCAGTGTCTGGGCGGTCGAACCGGAGGCAAATTCGCTCGGCGAATACCTGACCTCGCTGGATGAACTTTCAAAAACGCTGCGGGACGACGTTCTCGTGCTGCCGGGCCACGGCGTGCCGTTCTACGGCGTGAAAACCCGCATCAAGCAGCTCGCGGATCATCACGAGGAACGCTGCCAGCTCATCGCCGAGGCCTGCCGCGCATCCGCGAAGACATCGGCGCAACTGGTGCCCGTCGTGTTCCACAAGCATGTGCTCGACGCCCATCAGACCGGCTTCGCCGCCGGCGAACTGATAGCCCATGTCAATCACATGCTGGCCCATGGCCGCCTGACGCCGAATGTCGGCGCTGACGGCGTGCTGCGTTTCTCCGCGGCCTGACTGCGATACCGGCGCCGGGTGGGCTGGTTGATTCAGGTCAATTCCGCGCCAACCGCATGGAAGACCGGCGAAAACGGCCTCGACAGCAAACCTGGAAAAGCTCTAAAAAGACCCTGCACGCGACAGAAGACCCTGCGAAAACTTATGGGCCGGCTGCCGTCATCCGGGTCCCCATCCAGGGTTAATGGTATGGATTACAACAAGTTCTTCGGTGACGCCCTCAACCGCCTCCATGACGAGCGGCGCTACCGCGTGTTCGCCGATCTGGAGCGCATCGCAGGACGCTTTCCGCATGCGGTCTGGCACGCGCCGAAAGGCCAGCAGAATGTCGTGATCTGGTGTTCCAACGACTATCTCGGCATGGGCCAGCATCCGAAGGTGGTCGGCGCGATGGTCGAAACCGCCACCCGTGTCGGCACCGGCGCCGGCGGCACCCGCAACATCGCCGGCACCAACCACTCCCTGATCCAGCTTGAGCAGGAACTCGCGGATCTGCATGGCAAGGAAGCCGCGCTGGTTTTCACCTCGGGCTATGTGTCCAACCAGACCGGCATCTCGACGCTGGCCAAGCTGATCCCGAACTGCCTGATCCTGTCGGACGCGCTGAACCACAACTCGATGATCGAGGGCATCCGCCAGTCGGGCACCGAGTATATCGTGTTCCGCCACAACGATGTCGCGCATCTTGAAGACCTGCTGCGCGCCCATGCGGGCCGCCCGACCCTGATCGTGTGCGAAAGCCTCTACTCGATGGACGGCGATGTCGCGCCGCTGGCGAAGATCTGCGATCTCGCCGAAAAGTATGGCGCGATGACCTATGTCGACGAGGTCCACGCCGTCGGCATGTACGGCCCGCGCGGCGGCGGCATCGCCGAACGCGACGGCGTCATGCACCGGATCGACATCCTCGAAGGCACGCTGGCCAAAGCGTTCGGTTGCCTCGGCGGCTATATCGCCGGCAGCGCCAAAATGGTCGATGCCGTGCGCTCCTATGCGCCGGGCTTCATCTTCACCACCGCGCTTCCGCCCGCGATCTGCTCGGCCGCGACCGCCGCGATCAAGCACCTGAAGTCATCGAACTGGGAGCGCGAGCGCCATCAGGACCGCGCCGCGCGGCTCAAGGCGATTCTCACCGCCGCCGGCCTGCCGGTGATGGCGAGCGACACCCACATCGTTCCGCTGTTTGTCGGCGATCCGGAGCGCTGCAAGAAGGCCTGCGATCTGCTGCTGGAACAGCATGGCATCTATATCCAGCCGATCAACTATCCGACGGTGCC
Organism: Afipia sp.; assembly: GCA_050249215.1. Taxonomy (GTDB): domain Bacteria; phylum Pseudomonadota; class Alphaproteobacteria; order Rhizobiales; family Xanthobacteraceae; genus Afipia. The sequence goes on from JBFWQX010000001.1 coordinate 199,733, forward strand.
GAAGGGCACGGAGCGGCTTCGCATCACACCCTCCCCCTATCACGAGGATGCGCTGATCGACGCCCTCGCCGAGGCGCTGGTTCAGGTCTGGGAGCAGTTGAAGCTGCCGCTGAACGCCAAGCCGATCGCGGCCGAGTAGGCATTCGGCGGCCGGCCGCTCACGGCGCGGTTCGCATTACATCGCCTGGACGGTCCGGCGTGCCGTTGACGATTCTCCCGACAGCACAATCCGCATCAGGTCAGCGGCGTTGCGCGCGCCGAGCTTGTCCATGATCCGCGCGCGATGAACCTCCACCGTGCGGGGACTGATGCCGAGCTTTCGCCCTGCTTCCTTGTTGGACGCGCCATTGGTCACCAGCGCCAGCACATCCCGCTCCCGCCGCGTCAGCAGCATCATCCCCGGAAAATCGCCGAGGCCGTCGATGCGCCCCGCCAGCGTCCCGCAATAGGTGCGAACGGCGTCGCGAACCCGGTCGATCATGGCGCCCGCCGAGAACGGCTTTTCCAGAAAGTCGATCGCGCCGAGCTTCATGGCCTCGACCGCCATCGGAATATCGGATTGGCCGGAGATGACGAACACCGGCGGAGCAAACCGCATGTCGGCCAGTTGCTTCAGCACGGCGAGGCCGGAACGTCCCGGAAGCTGGAGGTCGAGAATCACGCAGGATGGTGTTGATGACGTCAGGGACTCGAAGAAGGATTCCCCGTCGCCGAACGCCGCCGCCTCGAACCCGTCAATCCGCAACAGCAGGAGCAAGGCGTCGCGGACGGAAGGATCGTCATCGACGACCACCACAGGCGCGTTCCGGAGGATGAAAGGCAGCATCTCGCCCATTGGGCAGCTCCTTCGTGCGTCACATCCATACTGCAACTTATGCGTGTATACGCTGATTCGCTGGGTCTGCCAAGCCGTTCGTTCGCCAGACGCACATCCCTCCGGATGCGCAACAAGCCGGAGCGGGATAAGGTCCGCAATGGCGGAGCCGGCTCCGCGAACTGGTCATCGGTCAGAAAGAATGATCCTCAAGGGAAACGCCCGGCGGCGCGGCAACGTCAGGACCCACTTCGATGCTGCATGACTGGGGCGTGATCGCAGCCGCCTTCGGCTACATCGGCTTTCTGTTCGTCGTCGCGAGCTATGGCGAACGGCTGACACAGGTTCAGCGCGGCCGCCTCGGCACCATGATCTATCCCCTGTCGCTGGCGATCTACTGCACCTCCTGGACCTTCTTCGGCTCGGTCGGCCTTGCGACACGCACCAGCGTTGAATTTCTCGCGATCTATGTCGGCCCCATCGTGATGATCGCGTTCTGCACGCCGCTGCTGATGCGCGTGATCCAACTTGCCAAATCGCAGAACATCACCTCGATCGCGGACTTCATCGCGGCGCGCTACGGCAAGAGCCAGGCGGTCGCGGCCACCGCCGCCGGCATCGCCATCATCGGTTCGGTGCCTTACATCGCGCTGCAGCTCAAGGCCGTCGCGTCATCGCTGGAAACAATCCTCAACCAGGATCAGGATGTCTCCAGCATTCCCTATATCGGCGATATCGCCTTCATCGTGACCGTTACGCTGGCCGCCTTCGCGGTGCTATTCGGAACACGCCAGACCGACGCCACCGAACATCAGCACGGCCTGATGCTCGCGGTCGCGACCGAATCGCTGGTCAAGCTCATCGCCTTTCTCGCCGCCGGTGTATTCGTGACCTTCATCATGTTCGGCCCATCGGACCTGATGGAGCGCGCGATGAAGACGCCGGAAGCCGTCCGCGCCATCGAGGCCACGCCGTCGATCGGCAACTTTCTCGCCATGACATTGCTGTCCTTCCTGGCGATCATGCTGCTGCCGCGACAATTCCACGTCAGCGTGGTCGAGAACTCGACGGAAGCCGAGGTGCGCCGCGCCCGCTGGCTGTTTCCTCTGTATCTCGTCGCCATCAACCTGTTCGTGATTCCCATCGCCATCGCCGGTCTTGTGACGTTCCCGTTCGGCGCTTCCGACAGCGACATGTACGTTCTGGCGCTGCCGCTCCATGCCAAGGCAACAACGCTCAGTGTGATCGTGTTCATCGGCGGCCTGTCGGCCGCGACCGCCATGGTGATCGTGGAGTGCGTTGCGCTTGCCATCATGGTGTCGAATGACATCGTGGTGCCGCTGGTGTTGAAGCGCCGGCCCGCTGCGCAAGCCGGCAAGGCAAACTTCGGCGGCTTTCTGCTGAAAGTCCGGCGCGTCGCGATCTTCGTCATCATGGCGATGGCTTATCTCTATTATCACGCGCTCGGAACCGCACAGCTCGCCGCCATCGGCCTGCTGTCGTTCGCCGCCGTGGCGCAACTCGCGCCGGCTTTCTTCGGCGGCCTGTTCTGGCGGCGCGCTACCGCGCGCGGCGCCATGGGCGGCATGCTGATCGGCTTCGCGGTGTGGGCCTATACGCTGTTTCTGCCGAGCTTCATCGACCTCGATCCGCGCGGCGTGATCTGGCTCAGTGAAGGACCGTTCGGCATCGGCGCGCTGCGGCCCCGCGCCCTGCTCGGCACCGAAATGGCCCCGCTGATCCATGGCGTGCTCTGGAGCCTGTCGCTGAATCTTCTGACCTATGTCGTGCTGTCGCTGTTGCGCCAGCCGACCTCGATCGAGCGCGTGCAGGCCGATCTGTTCGTGCCCAACGAACTGGCGCCGATCGCACCGAACTTCCGGCGCTGGCGCACCACGGTCACGGTGCAGGACCTGCTCGGTACGGTCGCGCAGTATCTCGGCCCGGAACGCGCGCAGCAATCGTTTGAAACCTTTGCCGCGTCCCACAACATCAATATCGACCGCGCTGCCCCTGCGGATTTCCGTCTGCTTCGCCACGCCGAACATCTGATCGCATCATCCATCGGCGCGGCATCCTCGCGGCTCGTGCTGTCGCTCCTGTTGCGCAAGCGCGCTGTCTCGGCGAAGGCCGCGCTGAAACTGCTCGACGATGCGCACACCGCACTGCATTTCAACCGTGAGATGCTGCAAACCGCGCTCAATCACGTGCGGCAGGGCATCGCGGTGTTCAATCCCGAGCTTCAGCTCATCACCTCGAACCAGCAGTTCGGCGAGATTCTCGACCTGCCCGCGCAGTATTCGCAGATCGGGATTCCGCTGGTCGAGATTCTGGAATTCATCGGCAGCAACGGGCAACTGGATGCACCAGCCGACCCCGCCGCGCTGCAACGACGGCTCGCCGCCTACACCACCGAGGGCGAGCCCTATCTGGAACGGCTGGCTGACCGCAACATGGTGGTCGAGGTTCGCGCCAACCGCATGCCGGGCGGCGCGCTGGTGATCACATTCTCCGACATCACGCCGAGCTTTGAAGCGGCGGAGGCGCTGGAACGCGCCAACGCCACGCTGGAAAAGCGCGTTCGCGAACGCACAGAACAGTTAACCCGCCTCAACAGCGAACTGGCGACGGCCAAGAGCACCGCAGAAGAAGCCAACATCTCCAAGACACGGTTTCTGGCGGCCGCCAGCCATGACATCCTGCAGCCGCTGAACGCTGCACGGCTCTATGTCACAAGCCTTGTTGAACGGCAGAGCGGCGGCGAGGATGCCCGTCTTGTCGGCAATATCGACGACTCGCTGGAAGCCATCGAGGAAATTCTCGGCGCGCTGCTCGATATTTCGCGGCTGGATTCGGGCGCGATGACGCCGTCGATCTCCAGTTTCCGGATGAGCGACCTGATGCGCTCGCTCGAAGTGGAGTTCGCACCCATCGCCAAGGCGCGCAAGCTCGAGCTCACCTTTGTGCCCTGTTCGCTGCCGGTCTCATCCGATCGCGCCCTGCTACGCCGCCTGCTGCAGAATCTGATCTCAAACGCCATCAAGTACACCCCGAAAGGCCGCGTGCTGGTCGGCTGCCGGCGCCGGGGCCAATCGCTGGAGATCGGAATCTACGACACGGGGCTGGGCATTCCGGCGCAGAAGCGGGCGGAGATTTTCAAGGAATTTCATCGGCTGGATCAGGGCGCGCGCATCGCGCGCGGCCTCGGCCTCGGCCTGTCGATTGTGGAGCGTCTCGCCCGCGTCCTCAATCACAGCATCGCGGTGGAGTCCAACCGCAGCGGCGGTTCGCGCTTCGCGGTGACCATGCCTATCGCCAAGACCGTGACGCAAACCGGCGCGCTGGCCGGCGCCAGCATTTCATCGAAGACGCCGATGAGCGGCACGCTGATCGTCTGCATCGAAAACGACCGCGCGATTCTCGACGGCATGAAGACGCTGCTGACGGGATGGGATGCCAAGGTGATCGCGGTCACCGATCCGGCGGCGGCGGCCGAAGCCATCGCCGCGACCGATGAGCGTGTGACGGGGCTTCTGGTCGACTATCATCTCGACCGTGGCACAGGCATCGCCGCGATCCGCGACATCCGCCAGCGTTTCGGCGATGGCATTCCCGCGATCCTGATCACGGCGGACCGCAGCCCGCATGTCCGCGATGCTGCGCGCGAAGACGGAATTGTCGTGCTCAACAAGCCGGTGAAACCGGCGGCGCTGCGCGCGCTGCTCGCGCAATGGCGCGCACAGCAGACGGTGGCCGCGGAATGAACTCAGGCGCGAATTAGATCGCCCAGCACCAGCCCGGTCGCGGCTTCCAGGTCGCGGATCGCCTGCGGCGCGTCAATCACCTTGATGGTGATCATGCCCATCTCGCGGGCCGGCTTCAGGTTGACGCCGAGGTCATCGAGATAAACGCAATTCTTCGGATCCACGCCCAGCGCCTCTGTCATCATCCGATAGATGCGCGGATCGGGCTTGCGCAGGCCGATTTTCGCCGACTCGATCACATGGTCAAACAACGCCATCGTCTCGGCGACGTAGAGCGCGCGTCCGCCGGAACTGCCGATGGCATTGGCGGGCAGATTGTTGGTGATGCAGCCGGTCTTGAACCGCTGCTTGATCCGCCGCAGCGCCTCGACCATCTCCGGGCGCGGATCGCCCGACAGCAGCGGCACCACATCGCGGCCACGCACCTCCGCGCCCAGCGCCAGGGACTCCGCCGCGAACAGAGTGTCGAAAGTGGCAAGGTCCACTTCGGCGCGCTCGAACTTCGCCCAGGCGTTCTCGAAGTGATTGGCGGCATTGGTCCGCCGGATAATGTCCGCAGGAAGCCCGCGCTCCTTCTCGAACCGTGCGAAAGCCTCGAATGGCGACGTGGTAAGCACACCGCCAAAATCCCAGATCACCGCCTCAATCATGATTTTCCGCTTCTCGATTGGCTTATTGAAACACGGCCATGTCAGATAAGGCCGTTACTTCGCCGGATCGGCCTGTTTCCATTCGCCGCCGGCGATCCTCGCGGCGGCAATCACCGCCTGCGTGCGGCTTTCGACGCCGAGCTTCTGCAGAATCGCGGAGACATGTGCCTTGATGGTCGCTTCCGAGACGCCGAGTTCATAGGCGATCTGTTTGTTGAGCAGACCTTCGGACAGCATCATCAGCACCCGGACCTGCTGCGGCGTCAGCGTGACGAGGCGGTCGCGCAGTTTGGTCATATCGGGATCGGCCGCCGCGGACAGATCGACGTCGGCGGGCACCCAGACATCGCCATTCATCACCTTGCCGATGGCTTCACGCAGCGTTTCGACGCCGAACCGCTTCGGAATGAATCCCGACGCCCCGAAATCCATCGAGCGGCGGATGGTTCCGGCATCGTCGCTGGCCGACACGATCACCACCGGAATGGCCGGGAACTGCGCCCGCAGATAGATCAGCCCGGAAAATCCGCTGATTCCAGGCATCGCCAGGTCGAGCAGGATCAGATCGACATCGGACTCGCGCTCGAGCAGATCGGTCAACTCCTCGAACGATCCCGCCTCATCGACTTGAGCCGTAGCAACAACAGACGCGACGGCTTGCCTCAGGGCATCGCGAAAGAGCGGATGGTCGTCAGCGACGACAAGGTGGGTACTGGCAGCGATGGTCATTGATCCCGCTAGCGAAGGCTGAAAGAGCCCGAGGCTCATTGAATTCCAGTGTTTACCGTCATGTTTAGTCTTGCAAGTCATGGTCTGAAACCAAAAGCCATGCATGTGCTTAACGCGCCGATTGTGCACTGCGAAGGCGCCTCGTCCTTTGCTGTTCGTTCGGTCGAAAGTCTTATAGGGCGAAGTTTCACGCCGATGTTACCTTCATTACGAACTTCTAATGCGTTTGAGCCGGCGAAAGATCGGCGCACAGAAGCGATTCATCAGCAACACATTTATGGGAAGCATCCAAATGGCTACCGTGACTACAACCGCGCCACGCGCGGGCGGCATGACGAAGGACGAACGCTTCGTCATTCTCGCCTCCTCGCTCGGCACCGTCTTCGAGTGGTACGATTTCTATCTCTACGGCTCGTTGGCCGCGATCATCGGCGCGCAGTTCTTCAGCGCCTACCCGCCCGCCACCCGTGACATCTTCGCGCTGCTGGCCTTCGCCGCGGGCTTCCTGGTTCGCCCGTTCGGCGCCATCGTGTTCGGCCGTGTCGGCGATCTCGTGGGCCGCAAGTACACCTTCCTCGTCACCATCCTCATCATGGGCCTGTCGACCTTCATCGTCGGCCTGCTTCCGAACGCGGCCACCATCGGCATCGCGGCTCCGATCATCCTGATCGGCCTGCGGCTGTTGCAAGGTCTTGCGCTCGGCGGTGAGTACGGCGGTGCGGCGACCTACGTCGCGGAGCATTCGCCTCCTGGCAAGCGCGGCTACTACACGTCGTTCATTCAGACGACTGCAACGCTGGGCCTGTTTCTGTCGCTTCTGGTCATTCTCTTCACCCGCACGGTTCTCGGTGAAGCGGAATTCGCGGCCTGGGGCTGGCGCATTCCGTTCTTGCTCTCGGTCGTACTGCTCGGCGTGTCCGTGATCATCCGTCTCAAGCTGAATGAATCGCCGGTCTTCCAGAAGATGAAGGAAGAGGGCAAAGCCTCAAAGGCACCGCTAACCGAATCCTTCGGCAACTGGGCCAACGCCAAGCTCGTGCTGATCGCGCTGCTCGGCGGCGTGATGGGTCAGGGCGTAGTCTGGTACACGGGCCAGTTCTATGCGCTGTTCTTCCTGCAATCGATTCTGCAGGTCGACGGCTACACCGCGAACCTGCTGATCGCATGGTCGCTGCTGCTCGGCACCGGCTTCTTCATCGTGTTCGGCGCGCTGTCGGACAAGATCGGCCGCAAGCCGATTATCCTCGCGGGCTGCCTGATCGCGGCTCTCACCTTCTTCCCGATCTTCCGCATGATCTCGACCAACGCCAACCCGGCGCTGGAAAAGGCCATCGAAACGGTGAAGGTGTCGGTGATCGCGGACCCGAAGGGCTGCGGCGACCTGTTCAACCCGGTCGGCACCCGCGTGTTCTCGGCGCCTTGCGACCTGGCCCGCGACTTCCTTGCGAAGTCCTCGGTCAAGTATGACACCGTTGCCGGTCCCGCCGGCTCGCCGGTGAAAATCTCGATCAATGGCACCGAAGTGCCTTACACCAAGCCCGCGGACTCGAACGCAGCCGCAACCGCTGCCCTGCAGGCCGCAGGCTATCCGAAGCGGGGCGCCAACCCGACGCTTGTGAAGATGACGCACCCCTTGGACATCTTCAAACCGCAGGTGGCGGCGATCATTGGACTGCTGTTCATCCTGGTGATCTTCGTGACGATGGTGTACGGCCCGATCGCGGCGATGCTGGTCGAACTGTTCCCGACCAGAATCCGCTACACCTCGATGTCGCTGCCCTACCACATCGGCAACGGCTGGTTCGGCGGTCTGTTGCCGGCGACCTCGTTCGCGATCGTGGCATCGACCGGCGATATTTACGCGGGTCTCTGGTATCCGGTGATATTCGCCTTGATTACCGTGGTGATCGGCTTCTTCTTCCTGCCGGAAACCAAGGACGTCGATATCACCAAGTAACGATCGGGCGTCTGGCGGCCTTGCCCGCCTGACTCTCCTTGCAGAAAACGGCCGCGGATCGCTCCGCGGCCGTCTTTTTATGCGGCCCTGATGCCGAGGGGGCGCGTCTGCCGCGCCGTCTCGAACCATGAGACGTACTGCTGTTGACGCCATGGTTCGCTCATCCTTCGAGACGCGCGCTAAAGCGCGCTCCTCAGGATGAGGATCAGGCTTCCCCGTACCAATTGAAGCCTCAGATTTTCTCAGACAGTTTCTTCTGCATGCGGTTGGCCATGTCGATCAGCCGCTCCCAGACCCGCTCGATCAGCGCCAGCAGCTTTTCATGTTCGGGCGACAACTGCAGTTCGAGATTCCTGTCCTTGCCATCCGGCGCTGCCTGCGCGCTCTTGTCCGTATCGCCCTTCGCCACGGGCGTATCGGTCTTGCCCGAGTCCTTGCCCAAGTCCCGCCGGGCAAGCTGGTCGCGCAACTGCTTGTTGTCACTCTGCAGCCGGCCGATCTCGGTATCGAGCGCGGCGCGCTCATCCGGCACCAGCCGGCAGGTCCAGCCGCTCTTGTTGGTGCAGATCGAGACTTCGCCATTACGGGTGTTGAGCCGCAGGAAACCGTCGGTCACCGGCGACAGGGTATAGCGGCCATTCTCGGTGTCCGGGGCAGCCTGCGCACCGGCTCCATGAGCTGACATCATCACGGCCGTTGCGGCAATCGCCAGAGCGATCCTGTCTGAGTGGAAACGCATGGACCGGCCTCCCTGCAATCGCCGTGCTGTCGTCCTACACTTTGTCGTCCTACACCTGCGATGTGTAGGCCTTGCGGCCGGATTTCAACGCATCGGCCAGCAATTCGATCCGGTCCTGCCCCCAGAAAACCTCGCCATCGAGCACCCAGCACGGCGAACCGAACACGCCGGCGGCGATCGCGTCCTGACGATTCTGCTCGTAAGCCGCAGCAATCCCGCTCGAGGCCGCCTGCGCAACCAGTTTCGCGCCCGGCAGCCCTGCCTCATCGGCGAGCCGGGTCACGGTCGCCGGGTCGGCAAGATCGAGTTGCTGTTCCCACAGGCCCGCGAAGGCGCGGCGCATGAATGGCTCCGGATTCAATCCCGCGGCGACCGCGGCAACCGCAACCCCGTCGGCAAGCCGCGGATCGCCGGGAAAAAACGCCGGCTTCAGGTTGAAGGCGAGACCCCGCTTCTCGCGCCAGCGCTGCAGCTCCATCATCCGGTAACGCTGCCGCGCCGGATGGCGCTTCGCCAGCGGCAAACCACCGGTCTCGGAAAACACGTCGGTCAGCAGAACCGGCTTGTAACTGACCTTGAGCCGGTGCGTGGCGGCAAGATCCTCAAACAGCGCGTGCCCAATGTAAGCCCATGGCGACTGAAGCGAAAAATAGTAGTCGATCTGGCGCGACATGGGTCCTCCGGCTGCACGATTTCAGGTCGCTTCGGTCATATCACAATCGAGCAAGACGGCACCCCGCGGGCACGGCATTCTGTGTCCTGTTTATCGCAGTGCGGCGAGTGCGCGCAGCGGCTCGATTTTTTCCCGGATTTCGCAAGTACTTTCAAAGCGATACTTGTCAACCGCGCAATCTTGACTTGACGATGGGCCGTCAGTATGGTCCGCGCGGTTTTGGTGGGTTGCGGGGCGTTTTTCTCTCAAATCGCGCGGCGGGGCGTGGGTGTCGACAAGATGGTAGGCGCACACGACAAGGGCCGCGGCGACAACGGACGAGACAAACCGTCGGCCGACGAAACTGCGCTCTCCGCAAGGCTCGCACGTCTGAATCAGCGGCTTTCCACATTCCGGAATAACCGCAAGAACCAGACAGATCAGTCAGGAAGCGGGGCAGCCTCCGCCAACGCATCAGCGATGGCGCGCGGGTTTCGCCTCTCCTCCGAGTTGATCGCAGGTGTCCTTGTCGGAGCGGTCATCGGCTGGGGCATCGACCGTCTGTTTTCGACGTCCCCGTGGGGTCTGATCGTGTTTTTTCTGCTCGGCTTCACCGCCGGCGTGATCAACGTGATGCGGGCAGCCGGCGTCGCAAACCGCGACGCGTCCGACCGCTCCTGACGAACCTGCGACCGGTCTTGGGAATCGCCTGGAATTTCAAGCCAGTTCGCTGGCGGATGTGACTGTCCGGCGCCGCCGGCAAAGATGAAAGACGAACGTGGATGGCCGATCCGATCCATCAATTTGAGATCCACAAGATCTTCTCGCTGGGCCACATCGGTGGTCAGGAGATCGCTTTCACCAACTCCTCCGCCTACATGTTCGGCGCGGTCGCAGTGGTTTCGCTGCTGATGATCGGCGGCAGCGCGGCGCGCAGCCTGATCCCCGGCCGCTTCCAGTCACTCGCGGAATTGTCCTACGAATTCGTCGGGAATACGCTGCGGGAAAGCGTCGGCGACGAAGGCATGAAGTTCTTCCCGTTCGTGTTCTCCCTGTTCATGTTCATCCTGACCGCGAACATGATCGGCATCATTCCCTACACCTTCACCGTCACCAGCCATCTGATCGTCACGCTGGCGCTCGCGCTGATGGTGTTCCTGACCGTTCTGCTCTATGGCCTCTACAAGAACGGCTTCAAGTTCTTCAAACTTTTCGTGCCCTCGGGCATTCCGCTCTACATCCTGCCGCTGATCATGGTGATCGAGGTGATCTCGTTCCTGTCGCGGCCGGTGTCCCACTCGGTGCGTCTGTTCGCGAACATGCTGGCCGGTCACATCACCCTCAAGGTGTTCGCCGGCTTCGTGACGTCGTTGAGCGCGCTCGGCGCCGTGGGCGTTCTCGGCTCGATCTTGCCGCTGGCAATGACCACCGCGCTGACCGGCCTCGAAATTCTCGTGGCTTTCCTGCAGGCCTATGTCTTCACGATCCTGACCTGCATCTACCTGAACGACGCACTTCATCCCGGACACTGACCTCGGACACTGTCCGGATTTTCCTAGAATCCACCAACACCAACACCCCCAGAAGGAGTTTCACCATGGATCCAGTTGCAGCAAAGTACATCGGCGCAGGTATCGCTTGCCTCGGCATGGGCGGCGCAGGCGTCGGCGTCGGCATGATCTTCAGCCAGTTCCTGAACGGCGCGCTGCGCAATCCGTCGGCCTCGCAGGGCCAGTTCGCCAACCTGATCTTCGGCTTCGCCGTGACCGAAGCGCTCGGCATCTTCTCGCTGCTGATCGCGCTGCTGCTGCTGTTCGCCGTCTAAGTCAGACCGGATGATGCGTTTGCCGCAGGCTCATTAGAGCCGCGGCTGACGCCAACAGGAGACGCTCATGGCGACGGGTCAGGGCACTGCAAAGGGCACGACCGCCCACACCGAAGCAGACGGCCATGGCAAGGCGGGTTTTCCGCCTTTCCAGAAGGAGACGTTTGCCTCTCAGTTGGTGTCGTTCGCGATTGCCTTTGCGTTGCTTTACTTCATCGTGTCGAAGTTCGCGCTTCCGCGCGTCGGCGGCATCATCTCGAACCGCGAAGGCGTGATCGAAAACGATCTTGCCGAAGCGCAGAAGCTGAAGGACGAGTCCGATCAGGCTCTGAAGGCTTATGAAACCGAGCTCGCCGATGCGCGTGCGCGGGCTCAGGCCATCGGGTCCGAGACTCGCGACAAGCTGAACGCGCAGGCTGAAAGCGACCGCAAGGCGCTGGAGGCCACGCTCGCGGCCAAGCTGGCCGATGCCGAGAAGACCATTGCCTCAACGCGCACCGCCGCGATGGGCAATGTCCGCTCGATCGCATCGGACGCGGCAACCGCGATCGTTCAGCGCCTCACCGGCGTCGCGCCCGACAGCAAGACTGTCGAAAGCGCCGTCGATACGTCCTTGAAGGGATAACGACGATGTTCCAGGCAGAATTTTGGGTCGCCGTCGCATTTCTCATTCTGATGGGTGTGTTCGGCTATTTCGGCGTTCACCGCACGATCCTGCAGGCGCTCGATCATCGCCGCGACCGGATCAAGAAGGAACTCGAGGACGCCCGCCGTCTGAAGGAAGAGGCCACCAAGCTGGTCGCTGAGTATCGTGCCCGCCGCGCCAGCGCCGAGCGCGAAGCCCAGGACATCGTCGCCAGCGCCAAGGCCGATGCCGAGCGCATCGCCGCCGAAGCCAAGGCGAAGATGGAAGACTTCGTTGCCCGCCGCACCAAGACCGCTGAAAGCAAGATCGCCCAGGCCGAGAGCCAGGCGATTGCCGATGTCCGCGCGGCTGCCGCCGAAGCCGCGGTCAGCGCGGCGTCGTCGATCATGACGACATCGGTCAAGGGCGCGGTTGCCAACGATCTGGTCGCCAAGGGCATTCAGGACGTTCGCAGCAAGCTGAACTGACGACATCACGTTCAAACAAAAGCCGGCCTCGTCGATGCGAGGCCGGCTTTTTTTGTTCCCGGATTGAGACCGAACGCTACTTCCGGCGCTTGCGGCCCGCAGGCTCCGGCTTCAGCGCCGCCGGGTCGAAGCCGACGTAGAAGATATACTTGTCGTTGGCGGCTTCCGTCGGCGCGGGATAGGTGATGTCCTCGGCGACAAGGCTGAACTCGGTGTTTTCGCTTTCCATGGTCACGGTCGTGCGAACCGCCTTGGTCGTGATGACCTTTTCCGGCGCGCCATCCTGAACCACCGCGACGCGCATCGGCACCTCCACGGTCGGCGGCGCACCCGCGGGCCCCGCGATGATCCGGCCCATGACACCGATCCGCGCCGTGACCTGCCCATTCTGCAGGTTGCAGTCGCGCGCCGTACGCGTGATGTTGCCCTGATAGCGCAGGTCACTGCCCGAAGCGGGTTTGCCGGGCAGCCCGACCGACAGTGTCGATGCGCCGAAACGGATCGAGACGCTGGGGCAGGTCAGTTCGCTGTTCTGCGTTGCCTGCGTCGAGGGGCCGGACGACGTGCTGGCTTCCTGCGAGTTGGAGCCGAACAACTGGCTGAACCGGCTGCCGATGGAGGAGCCGGTCGAAGAACTGCCGGACGAGCCTCCGAACATGCTGCCGCCGCCACAGCCCGACAGCGCCGCACCCGCCGCCACGGCCAGCGCAGCCATTGCTGCGCGCTTCAAACGCCTGCCACCCGCCATCATTGCTTCCAGGTTGAACAAATCGGAACCGAGGTGGCCTTATAGCAGGCCAAACACGGCGAACCAAAGGCGCGGACGGCCCGTGCCGAGGGCTGGTTAACCGCGAAAATCCTCATCCAGCAGGCCATACAGGCAGTGGTCCTGCCAGACGCCGTTGATGCAGAGGTAACGCCGCGCGAGACCCTCGCGGGCGAAGCCGCATTTTTCCAGCACCCGGATCGACGACTGGTTGGTGGGAATGCAGGCGGCCTCGATGCGGTGAAGGTTGAGTTCGCCGAACAGGGTTGGCAGCAGCACCCGGAGCGCCGCGGTCATGATGCCCTTGCCCGCATGAGGCTGCCCCACCCAGTAACCGAGGGTCCCGGCCTGCACGATGCCGCGCCGGACATTGGCCAGCGTCACACCGCCCAGCAGCGTACCGTTGTCCTCGCGAAAGACGAGGAACGGATAGGCCCTGTCCTCGCCGATATCCTCCGCATAGCGCCGCAGGCGGCGGCGAAAGCCGGAGCGGGTCAGATCGTCCGACGGCCAGATCGGCTCCCATGGCGTCAGAAAGGAGCGGCTCAGACCGCGCAGTTCGCTCCACTGCGGGTAATCGGTCATCTGCGGCGCCCGCAGCAGCAAGCCGCGGCCGCGCGGGGCCAATGGAGGCGCTGTCGTCGAAGGCAAGCGAAACAGGGCCATGCCGGACCTCTCCCATCGTGGGCGCCAGGATGCGTACAAGGATGCACCCGCTACCTTTCTAGCACAATCCGCCGCCGGATGCGCCTGCCGCGCCGGCTGTTCTATGACGGCCGCGAGACCACGTAGACAAGGCCGGCCAGCATCAGCGCGGCGACCGCCAGCGTGAGCGGCAGGCCGGGACGGCCGGCAACCTGGAAAATCGTGAAGCCGAAAATCATGCCCGCCAGCGCTGCGAGCTTTGCCTTGCGTGGAATGGCGCCCCGCGCACGCCAGTCCTTCAGCAGCGGCCCGAAGCGGGGATGATTCAGCAGCCAGTTTTCAAACCGCGTGGACGAGCGCGCAAAGCAGGCCGCCGCCAGAATGAGGAACGGCGTTGTCGGCAACACCGGCAGGAACGCACCGACAAAGCCGAGCGCGACAAAGACAAAGCCCAGACCAAGAAAGAGGCCGCGCGCAACCCGCGAACGCTTGAGGTTGTTTGCAGGATCGCCGGTCACGCCGTCACGGCCAGCGCAGCATCAATGCAGCAGCGCCTTGGCCGGCGGGCGCGCCAGGCCTTCGGCATGGCCCACCGCGGTATCGAGCCCCCGCCCCTCGCCGAGCGCAACCACAGCCGGACGGCTGCGGGTCAGAAGGCCGCGCGCGGCATTGCGCGTCGATTCGACGCTGACCGCTTCGATCCGCGCCACCAGTTCGTCCACCGTGAGCGGTCGGCCATAGGCGAGGATGTGCCGCGCCATCTGCTCGGCCCGCGTGCTGCAGCTTTCCAGCCCCATCAGAAGGCCGGCTTTCATCTGCGCCTTGGACCGGGCGATTTCCTGCTCAGTCAACGTCTCCACGGCGTTGTTCATCTCGTCGACGATGACCTCCATCATCTCCGGCGCATCGGCCGGATCGGTGCCGGTGTAAAGACCGAAGAAACCGGTGTCGGAAAACGCCGCGTGGAAGGTGTAGATCGAATAGCAAAGTCCACGCTTCTCGCGCACTTCCTGAAACAGCCGCGATGACATGCCGCCGCCGAGAATGTTGGAGAACACCTGCAAGCTGAACAGCGACAGGTCCGATTGCGGCAGGCCTTCCAGCGCCAAAGTCAGGTGCGCCTGTTCAAGATCGCGATGAATGACGCGGGAGCCGCCCTTGCCGAACATTGCCGGCGCGGGCTTCGGAGCGGGCGTACCGGCGAAATTTCCAAAACGCTGCTCGGCTTCGGCAACGACCTGCTTGTGGTCGACTGCACCCGCCGCAGCCACCACCATGTCGGGGCCGTGATAATGCGTCGACAGATAGTCGTAGAGGTTATCGCGGCTGAAGCTCGCAAGCGTTTGCGGCGTGCCGAGCAGCGAGCGGCCGAGCGGCTGGTCCGGGTAACACAGTTCGTTGAGATGCTCGAACACCACATCGTCCGGCGTGTCCTGCGCCGCGCCGATTTCCTGCTCGATCACGCTTTTCTCACGCTCCAGTTCTTCCGCATCGAAGGACGGATTGGCGAGAATATCCGAGAGGACATCCAGCCCGAGCGCGACGTCAGCCTTGAGCACACGGGCATAATAGGCCGTGGTCTCGTTGCTGGTGGCGGCGTTGAGGTCGCCGCCGACCGCCTCGATTTCTTCCGCGATCTGTTGCGCCGAGCGCCGCGTGGTGCCCTTGAAGGCCATGTGTTCGAGCAGATGCGACATGCCGTGCTGATCCGGCTTTTCGTCGCGGCCGCCGACACCCGTCCATACACCGAGCGCGGCGGTCTCCAGATGCGCCATCGTGTCGGTGATGACGGTCAGTCCGGATGGCAGCTTGGTAATTTCAACGCCCATCAGGTAATTCCCTGCTTTGCGGCACGGCTCACCGAGAGAATGAACCGCTCAACCTCAGCCTGGTCATTCTTCATGACCTTGATGTGTTCCGACTTTGTCATCAACCCGTCGAGCCAGGCCGGAAGCTGCGGACGCACGCCGCAGGCATCTTCGACAGCATCGGGAAATTTCGCCGCA
Source organism: Afipia sp. (assembly GCA_050249215.1). Lineage (GTDB taxonomy): Bacteria > Pseudomonadota > Alphaproteobacteria > Rhizobiales > Xanthobacteraceae > Afipia. The sequence continues at coordinate 215,393 of JBFWQX010000001.1, forward strand.
TGCGCCGTCGACAGCACAATGTTCGGAACGGTCGACACCGGCTTGTCCTGATCGGCCACCGCGAGCGCCACCGCGGTATGCGGATCGACCAGCTCGCCCGCCTCGCGCCAAGCCGCGCGGATCGCCGCACTGGTTTCCGTCTCATCGGCGCGGCCCGCATCGAAGTCCTCGCGGACGCGCTTGAGCACGGCGTCACTGAGAACGAAACGGCCCGACTGCGCCAGCGATCCCATCAGCGAGCGGATCACGGCGCTGTCGCGGCCAGTGGCTTCAAACAACAGCCGCTCGAAATTGGACGAGATCTGGATGTCCATCGAGGGCGAGGTGGTGGCGTGAACCTGCTTCACCTCATAGATGCCGGTCTTCAGCGTGCGCGCCAGGATGTCATTCACATTCGCCGCGATGCGCAGTCGGCGCACCGGCAATCCCATGCGCTTGGCCACATAGCCCGCGAAGATGTCACCGAAGTTGCCGGTGGGCACGGTGAAGTCGACTTCACGCGCAGGCGCGCCGAGTGCAACAGCGGAGGTGAAATAATAGACCACCTGCGCGACGATGCGCGCCCAGTTGATCGAGTTGACACCCGACAGGGAAACCGAGTCGCGGAACGTGTGATGGTTGAACAGGCCTTTCACGATGCCCTGGCAATCGTCGAACGTGCCTTCGATCGCGAGCGCATGGACATTGCCCGCGCCGCTGGTGGTCATCATCCGCCGCTGCACGTCGGAGATACGCCCGTTCGGAAACAGCACAATCAGATCGGCATTGTCGCGGCCCGCGAACGCATCCACCGCCGCGCCGCCGGTATCGCCCGAGGTCGCGACAACGATGGTGGTACGCTGGCCCCGCCTGGCCAGCACATGATCCATCAGCCGCGACAACAACTGCATCGCCACGTCCTTGAACGCCAGTGTCGGGCCATGGAACAGCTCCAGCACAAAGCGATCCGGCGCGATCTGGTTCAGCGGCACCACGGCGGGATGGCGGAAGGTCGCGTAAGCCTCGATCGCCATGCGTCCGAGATCGGCTTCGGAAATCTCGTCCGCGACAAACGGGCGGATCACCTCGACCGCGACTTCCCAATAGGGACGGCCGAAAAATCCCGCGATGGTCTCGGCACTGAGCTGCGGCCAGACCTCCGGCACATACAATCCGCCGTCGCGGGCAAGCCCGGTCAGCATCACGTCACAGAAGCCAAGCCGGGGGGCTTCGCCCCGTGTGGAAATGTAGTTCGTCAAGCGATCCTCCAAAGGCTTAAGTCTGCCGCAAGCCTTTGACGATAATGGGTAAATTTTCCGACACGACGCCGGATCCAGCCGCACCATATCGGCTGTTTTCCGCCTTCACAAGGAAGCCAAATCGCGCGGGTCATGCCCGGCGGCGCTGGACCACCCACGCCACGAAGGCGCCTGCGACCACCAGCGCCAGCCCGAACCAGGTGATGGCGTATTGCAGATGATCGTCCTTGAGCCGCACATGCAGCGGGCCGGGCTTTGGAATGCCGGATGCAGACTGCGGCGATTCGAGGTCGATATAGAACGGCGCGATTTCGCCCCATCCGAGCGCCCGCGCCATGGACGGAATATCGCGGGTGAACCACAGCCGCTTGCTGCTGTCCGCATGCGGCGTCAGCGTGCCCGCGGATTCCGGAAAGCGGAGATAGCCGGTGAACCGGGCCGGTGTACCGGTGATGAGCGGGTGGACGGCGCGATCCTGCTGCGCGCGATCCTGCATCGTATTCTGGACGAAGCCCGCATTGATGACGACGCTGCGTCCATCCGCCAGCCGCGCCGGAACGAAAGCCCACGTCCCCGGCCCGCTGACGTCGTCGCGCACGGCGGAGCCTGAACTGTAGACCATCGCGTCCGGCTTGTTCTCAAGCGTCGCGGTGAACCTGACCCGCCGGAATTCATCATGGGCCGGCGTGAGCGCGGGCCATTGCGTCACGGCGGGCAGCGCCACCGGCGCGGCGGCCAGCCGTTCGGTCAACGCCGCGATCAGCGCATGCTTCTCGTCCTTGCGGCGAAGCTGCCAGAGGCCAAGGCTGACAAGCACCGACACCATGACCAGCGCGATCACCGCGAGGCCGAAAATGCCTCGCGCGTGCTGCGGCTGAACCACCGGCTGCTCCGTCATTTCGATTCGCGCTTCACAAGCTGACCTTCGGCCGCCTTATGAAAATACTGCAGGTCGATCAGCAGCGCTTTCATCGCGCGCAGCGGCAGCAGCGTCGTCGCCAGGATCAGCGGTCCCCAGAGTGCGGCATGAACCCAGAATGGCGGCTGATACTTCATCTCCACGAACAATGCGGCGCCGACCACGATGAAGCCGGCGATCATGATGATGAAAATCGCCGGGCCGTCGCCCGCGTCGATGAAGGCATAGTCGAGACCGCACGACTCGCAGTTGGGCCGCAGTGACAGGAACCCCGAATAGAGCTTGCCCTCGCCGCAGCGCGGACACTTACAGGCGAGGCCGCGCATGACGGTCTGGGACAGTGTCGCCGGAGCGATATCGGTGGTCATGCCGTTTTCCTCATCGCCTTTCGCTACGCCCGCGCACGCCTCCTCGCAAGAGGCCTCCGATCACGAAAAAGGGCGGCCCGAAGGCCGCCCTGATGATTTCAGGCCGGGCGCGATCAGTGCGCGCCGTGAGCCATGGTCGAGGCGCCGTGTCCCCAGACATAGATGCAGATGAACAGGAACAGCCACACAACGTCGACAAAGTGCCAGTACCAGGCGGCGAACTCGAAGCCGAGATGCTGCTTCGGCGTGAAGTGACCGGCATAGGCGCGGAACAGACAGACCAGCAGGAAGATGGTGCCGACCAGAACATGGAAGCCGTGGAAGCCGGTCGCCATGAAGAAGGTCGCACCGTAGACGTTGCCGGCGAAGCTGAACGCCGCATGGCTGTATTCGTAGGCCTGCACGCAGGTGAACAGCGCGCCGAGCACCACGGTGAGGATCAGACCCCACTTCAGGCCCTTGCGGTCGCCTTCGAGCAGCGCGTGATGCGCCCAGGTCACCGTGGTGCCTGAGGTCAGCAGGATCAGCGTGTTGAGCAGCGGCAGGTGCCACGGATCGAAGGTTTCGATGCCTTTCGGCGGCCACATGCCCGGCACCTTACAGTCTGCCGGAGACACGCCGGCACCGCAGCCGAACAGCGCGTCGCGGGTCATATGGACCGGATCGGCCGGGAACAGCGCTGCGTTGAAGTAGGCCCAGAACCACGCCACGAAGAACATCACTTCGGAGGCGATGAACAGGATCATGCCGTAGCGGTGATGCAACTGCACGACGCGGGTGTGGTCGCCCTTGTACTGGGCTTCACGGATCACATCGCCCCACCAGCTCGCCATGGTGTAAAGCACGCCGATGGTGCCGACGCCGAACACGATCGGCGCGCCGGCGAACATCTTGTGCATCCAGGCGACGGCACCCACGGCCATGACAAAGGCCGAGATGGAGCCGACGACCGGCCACGGGCTCGGATCGACGAGGTGATAGTCGTGGTGCTTGGCTTGGCCCGTTGCCATGTGGTCTCTCCGTGATGCCGGTGTCAGCCGGCGCGTGTCGCAGTTATAGCCGAAAAATCAGAGATTGCCCTTGCGCTTGTCCGTCTCCGTCGCCGCGAGCGGCTTCGGTGCCGGATCTTTCACAGGGTAGAAGGTGTAAGACAGGGTGATGGTGTTGAGGTCGTCGTATTCGCGGTCGGCGGCGAGCGCCGGATCGACATAGAAGACCACCGCCATCTCGCGCTTTTCACCGGGACCGAAAGTCTGCTCGGTGAAGCAGAAGCAGTTGATCTTCTGAAAGAAGGCTCCCACCGTCAGCGGCGCGACATTGTAGGCGGCGACGCCCGTGGTCGCGCGCGCGGACTGATTGGTGACGGTGTAATAGACGGTCACCACCTCACCGATCTTGACCGATATCTCGTTCTGCTCAGGCTGGAACTTCCATGGCAACCCGCCGCTGACATTGGAATCGAAGCGCACATTGATGCGCCGCTCGAGCGATTTTTCCGGCGTGGAGGTTGCGACCTGCGTGGTGCCGTTGAAGCCGGTGGTGCGGCAGAACCAGTTGTAGAACGGCACCGCCGCGTAGGATGCGCCCACCATGAAGGCGACCACAAACCCGCAGATCGACGCGATCATGATGTCGCGGCTGATGCGAGGCTTCTTGCGGTTGGGCTGTTGCGTCATGTCGCGCATCGCCTCCGTCAGATCGGCCGCTGAAGGACGGCCGGGCCCTTCACAAGCGTGACCGCGAAAAACAGCAGGACCAGCACGCCGAGCGCCACGGCAATGGCGATCGAACGCTCGCGCTGGCGCTTCTTCTGCTCCGGCGTCAGAACGATGCCCTGCCGCTGCGGCTTCTTGCTGTCCATGACCAGCCCCGCGCTCATGATCCGATCGCCCGCATCACCGCCAGCACCACGACTTCGAGCAGCAGCACGGCGAACAGTGCGAACAGATACAGGATCGAGAACTTGAACAGTCCGCGGGTGGCGCGCAGCGCCGCGCTGCCGGTGCGATGGCGATACACCGAGACGGCGTACCAGAGCATGCCCGCGCCGAGCACCAGCGAGGTCACGCCATAGATCGCGCTGAAATAGCCGAGCGGCCAGGGCGATGCGGCAACCGCCACCAGCAAAATCGTATAGAGCAGGATCTGCAGCCGCGTCGCATCGGGACCGGCGACATTCGGCAGCATCGGAATATTGGCGCGGCCGTAATCATCGGTGCGGAACAGGGCCAGCGCCCAGAAGTGCGGCGGCGTCCACAGGAAGATGATCAGGAACAGCAGGATCGGCTCGGGTGACAGCGAACCCGTCGCCGCGGCCCATGCCACCACCGGCGGCAACGCGCCCGCGGCGCCGCCGATCACGATGTTCTGGGCCGTATAGCGCTTGAGGCCCATCGTATAGACGACGACATAAAAGAAGATCGTGAAAGCGAGCAGCGCGCCGGCCAGCCAGTTCACCAGAATGCCGAGCGTCATCACCGAGAAGAAGGCGAGCGTCAGGCCGAAGGCCAGCGCTTCACCAGGCAGGATGCGCCCGCGCGGGATCGGACGGTTGGCGGTGCGCGACATCAGCGCGTCGATGTCGCCCTCGTACCACATGTTCAGCGCGCCGGAGGCGCCGCCACCGACGGCGATGCAGAGGATCGAGGTGATCGCCAGCACGGGATGAAAATGGCCGGGCGCGATGACAAGGCCGACCAGCGCGGTGAACACCACCAGAGACATCACGCGCGGCTTCAGCAGCGCAATGTAATCGGCGACGCCCGCTTCGGAGATGCGGGGCGACAGATCAATCGCGTGATGGTCGACAACCGACAAAATCTGAACTCGCTTCCTGAACGTTTCATCCGCCGTGGCCGCTGGGCCGCGGCGGATGTTTATCTCGAACCCGCGTGCTTACTGAACGCGCGGCAGAACCTCGAACTGATGGAACGGAGGCGGCGACGACAGCGTCCATTCCAGCGTGGTCGCACCGGCACCCCACGGATTGTCCGCAGCCTGTTCCTTGCGGACGAAGGCCTGGATCACGCCGTAGAGGAAGATCAGCACGCCGAACGCGGAGATGTACGAGCCGATCGACGACACCAGATTCCAGCCGGCGAAAGCATCCGGATAGTCGACGTAGCGGCGCGGCATGCCCGACAGACCGAGGAAGTGCTGCGGGAAGAAGATCAGGTTCACGCCGACGAAGGTGACCCAGAAGTGCGCCTTCGCGATGGTCTCCGAGTACATGTAGCCGAACATCTTCGGGAACCAGTAGTACCAGCCCGCGAAGATCGCGAACACGGCGCCCAGCGACAGCACGTAGTGGAAGTGCGCGACGACGTAATACGTATCCTGCAGCACGCGGTCGACACCGGCGTTGGCAAGCACCACGCCGGTCACGCCGCCGAGGGTGAACAGGAAGATAAAGCCCATCGCCCAGATCATCGGCGCGCGGAACTCGATCGAGCCGCCCCACATGGTGGCGATCCACGAGAATATCTTCACCCCGGTCGGCACCGCGATGACCATGGTGGCCGCCACGAAGTAGGCCTGCGTCGCAGAGGACATCCCCACCGTGTACATGTGATGCGCCCAGACCACGAAGCCGATGCCGCCGATGGCGACCATCGCGTAGGCCATGCCGAGATAACCGAACACCGGCTTGCGCGAGAAGGTCGAGACGATCTGCGAGATCATGCCGAAGCCCGGCAGAATCAGGATGTACACTTCGGGGTGACCGAAGAACCAGAACAGATGCTGGAACAGCACCGGATCGCCGCCGCCTTCGGCCGCGAAGAAGGTGGTGCCGAAGTTACGGTCGGTCAGCAGCATGGTGATGGCACCGGCGAGAACGGGCAGCGACAGCAGCAGCAGGAACACGGTGACCAGGATCGACCACACGAACAGCGGCATCTTGTGCAGGGTCATGCCCGGCGCGCGCATGTTGAAGATGGTGGTGATGAAGTTGATCGCGCCGAGGATCGACGAGGCGCCCGCGATGTGGAGCGAGAGGATCGCGAAATCCACCGCCGGGCCCGGGTGACCCGAGGTCGAGAGCGGCGCATACATGGTCCAGCCGGCGCCGACGCCGTTGCCGCCCGGCTCGCCCTCGACAAAGGTCGAGATCAGGAGCAGCGCGAACGAGGCCGGCAGCAGCCAGAACGAAATGTTGTTCATGCGCGGGAAGGCCATATCCGGCGCACCGATCATCAGCGGCACGAACCAGTTGCCGAACCCGCCGATCATCGCCGGCATTACCATGAAGAAGATCATGATCAGGCCGTGCGAGGTGACGAACACGTTATAGGTGTGTGCTTCGTGGAAGAGCTGCACGCCCGGATACATCAGTTCGATGCGAATCGCGACCGACATCGCGCCGCCGATGATGCCCGCCATGATCGCGAAGATAAGGTACATCGTGCCGATGTCCTTATGGTTCGTCGAATAGAGATAGCGACGCCACCCGGTCGGGTGATCGTGCGCATGGTCGTCATGAGCGTGATCATGTGTTGCAGCGGAGGTGGCCATTTTCTAATCCCTTTAGCCTCGTAGTGCCGTCAGCTAATCTTGTCAGCCTTGCGGTGCGGGCGGCTTGCGCCTCTCCCGCCCGTCTTAATGTGCTTACTGCGCAACCGCCCCGATCGACGCGTAGGAATTCGCGGGGTTGGTTGCGTACTTCTTCTTCGCTGCCTCGACCCAGGTGGTGAATTCCTGATCGTTCACGACCTTGATCGCGATCGGCATGTAGGCATGGTCCTTGCCGCAAAGCTCGGAGCACTGGCCGTAATACATGCCTTCCTTGGTCGCCTTGAACCAGGTTTCGTTGAGGCGGCCCGGAACGGCGTCGATCTTCACACCGAACGCCGGCATCGCGAAGGAATGGATGACGTCGGCGCCGGTGACCTGCACCCGGATCACCTTGTTCACCGGCACCACGACCTCGTTGTCCACGGCGAGCAGGCGCGGCGCCTTGTCGGCGACCATCAGCGAATCGAACTCGAACTTGCCGTTATCCGGATAGCTGTAGGTCCAGTACCACTGCTTGCCGGTGGCCTTGATGGTGAGATCGGCCTTCGGAATGTCGAGCTGCTGGAATAGCAGGCGGAACGACGGCACCGCGATGCCGACGAGAATGAGGACCGGCACGATGGTCCAGACCACTTCGATCAGCGTGTTGTGGGTGGTCTTCGACGGAACGGGGTTCGACTTCGCGTTGAACTTCACCGCCACGACGATGAGCAGGATCAGCACGAAAATCGTGATCGCGGTGATGATCCAGAGCAGGAAATTGTGGAACCAGGTGATGTTGTCCATCACCGGCGAAGCGGACGGCTGGAGCGTGTATTCCCAGGGCGACGGTTGACCGAGGGTCCCGCCCGCCGCGAAAGCTGCCCCTGCCGCGGCAAGCACGGTGGCAGCCACCGCAAAGCCCAGTACTCGCCGGCCCATCTGGCCATTCGACATCTTCATGCCGCTATCGCTCCTGCTTTCGTCACCCCAGCGATCCTGCCGGGCGGCAAGATCTGCATTTAAGCCTGCATTCTCAGGCGCGGTCATTGTTTCGGCCGAAAGCCGAAGGTTAGAACGCGTCGAATTTCCAGCTTCTCAAACCATAATTCCATGCCTACCGCAATGCACGTAATAAGGCGGGCACACAGGCGGAATCCCATTGGCAAATGGGCCGAAAACCACCGCCCCCGCGACCGGAGAATGCTTGACACTTGGAATGCCCGTTGTACGCACGGGCGAGATACGCAGCGAGGACCCGATTCGCGGCGGTGACGGTGTCTTCCGGTGGCAGATTCTGCCCCCGGGCCCGCCCTCAAGCCGCCGTCATTGCCCTGTCAACCAGCGGCCGGACAGGCGGTGGCGCGGAAAAACGCCGGATTGCCGGACTTGTGCCAGAGATTGAGCAAGGATTGAGCCCGATGGGCGTGCGAAACCAGCCTTCCCTGACCCGCAACCGCGCGATGGCGCCGGTGTGGCTTGCCGTTGCGGCCGTTGTGGCGGTTTTTGCAGGGTCCGCTTCGGCCCGGGCTCAGGGAGCCGTCAAATCGGTCCATGGCGACTGGCAGATTCGCTGCGACACCCCCGCCGGTGCGCAGGCCGAACAATGCGCCCTGATCCAGAGCGTGGTGGCGGAAGACCGCTCCAATGCGGGCCTGACCGTCATTATTCTCAAGACCGCCGACCAGAAGAGCAAGCTGATGCGGGTGGTCGCGCCTCTCGGCGTGCTATTGCCCTCCGGCCTCGGGCTCAAGCTCGACGACAAGGATGTGGGCCGGGCCGGATTCGTGCGCTGCCTGCCCAACGGCTGCGTGGCCGAAGTCGTGATGGACGATACCCTGCTCAACCAGCTCAAGACCGCCAAGACGGCGACCTTCATCATTTTCGAGACTCCGGAAGAAGGTATCGGCTTCCCGCTCAGTCTGAAGGGTCTTGGCGAAGGCTACGACAAGCTGCCTTGAGCCTGCGGAACCTGTCCGTCCGGCCCCTCGCCCTCGGGCGCGATCATCCCTATCTTGGGACCTGATCCCGCCGCCCATGCCTGCGATCCCGGCATTCCCAGGAGTTCTCGATGAGCCATCCGTCCGACGCTACGCCCGCGACCACCTCCCTGCTCGATCGCGCCGGTCTTGGCCGCGACGACGTGCGCCGGGAAATCGTTCGCGGCCTCGCGGGTGCCGATGACGGCGAGCTGTTTCTTGAATACCGCCAGTCCGAGGGGCTGAGTTTCGACAATGGCCGCCTCAAGCAGGCGACCTACGACACGGCGCAGGGTTTCGGCCTGCGCGCGGTCAAGGACGACGCGGTGGGTTACGCGCATTCGTCCGACGTCTCGCTGCCGGCGCTGATCCGCGCCGCGGATACCGTGAGCGCGGTGCGCGGCGGCTATTCCGGCACGTTCGCGGCGGCGCCGTCCCACACCAACGTTCGTCTGTACGGCGATGACAATCCGCTCGACGGCCAGACCTTCGAGACCAAGGTCAAGCTGCTGGCCGAAATCGACGCCTATGTCCGCGACAAGGACCCGCGCGTGCGGCAGGTCTCGGTGTCACTCGGCGCGACCTGGCAGGTGGTGGAAATCGTGCGTCCCGACGGCGAAAGCTACCGCGACATCCGCCCGCTGGTGCGCGTGAACATTTCCGTCGTGACCGGCTCGGGCGACCGGCAGGAAAGCGGCAGCGCCGGCTATGGCGGACGCGAGGGCTATGCGCGCTTCATCGAAACGAAAGCATGGCGTACGGCCGCCGACGGCGCGATCCGTCAGGCGCTGGTCAATCTGGAATCGGTGCCCGCGCCCGCCGGTGAAATGGACGTGGTGCTGGGGCCCGGCTGGCCCGGCGTGATGCTGCATGAAGCCGTCGGTCACGGGCTTGAAGGCGATTTCAACCGCAAGCAGACCTCGGCATTTTCGGGCCTGATGGGCCAGCAGGTCGCGGCGAAAGGCGTCACCGTGGTCGACGACGGCACCATCTCGTCGAAGCGCGGATCGCTCTCGATCGACGACGAAGGCACGCCGACCAACCGCACCATGCTGATCGAAGACGGCATTCTGGTCGGCTACATGCAGGACCGCCAGAACGCGCGGCTGATGAACATGAAGCCCACCGGCAACGGACGGCGCGAGAGCTACGCACACGTTCCGATGCCGCGCATGACCAACACCTACATGCTGGCGGGCGAGCGTGATCCGGCGGAAATCCTCGCCTCGGTGAAGAACGGCATTTACGCCGTGAATTTCGGCGGCGGCCAGGTCGACATCGTGTCCGGCAAGTACGTCTTCCAGTGCACCGAGGCTTACCGGATCGAGAACGGCAAGGTCGGCGCCCCGCTCAAGGGCGCCATGCTGATCGGCAACGGGCCGACCGACCTGCATCGTGTGTCCATGGTCGGCAACGACCTCCAACTCGATGACGGCATCGGCTCCTGCGGCAAGCAGGGACAGGGCGTGCCGGTCGGCGTCGGCCAGCCGACGCTGCGCATGGACCGCATCACGGTCGGCGGCACCGGCTAGCGCGCACTGTCACACGCTTCAGAATCGCGTCGTTAATTCCGTCAGCCAGGCCGGCGAGATATTCACGAGCGCGGTCTCGATCCGTTTGTCCGCGCCGGTGACGATGCCAACGCCGATCAGAATCAGCGCCACTCCCAGCAGTCCCTTGCCGAATTGTCCGGCTGACAACATGCGCCCGCGCATGTTCATCAAAGCCGAGCGGGACAGAAGCCCCAGAACAGCCAGCGGCAGGGCCGCGCCGAAGCCGAATGCCATCATCGTGAGCGCGACCTGAAAAAGGTCGCGTCCCTGCGAGGCGAGCAGCGAAGCCGCGCCGAGTGTCGGTCCAACGCAGGGCGACCACACGGCCCCCAGCAGCAGCCCCATCGCGAACTGACCGCCCAGACCCGAACCGGAAAATCCGCCCAGGGTCCGGTCGGCCCAACCCGACACAGGACCGCCCGCCGCAGCCAGACGGACTTGCCAGGACGGCATCAGCAGAACCATCCCGATCGCAATCATGACGATCGCGGCGGCCAGACGAAATGCGTTTCCGTCCAGACCGAGGGCAAAGCCCGCGACTGCGATGAACAGCCCGAGCACCGTAAACGAAATGGCAAGGCCCGATGCGAGTGCAATCGGCCCCCATCGGTGCTGCGTGACCGCCGCGCCCAGCACAATGGGTAACAGCGGCAGCACGCACGGCGACAGGATCGACAGCAGCCCCGCAGCGAACGCCAGCGCGATGATGGTCACGGTGAATCAAAGGCCCTTGTTAAGCAGGGCTGCGATCGAATCCCGCTTGGTGTCGCCGACCGAGCGGCCCACTTCCGAATTGCCCTTGTAGACAATCAGCGTCGATTGCATTTTGGCGCCGAACTTCTGCACGTCGGATTTCTGGCTATCGAAATCGACGCGGAAAATCTTGAGGTTCTTGAATTTCAGCTCCGCCGCCAGGGCTTCAATGATCGGCGCCTGAGCCCTGCAGGTCGGGCACCAGCCGGCGTGAATCTCCACAAGGATCGGAGCGCCCGCGGCCTGAGCCGACTTGAACGCGCTTTCCGAATAGGGCGTGGACGCCAAGGCCGCATGAATCAGGCCGGCGGCTGCAACAGCCGCCGCGAACAGGGCGATGCTGAGTGCTTTGGAAAATTGTCGCATTTGAATTCCTCCCGGGTTGCGCGAAGGCAACGCACGGCGTGGTTGCCCTCCGGGAGTTACGAAAGCAGGAGGCCGGATGTTACGCGCCGCCGGAAAAATGCAACTGTGTGCCGCATCAACGCACCGCCGCCAGTTCCAGCGGCTAACGCACCACGCCCGATATAAATCCCGGCTTGCGGCGCGGCGGCTTGACGTGATCCTTCAGGAAACAGCGCGCGGACTTGCTGATATAGCCGGGCCGCGCGTAGGTCCACGCCCGGCACTTCTTGTCGCTCTCGCAGACAGCCTTGCAGGTCTCACCCTTGGGATCGTGTTCGACCTCGACATTGCGATAGTCGCCGCCAGGCCGGTCGGTTTCGACCTCGAGGAAGATGTTTCGCGGCTCGATGACGCCCGCGCCGCGCACACCGGAAACGCAGCAACTGCTCGGCACCCGTGGCGGCACCGCATTCTTGAGCCAGCATACCGCGTGCTCGTCACTGACAGCGGGATAGTTGAAACTCCAGGCGCGGCAGCGGCGATCGCGCTCGCATTGCAGGGCGCAGACCGCGGGATCTCCGGACGGCATTTCCGTCCGCAGATAATCGTTGCCCGGCCGATCGAAACTGGCCTGCGCATGGACCGGCTGAATTCCAGCAAGACACAAGAGGGCGAGCGCAACAACGGCTGCAACGGAAAAGCTCATGCATGATCTGAAATCGCAGATTTTGAGCATGAGATCGCTTTCGGCAGGACGGGCGGTGATGAACCGGGCAGATGCCTGCTTATTCAATCGCCGCGCGGATGTACGGCAGATGAACGGCAGATAAATGCCGGAACAACATTCGCGTGATGGCGATAACCCGCTGACTCAGAAAGCGTATTCTGTGTAGACCGGATCGACCGAATGCTTCCAGGGGCCGTTGAATTTCTCCAGCAGCCGTTCGGCCGGTGTGAGGCCGCTGTCCATGATCCGATCCAGCGGCTCCAGATACCGCGTCTCGTCGTGGCCGAGTGAATCAAGCCGCCGGCGGCGGGCAAGACCCTTGTGTGCCAGCGCCATGCAATCTTTCGCGACCTCGGACAGATAGCGATTGCCGATCTTCGCCTTGAGGCCGAGGCGCGGCACGTCATCGCGCAGCGTCTGCCGCTCATGCGCGGTCCAGCCCTTGGCGATGTCCCAAGCCGCATCGAGACTTTCGTCGTCGTAGAGAAGACCGACCCAGAATGCCGGCAGCGACGGCAACTGTTGCGACGGCACATTGTCCGAGCCGCGCATTTCGAGATAGCGCTTCAGGCGCACCTCGGGGAAAATTGTCGACAGGTGATTGGCCCAGTCCGACAGTGTCGGCTTCTCGCCCGGAATGATCTTGTTCCTGCCGTCGAAAAAATCGCGGAACGACGATCCCGACACGTCGATATAGTCGTCGCCGCGCTTGACGAAATACATCGGCACATCCAGCGCGTAATCGACCCAGCGCTCGAAGCCCATGCCGTCCTCGAACGCCCACGGAATCATCCCGGCGCGCGCGTTGTCGGTGTCGCGCCAGATTTCCGAGCGGAACGAGAGGAAGCCGTTCGGTTTGCCTTCGGTGAACGGCGAATTCGCGAACAGCGCGGTCGCCACCGGCTGCAGCGCCACCGATACCCGCAGCTTCTTGACCATGTCGGCTTCCGAACAGAAGTCGAGATTGGTCTGCACGGTGCAGGTCCGGTACATCATGTCGAGACCGTACTGGCCGACCTTCGGCATGTAATTGGTCATGATCCGGTAGCGGCCCTTCGGCATCACCGGAATATCCTTGCGCGACCACGACGGCGTCATGCCGAGGCCGAGGAAACCGATCCCGAGCGGAGCCGCCACTTCCCTCACCTGCGCCAGATGCGCCATCAGTTCGGATGAGGTCTGGTGAATAGTTTCGACCGGCGCGCCGGAAAGCTCGAACTGCCCGCCCGGCTCCAGTGAAATCGCGCCGCCGCCGGTGACATCGTAAAGACCGATGATGTTGCCGTTCTCCATGATCGGCTCCCAGCCGAGCAGGAGTTGCATGCCTTCCAGCACCGCGCGAATGCCGCGCGCGCCTTCATAAGGCACCGGCCTGTGGCCTTCGAGCGTGAACGGTGTTTTTTCGTGCTCGGTGCCGATGCGGAAATCCGACCTCGGCTTGACCCCGGCCTCGAGCCACGCGACCAGTTCGTCCCGCGACTCCAGCGGAGTCATATCTATCTGATCACGCGCCATGGGACATCCAGACAAGCTGTATTGATTGAAGGGTCAGCGCACGATGCAGGCGGACGCCACGGACGCGGGCATCCGTACCCACGAGAGGTAAAGAAAGGATCATCGGGCCGACGTGACTTCTTTGACGGATTCTTTGGCTGCGTCTTTCGAGACCGTCATGGCCTGCGGCGCGCCCGCGCAGCAACCGAGACGATCCAGCAGACCCGCGAGTTTCACCGCATCCGCGTCCGACAGTTTCGAGCCGATGTGCCGCTCGATCGCCGCGGAATAGGAATTCCACATTTTCTTCTGCAACTCGCGTCCGGCGTCCGTGATCTCGACGAACAGGCCGCGCTTGTCCATCTTGCACTCGCGGCGGGCCGCAAGACCTTCTTCCACCAGACGGTCGATCAGCCGCGACGTCGAATACTGCGGCAGCAGCATCTGCTTTTCGAGTTCCACCGGACGCAGTTCGCCGCTCGGCGCGCGCGACAATTCGAGCAGCGCGTCGTACCAGGCCAGCGGTGGAAAGCCCGCCTTCTTGAGATCCTGCTCGACCGCGCCGAGCACCTTGTTCTGAACCCGCATCAGGCGAATCCAGACCTCCGTCGCCTCGGTGGATGGTTTGCGTTTCATCGTCGTGTCCGTGCCGCTGGGACGCCCGTCCTGCGGGCCGGCCCACTCTATCCCAATAAATGCAATTGCATCAATCTTGACATCCCAGCATTTAGGAGGTGGCGGTCGGTCTTGCCAATGCCTTAACCCGCGGAATCCTCAAAGGGATACCTCCTATGAAACTCCATTATTCGCCCAAGCCTGCTCGCTCTCCCCGCATATGGCCCTGGAAGAGGCCGGCCTGCCGTTCGATCTGGTCCAGTTGACTGAAAGCAAAGAAGGTCGAGGACGGCGGCGACTACCTGGTGGTGAATCCCAAGGGAAGGTCCCCGCGCTTGGCCTGACCAACGGCGATCTGCTGACCGAAGGCGCGGTGATCGTCCAGATGATCGCGATAGCCTGCCGAACCTCGCCGCCTGCAAGGCCCGTGTCCCGGCGCGCCCGAAGGTGCTGGAAGCGCTCACGGCGGAAGGATTGCTGAAGGCGTCGTAAGAGCGATCACATCGCGAAAAAGAAAAAGGCGGGATCATTGATCCCGCCTTTTGTTTTCCCTCTCCCCTTGTGGGAGAGGGTGGCGAAGTGAGCGAAGCGAACTGAGCCGGGTGAGGGGTATGATCTCACAATGAAGAAACAAACCCCTCACCCGCCCTCACTTCGTTCGGGCACCCTCTCCCACAAGGGGAGAGGGAAAAGAAGAGCAGCCTACGCCGCGGCCTTCTTGGGCGCGAAGCGGCCGTAGAAGGTTTCGCCCTTGGCGGCCATGTCGACCAGCAGCTTCGGCGGCGTGAAGCGCGAGCCGTATTTCTTCTCGAACTTGTGACACAGTTCGACAAAGTTCTTGGTGCCCATGAAGTCGATGTAAGACAGCGTGCCGCCGGTGAACGGCGCAAAGCCGAAACCGAGGATCGAGCCAACATCCGCTTCGCGCGGATCGGTGATGACATGATCCTCGACGGTACGTGCGGCTTCCACCGCCTGCACCACGAGGAAACGCTGCTTCAACTCCTCGACATCCAGCGTATCGGGATCGAGATGCTTCGATTGCAGAGAGGTCAGCTCCGGCCAGAGCTTCTTCTGGCCCTTGCCCTTCTCCGGATAGTCATAGAAGCCCTTGCCGTTCTTGCGGCCAAGACGCCCGCGCTTCTCCACCATTTCCACCAGCAGCGCCTTCTGCTCCTGATCGACGGCCTGCGCGCCCATATCGGCCTCGGTGGCCTTGAGAATCTTCAGCGACAGGTCGATGGCGACTTCGTCGTTGAGGGAGAGCGGGCCGACCGGCATGCCGGCCATCTTGCCGACATTCTCGATCATCGCGGGCGGCACGCCTTCCTTGAACATCTCGTAGCCTTCCGAGACGTAACGCAGCACGCAGCGGTTGGCGAAGAAGCCGCGCGAGTCGTTCACGACAATCGGCGTCTTGTTGATCTGCCGCACATAGTCCAGCGCGGTGGCCAGCGCCAGATCGCCGGTGTTCTTGCCGACGATGATTTCCACGAGCATCATCTTCTCGACCGGCGAGAAGAAGTGGATGCCGATGAACTTCGACGGATCCTTCCACTCCTCGGCCAGCGAATTGATCGGCAGGGTCGAGGTGTTGGACGCGAAGATCGCGCCATCCTTCAGCAGCGGCTGGGCCTTGGCATAGGTCTCGGCCTTGACCTTACGATCCTCGAACACGGCCTCGATCGCGAGATCGCAATCCTTGATCGCACCGTAGTCCGGCGTGGCGGAGATACGGGCGAGGATGGCATCGGCCTTGTCCTGCTTCATGCGGCCCTTGGCGATCATGCCGTCGAGCATGGTTTTGGCGTGCCCCTTGCCCTTGTCGGCGCTGTCCTGATCGCGGTCGATCAGCACCACGTCGATTCCGGCCTGTGCCGAGACGAAGCCGACGCTGGCGCCCATGAAGCCCGCGCCGATGACGGCGAGCTTCTTGACCTTGGTCGGCGGAACGTTCGCCGGACGGCGCGCGCCCTTGTTCAGCTCCTGCATCGACACAAACAGCGAACGGATCATCGCCGCCGCTTCCTTCGAGCGCAGGATTTTCGAGAAGTAACGCGACTCGACGCGCAGCGCCGCATCCATCGGGAGCTGCAGGCCTTCATAGACGCACTGCATGACGGCGCGGGCAGCCGGATAGTTGTCGTAGGTCTCGCGGCGCAGGATGGCGTTGGCCGGCGGGAAGAGCTGCATGCCGCCCTTTGAATAGACCGCGCCGCCCGGCAGCTTGAAGCCCTTCTCGTCCCATGGCGCGACGGCCTTGCCGCCGGCCTTGATCCACTCTTTCGACGCCTTGATCAGATCCGCCGCCGGAACGACCGAACCGACGATGCCCAATGACTTCGCCTTCATCAGATCAATCGGATCGCCCTTGAGCAGCATCTGAAGGGCTTCCATCGGCTGGATCATACGCGGCAGGCGCTGGGTGCCGCCGCCGCCGGGGAACAGACCGACCTTGATCTCGGGCAGCCCGAGACGGGTCTTCGGATTTTCCGACGCGATACGATAGTGACAGGCGAGCGCCAGCTCGAATGCGCCGCCAAAAGCGAGGCCGTTGATCGCGGCAACCCACGGCTTGCCCGAGGTTTCGATGTTGCGCAGCGTCTGCGACAGCTTGCGGACTTCCTCGAACACGTAAGTATTGGCAGCTTCCTCGCCCTTGCTCTTGAGCAGGTCGAGATAGGCGCGGTTCATGCCTTCCAGCATGGTCAGGTCCGCACCGCCGGAGAATGCTTCCTTGCCGGAGGTGAAGACGACGCCCTTGACCGCGGCGTCCTTGCTGGTCGCGTCGACGATGGCGGCGAGTTCGAGACCGGTGGTCTCGTCCAGCACGTTCATCGACTTGCCGGGAATGTCCCAGGTGACGACGGCAATGCCGTCCGCGTCGGTCTCAACCTTGAAATTCTTGTAGGTCATGTGATCGCTCCCAATTCCTTGTCGTTATCCTGAGGTGGCCTCGCGTTTTGCGAGGCCCTCGAAGGATGACGTGCTGCTGTTGCCTCAAACGCGCTCGATAATGGTCGCGGTGCCCATGCCGCCGCCGATGCACAGCGTGACCAGAGCGGTGGATTTGTTGGTGCGCTCGAGCTCGTCGAGCACGGTGCCGAGAATCATCGCGCCCGTTGCACCAAGAGGGTGCCCCATGGCGATCGCGCCGCCGTTGACGTTGATCTTCTCGTTGTCGATGTCGAAGGCCTGGATGTAGCGCAGGACCACCGAAGCGAACGCCTCGTTGAGTTCAAACAGGTCGATATCCGACAGCTTCATGCCGGACCGCTCCAGCACCTTCCTGGTCACATCCACCGGACCCGTCAGCATCATCGCCGGCTCCGAGCCGATATTGGCGAAGGCGCGAATCTTCGCACGCGGCTTGAGGCTGTGCTTCTTGCCGGCGGCCTCGCTGCCGATCAGCACGGCGCCTGCGCCATCGACGATGCCCGACGAGTTGCCGGCGTGGTGAACGTAGTTCACCCCCTCGATTTCCGGATGCGACTGAACGGCAACCGCATCGAAACCGCCCATAGCGCCCATCGCCGCGAACGACGGCTGCAACTGGCCGAGCGACTGCATGGTCGTGCTCGGGCGCATGTGCTCGTCCTTGTCGAGGATGGTGATACCGTTGATGTCCTTCACCGGGACCACCGATTTCTTGAAGCGGCCTTCATCCCAGGCCTTGGCCGCGCGCTGCTGGCTCTGCACCGCATAGGCATCGACGTTGTCACGCGAGAAGCCGTACTTGGTCGCGATCAGGTCCGCCGCCACACCCTGCGGCATGAAAAAGCTCGGCACCGCCATGGACGGGTCCATCGGCCACGCCGTACCGGACGAGAGAATGCCGACGCGGCTCATGGACTCCGCGCCGCCGCCGATGGTCAGTTCGTGCTGGCCGGACATCACCTGAGCCGCGGCGAAGTTCACCGCATCGAGGCCCGAGGCGCAGAAGCGGTTGATCTGCACACCTGGCACCGAGGTATCGAACCCGGCGTTCAGCGCCGCGAAACGCGCGATGTCGCCGCCCGCCTCACCGACCGGATCGACCACGCCGAGCACCACGTCGTCGATGCTGTCGGCGGCAAGGTTGTTGCGCTCCTTGAGGGCCTTCAGCGGCGCGGTCGCCAGCGCCAGCGCGGTCACTTCATGCAGCGAGCCGTCGGATTTGCCCTTGCCGCGCGGCGTGCGCACATGGTCGTAAATAAATGCCTCTGGCATGACGTCCTCCTGGGATGTGTTTTGCAGCAGTGATGGAAAAATCCCGCGCCGGAGACCGGCGCGGGATCATCTCGAAAAGATCAGAACGCCTCGGCGGGCAACTCCATCATGGTGTCGGCGCCAGCCTGGATGCGCGACAGGCGCAGCGAGGTTTCCGGCAGCATGCGCTCCACGAAGAACCTGCCGGTGACCAGCTTGGTTTTCAGGTAGGCCTGATCGCCGCCCTCCGCCAGCTTGTCCTGCGCAACCTTGGCCATCCGCGCCCACATGTAACCGAGCGTCACAAGACCGAAGAGATGCATGTAATCGGTCGAGGCCGCGCCTGCATTGTCAGGCTTGGCCAGCGCGTTCTGCATCAGCCACATGGTGGCCTGCTGCAGATCCTTCAGCGCGGCGCCGAGCGGCGCGATGTAGGGCTTGAGAGCCTCGTTCGCGCCGTTCTCCTTCATGAAGGCCGTAACCTCGCCGAAGAAGGCGGTGATGGCGCGGCCGCCGTCGCGGCCGAGCTTGCGTCCGACGAGATCGAGCGCCTGGATGCCGTTGGCACCTTCATAGATCATCGAGATGCGCGCATCGCGCACGAATTGCTCGACGCCGGTTTCGACGATGTAGCCATGACCGCCGAACATCTGCTGCGCGGCGACGGCATTGGCGAAGCCCTGATCAGTGAGCATGCCTTTGATGACCGGCGTAAGAAGTCCCATGTGATCGTCTGCGGCCTGACGCTCCTTGGCATCTTCCGAACGGTGCGCGACATCGCTCTTGAGCGAAGTCCACACCACCAGCGCACGCGCGGCTTCGTTGAAGGCGCGGATCGACATCAGCGTGCGGCGCACGTCCGGATGCACGATGATCGGATCGGCCGGCTTGTCCTTATCCTTCGCGCCCGTCAGCGCCCGGCCCTGCAGGCGTTCGCGCGCGTAGTTCACGGCGTTCTGATAGGCGACTTCGGATTGCGACAGACCCTGCACGCCGACGCCGAGGCGAGCCTCGTTCATCATCACGAACATGGCCTGCATGCCCTTGTTCTCTTCGCCGACGAGCGTTCCGACCGCGTTGTCGAAGTTCAGCACGCAGGTCGAGTTGCCGTGAATGCCCATCTTGTGCTCGATCGAGCCGCAGGACACGCCGTTGGTCTCATTGGTCAGCGAGCCGTCGGCATTCAGCTTCATCTTCGGCACAACGAACAGCGACACCCCCTTGATGCCCGCAGGCGCGCCTTCGATGCGCGCAAGCACCAGATGCACGATGTTCTCGGTGATGTCCTGCTCACCGCCCGAAATGAAAATCTTGGTGCCGCTGATCTTGTAGGTGCCGTCGGGCTGCTTCACCGCCTTGGTGCGCATCAGGCCGAGATCGGTGCCGCATTGCGGCTCGGTGAGGTTCATCGTGCCCGCCCACCGGCCCTCGACCATCTTCGGCACGAAGGTCTTCTTCTGCTCGTCCGAACCATGCACCAGCAGCGCGGCCATCGCGCCCTTCGTCAGTCCCGGATACATCGAGAAGGCCATGTTGGCCGACATCATGAATTCATTGACGGTCTGCGACAGCGTGACCGGCAGGCCCTGTCCGCCAAATTCCGCCGGAGCCGACAGGCCGAGCCAGCCGCCTTCCGCAAGCTGCTTGAAAGCGTCCTTGAAACCTTTCGGCGTGGTCACCCGTCCGTCGTCGTGACGGGTGCAACCTTCCTGATCGCCGGAATGGTTGAGCGGATGCAGCACCTGCTCGCTGAGTTTGGCGGCTTCGTCGATGATCGCGGCGCGAACATCAGCGGAGGCGTCTGCGAAGCCCGGCAGGTTGTTGTAGCGGTCGATCTGGAAAACGTCGTTGAGAAGAAAGCTCACATCTTCGACTGGTGCTTTGTAGATCGTCATTGGACTGTCTCTCGGTTCACAATTGGACGTGGATGATGCGAATTATCTGACGACGAGGCTTCAGCACATGGACCGCCTTCGATGACCTCACCATGACACGGAACCGCGCGATCCGCGCCGTGATCGGCCAGCACAGCGGCGCTATTTCTCCCGACGCCTCGGATATCTCTGTTGAATTCAACCACCGCAGCGCTGCGCGTCCCGCTCACCGGCGGGACGGCCGCCGGTTCAGGTGCCGCAATTCTGCAAGGCCTCCATACACCTCTGTACGGAGCCTAGCGCCGCCGGCCATTTTGTGTCAATACACTTGTGTATGGTTGAAAGTGTCAAATCGTCGCTCTCGAAAGACCGCCTCACCCGCGAGCAATGGATCGCTCACGGGCTGCGGACCCTTGCCCGGCAGGGCGAGGCGGCGCTGAAAACCGGCATGCTGGCCGAGGGCCTGCAGGTCTCAAGAGGCAGTTTTTACTGGCATTTCGAGAGCATCGCCGACTTTCGCAACCAGTTGCTCGCGACCTGGCAGGAACGCGCGACTGACGGGGTGATTCGCGAGATCGACTCGTCGATCGTCGGGCCTGCGCGGCTGACCTCTTTGATGAAGCTGGCTTTCAACGAAGACCGTAGCCTCGATCGGGCGTTCCGGGCATGGGCCGCCTCCGATGACGTTGCCGCCAGGGTCGTCGCGACCGTCGATGCCGGGCGCGTCGCCTATATCGCCAAGCTGCTGCGCGAATCCGGCGTCGACGCACGGGCGTCGCTTCCCCGTGCCGAGTTCATCTACTGGGCCTATATCGGCCAGTCGTCCGTGATGAACTCCGCTCACTGCACCATCACGGAAGCGGATCTGGGCGATCTCAGTGGATTGTTCACCCGGCCGTCATCGAACTGACGGCTCCCGGCCCGGCGTAATAATTATTAATAAGCCCGCAAGCGTTTCATTAACCCGGTATTTACCGTAACGCGAAAAAGTCAGGTCTGGAAACAGACGTCCCGCGCCGAAATTTGATTGTCTCTTCAAAGGGACGCGGGGGCCTGCAGCGCTCTGGCCGAAGCCGGAGCCGAGACCGGACCTGGGCATGACAGCGCGCGTATCGTGGAGTGTGGACGGCATTGAGCCATCGGTCCGGGAAAGGGCCGAAGCGTCCGCGCGCCGTGCCGGCATGTCCCTGGGAGACTGGCTGAATTCGGCAATCGGCAGCCCGGGCGGCAATTCCCGCGAGGCGCAGGAGGTGGCCGAAATCCATCGCCGCCTCGACTCCATCGCCCGGCAGGTCGAACATATGTCGCGCGCGCCCGGCGCACCTGCGGGCGAGCCTGCCGTGGCGCGTCAGCTCAACGACGCCATCTCGCGGCTCGACGCCCGGCTGTCGCAGATTTCAAACGGTTCAGCCAATCCGGCCTATCGCGCGGCACCTGCCCCGCGCATGACGCCGCCCGCTGCGTCACCAATGGTCTCCTCGCCCGCGATGTCTCCGATGGATTTCTCCATCGCGGAAATCGTCGCGCGGCAAGGCGAACTCGACGGCGCCCCGCGCCCGATGCCGTCAGCGGCGCGGATGCCGCCGCCATCCTTCGTCAATCATGCGCCGCCGATCCAGCCGGACTTCGCCGGGCTTGAGCGGCAGCTCTCCCAGATCACCAGCCAGATTGAAACGCTCCGTCGTCCCGACAGTGTCGAACAGTCCATTGCCGCCTTCCGGGGCGAACTGGCCGAGATTCGCCAGGCCATCACCGAGGCGATGCCGCGCCGCGCGATCGAATCCCTTGAAGGGGAAATCCGCTCGCTGGGACGGCGTATCGACGAAACCCGTTCCACCGGGATCGACAGCGGCGCCCTCTCCGGCATCGAACGCGCGCTGTCGGAAATCTACAGCGAACTGCGCACGCTGAAACCTGCCGAGCAACTCGCCGGATTCGACGACGCGATCCGCAATCTCGGCGGCAAGATCGACATGATTGTGCGCTCCAGCACCGATCCCGCCACGGTCCGCCAGCTTGAGGACGCCATCGCCGCCCTCAAGGGGATCGTCTCCAGCGTCGCATCGAACGAGGCGCTGAACGAACTCGCAGGCCATGTGCAGAGCCTCTCGGCCAAGGTCGATCAACTGGCGCATGCGGGCGGCAACAACGATATCCTCTCCGCGCTCGAACAGCGCATCGCGGTGCTGACCACCGCGCTCGAGCAGCGCGACCGGCCCGCCGTCGGCGATACCGTGTACTTCGACAATGCGGTGCGGACCATTTCGGACCGGCTCGACAATCTTCAGGTCGGCAATGACAGTTCCGCCTCCCTCAGCCATGTCGAGCAGCGGGTGCATCACCTGCTCGAGCGGCTGGAAATGGCGGACCAGCGCGGCGGAAATCTCGTCCGGGTCGAGGAAGGCTTGTCCGACATCCTGCGGCATCTTGAGAGCCAGCGCGGCGCAAACGCCGATCAGGGATTGCGCGCCGCATCGCCGATGGATGGCGAGGTGGTGGACACCATCAAGCGCGAACTCTCCGATATTAGCTTCAGCCAGTCGGAAACCAACCGGAACACCCAGGATTCGCTCGAGGCGGTTCACAACACCCTCGGCCATGTGGTCGACCGCCTGACCCAGATCGAGGGCGACCTGCGCAACACACGTGCCGCGCCCGCCGTACGCGACATGCCGCCTGCGATGGCCGAACCTCGCGCGCGCGAAACCTACACACCTGAACCGCCGCGTTCGGCCAGTTCGTTCGCGCCGGTGCCACGCCCGGAAATGCCGAATCCGGCCGCGGCCCAGGCTCCGATCGCGCGCGCACCTGCCGCGCCAGCGCCCGCCGCGCGCCCTGTCGTTCAAGCTCCGGCGCTCGCGCCGTCCTACGACGCCCCGGAAGCCTCGCCGGTCGCCGCCGTGCGCCCGCCTCCAACACCGCGCAGCCCGATTGATCCGAGCCTGCCGCCGGATCATCCGCTCGAGCCCGGCACCCGGATGCAGGGGCGATCCGGCTCCAGCCCGTCGGAGCGGATCGCGGCGTCGGAAGACGCGTTGAACGAGATTTCCGCCGGCAAGCAGGAGCCGGTCAGTTCGACCAACTTCATTCAGGCCGCGCGCCGCGCGGCCCAGGCTGCCGCCGCAGCGCCTCCCCCACCGGGCCCGAAGCAGAACCGCGTCACCGCGCTCAACGATGCCGCCCGCAACGCCGCCAAGGCGGTGACGGCGGGCGACTCGGGATTGTCGTCAAAGATTCGTGCCCTGCTGGTCGGCGCAAGCGTCGTGGTGATCGTGCTCGGCACGGTCAAGATGGGTATGAACCTGCTCAACAGCTATAGCGGCGACAACAGCTCGCTTCCGGCGGAATCCAGTGTCGCACCGGCTCCGCCGCCTGCGCCGGACACCGGACCGCGCTCCGATGCCTCGCCTGCGATGACGCCGTCGATGACCTCGCCGACGCTGCTGACCCGCCAGTCGCCCATGAGCGGACCGCAGATCATTTCGGTGCCTCAGATGCCTGCGATTCCGGCTGCCACGCCGGTTGAGCCGGTCGCCGCACCCCTCCCCGCGGCAGCGCCCGTTACGCCCGACGTCACGGGTTCGATCGCCACGCCGGTGGAACGCGCGCCTACCCTTGCGCCGGCTCCGGCAAAGGAAAAGGCGAAGATCAAGTTCACGCCGGTCAACGATGTGCTGCCCGAGTCGATCGGCAGTTCAACCTTGCGCGCCGCCGCCAACAAGGGCGATCCCGGCGCGGCCTTCGAGATCGGCATCCGCTATGCCGAAGGCCGAGGAGTCGCGCAGGATTATGCGACCGCTGCGAAGTGGTACGAGCGCGCGTCCCACAGCGGCATCGT
Organism: Afipia sp.; assembly: GCA_050249215.1. Lineage (GTDB taxonomy): Bacteria > Pseudomonadota > Alphaproteobacteria > Rhizobiales > Xanthobacteraceae > Afipia. Next base: position 239,775 of record JBFWQX010000001.1, read on the forward strand.
TCCGGCGACCTTCCGGCTCGGAACGCTTTACGAAAAGGGCCTCGGCCTCAAGAAAGACATCGACGCGGCACGCCGGTACTACCTTGATGCCGCCGAGAAGGGCAGCGCCAAGGCCATGCATAACCTCGCGGTGCTCGACGCCGATGGCGGCGGCGCAGGCCCCAACTACAAGAGCGCCTCGCAATGGTTCCGCAAGGCCGCCGAGCGGGGCATCGCCGACAGCCAGTTCAATCTCGGCATTCTCTATGCCCGCGGGATCGGCGTGGAACAGAATCTTGCCGAATCCTACAAGTGGTTCAGCCTGGCCGCCGCGCAGGGCGATACGGATTCAGGCCGCAAGCGCGACGATATCGCCAAGCGTCTCGATGCCCAGTCGCTGGCCGCGGCGAAGCTCGCGACACAGACCTTCGTCGCCGAGGCGCAGCCCGACGAGGCGACATCGAACGGCGCGCCTGCCGGCGGATGGGATGCCGCGGCGCCGGCGAAAACGGCCAAGCCCGCCGCGAAGCCCGGGGCAAAGGCCGCCGCGAAAACCGCGATCAAGAGCGCGTCCTACTGAAGCCCGGTGGCACCGCCGCGCGCCGTAACCGACTCGGGCCATAGCGCGGTGTTAAGATTAACAGCCGACACCGCCGTAAAATCGCGTGGCATTGCAGACCGCAGGCCAAATCTTTAACCCCACCGGCGGCGTTTTCGGGTAAGCAGGGACGCGGCGCGTGATCCGCGGCGCGGCAGCTCAAACCCGCGCGGGCGCACCGGACCTCGCGCCAAAATCAAGCGAACGCGCGTGCAGCTTTTCCTCCCGATCGCCGATATTCCGATCAACGTGTTCCTCATCCTGGGGCTGGGCGCTGCGGTCGGATTCGTGTCCGGCATGTTCGGAATCGGCGGCGGCTTCCTGATGACGCCGCTCCTGATCTTCCTCGGCATTTCACCCGCCGTGGCTGTGGCCTCGGTGTCCAGCCATATGGCCGCCTCCTCGTTTTCCGGCGCGCTGTCGTACTGGCGGAAGCGGGCAATCGACCCTGCTCTCTGTCTGGTGCTGCTCTGCGGCGGCGTGGCTGGCACCGCATCGGGCGTCTGGATTTTCTCGCTGCTGCGCTCGGTCGGACAACTCGACCTGATCATCGCACTCTCCTACGTCGTGCTGCTGACCGGCGTCGGCTCGCTGATGTTTCTGGAAGGCCTGCGCGCGATCCTCCGCTCCCGGGGCGGCAACACCTCCGTCACGCGCCGCGTACGGGCGCAGGGATGGATCCTCGGCCTGCCGCTGAAGATGCGCTTCAAGCGCTCGAAGATCTATCTCTCCGTGATTCCCGTCATCGCGGTCGGCTATTTTGTCGGCTTTCTCGGCGCAATCATGGGCGTGGGTGGCAGCTTTCTTCTGATCCCGATCATGATCTATGTGCTGCGGGTTCCGACCTTCACCGTGATCGGCTCGGCGATGGTCCTGACACTGGTGACGATGGTGGTGGCGACGATCCTGCACGCCGTCACCAATCATCTGGTCGATGCCGTGCTCGCGCTGATGCTGATGGTGGGCGGCGTGTTCGGCGCTCAGTTCGGCGCGCGGGCCGGCCAGCGCATTCGCGGCGAACATCTGCGGCTGCTGCTCGGACTTCTCGTTCTGTCGGTCGGCATCCGCTTTGCCGTCGAACTGGTGATCCGGCCCGGCGAACTCTATTCCATTCGCGATCTGGGAATCGGCGGATGAAAATGCGCTCACTCCTCCTCGCCGCCGCGCTTCTGCTCCTCCCAAGAGCGGAAATATCCGCGCGGGCGGAGAGCCTGATCGTCTCGGTGTCCAACCATCGCATCACCGTGACGCCGAATTATTCCGGCGAGGAGTTGGTCCTGTTCGGCTCCATCGAGCGCGACAGCAAATCGAAGCCGCCGGGCACCGCCTATGATATCGTGGCCACCGTCACCGGACCGCGCGCCGACATGGTCACCCGCCGCAAGGAGCGCAAGCTCGGCATCTGGGTCAATGTCGATTCACGCGAATTCATCCAGGTCCCGTCCTATCTCGGCATTTTCGCCAACCGACCGATCGACGATATTGCCGCCGCCGACGTGCAGCGGCGGCAGCAACTGGGGCTGGCGAACTATCCGTTGCCGCAGCGCATGGGGCCGGATATCGCCAATACGGTCGCCAGCGATCCGTTTCGCTCATCCTTCGTGCGGCTGCGCACCGAGCATGGGCTTTACCGCGAGCAGACCAGCGCGCTGACCTTCCTGACGCCGACCCTGTTCCGCACCGGCATTCCGCTGCCTGCCGAGGTGACGACCGGCACCTACACCATCGACATCAAGGTGTTCGCCAATGGCGCGTTCATCGCGAAAACGGAAACCGCCTTCGAGATCGTCAAGGTCGGCTTTGAACAGTTCGTCGCCAATTCGGCGCGCTACCACGGATTGCTCTACGGGCTTGCCACCGCGATGATGGCGATCATGACCGGATGGCTCGCCTCCATCATCTTCCGCAGGGACTAGAGGAAAAATCCGGCAGCCATCGCGATCACGCATGCGCCCATCGTCGCTGTCGACAGCCATCCAAGCCAGTAGAGCGGCCCGCTGACGACAAACTTGCTCATCACATCGCGGCGGCGGGCGACGAGCATCAACAAAATCATCACCGGCACGGCCAGCACCCCGTTGATCACCGCGCTCCAGTAAAGCGCCGAGATCGGGTCGATCGGTGTCAGGTTCACGACAATGCCGATACCCGCCGCCAGCGCCAGCACGCCATAAAACGCGGCAGCTTCGCGCGGCTTGCGCGCAAGCCCGACAGGCCACCTGCGGCCTTCGCCGATGGCATAGGCCGCAGAACCGGCAAGCACGGGCACAGCCAGCAGGCCGGTTCCGATGATGCCCAGCGCGAAGATGAACTCCGCAAAATTTCCCGCAATCGGCTTCAGCGCTTCGGCAGCCTGCGCCGAGGTCTCGATATCGGTCTTTCCGGTTGCATTCAGCGTCGCCGCCGCCGTGATGATGATCGAGATCGCGATCAGGTTCGAGAAGGCCATTCCGACAATGGTGTCGGCGCGGATGCGATGAAACTCCCGTTGCGCGCCATAGTGCTTTTCCGCCAGAGGCTTCTTTCCGGCATCGACCCTCTGGTCTTCGACTTCCTGCGATGCCTGCCAGAAGAACAGATAGGGCGAGATGGTGGTGCCGAGGATGGCAACCAGGGTGGTCAGGAACGCGGAGGTCCATTGCACTTGCGGGATGCCGATGCCACGCAGCGCATCGGCCCATGCGACTTTCGTCACAGCAAGCGCCGCCACGTAGGAGAACAGGCTGAGGGTCAGCCATTTCAGCACCGCGCTGTAGCGCCGGTAGTCGAGAAAAATTTGTGCCGCGGTCGAGGCCACGCCGAACACAAGTACATACAGAAAGCCGGGGCCGCCGATCAGGAGTTTCAGCGCGTCGCTCATCGCCGCGAGATCCGCCCCGATGTTGATCGTGTTGGCGATGAACAGCAGCGCCACGATGACGTTCAAAACCCAGGCCGGATAGAGCCGGCAGACATTTCCGGCAATGCCGCGTCCGGTGACGCGCCCGACACGCGCGGAGATTTCCTGAATCGCCACCATCAGCGGAAACGTCAGCAGCATGGTCCAGCCGATGCCATAGCCGAGTTGCGCGCCCGCCTGACTATAGGTGCCGATGCCGGAAGGATCGTCGTCCGACGCGCCGGTGACAAGCCCGGGGCCGAGGGTTTTGAGAAACCCCCGAAAGCTGAACGGCTCGGGCGTCTTCTCATGGTGCGCCCCGCTGTCCGCCGGCGCTGTCTTCCGATGATTGACCGTGTGGTGTGTCATGCCTGTGCCCAGCCGCGACCGACAACGGCCTTCATCCGCTCCGGTTCCGTGACCTCTGACAGAACCGGCGGCGGCCACCCATGGCGCAGATCAATTTCAATAACACCGCGCCGCCGCGATGCTGTGGACCTTGCGGTCACCCAGCACATGCGCGGTGAAAGCCAGCGTCTGGAAAATCGCCGCGAAGGCGACGTCACGGATACTAAGGCCGCCGGTATAGGCGCCGAACGCCGGCATCACCGCGCGTTCGCCATCGCTGGCAAAGCAGCGCCGTTCGACCGAACGTCCGCGCGTCGAGACCCGTGCCTTGGGATGCAGATGACCGGCGATTTCGCCGATCGCACCGGTCGGCTCATGGCGAAAAACAATCGGCCCGATGGCGACTTCGTCCGCGACCGTGCCGCCGAAATCGCGCGGCAGGGCCGGATCGTGATTACCGGAAATCCAGATCCAGTCGCGCCGCGCCTGCAAGGCAGACAGCGCATCGCGATCATCTGGTGACAATCGCTCGTGCGCTTTGCGGTCATGAAAGCTGTCGCCGAGGGCGATGACGGTGCGGGGATCGTGCCGGGCGATCACCGCCGCAAGCCGTGCCAGCGTCGCGGCGGTGTCGAACGGCGGCAGCAGCACGCCGCGCTGCGCGAAGCTCGATCCCTTCTCCAGATGCAAATCAGAGACAACAAGGAGTTGCTCTTCTTCCCAGAACAGCGCACCGGCGAGGTCAGCCGCGAAGGTCACGCCTGCGACAGTCACCTGCTCGGGGGCAAAACGATGTGCTGCATTCTCGTTTGTCATGGCCGGGCCTGTCCCGGCCATCCACGTCTTGTCTTCCTTGGCAAAGGAGAAGACGTGGATGCCCGGCACAAGGCCGGGCATGACGATGTGGATAGTTCAGAACAGAACAAATTCATCTTCCGTCCAGCGGCATCGCCTCGTTGACCAGTTCCTCAGCGGCCTCCGCCAGCAACTCGTCCGATGCCTCGCCATAAACCGCTTCGCGGCCGATTTCCAGCATCACCGGAACCGCGAGCGGGGACACCCGGTCGAGTTCCTTGTGTGTGATTCGGCCCTTGATCCGGATCAGCATATCGCTGAGACGGCGAATATCCAAAAGGCCGGTCGCGGCATCTGCGCGCGCGGCGCGGAGCTGCACATGGTCCGGCTGGTGCTTGCGCAGCACGTCATAGACAAGGTCCGTCGAGAACAGCACCTGCCGCCGCGACTTTTCCTCGCCGGTGAACCGCCGCGCGATCAGGCCGGAGATCACCGCGCAGGTGCGGAAGGTGCGTTTCATCAGCGCGGACTCCGCAAGCCACGCCTCAAGGTCGTCGCCCAGCATGTCCGCGTCGAACAGTGCATCGAGGTTGAGACGGCCATTCCGGATCATCGACGACATATCGCCCAGCGACCACACCGCCAGCGCATACTCATTGGCGACAAACCCGAGCGGCTTGGCCCGCGCCCGCTCCAGCCGCCGCGTCAGCAGCATCCCGAGCGTCTGATGGGCGAGACGGCCCTCGAAGGGATAACAGACGAGATAATGCTTGTCGGCGCGCGGGAATGTTTCGACGATCAGTTCGCGCGGTCCCGGCACCCGGGAGAACGCCGCCTGCAGCGACAGCCATTCGCGCACCTGATCGGGCAGCCCCTTCCACGCACGCTGATCGGCCAACAGCAGGCGCACGCGCTCGGCGAGATAGGTCGAGAGCGGAAACTTGCCGCCTGCGTAAGATGGCACCTTGGCGTTGGCATCGTTGCTGCGCGAAACGTAAACCTCGTCTTCCATCAGCGCTTCGTAACGCACCACCTCGCCGCCGAACACGAAGGTGTCGCCGGGCACCAGCCCCTCGATAAAGTATTCCTCGATCTGCCCGAGCATCCGTCCGCCCCGTGCGATCGCGCCGGTCGAGCCCGAACTCTTGCCGCGTCCGCGCACCAGTTTCACCTTTAGCATGGGCTCTTCGACAATGGTGCCGACGTTGAGGCGATAGCTCTGGCGCACCTTCGGATTGGTCACCCGCCAGCGGCCCGTCTTGTCCTGCTTGATGCGTGCGAAGCGCTCATAGCTTTTCAGCGCGTAGCCGCCGGTGGCGACGAAATCGACGACATCATCGAAATCGCTTCGCGGCAGGTCCATATACGGTGCGGCGCTGCGCACCTCTTCGTAAAGTGCATCGGCAAGAAACGGCTCGCCGCAGGCGCAGCCGAGGACATGCTGGGCCAGCACGTCCAGCGAGCCGGTACGCTGCGGCGGCGTGTCCTGTGCATTCTCCGCCACGGCGTCGATGGCCGCGCGGCATTCCAGCACCTCGAACCGGTTGGCGGGCACCATCACCGCGCGCGACGGTTCATCGAGGCGATGATTGGCGCGGCCGATCCGCTGCATCAGGCGCGACGCGCCCTTGGGCGCGCCGACATTGATGACGAGGTCGATGTCGCCCCAGTCGATGCCGAGATCGAGCGACGAGGTGCAGACCACGCCGCGCAGTTTTCCCGCCGCCATCGCATCCTCGACCTTGCGGCGCTGCGCCACATCGAGCGAACCATGATGGAGCGCAATCGCAAGACCGTCGTCGTTGATCCGCCAGAGGTCCTGAAACAGCATCTCGGCCTGCGCGCGGGTGTTGACGAACATCAGCGAGGTCTTGTTCGCCTTGATGAGATCATAGATCTCGCCCAGCGCATGACGCGCCATGTGCCCGGCCCACGGCAGCCGCTCCTTTGTATCGAGCATTTCGACAATGGGCGCCGCACCGGCATCCGCGACCACAAGATCGGCTATCCGCGCGACGCCGTCAGCCTGCGGCATCAGATAGCGGCGCAGGTCATCCGGCTCCGCGACGGTCGCGGAGAGACCAACCGTCGTCGCCTGCGGCGCCAGTCGCCACAACCGCGCAAGACCGAGCGACAGGAGATCGCCGCGCTTGGATGTCACCAGCGCATGCAGCTCGTCGAGCACGATGCGCTTGAGGGACGAGAACAGATACGGCGCATCGTCGGATGACAGCAGCAGTGCAAGCTGCTCCGGTGTGGTCAGCAGGATGTCGGGCGGATCGCGGCGCTGGCGCTGCCGCCGCGACACCGGCGTGTCACCGGTGCGGGTTTCGACCCGAACCGGCAGCTTCATGTCGGCAATCGGCTTGTCGAGATTGCGGGCGATGTCCACCGCCAGCGCCTTCAGCGGCGAGATATAAAGGGTATGCAAGCCGCCGGTGCGCGCGATGCCGCGACCGGTCGAGAGCATCTTCGCGGATTTCGGCTGTGGCCTGCCCAGTTCCACCAATGTCGGCAGAAATCCGGCCAGGGTCTTGCCCGCGCCGGTCGGTGCGATCAGCAGCGCGGACCTGCCCTGCTGCGCCTTGGCCAGCAGATCGAGCTGATGCGCGCGCGGCGACCAGCCCCGCGCGGTAAACCAGTCGCGGAATATCTCGGGCAGAAGAGCGGGCGAGGTCGGGGCCTTGGTGTCCACGCCCTAGAGGTAAGGCGTCACAGGCCTCGGGTCGAGAGCGGAGACGGATGATCCGTCTCCGCCGCGATACCTCACTGGCTGACCGGCTTGTCGGACAGATCCCAGTCCTTGCCATTGAAGACGCCGATGAACAGCGTCTTGATCGGCGAGTAATCGTCCGGCGACGTGGCATAGGTGATCCCCGGCAGGAAGATCGGCGCCTTGTAACCGGCCAGATTGGTGGCCTGTTTCAGGACGTTCTCATGGGTCAGTTCATCGCCGCATTTCTCGAGGATGCGCGCCATGGTCACGGCCTGCGAATAGCCCTGGAACGCGATGGTGTTGTCCTGATCGACGTTCGACAGATATTTGGTGCGCAGGTCCTGAAAGCCTTTCACGTCGGGATCATTTGCCCATTTCGGGCTGCCGACCTCCTTGGTGTAACTCGCAGCGACGATGCCCACGGCGTTTTCAGTGCCGGCGGCGTTGAGAATCGATCGGCCGCTCGACGTGCTGACCAGCAGATGGAGCGGCTTCCAGCCGAGTTCCGCCACCTTGCGAATCGACTGCGACGTCGCCTTGCCGGTGGAGATATTGTAGAAAACATCGGCACCGGACTTCGACAGATTGATCATCTGCGAGTCGATGGTCGGATCGGTGAGATCGTAGGATGCTTCCGCGATCACCTTGGCCTTGCCGCCGGCTTCCGCCAGAATCTCCTTGAACGAATTCATGTAATCGCGGCCGAACTCGTCGTTTTGGTAAAGGACCGCGACCTTGGCATCCGGCTTCTTTTCGAGCAGATAGCGCGCGAGGATGCGGCCCTCGGTCGGATAGAGCGGCAGGCCCGGCGTGGTCCATTTGAACTGCTTCGGATCGTTCCAGCGGCCCGCGCCGGTGTTCAGGAGAAGCTGCGGGATTTTCTTGCCGTTGAGATATTTCTGCACGGCGGTCTGCGGGCCGGTGCCGAGCGAGCCGAACAGCGCAAGAACCTCTTCCTGCTCGACCAGACGCCGCGTCGCCTCAACGGTCTTCGGTGCGCTGTAGGAATCATCCAACGTCAGAAAGGTGATCTTGCGCCCGTTGATGCCACCCTTTTCATTCAGCATCTGAAAATACGCCGCCTGGGTGCGCCCGATCACGCCATAGAGCGATCCTGGCCCCGAATGCGGCACCGTCTGGCCGAGCTTGATCTCGGTGTCGCTCGCGCCCGGATCGTATTTCTTCTGGGCCTGCGCGCCGGAGGTACCCATCAGAACGGCCGCCGCGAAAGCCGCTGCAATGGCAAAAGATGTGGTTTTCATTTTTATGTTGTCTCCTCGATTGTTCCGAAGGCCTTCGTCGGGTCTTTTTGGGGGCCTTTTGCAGCCGGGATCGGCGATCCGCCTCATCGCAGCCAAACCGGATGCTGGCAGGCCATACGCGCATGTCTTGCGTTTTGTCGCTGCGCGGATGTCGCAAAATGCGGCCGGCGCTAGGCCTTGCTCGCGGTCACCACAAGGCCGGGAACATCCTCCCCCGCCTCGATGCGGGTTGAAGCCGAGGCAATGGCGCAGGACACCAGTCCGGCATTGGCCAAAGCGCCGCGCAGGTAAGCCTCGCCATGGGCATAGCGCAGCCCGGCTCCGAGAATGACGCCATCGCCTCTGTGCATTTCCACCGTGAACGCGAGCAGGCCCTTCGGCTTCAGGACACGCATCACTTCGCCCAACAGCGCATCCAATTCCGGCACGTAGACAAAGGCATCCGCCGCGAGGATCAGGTCCGCGCCGGAATCCGCCTCGGTGGACAGCCCCTGCTGCATGTCGGCGACATTGAGACGTGCGTAGAGGCCGGTGGCACGGGCGCGCTCGATCATGCCCGGCGACAGGTCGACGCCGATGAACTCATCCACCAGCGAGGCGAACTCGCGCGCGACGAGTCCGGTGCCGCAGCCGAGATCAATGGCGCGCGCGAAATGCGAGGGCAGCCTCGCCGCATGACGCGCCGCCAGCACGGCCTTCAGCAGCACCTCGGGTCCGCGATAATCCAGATCATTCACCAGCACCTTGTCGAAGCGCGGCGCATACTGATCGAACAGCGCCCGCACATAGCCTTGAGGCATGGTGGACAGGTCTTCCGCGCCGAGCCGCATCAGCCGCACCTTGGCGCCGTGGCGGTCTTCCGCATCGCAGTCCCGCGCACGGATGAAAGCCGCAATCGCGTCGTCGCGCTGGCCCAATTGCTCGCGCAGATCGCCGAGCGCGAACCAGGCCGAAGCGAAACCGGGCGCGAGTTCGATCGCCTGCGCCATCAGGTCGGCGGCGGCGGCAAGGTCTCCACGCAACTGCAGGTCGCGCCCGAAATCATAGCGGCGATCGGCGATCAGGTTTCCGGACGACAGGAACAACGCGGCGGGCATGGACTTGAAATGGACCTCGGCAATGAGCCGCGCGGGATGTAACAGACTCCTCCCCGGCTCGAGAGTGACTATATACCGCAGATGCGCCCGCACGACATCCTGATGCCTGTTGCCGCCGGCCTGTGCTGCAAGCCCGGCGGCTTTCATATCGACCCGGTGCGGCCGGTGGAGCGGGCGCTCATCACTCATGGTCATTCCGATCATGCGCGCCCCGGCCACGGCGCGGTGCTGGCGACGCAGGAAACCCTCGACATGATGCGGCTGCGGTATGGCGACAATTTCGCCGGCAGCACGCAAGCCATTGCCTATGGCGAAACGGTCAAACTCGGAAGCGTCAGCGTCACATTTCATCCGGCAGGCCATGTGCTGGGATCTGCGCAGATCGCGGTGACTCACGGCAAAACGAAGATCGTCGCGGCGGGCGACTACAAGGACACGGCGGACCCGACCTGCGCACCGTTCGAGATCGTGCCGTGCGACATCTTCATCACCGAAGCGACCTTCGGGCTTCCGGTCTTTCGTCACAGCGATCCCATTGGCGAGATCAAAAAGCTGCTGTCGTCGGTCGCATTGTTTCCCGAGCGCGCCCATCTGGTCGGCGCCTATTCGCTTGGCAAGGCGCAGCGCGTCATCGCATTGATCCGTGCGGCGGGCTACGACGCACCAATCTACCTGCACGGCGCGATGGAAAAAATCACGCGCTACTATGAAAGCCGCGGCATCGGTCTTGGCGAGTTGCGGCCGGCAAAGGACATGAGGAAGGCCGATCTCGCGGGAACGATCACGCTTGCGCCGCCCTCGGCCATTACCGACATCTGGACGCGACGATTTCCCGATCCTGTCGCCGCATTCGCCTCGGGCTGGATGCGGGTCCGCGCCCGCGCACGCCAGAAAGGCGTCGAACTGCCGCTGGTGATTTCGGATCACGCCGACTGGGATGGCCTCTGCGCCACGATCAACGCGACAGGCGCGGGTGAAATCTGGGTCACCCACGGACAGGAAGACGCGCTGGTCCACTGGTGTCAGTCGAAAGGCCTGAAGGCACGTCCACTTGCGCTGGTCGGTTATGGCGAGGAAGACGAAGGCGCAGCCGTTGATGAGGCGGCGTCATGAACCGCTTCGCACATCTGCTCGATCGTCTCGCATATGAGCCCGGCCGCAACAACAAGCTGCGGCTGATCACCAGCTACTTTCGCGAAGTGCCGGACCCGGATCGTGGCTGGGCGCTGGCGGCGCTGACAGGCGCGCTGTCGTTTCGCCACGCCAAGGCGGGCCTCATCCGAGACCTGATCGCGGCGCGCACCGATCCGGCGCTGTTCGCATTGTCCTATGACTATGTTGGCGACCTGTCTGAAACCGTCGCGCTGATGTGGCCAAACCCGTCACATGGACGATTTTCTCCCTCTCCCGCTTGCGGGGGAGGTGAAGAAACAGCGGTTAGCGCTGGCCACAACAATCCGCCGCCAACGCTGACCGAAGTCGTCACCACCTTCAACACACTCGGCAAGACTGAAATCCCGGCGCAACTGGTGCGCTGGCTGGATGAACTCGATGAGACCGGGCGATGGGCGCTCCTGAAGCTCGTCACCGGCGGCCTGCGTATCGGCGTCTCCGCGCGGCTTGCAAAAACCGCGGCCGCGGCTCTCGGCGACAAGGACGCGCACGATGTCGAACTGATCTGGCCTGGCCTTGCGCCGCCCTACGTCGACCTCTTCGCATGGCTTGAGGGTCGCGCCGACAAGCCGGTCAGTCGCGATCCCGCGCCATTCCGCCCGGTGATGCTGGCGCATGCCATCGAGGATAGCGACTTCGCGAGCCTCGCGCCGGACGACTTCACCGCCGAGTGGAAGTGGGACGGCATTCGCGTGCAGGCGGTGACTGGGCTAGACGAGAACCAGAACACCGTGACGCGGCTTTATTCCCGAACCGGCGAAGACATCACGAGGAGCTTTCCCGACCTCGTCCCGTCCTTGCGTCTGCCCGGTGCGCTCGACGGCGAACTGCTGGTGCTGCGCGAGGGGCGTGTTCAGACATTCAACGTGCTTCAACAGCGATTGAACCGCAAATCCGTGACGCCGAAGCTGATGAAAGACTATCCGATCCATCTGCGCGCCTACGACCTGCTCAGTGACGGCGAGAATGATCTGCGCATGCTCACCTTCAGCGAACGGCGCGACAAGCTCGATGCCTTTGTCGCGCAGCTTGCCGATCCGCGTGTCGATCTCTCGCCGCAGGTGCCCTTCAAAAGCTGGGATGAACTTGCCGCCGCGCGCGCGAATCCCGCCAGCGCGGGAGCCGGCGAGGATTCGGAAGCCGTCGAGGGCGTGATGCTGAAGCGGCGCGATGCCCCCTATCTGCCGGGCCGCCCAAAAGGACAATGGTGGAAATGGAAACGTGACCCGCACATCATTGACGCCGTGCTGATGTACGCGCAGCGTGGCCACGGCAAGCGCTCGTCGTATTACTCCGACTACACGTTCGGCGTCTGGACCAGCATCGACGGCGCGGATCAGCTCGTTCCGGTCGGCAAGGCGTATTTCGGATTCACCGACGAGGAACTCGTTCAAATCGACCGCTTCGTGCGTCGTCATACCACCGAGAAGTTCGGTCCGGTTCGCCACGTGGTTCATGAGCCGGATCAGGGGCTGGTGTTCGAGGTGGCATTCGAGGGGCTGGCCCGCTCGGCGCGGCACAAATCCGGGGTCGCCATGCGCTTCCCCCGCATCAGCCGGTTACGCTGGGACAAACCGCCGCGCGACGCCGACCGGCTGGAGACACTTGAACGGATGTTAATCTCCGAGAGCAAAATTCTCTCATCCGCCGCTGCCAACAGCCATTGACGGCGACAAGACAGTCCCCCATCTGGCGTGCTATTGTGCGATAACGCACTCACGCAGGAGACCACGATGCCCGACGAGGTGAAGGAATTGCCAGCCAGAAACGACGACGCCCTGTCGCGCTTCCTGGGCGGTTCGCCATTGTCGGTGCTGTTGCGGCTGGTGCTGCTGTCGCTGCTGGTCGGCGTCGTGCTGGCCGCGATCGGTTTCGATCCGTGGAACATCGTCTACAGCATCCGCCGCCTGATCGACTGGATCTGGAATCTCGGCTTCGATTTCGTCAACGGCGTGTGGCGCTACTTCCTGCTCGGCGCGGTGATCGTGATCCCGATCTGGTTTGTCATGCGGCTGTTCAGCAGCCAGCGGCCGCGCTGATTGAACGGATCGTTTCAGGTCACCAGCCGGCGCGTTTTCGCCATCGCCGCGCCGGCGATGCTGGCCAATCTGACGACGCCGTTTCTCGGCGTCGTCGCGACCGCGGCCGTGGGCCGTCTCGGCGAACCGTATCTGCTTGGCGGCGTCGCCATCGCCTCCATCGTCTTCGACTGCATGTTCTGGCTGTTCGGTTTCCTGCGTATGGGGACCGTGGCCTTCACAGCGCAGGCGGTCGGCGCTGATGACCGGCTCGAAATCCGCGCGGTCCTCGCCCGCGCCCTGCTGACCGCAGTTCTTGTCGGCATCCTTTTGATCGTTTTGCACGCGCCTCTCTCCGCGCTGATCTTCAGCCTGATGGGCGGCAGCGAGGCCGTCACCAGCGCGGCACGCCAGTATTTCGCGATCCGGCTATGGTCCGCGCCTTTCGTGCTGGCGAACTATGTGTTGCTGGGCTGGCTGGTGGGACAGGCGCGCACCGGAACGGCGCTGGCGCTTCAGGTCATCATCAACGTGGTCAACATGGCGCTGACGGCGTGGCTGGTGCTCGGACTCGGAACGGGCATCGCAGGTGCCGCGATCGCCGCCGTGGCCGCCGAAGCCGTCGGACTGCTCGCAGGCGCTGCCGTGGCCTGGCGCGGCGTCGGCGGCCGTCTCGATGTGCCGCGCGACGTGCTGCTCGACCGGGACAAGCTCCTGCACATGCTGGCGATCAACCGCGACATCATGATTCGCACCGCGGCGCTGATCGCGGCGTTCCTGTTCTTCACCGCGCAGGGCGCGCGCGCCGGTGACAACGTGCTGGCCGCCAACGCGGTCCTGAACAATTTCATTCTGATCGGCTCGTTCTTTCTCGATGGCCTTGCCAATGCCGCCGAGCAGTTGTGCGGGCGTGGCGTCGGCGCGCGCGACCGGCAGGGCTTCGCGCGGGCTGTCAAACTCGTGACGCTCTGGGGATTTGTGTTCGGGGCGACGGTAACGCTGATCTTCGCTATCGCTGGCGCGCCGCTGATCGACGCCATCACCACCAGCCCCGAGGTCCGCGCCACCGCGCGCACCTTCATGTGGCTTACCGCGCTGGCGCCGGTGTGCGGCGTGATGGCCTACAGTTTCGACGGCATCTATATCGGCGCGACCTGGGCGCGGGACATGCGCAACCTGATGGTCGCATCTTTCGCGATCTATCTTGCGGCATGGTGGCTGCTGCAGCCGTTCGGCAACAGCGGGCTATGGATTGCGCTTCTGGTCTTCTTCATGGCGCGCGGCCTGCTACAGGCGTGGCGCTATCCCGCGCTGGCCCGGAGCACCTTCCCGGAGGCCGCGCCGCAGCTTACTCCGGCCAGGGCTCCGCCGTAATCGTCGCGGCATCCGCGCCCACGATTTCGGTGAGACTGTCCCGCCCGGTTCGCCGCAGCGTGGACACGAGATCGGCCTTGATGTCCTCGACAAGACCGAGGCCCTTGTAGACCAGCGACGAATAGAGCTGGATCAAGGTCGCTCCGGCGCGGATCTTCATCAGCGCCGCGCCGCCGGAATCGATGCCGCCGACACCGATCAGCGGGAACGCGCCCTCGGCGCGCACATAGGTTTCCGCCACCATGCGCGTCGACAGCCGCAGCAGCGGACGCCCGGACAACCCGCCCTGCTCTTTCGCCTTCGCTTGTTCGCGCAATGTCGCGGGCCGCGACAGCGTGGTGTTGGCGACGATCATGCCATCGACCCGGCGCGAGCGCGCGATGTGAACCACATCGTCAAGCTCCTGCAGCGTGAGATCGGGCGCGATCTTGAGCAGCAGCGGCGAATCGCCGGCGTTCTTGCGCACGCGCTCGCGTGCGTCGATCACGCGCGCGAGAAGGTCGTCCAGCGCCGCCGCCTGTTGAAGATTACGCAGGCCGGGCGTGTTTGGCGACGAGATGTTGACCGTGAAATAGCTCGCCACCGGGGCGAACAATTCGATCAGCCGGACATAGTCCGCCGTGCGGTCCGCCGAATCCTTGTTGGCGCCGACATTGACTCCGACAATGCCGCCGAGACGTGCCCGCGCGGCGAGACGGCGCAGCACAGCTTCCGCGCCATCGTTGTTGAAGCCCATCCGGTTGATGACGCCGGAATCCTGCTCCAGCCTAAACAGACGCGGCCGCGGATTACCCTCCTGCGGCTTCGGCGTCACCGAGCCGATCTCGACAAAACCGAAGCCGAGTTTCAGCAGTGCATCCGGCGCTTCGGCATTCTTGTCGAAGCCCGCCGCCATGCCCACAGGATTTGGAAAATTCAGGCCGAAGGCACGCACCGCGAGTTTTGGATCGCTCGCGCGCGGCTTGCCCGGCGGCAACAACCGCAATCCGCCGATCGCCAGCCGGTGCGCATCTTCCGGATCGAGACGGCGCAGCAGCGGCAGGGTAAGAGAATCGAAAGCGCGGATCACGAGGCCAACTCCGGAATGTCGTGCGAACCGTCTGAGCGCATCCGCAGATCAAGAATTGCGGTCACTTCGCCGGTGTCGAGTTCACCATAGAGATGTGGAAATAGTTCGCCGCCGCGCGATGGCTCCCATCGCAAGGCATCTCCCAGCGCATCCGCGTCCACCGCGACCAGGAACAGTCCGCTTTGGCCGGCGAAATGCTTCGCAACCGTCCCGGGGACTTGCGACGCCGTGGAAAAATGGATGAAACCATCGCGCCTGTCGTCCGCGCTGCCGCGAAAGGCGCCCTGCCGCTCGGCCTCGCGCCAGGCCGAGGCCGAACAAATCTTGTAAATCACGGGCACGGCGGATGACTCTCGCTAACTATTGAAATCGTTGATGATTTTCTGATGTTCGGGCGGATGCCCGACAGACCGTATCGGCGCAGCCCGGTCACTTCAAGGGCAGCGTTGAGGGATCGTCATGCATTGCAGAGTTGCGCGATTCAAGGTAATAATTCCTAGTTTTCCGATAAATCTCAATGCCCGGTCCGGTCGGCTGGGCCAGACATCCGGCCCCCTCATGTTGACTCACGATCAAATCTGGAATGCGCTCGATCGCCTCGCCGAACGCGCGGGACTTTCAGCATCCGCGCTGGCCAAGCGCGCGGGACTCGATCCCACCACTTTCAACAAGTCGAAGCGCATCACGCCGGACGGGCGCGAGCGCTGGCCCTCGACCGAGTCGGTCGCAAAGGCTTTGGCCGCGACCGGCACCACCGTCGACACGTTCGTGCAGTTGATCGAAGATACCGCGCGCGCGGTGCAGGCCGTGCCGCTGCTCGGATTCGCCGAAGCCGGCGCGGGCGGCTATTTCGACGACGGCGGTTTTCCGGTCGGCAAGGGCTGGGACGAAGTCGGCCTTCCGTCGGTCAACGACGAACACGCCTATGCTCTGGAAATTTCCGGCGACTCGATGAAGCCCGCCTATCGCGATGGCGATGTGATCATCGTGTCACCCGGCTCGCCGATCCGCCGCGGCGACCGCGTGGTGGTCAAGACCAAGGACGGCGAAGTCACGGTCAAGGAACTGAAGCGGCGCACAGCGAAAGTCATCGAACTGCAATCGCTCAATCCGGCGCACAAGGACCGCACCATCGACGCCAAAAACGTCGAGTGGATCGCGCGTATTGTCTGGGCGAGCCAGTAACGCTCCGCCTCACGCCACCAGCGGCGCCACAATCGCATTCAGCGCTTTCGCTGCATCGCGTGGATTGAGCCGCACCTGCAGACCGCGCTGCCCGCCATTGATGTAAACCAGATCGTGCGCCGCCGCCTGCTCCTCGATGGCGGCGCGCGGCGGCCTCGATTGCCCGAACGGGCTGATGCCGCCGACCTTGTAGCCCGACAGCCGCTCCGCATCGGCCGGCTTCATCATCTGCGCGGATTTTCCGCCGAACGCCGCCGCGAGTTTCTTCATCGAGACTTCGCGATCCGACGGAACGATGACGCAGACCGGCTTGCCGTCGACCAGCGCCATCAGCGACTTGAGCACCCGCGCCGGCTGTTCGCCGAGTGCTTCCGCGGCCTGCAATCCGATCCGGTCGGCATCGCCGTCGTAATCATAGGCATGCACCGTGAACGCGACACCGGCCTGTTCGAGCATCTTGGTCGCGCGCGTCACCCTGGACATGCCGTGCTCCCGCCGAATGTCAGCCGGCGCTCCGCGCCAGCGCGCCGTCGATCATCGCGACGGCGTTCGGCACACCGTAAACCGCGACGAACGAGCCGAACCGCGGCCCCTTCTCCTGACCGAGCAGCACCTGATAGAGCATGTTGAACCAGTCCAGCGACACGCCGGGACGGCCATCCTTGCCGGCCTTCTTGTGATCGAGGAACGGCTCGCGGCGCCCGATCTCATAAACGACGTTCTGGATATCCTCGGCGGACGCATCCGGCGGAAGCTGCGAGAGCGCATCGCGCAGATCGCCCAATGCCACGCGCTCGCTCTCGGTCGGCTCGCGGAAGGTCTTCGAGGGCGCGACGAAATCACGATAGTAGTTGATCGCGTAACCCACCATCGCATCGAGCTTCGGATGCGTCTGCGGCGTCACGCCGGGACGATAACGGCCGATAAAACCCCACAGGGTTTCGGCATTCTCCGCGTTCGACGACGAGACCAGCGTCAACAGAAGCTGGAACGTCACCGGCATATCGCCCAGCGGCGGATTGCCGGCATGGATATGCCAGACCGGATTGCTCAGACGCTGCTTGCCGTCCTGACGCGGATAGCCGTCGACGAACTGCTGATAGTCGTCCACATTGCGCGGGATGACGTCGAAATACAGCCGCTTCGCCGCCTTCGGTTCGCGATACATGAACAGCGAGAGCGATTCCGGGGAGGCATAGCGCAGCCATTCGTCAATGGTGAGGCCGTTGCCCTTCGACTTGGAAATCTTCTGGCCCTTGTCGTCGAGGAACAGTTCGTAGTTGAACCCTTCCGGCGGCGTGCCGCCGAGCGCGGTGCAGATTTTGCCGGACAGCTTGACCGAGTCGATCAGGTCCTTGCCCGCCATTTCATAGTCGACACCGAGCGCGACCCAGCGCATCGCCCAGTCCGGCTTCCACTGCAGCTTGCAGTGACCGCCGGTGACCGGAACGGTGACGCGCTCTCTGGTTTCCGGATCGTCGTAGGACACCGTCCCGGCCTTGGCGTCGTGCTCGACAATCGGCACTTGCAGCACGACGCCGGTGCGCGGCGAGATCGGCAGAAACGGCGAGTAGGTCGCCGCGCGCTCCTCGCGCAGCGACGGCAGCATGATCGCCATCACCTTGTCGATATTCTGCAGCATCTTCAGCAGCGTCGCATCGAACCGGCCCGACTTGTAATACTGCGTCGACGAGGCGAACTCGTAATCGAAGCCGAATGTATCGAGGAACGCACGCAGGCGCGCGTTGTTGTGCTCGCCGAAAGACGGATGCGTGCCGAACGGATCGCGCACCTGCGTCAGTGGCTTGCCGAGATCCTGTTCCAGCATCTCCTTGTTCGGCACATTGTCCGGAACCTTGCGCAGGCCGTCCATGTCGTCGGAGAACGCCAGAAGGCGCGTCTTGATCTTGTCTTCCGTCAGCACGCGGAAGGCGTGGCGCACCATGGTGGTGCGCGCCACCTCGCCGAAGGTGCCGATATGCGGCAGGCCCGACGGTCCATAACCTGTCTCGAACAGCACCTCGTCCTTCGGCTTTTTCTTCAACCGCGCGACAATCTGCTTCGCCTGCTCGAACGGCCAGGCGTTGGATTGTTCGGCAAGCGCCCGCAGGTCGCTCGCGGTGACGGGCATTTCAGTGGACATCAGGAATCTCCGCGCGGGGATCAGTTCAGACCGGTTGGCGGCGCGCGAGCCACCAGCCGATCAACACCAGGCACACGCCGATCGCAGCGCAGACGACCAGCAATCCGGCTGTATTAGCCGCAACGCCTGCATAACCCAAGGTCTTGGCGTCGATAAAGGGGTATGGATAGAACCCCGACATCTTTCCGCGCACCAGCACGAAGCCGAGATAGAACAGCGGATAGATGGTCCAGAGCAGCGGATCGTACCAGCGCAGGCCCGCCTTGCGGACGCAGGTCAGCCAGAACAGCAGATAGGCGGCCGGCATCAGGTAATGCATCACGATATTGGTCCATGACATCGCATTCTGCGGCGGCTCGATCGGGCGCAGCACGATGACGTAGATAAGGCCGACCATCACGATATAGGCGGCGACCGCCGAACGTACGAAGGGATGCACCAGCCACTCCTCGGGGCCGGTCTTGATCGCGAACGCCGTCAGCACCAGGGCGGCGAGAATGTTGGTCTGGATCGTGAAGAAGGAGAAGAAGCGCAGCGTCGCTTCTGTGGATGACAGCCCCTGATCGCCCATGGCACCCGTGAAGCGGGCGTATCCAAATACGAGAGACGCCCAGCCCAGCAGCGCAAGAAGCGCCGCGGCGGTCCGCTTGAGTTTCGCCGTTCGCGTCACAGTCATGACCGGTATCCGGAAAGTTAGAACGGACTGACCGAGAAATAGCGCAGCCACAAATCGGTGTAACGGCCCTTTTCCCAGAGCCGGAACATCGCCCAGTTCAGCGCCTGCCGCAGCACATCGTTGCCGCGCTTGACGCCGATGCTGATGCCCTCGCCGAAATAGCGGCTCTCGATGAAAGGTCCGCCGCTGAAGGCGCAGCAATCGCCGGAATCGGTGCCGTTGAGCCAGAAGGCCAGCGAAATCGCATCACCGAAGATGAAATCGACCTCGCCCCGGCGCAACGCAAGGCGCAGCGCCTCGTCATTCGGAAAGCTGACAAGCTGCGCGTCTGTGAACAGGGCTTTCAGATACGCCTCGTGCGACGAGCCTGCGATCGCGCCAACCTTCTTGCCTTCGAGATATTCGGGACGGACTTCCGCCATCACCGCATCCTTGCGCGACACGAAACGCGCCGGCGAGCGATAGTAGGGATCGCTGAAATCGAGCTTAGCGCGAAGCTGCGGCGTGATTGCCAGGGAGGCGATGATGGCATCGCCGCGGTTGCCGTTGATCGCATCCACCAGCGTCTCGAAGCGGCGCATCTGGATAGTGCAGGCCACCTTGATCTCTTCGCAGATCATCCGCGCCAGATCGACATTGAAACCGGCAGGATTGCCGTCAGGCCCGGTAAAGTTGAACGGCGGATAGTCCGTTTCGGTGAGAAAGCGGATGACGGTGAGGCGCGACAAATCCGGCCGATCGGGCCGCCGCCGCGGATCCCAGAACCCCGGCACGGCCTGAGGCGCGGCAGGCTGCGGGATCGCGGCCTGCACCGGTTTGGCCGCCGCCGCAGGCACCGTTCCCTGCGCCATGACCGGTGTCGCCAACATGCCGACGATGACCAATGCCGCGCTGGCACCCAGAGCTGCACGGACAGCTCGGCGCAATCGGACATTGAAGGCAGTTACCATCTGTGGTTGCATTGGCTGGGGGTTCCGCGTGCCGGATCTTATAGACCATCTGCGGGACGATTCGAGTGCGTTTGTGGCGTGGGGTAACGGTCAAATGACCGTGGCTGGGCAAGCGGACGATGCCGGTGGACCGAGGCTGCAGCGATTTGCCAGCCTGACAGCGACCGCCCGGTCGCTGACCGCATCCCTCGCCGGCTTTCTCGGATTTCCACGATCGCAGAACGACAACCGGCCCGGCTATCGCGAGCCCGGCCCGGCCGCCGAACTCGATTGCCTGCGGCATGTTCTGGCGCCCGGCGTTCTGGCTGCGGCCGAGCGGCGCAGCGAGGATATCGGCATCGGCGCCGATAGAGTTTTGATTCAATGGGGCGTGATCGGCGAGGAGGCCTATCTCGATTACCTTGCCGCCGATACCGGCGTGGCCGTCGAGACCCTCGAAGACGTCACCTCCGATGACTGCCTGTTACCCCCGGGCAGTATTCACCTGTGCGCGCGGCATGGACTTTTGCCGATCCGCCAACACGGCGACCTGATCTATATCTCGGCGCCGCATGGATACAGCGCACGGCGCATCGCGCGGCTGACCGCGCAATATCCGTCGCTGCGCGCGCGTCTCCGCCTTGTGTCCATCGCGCGTTTCAACGCATTCCTCGAAACCCGCGCAGGTGACGTGCTGGCCCAAGTCGCCGCGGATGGCCTTGCAGCGCGCTTCCCCGATTTGTCGGCAGCCCCCGCCGTACCGTCGCAAAGCCGCGCATCCAGGGCCTTTCGTTATCTCCTGCGGCTCGCCGGCCCCGCTGCGCTGCTCACGCTGGCCCCGATGCTGATGATCGACATCTGCGGCGTGATTCTCGCCATCTGGTTTCTGCTGTTCACCAGCCTGCGGCTGGCCGGATGCCTCTCGCGGCCAAAACGCCGGCCACGCCCGCCGCGCCTGCACGACAGTCAGCTTCCCGTCTATACGGTCGTCGCAGCGCTGTATCGCGAAGCATCATCCGTTGCGCCGCTGATGCAACACATCAATGCACTCGACTATCCGCCGGAAAAACTCGATATCAAACTCGTCATCGAAGCCGACGATCTGCAGACGCGCGCGGCGATCGCGCGGCTCGGACCGGTGCCGCACGTCCAGGTCATTATCGCGCCGGCCGCCGGCCCCAAGACCAAACCCAAAGCCCTCAACTGTGCGCTGACCTTCGCGCGCGGCACCTTCATCACGGTGTTCGATGCGGAAGACCGGCCCGATCCGGGCCAGCTTCGCAGCGCTCTCGACGTCTTCAACACACATGAACCGGACGTCGTATGCGCGCAGGCAAGCCTGTGTATCGACAATACCGCCGACGGCTGGCTGCCGCGGATGTTCACTGCTGAATATGCCGGACAGTTCGACGTCTTCCTGCAGGGCTTTTCCAGTTTCGAGATGCCGTTGCCGCTCGGCGGATCATCGAACCATTTCCGGACCAGCGTACTGCGCGAGGTCGGCGGCTGGGACCCCTACAATGTCACCGAAGACGCCGACCTCGGCTTCCGTCTCGCGCGATTTGGCTATCGTGCCGTGATGTTTCCATCGACCACATACGAGGAAGCACCGGCGCGGTTCGGCGCATGGCTGCGCCAGCGCTCTCGCTGGATGAAAGGCTGGATGCAGACATGGAGCGTGCATATGCGCTCGCCACGGAAGTTGTGGCGCGACGCGGGACCCGGCGGCTTCTTTACGCTTAACATCATCGTCGGCGGAAATGTCCTGACGGCGCTCGCGCATCCGCTTCTGCTCGGCGAGATTCTTTTGCGAGGCGCGATAGGCCTGTTTGACGGCAACGTGACGCCGTTCCTGTCAAAGCCGTTTGTCGAACTGTATCTCGCGACCATTGCGGCAGGCTATCTGACCACGGCAATCATCGGCCTGATCGGGCTGGCGAAGCGAAATCTGCTTTTTGAAGCGTGGATACTCGCGCTCACGCCTCTCTACTGGATCTGCCTGTCCATCGCGGCGTGGCGCGCGCTTTATCAGTTTCTCACCGAACCCTATCGCTGGGAGAAAACCGAACATGGCCTCGCGCGTCATTCGCGCATCGCGGCCTTGAGCAATAGCCAGAGAGGCCGGCGAAGCGCGGTTCAGAGATAGCGCTTCAGCTCCGTTGCAGCTTCTTCCGGCGTGCGCTTGAGGTTGAACGGACGGACGAAATGTCCATTGCGGTCCATCAGATAGATCAGCGCGGTGTGATCCATCGTGTAGTCGCCATCCTTCAGCGGGATTTTCTTGGCATAGACCCGATAGGCCGAGATCACCCTGGCGACTTCATCGGGCGTGCCGGTCAAGGCCTTGAGGTGAGGATCGAAACTGGACAGGTAGTCCTTCATCACGGCAGGCGTATCGCGCTCCGGATCGACCGAGACAAAATACGCATTGACCTTGTCGGCGTCGGTCCCCATCGCGCGCAACACTTCGGACATTTCAAACAGCGCGGTCGGGCACACATCCGGGCAATGGGTGAAGCCGAAGAACACGATGCTCGGCTTTCCAAGCAGGTTCTTTTCCGTCACCGTCTGTCCGGCCTGATCGGTCAGCCGGAACGGCCCTCCAATCGCCGAAGGCGCCGCGGCGCGCGGCAGCCCGCCCATCAGCCAGAGCGTCACCAGAAGTCCCACCGCGAGACTTGCGGCAAATGCCGCGATAATCACAAGCGGCCGGGTCGTCCTGTCCATCGCAATCCGTTCCTTGATCTTCCGCCGCCGGCGATCCCGCCGCCTGTTCCGGGCTGGAAATGGGATAGAGGGCGCAGCCCGCGCGGGCAAGCGCGGCACCGCCATGTCCGATCACATGACAGCGAGCAAGTCTCGGGTAAATCGCGGTTTTTCGGCTAGCGCAGGTGCGCGGACGCCTGTGCGTCCATATAGCACGGGCGGTACATGCTCGCGAGTTCGCGGCCGCGCAGGAAGATCATCCGGGGTTTCAACCCGCCACGCCGGGAAATCCAGCTCCGGATCGACGACGGGTACATCTCATAGAGCATCCGGGTCGCTTCGCGGTTGGTCACCGGCCGGCCGCCCGCGCCGAAATCCCACGCCGCGTGAAAGCCAAGGCTGGCGCGCGAGGTGACGCAAATCTTGTCATGCGGAACGGCGCCCAGCACGATGGTGCAGGCCGAAGCGCACAGCCCGTCAATCACCACCGTCTCGCCGGAACCCTTGAGGCTTTGATACTTGTCGACATAGGTCCCGATGCGGCCGCCGCGGTCATCGGAAATCCGGACCACGGCCTGACTGGCCCCAACTCCGAGCAGGAGAAGAACCGCCGCAAGTAACCCCGTCACAATCTTCATTGCCGGCCCCGTCGCCCCCCTGCCTATCCAATCGGGGCAATGTCAGCGTGTTGCGAGTCTGGTTTTTTGTCCAGTTCGCCTTGCGACGCGCGAATGGATTCTGCCGCAGTGTTGCTGGCTTGCTGCACCTGCACCGGCCGATCCCGAATTGGAACAGCGCGGTATGGTTCATTGAACCACGGGTCCAGAATCCCGCACCGCGATTTCCGTTGACCCGGCTTCGCGCGCCGCGTTTCTATTCCGCCGGGTGGAGGGAACCAAATGTCGAACGACGCGGACGTCATTGTTGTCGGAGCCGGACTCGCGGGCCTTGTGGCCGCGACCGAACTGGCCGACGCCGGCAAGCGCGTGATCGTTGTCGATCAGGAAGGTGAACAAAATCTCGGCGGGCAGGCGTTCTGGTCGCTTGGCGGTCTGTTCCTCGTTGACACTCCTGAGCAGCGGCGGCTCGGCATCAAGGATTCCCACGACCTGGCCTTGCAGGACTGGATGGGCACGGCCGGTTTCGACCGCGAGGAAGATCACTGGCCGAAAAAATGGGCGGAAGCCTATGTCGCCTTCGCCGCCGGTGAGAAGCGTGGCTGGCTGCAGGCGATGGGCCACCGGCTGT
Organism: Afipia sp.; assembly: GCA_050249215.1. Lineage (GTDB taxonomy): Bacteria > Pseudomonadota > Alphaproteobacteria > Rhizobiales > Xanthobacteraceae > Afipia. Next base: position 263,969 of record JBFWQX010000001.1, read on the forward strand.
TTCCAGTGGTCGGCTGGGCCGAGCGCGGCGGCTACGATGCCATGGGCCATGGTAACTCGGTGCCGCGCTTCCACATCACCTGGGGCACCGGCCCCGGCGTCGTCGAGCCATTCGAGCGCCGCGCGCGCGAACATGCAAAAGCCGGCCGCATCACCTTCAAGTTCCGGCATCGAGTCGACGCCCTCGACATGACGAACGGCGCGGCCACCGGCGTGAGCGGCAAGCTGCTCGAGCCATCTTCCGAGGCGCGCGGCGAAAGCTCATCCCGTGTCGAGACCGGCGATTTTTCGCTCAAGGCGCAGGCCGTGATCGTCGCCTCCGGCGGCATCGGCGGCAATCATGATCTGGTGCGCCAGAACTGGCCGAAGCGTCTCGGCGCGCCGCCAAAGTTCATGGTGGCGGGCGTTCCCGCCCATGTGGATGGACGGATGATCGGCATCACCGAGGCCGCGGGCGCGCGCCTCATCAACCGCGACCGCATGTGGCATTACGTCGAAGGCGTCCGCAACTGGGCGCCGATCTGGCCGGGCCACGGCATCCGCATTCTGCCGGGTCCGTCGTCGATGTGGTTCGACGCCACCGGCAAGCGCCTGCCCTCTCCGCTTTATCCCGGCTACGACACGCTCGGTCAGCTCGAATACATCATGCGCACCGGCTATGATTATTCGTGGTTCATCCTGACCCAGAGCATCATCAAGAAAGAATTCGGTCTCTCCGGCTCCGAACAAAATCCCGATCTCACCGGCAAGAGCTGGCGGCAGGTGATTCGCCGCGCCGGTGCCAAGGGCGGCCCGGAACCGGTCGAAGCCTTCAAGAACAAGGGCGCGGACTTCATCGTCCGCGACAATCTCGAAGACCTTGTGGCCGCCATGAACAAGCTCGGCGGCACCAGCCTGCTCGATCCCGCTTTCATCCGCATGCAGATCGAGGCGCGCGACCGCGAGATCGACAATCCCTATGTGAAGGATAGCCAGGTGATGGGCATCCACAACGCGCGGCGCTATATCGGCGACAAGCTGATCCGCACCGCCAAGCCGCACAAGATTCTCGATCCGGCTCATGGCCCGTTGATCGCAGTGAAGCTCAACATCCTGACCCGCAAGACGCTCGGAGGATTCGAAACCGATCTCGATTCACGCGTGTTCGGTAATGACGGAAACATCATTCCGGGACTTTACGCCGTCGGCGAAGCGGCAGGCTTCGGCGGCGGGGGCGTGCACGGCTATCGCGCGCTGGAAGGCACGTTCCTTGGCGGCTGCCTGTTCTCGGGCCGCAACGCCGGGCGCGCGGCGGCGAAAGCAGTGTTGTAGCCGCGGCGGCGCAACGCGTCCCGCCTGCTTCAGAAGCCGATCCAGTAGGCGTCGACTTCGCGCACGCGGTTGCCCCAGTCGAATTCCTTGTCGGTGCCGAACGACGGCGCCTTGGAAAGCTCCTCGTCGGTCATCAGGGTCAGGAGTTCGTAGGCTTCGATCGCGGGATTGTATTTCATGCTGGCCCACGGCAACGGGCGATAGTCCTCGCCCACACCGAGAAAGCCGCCGAAACAGAGAACGGCGTAGGCGACATTGCCGCTGACCTTGTCGATCATCAGCCGCTTGATACTTCCGATTTTACGTCCGTCAGCGTTGAAGACCCGCGTGCCTTCGACGCGGTCGCTGGCGACAAGACGATGAGGTTTTTGATTGATTGTGTCCGCATGCATGAGAGCCTCCAGACGTTCCTGGTCCACCGGGGCTCGCGGGCAAGTCATGTGCGGGCGTCACCCGGCGCTTGCATCAACGTCGCTAATGTAATCCTCATCGGGCATCTTCGCCAGCCTGTGCAAAGCGAAATCAGCCGGAGCGGACCTGTTCCGCGCTCAGGCCCGGCGATCCCTTGCCCGCCTCCTCCGCCTTGCGGATGAGCGCGACGATCCGTTCCGAGAGGGGTGACGGCAATCCGTGACGTTTGGCGAGCGTCACGATCATGCCCTGCAGATGGCCGATCTCGGTGCGGCGGCCCCGCTGCAGATCTTCCCACATGGAGGAGCGCGCTTTCGGGTCGATTTTCACCATGGACGCGGCAACGCGCGTGAACAGCGCATCGGGCAGCTTGAGAATGAACGGCGTGACCGACGCAGGCAAAGGCGTGGTCGAGACCGGCGCGATGCCTTCGGCCTTGATCACCGTCAGCGCTTCACGCATCTGGTCCGCGAACAGCACACGCCAGGAGCGCTGCGCCAGTTGATCGCGCAGCGGCAGACCCGACAGCGCATTGAGCGCGTTGTTCAGATTGACCAGCAGCTTGCCCCACTGCACGCCCTCGATGTCATCGACCGCGCGAAACCTGAGTTCAGGCTGCGACAGCGACTTCGCCGTCTCGGCGTCGTCTGTCTCGAGCAGGATGTCACCGGAGGTGGCGCGGTGGAAATGCCCCTCGCCCATCGAGAGCACATTAAACGGCACCATGCCAGCGAGCACGTCGTGCTCCGGCAACGTCTCGCGCAGCACCGGGACATTGCCGATGCCGTTTTGAAGGCTGATGATGATGGCGTCCTGACGCGCGTGCTGCGCGATCTGGTCCGCAACTGCGGCGGTGTCGTCGCTTTTCACCGTGACCAGAATGATATCCGCGTCCTTGAAGATCACAGGGTCCGCGGACAACGTAATCTCGGCCGGTGTCAGGCGATGTTCGATGCCCTCAAAACTGGTGACCTTCAGCCCGTTGCGGTTGATATCGTCAATCACCCGCGGACGGGCCAGCAGCGACACCGGATGACCGCCGACCCGCAACATGCCGCCGACAAAACAGCCGATGCTGCCCGCGCCTGCCACGCAGATGGATTTTCTCATGCCGATGCCACCCGGTCTGACTGGCCAGAAGGTCGCTCAAACCTTGCGGAATGGCAATGCCGGCCCGTCGAGCCTGCGCAGGCCCGGCTCGCGCCGTTCCAGCCACCAGCCATATTGCTTCGGCCATGATGCGAAGGTGCCGTCGCCGATCTCGCCCTTGGTCTCGCTCAAAGCCAGTTCGGCATGGAGCGGCCAGTTCGGATCGAACAGGGCTTCGCGTCCCACCGCTATCAGGTCAGTCTTGTCCTCGGCCAGAATATCTTCCGCCTGCTGCGGATGAAGAATGAGGCCCACGGCCATGGTCTTGACATGCGCTTCGCGGCGGATTTGCTCGGCGAACGGCACCTGGAAGCTGTAACCGCGCGGAATCCGCGCCGCGGTCGCGGACCCCATCAGGCCGCCGGACGAGCAGTCGATCACATCCGCGCCCCGCGCTTTCGCTTCATTCACGAACGCAACCGAGTCGGCGATATCAATACCGCCGTCGATCCCGTCAACGGAGGAGATGCGCACGAACAGCGGACGGTCGGCGGGCCACACCCCGCGCACGGTCTCGATGATCTCGAGCGGATGCTTCATGCGCCCGGCGCGGTCGCCGCCATAGGCATCAGTGCGGTGATTGGACAGCGGCGACAGGAATTCATGCAGCAGGTAGCCATGGGCGCAATGGATTTCGAGCACGTCGAAATTCGCTTCCACCGCGCGCAACGCCGCCTGACGCCAATCCTCGCGCAGTTTTTCCAAATCCTTCAGGGTCAATTCGTGCGGCATCAGCCAGCCGTCATCCATCGGGATCGCGCTCGGCGCGACGATGGCCCATGGCTTGTCGCCGCGCGCGATATCGTCGGCCGTCAGCGCGGCATTGCCATACCACGGCCGCTGCATACTGGCCTTGCGTCCGGCATGAGCCAGTTGAATCGCTGGCACCGATCCGTTGGCGCGCAGAAACGCCGTGATGCGCTTGAGCGGCGCGATCTGCCCGTCATGCCACAGGCCAAGGTCGCCATGGGTGATGCGGCCTTCGGCGACGACCGCCGCCGCCTCCGTCATAACGATGCCGGCGCCACCTTGCGCGAACTTGCCGAGATGAACCAGATGCCAGTCATTGGCCATGCCGTCTTCCGCCGAATACTGGCACATCGGCGAAATCACGATCCGGTTCTTCGAGGTGACGCTGCGCAGGGTAATAGGCGTGAACAGGCGGGGCTGTAACATCAGACCTCTTTGGATTTGAAGTTTTGCTGGGAAACTGGAGCGGGCGAAGGGAATCGAACCCTCGTATGCAGCTTGGGAAGCTGCCGTTCTACCATTGAACTACGCCCGCGTCGGATGGACCTTAGCCATACCCGGCATCCCGCCGCAAGATGGCAGCCACCACAGGTTTCGGGTGGCGCAGGGGCGCGAAAAGCGCAAGATTCTCCAAGTTGCGGGAATCGCGGCTGTGACAGTCTGGGACGCAGGATGATGACGGGTCTTGCCTTGTTCGATACGGCTATCGGGCGCTGCGGCGTCGCCTGGGGCGAGCGCGGCCTTCTCGGCGTACAACGGCCGGAGGGTGACGACGCGAAAACCCGCGCGCGCCTGCTGCAAAAGGCGCCCGGCGCGCGTGAAACGTCGGCACCGGCGGATGTGCGCACGGCGTGCGATTCGATGGCTGAACTGCTGGACGGACATCCGATGGATTTGTCCTTCATCGCACTCGACACGGACCACCTGCCCGCCTTCAACCGCAGCGTCTATCACATCGCGCGCACGATCCCGCCGGGCGAAACCATGACCTATGGCGAGATCGCCGCCCGGCTCGGCGACAAGCTGCTGTCCCGCGCCGTGGGCAAGGCGCTGGGCGAAAACCCCCTCCCGATTGTGATCCCTTGCCACCGGGTGCTGGCGGCCAATGGCAAAACTGGCGGGTTTTCCGCCAATGGCGGCGTCACCACCAAGTTCCGGATGCTGACCATCGAGCGCGCGAAAATATCCGGTACATCTGACGATGCGCCGATGCTGTTCGACCCCGGCCTGTCGATTGCTCCGCGGCGGCGGCGAGGATAACATCCGCCCATGAAGACCACGCTGCTGGAAAGCGCATCGCTGTGCGTGTTCGACTACCGGTGCACCATGGGCCCGGACGACAAGCCGTTTGCCGAACAGCACGCGCGCCATTCGTTGTCCTATGTTCGCAAGGGCAGCTTCGGTTACGACACCCGCGGGCGTTTTCACGAACTGGTTGCGGGCGCCGTGATGGTGGGCCACGCCGGCGACGAATATACCTGCTCGCATCCGCATCACATTTGCGGCGATGAATGTCTGTCGTTTCAGTTATCGCCGGCGCTCGCCGACAGCATCGGCCTGCGCGACGACGCCTTGCAGATAGCCTGTGTGCCGCCGACGCCGGAACTGATGGTCTATGGCGAACTGGCGCAAGCTGCCGGAAAAGGCGATAGCGACATCGGGATCGACGAGGCCGCGATGCTGTTCGTCAATCGCTTTATCGAGACGACATCGGGACGACCGCAGAAGGCGATCCGCGCGACGGCACGCGACCGCCGCCGCGCGGTGGAGAGCGCGCTGTGGATTGACGCCTATGCCGACCGCACCATTGATCTGGAATCGACCGCTAAGGCGGCCGGCATCAGCCCGTTTCACTTCCTGCGGCTGTTCTCGAATGTGCTTGGCGTGACGCCGCACCAGTATCTGGTTCGCGCCCGCCTGCGCCGCGCCGCGAAACTTCTTGCCGACGACACGCGGCCGATCACCTCGGTCGCATTCGATGTCGGTTTCGGCGATCTGTCGAACTTCGTGCGGACATTCCATCGCGCCGCCGGTGTCTCGCCCCGCCGCTTCCGCGAGGCCGCGCGCGGCGACCGCAAGATTTTCCAAGATCGGCTCAAGGTGGCAGCCTTAGGGTGATCTCCATCGCAACGGAGAACACCCATGTACGATCACATCGGCCTCAAAGTCAGAAACCTCGACGCCAGCATCAAGTTCTACACCGCGGTCCTTGCACCGCTGGGCCACGTTTTGTGTTCACAGGACGACAGCGGCGCAGGATTCGGGCCGAAAGGCGCCCCGGCGCTCTGGCTGCATGCGTCGAAGCAACCTGAAGGTCCGGGCGCTCATGTGGCGTTCAGCGCGAGCAACCATGATGCCATCAAGGCGTTCCATGCCGCGGGACTGAAAGCCGGTGGCCAGGACAACGGCGGAGCCGGACCGCGCGCGGATTACAGCCCGACCTACTATGCGGCGTTCCTGATTGATCCGGACGGCAACAATATCGAGGCCGTCTGCGCATAACGGCGACGCATTCGGAGGACACACCATGGCTTCGATTCAAAAGGCGTTTGAAGTCGCCGCGACGGCGGACCATGTCTGGGACGCAGTGCGCGATTTTGCCGCGGTTCATACCCGCCTTGCCCCCGGCTTCGTCACCGATTCGGTGATGGACGGCGACTCGCGGCTGGTGACATTCTCGAACGGCACCAGCGCGCGCGAACTTCTGGTGGACTGCGACGACACCAAACGGCGCCTCGTCTATGCCGTGATCAGCGAGCGCATCCGCCAGCACAGCGCCTCGGTGCAAATCGTTGAAGACGGCGATGGACGCAGCCGGTTTGTCTGGATCGTCGATGTGCTTCCAAACGAGATTGCGCCGTACATCAGCGGGCAGATGGACCTGTCCATTGCCGCGATGAAGACAAAACTTGAAAGCGCCTGAGCGGGCCTCTTTGACCTTGGCATCAATCGCGCCGCGCTCCAAACGCGGCGCGATTTTGCGGCGCATTCAGGCCGAAGCCGGCAAAACTTCGGAAAATTTCGCGTCAAATTGAATCGTCTTGTTCTCTTTAACCTTACCCAACACCTCAGGTGGACGATTCAATAATTCCACATTTGTGACCACCGCATAACGCTATCACTTCCGCCTCGGGGACAACGGAGGTGATTCTGATGAGGGGTTTCAAACCTGCTGAAATCGAGGCAGTTGCGACGTTCGGACAGCGCAAACTGGCGCCTCGCGCATGTATCGTCGATCCGAAACGGCACATTCGCACGTTCCTGAGTGAGGCTCTGGATGAATTGGGATTCATCACCGGCGAATGCGCAACCGCGGCGGAATTACCCACGCTGCTCGACTATCAATTGCCAGATCTCGTCGTTCTCGGCATGCCGAACGACGGCGTGGAAGCCGGAAATATCCTGCGCACCCTCGTCACCAGGATGTTCGACGGCAAGGTACTGCTGATCGGCCCGAAGGATTCGATCATCGTCAATGCGTTGCGTCAGCTCGGAGAAGAAACGGGAATCGCGATGCTTCCGCCGCTGGCGACACCGTTTAGCGCGGACGGCCTGCGCGCCAGCGTCGTGCCGCTGCTGCCGCAGAAGGCGCCGCCAAGTCCGCCCGTCGACGTCACCGAAGCGCTGAAGGCCGGCTGGCTCGAGCTCTGGTATCAACAGAAGATCGACGTTCGCACCCTCGCGCCGCGCGGCGCGGAAGCGCTGATCCGGATGCGCCATCCGGCATGGGGAGTCGTGCCGCCTGCATCCTTCATTCCGGATGCAAAAGACCCTCAATTCAAGGGACTGTCCGACTTCGTGGTGACCCGCGCGCTTGAAGACTGGCATTACTTCATCGGGCAGCACGGCCCGGTCGACATTTCCATCAACCTGCCGATCGGCTTTCTCGAAGATACCGCGTCGGTCAGCCGGTTGTGCCGCCAGATCCCCGATCATCCGGCATTCAGCGGGCTGACTGTCGAAGTGAAAGGCGCGGAGATCATCCGCAATCTCGATCTCGCCATCGAGGCCGCGAAACGCATGCGCTTTCACAACGTCGCGATTTCCATCGACGATCTTGGAGTCGATTGGCCGTCGCTTTCGGACCTGCAGAGTTTCCCGTTTGTCGAGATCAAGGTCGATCGGGAATACGTCACCGGCTGCGCGGACAACCGCCTCAAGCAGACCGTCTGCCGCAGTATTCTCGAACTCGCGGACCGGGTCGGCGCGCGCACCGTCGCCAAGGGCGTCGAGACGCGATCCGATCTGATCGTCGCGCACGAAATGGGATTCGACCTGGCGCAGGGGTTCCTGTTCGGAAAACCGGCCAATGCAAGGAAATTCGCGCGCGCGGCACTGTCGCGGCCGGTCAGCGTCCTCGACTAACGACGCGCTATTGCGAGGCCGCTTCGCGCGGCCCCCAGTTGGTCAGGCGCACGGCGGCGGCGGCGAGGATTCCGAGAAGCATCATGGATGACGCCGCCAGCCAGAAGAATCGCGTGCTTCCGGCGCCTTGCGCCATCAGCACCGATCCGCCGACGATTACAAAGATCAGCCGCGCGGTCTGCGCCAGCACCGGACCGAGCACACGCGCGGCACCCTGCGAGGAGAAATAAACCGCAATCGCAAGCCCGACGAACGACAGGAACGGTCCTACGATCGACAGATATTCCCGGCTTGCGGCCCGCACCGCGGCATTGTCGGTGAAGATATTGACCCAGATGTCGGGGAAGATCGCAAAGAAACTGCCGAAGAAACCGACCACGATAAACGAGACGCCGCCGGTGGTCCATGCGATCCGGCGCGCCCGCGCCACACGGCCCGCGCCGATCGCCATTCCGATCATCGGGACCGATGCGATGCCGACCGCAAACGCCAGCGATGTCAGCATAAATTCCAGACGCGCACCGATGCCGTAGCCTGCGAGCACTTCAGTGCCGAAATTAGCGAGAAGATGCGTGAAGATCGTCACGGTGAGCACGATCTGCAGCGGCGAGAAGCAGGCAATCGCGCCCACCTGCAGGATGTCGTAGAACATCGCACGCTGAAACCGGACCTGCCTGAACGACAGTTTGACCCGGCTGCGCCCCGACAGCAGATACCAGGCCATGATCCCCGCGCCGATGGAGAATGCCATCAGCGTGCCGGCGGCGACACCGCGCATTCCGAACTGCGGAATGGGCCCAAGGCCAAGACCCAGCACGCCGCCGAACAGAATCTGAAAGAACGCCGAATTGAGAATGATCGCCGATGGCAGCTTCATGTTGCCGGTGCCGCGCAGCAGCGCCGCCAACGTGTTCATGATCCACGGCAGCACCGCGCCACCGAAGAAAATCTGCGCATAGCCGATGGCCTCGCTCAGGACGCGGCCGCTGCCGCCCAAAGCGGCAAACAGATACGGCCCGAACACCAGCATGCCGATCATGAAGGTGAGACCGAAACAGACGCCGATCATCAGGGCATGGACCGCCAGCGCGGCCGCGCGTTCGGTATCGTCGGCTCCGAGCGCCCGGGCGATCGCGGAGGCGACGCCGCCGCCCATCGCGCCGCCCGACATGGTCATCATCAGAATGACGAACGGGAACACCAGCGCCATCGCCGCCAGCGGTTCGACGCCGAGGCGGCCGATGTAGGAGGTTTCGGCAATCGCAACGCAGGTTCCGGCGGTGAGCGCGACAACATTGGGCGCCGCCAGCTTCAGCAGCGTCGGGAGGATCGGGCCATCAAGCAGCGGGTTTTTCTGAGGACTCCTGATAGGCGGCAGCGGCGGCTGTTCCTCCGCCTGGACCACAGGAATTTCGGCAGCTCCTAGCTCGGACATGCACTCCCCAACGGGGCAGTCTCTTTGCTGTCAGCCGCCCTCCGCCGACCCTTACCATCAAACCGGCGACCCGCAATGCGCGCCTTGCGCATGGCATCCAGTCACCGGCCCGAACACGGGTCTAGCCGAGCATGCCGGCGGCGTCCGCCATGGACATCGGCCTGTCGCCGAGCAGCCGCTCGGCAATTACGCCGTCACCCGCGCCGGGCAGGGTCGCGAACGGGTCCTGCGCGGTCAGACGGTGATCGACCACGAGCTTTGACAACAGCAACCGGCGCGCATCGCCGCGCAGGGCATGAATCCGGCTCGCCTCCCAGGCGAAGGTCACGGCGCTGGCGACATGGTAGAGCGTGCTGGTCGCGCGGCGGGCTTCGGCCTCGTTCTCGGAACGGCCCGCGACCTCGCGCGCGAAACCGATGGCCTTGTCCGTGAAACCGTGCAACCGGTCGCGCCAGTCTTGCGGGACGCCGGGCATGTCGTCGATCCGGGCATGAAGATCGGCGCCGAGCGCGGCTTCCGCGCCATGACGCCCCACCGCGCGCTTGAGCGTGTCGATGGCCACGATGTTGCCGGTGCCTTCCCAGATCGAGCCGAGATGCGCATCGCGCAAGAGGCGCGGCGTGGCGAATTCCTCGATGTAGCCAATCCCGCCGCGCATCTCCATCGCCTCTCCGCAGACCTTCCGCGCGTCGCGCGTGGCGCGATACTTCAGCACCGGCGTCAGCACGCGCAACAACGCGGCTGCATCCTGGCTTCCGGCCTCGGCACGATCCAGCGCGTCGGCGGTCATGAAGCTCATCGACACCGCCTGTTCGGTCGCCAGCATGATCTTCATCAACTGCCGGCGCGCTAGCGGCATGTCGACAATGCGGCGGCCGAACACGACGCGATTGTTCGCAACCGTATTCGCGTCATGATGCGCGCGGCGCATCAGGGCAGCGGACTTCACGCCATTGGACAACCGCGACCAGTTGACCATCTCGGCCATCTGCACAAAGCCGCGATCGAGACGGCCAACCGCATAGGCGATCGCGCCCTCCAGCTTGATCTCGCCGGACGCCATCGAGCGGGTGCCGAGCTTGTCCTTGAGACGGACGATCCGGTAATGGTTCGGCGAGCCGTCATCGAGTTCGCGCGGCATCAGGAACAGGCCGACACCCTGCGTACCGCCGACTGCACCTTCCGGCCGCGCCAGCAGCATCACCATCCTGGCGTCGGCGTTCGAGCAGAACCATTTCTCGCCATAGAGGCGCCAGTGATCGCCCTCCTGCACGGCGGTGGTGGTCAGCTTGCCGACGTCGGAGCCGCCCTCCTTCTCGGTCATGAACTGACCGCCCTGGGTTAGCTTGCTCATGTCGGTTTGCGTCAGGCCGTCGAGATACTTTGCCTTGAGTGCATCGTCGCCGAAGCGCGACAGCAGCCGCGCCGCGCCGTCGGTGACATTGATCGGGCAACCCATCCCGAACTCGGCCTGATTGAACAGGAAGGTGAAGGCGTGCTTGGCCACGGCCGGATAAGTATCCGCCCAACCGAGAATGCCCTTGCGATGCGACATCGCGTGGATACCGAACTCGCCGTAAGCGGCACGTTCGAGTTCGCGATAGGCCGGATGATATTCGATCCACTGCCGGTCGTTGCCGAAACGGTCGCGCTGATGCAGCACCGGCCCGTGCTTGTCGGCAAGACGCGCGCATTCGTCGAGAGGGCCGCCCGCCAGCGCGCCGAGCCGGTCGAGATGCGGCTCGATGTGACGGAACAAGGCGGCGGGAAGATGTATCTGCAACAGGTCGGCCAGCGCCTGATCGTTGCGATAGAAATTCTGCCCCGTCGTGTCCGGCGCGATGAGCTGCGCGGCGCTCGCCTTGAGCGGCATGTTCATGGGCAATCCCTCCGGGCGTTTCCTGATTTTTTGCTGCTTGGGATCATGGCTTATGCGCCGCGTCCGTTCCGGCATCAAAATGAGAGCTTTCCGGTGGCGTGGCAAACGAGATTTCGGTAGGCTTCAGTTGATAATTTCTCAATTGGAGCGCGCCATGGCCCGGCGACTGCCGCCGCTTTCCAGCCTGCCGGTGTTCGAGGCCGCGGCTCGCCGGATGAGTTTTCTGCAGGCTGCGGACGAACTCGGCGTGACGCCCGGAGCGGTGAGCCGGCAGATTCAAAACCTCGAAAGCCATTTGGGAACGGCGCTGTTCAGGCGCACCAACCGGATGGTCGAACTGACCGCCGCGGGCCGCGCCTACATGCAGGACATCCAGAAGGCGCTGGAGACAATCGCCACCGCGACAGAGCGGGCGCGAACGCCGGAACGCCGCCGGCCGCTCGCCATCTGCGCCTATCCGAGTTTTGCGATCCGCTGGCTGCTTCCGCGCTGGCGCAGCTTCCACGACCGGCATCCCGAAATCGACATCCAGCTCACCACCTCGCTCGACAGCGTGGACTTCAGCCGCGATCCGTTCGACGCCGCGGTGATGGTCGGCAACGGACGCTGGCCGGGTCTCGCGTCGGTGAAGCTGTGCCCGATCACGGTGTTTCCGATCTGCAGTCCGGCGCGGCTGAAAGGACGTGTGCCGCTCAAACATCCGCGCGACCTCGCCCATCATCAGCTCATCCACGCCACCTCGCGCCCGGAGGACTGGCCGCGCTGGCTCGAAGAAGCCGGCGCCAAGAACGTCGACAGCACACGCGGCATCACCTTCGAGAACCAGACCATCGCGCTTCAGGCCGCGCTGGATGATATCGGCGTGGCGATGGGCATCGAGGCATTGGTGGCGGACGAACTGGCGCAGGGCCGCCTTGTGCAGCCATTCAAGCACGTCCGGCAGACACGCAACTCGTTTTATCTGGTCTATCCGAAGACCAAGGCCGGCAATCCGCAGCTCGCCGCGTTTCTGGACTGGCTTGCTCAGAACAACTGACGAGCCCAGTAAAGCGATAGGTCAGACGCGGAAATGCTTCGAGAGCTTGAGGCCCTGTCCTTGATAGTTCGACGCAATCCGCTGGCCGTAGAGCGCATCGGGGCGCGACAGCATCTTCTCGTAAACAAGGCGGCCGACGATCTGGCCGTGCTCCAGAATGAACGGCACTTCGCGCGACCGCACTTCCAGCACCGCGCGCGACCCCTGCCCGCCCGCGCCCGCATAACCGAAGCCTGGATCGAAGAAGCCGGCATAGTGCACGCGGAATTCGCCGACCAGCGGATCGAACGGCACCATCTCCGCCGCGAAATCCGGCGGCACCTGCACCGCTTCCTTCGACGCCAGAATATAAAACTCGCCGGGATCGAGGATCAGGCTGCGGTCCGCGCGTGCGCGGATCGGCTCCCAGAACTCGTTCACGACATAACCCGCGCGGCGGTCGACATCGACCACGCCGGTGTGGCGCTTGGCGCGATAGCCGACAAACCCGTCCGAACCTTCGCCCGAGAGATCGACACTCACCGCAACGCCGCCGGTCAGGTCCGCCTCGTCGCTGTCGACAAGACGCTCAGTGGCATGCAGCGCTTCCAGTTCATCACTGTCGAGCAACGGATGGCCCGTGCGGAAACGAATCTGCGACAGCCGCGATCCCTCGCGCAGCAACACTGGAAACGTCTTCGGGCTGATCTCGGCATAGAGCGGCCCGTGATAGCCCGGCGCGATCATGTCAAAACGGCGGGTGCCGTCGGCGATCACGCGGGTGAACACATCGAGACGTCCGGTCGAGCTTTTCGGATTTGCCGCAGCCTGAATGTTCGGCGGCAGCGCAAGGCTTTCCAGCAGCGGCACGATATAGACGCAGTTGGTTTCCAGCACCGCGCCGTCGGACAGGTCGATCTCGTGCAGTTTCAATTCGTCGATGCGTTCGGCGACCGTGATATCCGGCCCCGGCAGGAAACTCGCACGCACGCGATAGGCCATGCCGCCAAGACGCAGATCGAGGCTGGCCGGCTGGATCTGGCTTTCGACAAAGGGATATTCGGGCAGGATCAGCCCGGCATCGGCCATCGCCGCGATCATGCGGTCGGGCAGAATTCCTGTCGCGTCGCTTGGCAGGGTGAAGGGCACAGATTTGTCCTCGGTGACCGGCTGATCCAGCAAAATAGGCATTTTATCGGTTATCCGATGGGGTGCTTGACGGAAAGACCATGCAGGAGTAGGCCTAGGACTTATCCCGTGGTCATTTGAGCCGGCCGGCTTGCAGCCACGTTAAATAACTCGCTAAACAGGCCGGGGACAGTGTGATCCCGGCTTGTGGAAAGATTTTCCAGGCCGGTTTTTTTTGTGCCCATCGCAAGGTGGGCACGATGGAGTCCACATGTCCGAGACCAAAACGCCCGCAGCAAAATCGCTGTCCCCGACCCGCAATTATCGCCCTGAAACCCGCCTCGTGCATTCCGGCACGCTGCGTTCGCAGTACGGCGAAACCTCAGAAGCATTGTTCCTGACACAGGGCTTTGTCTACGATAGCGCCGAACAGTGCGAAGCGCGCTTCACCGGCGCCGACCCCGGATTCCTGTATTCGCGGTTCTCCAATCCGACAGTTGCGATGTTCGAGCAGCGCATGATCGAACTTGAGGGCGCGGAAGCGGCGCGTGCCACCGCCACCGGCATGGCCGCGGTGACCACCGCCATTCTCGCGCCGCTGAAGTCCGGCGATCACGTAGTTGCGGCGAAAGCGCTGTTCGGCTCGTGCCGTTATGTCGTCGAAGACCTGCTTCCGCGTTACGGCATTGAATCCACATTGGTGGACGGCCACGATCTCGACCAGTGGAAGAAGGCGGTGCGGCCGAACACCAAGTCCTGCTTCCTCGAAAGCCCGACCAATCCGACTCTCGATGTTGTGGACATCGCCGCGGTCGCGGACATCGCGCACAGCGTCGGCGCGCGATTGATCGTCGACAATGTGTTCGCCACGCCGATCTGGCAGAGCCCGCTCGCACTCGGCGCCGATGTGGTCGTTTACTCGGCAACCAAGCACATCGACGGCCAGGGCCGCTGCCTCGGCGGCGTCATCCTGTCGTCGGATGCGTTCATTCAGGAACACATCCACACGTTTCTGCGCCAGACCGGCCCGTCGATGTCGCCGTTCAACGCCTGGGTGCTGCTGAAGGGCCTCGAGACATTGAGTCTTCGCGTCAAGGCGCAAACCGAAAGCGCCGCCGCGATCGCGGATGCGCTGGCCGTCCATCCCAAAATTTCGCGGCTGGTTTATCCCGGCCGCGCCGATCATCCGCAGGCGGACATTGTGAAGAAGCAGATGCGCGCCGGCTCGACGCTGATCGGATTCGAGGTTAAGGGCGGCAAGGCGGCGGCGTTCCGCACGCTGAACGCACTGAAGCTGGCGCGGATTTCCAACAATCTCGGCGACTCCAAGAGCATTGTCACCCATCCGGCGACCACCACGCATCAGCGCCTCACGCCGGAAGCGCGCGCCGAACTCGGCATCAGCGAAGGCTTCATCCGTTTCTCGGCGGGACTGGAGCACAGGGACGACCTGATCGAGGACCTGACCGCCGCGCTCGAGAAGGCGTGAGAATATCCTGACCGCATCGACTATTGATTTCGTCATGGCCGGCTCGTCCCGGCCATCCACGCCTTAAAAGCAATCAAAGAAGACGTGGATGCCCGGCACAAGGATGGGCATGACAAGAAGAGACCGCAACAGGGCGATCTTCACATCGGCCGATAGGTCATGATGTTGCCGGGAATGTTGACCCCCGCCTTCACCTGCCCGACCGACTTGATGATCGTGTAGCCCAGCAACTGGGCGAAACACGCATAGCCCCAGTCGTTCATGTGCAGTCCGTCGCCGATGACAAACTTGTCGAACGGAAGTTTCTCATCCTCGTGCCACTGACGCATCACTTCAAAGCGCGGAAATACCGAAATATTCTTCAGCCTGGCGACATCGCCGAGCAGCTTGACCATGCGGCTGGCATTCTCGGTTTTCGCGGTTACCGCCGGAACGTATTGCGGATCAATCAGAACCACATCGACGCCGCGCGCCTGAAGCTGCGCAATGCCGTCTTCCAGCAGCGCCGCCGTCGCAGCGACATCGCTCTCATTGCCCTTGACGACGGTATTGGTCCCGAGTTGCCAGATCACAAGATCAGGATCGGCGGCGAGAACGGCGGCATCGAACCGCTTCATCATTTCCGGCGCATCCTGTCCGCCCATCCCGCGATTGATGATCGTGATGTCGGATGTCGGAAACTTGCGGCGGAGCTGATCCGCCAGGCGGTTCGGATAGGTATAGGCCGGCGAGGATGTCCCGTATCCCACAGTGGTCGAGGAGCCGAACGCCACGATGGTCACCGGCTCGTCCGCCGCGATCCGCCGCGCCACGCGCGGCAGCGATCCCGGGACATCGTTCAGGCCCTTGGCCGGAAGACATGGCACACGGGTGAGGATGTCACCCGCCGCGCTGGCCGCGCCTTTCGCCGCCTCGATGGCTTTGGTGGCAAGGCCTTTCTGGGGCGGCGGAGCACCCGGCGGGTTGGTTTGCGCCAAGGCGGAATGGGCCGCGACGAAACCACAAACCGTCGCGGCAAGAGCTGCGCAGCGAAAACAGGACCGGATCAACGCTGAATCCTCAGCTCCGCCGGATTGATACGCGAGGCTTCCATAATCATCGCGGCGAGCGCGCGCCCGATGCAATCGTGCACCCGCTTCGCCATGCCGTAACCATGGACCGAGCCGAACAGATCGAAGTCACCGGCGTCGTTCCAGTGGCGCATGATCGAGAACCGATCGAACACCGGCACCTCGTGCTGCTGCGCGGCGACCCGTATCGTATCGTTGTACGGACCGACCGAGAGCATCGTTTCCATGCGCGGATTGTACTGAAGATTCATCATCAGCACGTCGGGACCGGCCTTCTGCAGAGCCTCGATGCCGGTATCGAGCGCGGCGCGGAAATCATCCGGATCGACCGAACGGATGGCATCCACCGTTCCGGTCTGCCAGATCACAAGATCAGGCTTCTGGTCCGGCGGCAGCTTGTCGATGATCTGACCGAAGTTCTGTGCGGCCTCCGCCGCCGTCTTCTTGGGCCGCAGGTCGGTCCTGATGCTGACGGCAACTCCCGCAAGCTGCTCGCGCAGCGCCGTCTCGGTGCGGGCCGGGTACGACATGCTGACGCCGTCAGCCCCGGGCAGCGCCGACGATCCGCTGCCGACCACAAGGATGTCCAGCCGCTTTCGCGTCTTGATCGCGTCGGCGACTTTCGGAAGCGCGCTCTCGGTGGTGAGAAGATAAGCCGGCACCGCGCAGCCGGGCGCATCCTCCGCGCGCGCTGGCGCGGCGATCAGAAGGATTACCAACAGGCTTGTCGCCCATGCTGCTTTCATGACCCGCCTCCGGCGAGGTCGGCATCGCCGTCCGCGCTTTTCGCGCGTTTGCCGTTCTTGCTGACCTCGCCCTTATACCACGAAAACAGCGCGGCGGCTGCCGACATGATGACGATGCCCGCCACGCTGACGAAGAAATGCATCCACGCGCCGCCGGAGACCTCGGCGAGGATGAAATGTCCCGCAAATGCTAGAAACACGCCGAGGCAGAAAATCTCGAGCGAATGCTGACCGCACTGGATCACCGGCCGCAGCCAGCGCGATTTCAGCCCCGGCCAGTTCGCAGGAATGAAGCGAACCGTCAGCGCAGCCAGCGCCAGGAAGTGGATGAAGCGCAGCACATCGAGGTCGGTCTTGTTGATCGGATACATCCAGCTTTCCAGCCAGCGCGGCATGAACACGTTCAGCCGCGGCACATGCCATGTCAGCGTCACGCAGAACGCGAACACGAGATAGGCCACGCAAAGCCAGAGCGTCACCGGCGACGACAGAATGCGCGTCATGCGTCTGGCGCCGCCCAGCGCGCACCACGCGCCGAACACGAACAGCAACTGCCAGGCGAACGGATTGAAGAACCACGTTCCGTTCGGATAGGCCGGAAGGTACCAGTCGAACTCCCAGGTCAGCGCGTACAACGCGACGGAGAGCGCCAGCGCCAGATCTGCCTTGCGCTGCATCAGCCAGATGATCAGCGGCAGAAAGATCATCAGGACGATATAGAGTGGCAGCACGTCCATGTTGACGGGGCGGAATTTCAGCAGCAGCGCCTGCACGATCGTGACGTCCGGCTGCTTGAGAAAATCCAGAATTCCCATTTCTTCCGCATAGAGCGGGTTGTCGAACTTGGTCGCGATGTAGGAAATTTCCGCGAGATAGATCGTGAACAGGAAGACGTGCGCGACGTAAATCTGCCAGACCCGCTTGAAGATGCGCGCGCTCGCCACCACGAAGCCGCGATCGAGCATCGCGCGGCTATAGACGAACGCGGCGGTATACCCCGAGATGAAAATAAAAATCTCGGTGGCGTCACTGAATCCGTAGTTCCGGATCGTGAACCACGTCAGAATGTTCGGCGGAAGATGATCGACGAAAATCAGCCACAGCGCCATGCCGCGAAACAGATCAAGCCGCAGCTCGCGTTCCCCCGCGACAGGAAGAGCCACAGCTTTGGCGGGCGCCTTTGCAACAGCCTGATCGGTCATCTCGGTTGTCACAAACGTCATTCCGTCCGGTCCAGTTCCCTCGCGCGGCAATCTTAAGGAAGATCGGATCGGCCCGCAAATTGCAGGTATTCCATTGGACACGCCGTCCCCGGAATGCTGGATCACAAGAATGTTGAAACCAAGATCGAGCGGTTTCGTAGCCTGGACATGCGGCCCTGAAAATACAATGCCTCTGAAAATGCAATGCGTCGCGCCTACGCAAGAAATCGGGAGTCTGTTATTGTACGATCCGAATTATGGACGGATGCCATGTACCGCGCCGTGACCAGGCACATCGAAGTCATCGTTGAACCCGCCTTCCTGCCCGAGCGCTCCTCGGCGGAAGACGGCCGGTTCTTCTGGGCCTATACGATCGTGATCGTCAATTCGGGGCCCGAAACCGTTCAGCTCAAGACACGGCACTGGATCATCACCGATGGCACGGGACGCAGTCAGGAGGTGCGCGGCGAAGGCGTGGTCGGGGAACAGCCCGTGCTCGAGCCGGGCGAACGCTTCGAGTATACCAGCGGCGTGCCGCTGCAGACGCCATCCGGCTTCATGACCGGCAGCTACCAGATGGTGACCGAAAGCGGGGAGCCGTTCGACATCGACATCCCCGCCTTCTCGCTCGACAGTCCGAACATCAGGCGCACGCTGAACTGACATTCTCCGTGATCCGGAGAATGTCGCCTATTCAGCCGCCGGAACAGCTTCCGCCTCTTCCGGCGTGAATTCATAAGTCGAACTGCAGAACTCGCAGGTCACCGCCACCCTGCCGTTCTCGACCATGTCGGCGCGATCCTTCGCCGAGAAGCTCTTGAGCATGTTCGCGACCGCGTCGCGCGAGCAGGAGCATTGCGCGTGGATCGGCTGCACCGGATAGACCCGCACGCCGCGTTCGTGAAACAGCCGGAACAGAAGCCGTTCACCGGACAGATCGGGGTCAATCAGTTCGACATCCTCGATCGTCCCGAACAGCGCGCGGCTCTCGGTCCAGGCATCGTCTTCTTCCACGGTGTGAGCAGCGGTGCCTTCCGGCGCATCGCCCGGGTGCAGATCGGCCTGCCGCGCGCGCTCGGGCGCCTTCGGCAGGAACTGGATCAGCATGCCGCCGCCGCGCCAGCGATGCTTCGGGCCGTCGCCGCCGCGAAATTCCTCGCCTACCGCGAGCCGCACCTGGGTCGGAATCTGTTCCGAGCGCAGGAAGTATTCATGCGCCGCATCCTCCAGATTGCCGCCTTCCAGTTTCACAAGCCCCTGATAGCGGCTCATGTCCGGCCCCTGATCAATGGTCATGGCGAGATGGCCATGACCGAGCAGCGCCGCCGAATCCTGTCCTGCCTGAAGCCTTGCCGCATCGTAGCGGGCATAGGCCCGCAGACGGTCCGGCGACTGAAAGTCGACAATGATCATCGACACCGGGCCATCGGTCTGGGTCTGCAGGATGAAGCGGCCGTCGAACTTGAGCGCCGAGCCAAGCAGCGTCGTCAGCACAATGGCCTCGCCGAGCAGTTTGCTGACGGGGGCCGGATAATCGTGCTTGGTCAGAATCTCGTCGAGCGCCGGACCCATTTTTGTGAGGCGGCCGCGGATATCCAGTGCGCTGACCTCGAAAGGCAGCACCGCGTCATCGACCGGCGTCGCGGAGGGAGCACGAATTTGGCTTTCGGGAGTCATGGCGGACGTACTTTCGTCAGGGATGCGAATTGGAATGAGAGCCCGGAACCTGTCGGTTCGAGCTTCGGCCCAAGGGGGTGGCGGGTCAAGCTGAGGTATCGCTCCCATATAGGGAGCCCCGGCTCACAAAAAAGGGATCGGCGGAAACCGGCCCGCCGGTCGCGTCAAATGGCGTGCAGGCACCAGGCCAGAATGCCCTTCTGCGCATGCAGGCGGTTTTCGGCCTCGTCGAACACCACCGACTGCGGCCCGTCGATCACCGCGTCGGTGACCTCCTCGCCGCGATGCGCCGGCAGGCAATGCATGAAGATCGCATTCGGATTGGCCAGCGACATCAGCTTTTCATTGACCTGATAAGGCCGCAGCACGTTATGACGGTGCTCGCCTTCCTTGTCGCCCATGGAAACCCAGGTGTCGGTGACCACGCAATCGGCCCCGCGCACCATCTCGTCGGGTTTGGTGCCGAGCACCACCGGCGCGCCGGTGGACTTGATCCAGTCCTTCAGCATCTTGTTCGGCGCCAGTTCCGGCGGCGTCGCCACGCGCAGATTGAAGCCGAAACGCTCCGCGGCATGAGCCCATGAGGCCAGCACGTTGTTGTCGTCGCCGACCCAGGACACGGTGCGGCCCTTGATCGGTCCGAGATGCTCCTCGAACGTCATCACGTCCGCCATCACCTGACAGGGATGCGAGCGGCGGGTCAGCCCGTTGATCACCGGAACCGTCGCATGCGCGGCCAGTTCGGTCAGCGCCTCGTGATTGAGGATCCGGATCATGATTGCATCGACGAACCGCGACAGCACCCGCGCGGTGTCCGCGATGGTCTCGCCGCGTCCGAGCTGCATTTCCGCGCCGGTCAGCATGATGGCTTCGCCGCCGAGCTGACGCATGCCGACATCGAACGACACGCGCGTGCGCGTCGACGGCTTGTCGAAAATCATCGCCAGCGTCCTGTCGGCCAGCGGCTTGCTGGAGACGTCACCGGCCTTGCGCCGCTTTTTCATCGCGAGGCTGGCGTCGAGAATTGCCCGCAGATCCTGCGGCGAGACATCGAACAGATCGAGGAAATGCCGCGGCTGATTGGACAGCTTTGTCATTACACGGCCTCGCTTTGCGCGGCCGTGCGGGCGATGCGCGCGCAGGCGCGCTCAAGACGCATCACCGCGTCCTCGATTTCCGTTTCATTGACGACCAGCGGCGGCAGAAAGCGCACGACGTTGTCGCCCGCGGCGACCGTCAGCAGCTTCTCATCGCGCAAGGCATTGATCACGTCGCCGGCGGGCACGACGGCCTTGATGCCGATCAGAAGACCGTCACCGCGCACTTCGTTCACGACGCCCGGATAGCGGTCGACCACCGACGCCAGCTTCTGCTTGAGCAGCAGCGACATCTTCTGCACATGATCGAAGAACCCCGGCTTGAGCATCACATCAAGAACCGCATTGCCGACGGCAGCGGCGAGCAGATTGCCGCCGAAGGTCGATCCATGCGTGCCGGGCGTCATGCCTGCGGCGGCCTTGACGGTGGCGAGGCACGCACCCATCGGAAAGCCGCCGGCGATGCCCTTTGCCAGCGCCATGATGTCCGGCGTCACGCCGGTCTTTTCATACGCGAACAGCGAGCCGACGCGGCCCATGCCGGTCTGCACCTCGTCGAACACCAGCACGAGCTTGTTGTCGTCGCAAAGCTGGCGCAGCGCGCGGAAGAACGACGGATCGGCCGCGCGCACGCCGCCTTCGCCCTGCCATGGCTCGATCAGGATGCCCGCAGTGTTCGGGCCGATCGCTTTCTTGACAGCTTCGAGATCGCCGAGCGGGACCTGGTCGAACCCGTCGACCCGCGGGCCGAAACCTTCCAGATACTTCTGCTGACCGCCCGCGGCGAGCGTCGCCAGCGTACGGCCATGAAACGCGCCTTCAAACGTGATCAGCCGGTAGCGCTCCGGATGCCCGTTCACGGCCTGAAACTTGCGCGCCATCTTGATGGCGGCTTCCATCGCTTCCGCGCCGGAATTGCAGAAGAACGCGACGTCGGCGAAGCTCGCATCGCACAGCCGCGTCGCCAGCTTCTCGCCTTCCGGGATCGTGAACAGGTTCGAGACATGCCACAGCTTCGCGGCCTGCTCGGAAAGCGCCGCGACCAGATGCGGATGCGCATGGCCGAGCGCATTCACCGCCACGCCGCTGGTGAAATCGAGATAGCGGTCACCATTGGTCGCGATCAGCCAGGGCCCTTCACCGCGCTCGAAAGCGACATCCGCGCGGGCAAAAACCGGCAACATGTGAGAGTCGAGATGCGGCTTGGCGGTGTGGCTCATGGCGACCTGATTGATGGCTGAGGGGCCAACAGCATCGCGATCGCTGAAGCGTCTTCGCTCGGTTGCGTGCCCCGGAAACAAAACGTGCCGCCCATGGAAGGCGGCACGCGGCGGCCATTCTATTGGCGGGGGGATTGGTGTCAATCCACGGCCCCGGATTGAAGGCCGGGCAGAGCCGCGCGGATGGCGCAATATCCTGTGGTTTTCGCATTTTCCGGGCCTCCGGGGAACGCGCCGGAGGAGAAAAACGCCCGATCCGGGATCGTAAAAAATCCGGATTTATCTGCTTTCAAGCCGGAACATGTGGACGCACAAGGCCCGACTCTTGCGCGCGAGTCACGGCATATTGTAGCCTCCCTTCCGTTGGGTACGATATCTCGTGCGGCTGTTCTGATCCTCGCTTGTCTTTCGGTAAGGCGTAAACGTCCGGTTGCCTTTCATGCAACCGGCGGGGGCTAAGGGATTCTGCCGACAGGGATTTTGGACGATCTGCAATCGCGGCGCCGGGTCCGGAATGGCCGGCGCGAGACCAAAAGGAAGAGTGCGATGACGGTAATTAGCTGGACCGACGATCGCGTAGAACAGTTGAAGAAGCTCTGGGAAGCCGGGTTGTCGGCAAGCCAGATCGCCGCCGAGCTCGGGAACATCACCCGCAACGCGGTCATCGGCAAGGTCCACCGGCTCGGCTTGTCCGGCCGCGCCAAGAGCCCGTCCTCGGCCGCACCACGGCAGCGCAAGGCGCGGCCGGCGCAGCACATGATGCGTATTAGCCGCCCGGTGTCGCGCGGCAATACCGCCCTCGCCCATGCCTTCGAGGTTGAAGCGGAGCCCGATCCGGTTGCCTATGACAACGTGGTGCCGATGAGCCAGCGCCTGACCCTGCTGGAGCTCAACGAGAGCACCTGCCACTGGCCGGTCGGCGATCCGGGCAGCGCGGACTTCTTCTTCTGCGGCGGCAAGGCGCTCGGCGGCCTGCCCTATTGCGCGCATCACTCGCGCGTGGCCTATCAGCCGGCCAGCGACCGGCGCCGCGGATCGCGTCCGGCCAAGTAATTCCGCGAATACGTCAGACGCAAAAAGCCTCATCATTCGATGAGGCTTTTTTGTTGCAAACTTCGCCGCAAAAGGCGGCTTTGTGATCCTGCGGCCAAACTGTGGCGTACCGTTTCGCGCTACTCTTTTGCAGCAACCGCCGCCTCGGCACTGCCCGTTTTCATCGAAGGGAAACACGCGGTGAAGGTCGCGCCATGACCGGGCACGCTCTCGATCTGAAGACGCCCGCGGTGACGGTTGAGGATGTGCTTGACCAGCGAGAGGCCGAGGCCGGTGCCGCCCTGCGCGCGGCTGTCGCCAACGTCGACGCGGTAGAACCGCTCAGTCAGACGCGGCAGATGCTCGGGCGGAATACCCGGGCCGAAGTCACGCACAGCGACACGCATCTCGCCGGACGCATCGTCCGCGTCCGGCTCGGTCAGCGAGACCACGACACGTCCGCCGGACGCGCCATATTTGAGCCCGTTCTCGATCAGGTTTTCAAACAAGCGCAGCAATTCCTCGGTATCGCCTGCGATGATCACCGGTGACGACGGCAGTTGAAGTTCGATCGCCACCTGGCGCTCGCTCGCCAGCGGTTCGAGGCCATCGACCACCTGACGGATCAGCGGCGCCACATCGACCAGCTTCTCCGGCCGGACATGCGCGCTCAGTTCGACACGCGACAGCGACAGCAGATCGTCGATCAGCCGCGCCATGCGCGTGGCCTGCGCGTGCATGATGCCGAGGAAGCGCTCGCGTGCTTTCGGATCGTCGCGCGCCGGCCCCTGCAGCGTGTCGATGAAGCCGGACAGCGCCGCCAGCGGCGTGCGCAATTCGTGGCTTGCATTGGCGACGAAGTCGGCGCGCATTTCCTCGACACGGCGCAGCGCGGTCTGGTCATGGAATGTCATCAGAATGCAGTACTCGCTGCCGCCGAACGCCGTCGGCAACGACACCGGCGTGACGATCAATTCCATCCAGCGGTCGATCGGGACATGGTCGACATAACTGGCGCGCTGCGGCTGCCGCGTGGCGATGGCCTCGCGCAGCGCCGCGATGATTTCGGGCGAGCGAAGCGCGAACAGCGCCAGTTCGTTTTTGCGCAAGGCCGGCGCGAGCTGGGACGCAGCGGTGTTGAAATGCAGGACACGGCCGGCGCGGTCGAGCAGCACCGCGGCGTCCGGCATGCCGCCGACCAGCGCCTGCACCACCGGCGTTTCCGCGGGCCGCGCGCCGATCATGTCCTCGCTGGCGGGAACGGACTGGTGCAGATGCCAAGGCACCAGCGCAGCGCCACCGATCACCACGAAGATCAGCCCGGCCTGTGACAATGTCAGTCCGCCGAACACGACCGAGGCGGTGAGGCCGAGCGCGGTGGCGATCAGGATGATCGCGGACCGCCGCAAGCGGTCCGGCCATGGCGCGAAGCCCGAATTCGATGATGTCATCGCCATGCGTCACACCTGTTTCGCGCGCGTCGTTGCCCCGGCACGAGAGGACGCCCGTTCCCGTTACGAAACCGGAGATCCCGATCCACGGGGAGATCCCGGACCCGGCTTGGCGGCTTCATCCAGCCGCTTCAGGGCCGCCGATACCCGTTTCGCCCGAAGGCCGACAATAAGCTCCCGAAGCGAGAGCAAGATGACAGAAAGAATAAACGGCACCAGATAGTACAGCACCCGGAACAGCAGCATCCCGGCCAGCAGTTCTTCCCGGTCGAACTGAAACAGCCCGACCAGCATGGCGGCGTCGAACACGCCAAGCCCCCCCGGGGAATGACTGGCGAAGCCAAGCAGTGTCGCCGACACGAAAATCACCGCGACAACGATAAACCCGACATGGGGTTCGTCGGGCACGAGAATGTACATCGCCAGCGCGCAGAAACCGAGATCGACGATGCCGATCACGATCTGCAGCAAGGTCAGCGGGCCGCCGGGCAGGAACACCGACCAGCTCCCGCGGCCGACCTCGCGCGGCTTCATCCAGACCCACGCCACATAGGCGCACAGGCAGATCAGGATGCAGATCGCCGCAAGGCGGTTGAGCCACACCGGCAGCTTGTCGATGGAAGCGGCGGCTTCCGGATGGTAGGCGACACCCAGACCGAGCACCGCCGCGTTGCCGAGCCAGAATGTCAGGCCGGCAAGGAAGCAGACCTTCGCGACGTCCACCGCCGACAGATCCCAGGCGGAATAAATGCGATAGCGCACCACGCCGCCGGTGAAGACGCTGGCGCCGACATTATGACCGATGGAATAGCTGGTGAACCCGGCGAAGGCCGCCACCCGGTAAGGCACGTTGGTGCGGCCGATCGCGCGCAGCGCGAACAGGTCATAGAATGTCAGGGTGAAATAGCCCGCGGCGACGCACAGCCCGGCGAGGACGACGGTGCGGACTTCGGTCTCGCGCAGGGCCGAATAGAGGTCGTCGACATCGAGCCCCTGCAGCATGTGATAGAGGATGTAGCAGGCTGTCGCGATGATCGCGATGCTGATCGCGACACCAAGTTTGTGCAGGATTTGCTTCTCGCGCATATACGCGATGGCCCCGCGCAGTGTCTCCAGCATCCAGACCTCAAAATTCAGCAAGCACTGTTCCCGATCATGTCCTAGCAGACCGGCCGCGCAATCGCGAGGCCAGCAACTCGGATTTGAACCCGTTCACGGGCGGGAAGTCGCATTAAGAATACTGTTTCGTTCCGCGCCGCAATGCGTCACGAAGGCGTCATGCCGGGGCCGACGGCGATCTGGCCTGCGCGGTCCCACGCCAATAGGAAATCGTTCCGGTAACGCGCGGTGCGTCCGCTCATTGATCGGCGGCGGGCGCAGGCCGCGACACCACCAGATTGCGCAGCCACGAACCGATGGCACAACCCGCGACATAGACCGCGAGCATCGCCAGGCCAAGGTCCAGCCAGTACCCGAAACGGCCCGGCAGGAGTTGAAACACCGAGGCGATGACCAGGCCCGCGATCAGCACCCCGACCTTGCGCAGTGTCACGACAGACCAGCCCTCACCGCGCTGCACGACGGCGATCCAGCCCATGGCCAGCCCGAGCACGCCCGACGCCAGCAGCCAGCCCCAGTTGAATGTCGCGAGATAGATCATGCTCTATCGTCCTTATACTTCAGCGCCGTCACCCTGAGGTGCCGTAGCGCAGCCATAGGCGTTTGAAAAACGCCGTTCTCCGAACGGCTATGGGCCTCGAAGGGCGACGGCATGCGCGCCATCCTTCGAGGCTCGCAAAAGCTCGCACCTCAGGATGACGCTTCAGGGCACAGTGGGCCATATTCACTTCACCACAAAGTCGATGCGGCGGTTCTTCGCCTTGCCCTCGTCCGTGTCGTTGGCGGCGACAGGCTGCGAACTGCCGTAGCCGACCGCTCTCAGGCGATCTGTCGGCAGGCCGGCCTTAACGAGATAATCGGCCACCGCCTGCGCGCGCTTCTCGGACAGCGCCATGTTGGCCGAGTTGTCGCCGTCACTGTCAGTGTGGCCGGCGACCTCGATGTTGGCCGTGGGACAACGCAGCGCCGTCTCGATCAGCCGGTCGAGC
This sequence comes from Afipia sp., assembly GCA_050249215.1. Lineage (GTDB taxonomy): Bacteria > Pseudomonadota > Alphaproteobacteria > Rhizobiales > Xanthobacteraceae > Afipia. The sequence continues at coordinate 290,503 of JBFWQX010000001.1, forward strand.
AGACCCATGGAGTCCTTGTCGATGGTGGCCTTCCCGGAGTCGAACCTGATCTTGGCCTTGCCCAGAAGCTCGAAGAACAATTGCTGGCAGACCGTGGGATCGACCGCGCTGGCCACCGGCTTGACCGAAACCTCCGCCTTGGCCGTCCAGCCCTGCGGCAGTTCCCCGCCGATCGAGCCTTTGATCTGGTCCGCCGCCACCGCGTAGAGCGCATCGCCAGACAGCTTGACCTCGCGATCCGACATCACCAGTGAACCGGTGGAGACCCGCGACAATGCCCCGAGCGCGGCGATGGCCGCGTTCTGGAATCCCTGCGGCGCGCCGATGCTGGCCTTGAGATTGTCCACCAGCTTCTCGGAGAAGAACTTGCGCCCGACGGCCGCGACGATCGCGGCATGCACATTGTTGTCGGGCACAAACCCGGCGAGGGTCACCGTATTCGCGACCGGGTCCTTGTTCGCCTGGAAAACATAAGGCGGCGCCTTGATGGTATTTTCCTTGACGGAAAATCCTTCGGGCAGGTTCCTCAGCGCGGCCTGTATGGCTTCGCGGTTGCCCAGTTCGCGCGCCATGCCGGTGAGACTGACGCTGTTATCGCTGAGGGTGATCTTGCCGTCCTTGAGCCTGCCAACCTGTTCGATCAGCAGCAGCGCCGCATTGTCGAATTTTGACGACGCGCCCCGGGCCAATGTCATCCGGTCGGAGATTTCCGTGCCCTTGAGCGACGCACGGGCGGCGTCCATCAGCTTGGACCTGATCGCCGGCAAAGGCGCATGGCCGCCGAGGGTCACCCGCACCACGTCACGCTCGATCGACCACACGAAGGGGCTGGCTTCCGGGACCAGGCGCGTGTTGTCGTTCACCAGCCGGACGCCGTTCACCGTCTCGACCAGCGATGTCGCACTGCGGCGGCCTTCTTCGGAAAATGCTTCGGCGGACAGTTGGATGTCCCGTCCGGAGGCCGCGATACTGGTCTTGTCCAGCACCGTATCCTTCAGCGCGGCGGTCGCGCGGGCGGCCAGGTCCGCCTCGAGGGGCGCGGTGCCATTCCACATCGCGGCGAACCACAGCAGCACAAGGGGAATCAACCCCGGCCACCACTTACGTGCCCAACTCGCTAAACGGCTCATCCCGGACCTTTGCCTGACGGAATGCAGACAAAACAAACCCTTGCCTAGGTGTCAAACTGGAAATGAACGAGCCCGCAGGGCGGCATCGGGCCTGCGGTCCGCGGGCGGCCAAGGCGGCTGTTTCACCCATCCGGATAACCGTTTCTTCAGCCGTTTCTGCCACATCTTCGGACCGGCCCCTGAATGACCGGCCCGGGCCATTGACCGGTAAACGCCATCGCCATGAAGCAGCTTCGCAACAACGTCATCCGCGCCGGCCTCGACGCGCTGTACTACACCGGCGCGCATCATGTGCTGCGGCCGCTGCTCGCGGGCGTCGGCACCATCTTCATGCTGCACCACGTCCGCCCCGCCCGCGACGATATGTTCCAGCCCAACCGGCATCTGGAAATCACGCCGGGTTTCCTGCGCGAGGTGCTGACGCATGTGCGCTCGCTCGGCGTCGATATCGTGTCGATCGACGAAGCCCATCGGCGGATGAGCGAACGCGACTTCGCCCGGCGCTTCGCCTGCTTCACCTTCGATGACGGATATCGCGACAACCGCGATCATGCCTTGCCGGTGATGCGCGAATTCAGGGCGCCGCTCACGGTCTATGTCGCCAGCGATTTCGCCGAGGGCACCGGACGGCTGTGGTGGGTGGCGCTGGAGCGCGTCATCGCCCGGACAAACGCAATCGAGATCACGCGCGACGGCGCGGTTCAAAAGATTGAGGCCGCAGACGCAGCCGCCAAGCAACGGGCGTTCGTCCAGATTCACGACTGGCTGCGCACCCTGCCCAATGACGGCGAGGTTCAGCGCGCGGTGAGCGATCTGTGCGTTCGCCATGGCGTCGACGACGCGGCGATCGCGCGCGAGCTTTGCATGTCCTGGGGAGAACTCCGGTCATTCGCCGGCGATCCGCTGGTCACCATCGGCGCACATACCATCAGCCATTGCAACCTTTCGCGGGAAAGCGACATCAACGCCGCCTGCGAAATGCGCATCAGCCGCGAGCGGATCGAAAGCCATCTGCAGAAAAGCGCGCGCCATTTCGCATACCCTTACGGCGACAGGACCGCCGCCGCCGCGCGCGAATTCGCGATGGCGCGCGAACTCGGATTCTCGACGGCGGTGACCACGCGCCCTGGGATGGTTTTCGCCGAGAACGCCGAACATCTGACCGCACTGCCGCGCATTTCGCTGAACGGCAACTATCAGAACGCGCGGTTCCTGTCGGTGCTGACCTCCGGCGCCGCCACCGCGATGTGGAACGGTTTCCGCCGGGTCGACGCGGCGTAGGACGCAACCTCTGCAAGTTCGTCATCCTGAGGTGCGAGCGCTTGCGAGCCTCGAAGGATGACAGAGGCCATGCGCCGTCGCCCTTCGAGGCCTCCGCTCCGCTACGGCACCTCAGGGTGACGGCATCCTTTGGTCGTTTCAAACAGACCGCAATCCCGCCATTCCTTGACTCGCCGCGTGTTGCTGGCGCTATATCGCCGCCAACGCAACGGGAGGCACCATGTTCAAGGATATGTTTTCACTCAAGGGCCGCGTCGCCCTCGTCACCGGCGGCTCGCGCGGCATCGGCAAGATGATCGCGGGCGGCTTTCTCGCTTACGGCGCATCGAAGGTCTACATCACCGCGCGCAAGGCCGGTCCCTGCGAGGAAACCGCCAAGGAACTGACCGCCGCCTATGACGGCGAGTGCATCGCGCTGCCGATCGACATGTCCACGGTCGAAGGCTGCAACAAGCTCGCCGAGGAAATCATCAAGCGCGAGCCGAAGCTCGACATCCTCGTCAACAACGCGGGCGCGGCGTGGGGCGCGAACTTCGACGAATTTCCGGAAGCCGGCTGGGACAAGGTGATGAACCTCAACGTCAAATCGCTGTTCTTCCTGACCAAGGCGCTGGCCAAGCCGCTGCGCGCAGCCGCGACCAACGAGAAGCCCGGCAAGGTGATCAACATCGCCTCGATCGACGGCCTCTCGGTCAATCCGCTCGAGACCTATTCCTATCAGGCCAGCAAGGCGGCGGTGATCCATCTCACGCGCCGCATGGCCGCGAAGCTGATCCATGACAACATCAATGTCACCGCGATCTGCCCCGGCGCATTCGAGTCCGACATGAACACCGCCGCGCGCGATCACGGAGACAGCGTCGCCAAGCGCATTCCATCGAAGCGCATCGGCCGCCCGGAAGACATGGCGGGCATCGCGATCTATCTCGCCTCGCGTGCCGGCGACTATGTGGTCGGCAATTCCATCGCAGTCGATGGCGGCATCGTCTACGCCAATCTCAGCCTGCCGGTGGCGGGAGAGTGATTATTCCCCTCTCCCCTTGTGGGATAGGGTGCCCGAGTGAAACGAGGGCGGGTGAGGGGTTGAACGCTACGTGAGATAAGGACCCCTCACCCGGCTCCGTTTCGCTTCGCTCAACTTCACCACCCTCTCCCACAAGGGGAGAGGGTTAAAGCAAACTCAATACGTCTCGACGTGATACCGGCCGCTCTCGCGCATTGCGGGTTTGAGCGATGACCAGTCGATCGAAGCCGCGCGGCAGGCGTCGGCGAAGGCTTCATCGACGCCGGTCTCCATGCCTTTCAGGCCGCAGATATAGACATGGGTCTTGTCGTCGCGCAGCAGCGCGGCGATCTGCGCCATCTCGCTGCGAATCCGATCCTGCACATAAACACGCGGCTGATCCGGCACCCGTGAATAACAGAAGTATTTGCCGAGCAGCCTCTCCGGCACCTTCTGCAACGGTCCGAAGTACGGCAGTTCTTCCGGACGCCGCGCGCCGAAGAACAGCAGCAAACGCCCCGGCGCATCGGGCATGGCGCGGCGGCGGCGTTCGGTGAATCCGCGAAACGGCGCCGAGCCGGTGCCGGTGCAGATCATGATGATGTTCGCGGCGGGATCGTCCGGCATCAGGAAGGTCGCGCCGAACGGACCCGTCACCTCGACCTTCGCACCGCGCGAAAGATCACAGAGATAATTCGAGCAGACACCCTTGTCCTCGCGCTTCACCGTGAGCGCGAGATTGTTGGTGTTCGGCTTTTCCCCGCCGCGCGGCGACGCCACCGAGTAGAGCCGCGCCACATGGGGCTTGCCATTCTCATCGGTCCCCGGCGCGACAATGCCGATGCTCTGGCCTTCCAGCACCGGAAATGGCTGATCGCCGAAATCCAGGATGATGTGACGAACATCGGAATCCGCATCCGAGTCAGTGAGCCGGAAATTCCCGGTGACGGTGGCGACGGCCAGCTTGCCGCGATTGTAGAGATTGACCGTCGGCTTGCTGGCGGAGTGCGGCGCGACCGGTTTGCCGCCTAAGCCTTTGCGGGCCTCTTCCAGCAGCCTCAAAACGTCATCCTCGAGCGCCTCGACCGCGCCACCCTCGCCGGTGCTTGCTGCGACCTCTTCCTGCTTCGGCAGCTCCTCCCACGAATACTGCTCTTCGAGGGAATAGGCCTTCGTCACCACGCGCCAGTTGTCGATCGAGCCCGTGGGACACGGCGAAATGCAATCCATGCAATGATTGCAGATGCTGGCATCGACAACATAGTTGTTGCCGTCATGGGTCACGGCATCGACCGGACACGTCTCTTCGCAGGTGTTGCAGCGAATGCAGATTTCCGGGTCGATGAGGTGTTGCTTGATGAGGTCTGCGTGCATGGTCATGACGCAGCCCTCTGACAGAGAGCGAATAGCGAGTAGCGAGTAGCGAATAGAATTGTCATTGCTGTCGTATCCCTATTCGCTACTCGCCATTCCCCATTCGCTCTTTACGCCGCGATCTTCACATATTCAAAATCGCCGGGCTTGTTGTCGATGCCGACCTTCGGCGCGGCGATCCAGTTGGCGAACTTGCCCGGCTCGCTTACAGGAACCATCAACGACGCGATGAAATCGCCGTCCGCCGTCGACGGAAGGTAGTCGTCACGCACCTTCGCCCATTCGGCCTCGGAGACGATGATGCCCTTCGGCGTCGCCTGCACATTGGCGAATTCGCCGATCTGGCGATGGAACGCGGTGTGCGGCAATTCGAGACGGAAGTTCACGCCGGCCTTTTCGATCACCTTGTTCCAGCGCTCGACGCCCTTGGCGCAATCCTCGGTATAGTCGTCGCGCAGGCGCATGTTGAGCGCGGTCAGCGCCGGCTCATCCACCAGCGTGATTTTGCCGTCGACCATCTTCAGCACCTTGTAGATGTCGTTGGTCAGACGATGGTCGTCGTCGATCTTGGTTTCCTGGAAGCGGCCCTTGAGGCCGGCGTTGTAGAAGTTCGCCGCGTTGGTCGAGACTTCCGAGCCGAACAGATCGAGCGACAGCGAATAGTGCAGGTTCATCTTCTTCTGCATGGTCGGCAGGTCGATGACGCCAAGCGCACGGACCCGCTCGATCTCGTTCGGGTCTTCGATGCCGGCAGCCTTCATCGCCTCGCAGGTGCGCTGAAGCACGCGGCTGACACCGGTCTCACCGACGAACATGTGATGCGCTTCTTCCGTGAGCATGAAGCGGCAGGTGCGCGACAGCGGATCGAAGCCGGACTGAGCGAGCGACTCAAGCTGCATCTTGCCGTCGCGGTCGGTAAAGAAGGTGAACATGAAGAACGACAGCCAGTCCGGCGTCGCTTCGTTGAACGCGCCGAGCATGCGCGGCGCATCCTCGTCGCCGGAGCGACGCCGCAACAGATCGTCGGCTTCCTCGCGGCCGTCGCGCCCGAAATACTTCTGCAAGAGATAGACCATCGCCCAGAGATGACGGCCCTCTTCCACATTGACCTGAAACAGGTTGCGCATGTCGTAAAGCGACGGCGCGGTCTTGCCGAGATGACGCTGCTGTTCGACCGAGGCCGGTTCGGTGTCGCCCTGAATCACAACGAGACGGCGCAGCATGGCGCGATATTCGCCGGGCACTTCCTGCCACGCCTTCTCGCCCTTGTGCTGACCGAAATTGACGAGGCGCTGCTCGTCCTGCGGCGCGAGCAAGACGCCCCAGCGATATTCCGGCATGCGGACATAATCGAACTTGGCCCAGCCCTTCGGATCGACGCTGATGGCGGTGCGCAGGTACACCAGCGATTCCTGGAAGCCGTCCGGACCCATGTCGTTCCACCAGTCGAGATAGCCCGGATGCCAGCCCTCCAGCGCTTTCAGCACCTGACGGTCTTCGGCGAGGTTGACGTTGTTCGGGATCTTGGTGGTGTAGTCGACGTTCATGATGTTCATTTTTCTCTCCCTTCGGGGGAAGCGAATAGTGAGTAGCGAATAGCGAGTAGTGTTTCTTTCTATTCGCTACTCACTATTCGCAATTCGCTCCCTTCAAACCCTCGTCATGTCGTATTGCGCGCGCTCGCCGGTGCCGTAGCGCTGCAACGCGCCGTTTTCGCCCACCGCATTCGGCCGCTGGAAAATCCAGTTCTGCCACGCGGTGAGCCGCGCGAAGATTTTCGATTCCATCGTCTCCGGCCCGACGAAGCGCAGATTGGCTTCCATGCCGGTGAGGCTGTCCGGCGAGAAACTGCCGCGTTCCTCGAAGAACACCCGCACCTCGTCATCCCAGTCGATGTCATCGAGCGCGAAAGTCACAAGACCAAGTTCTTCCGCCGTTTCGGCATCGAGCGCCTCACCGATCCGGGCGTTCGCGGTTTCGACATCGGATGGATCGGCCTGAAAGCGCGATTCCAGCCGCGTCAGCCCGTGGCTCATGGGATAGGGACCGAAGTTCGCGGAACTGAGGACGATCTCCGCCGGCGCGCGGTTGTCGCCCTGCTTTTCGCCGATCAGCATGTAGGAGCGGTCCGCCGCGAACACGAGTTCGGCCAGCGTGCCTGCAAAGCATGAGCCGGGCTCCACCAGCGTCACCAGCGTGCGCGAGGTGACGTCGATGCGCTTGAGCACGCGCTTCCAGTAATGACGAATCTCGTTGACCAGCCAGTTCGCCTTGTTGGCTTCGAGAAACTCGTCATAGGCCAGCACGCGGGCGCGCTCGCCCACCGACTTGAACACCAGCATCGCGATTTCAAGCTCGTTGATGCGCAGATGCAGGATCGCGTCGTCGAGTTCGCGCGCCACCTGCAGCGGCCAGAAATCCGCGCCCTGCGCGGTCATGGCCGCGACGTCTGCGGGCGGATCGCTTTCGGGAGCCTTGAGGGTGATGGTGGCGATTCGCCCCGCGCGATTGAGATCGACGCTGACAAAGCCGTAGCGAATCCCATCCTCGGTGAAGGAGCGCTTGAGCGGCGTCAGCGCGATGCCCGGCCCGTCGCCTGCGCGCTTCGACTGGCCCGCGAACTCCCTGGCACGATCCGCGACTTTCGCTTCAAGTTTCGAGTTGGAAACGATTTCATCCACCAGCCGCCACTGCACGGCGCGCTTGCCCTTGATGCCTTCCTCGATGGTGCAGAAGAAATCCGCATGGTCGCGGCGCACCTTGCGCTTGTCGACAACGCGCGTCAGCCCGCCGGTGCCCGGCAGCACGGCCAGCAGCGGCACTTCGGGCAGCGCGACGGCGGCCGAGCCGTCATCCGCCATTATGATGTGATCGGCCGCGAGCGCGAGTTCATAGCCGCCGCCCGCCGCGGTGCCGTTCACCACGCAGATGAAGCGCTGGCCGGAATTCTCGCTGGAATCCTCCAGCCCGTTGCGGGTCTCGTTGGTGAACTTGCAGAAGTTGACCTTGTGCGCGTGGGTGGAGCCCGCGAGCATGCGGATGTTGGCACCGGCGCAGAACACGCGGTTCTTGCCCGAGCGCAGCAGCACCACCTTCACCTGCGGATGCTCGAAGCGCAGCCGCTGCACGGCGTCCGCCAGTTCGATATCGACGCCGAGATCGTAGGAATTCAGCTTGAGCAGATAGCCCTCGAACAGGCCGCCGTTCTCATCGACATCCATGGTCAGCGTGGCGACGTCGCCCGCCACATCGAGCTTCCAGTGCCGGTATTTTGAGGGCTCGGTCTGGAAGTCGATGAAGGTTGCGTTGTTGGCGAGTTTTCTGTCCGCCTGGGCCATTGGGCACCCTCTGATGAGCTGAAACCTGAATTATAATGCATGATATTGCAGACCACAGAGCATGTCTAGCGCTATAATCCGATAAATATGCACTTTTTTGCACATTCTTACGTCGTCGTGGCCGGGCCTGTCCCGGCCATCCACGTCTTTTAGCGGCGGGAAGAAAGACGTGGATGCCCGGCCTAAAGCCGGGCATGACGGCTGAGAGATCGGACGTCACGCCGCGCTCTCTAGTGAACCCTCCCCGTGAACGGACAGCAGCCGGTTGGCGAAATCCGCGACGGCTTTCAGGGTGATGTCCGCCGCTTCCCGTTGCGGGGAGTGACCCGCGCCCGGGACCAGCGTGACATCCACCGGGCAGTAGCACTCCTCCTGCGCGATCTCGATGTGGCGCAGCGTGCCGTATTGATCCTCGGTGCCCTGGATGATCTGGACCGGCACGCGGACGTAAGCGAGGGATTCCGAAATGTCCCAGGCGCGGAATTTCGGATCGAGCCAGACATCCGCCCAGCCATTGAAGGCGTTGTCGACGTCGTCGTGCCAGCGCGCGAGTTTCGGCTTGAGGTCGCCGGTGTCGTAGTTCTGCCGCGTCTTGTTGATCGACACGAGACCGAACTCCTCGACCATGAAATGCGGCGCGATCAGGATGACGCCGCGCACCCGATGATCCTGAATGCCGCCGGCATAGAGCGTGGCGATCGACGCGCCATCGGAATGGCCAAGCAGAAGTCCGCGGCGAAAACCGATGGCATCCAGCACCTTCGGCAACACATCGAGCGCCTCGATCTCCATGAAGTCGAGCGGGCGCGGAAGCTGTGCCTTTGAAGAACGGCCATAGCCTGCGCGGGAATAAGCGAACACGCCTGCGCCGGTCGCCGCCTGCAACTTGTCGGGGAAATCGCCCCACAGCCCCGCGGAGCCAAGACCTTCATGCAGCATGACGATGGTCGGCGCCTTGTCGGGCGTTGGCCCGATCATGCGGTATTCGAGTTGCGCATCGCCGATGGTGAGCGTGCCGGAGGGTTGGAGTGTGGTCATGCATTGCGCTCGCTTCTGTTGTTCCCTCCCCCCTTGCGGGGGAGGGTCAGGGAGGGGGGTGAGCAGCGCATACTGGGCCTGGATATACCCCCCTCTCCACCTCTCCCCCGCAAGGGGGGAGAGAGCAGATCGAGCATGTCGCAAACCACAATCATCACTTCGCCCCATCCCGCAGCTTGAAGCGCTGGATTTTTCCGGTCGCGGTTTTCGGCAGGCTTTCCACCACCTCGATCCAGCGCGGATATTTCCACGGGCCGATCTTCTGCTTGACGTGTTCCTTGAGCGCGCCATTGAGATCGCTCACCGCCGCGCCCTGCTTCAGCACGACAAATGCTTTCGGCTTGAGCAATCCCTCGGAATCCTCCGCAGGCACCACGGCGGCCTCCGCCACCGAGGGATGCGTGATGAGCGCGCTTTCGACCTCGAACGGCGACACCCAGATGCCGGACACCTTGAACATGTCGTCCGAGCGGCCGCAGTAGGTGTAACGGCCATCCGCATCGCGCGTGTACTTGTCGCCGGTGCGGGTCCAGCCGCCCTCAAAGGTCTGGCGGCTTTTGCTGCGCTGATTCCAGTAGCCTTCACCCGCTGACGGCGCGTTGACGATCATCTCGCCGACCTCGCCGTCCGCCACATCCGCGCCCGCATCATTGACAAGACGCACGGCATAGCCCGGCACCGGCTTGCCCGAGGTGCCGTACTTGATGTCGCCGGGCGCGTTGGACAGGAAGATGTGCAACAGTTCGGTGGAGCCGACGCCGTCGAGAATGTCGACGCCGAAACGCTGCTGCCAGCTTTGGCCGACCAGTTCGGGCAACGCTTCGCCAGCCGAGGTGCAGACCCGCAGACGTTTGGTGCGCGGCTCGTTCTTGAAGGCTTCATCGTTCAGCATCGCCGCGAACAGCGTCGGCACGCCGAAGAAGATGCTGGGATCGTGCTTGCGGATCAGCTCGAACATCACCTGCGGCGTCGGCCGTTCCGGATTGAGGATCGTGGTCGCGCCCACCGACATCGGGAAGGTCAGCGCGTTGCCGAGGCCATAGGCGAAGAACAGCTTTGCCGCCGAGAGGCCGACATCGTCCTCGCGGATGCCGAGCACTTTCTTCGCGTAGGTTTCCGCCGTCGCTTCCAGATTGGAGTGCAGATGGCGCACGCCCTTCGGCATGCCGGTCGAGCCCGACGAATAGAGCCAGAACGCCGGTTCATCCGGATGGGTCGCGGCGGTCTCGAACACATCGCTCTCTTTCGCGATCTCGTCTTTCAACAGCAGGTATCCGTTCGCGCTGGCACCGGAGACCACGACATGCTCAAGATTCGGCAAGCGGCCGAGCACATCCTTCACCACCGGCAGCAGCGCTTCCGAAATGAACAGGACCCGCGCGCGGCAGTCCGCCAGCACATAGGCATATTGTTCGGCGGTGAGCAGCGTGTTGAGCGGCACCGGCACGATGCCGGCGCGGATGCTGCCGAGGAACACGACGGGAAAATCCACCGTGTCGAGCATCATCATCGCGACCCGCTCTTCCCGGCGCACACCGAGCCGCTTCAGGAGGTTCGCGAGCCGGCGGGTCTGGGTCTGCAACTCGCCGTAAGTGATCTCGGACACCGGGTCCCGGAACACAACTTTCGCCCCCCGCCCTGCATCGACATTGCGGTCGAGCAGGTAGGTCACGGCATTGTATCCGCCGCCTGAATCGCTCATGACATCGACCATGATTTTGACGCCGGACAGGTGTCCGGTTCATCCGCAATCCGCACGACGCTCTCCCTGTCGATCTGCTTTTCTAGAATTATAATTCATATAAAGTCACCCCCTGAGCTTGCTGTCAACCTTTTCCGGCACTATGTTTCAGGTTCACGAGTCGAGATGGCATGACCCCGCAGGCAGAACCGGAAAGCCAGTTTCTTGAACAGCTTGGGCAGCGTGTCCGCACCATGCGGGCGATGCGCGGCATGTCGCGGAAGGTGCTGGCCAAGGCGTCGGGGATTTCGGAGCGCTACATCGCCCAGCTCGAAAGCGGCAAGGGCAACGTCTCCATCGTGCTGCTGCGGCGGGTGTCCGCGGCCATGGACAAGCAGGTCGAGGACCTGATCCCCAGCGCGGAGACTTCGCCGGACTGGCCGGTGATCCGCGACCTCATCCGCAGCGCGACGGCGGCGCAGATCGCGCAGGCCAAGGAGATTCTCGCAGGCAACAGCCCCGCACGACATGGCCGCGAGTTCGCAGGCATCGCACTGATCGGCCTGCGCGGCGCCGGCAAGTCCACCCTCGGCAAGCTGCTGGCCAAGAGCATCGGCTGGCCCTTCGTTGAGCTGAACAAGGAGATCGAGCGGATCAACGGCCTGTCCGTCGCCGAGATCATGGCGCTCTACGGCCAGGAAGGTTTCCGCCGCATGGAGCAGACCGCGCTGACGCAGGTGCTGACCGGCACCGAGCCTGTGGTGCTGGCCACCGGCGGCAGCATCGTCTCCGAACCGGTGACATTCGATCTCTTGCTGTCGTCGTTCTACACGGTGTGGCTGCGCGCCAAGCCGGAAGAACATATGGGGCGCGTGCGCAAGCAGGGCGACATGCGGCCCATGGAAAGCGAACGCTCCGACATGCAGGAGTTGCGCACCATCCTCCTCAGCCGCGAGCCGCTGTATGCGCGCGCCTCCGCGCAGGTGGACACCGCCGACCTCACCATCCAGGAAGCGGCGGCGCGCCTGTATGACACGGTGGCGCCCGTGATCGCGAAACAGGCGAAGACTGCTGCGCCGCGCGCTGTCGCCGCGCAATGAGCGTGGCTTCCGGCGCATTTGCTGACGCAGATTCAACAGCAGGATCACTGGGAGATTTGCTCACGGCACGCGGGCTCGATGCAGACAACATCGTCGCGATCCGCAACACGCTGCATCCGGAGGATGTGTCCGGCGATTTCCAATCCCTCGCCGATGTCATCGCGGCCAACGCCCTGCCGATGCTCGACAGGATGCAGGACGGCCCGCGTATCGCGCATGGCGCGCTGGTGCTGTCATTCGCCGCGCTCGACGCCGCGCGCGCGCGGCTGACCGGCTTCCGCCGCTTCCTGATGCGGCGCGAGGGCATCGTGCCCACAGATATCGTCTACGACTACGACGCCGCGCATCTGCTGCACGCGTTCATCGCCCGCGCCCAGACGCCGGTGTTTTACGACGCGTTCGATGAAGATGGCCTGGATGACCTGATCGGGACGCTGGTGGTGCAATGGCCGCTGCCGCTGGCGCGGGATGTTATCGGGGCGAGCGATGCGGGACTGGTGATCGTCCATCCATGAACAATGTCATCACCGGGCTTGTCCCAGTGATCCCGATTCATGAAACACTGTGCCTAAGTCATCGGGATGGCCGGAACAAGTCCGGCCATGACAAGCGAGGGACCGTCGCTCCTCCCTCTCCCCGCCCGCGGGGAAAGGGTCGGGGTGAGGGGCAAACCTCCACAACGAGACAAAGTGAAGACGCCCCTCACCCGGATTGCTTCGCAATCCGACCTCTCCCCGTAAACGGGGAGAGGCGGGGAAACTCACACCCCCAGATGCTGCTCCAGCAGATCCTGCTTCCGCGCCAGCTCCCCCGGTGTGCCGTCGAACACCACGGTGCCCTTCGACAGCATCACCATCCGGTCGGCGATCCGCGACAGCGCGCGGAAATCCTTGTCCACCACCACGGTGGCGACACCCTCGCCGCGAATGATGCCGAGCGTTGTCCAGATGTCCTTCGCCACCAGAGGCGCGAGGCCTTCGGTCGCCTCATCAATCAGGATCAGATCGGGATTGGTCATCAGCGCGCGGCCGATGGTCAGCATCTGCTGTTCGCCGCCGGACAATTGATGCCCGCCGTTGCTCCGCCGCGCATGCAGGCGCGGAAACAGCTCGTAGATCTTTTCCAGCGTCCAGACCCTGCGCCCGTCGATGCCGGGCCGCGCCGCCATGACGAGATTTTCCACCACCGACAGCGAGCCGAACACGCCGCGGCCTTCCGGCACCAGCGCCACACCGGCGCGCGCGATCGTTTCCGGCGCGGCGCGCATGATGTCGCGGCCATTGAGCACGATCTGCCCGCGCCGCTCAGTGACCAGCCCCATCAGCGAGCGCAGCAGCGTCGTCTTGCCCATGCCATTACGGCCGAGCAGCGCGACCTGTTCGCCCTTGCGGATCGAAAATCCGACGCTGTGCAGAACCTGCCCCGCGCCGTAAAACGCTTCCAGCTTCTGCACATCGAGAAGCACGCTCATACCGCGTCCTCCTCGACGCCGAGATAGGCAAGGCGCACCGCGGGATCGGCCCGCACGTCCTGCGGCTGGCCGCTGGCGATGACATGACCGTCCGCCATCACGGTGAGACGATCGGCGAGTTCAAACACCGCATCCATGTCGTGTTCGACCACCAGCACGGCGCGGCCGTTTTTCAGAGAGGCGATCAGGTCGACCACCTTGCGCGCCTCGGCCTGCCCCATGCCGGCCAGCGGTTCATCCAGCAGGATGATGCGCGGCTGGGTCGCGAGCACCATCGCGATTTCGAGCTGCCGCTGTTCGCCGTGAGACAGATGCGTCGCGATCATCTGCGCGCGCGACGTCAGTCCCGCCTGCTCCAGCGCCTCGCGAGTCCGGCGGTTGACATCAGCATCCGAAAACACGTCGCCGAACATCTTCAGCGGCGAGGCTGCATGCGCCTGCGCCGCCAGCCGCACATTTTCCTGCGCGGTGAATTGCGGAAAGATCGTGGTCTTCTGATAGGAGCGGCCAAGCCCCGCGCGGGCGCGCCGGTCAGGCCCCAGACCCGTCACATCGCCATGCCCCAGCATAATCTCTCCGGCGCTCACCGAGAGATCGCCCGACAGCAGATTGATCAGCGTGGACTTGCCCGCGCCGTTCGGGCCGATCACGGCGTGGATTTCACCAAGACGAACATCGAGCGACACGTCGGAGACGGCGGCGAGGCCGCCGAAATGCTTCTTCAGGCCGATGGCGCGGAGCACGATATCCGGGTCAGCCATGATTGGCCTCCTTCACGGCTTTCTGGCTGGAGGGGATTTCGCGCGGCGCGCCCCGCACCATGGAGAGCAGATCGCGCACACCATTGGGTAGCGCCAGCACGATCAGGATGACGATCAGACCCTCTGCAAGTTTCCAGTGTTCGGTCGTGGCTTTCAGCACTTCCTCGAGCCCGATCAGCACCAGCGCGCCGATCAAGGGCCCCGTCACCGAACGCTGACCGCCGATCAGCACCATCACCAGCATCGTGGCCGACAGATGCCAGCCGAGCATCTGCGGCGCGACAAAGCCGAATTGCGCGGCGGCGAAGTAGCCTGCAATACCGGCTATCGCGCCGGAGATGACAAAGGCTGTCAGCCGCACACGAAAGACCGGAAAGCCAAGCGCGCGGGCGCGGCGTTCATTGTCCCGCGCCGCGGCCAGCGCATGACCGAACGGCGAGCGCACGATCATGGTCAGACACGCGATGACCGCGATCAATACGGCAAGAATGACAAAATAGTAGGTCAGCGGCTTTTCGAGATCGAGCAGTGCGATGTTGCCCAGCATCATCGAGGGCTTGTTGTAGATGAAGGCGCCGTCGGAGCCGCCGGCGAACTTACTGTCGTGAAACAGAAAGAACAGCATTTCGCCGAACGCCAGCGTCACCATGATGAAGTAAACCCCGCGCGTGCGCAGCGCCAGCGATCCGATCACCGCGGCGGCGGCGGCCGATGCGGCGACCGCAAGCGGCAGCGTCCACCACAGCGAGGCGGGATCGTATTTCGGCGAGGCCAGCGCCAGCACATTCCCCGCGACGCCGAAGAACGCCGCATGGCACAGGCTGACAAGTCCGCCATATCCGACAACCAGATTGAGCGACATTGCCAGCACGCCCATGATCAGCGCCTTGCTGGCGAACTGCACATAATAAGTCGGCGCGACAAAGGGCAGCGCGATGGAGAGCGCAAGGAGGGCTGCAACGACAAGATATGAGCGCCCGGCACTTCGCATCATCGTCGTGCCCGCGCGTGTCGCGGGCATCCACATCTTGCAGATGCCGCGGAAGAAAAGATATGGATGGCCGGGACAAGCCCGGCCATGACGGGCTGGGAGATATGCGTCATGTCATACCTCCCGCCGTCCGAGAATGCCGTTCGGACGCCAGAGCAGTACCGCCGCCATCAGCACATAGATCAGCACGCTCGACACACTCGGGAAGAACACCTTGCCGAAAGTATCGGTGAGGCCGATCAGCAGCGCGCCGATGGCCGCGCCGCCGATCGAGCCGATGCCGCCGAGCACGACGACGACGAAAGAGAGAATGAGCATACTGTCGCCCATGCCGGGATAGACGGTCGCGACCGGCGCGACGATGATGCCGCCGAGCGCGGCGAGCGCGATGCCGACCGCGAACACGTAGCGATTGACGGCGTCGAAGCTGATGCCGAGGGTGCGCGTCATCTCGCGGTTCTCGGCACCTGCGCGCACGATCATGCCGATCCTGGTGCGGGTGATGACGAGATAGATGATCGCAGCGGCGACCAGACAGAACGCGCAGATCGCCAGGCGATAGACCGGATAGGACAGGTTATCTGTGAGCTGGATCGCGCCGCGCAGGCCCTCCGGCGGCAACACCGAATGGACATCCTTGCCGAACAGCAATTGGCGGACTTCGTCGATCACCAGAATAAGGCCGAACGACAGCAGCACCTGCACCAGATGATCGCGGCCATAGAGCCTGCGGATAAAAACATTCTCCAGCAGCAGGCCGACGATAAAGGCAATGGCGACGCCGCCGATGACGGCGACCCAGAAGCTGCCAGTGTAGGCGGCGATCCAGTAGGCCAGATACGCGCCCAGCATATAGAACGCGCCATGGGCGAGATTGATGACGCCGAGAATGCCGAACACCAGCGTCAGTCCGCTGGCGACCAGAAACAGGACCATCCCGTACTGAATGGCATTCAGAAGCTGAACGCCGAAGGTTACGAGGTCCATTCAATATATCCCGTCAGAAAAAGCGGCATGAACTACACACACGATGTCGTCCCCGCGAAGGCGGGGACCCATACTTCCTGAATCCGAGCCTTCCGCAAACATGCTGATGCAGATTCTGTGCGAAATATCAAACATAGTGGTTATGGGTCCCCGCCGGAGCCTGTCATCGGACGGCGCTTCGCGCCGATCCGTTGGCGGGGACGACATCGGGAGAGGAGCCGGTGGCTCTTTTATGTGCGCCGATCCGCTCGCGCCTCACGCCATCTTGCAGCCGCGGGCCGGATCGTCGACCGCGCTCTGCGCGATCGACACCAGTTCGTTGCGGCCGTTGCGCACCTCACGCAGATAGATGTTCTGGATCGGGTTGTGCGCCTTGTTGAACGACAGCGGCCCGCGCGGTGAGTCGATCTTCGCAGCGCCCATCGCCGCGATCATCTTGTCCTGCGCCCTGGTGTCGCCGCCCGCCGCCTTGAGGCCGATGTCGAACAGCGCCGCGGCATCATATCCCTGCACCGCATAGATATCGCCGTCATTGCCGGTCTTGGCCTTGAACGCCTTGAGGAAGGCGAGATTCGCCGGATTGTCGAGATTGTCGGCGTAATGCAGCGTGGTCTTGATGCCGTTGGCGGCCTCGCCCTGGGCCGCAATGGTGCCATCGGTGAGGAAGCCCGCGCCATAGAGCGGGATGGTCTTGTTGAGACCCGCCGCCGCATAGTCCTTGACGAACTTCACCGCGCCGCCGCCGGCGAAGAACGAGAACACGGCATCCGGCTTCAGGGTAGCGATGCGGGTGATCAGCGCCTGGAATTCGACCTCCGGGAACGGCAGCGTCAGATCCTCGACGATCTTGCCGCCGGACTTGGTGAAGTTTTCCGAGAACGCGCTGATCATTTCCGCGCCCGCTGTGTAGCGCCAGGTGATGGTGACGACATTCTTGATGCCGGCATCGACCAGCACCTTGCCGGCGGGATAGGTCGTCTGCCAGTTCGAGAAGGAGGTGCGGAAGATGTTCGGCGCGCAGAGCGGCCCGGTGGCGTCGTTGGCGCCCGCATTCGGAATGATGAGCATGGTCTTGGTGTCGCGCGCGACCTTCACCATCGCCATGGCGACGCCGGAATGCACGGTGCCGACCACGACATCGACCTTCTCGCGGCCGACGAGGCGATTCATGTTGTCGGTCGCGGCCTCCGGCTTGGATTCGTCGTCCACCTTGATGAATTGCACCTCGCGGCCGCCGAGCTTGAGGCCCTTCTGCTGGTAATAAAGCTCGAAGCCGTTGTCGATGAACTGGCCGAGCTTCGCGAAGGTGCCGGTATAGGGCAGCATCAGACCGACCTTCAGCGGTGCGTTCTGCGCAATCGCGGGGCTGAAAAGGCGCGGCGTCACCGCCAGCGTTGCGGCCCCCGCCGCGCCGGACAACAGCGTTCTGCGGCTTACCTTGATGATCCTGGACATTGACGTTCCCTCCGGTTCTTGTGTTTCCGTTCGCATCCGGCTTTTCAAGCCGGTTCTGCAGTTCAGACGTTTGCGGACCTGTTCACGCTCTGCTTTTTGGCCGCCGCGCGCAAGGCACATCCACCACAGCGCGTGCATGGACCCGTCTGCATCGCGCATGGCCGCGTGGTTTCCACGCTGTCCATGCTCATGTCCTGCGGCCGTTCAGCCCGGACATCCGATCCAGTCACCGCATCCATTGTCGTTCAACCTTTCGATATCCGGCGCACGGCGCGACAGCACCGCACGCTGGTTGATGTAGCCCTTGTCCGTGATCTCGCCGCCATCCACCGACGGCAGTTCAACAAGCAGCAGCGCGCGGGTGGCGAAGCTCGATGAGCCGCCGCCATTGCCTTTCAGGCGCGCCAGGCCCTGCGCCACCGCTTCGCGCACCGCGGGCGCGCGCAGGACATCGGCCACATCAGCGTCGGGCAGTTTCGCCAGCGCGCGGCAGGCCACGATGTTCGGGAACACCAGAAAGCGGACTTCGTCCCTGTCATGGCCGGTGACCACGATGTCCTGCGCCACCGGCGCGAGGGCCGTGATGCCTGCGATGCGCAGGGTGCCGACGCTGACCCATGTGCCGGATGTGAGCTTGAAGTCCTCGGCCACGCGGCCATCGAAGAACAGGCCAAGCTCGGGGCGCGCGCTGTCCGCAAGGACCATCGCGTCACCCATCATGTAGAAGCCGTCGGCATCGAACGCTTTCGCGGTCAGCTCCGGCGCTTTCCAGTAACCGGGTGTGACGTTCGGCCCGCGCACCCGCGCTTCCAGCTTGTCGCCGGTCGGCACCAGCTTGATCTCGGTGCCCGGAACCGGCACGCCGATATTGCCGGAGCGCTGCGCCTGAAAATGACAATCTGTGGCCAGCGGCGCGGTTTCGGTCGATCCCCACGCCGAGACCATCGGCACCGCATGGCCGACGGTCGCGATCGACAACGCCTCCAGCGCATCCCAGAGATTCTGCGGCAGGGCGGCCGCCGCATAGAACAGCAGTTTCACCTGCGAGAAGAAGCGCCGCCGCAGGTCGTCATCCTCGCGCAGCGCGGCGATCAGCATGTCGTAGCCGCGCGGCACGTTGAAATAGACGGTCGGAATCACATCGCGCAGGTTGGCAAGCGAGAGCGCGAACAGCCCGGGCGCGGGCTTGCCGCTGTCGATATACAGCGTGCCGCCGTTGCGCAGCACGCAGTTGAAATTGTGATTGGCGCCGAAGGTGTGGCTCCATGGCAGCCAGTCCAGCGTGGTGAACCCGGCTTCACTGAGGAACGGCCAGGTCTGCCCCTTGGCGGCCTGATTGGACGTCAGCATGCGCTGGGTGTTGATCACCGCCTTCGGCGCACCGGTCGAACCTGACGTGAACAGGAATTTTGCGATGGTGTCATGACCCACAGCGGCAAACGCGCGCGCCACATCCGGCGTTTCGGATGCTGCGGTCAGCGACGAGAATGCAATCGCGTCCTCAAAGCCATCCGGATCGCCCGCAACCACGATCGCGGTATGCGCGGGCGCAATCGCATTCAGCGCGGGGGCGAACATCTTCGCGCTGGAAAGGTAGATCGCTCCCGGATCGAGCAGCGCGATCATGCTCTTCAGCTTGTCGAAATCCTTCGACATCAGCGAATAGGCCGGCGACACCGGCGCAGCCGGCACGCCCACATGCATCGCCGCCAGCATGAAGATCGCATGATCAATGGAATTGTCGGAGAGAATCACAAGAGGCCGCTCGGCGCTCATGCCCTGCGCCAGAATCCACGACGCCACGGCGCGCACCCGCCGCAGCGCCTCGCGATAGGTCAGCTTGCTCCACGGCAGATCGGCGCTGGCGCGTTCGGCGAGAAACACCGGGTCAGGCGTCTCGCGCGCCCATTGCTCCAGCCAGTCTCCGACGCAGCGCGCGAACGGCTGCAGCGGCGTGGCGGATTTCAGCCAGATGCTGCCATCCGCCTTGCGGTCGGCGATGATATTCGGAGTCGCGAACAGCGCCTGCGCGCTCGCCTGACGATGGGCCGCCGCAGTCGTCACGGCTGCGCACCCGAAAAGCGTCTCAGCGCCGCAACTCCCGCAAGCGCAGGCATCGGCATCGGCATCCCTCCCGTGATGGCTGCACTATCAGAATAATAATGCAGATATCGTGCCGCTCTCCGGCGATTGATGCAATATAATGCAGATTGATGAGAGCGTGTCAATCATCGGAAAGGACGCATGCCCGCTGCAGCACACCGCCTAAGATTTAGCCAGCGCACCAGACCATCCCGCCAATCAGGCTTCGCCGCGAGGCCGTCTCCACGGCACAAACCATTGTTTCAGTTCCGCATTCGGGCTGAACGGGGGCACCCCTTCGTTTTGTACACAATGGCACACCGCTTGCTTCGTTAACGCCGGTTAACGAAGGCGATGCCGATGCCACCGACCAGAAATTTGCTCGCAGCCGAACCGGCACCGCTCGAACTGGTCTGGGCGAAGACCGCGCTGGTGATCATCGACATGCAGCGCGATTTTCTCGAGCCCGGCGGCTTCGGCGAAACGCTCGGCAACGATGTCTCGCAACTGACCCGCGCGGTGAAGCCTTGCGGCGATGTGCTCGCGGCATGTCGCGAGGCCGGGCTGCTGGTGATTCACACCCGCGAAGGTCATCTGCCCGATCTGTCCGACGCACCGCCGGCCAAGATCGAGCGCGGCGCACCGTCATTGCGGATCGGCGATCCCGGCCCGATGGGACGCATTCTCATTCGCGGCGAAGCGGGCCATGACATCGTGCCCTCGCTCTATCCGCTCAAGAGCGAGATCGTGATCGACAAGCCGGGCAAAGGCGCGTTCTACGCCACCGGGCTTGGCGATGTTCTGACAACACACGGCATCGAGAATCTTCTGGTCTGCGGCGTCACCACCGAGGTCTGCGTCAACACCACCGTGCGCGAAGCCAACGACCGCGGCTATCGCTGCGTGGTGCTTGCGGATTGCTGCGCGTCCTACTTCCCCGAATTTCACGAGATGGGCCTGCGCATGATCAAGGCGCAAGGCGGCATCTTCGGCTGGGTCAGTTCGTCTTCCGAAGTTTTGAAAGCACTCAATTCCGAACCATCGAAAATGATTGCATAGAGGCGCGCGATGAACACATCCGACACGGCGGCTTCCGGCAAACCGATCCTGTGGGCGCCGGGCGACTGGAACGCCTTCTTCGGCTTCGGCACCAACATCCTCGTCAACATGCTGACGCTGACCGCACTGCTGCGCTTCGTGCTCAAGATGCCGGACTCGCTGGTGTTCGGCCGTATCCTGCCGGCGCTCGGGCTGATGATGTGTCTCTCGACCATGTATTACGCCTGGCTGGCGTACCGCCTCGCGCAAAGAACCGGACGCAACGATGTCTGCGCGCTGCCATCCGGCGTCAGCGTGCCGCACATGTTCATCGTCACCTTCGTGATCATGCTGCCGATCCTGCTCAAGACCGGCGATCCGATCAAGGCGTGGGAAGCCGGTCTCACCTGGGTCTTCATCCAGAGTTTCATCCTGATGCTTGGCGGCTTCATCGCGCCGTGGATCCAGCGCATCACGCCGCGCGCCGCGCTGCTCGGCACGCTGGCCGGCGTCTCCGTCGCCTTCATCTCGATGCGTCCGGCCTTCGAGATGTTCATGACGCCGGTGATCGGCCTGACATGCTTCGCCGTGATCCTCGCGAGCTGGTTCGGCGGCGTGAAATATCCGAAGAACATTCCGGCGGGCCTTGTCGCGATTTTCGTCGGCACCGCGATCGCATGGGGCTCCAATCTGTTCGGCCTCAACATCGGCGGCATGAGTGTCGCGAAACTCGGCGCGGCGTTCAGCAATATCGGTTTCTCGCTGCCGATCCCCGCCATCGGCCATGTGTTCTCCGGCTTCGAGTTCATCGGCATCATTCTGGTCACCGCGATCCCGTTCGGCGTCTATGATCTCGTCGAGGCGATGGACAATGTGGAGAGCGCGGAAGCCGCCGGCGATCATTATCCGACCACGCGCGTGCTGACCGCCGACGGCGTCGTCAGCCTGATCGGCGCTCTGATGGGCAATCCCTTCATCAACGCGGTCTATATCGGCCATCCCGGCTGGAAGGCGATGGGCGGACGCATCGGCTATTCCGCCGCGACCGGCGCGATGGTGATCGTGCTGTCATGGTTGGGCGTGATCTCGCTGCTGCTCAATCTCGTGCCCGTGGTCGCGATCCTGCCGATCCTGCTCTACATCGGCATGCTGGTCGGCGCGCAGTCGTTTCAGGCGACGCCCGCGTCTCACGCCCCGGCCATCGTGCTGGCGCTGACACCGCATCTGGCCGCCTGGGGCAAGACACTGGTGGACGGCGCGCTGACCGCCGCGGGCACCAGCGCCGCCGCTGTCGGCATGGACAAGCTGGGCGCCACCGGTGTGCTCTACCACGGCCTCGAAATTCTGGGCGAAGGCTCGATTCTGTCCGGCCTCGTGCTGGCGGCGATGGCGGTGTTCGTGATCGAGCGCGATTTCATCAAGGCCTCCGCCTTCGCCGCCGCGGGCGCGGTGCTCACGTTCTTCGGCTTCATGCACGGCCCTGCCGTCGGCATCGCCGTGACACCCGGCGTCGCACTGGCCTATGCTCTGGTGGCGGCGGGTTTCCTCGCCTATGCCCGCTCGGGCGCGGCGATGACCGCCATGTCAAAACCGGCTGCCGTGCCTGCCGAATGAACCTCTCAAGGACAAAGACGGGAAGCGATTTGTGACCGAGACTGTTGCCGAGATCGTGGCCGCGCATCGCGCAGGCACGACAACACCTGCGAAGACTGTCGCGCGCAGCTTCCAGCGTATCCGCGACCACGGCGATCCCGCCATCTTCATCAGCCTGCGCGATGAAGCCGAGGCCGTCGCGGAAGCCGAGGCGCTTGCCGCGAAAGGCGACACCTCGCTGCCGCTTTACGGCGTGCCGGTCGCGGTGAAGGACAACATCGACGTCGCGGGTCTGGCGACCACCGCGGCCTGCCCCGCTTTCTCCTATCTGCCGACGCAAGACGCCAACACAGTCGCGCGGCTGCGCGCGGCGGGCGCCATCGTGATCGGCAAGACCAATCTCGATCAGTTCGCCACCGGCCTTGTCGGCGTGCGTTCGCCTTATGGCATTCCAAAGAATGCCGTTCGCAGCGACCTCGTGCCGGGTGGATCGAGTTCGGGTTCGGCGGTTGCGGTGTCGGCGGGCCTCGTGCCGCTGTCGCTCGGCACCGACACCGCAGGCTCGGGCCGCGTGCCCGCGATGCTCAACAACATTGTCGGGCTGAAGCCTTCCCTGGGGCTGATGTCGACCTCAGGCGTATTGCCCGCCTGCCGCACGCTGGATTGCGTCTCGATCTTCTCGCTCAATGTCGACGACGCCATGATCGCGCTCGATGTCATGGCCGGATACGACGCCACCGATCCGTATTCCCGCGACCGTTTCGTTGGACCCGTCACCCCGTTTCCTCCCGGCATCCGGATCGGCATCCCGCGCAAGGGACAGTTGAAATTCTTTGGCGACGCCGTCTCGGAGCAGAATTACGACGCCGCCGTCGCGCGGCTGATCGCGCTCGGCGCGGTGCCGGTCGAGTTCGATCTCGCGCCGTTCTACGAGACCGCGCAACTTCTCTATGACGGACCATGGGTGGCGGAACGCTATCTGGTGATCCGCGATCTTCTGGCGACAAATCCCGATGCGGTGCATCCTGTCACACGCGAAATCACGCTGAAGGGCGCGAACATCACCTCCGCCGATACATTCGCCGCGCTCTACAAGCTGGAGGCGATGCGGCAGATCAGCCGCAAGACCTTCGAGTCCATCGACGCAATGGTGCTGCCGACCGCGCCCACCGCCTATACGGTCGAGGATGTGCTCGCCAACCCGATCGAACTGAACAGCCGCAACGGCACCTACACCAATTTCGTCAATCTGCTCGACATGTGCGGCCTCGCCATCCCCGCCGCGATGCGCGCCGACGGCATTCCGTTCGGCATCACGCTGCTGGCGCCCGCCGGACAGGATGCGAAACTCGCCAGCATTGGCCGCGTGTTCCACGCCGACACCAGACTCAAAACCGGCGCCAGGGGCGTGGCGCAGCCGGCGCTGGCGCCGGCCTCAAAGCAGCCGGGCAAAGATGAAGTGGCCATCGTCGCTGTCGGCGCGCACCTGTCGGGTATGGCGCTCAATCACGAACTGCTGTCCCTCGGAGGGCGGCTGCTCGAGGCGACATCGACCGCGCCGGACTACAGGCTCTATGCGCTGAAAGGCACGGTGCCGCCCAAGCCCGGCATGCTGCGCGTCGCGCCCGGCACCGGCTCCGCCATCGCCGTCGAAGTCTGGGCGCTGCCGACAAAAGCCTTCGGCGCTTTCGTCGCGGCGATTCCTTCGCCACTGTCGATCGGCACGGTGAACCTTGCCGACGGATCAGGTGCGAAAGGTTTTCTGGTGGAAGCCAGCGCGACCGAAGGCGCGCGCGACATCACGTCGTTCGGCGGCTGGCGCGCTTTCATCGCCGCACAGATCAAGTCGGCTTAAGGCACGTCCTCATCCTGAGGAGCACGCACTAGCGTGCGTCTCGAAGGATGAGGCAAATATTTACTGCTGAACTTTCATGGTTCGAGACGCGCCGCAAAAGCGGCGCTCCTCACCATGAGGATTTCCGCTTCCGCCGGGATGAACGGAAACGGACCATGCCGCCTGGACACGGCTGATTACATCTCCGCCCACTGGCGGAGCATGTTGTGATAGAAGCCGGTGAGCGACACCAGCGACGGATGATCCGGCACGTCCTGGTTGAGGCGGATGATCGCCATGTCGAGATCGAACAGCATGGCGCGATGGGTGACATCGCGGATCATGCTCTGGGTCCAGAAGAACGAGGCGATGCGCGAACCGCGCGTGATCGGCGTCACATGATGTACGCTGGTGGCGGGATAGATGATCGCGTCACCGGCGGGCAGCTTGACGCTATGGCTGCCGTAAGTGTCCTCGACCACAAGCTCTCCGCCGTCATAGTCCTCGGGTGAGGAAATAAACAGCGTAGTCGAGACGTCGGTGCGGATGCGCACAGGCTGCTGCGAATGGGTGCGGATCGCGTTGTCAATATGCGAGCCAAAGGTCATGCCGGCGTCGTAGCGGTTGAACAGCGGCGGGAAAATCTGCAGCGGCAGCACCGCCGACATGAACAGCGGATTACGCAGCAGCGCGGTGCGCACCATGTCGCCGAGATCGCGCGCCTCGGCGGACTGCTCCGGCAGTTGCAGATTGAACTTCACTTTACCGGACTGATGACCGGCGGTGATGTTGCCATCGACCCAGGCGGCTTTGGTCATGACCTCCTTGCAGCGCGCGACCTGCTCGGGGGTCAGGACATTCGGGATGTGCAGCATCATGGCGTCGGCTCCATCGTTGCTCCAGCGTTAGCGCCGAAACGCCTTCGCTCCAAGTCCCCTTGCAGAACAAGTCCCTCTGCAACAAAAGTCGCCTTCAAGAAACCTGCCGTGCAAGACAACGGCCGCCCGTCGGGGCGGCCGTGGTGCGGGTACAGTCAGATCGCCGTTACTTGACGATCTTCGCCGGAATGACCGCCGCGTCCGGCTCGAACCGGATACGATAGCTCAACGCCGCATAGCGGCCGGAAGCCGGAACCGCGTGACCGGCGTAGTACTGGGCATAGTACATCGCATCGCCGATATTGTAGACGTTCAACTGCAGGGTCGAGTTCCTGGTGACCTTGTAAGCCGCCATCGCGTCGAACTTCCAGAACGCCGGCACGTAGGCGGTGTTGGTGGTGTTGGCGAACGCGTCGTCCTGGAATTGCACACCGCCGCCGATGGTCAGGTCCGGCGTGACCGCGTAGCTCGTCCACAGGTTGAAGTTGTTGTGCGGCGTGCTGGGGAGCGCGCGGCCAAGCTCGGCGAGATTGCTGGTCCTGACAATCTCAGACTGCAGGTAGCTGTAGCCGGCGAAAATCTGCCATTTGTCCGTCAGCGCGCCCGCGATACCAAGCTCGATACCATCGACGCGGGCAAGGCCATCCAGCACCAGTGCCGCCGTCGTATTCGCCGGATCGGACGGAATGCGCAGGTTGGTTTTCTCGATCCGGAAGATCGCGCCGCTCACACTGAGCTTGTTGTTGAGGAAGTCAGCCTTGGCGCCGACTTCGATGGTTCTGTTCTTTTCTGGATCGAGCAACGGGCTGGCCGCGTTGTTGACCGAACTCGACAGCACGCCGAATTCCGCCGACGGATTGAACGACACACCGTAGGCCGCATACACACTGGAATTCTTCGTCGGGTGGAAGACGCCGCCGACGCGCCAGCTCGTCATGTCGTCGGTGCGGGACAGATTGCGGTTGGCCGGCGTGGCGTTGCCGGGATCGCCGTACTCCGCGACATAGTGATCCTGACGAATCGAGCCGAGCACCTCGAAATACTCATTGAGTTTGATCTGGTCGAACGCATAGGCAGCGATCGTCGTTGTCTCGGTCGACAGCGAGGTGTTCCAGCCCCCGAAATAGCCGCCGAACGATGTATCGACGGGATAGTAAGCGCTGGTCCGGCAAGCCAACTGGGCGGGATCGCACAGATTGGATGCGTTGCCCGATGGCCCGACGCCGCGCGCGCGCTGCTGATAGCGCGTTTCGCGTGTTGCCTCGAAGCCCGCGGAGAATGTGTGCAGCAGCGATCCGGTATAGAACTTGCCGCCGATGTCTGTCTGGTTCGTCAGCAGCGTATTGTTGGTTTCAATCTGGAAATGCTGCCGTCCGATGGTCATCTGGTCGACAGGATAACCCGGCGTCACCGCTGTTGTGTTGTCAGCCTGCAGCAGGCTGCGCGGCGCGGTGTTGATCGCGAAGCGATTGTTACTGACAAAGCGTGTCGCATTGCTGATCTTGAGATCGGGCGCGAGATCGCGCTCGATCCTGATCGTTCCGATATGGGTGTCGGTCTTCACGACATCCGCCAGAGGCCCCCCCGCAACGCCGTACCAGTTGCTGCGCGGAACCGGGATCGGCGCGGTCGCCTGACCGTTGCCGTAATAGCCGCCATTCGTCAGCGCGCCCGTCGTCCGGCTGTAGACCGGCACCGGAAGGTATGGCACGCCGTAGTCCGGAACGCTTTCCTCGCCCTGATAGATGTAACTGACGATCGCACGTGTCTGTGTGTCGATATCAACCTTGATCGACGGCGCGACGCCCCAGCGCTTGACTCCGACATTGTCGCGATCGGGTGTCGGCATGTCCTGATACATCGCGGCGATGCGGCCGGTGACATTGTCCTTCTTGCCCTGCGCATCGACCTCGGTGCGATATCCGCCGGCCGTGGTGCCGGAGACAAAACCTTCGATGTAGGGAATCGGCGAATTCGTGGGCAGCTTGGTGACAAGGTTGATCGCACCGCCGGTCGAACCGCGTCCGAATGCGAATGCCGACGGCCCCTTGTAAACCTCGACGCGATCGACGTTGAACAGATCGCGCGTGTACCAGCCCGGATCGCGGATGCCGTCACGGAAGATGTCACCGCGCGCGGCGAAGCCGCGGATGATGGGCGTATCGCCCTGATTGCCGCCTTCACCGGCGGAGAATGTGATGCCGGGCACCGTGCGCAGCGCGTCTTCCATGCTGGTGAGACGCTGTTCCTGCAGCACCTGCTGGGTGACGACGTTGACCGTCTGCGGCGTGTTGAGCAGCGGTGTCGGAATGCGCGAGACCTGCGGCGCAGAAGCCTGATAGCCGCCGCCACCGCTGCCTGCGGTTTCCTGCACGTCGATGGTGGGCAGCGATTCCTGCGCCATGGCGTTGGTCGCCAGCATCACCGATGCGAGACCGAGCATCGCCGTGCCGGGCTTGCGCACCGAGGCGCGGATGAAGGGCGACGACAGCGGCGCGGCTTCTGTCTGAAGCGCCGGAGCGGCACTGACGCCCGGCTTCTGCGCCTTCTTCTTGATGACCCTGTTGAACCTGTTGCGCATCGCTTGCCCCCGCAATCACTCTGCCGCGCGTTCATCAAGAACGGCGATTTCAGGGCAGCTTTTGAAAAATGGAGACGCGCAGGGCAACCCTTTGAATTTAGAACTTCTGCAAACTGCGCCAACAGATGCGTTCCGCAATTGCGGCGATATACGCTGTGTGACTAGAAGAAGTGGAGCGCTCGCGCTGCCGATAGCGGTCTTTAGAATTTCTCCAGTCAACGCTTAGAACGAATCTAAATGTCCCAACCAAAATCATCGCATCGACGCGGCGCACTGAAGCGGCTCTGGCGTAACATTCATCTGTGGCTCGGCATCGCCCTTTTCGTTCTGCTTGTGCCTGTTGCGCTGTCCGGCGCGATCCTCGTCTATCACGATGACATCGGCGAATATCTGAGCACACCGAAAGGCGCGACCGCGCCCGCGACGCCGACCGATCTCACGGCGGCCATCACGAATGCGCGCAAGGCGGCGGGCGATGGCTTCATGCCGATGTTCATCGGCTTTCCGGAAGATGACCGCGTTCCGCTGACCATCGCGTTGCGCGGCCCCGCGGCGAAAGGCGAGCGCCCGGTGCGCCTCACCGCGACCATCGACCGCCATGACGCGCGCGTTCTCTCGGTCGTCAACTTCCGCAACACGGTCTTCGGCTTCATGCATGTGTTCCACGAGAACCTGACGATTCCGGACTACGGGCGCAGTATTGTCGGATGGACCGGTGTCGCGATGCTGACGCTGTCGCTGACCGGCCTTTATCTGTGGTGGCCGCGGCGCGGCCAGTGGTCGCGTGCCTTTGCGTGGCGGCGCAGCCCGGCGACATCGTCCAACCTGCACTACATGACAGGTTTCTGGATCTGCTTTCCGCTGGCGCTGATTTCGCTCACCGGGATTTATCTGGCCTGGCCGCAGCAGGGACGCAGCCTCCTGTCGTCGGTCGCGCCGATGACGGAACAGCAGCGCGGCGGCCCGCGCGCACCGATCATGGCGAACACCGCGCGCTCACCGGCCGAGATTTTCGCGGCCGCATCCGCGCGGCCAAACTCCGCGGTCGAAGCGATCTTCTATCCGAACCCGCAGACCGGCGCGTGGCGCGTGCGCCTGCGCGAAACGGGCAAGACCGAGCCGGTGACGATCCTGATCAATGACCGCAGCGGAGACGTCAGCGTTGTCCAGCCGCTGTCCGGCGACCGCACCGCTTTATGGATTCGCTGGCTGCATGAAGGCAGCCACTCCGGCGGACTCTGGCGCTTCATCGTGTTCCTGAGCGGCATCATGCCGGCGGTGCTGGGCGTCACCGGCATCCTGATCTGGCTGCGCCAGCGCCGCCAGCGCGCGCTCGTCAAGACCAGCGCGCCGGTAGTATCGAAGAAGTCTCCGGCGGCCGTGAGCGGCGCACCCGCCGAGTAACACTTCTATTCCTGCTGTTCATTCTCACTGTTGATCGCCGGAGCGGACCATCGTTCGCCCCGGCACCAAATCTTGCCTGCATCGTTCGGGCCTGACAGCCACTGTTGAGAACCACTCGCAAATTCCTGTTGCGAATAGTTCGCACTTGCATTATCAACCTCTCCGCAAGCGTGGCGTTCGGGGGTGAAATGCGTGTGAAATCATTGATTTCGGCGGTGGCGGCGATCTGTGTTCCGGCCGTGGCTGCCAGCCAGTCCCTCGCACAAGAGGTTCTTCCGGAGATTGCGGTTTCGGCACCGGCGCCCTCCGCCAACACGTCCGGCGACGGACTGCAGCGCGGCCCGGTCAATGTCATCGACAACACATATCAATCCGCCAGCGCGATCACCGGACGCGAGATCCAGCGCAGCAACGCGGCCTCCCTCGCCGATCTGCTGTCGGGATTGCCTGGCGTCTCCGCTTCGACCTTCGCGCCAGGCGCGAGCCGCCCCAACATCCGCGGTCTCGATGACTATCGCGTACGGGTTCAGGAGAACGGAATCGGCACGCAGGACGCTTCCGATTTCAGTCAGGACCATGTGGTGCCGGTCGATCCGCTCGCGGCCGACAAGGTGGAGGTGATCCGCGGGCCTGCGACGCTGCGTTATGGATCGCAGGCGATCGGCGGCGTGGTCAGCGCCACCAACAACCGCATTCCCGAGAAACTGGTCGAGGACGGATTCAGCGCGCGCTTCAAGGGCGGCGCGTCGTCGGTCGATAACGGGCTTGATGGCGCGGTGAGCCTCGATGCCAGCG
The DNA here is from genome assembly GCA_050249215.1 of Afipia sp. Lineage (GTDB taxonomy): Bacteria > Pseudomonadota > Alphaproteobacteria > Rhizobiales > Xanthobacteraceae > Afipia. The sequence goes on from JBFWQX010000001.1 coordinate 320,318, forward strand.
GCAACAACGTCGCGATCCACGCCGACGCCTATGGACGGCGCGCGGGCGATTACCGGATTCCCGGCGGCGTTCAGGCCAACACACGGCTCAACACCGAAGGGCAAGCGGTGGGCGGCTCGTATATTTTCGACGGCGGCTTCATCGGCACAGCGATCCAGCACATCACGAGTCTTTATCACATCCCCGGGGTCGCCGATGCGCAGCAGAATTCGCGCATCGACATGGAGCAGACCAAATGGACCAGCAAGGGCGAGTGGCGCGCGCCGACCGACGGCGTCGACGCCGTACGCTTCACGCTCGGCATGAGCAATTACAAGCACAACGAGCTTGGCCTCGATGCCAACGGCGTCGATGCGGTGAAGAACATCATCAAGAACCGCGAGATCGAGGGCCGCTTCGAGCTTGACGACGCCGCGGTCGCCACCGGCTTCGGTGCGCTGACCGGCACATGGGGCGCGCAGTTCGGTCACCGCGAACTCGGCACCGACGGCAGCCTCGGCGGCCTGCTGGCCCAGACCAACACCAACACCGCCGCGGTCTTCGCGTTCGAGCAGATCCAGTTCACCGATACGCTGCGCATGCAGGCCGCGGGGCGCATCGAGAACCATATCGTCAAGGGTCTCGCGCCGACATTCCCGGCCGATTTCCTGCCGCCGCCGAATACGTTTTCCGAGGAGCCCGCGCGCCGCACCTTCGCGCCGAAAAGCGCGAGCCTCGGCCTGCTCAAGAATTTGCCGTGGGAGATGGTCGCGACGCTCAACGCGCAATATGTGCAGCGCGCGCCCGCCGCGCCCGAACTGTTCTCGCGCGGCTCAGATGGCGCGTCCGGCACCTTCGTGATCGGCAACCCGAATCTGAAGATCGAGACCGCGCAGACGGCGGAGATCGGACTCAAGCGCGCGAAGGGACAATTGCGGTTCGAGACCAGTCTCTATTACACGCGCTACCAGGATTTCATCTTCAAGCAGGTGACCGGAAATTTCTGCACCGACACGTTCGCTTCATGCGGCGCGGCCGGCCCGCTGACGCAGGTCGCCTATGGCCAGCGCGATGCGATTTTCCGGGGCGCGGAAGTTCTTGCCCAGCTCGACGTCACCCCGCTCGGCGACGGCATGTTCGGCGTCGACGGGCAATATGACATCGTGCGTGCGACCTTCACCGACGGAACCAATGTGCCGCGCATCGCGCCGATGCGCGCGGGCGGCGGCGTATGGTGGCGCAGCGCCGAATGGTATGCGCGCGTCGGTCTGCTCCATGCCTTCACGCAGAACGACGTCGCCATCAACGAGACACCGACCGACGGATACAATCTGCTCAAGGCAGAGGTGAGCTATACGCATACGTTCAGCCGGACCGATTTCGGGCCGCGCGAGATGACCATCGGCCTTGCCGGCGACAATCTGCTCAACGAGCAAATCCGCAATCACATTTCATTCAAAAAAGCCGAGGTTCTTCAGCCGGGTCTTGGCGTGCGCCTGTTCACGAATGTGAGGTTCTAGTGACCGGCTCGGTGTTTCATACCGTTTTTCAGTGTGTTCCGGAGCGTCGGCTGCGCTGAACGGAGAGGAGCCGATCAATCTGGAATCGTTCCAGTTTTGGTCAAATCCAGTCTGCCGATGGCGACAAGGACTTCGCAGTGCATTATTCTCACGATCAATCCTGCCTCCCGGCAATGGCCATGACTGGTAACGATGGCTGCGGTGCCTCGCCGCGAACCTGCCGGCGAGCGCTTCAGGTTAAATCTTGGGCCAACCTCGGGCGAACTGCACGACGACCACATTGCCAAACCTGCAAGCCTTCCGGCGTTGATCCAATGTCGGCTGCACATGCGATTTGAAGAAGCGGAGAGCACATGACCAATTCCAACAAGGCTGCCGGATCACTGGTCTTGCTTGCCGCTGCAACATCCCTGATGGTCGCGCAGGCATTCGCGCAGACCGCCGCGCCTGCTCCGTCCGCCGCACCGGCGCCCGCCATCACCGCACCGGCGTCACCGTCGCCAGCGCCGACTGCTACCGCGGCGCCAGCAACTCCCGCGCCGACAGCGACCACGCCATCGGCAGCAACACCTGCAAACCCGGCGCCCGTCGCACAACAGCCGACGCCTCAAACACCCGCTGCCCAACCGCCCGCTGCCCAGCCCTCGGTGATCGGACAGACTGCGAAGAACCCCGCCCTGCCGCACAACCTGTCGCCGTGGGGCATGTTCATGGGCGCGGACATCGTCGTCAAACTCGTGATGATCGGCCTCGCCTTCGCTTCGCTCGTCACCTGGACGATCTGCGTCGCCAAGCTGCTGGAGCTGCGTCACGAAACCAAACGCGCCAAGAAGCGCATCAAGGTGCTCGGCAACGATATCTCGCTGATGGAAGCCGAGCGCGATGCGCGCAGTGGCAAGGACGCCGTCTCGAAGCTGGTGCAATCCGCGGCGGCAGAGGCCGCGCTGTCGGACACGGTCAACGACGAGGGGTTCAAGGAGCGCGTTGAATTGCGCCTCAGCCGCGTGGAAGCGGCCATGTCACGCCGGATTTCGCGCGGCACCGGCATGCTGGCCACCATCGGCGCGACAGCGCCGTTCGTCGGCCTGTTCGGCACGGTATGGGGCATCATGAATTCGTTCATCGGCATTTCCGAAGCCCACACCACCAATCTCGCTGTGGTCGCGCCCGGCATCGCCGAAGCGCTGCTCGCCACCGCGATGGGTCTGATCGCGGCCATTCCCGCCGTGGTGATCTACAATCATCTCGTGCGCATGATCACCGCCTATCGCGCGCTGCTCGGCGACGCGACCGCGCAGGTGATGCTGCTGATCAGCCGCGACCAGGGCCGCCGCTCACTGCGCATCGCGCGCGCCGCGGAGTAAGTCATGGGCGCGCGTCTGGGCGGAAATATCGGCACGGATAACGATCTGGCCGAGACACACGAAATCAATGTCACGCCGTTCATCGACGTGATGCTGGTTCTTCTCATCATCTTCATGGTCGCAGCGCCGCTCGCCACCGTCGATATCGGCGTCGAGCTTCCGGCTTCGACCGCGACACCGCCGCCGCGGCCCGACAAGCCGGTATTCATCACCGTGAAGCCGGACCTCTCGGTCGCTGTCGGCGAAAACATCGTTCCGCGCACCGGCCTCGCCGGCGCGCTCGACGCCGCCACCAGCGGCAAGAAATCCGACCCGGTGTTTCTGCGCGCCGACAAGACCGTGCCTTATGGCGAACTGATGGACGTGATGAACCTGCTGCGCAACGCGGGCTATCTCAAGGTCGCGCTGGTCGGGCTCGACGCAAGAAACTGACGAAGAAACTGACGCAAGAACCGACGGAATTCGCGTGAACACTCTCGTCCTGCACGGACCGCCCGACAAAGCCGACATCCGCCGCTGGGGTCTCGCGGCGGCGATCGTCGTTGCGACGCATGTGGCGCTGATCGCGGGCTTCATGCTGTACACACCCCCGCCGCCGGACGCGATCGGCACCGCATCCGAGCCGATCATGCTGGACCTCGAATCCGCGCCGGAGACACCCGAGCCGGTGCAGCAGGACATCGCGCCCGGCCCGACGATGCAGGAGGCCGAGCCGCCCGCGCCCGAGCCTGAAAAGCAGCCCGAGGTGGTCGAGGAACAGATCGCGCCGACGCCGGTGCAGGAAAAGGCCGAAGTTGTAGCGCCGCCGGAAAAGCCGAAGCCCAAGCCGGAGCCGGTGAAGAAGAAACCGAAGCCTGTTGTCGAGAAGCCGAAGAAGCCGACCGAAAATCCGGCGCCGCACACCACCGCGACGCCACGCGCCGCGCAGGCCGCGCGCGCCAGCTATAACGGCATCCTCTCGGCGCATCTGCAGCGCTTCAAGCAGTATCCATCCGGCGCGAAGGCCGCCGGCGAGCAGGGCGTCGCAATGTTGAGCTTCACGGTGAGCCGGTCCGGCAGCGTGTTGAGTGCGCGGCTGTCCAAATCATCCGGCTCGGCCGCGCTGGACGGCGAGACCATGGCGATGATCCGCCGGGCGCAGCCGTTGCCGTCGTTCCCGCCGGAAATGACGCAAAGCTCCGCCAGCTTCACCGTGCCGGTGCGGTTCTTCATTCGTTAGCAACCGACCTGATGGGGCCAGAGCGGCGTCACGGATTCGTGACGCCGTCATCCGTAACAACACCGCAGCCGATTCCGAACAGTTCCCGAACCCACGGATTGCGGGCGCGTCCGCGCGCGCCGCTTGAAGATTTCGGCGGACAAATATCGTGTTCAATCTTGTTCTTGCGGCGCTGGCCGGCGTCGTGACCATCGCGGCGCCCTGCACCCTGCCGGTGCTGCCGATCCTGCTCGGCGCCTCCATCGGACAGACCAGCCGGCTTCGTCCAGCCTTTATCGCGGCTGGTTTCGTGATCGCATTCTCCGCGGTCGCGCTGGCGCTGAGCGCGCTCACGCGCCTGTTCGATTTCGATCCGAGCGTGCTGCGCGATGCCGCCGCTGTCCTGCTCGCGGTGTTCGGCCTGCTGATGATCTGGCCCGCACCCTTCGAGTGGCTGTCGGTCCGGCTTTCCGGTTTGACATCGCAGAATACCACGCCGCGCGATCGCCAGGGCCTGCTCGGCGGATTCATCCTCGGCACCACGCTCGGCCTCGTGTGGACGCCGTGCGCAGGGCCTGTACTGGGCTCGATCCTCACCGTGATCGCGACATCGAAGGACACCGCATGGGCCTCGGTGCTGCTGGTGACCTATGCCGTCGGCGCAGCGATCCCGATGCTCATCATCGCCTATGGCGGACAAGCCGTCACCGCCCGCGTGCGCAGCCTCGCAAGGATCGCGCCACGCCTGCAGCAGGGCTTCGGCGTGATCGTGATCGCCTTCGCCGCCGCGACCTACTTTCAGTACGACACGCTCGCGGTGGCGTGGCTCACCCAGTTCTATCCCAATGGCCAGACCGGCCTGTAACGCATAAGGAGATTTCCATGCGACGGTTCCTCATAACGCTTCCGGTTATCGCGCTGGCGCTGGCCGCGTCCACCCTGCCCGGCCGCAGCGATGACACATCGCCGACAGCTCAATCCATCCAGGTTGCGGATGCCAGGCCCGCGGCGCCGGAATTCACCGGCCTCACCAACTGGCAGAACTCGGGACCACTGACCATTGCCGGACTGCGCGGCAAGGTCGTGCTGGTGAATTTCTGGACCTACGGCTGTGTCAACTGCGTCAACACGCTGCCGCATGTCACGAAGCTCTATGCCAAATACAAGGACAAAGGGCTTGTGATTGTGGGCGTGCACACGCCGGAATTTCCGTTCGAGCGCTCCACCAGCAACGTGCAGGCCGCGCTGAAACGGCACGGCATCACCTATCCGGTGGCGCAGGACAACGATTCGGCGACGTGGAATGCCTGGCGCAACCAGTACTGGCCGGCGCAGTACATCGTCGATCAGTCCGGCCGCGTGGTTTACAGCCATGCGGGCGAAGGCGCGTATGACGAGATCGACCGCACCGTCGGCAAGCTGCTGAACGGGCAGAGCTGACTGATATCGGTCGGCACGATCCTTTCATACAGGATCGCGCCGCGCCTAATCCGCAAGCCGCTTGAACGCAGCGCCTTCGTGCGCCAGCAGCCACTGCTTGCGCGGAAGGCCGCCGCCATAGCCGGTCAGCGATCCGTCGGCGCCGATCAGGCGGTGGCACGGCACCACAACGCTGACCGGATTGGCGCCGTTGGCGAGGCCGACCGCGCGCGCCGCCTTCGGCACATTCAGCCGCCGCGCGAACGCACCATAGCTCGATGTCTTGCCGGCGCGGATGTTCTGCAATCCGCTCCACACCTTGCGCTGGAAGGCTGATCCGTTGGTCCGCCACTTGATGCTTTTCAATTGGTCGAGATCGCCGGCGAAATAGCCCCTGAGCGCAGCGGTGATCGCTTTCGGCGCGGCGGCCTTGTCCAGCGCATAGGCGCCATAATGCCGCCGCAGCAAATGATGCAGCCGCGCCTCGTAGTCGCTCCAGTCGAGGGCGCGCAGAAAACCCTCACCGTCCATCACCAGCAAGGCCGTGCCGATGGGCGTTTCCAGCCGGTCGAGTTGAAATCGCTGGATTTGCCTGTCAGCCATGTCCGACTCCGTGAATTCCTGACTGTCTCATGATGGCGGGTGACATCGGCGAAGTCTTTCCGTTTTCCGACAACTTCAGGGCCTCGGCAATCGCCGCGCTTGCTGCTAGGTTTGGCCCGTAACTGGGGGGGTGCGATGAGCCTGATTGCCAATGTCTTGGTCGCGCTGGTGGCGGCGCTGCATGTCTATTTTCTGGTGCTGGAGATGTTTCTCTGGACCAAGCCCAAGGGTCTGGCGACCTTCGGCAACACCATCGAGAAGGCGCAGGCTTCGGCGGTGCTCGCCGCCAATCAGGGCCTATACAATGGCTTTCTCGCCGCCGGGCTGATCTGGGGCCTGCTTCATCCAAATCCGGTCTTCGGCTTCCAGATCAAGGTGTTCTTCCTGCTCTGCGTGATCGTGGCCGGATTGTATGGCGGCTATTCGGTCAGCAGGAAGATCGTCATGGTTCAGGCGCTTCCCGCCGCCGTCGCGCTGATCCTGCTCTGGCTCGCAACTGGCACGGCCTAAGACCGTTGCCAGCTTTACGATAGAGGCATGATCTCATCCGAAAACCGGTGTCCACTTTTTCGGGATCATGCCTAGGCAGGGACTTCCCCGAACGTCGCACCGACCTGCATCGGGGCGGTACGGATCAACCGCGAGTCCTCGACAGCGGCCTGACGGTGCTTGACCGCTTCCCGGTACACCGGATCGCGGATCATCTCCACGAACGCCGCGACGCTCGGATATTCAGCGATAAAGCAGTGATCCCACCGCTCCGATGACGGGCCGATCAGCATCAGCTCGAACTTGCCCTGCCAGACGATCCGCCCGCCGAGCCGGGTGAACACCGGCCCGCTTTCGCGGCCATAGCTGGCATAGGCTTCCGCGCCGGTCGCCTTGCGCCCGTCTGGATAGCGCGCCTGTTCATGCAGCCGCACCAGATTGAGCATGTGGATCGGGCCGGGACGGTTGTTGTCGCGGAAAGCGGCGAACACTTCCTTGGTTGGATCAATGTGACCGGTCATTGCGTCTCCCCATGCATGATGCTGACGCAGATTCGGTGGATCGCATCGGCCGGTCAAGACGGCGTTAGACCCGCATTTCTGGCATGCCGCGACGGAACATCTAAACGCCCATTAACCTTTGTGTAACGCGCCTTTAAACCGCCATCGCTAGCCTGCACGCCTTATACAACCCGCATTTCGGCACAGGTTTGGATGGCGTCAGGACGTAAAAAGCAGAGCGGTCGCAAGGAGCCGAAATTCGACGGCGCCGCTTCGCTCGATAGCGTCCGCCTCAATCCGCGCGACCGCATCGGCGGACGCGAGGACGATGCTCCGCCGAAACGCCGCGCCGCCAAAACCCGCCCCGTCGAGGACGACGAGGAGAACGACATGCCGCGCGAGCGCCCGCGCAAATCCCGCTCAGTCGAGCGCAAGGACAGCAAATCGAAAGCGCGCGGCCGTTCGCGGTCCGGCCTTGGCCGTCTCATCTATTGGGGCGCGGTGCTTGGCCTGTGGGCCGTGATCGCCGCCGCCGGTGTCGTGGTCTGGGTCGGCGCGCATCTGCCCGCGATCCAGTCGCTGGAAATTCCGAAGCGCCCGCCGACCATCCAGATCACCGGCATGGACGGCAGCGTGATAGCCAAGCGCGGAGAAATGCCCGGCGCCAATGTCGAGCTGAAGGACTTGCCGCCCTATCTGCCGAAGGCCTTCATCGCCATCGAGGACCGCCGCTTCTATTCGCATTTCGGCATTGATCCCACCGGCATCCTGCGCGCCGCCGTCGCCAACCTGATGCATCGCGGCGTCTCGCAGGGCGGATCGACCCTGAGCCAGCAGCTTGCAAAGAACCTGTTCCTGACCCAGGAGCGCACCATGCAGCGCAAGCTGCAGGAGGTCGAACTGGCGCTCTGGCTGGAGCGCAAGTACTCGAAGAACGAGATTCTCGAACTCTATCTCAACCGGGTCTACTTCGGCTCCGGCGCCTACGGCGTCGAGGCCGCCGCGCAGAAGTATTTCGGCAAGTCCGCGAAGAATGTCTCGCTGTCAGAAGCGGCGATGCTCGCCGGCCTTGTCAAGTCGCCGTCACGCCTTGCGCCGAACCGCAATCCGGAAGGCGCAGAGAAGCGCGCGCAGGTCGTGCTCAACGCCATGGCCGACACGAATTTCATCACCGAGGCGCAGGCCAAGGCAGCCATCGAGAAGCCGTCCTATGCGGTCAGGCCGGTCGGCGCAGGCACCATCAATTATGTCGCCGACTGGATCGGCGAAGTGCTGGACGATCTGGTCGGCCAGATCGACCAGAACATCGTGGTGGAAACCTCGATCGACCCGAAGCTGCAGAGCGTGGCGGAAGCCGCGATCATCGACGAACTTGCCACCAAGAGCGTGAAGTTCAATGTCTCGCAAGGTGCACTGGTGGCGATGACGCCCGACGGCGCGGTGCGCGCCATGGTCGGCGGGCGCAACTATGCGGAAAGCCAGTTCAACCGCGCGGTGACCGCGAAGCGTCAGCCCGGCTCGGCGTTCAAGCCGTTCGTCTATCTCACCGCCATCGAGGCAGGATTGACGCCCGACACCGTGCGGCAGGATGCGCCGCTCGATGTCAAAGGCTGGCGTCCGGAGAACTACAGCCGCGAATATTTCGGCCCGGTCTCGCTGACGCAGGCGCTGTCGATGTCGCTCAATACAGTCGCCGTGCGTCTCGGCCTTGAAGTCGGCCCGGCCAATGTGGTACGCACCGCCCATCGCCTCGGCATCGCCTCGAAGCTCGAGCCCAACGCGACGATCTCGCTGGGCACATCGGAAGTTTCGCTCAATGAACTGGTGGGCGCCTATGCGCCGTTCGCCAATGGCGGATTCGCGATCTCGCCGCATGTGGTCAACAAAATCCGCACACCCGAGGGCAAGGTGCTGTACATGCGGCGCAACGATCCGCCGGCCCGTGTGATCGCCTCAAACGCCGTCGGCATGATGAATGTGATGATGCGAGAGACGCTGGTCAGCGGTACCGCGCGCAAGGCGGATATTCCCGGCTGGCAGGCCGCGGGGAAGACCGGCACCAGTCAGGATTTCCGTGACGCCTGGTTCATCGGCTACACGTCAAACCTCGTGACCGGTGTCTGGCTCGGTAACGACGACAACTCACCGACCAAGAAGGCCACCGGCGGTGGGTTGCCGGTTGAAGTCTGGACCCGCTTCATGAAAGCCGCACACCACAACGTCGCGCCGTCGCCGCTGCCGGGCACGATGCAATCGCCGGGCGGCTTCCTGTCTGGTCTGTTCCCCGGCAATCCGCGCGCACCCGCGCAGCAGCCAACCTATCAACAGCCTTATCCACAGGCATCGAACACACAGGAATATCCAAATTCACCTGCGCCCTACCCGCAGCAACAACAGCAGGCGCGACCGCCCGTCACGCAAACCTCGACGCGCCCTGAGGCGGCGGCAGGTCTTGATGGCTGGCTGATCGACCGGGTGTTCGGCGGACGGCGCTGATCGCGTGCAAACTGAAGTCTGATTCAGCTTTATTGAATCAGACTCGACGCTGTTCCTTGAACGAGGTGATTATTCTTCGATGCCGTAACGATGCAGATCGTTACCATGGGTATCGAGCCATCGCTTCGCGCGTTCGGTCGCCGGACAAATCCGGGCCACGACCTTCCAGAAACGCGGCGAGTGGTTCATCTCCACAAGATGCGCAACCTCATGTGCCGCAAGATAATCAAGCACATAGGGAGGCGCGAGGATCAATCGCCATGAGAATGACAGCACCCCGGCCGACGTGCACGATCCCCACCGGCTCGACTGATCGCGGATGGTGATGCGCTTCACCTTCACACCGAGCACCTCGGCATAGCGATGCGACGCATCGGTCAGCGCACGGCGCGCTTCACGCTTGAGAAAATCGTGAACACGGCGGCCGATGAATTCGGAATCACCCGCGACACAGAGAATCCTGTCGCCGCTGTCGCGCATGTCCACCCACACGGTTCCGCGTTCACCTGCGCGATGCACGATCTTGTGCGGAACACCGCGCAACGGCACCGATGTCCCGTGCGAAAACGGCGCGGCCTTCGGCAAACCGCCGAGACGCGCGGCGATCCAGGCGCCATGACGTTGCGCGAAGTCCTTGGCTTCGTACAGATTTCCGCGCGGAGGCATGGTGAGAACGGCTTCGCGCCGGCTCGGATGAATGCGCAGCGTGTAGCGGCGCGCGCGGCGATGCCGTCTGAGTTGAATCGTGTAGGTCGATGAGCCAATTTTCACCGCAAGCGTGCGCGGCTCGGTCGGGCGGCGGTAAAGAAGTGCGCGAAAGGCCATTTCAGCAGGTCCGGACAGCAGGAATTCGCCGGGATTCTGCCATATCCGCCGCCAGTGAAATTCATCGGCGCAAAAACAAATCATTTGCCCAATATATCGTAGTTTTAGGGACTTAGCCTCCTACATCCGGGGCCTGGAAACATGAAATCCGGATTCATTTCAAGGCGGAATCCACCGCGAAAATCAGGCGGGTGAATTCACTCGCCCGCCGCAATTCCTAACAGCGGAATTTGCCATGATTTCAATGGCTTGGGCGCGACGACCGCGGGCTCGGGCCGTCAGGCCCGAAATCCCCGTAAAATCAGGCTTTTCCGCCCCGGAAGGCCAAAACGGCCCTATTCGGCGGCTGCCAGGGTCCGCTTGGTGTGGGCGGCCGACTTCATGAAATCGGAGATGCGGGGCACGATCTCCGATTTGAAGCGCGAGCCGTTGAACACACCGTAATGGCCGACGCCTTTCTGCACATAATGCACCCGGCGATCGTCCGGAATCGAAGTGCACAGGCCGTGGGTCGCTTCGGTCTGGCCGAGACCGGAAATATCGTCGTTCTCGCCCTCCACCGTCATCAGCGCGACGCGCTTGATCTTCGACGGATCGACCGGCTTGCCACGGTGCTTCATCTCCCCCTTCGGCAGAGCGTGCTTCACGAACACCAGATCGACGGTCTGCAGATAGAACTCGGCGGTGAGATCCATCACGGCGAGATATTCGTCGTAGAATTCGACATGCTTGTCGACGAGGTCGCCGTCGCCCTTCACCAGATTGCTGAACAGGTTCTTGTGCGCATCGACATGGCGGTCGAGGTTCATGCTGACAAAGCCGGTGAGCTGCAGAAAGCCTGGATAGACATCGCGCATGAACCCCGGATGCGGAAACGGCACCTTGGTGATGACGTTGTTGCGGAACCAGTCGATGCCTTTCTGTTCGGCGAGATCGTTCACCCCGGTCGGATTGCGCCGGGTGTCGATCGGTCCGCCCATCAAGGTCATCGAGGTCGGGAAATAAGGATCGTTCTCGGCTTCCATGACGGAAACCGCTGCCAGAACAGGCACGGAGGGCTGGCACACCGCGACGACATGCACATTGCCGCCAAGCGCGTGCAGCATCTCGATGACGTAATCGACATAGTCCTCGAGATCGAAACGGCCCTGCGCCACAGGCACCATGCGGGCGTCGGCCCAGTCGGTGATGTAGACTTCATGGCCGGGCAGGAATGCTTCCACGGTGCCGCGAAGCAGCGTCGCATAATGGCCTGACATCGGCGCGACGATCAGCACGCGCGGCTGCGGCGCGCGCAGCGGCTGGGTGAGCTTGCGTTCAAAGTAGAGCAGCCGGCAGAACGGCTTTTCCCACACCGTCTTGATCTCGACGGGAACGCGCACGCCATTGACTTCGGTGTCGTCCAGACGCCATTCCGGCTTGCCGTAGCGGCGCGTGGTGCGCTCGAACAGTTCGCAGAAGGCGGCAATCGACTTGCCGAACTGGGTGCCCGACCAGGGATTGAAGGGGTTCTCGAACATGAGCTTGGTCATGTCCATCGCGGCCCGCGCCGGATTGAGCGAGGCCTGACCCATCTCGTACATCCAGTACATGGGTGTGGTCAGTGCTGGGCTGACCTCTGACGGCAGCTCTGGCGGCCTGCCAAATTCACCAATCGGCATAGTAGTCCTCGCTTCCCCGGATCGCGACTTTCGCGGCGCAGCATAGTGTCGGGACTGCGACAAAGCGTCAATCCGCCCAATTTACCAGCGGCCCGGTTAATTAACGGGCATCCCCGGTTTTCTGGACTATTCGCCGCTCTGGACCAACGATCCGTGCTTTCGGGCGCTCTTCAACAGCAGCAAAAATGCAACAGTCGATGCGATAAACAGGACCGCATTGATCGCCAATGCCGCGAGCATCAGGTCGGCCCGGAACACCTTGTCGATCAGCAGGGCCCGCATGCCCTCAAAAACGTAGGTTGGCGGCAGCATCCACGCCACCACCTGAAGCCACTCCGGCAGCACCGACACCGGATAGTAGACACAGGTCAGCGGCAACAGCGCGAACATCAGCGTCCAGGCCAGCCCTTCCGCGCCCATGCCATTGCGCAGCACGAGGCCTGACGAGATCAGCCCGAACGACCAGCTCGTGAAGATGAGATTGCAGAAGAACGCCACCAGCGCGAGACCGAAGCCGAACAGGTTGAACCCGAAGAAGGCGATGGCGAGCACCGCCATCGGAATCACACCCACGGCCAGCCGCACCACGCTCATCACCATCAGCGAGATCAGATATTCGCTCACCTTGAGCGGGCTCATCAGCAGGTTGCCGAGATTCTTCGACCACATCTCTTCCAGAAACGACATCGAGAAGCCGAGCTGGCCGCGGAACAGGATGTCCCACAGGATCACCGCGCCGATGAAGGTGCCGCCCGCCTTGGCGAAGAAACCTGCATTCTGGGAGATATAGGCCTGCGAAAATCCCCATGTGATCAGTTGCAGCACCGGCCAGTAGATCAGTTCAAGCAGCCGTGGCCACGACGATGTGAGCAGGTACCAGTGCCGCAGGATCATTGCGCCGATGCGATGCGGAGCAATTCCTTGCACATTGCTGCGATGGAGCCGGATGTCGCTCATGACGCCGCCTGCTGCACGCGGCCGCGCGCGACATCGAGAAACACATCTTCCAGCGTGGTGCGATTGTAGCGGGCGAGAATTCCGGCAGGACTGTCGTCGTCCTCGATACGCCCGCGCTTCATGATGATGACACGGTCGCAGAGCCGTTCGACCTCCAGCATGTTGTGCGAGGCAAGCAGGATCGTGGCGCCGCGCTCCTTGCGGTAGGCTTCGAGATGGCCGCGAATCCAGTCGGCGGTGTCGGGATCGAGCGAGGCGGTCGGCTCGTCCAGCAGCAGCAATTCCGGCTCGTTGATCAGCGCCTTCGCCAGAGCCACACGCGTCTTCTGGCCAGCGGACAGCTTGCCGCTGGGGCGGTCGAGAAATTCATTCAGATCGAGATCTGACGCGAGCGAGGCGATCCGGTCCTTGAGGCCTGAGACGCCATAGAGACGGCCGAACACGTTCAGGTTCTGCCGCACGGTGAGCCGTCCCGGCATGTCCACATAAGGACTCTCGAAATTCATCCGGCCCAGCACCTGCGCGCTTTCGTCCGGCATCGCATGGCCAAGCACCTTGACGCCGCCGGAGGTCGGCAGCACCAGGCCCATGATCATGGAAATGGTGGTGGTCTTGCCCGCGCCGTTGCCGCCCAGCAGCCCGGTGACCGAACCGCGCTCGATGGCGAACGAAATCCCGTCCACGGCCCGCGTCGTCTTGTAGACCTTCACCAGCCGGTCGAGCTCGATCGCGGCGGCCGAGCCGGCCTGCGGCCTGTCGTGGACTTGAAGCGGAACGGTCATGACCGGTTCATTGGGCCAACCGCGCCCGCTTCGCAAGCACTGTCTCTGCAAGGCTCGAATGTGCAAGGCTGTCATATGACCGCGTTTGTGATCGGCGTGGCCGGACGTTAGAAAGGACTCATGACCGAGCTTGCACCCGATTTCCGCCATCCGCGCCGCTATGTGCGGCTCGACACCATCCTGCGGCTGCGCTGGCTGGCCGTGCTCGGACAACTGGCGACGATCTTCATCGTGTCCGAAGGGCTCGATTTCGAGGTCCCGGTCATCCCTTGCGTGGTCATCATCGGTCTGTCGTCGCTGCTCAACCTGGTGCTGCAGATCAGATTCAATCCGGTTCATCGGCTGGCGCCGCGCTATGCGGCGGCGCTTCTGACCCTGAATATCACCGAACTTGCCGCCCTGCTGTTTTTGACCGGCGGTTTGCAGAATCCGTTTTCATTTCTTTTCCTGGCTCCAGTCCTGATCTCCGCCACCGCATTGCCGACACGGATCACCCTGGCGCTCGGCATCTTCGCCGCCGGATGCGCCTCGGTGCTCGGCTTCTATCATCTGCCGCTGCCGTGGAACGGCGACGAGCCTCTGGTCCTGCCGGCGACCTACATGATCGCGGTCTGGCTTTCGATCGTGCTGGCGATCGGCGTGACCAGCCTCTATGCGTTTCAGGTCACAGAGGAAGCCCGCAAGCTGGCGGATGCGCTGGCGGCAACCGAGCTTGTGCTGACTCGCGAACAGCATCTGACGCAGATCGACGGCCTCGCAGCCGCGGCGGCGCATGAACTCGGAACGCCGCTCGCCACCATCTTCCTGATTTCGCGCGAACTGGAACAGGCGATAGAAGCGAAGGACCTCGACGAGCATGCGCGCGCCGATCTGCGCACCTTGCGCGAACAGGCGCAGCGCTGCCGCGAAATTCTCGCCAAGATCACGCAACTGTCGTCGCAGGGCGCGCCGTTCGACCAGATGCCGCTCTCGACACTGATCGAGGAGACGGTCGCGCCGCACCGCGATTTCGGCATCGCCATCAAGGTGCGCATAGCGCTGTCACAGGAGGCCGAGCCGGTCGGCATGCGCAATCCGGCGATCCTGTACGGCGTCGGCAACATTCTGGAAAATGCCGTCGACTTCGCGCGCGAGCGCGTCGAGGTCAATGCATGGTGGAATGCGAGCACCGTCGAGATCGTCATCTCCGACGACGGGCCGGGGATCGCACCGGACATCCTCAAACGGATCGGCGAACCTTATCTGACGCGCCGCCGTTCCGGGGACAGCGGAGGCGGCCTCGGCCTTGGCGTTTTCATCGCCCGCACCCTGCTGGAGCGGACCGGGGCCCGGGTGTCGTTCACCAACCGCACCTTCCCGGATCACGGCGCCGTCGTGACCATCGTCTGGCCCAGGGCCAGCTTTGAAAGCTCCGAAGTTCCGTCAGCAGTGCTGCCTTAGGTCGCAGCAGCCCAAATGCCGAAACAGAAGGGTTGAGAACCCGCCGAAACCTCCGGCCTTGGCTTTGCCCGAATGACACGCCATATCTGTGGCAGCACATCAGGAGGTGAAAAGCCGTGACCGCAACTGCCGAATTGACCGAGATTGCCGACCGTTCTCTGCTGATTGTCGAGGACGACAAGGCTTTTCTCGACCGTCTGGCGCGCGCCATGGAAACCCGCGGCTTTACCGTGAGCACCTGCGACAATGTGTCCGACGGATTGCAGCACATCAATCAGACGCCGCCGGCTTTCGCGGTGGTCGATCTGCGGCTCGGCGACGGCAACGGTCTGGATGTTGTCTCGGCGTTGAAACGTCAGCGGCCGGACGCCCGCGCCATCGTGCTGACGGGCTACGGCAACATCGCCACCGCCGTGACCGCGGTGAAGATGGGCGCAGTCGATTATCTCTCGAAGCCGGCCGATGCCGATGATGTGGTCGCGGCCCTGCTCGCAAGCAGCAACGACAAGTCGCAGCTTCCGCAAAACCCGATGTCGGCGGACCGGGTACGCTGGGAACACATCCAGCGCATCTATGAAATGTGCAACCGCAACGTCTCGGAGACGGCGCGCCGCCTGAACATGCATCGCCGGACGCTGCAGCGGATTCTGGCCAAGCGCGCGCCCCGCTAACCCGGCGGGGACATCGGCGGAACTTTCTTGAGTGGCCCTGCGTTGATCCCGCAGGACCATCAGAAAGGGAGCGGCACCTGCCGCAATCAGCCGATGCGAAAAGCACGACATCTCGAAATCTCGTCCCGTCTCGAAGTCACCAAGCAGTTCGGTCTGGTTGAGGACTACCGCATCGACTGGCCGCAGGGCACGAGCCTGCGCGCGCCACGCGTTATCGTCCGCCGCCGGGAAGCGTATCCCGTTCAGGTGACCCGCAACTATGTCACCACCTTGCTCGAGCCGTTCGTTCCCTCGCGCGAAATCGTGGTGACGTAGGATCGCGCAGCATCAAAGGCGAAACCGTCATGGCCACTGCCATCCAGGACATGATCCGCGAAGCGACATGCAGTTCGCACCGCCGGCTCGATGCTGCGCTGGCAAAGCTCGATCTCACCTTTCCTGTCTACTATGCAGGTTTTCTGCGCAGTCAGGCGGAAGCTCTGTTTCCACTTGAGGCGGCGCTGGAAGCGGGCGGAATCGAAACCATCCTGCCGGACTGGCTTCAACGGATCCGCACGCCCGCCCTTCAGAACGATCTCGACGCGCTGAACATCACCTGCGATCCGCAAGCTGTGCCCGCATTTGAAACGGCGGCAGAGATGCTGGGCGCGGTCTATGTGCTCGAAGCCTCGCGCATGAGTTCGCGGGTGATGCTCGCGCGCCTCGCGGAAAACCCCGATTCAGACGCGATGAATGCGACGGCCTATCTGCGCCATGGATTCGGAAAGCGATTCTGGCCGAGTTTCCTGAATGTGCTGGAAGCGCACCCATCCGCACAGACCGACATCGCAGGCGTGGTGCGCGGCGCACAGATCGCGTTCGCCATGTTTGAAAGCGCGCTGATGCCGATAGACAGTCTGGTCGTGAATGTTTCGCGACCGGGCCGGAACGGCGATCACTCGCCAATGCCGGGATAGCCCTGCGGGTCGGCAAGGCGCCCGATGCGCTGCGCGGCCAGCAATCCAAAACCGATGATCATTGATTTGCGCGTCGCCGCCGGCAGCCGGTGCTCCGGCGCCTCGCAATGCAGGTACGCGCCATAGGCGTCGGCCACGATCAGTCCTGTGTCCGGCGGGAACAGTTCGCACGGCATGTCCTGTGTGAAAGCGAAGAACAGCCGGTCGCAATGCATCCGGTAATCCTGCCATTTTTGATCGGCACGCAGGTCTTCCACCGATGACTTGATCTCGACGATCCAGATGTCGCCGCGCGCGTTCATCGCCACCAGATCGGCGCGGCGGCCGGACGGCAGCGTCAGTTCGCTGACACAGGAAAAATCCAGCGATCTCAGAAACCTCGTCGTGCCGCGCGCGATCGCAAGCGCGGTGCCGGACTGACGGCGATCCGGCGGCAAGGCCAGTTCGGATGGGCGGACAGGTGAGTGCATGATTCCGCGCACGGTAGCAGAAAAGCAAAGACCCCTCAGCCCCAAAAGCGTACGCGCCCGGACACAATTCGGACCCCGAGACGCCGTGACGTGAGGGAACCATCGGTTCCGCTGGGAGCAACAACAATTGCCCTTAACGTTACCCTTGGAGGGGACATGCCATCACGCATCACCAGCCGTTTCAGATCCGGCAGCCGCGCGCTCGCGCTCGCCATTCTCGCAATGCCCGTCACCGCGGCGCTTTCGCAGGCCGTGGCCAGGCCGGCCGTCGAGGTCGCCTTCGTGCTCGACACCACCGGCTCGATGGGCGGACTGCTCGAAGGCGCGAAACGGAAGATCTGGTCCATCGCAACCAGTGTGGTGGATACCAATCCCGACGCGGACATTCGCATCGGCCTCGTCGCCTATCGCGATATCGGTGACGAATACGTCACCAGGACGTTCGATCTCACCACCGACATTCAGGACATCTACGCCAACCTGCTCGACCTGAAGGCGCGCGGCGGTGGCGACTGGCCGGAGAGCGTCAACGAAGCACTGGATATTGCGGTCAACAAGCTGCAATGGAGCAAGGGCGATGATGTCCGCCGCATCGTGTTTCTGGTCGGCGACGCGCCGCCGCACATGGACTACGCGCAGGACACCAAATATCCGAAGACCCTTGCGGTTGCGAAGCAGCGCGACATCGTGGTCAACGCCGTGCTCGCCGGCAACGCGCGCGACACCGAGCGCGTCTGGCAGGACATCGCTCAACTCGGCGACGGCCGCTTCATTCCGATTCCGCAGGATGGCGGCGAACTTGTGGTGATCGAGACGCCCTACGATGACGACATCATCATCCTGCAGAAGGACATCAACGGCACCGTCATTCCCTACGGCCCAAAGAAGCTGCAGAAGCGCGTCGAGGAAAAAACCCGGCAACTGTCGCAGGTCGCGGCGGCGGCACCGGCGTCCGCCTCCGATATGGCGAGCTATCTCAACAAGCGCGCAAAAGTGTCGTCGGAAGCGGTGACGGGCGACGGCGATCTGGTCAGCGCGGTCGCTTCGGGGCGCACCACCCTCGGAAGCGTCAAGGACGAGGAACTGCCGGATGAATTACGCAAGCTCACACCCGAACAGCGCAAGGCCGAACTCGACCGGCAGACGCAAACCCGCAAGACCCTGAACGAGAAGCTCGCCGTCCTGGTGCAGAAACGTGATGCGTTCGTCGCGGACAAGCGGCGCGCCGCCGCGCCCGCCAGGACATCATCGTTCGACCGCGCCGTTGAGGACACCCTGAAAGCGCAGCTCAAGCGCTAGGACGCGGCCTGCCGTGGACACGGCGTCCTTTGACCAAGACGCTGATACTTCTATCGAATAGCTGGAATCGAAAGCCCTGCCCGGCGCCGCCGGGCAGGGCGGCTTTCTCTAAAGCACCCCGAAATGTTTACCCGCGATTCACGCAAACTTCCGGTTATGCAACCGCAAGGCGCGCCATTCGCCGCTCCTTAATCAGATGCCGTCAGTGTGGAACCCGCGCATCAAGGTGGCCCAGAACCATCGGTTGCGACTGGTAATGGAAACACAACAGGGAATTCACGTCGAGCAGGCCGGGGGGCGTATAGCGTCCGATGAAGTTCAATTTTCTCTCTGCCAGAATGCGCCTGCTGCGGCTGGTCTCGCCGTTCGTCGCCATTGTCCTGCTGCAAGCCTTCCTCGCTGGTCTCAGCCTGAGTGTCCTGTCCTCGGTTCGCGCCTATGTCGGCGGCGAAAGCCTGTGGTCGAAAGGCCAGAAGGACGCCATTCACTATCTTTCGCTCTACGGCGAAACCGGCGACGACCGGTATTTCGAGCAGTATGAGAAATCCATCGCCGCCCCGCTCGGCGACCGCGCCGCGCGCATCGCGCTCGACAAAAGGCCCGTGGATATCGAAGCGGCCCGCGAAGGCTTCCTGCAAGGCGGCAACCATCCCGAGGATATCGACGGCCTGATCTGGCTCTACCGTTATTTCCGCCAACTGCCGCCTTTCAAGCAGGCGATCAGGCACTGGATGAATACCGATCCGATGCTCGACGACCTTATGGAACTGGCGAAACAGATCCAGCTTGAGCAGAACGGGACTGTCGCCTCGCAACAGCAACTGAGTTCGTTGCGCGCGCGGATTGATAGTTTCAACGCTCGCTTCGCACCGGAAGCGATGAGCTTCGCCAAAAGCCTGGGCAACGGCTCGCGGCAGGTGAAACTTGTCCTGACCATCGTCAACCTGTTCACAGCCGGCCTGCTGGTTGCCTTCCTGCTCGTGGTGACCCGCCGCTTCCTGGCGCAGCGGCGCCGGTTCGTGCATGCTCTTCGCAGTGAAAAGGAGCGCGCCCAGATTACCCTGGCCGCCATCGGCGATGCCGTCATCAGCACCGACGCGGACGGCTGTGTCGACTACATGAATCCGGCGGCCGAGCGGCTGGTGGCCAGCCGCGCGCTGTCGGCAAGGGGATTACCGATCGACTCGCTGTTCCGGATTCTCGACGAAGAAACCGGCCAGCAGCGCGAGAACCAATTCCGGCAGATCCTGCAGGGCAACAACCTTCCAGCGACAACACGCCCGCAACTGCTGCAACGGCCGGATTCCACATCCGTCGCGATCTCCATGACCGGCACCCCGCTTTACAAGGACGGCACGGTGGCCGGCGCGGTGCTTGTCTTGCACGACATGACAAGCGAGAAGAAATTCATCGCACGCTTGTCGTGGCAGGCCTCGCACGACAGCCTGACCAAGCTCGCCAACCGCCGCGAGTTTGAGCACCGCCTTGAGAAGGCGCTGCAGGCCCAGGACCACGGCGACGGCAGCCCGCGCGCGCTGATGTTCCTCGACCTCGACCAGTTCAAGATCATCAACGACACCTGCGGTCATGCCGCCGGCGACAAGCTGCTGTGCGAGGTCGCCGAGGTGCTCCAGTTGCATTTGCGCGTGGACGATCTGCTGGCCCGCCTGGGCGGCGACGAATTCGCCATCCTGCTGGAAAACGGCGATCTGGAACGCGCGGCCATCGTCGCCGAAAAGCTCCGGCAAGCCGTGCAGGACCTTAACTTCATCTGGAACGGGCGCTCGTTCACGGTCACGGCCAGCATCGGCCTTGTGCAGATTCACGGCCGCGCCACCAAGGACGAAACCCTGCGCACCGCCGACCTCGCCTGCTATCTCGCCAAGGAAAAGGGCCGCAACCGGATTCAGATCCACAATCCGAGCGATACCGAACTGCTGCATCGCTTCGGCGAAATGGCGTGGGTCCAGCGCATTCATGACGCGCTGGAAGAACAGCGTTTCTGCCTCTATGCGCAGAACATCGCGGCCCTGCATGAGACATCATGCGAAGGCACGCATATCGAACTGCTGCTGCGTCTGCGCGACAAGGACGGCAACCTCGTGCCTCCGGGAGATTTCATTCCCGCCGCGGAGCGTTACGGGCTGATGCCGCTGATCGACCGCTGGGTCGTGAAGCACGCTTTCGAGACCATCGCCAGCCGGATCCGGCATGGCGCCCCGTCCATCGCAACCTGCGCCATCAATCTGTCGGGCGCGACCTTCAGCGACGAGGGATTTATCGACTATGTCCGCGAGCAGCTCGCGCGATACGGTATTCCGCCGTCGATGATCTGTTTCGAGATCACCGAGACCAGCGCCATCGCCAATCTCGACAACGCCAACCGCTTCATCGGCGTGCTGCAGCAACTGGGATGCCGTTTCTCTCTGGACGACTTCGGCAGCGGCATGTCGTCATTCGGCTATCTGAAGCATTTGCCGGTGAACTACCTCAAGATCGACGGCAGCTTCGTCAAGGACATGCTGGACGATCCGATCGACCGCGCCATGGTCGAGATGATCTGCCGCATCGGCAAGGTCATGGGCAAGCAGACCGTCGCTGAATTCGTGGAGAACGACGCCACCATCGCGGCGTTGCGCGAGATCGGCGTCGATTACGCGCAAGGCTATGGCATCGGCCGGCCGGAACCGTTTGAAAAGATGGGGCCCAAGACGCTGCGCAGCCTGCGCGTCGCCTGATCCGATCGGCGGGCCGGCCTGTCCGACAGCAAAATCCACTTGGCGCGGCGCGAAAAATCAGCATTGTGGCCGCATGACAGATAACTCACAGCAAGCTCCCAAGGCTGGCGCCCTGATCGTGCCGGTCTCCCCGTTTCAGCAGAACTGCACACTGCTGTGGAACGCCGCCACCATGCACGGGGTCGTGATTGATCCCGGCGGAGACGTTCCGGATATCCTGGCCGCGATCGAGCAGGCCGGCATCACCGTCGACGAGATATGGATCACCCATGGCCACATCGACCATGTCGGCGGCGCGGCGGAACTGCGCGACGAACTGAAAGTGCCGATTGTCGGCCCGCACGCCGCCGACAAGTATCTGCTCGACAACGTGGTTGCGAGCGGCGCCAACTTCGGCATGACCGGCGTGCGCAATTTCGCACCGGACCGCTGGCTCAACGAAGGCGATCAGCTCAGGATCGGCGACCTTGTGTTCGACATCTATCATACGCCGGGCCACTCGCCGGGCAGCGTGACGTTTTTCAACAAGGACATGCGCTTTGCCATCGTCGGCGACGTGCTGTTCAATGGTTCGGTCGGACGCACCGATCTGCCCGGCGGCGATCACGCCACCCTGATCCGCTCGATCAACGAGAAGCTACTTCCGCTTGGCGACGATGTCGGCTTCATCTGCGGCCACGGGCCCGGCTCGAACTTCGGCCATGAGCGGGCCACCAATCCGTTTCTCAACGGCGGACTCGGCTAGCCGAAATCCTCCGCCGTCAGTTCGATCGGCTGGCCGTGCGGCGTGCGGTCGGCGGCGCGATCCCATGCATCGCGGTAACGATGAAGCTCGCCTTCGGGCGCGACTTTCTTTGCCGCCACCAGATGCTCGAGCGCCGCGAGCCAGTGCCGGTAATAGGTCTCGCCGGTATCGGCATCGCCCGCAGCTTGCGCACGCTTGATCTCGTTTGCCAGCGCGTCCGCCCATTCCGGCCAGGTGAACAGGCCGCGCGCATGGAGCGCCAGCGCCATGGCGAAGGCACGCGCCTCCCATGGCTCGCGGAACACCGGCCCTTCATCGTCGCGCGGAATCCCGGGAAGACTCGCGGCCGCCTGCAAGGCAGCCTGCCGGTCGATGGTCATTCGGCGCGCTCCAGATAGGATTCCCAGGCATCCACCGAAACCGAACTCGTTGGATCGGCCCGCTCGCCCCATAGCTCGTGCGCACTGAACCGCACCGTGTAAAGGTGCTGCGGATTTTCGCCCTCGCCCCGCGCGTTGCTGTCGGCGAAGACATGCGCGCCATGGAGCAGCTCAACGACGCCGACATGGCCGCGCACATAACGCGGCAGGCGGATATGACCTTGCGGGTTAAGGTTCCTGGCGCGCACGCGCTCGCCGATGGCGAACAAAGGCCTCGATGCCGCCGCGCGTTCGGTCGGCGCGCCCCTGCGCAACATCGCCTCGACATCGCCGGATGCCAGAACCGGCAGGCCCGCTTTCGGCGGATGCAGCAGATGACCTGCCTCGATTTCATCGGGCATCACCAGACCGCGCTCCTGCATCAGCCGCTCGAGGCCAGCGAGCCATATCTGGTAATAGCTCTTGCCGAGATAGTCGGCGGGCGAGCGGTCTTCCCGTGCGAAGCGCGACATGTCGATATTCCAGCCGCCGGGCCGCGCCATCGCCAGCGTGATTGCAAGCACGCGCCGCTCCCATTCGCCGTGAAACACCGGCTCGTTCGGCTCCGGAATCACCGGACCGAATCCATCGACGCCGCCCATGTCGTGTGCGCCGTTCATGCGCCGTTGCCTGCCGGCGATTTGGGAAAGCCGGTGCCGATCATGCTGTCGCGCGTGACAAGATCGGCGAGTTGCTCCTCGCTCCAGCCCTCGGTGCCTTTGGGGCGCTGCGGCACCACCAGATAGCGAATTTCGGCGGTGGAATCCCACACCCGGATTTCCGTTTCCGCGGGAAGCTCGAAACCGAAATCGCGCAGCACGCCGCGCGGGTCGATGACCGCGCGCGACCGATACGGCGCCGCCTTGTACCAGACCGGCGGCAACCCGAGCACCGACCATGGATAGCAGGAGCACAGCGTGCATACGACCATGTTGTGCCGCTGCGCGGTGTTCTCGACCGCGACGATGTGCTCGCCCTGCCGTCCGGCATAGCCGAGTTCGGCGATGGCGGGCGTCGCATCCTCGAGCAGACGGGCACGGTAGGCCGGGTCGGACCACGCCCTTGCGATCACCCGCGCGCCGTTGCGCGGGCCAACCTTGGTCTCATAGGTCTCGATCAGGACATCGAGCGCGGCGGGATCGACATAGCCTTTTTCGGTCAGGACCGATTCAAGCGCGCGAACCCGCAGCTCGGTTTCCGACAGCTCGGAATGATCGTGATCGTGGTGATGATGGTGACCGGGGGAATGTCCGCCATGGTCATGATGATGGTCGTCGTGATCGTGTCCGCTCATGACGCCAGACTACGCCCGGCGGCCTTGATCTGTCGAGACGCTGCGGGCGCATCGCAGGCGCCTTCACCTTATGGCCTAGTTCCGCACCGCATAGAGCGGCGTCCGCAGTGTGAACTGAACCAGCGGCTGCGGCGTCCAGCCGACCTCGAGCGAGGCGCCGAACAGCCGGTTGTCGTTGTCGTCCATCCGGTCGAGATCGAGCCTGATGGTTGGCTGGGTGAACGCCTTTGCCCTGATGAGACTGCCGGCGAGTTCCGCGCCGCCGAAGGTCTGGATTCCGAAGCGGCCGGACAGTTTCCAGTTGTTGTCCCACTGATAATAGCCGCCGAGATAAGCGACGAAGACCGGCTCGACTTTCGCAAGCGCCGAATCCACCCACACCGCCGTCAGCCGCGTTCCCGCGAGCAGGCCGCGCGTCTGGTCTTCATTGAGCCCGTAATCGAGTTCAACAACGGTCTGGTTCGAGGTCGACGCCAGTCCCGGCGCGCTGTTGACCGAGCGTGTCAGGGTCGAGATCACCGTAACCGTGGTGCTGTTCTGCTGGATCACATCGGCATTGAAGCCGACATTCCAGCTATCGACCAAGAGGGACGACCAGGACGAAAGCTCGGTGCGCGTGGTGCTGGCGCCGATGCCGCCGTACAGCGAAAACCGCTCGGTGATATCCACGGTCAGCGGCGCATTCAAAAGAATGCTCTGCGCCGCGACAGGGACCGGCGAGACAAAGCTCCTGACGCCGACCGCGAGCGTGTTCGGCGGCACGGACAGATAAGCCGTGGAATAATCGAGATAGACGTTCGGCTGCTTCGGCTTCGCCGGCTCGTCATCATCGTCATCGCCGGCGCTTGCGGAATCGAAGCACACCAATGCCGCGAGCATGCCGACAACAAGCGGCATCGCATACCACAACCGCCCGTCCCTGATACTTATCCGGCGCATCGCGATCTGCTCAGTTCAATGTGGCTTTCAAAGCCGTGGCGGCGGAAGCATAACCGCCGCGCGCGCCATCGACAAAATGGAAATGATCCGGCCGTGATGCCGAGAGGGTAAAGCAGGTCATCATGGCTGCATCCTGCCGATGCAGACCGTAACGCGCGATGCCTGCGGCAGCCGCAGCCGCCAGACGGCTTTCCAGCGCGTCGGCGAGTGCCGGGCTGCAGTCGAGCACCATGCGCAGGCCGTCGTCGTACTTCCGGAAATCCGAATTCTCCACCACCTGCTGCATATAGGCTTGAGGCACGAAGCCGCCTGCGGAAATGTTGAGACGGAACAGCAGATACGCAAACAGCGTGAAGGCATGCACACTGAGACGGCGGACGAACAGCGGTTTTCCGCGCTGCGCCAGCGCCTCGAAATCCGCGCCCGGCGTAGGCCAGCGCATGCGCGGCCCGGATGACGGCACCGGCCGTCCAGCACCGGGACTTCGCTCGACCAGCGAAACGATCTCCTCGATCAGGCGGCGAAAGCCCGCGCTGTCCGCCGATGCGCCCGGCACGATCAGCAGCGACAGGATCAGCCCGCGCTCCGCCGGCATTTCGGAAAACCGGCATGACAGGCCGCTGAGATCGGGATGCGCACCCGGCGCGGCCATCTGCACGGTGAACTCGCCGCGCTTCATCGCAGCCTCCGCCCAGGCCAGCCCGCCGCCGGAAAACATCGCGTAAGACACATGCGGCGAGGCGGCATAGCGCGCCACCTTCACATCGAGACCCTGCGCGCGGATCGCCTCGATCGGCACCAGCGCCACACGCAGCGACAAATCGAGATCCTCCTTCACCCATGTCGCGGTCGCCGCCAGCGCGTCACGAGCAAGCTCCGCTTCCTGCGGCGACACGGCAAAACTTGCGCCGTCGCCTCCGAACGCGAACGGAAAGTCGCGATTCTCCAGCGCATTGGTGACAGACGCGATCACCGCCGCGCCCGCCATGTTCACCGCCTTGTAGCGGTTGTTGGCGATCGCTTCGGTGGACTTGACGATATCGGCGACGCCGATCAGCCAGCCCTCCGGCACCGGCCGGTACAACAAGGGGTCCATCAGATTCGCGAAGCCGCGAAACACCGGCATGGCGCTGTAAAACGCCGCGCGCTCCCGCTCCGCTGTCACCTGATGTCCCAACGAGTCCATGAGCAGTGCTCCGCCGCGCTCGGAAAAGACGCGCGCAATCCGTCCAGCGTTCCAAAAATACGAGCCGTCAGCAAGACGGGTTCAGTTCCGCCGCAAACAAAATTGGCGCGGAGAGCCCGCGCCAATCATATGCAGCCATCCACCCGACCGGTCTCAGCGATGATGCCGATGCCTGCGATGACGGCGCGGCGCGGGGTCATAATACGCACGGGGCTGATACCACGCATTCGCGCTGCATGAGCCGCCGACCCCGCTGGTGGCGATCCGGCACTGTTCATAGGTGTAATAGGCGCAGACCCGGCCCAGACCCGTGCGGCTGTAATTTTCCGAACAGAACGGCGCGTCGGCCCGGGCGGGAGCGGAGCCGAGGGCAACCGCCAGCGCAGCGATGGCGATTGTGGCGAGGCCGGCCGCGAAATCCAGTTTCAGCATGTCGAATCTCCTTGATACCCTCTATATGGGCACCGCGAGCCGATTGGCTATTGCAAATATATCGCAAAGCGGTTTCACCGCTGTGTCGCCCCAAATGTGCTATACTTTCAGGAACCGGTTTCGGCACAGGAGTTCTGATGTCTCCCGTCTCCTTCATGCTCAATGTTCTGTGGGTGGTGCTTGGCGGTTTCTGGATGGCGGTGGGCTGGGCGGTCGCCGCCGTCATCATGGCGATCACCATCATCGGCATTCCATGGGCGCGCGGCGCCTGGAATATCGCCGTCTACACCCTGTTTCCGTTTGGCCAGAAAGCCGTCTCTCGCGAAATCTATATCGGGAAGGGTGATTTCGGCACGGGGATTTTCGGATTCATCGGCAATGTGATCTGGCTGATCCTCGCCGGATGGTGGCTGGCGATCGGCCATCTGATCACCGCCCTCCTGCTCGCCATTACAATTGTCGGCATTCCGTTCGCATGGGCCCATCTGAAACTCGGAGCCATCGCGCTGTGGCCGATCGGCAAGACCATCGTTCCCGCGTAGGGGAACGCATCCGCCGCGGCGGAGAAGACACGAACATACGCGTATGCATCGCGGACGGACGCCGATGATGCATGGCCCTCAGACGCCGCCGGCCCCACACGCGCTGCGCCAGATCGCGGATGACACCCTGGCTATGGCCCGCGCGGCGCAGGACAAGCTGAAGAGCGAGAATCCGAGCACGGCGATCCACGAATTGCGCGTCGCCCTCAAGCGCTGGCGCGCGCTGTTGCGGCTGCTGGAGGATTCGATTGGCGACGAGACCGTGACCTTGCGCCACGAAGCCCGCCTTCTCGCCCGCGAATTCGGTCACAGCCGCGACGCGCAGACGGCCCTCGATGCCCTGGCCGACATCGCCAAGCCGGGACATGCCGAGATGCCGCCGCTGCCGAACCGCACCAAGGCCACCCTCACGCAGCGGCTTGAGGACGCGCGCAGGGCATCGGAAGCCGAGCGGTTGCATGCGCAAGCCATTCAGCATGTGCGCGGGAGCCTTGACCGGGCGTCCGCCTGCGCGATGAACTGGCGCCTCGAGCAGATTCCGTTTGACGAAATCGTTGGCGCACTGGCGCGGTCATATCGCCGTGCCCGACGCCGCCTCCCGCGCGACTGGAACAGCGCCGATCCGGAAGACATTCATGACCTTCGCAAAGCCGTGGTCGCCTTCCGCTATCAACTGGACCTGATCGCGCCACTGTGGCCGAAGGTGTGGAACAGCTTCATCGGTGAAGTGCAGAAACTTCGCACCCAGCTTGGCAAAAGCAACGATCTCGCCGCTTTCAGCCTGCTGATACAGCCGAACCAGCCGCTGGCCCGCTGGCGCTCACGCCTGACACGGCATATCGAGGCCCGGCAGCAGTTTCATCGCGGCCGCGCGCAGGCGCTCGCCGCACGGGTATTCGCGGAAACGCCGCGATCGTTCCGTAACCGTGTCAGAGCCATGGCGAAAGCCGCGGCGAATTCCGGGTGATGGCGCAAGCGAAGCCTGCGGACGCTCGGCAGGACCATCGGTCTCGCCTGAGCGGCCGCGCGCGATGGTTCAGTCTGACACCTTGCTGGCCGATAGTTCAGGCGCTGGAGCCAGCGTCCGGCTTCGCGCGTAGCGCTGGGTCAGCATCACCAGGGCCGCAAGGGCTGCCCCGATGGAATCGGTGACAAGACCCGGCTCGATCAGCAAGAGGCCTCCCACCGCCAGCGCCGCGCTTTGCCAGTGCTTTGAATGCGTCAGAAAATAGCCGTGCAGTCCGGCTGCGAACAGCAGAACGCCGATGCCCGCGGTGATGCTGCTCCAGATGATCGTCGGCCAGTCGCCGATCATCAGCAGCGCGGGCTCATAGACAAACATAAACGGCACGATGAAGCTGGTGGCCGCGATGCGCACCGCCGCGAGACCGGTCTTCCAGAGATCGGATCGCGCGATCCCGGCGGCAGCGAACACCGCCAGCGCCACCGGCGGAGTGATCGCCGACAGCACCGCAAAGTAGAACGCGAACATATGCGCGGCAGGGACCGGAATGCCGAACTTGACGATGGCCGGCACCAGCAGCGCTGTCATGATGATGTAGGCCGGCGTGGTGGGCATGCCCATGCCCAGCACAATGCCAGCGATCATCGTAAAGACCAGCGCGAGCAGCAGATAGTTCTGCGACAAATGCACGACGAACTGGGTGAACACGATTCCGAGACCCGACAACGTCACCACCGCAATCACAATACCGGCCGCGGCGCAGGCCAGCGCCACCGGCAATGCGTTGCGCGCGCCATCGACGCATGCGCCGATCAGGTTCTCGAATGTCACATAATGGCGGGTCGATTTGCGCAATGCTGCGACCGGGAAGCAGGCCAGCGTGCCGGCCAGCGCGGCGAGCGGCGAACTGAAACCGGAATACATAACGACGAGAATAGCCAGAACCGGCAGGAACAGATGCCCGCGCTCGCGCATGACGTCGCCGAGCTTCGGCAATTCACTGCGCGGCACGCCAACGAGGCCGCGCCGCTTGGCTTCAAAATGCACTGCCGAGAAGCACGCGACATAATAAAGCACGGCCGGGATGATCGCCCAGAGTACCACCTGTCCATAGGAAACGCCGAGAAACTCCGCCATCACGAACGCGGCGGCGCCCATGATCGGCGGCATGATCTGCCCGCCGGTCGAGGCGACGGCCTCGACGCCCGCCGCGAAATGCGGCGGGAAGCCCGAACGCTTCATCAACGGAATGGTGATCGGACCGTCGACCATGACATTGGCAACCGCGCTGCCGGAGATCGTGCCGAACAGCGCCGAGCTGACGCAGGACACCTTGCCCGGGCCGCCCGCCGTGTGGCCGGTCAGGCTCATGGCAAAATCCATGAACAACTGGCCGGTACCGGTGCGCTCCATGAAGCTGCCGAACAACACGAAGATCAGCACGTAGGACGCCGAGACCGAGAGCGGAATGCCAAAGATGCCCTCAGTCGTCATGTAAAGCTGGTCGAGCAGCCGCATCGGATCGAGCTTGGCGACGAACAACCCATAGACAATGAACACCACGGCGGTGATCGGCAGCGCCAGCCCGATGACGCGGCGCGCCGCCTCCAGCACCATCACCGTCAAGATCGTCCCCATCACCATGTCGGCGGTGGTCAGATCGTCGACATAGAAGATGCGGTTGATGACATAGTCGTAATTGACGAACAGATAGATGATCGGCGCGATCGCCAGCACCAGCAGAAGCAGATCGAGTACGCTCGGCGTCCCGTCGGCACTTCCGGAACTGCGGTAAATCAGAAACAGCAATGTCAGCGCGAACAGCAGGTGCGTGCCGCGGAAAACAATCGCCTCCGGCGCGCCGTTGACGATCGCCCAGACATGGAAGATCACCATGGCGACAGAGATGAGAGTCGTGGCCATGCGCACGACGCCGCCGTAACTGAAATCCAGCTTCATGTCCTGTCCGTCCTGTCCGGAAATGCCTTGCCGCGAACCGCCGGCAGCGTCCGCGCCGCCGGCGGCAGTCCGGTCAGTTCGTCTTCACCGTGATGCCGGCTTCCTTGTAGAATTTGGCCGCGCCGGGATGGAACGGAATGCCGATATCGGCGGCCATTCCGGCCGGCGTCAGTGTGGCCATATCCTTGGCCACGGTCGCCATGGTCTTGGTGTTGGCAGCCAGCGTCTTGACCATGGTGTAGACTTCATCCGCCGGCAGCTTGCACGACACCACCAGATGCGTCGCATAGCCGATCACCTTCACATCGGCATCCTGCTTCGGATAGGTCGCCTTTGGAATCGTCATCAACGTATAGCCCGGATTGAGCTTCTTCATTTTCTCGTAGCTATCGGACTGATCGACTATCTTGATATCGCGCGCGGCAGCAAGATCCATGATCGAGCCGGCCGGAATCTGAGTGCCAAGGCCGAACGCCGTGGCGTTTCCGTCCTTCATCTGGTTCACCGAATCGGTGTAGCCGACGAACGACACTTTCACATCGTTGTAGGTGATGCCGTTGACCTCGAGCAGTTGCCGGGTGATCAGCTCGCCGGTGTTGCCGCGCTGCTGGGTGGTGACCGCCTTGCCCTTGAGGTCCGCGATCTTGGAGACGCCCGCGTCGGCATTCACAACGAGCTGATAATATTGCGGATAAAGCGTCGCGAGGTTGCAGACATTGGTGGTGGCTTTCGGGAACGGAGCCCGGCCCGCGAGGCCATCGACCGTCGAGATCGAATTGCCAAAGCCGACATCGGCCTTGCCTTCATCGACACCGCGAACATTGGCGATACCCGCACCCGGCAACGCCTGGACATTCAGGCCGGGAATGGCCTTCTCCCACATGTCCTTGAGCTGGCCGCCGAGCGGAATCCAGGAACCGCCTTGCGGACCGGTCATCATTTTCATGTCAGCCGCAGATGCGGGGCCTGCGACCGCGCACAGTCCGACCGCAAATCCAAGCAGCGTTGCCTTGGTGTTCATCGTCACTCTCCCTGGTGGATGCCGTTTGCCGGCTTTCTTGGTGGCGACAGTAAAACTTTGAAATCGCGCGAACGCTAGCGTTTTCAAACATGGCACGCGGGATTGGCGCGTCCGGACCGGACAACCGCGTCTGGCCGCACTGCACAATCGGGGCGGCGCGAGACAGGAGGTATTCGAGGGTTGTCGGCCTTCGCCATCTCGACGATAATTCTCAAAACAGCGGTTCATCCGACCATTGATGATGCCGCCGGTTCGCCCAGGTCCTCCGACAAATCCGGGGAGCACTTCATGTCACTTCAGAGCCTGATATCACCGGCTGCGGTCAAGGCGCCTCTCATGGTGGACCGCGCGAAGCTCGCGCATATTCCCGGCGATGAGGGCTGGCCGCTGATCGGGCGCACGCTCAGTGTGCTGGCAGATCCGAAGGGCGAGGTCGATGCGATGGCCCGCAAATACGGGCTGATCTATCGCTCGCGGGTTCTTGGCGAAACCAGTGTCTCGCTGCTCGGACCTGATGCCAACGAGTTCATGCTGATGGACCAGACCAAGCTGTTCTCGTCGGCCAACGGCTGGGAAACGATTCTTGGACGGCTGTTTCCGCGCGGACTGATGTTGCTCGACTTCGATGAGCATCGCCTGCATCGGCGCGCGATGTCGGTCGCGTTCAAGGCCGGCCCGATGAAGAACTATCTCGCACAGCTCGACACCGGCATCGCCGCGCGCGTGGATCAGTGGCGCGAAAACCCGGGTCCGATGCTGTTCTATCCGGCGATGAAGCAACTGACGCTCGACCTCGCAGCGACATCGTTCCTCGGCACCGGAATCGGCCCGGAAGTTGAAGACGTCACGCGCTCCTTCGTCGACATGATCGCGGCCTCGGTCGCCGTGATCCGTCAGCCCTGGCCCGGCACGCAGATGGCGCGCGGCGTCAAGGGACGCCAGCGCATCGTCGCCTATTTCTCGCAGCAAATTCCGCTTCGCCGCGAGAACAGCGGCAACGATCTGTTCTCGCAACTGTGCCACGCCACCCATGAGGACGGCGCCCTGCTCTCGACGCAGGACATCGTCGATCACATGAGCTTCCTGATCATGGCCGCGCACGACACGCTGACGTCATCGCTGACATCGTTCGTGTCGATGCTCGCGGCGCATCCGGAATGGCAGGTGCGGCTGCGCGATGAGGTGACTTCGCTTGGGGTCGCGCCGGGCGCGCCGCTGCCGTTTGAAAAACTCGACGCCATGCCGCTCACCGAAATGGCCTTCAAGGAAGCGATGCGGATGAAGCCGCCGGTGCCGTCGATCCCGCGCCGGGCGACGCGCGACTTCACATTCAAGGGCTACGACATTCCCGCCGGCACGATGGTCGGCATGAACCCGCTGTTCACGCACCATATGAGCGAGCATTGGCCCGATCCCGAGACATTCGATCCGCTGCGCTTCACCGATGAAGCCCAGCGCGCTCGCCATCGCTTCGCATTCATTCCCTTCAGCGGCGGCGCGCATATGTGCATCGGACTTCACTTCGCCTACATGCAGGCCAAGTGCTTCACATTTCATTTCCTGCAAAACCTCAAGGTCAGCCTCGCGCCGGGTTATGTATCCGCATGGCAGATGTGGCCGATTCCCAAGCCGAAGGACGGCTTGCGCGTGACGCTATCGCCTGCATAAGGCCATGACCGGGCTGCCCCGTTGACTCTGCGCCTCCTGTCAGACAAGCAATTGGCAACCCGCAGCGGACAAGCGGGACGGGAGAAACCATGCCCAGAACCAGCAGCCCACACGGCTCATTTTTACCGGACCATGTCGGTCCCTTCGCCGGCCTCGATGTGCCGTGGCTGCTGCGGCTGCGCGCCGAGACACGGCGCGATCACCCGTTCCTGATCTGGGCACCCTTCGATGCACCGGCCCGGCCATGGACTTACGGCGAATTTCATGAGCGCGTCGGCGCGTTGGCCGCAGGCCTTCAGGCGCGCGGCATCAAGTCCGGCGAATGCGTGCTGCTTCACCTCGACAACTGTATCGAGATGTTGCTGGCGTGGTTCGCCTGCGTCGAACTCGGCGCCATCGCCGTCACGACGAACACCCGCTCTGCGCCTGCCGAAATGGAGTATTTTGCGGATCATTGTGGCGCGGTGGCGGCCGTCACCCAGCCCGCCTATGCCGAGTTGGTCGCAAACAACTGCCGCAGCTTGCGCTGGCTGGCCGTAATATCACACGACGCAGGGGCCGCGCCCGCGCAGGGATATAAGCCAACAAAGTCCGAATCCTTCGACGCACTGTTCGCCGACAGCGCAGACCGCCCGCGCCGTCCTGCCGATCCTTATGCCTCGTGCAGCGTGCAATACACCTCCGGCACCACATCGCGGCCCAAGGCGGTGCTGTGGACTCACGCCAACGCGCTGTGGGGCGCGAAGGTCAACGCGGTGCATCAGGATCTGCGGCCCGAGGATATTCATCAGATCTATCTGCCGCTGTTCCACACCAACGCGCTGGCCTATTCGATGCTGGCCTCGCTCTGGGCCGGCTGCACCGCCGTGATCCAGCCGCGCTTCTCCGCGAGCCGGTTCTGGTCCACGGCGCTTGAACATCGCTGCACCTGGACCTCGCTGGTGCCGTTCTGCGTCAAGGCGCTGATGGAGCGCGAAGCGCCGAAACAACATCACTTCCGGCTGTGGGGCAGCGCGGTCTGCGAGCCGCCCACCGACAAGCTCTTCGGCGTGAAGACCATCGGCTGGTGGGGCATGACGGAAACCATCACCCACGGCATTGTCGGCGAACCGAACCAGCCGAATATCCCGCTGGCCATCGGCCGCCCTGCGCCCGAATACGATATCCGCGTGGTCGGCGAGAACGGCGCACCGGTAACTGTCGGCGAAACCGGCGATCTTCTGATCCGCGGCACGCCCGGTCTGTCGCTGTTCAAGGAATATCTGCACAACGAGCAGGCGACTCGCGACAGCTTCGACGAGCACGGCTATTTCATCACCGGCGACCGTGTGAAGATTCTGGAGAACGGATTCATCCGCTTCGGCGATCGCGCCAAGGACATGCTCAAGGTCGGCGGCGAGAATGTCGCCGCCTCCGAGATCGAGCAGGTGGTGATGACGGTGGCGGGCGTGCGCGAGGCTGCCGTGGTGGCGAAGAAGCATCCGATGCTGGATGAAGTGCCGGTGGTGTTCGTCATTCCGGCCGCCGGCCTCGCCGGTGCGCCGCCGACGCTGCATGACGATATCCTGCACGTCTGCAAGAATGCGCTGGCCGATTTCAAGGTGCCGCGCGAAGTGCGGCTGGTGGACGACATGCCGCGCTCGACGCTTGAGAAGGTGGCGAAGGCGGAACTGCGGAAATTGCTGGCGTGAGCGAGACACGCGCGAAGGACGAGAGGACGTTGCGATGACCCAACCAAAATTCGATATCGTTGTTTATGGCGCCAGCGGCTTCACCGGCAAACTCGTCGCCGAATATCTCGCAGCCGAATACGGCCCCGGAAGCGGCCTGACATGGGCGATGGCAGGCCGCAGCCGCGACAAGCTCGCCGCCGTGCGTGACGAGATCGGCGCGCCGAAGGACACATCGCTGATCGAGGCCGACGCCAGTGATCCTGCCTCGCTCAAGGCGATGGCCGATCAGGCCAAGGCCATTCTCACCACTGTCGGCCCCTATCAGCTTTATGGCTCCGAAGTTGTCGCAGCCTGCGCCGCGTCCGGCACCGATTATCTCGATCTGTGCGGCGAACCCGCCTGGATGCGCCAGATGATCGACGCTCATCATGCCGCCGCGCAGGCGAGCGGCGCCCGCATCCTGTTTTCCTGCGGCTTCGATTCGATCCCGTTCGAGCTTGGCGTGTTCTTCCTGCAGAACGCTGCGAAGAAGCAGTTCGGCGCGGCCTGCCCGCTGGTGAAGGGCCGTGTGCGCAAGATGAAGGGTACATTTTCCGGCGGCACCGCCGCGAGCCTGAAAGCGACCTATGCCGCGGCGGCGAAGGATCTCAGCATCGTGCCGCTGCTGAAAAACCCCTTCGCGCTCACGCCGGGTTTTGAAGGACCGAAACAGCCACCGGGCAACAAGCCGCTGCATGATGACGATCTCGGCATGTGGGTCGCGCCGTTCGTGATGGCGACCATCAACACCCGCAACGTGCATCGCTCCAACATGCTGATGGGATTCCCCTACGGCAAGGAGTTCGTCTACGACGAGATGATGCTGGCAGGCCCGGGCGAGAAGGGCGAAGCCATGGCCAAGGCCATTGTCGGCGCCAATTCCGCGATGGGCGGCCCTGGCGGACCGAAGCCCGGCGAAGGTCCTTCAAAGGAAGAGCGCGAAACCGGCATGTACGACATCCTGTTTGTGGGCCTTACACCCGATGGCAAGCAGATCCGCGCCTCGGTCAAGGGCGACCGCGATCCGGGCTACGGCTCGACCTCCAAGATGATCGGCGAAAGCGCGGTGTGTCTTGTGCGCGAGGCAAAGGATGTCGCGGGTGGCATCTGGACGCCGGGCGCGGCATTGGGTGACCGCCTGATCAAACGGCTGACCGATCACGCCGGGCTGCGGTTCGCGGTGGAGAGCTGAGGCCGCAGCACCTCAGTTCCTTCATTTATTGCCTGATGCGTGCGCTCCGCGCTGCGAGCCGGGCCTATAAAACCCCCGCCAGCCGTTGCCCATACCAGCCCAATCGGCTAAATGGAGGGCGTTGCACCCGTAGCTCAGCTGGATAGAGCGTTGCCCTCCGAAGGCAAAGGTCACACGTTCGAATCGTGTCGGGTGCGCCAATAAAATAAGGGGTTTCTGCAAATCCTCGCTTCGGTCATTCTCGCACAGGAAGCACATAGGAAGCAGCGCCCATCTTTATCTTTTCCCGCGCTCCGGCACCCGTTGACTTTGAGGGCTGGGAAAATGCGGAGCTGGGTCAGCATGCCTTTGTGCATGCGCATCGCCTTCGTCGTAGGAATCGGCGCAGGCTTATCGCTCCTAGGCTGGATGTACGTCACGCTGCAGCACGCATTCTAATCGGCCGCGGAAGCATCGGGGCTACCTTAGGTGTAGAGCCCCCCGGTAGCCGTCGTTCCGGACGAATTGCCGGGGAAATACGTTGCGCCCGCACCGTTGACGAAGCACACCGCATTCTCCTGAGACCGGTAACGGCTGCCTGTCACCGTATAGGTGCCTGCGAACGTCATGGAGAAAAGCTGCGCCGAGCCGAGCACCCGCATGTCGGCGAAGATGGAGATGGTCAGTGTCCCGGTGATGGTGATCGTTCGGCCGGCGGCGACGATCTGCGCGCCGTAATAGGACTGGAAATGGATTTGCGCGCCGCCGGTGATGGCGTAATTCGACAGGCAGGTGATGACGCTGCCCGGCCCGAATGCCTGAATGTGCGACGAAGCGCAGGTGCCGAAGTTGAGATTGCCGTATCGAATCTTCGCGCCGTACCGGGCAAATAGACCGTTTCCCGATGTGGTCGTTTGGATCTTGAGATCGGTCACGTCCCACACGCTGGCGATACTATCCGCAAGGAAGGCATCGGCGCTGGTTGGGCTGACAATGACGTTCGCGGGTGTTGTGGTGTTGCCTTTGATGACAAGATCGCCCGGCGCGGCAAATCCGCCGACATTCTTCAGGACCACGCCTGCGGTGTAAGTGCCGTCGGCAAGCTGGATTGTGATCTTGTACCCGGCCAGATCAACCGTTGCGGCGACGTCGACGGCCTTTTGAATGGTCAGAAATGGTGCGAGCGCCGTAAGTCCGTCGTTGCTATCGCTCCCGCCGCTCCCTGAGGGTGCAACGTGGTAAGTGCGGTCCGCTGTCAGCCGCTCTCTGACGGTGCCGGCCGCTACGAAATCCTCCGCGTCATGCTCCGCCGCGGTGCCGTTCGCGACGAAGCGCTCTATATACTCGAATGTCGGCGCACCGGATGCTCCAACGTAGGCACGGACCTTGTACGCACCGCCGATGACATGAAAAGCGAACGATCCGTCCGCCTCCGCGTCAAACGGATTGCTCAAGCCTACCAGCCCGTCGCGATCTTCCTTCAGCGCAGCCAGCGGCGCGCCCGGCGTTTCGCGCCGAACTTCGATCTTTGCATTCGGGATGATGTTCCCGGCCTGGTCCTGGACCACCCCGGAATGACGCGCGAGGGTTGCCATTAGCCGCGATCCTCTGCGTTTGCGAATTGCCACGCCTGATCAAAGGTTCTGCCGCTGCCAGTATTCTGCGGCAGTTGATCTGGCAGCGCCGGTGCCGTGGTCACGCACCATCCTTCATGTCGTCGCTGTATGAGAATGCGGAATGTATCGCCGCTGCGCAGACGGCGGATTAGCTCTCGCTCACCCACTGTAAGATCATCCATAACGTGTCCTTTCAAATTGCCAAAAATCCACCCGCGCGCTCTTCGCTTTCGTAGACCGAAGGCCCGCGACCTGAAGCCATCACTCTCGCGATGGCCATGGCAGCCGCAACGGCACCGTCGATCTTGTCGGCACTCTTACGCTTGCTGAATTTCGTATCGCCGGCGTCGTTCGGCTCGGCCAAGACGACGTTATTAAAATTCCACCGAAGGACTGGATGCCCGCCATGCTGCAGCTTGCCGCCATGGATAAGGCGATCTGTTTCTTTAACCGCCGGTGACATGCTCGAGGTGCCCTGTCCGAACTGCGCGATCGTAAGACCTGCCTCGGTCAGACGGTTGATGGTACCGGTGGCGTTCCACCTGTCGATCGCGATTTCCATGACGCGGAATCGCTCGGCCAGTTCGATCACCTTTCCTTCGACAATCGAGTAATCGACCACCGTACCGCGCGTCGGAATGATGTGCTTCTGATCGGCCCAGAGAACGTAGGGTACGCCATCGCGCTCCTGGCGCTTTCGGAGGGTGTCTTCCGGCACGAAAAAGAATGGAAATAAGCACACCTCACCGTTGTCGCGCATGAAGGCTGCGACCACGGCAGTCAGATCCTCGGTGCTTGAAAGGTCGATGCCGATCCAACACCGCTCACCTTCGAACTCATTTATGTCGAGCGCGGCCGACCCCTGATCGTAGACAGCCATGTCCAGCCACGGCGCCGCGGTGCCATCGAGCCATACATTCAGATGAAGTTGCTTGAACGCTTCGAGCTGTCCGGGCCGGTTCTCAGCTTCCCGTGCCATCTGGCGCAGTCCGTCGAGATCGGGAAATCCGTGCTTCAGTCCAGGGTTGACCGCGTACCAATTCTCTTCATCGCGCCAGTCAACATCTTTATCGGATTCGAACAAGATCGGAAGGAAGCTCGGATCGACAATGTCGCCGCGCTCGACCTTCTTCGCATAATCATACATCTCGAAAGCAAGGCTGGTTTGACCGGCACCGGCCGTCGTGATCACGAACATCAGAGTTTCAGGAACCTTCGCTAGGCCGGTTCGAAGCACATCCCATAAGGCGCTTCCCTTCCATGCGTGAAGCTCATCCGCCAAAACAAACGATGGTGTGCGACCGTGTGACGTGCCTGCTTCAGCGGAAATTGCGGCATACACCGCACCGGATTTGACGTGCTGAATGCGGTTACGAGCGTCGTTCAGCTTCATCGCAGCCCGCACTCGAGGGTCCATATTGACCGATGCCAGCGCCTCTTCAAATGCAATACGGGCCTGATTTCTATCGACTGCGGCCGTGATCACCTGTCCGCCCGGCACCCGCTCCGGTCCGATGGTGTGCAAGAGGCTGAGGCCGGCGCCGAGTGTGGTCTTCCGATTACCGCGCGGCAGCAGAAGGAATACCGTGCGGATGATGCGCTTGCCATTCGCGTCAGTGTCGCCATAAACACGCCGGACAATGCGCTCCATGAAAGGTGACAATTCGAACTGCTGTTTAGGCAGCGAACTCTTCGGATGCTTCAGCAAATGAAGAAACTCGACGGCTCGCTTTCCGCGGCCGTGTGGGTCTCTCAGCTTTGCCCTGCTAGAGATCCATTTTGGCCCACTCATCTTCGTTTTCTTTCGGATCGTTCTCTTGTGTTTTTCCGCGCGATGCCGGCGTTAAGCCAAGCTCCGCGGCAAGCTGACGGGCTTGCGTCATCGCCTGATGCATGATGCGAACTGCAGGATGTGGACGCGGAGCGCCCTTCTCGGATTGGACATAAAGTCCATCCTTATTCAGCGTCGATTGACACTCGCGAACCTGACCGATCGCCACGCAATAATTCTCCAGCGACCCAAGATCGGATTGCGTGAGAACTTTTCGCGCTATCAGCTTCGGCGTAACACGACGCCATTCTGCTTTCGCTTCCTTTGCCATCCAATCCGGTACACCCGGCCGCTTTGCCATGCCGCCTTCGATAACTTTCAGTTCTGGTTTCCGTCCACGCATCAGAATGCAAACCGCCTATAATCCGCGATGTGCTGATAGAATCCAAGATCGAGTGGCCGCACAAAGCTCGGTGTGCCTTCTTCAGTTGATGGGCGGTTGTCATAGAGATGGGCCGCCCAAAGACGAATGGCTTCGCGGAGTGGCTCGGGCACATCCTCTGGATC
This sequence comes from Afipia sp., assembly GCA_050249215.1. Lineage (GTDB taxonomy): Bacteria > Pseudomonadota > Alphaproteobacteria > Rhizobiales > Xanthobacteraceae > Afipia. Next base: position 359,691 of record JBFWQX010000001.1, read on the forward strand.
GTCACCATAGCCCGCAACAAACTCGACCATTACACTTTCAGGAATTGTGCGTGGTGTGGGCCAAGATGTACCGAAGCGTGGAAGCAAGTAGGCTTCATCAGAGCCGACGCCAAACAAAGTCCAGTCGGAATGAGTTTGTTCGTCTCCGTTCGCGTCGATATACTTTATCGACGAAACCCTTTGCACCGGAAGCAGTGGAATGACGATCTTGAAGGGAAATCTGTCGAGAGTTAATCGCCAAGTTTGGGTTATGAGGCAGCGTCCGAGTATACCTGCTGCACCGTCAAGCTTCTGCGTTCCTGCTGTAACAAACGCTTCAATCATGTCGTCCTGATCATCGAACGACACGTTCATGTGGTCTTTTTGCTCTTCCAGCGAAACCGGCGATGTGTCTGGTGCTGCGATCAGGGTGAGCATTTTGAATGTCCAGAAAAAAACCGCTGATTTCGAGAAAATTCTTTTGCTTTGGGGGCCGTCGGTCGGAATGAATTCCCAAAGTTGACGTTATCCCCCGGTGCAGGCTGCTTCGACCACCAGTCACGAGCGAGCTTTTCCATGCGCCGATGCTCGCCCTCGCGAGTCGGGTCTGCCTTGATGCGTCTGATGCATTCATCGAGCGGCGTATCCAGCAGCACGACGGTGGCATTGCCGAGCTTGCGCTTCCACAACGCACGGTCCTCGGCATGTGGTGCTGACACAACGAACCACGCACGCTCATGCTGTCTGTCATGGGCAAGGGACTGTAGGATACGGTTGCGCTCATTGAGAGCAGGCGTGGTCCACTCGCTGTTGGCAGCATGTAGCCTGCCGCCGGATAGCTGGGCGCGTATCACGTCTAAGTCTATAACCAGATCGTTAGGGCCAGCACGCTCACGTACATAGGTAGACTTCCCTGCCCCTGCTGGCCCGCACACGATGGTGACGGGGATGGCAGACGGCCTTACGAATGGGTTGGCCCGTATAAGCCCAGAGGTGCGCTTTTCATGGCTCTGCTTATGTGAGCAGTGGCATTTGATGCATAGGGACTGCCAGTTGTTCTTATCCCAAAATAGAAGCTGATCGCCTCGGTGAGGGACAATATGATCTACGATGTTGGCAGGCTTTCCACACCTCCGGCCAGGCGCTACCTGCATCACGCAATAGGGATGCGAAAGCAGATATGTTGCCCTCGCCTTATCCCACCGGGAATCGTATCCGCGAGCGGTGGCAGATGGACGGCGCGCATCAGATCGTTGCTTGCGGACACGGCTGCATGACGGGCATTCATTGCCCGCCGCGACCATCATCCCGCATTTGCAAATCCTTGGCGCCTTAACTGGCATTTGTCTTCCCATCAACCGGAATAAGAGCGGCCTTGAGTTCTTGAGCCTCTACCATGTCGTTCGGCGCGGACCGGACGGGGGCACCAGGCAGAACTCTTCCCGTTATCGGACGGGCCGCGGCATCCTCATGAAGCCGGTGCCCCTAGGTTACGCTGGCGGATTAGCTACCGGTGCGCTGGCCGGATGGCCCTGCACCCACACGCCCGCCAGGAAGATGTTGCCGCTGTCATTGCCAGACGGCGTGATCGTCGCGCGGATGTATCGCTTGTTGCCGATGTAGCCGAGCTTGCGCGACTTGGTGTCATCGTCCGCGGCGGTAAAGCCTGCCTCTGCTTCGGTGCCGACCATATCTTTGTCAGCCACCGCAGTCGCGCCACTCATGCCGCTGTCGTCGCTCTCTTCGAGCAGAACTGGGAATGTCGCGTTGGTATCGGTGTTTGTACCGATGGTGAGAGCCAGCACTGCCGAGCCATAACCGAAGGTGTCGAGAATAGTGGAAACGATGGCGGTGTTATCGGTACGCGCAGCAACCGGTACGATGGCCGATTTGACGTTGATGTTGCTTGCGAGGTCTCGCATGTGATGTTCCTTCGTTTGAATTGGTGCGGAGACGGTGCCAATGCGGCACCGTTTCCAGACGATGATCAGGAAGTGGCGATCTTCAGCTTCCGGATCGCTTCGGCTTTGCCGACGCCACCTGCGACACGACGGCGACCATGGAAGCGGGTCATGCCGTTGGTTGCCTGCGAGTAGGGATCGCGAAGGATGCTCAGGCTCAGGCGATCGAAGATCCGATAACCCTGAGTGAAGTCACCGAACACCACCGGGAAATTGCCACTGCCGATGTTCGGCATATCCGGCATTTCCACGATCGGGCGACCAAGCAGCGTGGTCACTGGCGCGTTGTTCAGGCCCGCCATGGCGACCATGTAGTTGCCGTTGGTGTCCTTGAGCTTGCGGATAGCGCCGAGCGTGGTGCTGTTCATGCCCCACGTTCCGTTTGCACGGTAGACCGGCTTGACCGAATGATAGAGGTCAATCAGGCCGTCGCCCTTGATCAAGCTGGCATCGGTGCCCGGCGTATAGGCCACGTTCGCATCTGCCATGAAGCCGGACGGCGAAAGCTGACTCGCGCCATTCACGAACGCAACGCCCTCGAGGTGGCCGAACTCTTCGGCAAATTCGAAGGCCAGAAGCTGACCAACGTCGAAGGCGCTGTCTTCCAGCATCGCGTTGCTCACGTCCACATAGGCGGCAAGCTCGCAGACGCCGTAACGGTTCTGGCCGAACGTCACGGTCGTTTCCGGCCGGGCTTGGGTTTCACCGACCCACGCGCCGGTCATACCGCCAGTTCGCTTCGGCCAAAGCACGGCTGGCCCACCTGTCGGCATCACGCGAGCGATCGCGCGGACGGGCGAGAACAGCACCACGTTGCGATCCAACTCGGCCTGGAACGTGTCCGGCGCAATGAATCCGCCGGCCGTATCGTCGGACACGCGCAAGGATTTCATATCGTCGGCGTTCAGCGCTTCTTTGCCGCGGCGAATGAACGTGTCGAATGCCTTTGCCTCCGCTGCGGCGTTGGCCTTCTTCTCATCTTCAGCGCCGGCTCCGGGTCGGTTGATCTTCGCAGCAAGCGCATCGATCTGCTCTTGCAACTTCGGATCGATTCCTTTGCCCTCAACGGCCTTCAACCGTTCGTCGACGCTCTTCTGCAGATCATCCAACGCCTTCTGGACGATCGCAGCCGGATCATCCTCGCCGTCCTTGAGTTCGATGGCTCCGGAAAGAAACGCCTGCTTGTGCCTGTGCATGCTCATTTGATGCTAGCCTTTCAGTTTGAGGGCTGCGCTGGCCCGATTAATCGCTTCGGCCAGCGCAATTGCAGCCTGAGCGGATTTCGACGATGTGATGCGAGCGCCTGGGTGCATCGGGATTGCCACAATGCTGCACTCGACAAGCTCAAGCGCTTTGATCGTTCGGCCGCCACCCTTGCGCGCAACCGCGCTTTTCGTGACAAATCCGATGCTCAGGCCGCCGAGCGCTCCGGCCTTCACCAGAGCGGATACTTCTTTGGCCCGGACAACATCGTTCACCAGAAGCTGCCCCTTAACCTCGAGGCCTTTGGTAGTTTCGCGGATTTCGCCCCACGCTCCGAGCGGCTGCATGGAATCGTGTCCCATCAGGATCGGCAACGGCGCTTTCACTCCCTTGAATGCTCCGGGTAAAATCTCATCGCCGACGCGATCGGGCTGGCCGAACGGCCACGCCATGCCAGTGATGGTGCCGGCATCGTCCACCTTCAGATCGGCCTTGATTTCGAAATGCGCGTTCATGCAGCCACCGGCACAACTTTGGGCTTAGGTTTCGGTTCGACTTTTGCCGGATCTGTGACGCCCGTGGCGTTGGCTGCCGGACGCAAGGTTTCACCACCCTCGATCGGCGCGCGGTTGTCGAGCGCTCTAACTTCATCGGGGGCCATCCATGGCCCACCGCAAGCCTTTGCGAACGCCTCGAAGCGCGCAGCAAGATCGGCACGCACGAATGCGTCCACGTTGAATTCAATGGTCTTGGTCTTGCGCTCTTCCGCTGTGAGCAACTTCAGGCGAATTTCACCTTCCCATCGCTTGATCCAGCCCATCAGCGAGTAGGTCTTGAAATCCTCGCCCTGTTGTTCGCTGTTCGACCATGTGGCGCGACCCATTTCGTAGATCATGTGCGGCGGAATGCGGAGCGCACGGGCGATTTCCTCGATCTGGTGCTTCCGCATTTCGAGGAACTGCGCATCCACGGAATTGAACTGCGTTGGCTCAAACTCAAATCCCTGCTCAAGGATCAGGGTTTTGCCGCTTTGGCCGTTGCCGTGCTGAGCTTCGAAGGAATTTCTCAGGCGTTCGATGGTGCCGGGACCAAGCACCTGAGTTGTTTTCAGGATGCCGGACGGCCGAGCACCGGAACCGAACAAACGGGCCGCATGCTTTTCGAGGGTCAGGGCCAGGCCGATTGCCTCACGCGCCAGATAAACCGGCGAGTGACTGCCCAGCCCTTTGAGATGGAAAATCTCGTTCGCCGAGTATTTCACCTGCTCGCCCGTGGCGCGGGTGTAGGTGTAAACCGGGACCATCGTGATCGGGTTGATATCGACCGTCACTGCCGCTGATGGCAGGCGGACCAGTTCGCGAACTTTTTCGTTCACCCGGTTGATGTAGGCGAACGCATCGTTGTGAAGTATGCAATCGAGCTGCATTTCGGACTTGAACGAAAACGCGCTCTCGATCTCAGACGGAGTGTCGTCTAGCAATTCATGGATGATGTTGTCAGCGTCCCGCTGCTTGCTGCCGTCAGCAAGCTTGTCGTAGACGTGGACCGGAAGGCTGGCGATACTTTCCGCGATAAGACGCGCGCCGGAGCCGAAGGGCTGACAGCGCATTGCAGTCGTCGGTGTAACTGCCGCACCGCTGATGGTGCTGGTGATGCCGAAAATCGCCGCAAGCTGCTCATAGTCCTTGAGCGTCGCCGTTGCGTTCTTGGCTTCCAATCCGAAGATGGATTTGATTCGTTCAAGCATGGTCCCGTTCCGCGCGTGCGGGCAGAATGGGAGAATGTGTCGATTTGAAAAAGCTAAATCGGAAAATTGATGTGAGATTTTTGCGCGCTAATCTTCTCTAGTGCGCGCTCGTTTTCTCAAAATTACCCATGTTGGATGCGGATGTGGATAACCTTGGGGTTGCTCATCTGCCAAGCCGCGAGAATGTCCGACTCGAAATGCTGCATGAGGTAATTCGCTTTGAACTTCGTAGGGGCTTTCAGGGTGACCGTGTCGTCCATTTCTTCGACGATCGACACGCCGCTGAACCACGACGCGAATTTGTCAGATCCCAACCGCCTCTCCAGCGCAGCAGCCGGGCCAAGCACGTCAGTGCTGCTTGGCCCGCGCTCGCGCGAAGGGATATCAAGGGAATTAAAGGGAAGATCATGTGCGCGTGTCCCCGCGCCTTTTTTGTCGCGGTCCCGCGCCTTTTTTGTTCCAGCGCCGCGCCTTTCATTTTCAAAAGGCGCACCGGGCCGCGCCTTTCCATCTGAGGAAGGCGCGGCATCCCGCGCCTTTTCGACGACAACGCGATAAGAGTTGGTGTAGGACTTCCCGACGGGAATTTCGAACTCGATGACGCCATGTTCCCGGAGACGAACGAGGCTTTCCTGCACCGTGCGACGGCCTAAGCAGAGGTCCGCAGCGATCACACGCTGCTTGCGCTTCGCCAGTCCGGTCTCGGCGTCGACGGCATCCACCAGATAGTAGTATACTCTGAAGTCGAGATGGCTGATCGCCGTGTCGCGCATGGCCCTTTGAACGGCCGCGAACTTCCGCGCGGTGAAACTGGTGCCTCGCTCCCGTTCCCGCCGAACATCGTTGAGGTCGACAACCGCCATTAGCGACACCTCGCTAATCGCATGATCTCGGTTGCGTGCGACATGGCATCGTCCAACGGCACAACGATTCTGAGATAGCGCTCCTCTTTCTCGCACGTCCATTCTTGACAGAGAACGATATCGCCGTTGCCGCCGATATAGGCGGCCACCGGCATCACCTGTCGAAGCGCGGAGGGGGCGAGAATATTCATCACGCCGCCGATGTGTTTCGTCGGATTGGACCAAGGCGCCTTAGCGCCCACGCGTCCAATTCTTCACGGGGGTAAAGAGGCCAACGGCCGTCTTTCTGAAAGCCAGGCCCGCCTCCAACCGTCGCCATCTTGGCAAGCGTGCTGAGTTTGAGGTCAATATCGTAGACGGCCTTGAGGTATTGAACGGCCTTATCTCGCCGAAGTCGTGGTCGGTTCAAATGAGGCGGAAGGCAAAGCTCCGCCGTTCCCGCAAACGCGGGTTTGCTTCCATCGATCATTGTCAGTCCTTTCACCCGCACACTGCGGGGCCGGTCCGCGCCTTACTTTTTACGCAACACATCGCCAACAGCGAGGAGTGTCACGCCGCTGAAAATCCTGATCTCGTCGAGATCCCCGATGGGACCATTCTTCTTTGCAAGCTTTCTTGACCACGCCTCAATCGTCGCGGGATCGTAATTTGCGGGGCCTGCATCCGCATAACGACCGGAGATTCCCGACTGCTGCGGGATGAGTGGAATTTTGACGTCCACCATGGGGTGCGGGCCGATGAACTGAAACTTCAACGCCTTCGCATGAACGATTTCTACCGGGCTGGGGGTTCGGTTCGTCAGATGCTCCCGCAATGTTCCGCTAATTGCCGATTCAACGAAAGCTGTGAGAAGGTCGATGAAGGTATGCTTGCGCATCAGCACGGCTGAAACTTCCGGCAACGTCGCGTAAAGTTCGTCCGCCCTCAATGGATCGTGCGGCAGGAGAGATTTATATCGATTGTATACCTTGACGGTGTCCTTCACGGACGGACTCGCCACACAGACCAGAAGTTCTGCAGCCGCATCAGCGGCCGTCATCTGCGCACCGCCGCGGCCACGCCCTCCAACCGTGCGAAGACCAGCGTCAGCGAGATTGCGATCGTGATGGAAGACCGATGCCGCCGGCACAGTGCCCAAGCTATCAACTATCACCTTTTGAAGTTGCGGGTTCGTCGCCATGCGCAGCGGTCCTGAAAGAGCGTAAAAACTAGAAATACTATTAATTGGACTAACTACGCAAGGCATATTTTCGAATTCCTAGTTTACTCGGGTTTTCCCGAGTCTTCCGAATTAGCTGCAAGGTGAAGAACCGCCGGGGCGAGGCTTCTCACTCGCCCCGGCGATTTTCATGCGCGCGCCGGTGCCGGGATCAACCTGGTCCGGAAGTTGTAGAGATCCCGAAGGACCGATCTCGCTATCGTCCCCTCGCGGCTGTCGACACAGAGGCCAAAACCGGCCTTGAAAAAGAGTTCGCTTGTAGTGTGTGCCTCTATGAGAGCGAACCTGCACACGGCGTCGTGGTAACGATCGGATAGGCCGTTGCGGTTTTCCTTGCGCGGGCCGAGTTGCAGGCGGCGCATGACGTTCTGCTTACGCTCAAGCCAGTCTGACCGAGACGTCGGGTTATAGTCCTCGTCATCCGGGAGGAGGTACGGAGGCATCGGGTAGCGCTTTTCCCAAAGCCCCATCGCCCGGTCCCGCATTCGGCAGTCCTCATCAGCCACCCGCCAGGCCTCAAGGGCATCGTCGATCTCGTCCCCGATCTCCCGGAAGGCGGATGCGATGAAGTACTCGAGGCCGCCGATAGGCGCGGCCTCGGCCGGCGCCGGCGGGAGAGCCGCCGTAACGGCAGCGCCACTAGCCGCCCCTGCGGCGGCCAGCGAAGCGGCTTTCTGGAGGAACGAACGCCGCGTCGACGGACTGACGGCGGGAATCGCGTTGAGGATGTTCATGGGGTTTGCTCACTGGTATCGGCTTTCGACAGCCGCGCTTGGGGACAGCCCAAGCAGCCGGGGGGTCGAAACCTGCCAGTGAGACAGGCAGAGCGTTTTTAAGGGTTGCCCCTCTGGACAGCGCGCTCACCCCCGGCCAATATGGCAGGGTTCGGAGCCGAGCCGCCAAGCTCGTCCGTTACAATCGGTGCAAGTTGCACCGATTGATTCAGCCGCTCCCCTTCGACGCCAATCGAATGGGCATTCTGACCAAGAATGGCGCGGCTTATCACTGGTCCGGGTTTCGACGCCCACGGACATGCTGCACCTGATTTGCTTAAAAATCTATCCCCTTCGGGGGCGCTTTTGCGCGTCTGCGCGGCCATGTATGGTTTTTTGAAAAAATACCGAATGGAGGGGCTCGATGGATATAGCAGCAGCATTGGCCGCCGCGGCGCAGGCGCTGGGCGTCGTGAAGACGCTTCGAGAAATCGACACCGCGCTAAGTGTTGGTGACCTCAAAGCGAGAATGGCGGACCTCTATGGTACTTTGGCAGACGTCAGGATTGCGCTGTCGGATGCTCGTGAGACGATGCACGAAAAAGACATCAGGATTAAATCTCTCGAGGAGAGAATATCGGCGCTGACGTCGGGAGAATCTTGCCCCATATGCACCGAAGGCCGCATGAAGGTCTCAGCGTCCAGACCTCATCCGCATTTTAGCTTTGCAGGTGTGCAGGAGCGGACAATAACGTGCGACAAATGTAGCCATAGCGAAAATCGCTTATATGATCCGAATGGCGCAACGAAAGGCCGATAAGACCTCCGGGGCGATTTCGCGCATCCAGACCGATCTAAACTTATTTCCACAATCTCCACGCAATCCGATCTTCCAACGAAGCGCCCCTCTCATGAGAAGCCGTTTCGTTCATCGACCGATTTCCCCACTTGCCAATCGACTGTTGGTAATGACGCGCAGAATGGTGTTTGGCGCGCTTCTGCAGGTTGTCGTAACAGCACCGGCCTTCCAAAAGATCGACTATTAGGGCCTGCCATATTTCGTTTCTAAGATCATCGTTGCGGGGGGCAGCATATTGTGCTGCCCTTTCGATCGCGTCGTAATCCAGATCTTCGGGCCGAATCCTATCAAACGTGTCTGGATCATCGCGCGGTAATGCGGCCTCCCATCGTTGACGACGCTGGGTTGAGACGTTCAATTTGGACAGACGCTTTATCAAAATAACCCTGTCATGGTGGGCTGGCGCCCATATGCGCAATTTTCGATACAATGTGCTGTGTTCATTGCCCGTCAGTCCAGCCGTGGCCTGACACAACGTCATTCCTTTACTCATGCGCTCCAACATTGCTGCAAGTTCGAGCGAGTTCAGAGGCCGATATCCATAAATTTCATTTGGCGTAAGGCCCTCATCGCGTAGCAGTCGGTACCGTCGTCTTCGCGATGCGCGATAACATGTTCGACAGCAGGCATTTTTCTTTCCTGCATTCTTTGTGTTGTAAACGTCGCGGAAATGACCACACCGAAACGTTCCGATTCCGAAATTTTCTGGCTTCATTTGCGCCCCTTTGGAGAGGATAATGAAGCCACCGAAATGCAATAGCTTGGTACTCTTGTGAGTATCCTCTCAATCCCCGCTAATCACCGGATGAAGCTATTTACAGTCTGGTGGGTTCCTTCCCTCCGTCCGCGGACTGGCGCATTATCAATCCGTCACGAATCGGATGGACAGCATGACAAAACCAGCATGGGTACGCCTACATTACCGCGACAAGGATGGCACGATCCGGGACGCGCAGGCTGATTATGAGCTGTCCGCGTTTGGCGGCTTTCTTCCCGCCACGGGCGATTTGATCTTAGACGCAGGCGTGGCATCCGGCCTGGATCGCACCGACGCGAAGAACCGCCGCATGTGGACAGTCGTGCAACGTGTATTCAATCCGCGCGACAATGAGGATTGCGTGGTACTGGTCGTGGAAGAGCGACAACCGCTCGCGAGCGAAATTGAACTTCTACCTCAGGGCTGAGGTCATCTGGCGCAACTTTCGACAGGAGAATACATGTCGGACGACAAGCTTAGAAAAATGCTCGAAGATGCCATTGCCAAGAGTGACGATAAGGCCTCGCAAGCAATCGCTGCCCAGCGCAAGCTGGAAGAAGAGACGAGGGCAGGAGGCCTTGCTTTAAAAGAGCGGCTAATGCCGAGGCTGCTCGCCGCAAAAGAGGCGTGGGCTGATAAACTGAACCTCATAATCCATGACAACAGCGAAAAGTTTAACGTCACTTCGCAACAACGCGTTTACCCCTCGATTGGTATCGCTTTATCAGCGAAGGAATTAGCGGGGTTCAGTTTTGAATCTCATTATCCTGGATTCGTATCTGTTCGCGAAGGCGCAGGACGCAACCATGGCGGCAATGTCTACGAGTTTAAAGTTGAAAAGCTGGAAGACTTAACCGATGAAAAGATCGATCAAATTCTCACCGTTCTTGTAAATGAGGCGCACGGCCTAAAGACTCGACGATAGTTGCTGCTGAATGCTCAAAAGTTGTGCGGATTAAATTAGATCTGCAAAAGGGCGTAATTCCGATATCAATTTTGGAAGCGATTGGCTCTCAAGCGTATTGAGATAGTCATGGCTGTTTTTTTGGGGGTTTCTCAAGCGATCCCTACAGTTTCTCGCGGCCCTCAATACGGCGGCTGAATCCAACCCAAATTGATGGTGAAGAAACTCATCAGGATGCTGCGCTTCTATTTCATAGTCCTTCATCGCGCTTGGTGGAAAGTCTTTCAGATTAAAGGTAATGATTGCGTCTGCGCTGCAGTGAATTGCGGCTGCTAAAACATGTCGATCATCTTTGTCTGGGAGATTGATTGCATTCACCAGGCTCTGGTAGCCGGTGACTAGACAGCCCATAACAGACGCATCCATCAAATCGCGTGTCCGTTGCAATTTTTGCGCGTCTAAGTCCGGTCGATTTAACAATAAATTTCGTGTCCATTCATCATGGATTTCGCTCGTCCAGCGGGCACGAAAAAGCCCCATCGTTGCGAGTTCCATGAGAAAGTCGCGCAATGGGGCTGGGTAAAGAATGCACGCGTCAAACACGACGGTGTAGCTGGAGATTTTAATAACCCATCCCCAATTCTTGTGCTTGGTCCGCAAGTTCTTGCATTGCGGCGCGCCGCTTTTCTTCGAATTGGTTTTTATAAATCTCCAAGTCGGAGAATTTCACACGGCGATGCGTTCCCACTTTGTGGAAAGGAATTATCCGTTCCTCAAGAAGCTGAATCAAATGGGGGCGCGAAACATTTAAGATGTCCGCCGCCTGCTGAGTGGTAAGCTCAGCGTGGATCGGAATCAAAGTAACTGCATTCCCCTGAGCCATTTCAGTTAGGAGATGCGCCAACAAGCGTGTGGCTGCGCGCGGCAAAGTAAGCTCCTGGCCGTCGTCAAGACGGACCCGAAGGTTTTCTTTGGGCTGCTTTGATGCAAGCGTGCGGCTAGCCTGAGCGGCCAGTTCCGCATCGCCTTCCGACGGCACGAATGTATCTGGGCGTTCTAGCAACATGGTAATCTCCCCTACGGGCTTGTTATGGTGCTGTTCGCTCACAAACGCAATATCCGAAACGCATTAATGATTCGTTAGTTCCGAATGTCCAACGCATTGAAATATAATAAGAAAAAATTTAGCCATAGGTTTAAACGCCGTTTTGATCCGAACTCAGGACATTTTTCCCATCATGTAGCGATAAATAAGCAACGCAACTTTATCTGCTGCAGCAACGAGAACTGTATCCAGTCTGTGAATATACTTGCTCGTAACCGTGCCAGCGGCATGCCCTAAAAGCGTTTCAATCGTTGAATCGCTGAAGCCGAAGTCACCGGCCACTGACGCATATGAATGCCGCAGCGTGTGAGCTGTTACATCCGATAGTTTCGCGCACTCCATGATGCGACTGATTGCGCGAGGCAGCCCACCAAAATGCCCATTCTCACTTCGCTCAGCCGGTAGGACGTATTTCGATCCCTTCCGACGCTCAAGTTTAGCGATTACCTCGAAGGCAGGTTTGCCAATTGGCCGCACTGACTCGCCTTCTTTCGAATCGTGAAGCCGGAAACACCCGCCGGCCTTGTCGACCTCGGTATGCTGTAGCGCCTCGATCTCGCTCCGGCGGCAACCGGTGAGCGCCAGCAACCAGATGCCCGCCGTCGCCTGTTCGGTGTCACCTTCATCGTCAGCCTCGCGCAGCGCCTTCCCAAGCCGCTTGTATTCGTCTGCGGTGAGTCGTCGCTTGCGGACCTTGTCGGCCTGCCGTTTCGATCCCCGGACGGGGTTGTCGGCCCTCACGCCCTCGCTGATGGCAAATGACAGAATGCCACCAAGCAAACCCACCGTCCTAGCCGCTGTGCCGGCTCCGCCTTCAACCACCGCCTTCCCCCGTTTCTTCTCCGTCTTCTCGACCACCGCCGTCTTGCCGAGCGTCACATCTCGAATAAATCGGTTCACGTCCGCCTGGGCGAGGTCGATCACCAGTTTGTTGCCGAGCAGAGGCTTAATGTGTCGTTCGATGCGCCCGAGATCGGAGCGGAGCGTAGACGCCTTTTTCGGAAGCTGGCGCTTTCCCATGATCAGGCCATTCTCCGCGGCCTTGACGTAATTGTCGCAAAGCTGCGCGACCGTCAGGGATTTCCGGCGGGTTGCCTTTTCCTCGGCGGGATCTTCTCCGCGCGCGACATCTCCAAGGATGATCTTGGCTTCCTTGCGGGCCTCCTCGAGCGTCAACGCACCATGGGCGCCGATTTTCACGCGCCGGGTGCGACCGAGCGCGCGATACTGAGCCATGTAGACCTTGCGGCCGGTCGGCCAAACGCGAACGCCGAACCCAGCTATGTCGCTATCCCAGACGAAATAGTCTGTTCCCCGCGCCTCGCTGCGTTCTACAATGGACTTCGTAAGTTTCGGCATGCGGCCCGGCAGGTTTACAGGAAGCACATAGGAAGCAGCGCAGCGAAAATTCGAGTAATTTCGCGCTTGTCCGTTGCCTTTCGAGAAACCCTAGAATAGCCTGTGTTATCTCACTTAATCAACCTTGGGGAAACCACAGGAAGCGTGAGAAAAGCCGTGACCGAAGCCCTCCGAAGGCAAAGGTCACACGTTCGAATCGTGTCGGGTGCGCCAGTTTCCCGCCGATTTTCATCAGTTTCCGACAGGGCGATAACGCCGCATCAATGCGGGGTCTTTGTGCCCGCGTCAGCGCCGCTCGGTCAGGCTGGTGGTTTTTCGCGGCGGTGCATCCGCGCTCAGATCGCCCGGCAGATCCGGCACCAGTGTCGGATGCAGGGCGAGTGACTGGCGCACACAGTTGCGCCCGTCGGACTTGGCGCGATAGAGCGCGGCATCCGCGGCCTTGACCAGCCGCCGCCAGGCCAACTGACCGAGATTGCCTCTGGCGACACCGAAGCTCGCGGTCACCGTAAGCGAGGCGCCATCGGACAGGATGAATTCGTGCGATTCGAGCGTTCCGCGCAGCCGCGCGGCCAGCGCGCTGGTCTCGTCGAGATTGCAGCCCGGCACCAGAATCACGAACTCCTCGCCGCCGAAACGGGCGAAGATGTCATTCGGCCCGAGCATCGGACGAACCAGCCGCACGCTTTCCTGCAGCACAAGATCACCTTCCAGATGGCCGTAGCGGTCGTTGATCGACTTGAAATGATCGAGATCCATCAGGATCATGCAGGCGCCATCGGCCATGACCTGGCTGCTGGTGTGGCTTTCGCCGATCATATCGAGTGCGCGGCGGTTCATCAGCCCGGTGAGACCGTCGGTCTCCGCCTGATGCTTCAGCTTCTTGGTCAGCGACGCGCGTTCGGCGAGACTGCGGCGAAGAACGGCAATCGCCTCGAACAGGCGGCGCATCTCGGCGGCATGGTGCGCCTCGGGATCGGGCGACCCGGGGCGATCTTCCGCAAGCTCGATCACCGCATCGCGTGCACGCAGCAGCGGCCCGAAGACAAAGCGCTGGGCCGCGATCAGCAAGCCTGCAAGAACCGCCAGAATGATCGTGGTGATCGCAATCGTGATCGCGAGTGTGGTCAGCGCGGCGATGCGGCGGTCGGTCAGCCGCTCGATGGTGACATCTATGAAATCGCCGCGCAGCCGCTCGAGCGGCTTCAGCGTCTTGACAAAGCGGACGGTGAATTCATCCGCCGTCATGGAATAGTTGCCCGACAGGCGGCCCTGAGCAATCAGGTTGTCGAACAGAACAAGCCCCTCGCCGAAAAACTGCTCCTCGATATCACGCAGATCGGTCAACAGCCGCGGATCGTTATGGCTGACGATCTGCCGCTCGCCGGTCAGATTCCAGAGCTGGAGAATGCGGCCGCGCGTCCGGTTGCTGTCGACAAGATTTTTCAACGGCATCGGCTGGCTGACCGCGATCGGCGCCATGATTTGCGAAGCGATCCGGCCGCCATACTCGCGCAGCTCGCCGAACATCCGCCCCGTCATCACCGATGCCGCGAGTTCGGGATTCTGGGTGGTCAGGATGCCGGCCTTCCAGGCGATCACGGATTCAAAGATATCGACCACGCCGAACATGCTCTCGATGACGGATTGCACATCGTCAAGATTCCGCTTGGCGCGCGGAATGGCCGAAACGCGATCAACCTCCTGCCGTCCTTTCTGAAGTTGCGCCCGCGTGGCGGCAAGCAAATCCGCCGGGACGCCGACAGCCATCAACTGATTGAGACTGGCATCGGACCGCGCGCGGAAGGCCGTCAGCCGTGCGCGCAGGAGGTCGCGCGCGTCACCGGTGTCACCCAGCACGCTGTTCGACGGCCCGCGTTCGGCCGAGAGCAGATTCGCGGTGTCCAGAATCAGCCGGTAGGTTTCAAGCTCGTGAAGATTCTCGCGGGCGCGGCGATAATCGTCAAAGGAGCGGCTGATCACGCTCATGGCAAGGATCGCCGTACAGATGAGCGCGACGCCGGTGCCGATCAGCAGCTTGCGGCGCAGGCTGTGATCGCCTCCATCCGGCATGCCGCGCCAGAATCGGAACTCGATCCCCTTGGCAAGGTATCCGAAAAATCTGGCGGACCTTGAGGTCATCGTTCTTTCTGGTCCTGCTCACGACGCTTCTGCGCAGCCATAGGCGCATGCGGGGCTTTCATTTGCGTAAAATGACACAGTTAAAATCCTTCCCGAAGAGCAGGCGCCCCGGGGAAGGATCTGCGATGGCCTGAAAGCAGGCCGCTATGTCCGGCTCCCGCCGGATCATCTGGATTCTGGCGCCGGATGCATTAAGTGAAAATTCAGCCTGATCCGCATTGCAATGTATGACGCGGATGTCTCATCCCGGCACACCTGGCCCCGACGATGAAACGTCCGGTTGCGCGCGGAATTCGCGTACCTTATCGCGACCGGCGACGAACCCGCGGTGTGGACTCATCGCGCGCGGCAGGCAGCCAAAAATTCGGCTGGCAATAGGCCGCTGTGCCGGACACCGCGGCCTGACATTGCTCGAGCGTATCGTATCGGCAATCGCCCGGACCGGCCTCACCCTTTCGGCAAAACGGATAGTCGCGCGCGGCCGCCGGCGACAGACCCAGCACCGACATCGCGGCAATCCCTGTAACGATCAGAACAACCTTGGCATCAATCATCGCGGATAGACTCCCCGCAGCAACAGTATGCGCATACGGTTCGTGCGGCCTGCACAGTTCGTCAAGCAACGAATCCGTGACCCGAGCGCACAGGGATGCCGAACGATTGCGCCCCTGAAGCATTGACCAGGATCGGAAGACTGCCTTGTATGCGAGCAGCCTGGATTTCCGGCATGGGCGGGTTTGACATGCGCAAGGTCATCGAATTCGACGACGACACCTATCAGGCACTGGTACAGCTTGGCCGCGACAGAATGGCGACACTGCAGGAGCTTGCTGACGAGGCCTTTGCTGACCTTCTGAAAAAGCATGGCATGCCGAAAGACCTGCGAGATGCCTTGCGCCGAAGTATCAAGGCTTCCACGCCCGCAAGGCGCAAGACGAAACCGGCGCGCCGCAAATGATGCAACGCGCTCCACATAGCATCCCTGTGCTCATTACGGGCTGCTCCAGCGGAGTCGGCCATGCAGCGGCAAAACTCTTCCGCCAAAAGGGATATGAGACGATCGCAACCGCGCGCGACATAACGGCGCTGGACGATCTGCGCGCCATCGGCTGCCGCACACTGGCGCTCGATGTCACCGACGAGACCGCGCGCCGCGCGGCAGTCGAAGCAACCGAGCGGGAGTTCGGCGCGGTCGGCATTCTGGTGAACAATGCCGGCTATGGCCAGTACGGGCCGCTGGAGGAAGTGTCGCTGGACGCACTGCGCAGGCAGTTCGAGACCAATGTGTTCGGGGGATTGCGGCTGACGCAACTGGTGCTGCCCGCGATGCGCCGCGCCGGGCGCGGCCGCATCGTCAACGTCAGTTCAGTCGCGGGCCGTGTCAGTTTGATCGGCGGCGGCGCGTATCACGCCACCAAGTTCGCGCTCGAAGCCTTGACCGATGCGCTGCGCCCCGAGGTCGAGCCGTTCGGCATAGATGTCATCAACGTGCTCCCCGGCCCCATCGCCACCCGCTTCGAGGCGACGCTGCTGAAACAGATTCCGGAGACCGGGCCGGACAGCCCCTATGCCTTTTTCAAGCAGCGGCTCGCGGCCTATATGCGGGATTTTCTCGACCCAAACAGCTTCGGCGTCATGAGCGCCGAAACGGTCGCCCGTGCGATGTTCAAGGCTGGGACGGTGAAACGGCCCCGAACTCGCTACAGCGTCGGCGTGATCGCCCATCTTGGTCCAATCGGCCGCGCTCTGACACCGGACCGCGTGGTGGACGTCATGACGCGGCGGCGCATCCCGGTGAAGCGGCCCTAGCAGGCGTCATTCGCGGTCAATGCGCTTCAGCAGCACGAGCAGGCACGCCACCGCGCCGATCACGATGGCGAAACACCCCAGCCCGATCAGCACCGCCTTGAAGACGAACTCGTCGCGAAAAATCCAGGCCGCCACCCAGCACAGCACCGTGACCGAAGGTGCGAAGATCAGAATCGGCAGCAAGGCCTTTTCGAGGCTTCTCCGCCGGTCGGGATCTCTGTTCTGAAATTTTCGGGCCATCCACAATGATCGCGTGCGGCGGGACGATGGTCAATCGCACCATCCCACATCAATCTGGCGGCGATCATTCAGGCACAAGCGTCATGGTTTCTTTCGAGGTCGAAAGCACGATCACGGTCTGCGTCCGTTGAACGCCGTCGATGGCCTTGAGACTCGCGAGGAACGCTTCAAGGTCCTGCGTGCGCCGAACCCGCACCTTCATCAGGTGATTCCACTCGCCGGTGACATGATGACATTCAAGGACGGCCGGCATGCCGGCAATGGCTTCAAGAAACACCGGCTCGGTCTTCGGTTCGCTCCATCCAACATACACGAAGGCCAGCAGATTGAGATCCAGTGCCTCCGGCGAGAGCCGGGCATGAAAACCGCTGATCACACCCTGACGCATCAACCGTCTCAGCCGGTCATTCAGTGTGGACGTGGCCACGCCGAGCGATTTGCCGAGTTCGGCGATCGCAAGCCGATCGTTCTCCTGAAGCGAGGCCAGAAGGCGCCGGTCAATGTCGTCGAAATCTGCCATGCATGTCCCTTCCAGCAGCACTCCGAAGATTATCCGGATTCGCCCGGCTTCTTCTAGCGATCTCCGGTAATTTACCGATTTAATACGTGATAATAACGATACATTTCGCAGTAATCCACTAATTTAGCGGAATCATAATTGAAATTCCGTCGTTTGACTGATGAAGTGCGCGGGGACTTCGCCGATCCGGCTTTGATTAAACGGGGTACTTTTACAATGAGCATTTCACTAAAGACTTTTCTGGCCGCAGCGATTGGCACTGCCTTGATCGCAACCAGCGCGAAGGCTGCGGATATTGGACCGCACTACACCAAGGCACCAGTCGCGGCGCCACTGTGGAGCTGGACCGGCTTCTATGTCGGCGGCCATGTTGGCGGCGGCTTTAGCGAAGCCAATGTCTCGGCTTTCGCGCCGGCCTGGCCTTCCGACCCCGGCAACTTCAGCACCAATGGTAACGGCGTCGTTGGCGGCGGACAGATCGGATTCAATTGGCAGTTCGGACCCAACTGGGTGATCGGCATCGAAGGCGACATCTCCGGAACGGGCATCCGCAACAATGCGACAGTCCCAGTCACGGTGCTCGGCAATCCTGTTCCACAGGTCAATCACGAGGCTGATCGCAACATCGACTGGATGGCAAGCGTGCGCGGCCGCCTTGGCTGGACATGGGATCGCTTGATGATCTACGGCACCGGCGGTGCCGCATGGGCCGACGTCTATTACCGCACGAACTTTGGCGGCCCTGCCCTTCCCATCAATGCCTCTGTCAGCAAGAACGCAACCCTGTCGGGCTGGGTCGCAGGCGGCGGCGTCGAATACGCCGTCTCGAACAACTGGACCGTGCGCGGCGAGTATCTTTACTACGACTTCGGCAGCGAGACCGTGCTCAATCCGACAATTATTCCCGGCTTCACGTACACCACCAACTTCGACAACAAGATTCACGTGGTTCGCGGCGGCGTGAATTACAAGTTTTGAAACCTCGATAGCGCGGCCTCGCTGACGCGCCACTGATACTTTCTCCAGTTCAAAAACTCAAAGCCCGGCGCGATACGCCGGGCTTTCTTGAACTACGCAAGGCATCGTAAGTCAGGCCCAACCACTTTGAATGGGGCACTTTTGCAATGAACATTTCGATGAAGGCATTTCTGGCCGCAGCGACCGGCGCCGCGCTGACCGCGACTGGCGCGAACGCCGCAGATATCGCGGCGCGGCCTTACACCAAGGCGCCTGTCGCAGCCCCGGCGCCGAACTGGACCGGCTGGTATGGCGGCGTCAATGTCGGCGGCGGCTGGACCAATACGGATGTCGGCTATTCCGCCAACGATCCTCTGACTGCGATTGTGTTCGGCCTTGCGCCGCTTCCGGCACGCGGCGACAGCGTCAATGCGGCAGGCGCGCTGGGCGGCCTGCAACTCGGATACAATTATCAGTTCCAGCGCAACTGGGTGGTCGGCCTGGAAACGGACTTCCAGTTCTCCGGCATTCGCGGCTCCGGCTCGACAACCTATAATGTCAATGCCGGACAGTTCATCACTCACGTCAACCAGAACATCGAGTATTTCGGCACCGTGCGCGCGCGGCTGGGCTACCTGCCGACAGATCAACTCCTCGTTTATGCCACCGGTGGCTTCGCCTACGCGCAATTGAACAATGCCGTCTCAACGTCCGCCGCCGGAGCCGCCACCAATGCAAACCTGCCTGTCGGCGGCGTGGTCTATTCCGTCAACTGCAATCCCGGCGACGCCTGCTTCGCATCCTCGTCCAACCGCGTGTCGCCCGGTTGGACCGTCGGCGGCGGCCTTGAATATGCCTTTTGGCAGAACTGGTCGCTGAAGGGCGAATATCTCTTCGCGCGTTTCCAGGACTCGCTAACGCCCGCAGCAGTCACGGTCACGCCGGGAGCCGTCGCCTCGACCTACAACGCCAAGGTGACGACCGATCTCAACATCGTGCGGCTCGGCCTGAACTACAAGTTCGGCGGATACTGATCCTCGTTTCAAACACCCTGCAAGAAGCCGGAGCATCAAGGATGCTCCGGCTTCTTTTGATCGGTCGGGGTGATCAGGTCTTCTTCATGCCCGCCTTCACAGCTTCCGCCGTGATCGGGAGCGAGCGCACGCGCGCGCCGACCGCGTTGTAGATCGCGTTGGCGAGCGCAGGCGCGACCACGGTAACCGCGGGTTCGCCAACGCCGGTGGCAGGCTCGCCATTGGCGATGACGGCGAGCGCGACCTCCGGCACCTGACTCATCCGCATCGGGGTGTAGCTGTCGAAATTGCTCTGCTCGATCGCGCCATCCTTCATGGTCGCTTTCTCGAACAGCGCCAGCGACATGCCCCACAGCGCCGCGCCCTCGACCTGGGCGCGAATGCCATCGGGATTCACCTGCGTGCCGACATCGGTGGCCACGGTGAGTTTCTTCACCTTGACCTCGCCGCTGTCATCCACCGCGACATGGGCGACACAGGCCGTCCAGCTCGCGGTGGCGCGCTCCTGCGATGACACGCAGGCGACGCCCATGCCTTCACCTTTCGGCAGCTTCTTGGTGCCGTAACCGGCAAGTCCCATCGCCGCCAGCAGCGTGTTGCGCAGCCGCTGCGCGCCGCCGGCATTGGCGCCCGCGCCGTCGAGCATGTCGATGCGGAACTGCGCCGGGTCCTTCCCCGCCGCGACCGCAAGCTCGTCGAGCATGCTTTCCACCGCCCAGAACGTCCAGCCCGGCGCCACCGAGCGCAACTGGCCCGATGGCGTCGCAGACTGCGCCAGCTCGTTGATGATGGCACGGACATTATGGTTGGGCACGGTGTAGAAGAAGTCAGCGCCGTTCACCGTGAAGGCATCGAGCGCGCCCTTCTTCTCCACATCCGGCGACAGGAACGCCGGGATGCCCCAGCGCTTTGTCGGCCACGCGCTGACGACGTCATGATTGAACGCCACCAGCTTGCCGCTGTCGTCGAGACCCGCCTTGATCTTCTGGAAGGTCAAGGGACGCGAGAAGTCCATGGTCATGTCGTCCTCGCGTGAATAGATGACCTTCACCGGCTTGCCGACGGCCTTCGCCGCGAGCACCGCCGGAATCAGCATGTCGCCGTCGAGACGCCGGCCGAAGCCGCCGCCCAGCCATGCCTGGTGCATGACAAGGAACTTCGGATCGACGCCAAGTGCGCCGGCCGCGATCGCACCCGAGCGGGTGGCGAACTGGTTGCCGGTGTAGACATGCCAGATATCGCCCTTCAGCTCCGCCGTGGCGTTCATCGGCTCCATGGGCGCATGAATGTTGATGTTGGTGGTGTACTCCGCCTCCATCACCTTCGACGCCTTGCCGAGCGCTTCCGCCGTGTCGCCATTCTTGACGAAGAACAGCCCTGACGCGCTGTCGGCCTGCAGCCGCTTGGCTTCGGCGAGCAGCGACTCGCTGGACACCTTGGCGTTCGGCCCGTTGTCGTAGGTGATCTTGAGCGCGTCGGCCGCTTTCCTGGCGTTGGCGTAATTGTTCGCCACCGCCACGACCCAGCCCGTGGTGGTGCCGGTCTTGTCCTCCAGCGTCACCGCCTTGATGAAGCCTGGCACCTTTTTGGCCGCGCTGTCATCGACCGACTTCACCGTCGCGCCGTAGCGCACCGGCGGCATCACGATCTTGCCGTAGACCATGCCCGGCAGGAACGTGTCGATGCCGTACTTCGCCGTGCCGTTGGTTTTCGAGGGAATGTCGATCTGCGGAATCGACTGGCCAACCAGCGTATACTGATCCGGCGTCTTCAGCTTGAGTGCTTTCAGGTCATCCGCCGAGAACTTCTTGGTGGCCTTGCCGCTCTTGACGATCTCCGCGAAGCTGAGTGACTTCTTCGACTTCGCATGGGAGATGCGGGACTCGCGCACCACGAGTTCGTTCGCCGGAACGCCCATCATGGCGGCGGCGGCTTCGGTCAACGCGATGCGGCCGGCGGCACCCGCGCGGCTCATGGCGTCGAAGTTCATCATGGTGCTCCACGAGCCGCCGGTGATCTGCGCGCCGAGCACGGGATCGTTGTATTTCGGATCGTTGGAGGCGAGCTGAACCCGCATGTCCTTCCAGCTCGCGCCGAGCTCTTCGGCTACAAGCTGCGCCATGGTGGACGCGATGTGCTGGCCCATGTCGGCCTTGCCGCAGGTCACGGTGACGAGACCGTCCGGCGCGATCGAATACCACACGCTCGGATCGAAGGCTGCGGGCGCTGGCGCCGCAAGCGCCGACGATCCCGGAACAGACGCGAAGCCGAGCGCGAGGCCCGCGGCGGACGTGCCGACAATGAACGAACGGCGGCTGAGGTCTGTCGATGATTCGACCTTGATGTGCTTGTTCATGTGGCGCTCCGATTGGCCGGTGCGTTCGAGGCGGTGCGCATGTCGTTGGCGGCGCGCATGATCGCCTTCTGAATGCGCGAATAGGTCATGCAGCGGCAGAGATTGCCGTCCATGTGCGCTACGACTTCTTCTTTCGTCGGATTGGTGTTCCTGGCGAGCAGCGAAGCCGCCTGCATGATCTGGCCGGACTGGCAGTAACCGCATTGCGGCACCTGCTCGAGAATCCAGGCCTTCTGCAGCGGATGGTCGCCCTTGGGGCTCAGGCCTTCGATGGTGGTGATCTTCTTGCCGGTGACATCGCTGAGTGCGGTCTGGCATGAGCGCACAGCTTCGCCGTTGACATGAACCGTGCATGCGCCGCACAGGCCCGCGCCGCAGCCGAACTTCGTCCCTGTCATTTGTAATTGTTCGCGGATAACCCAGAGCAGCGGCGTATCGTTGGCCGCTTCGACGGACACATTCCGTCCGTTAATGCTTATGGTCGGCATTTTTTGCGTTTCCCCGCCGGTGCACGACATCGCTTGCGGCGATGACTCACATCGAGGTGGTCCGCCCGCCACGCACCGGTCGGCAGCGAGCCCGCGGAGCATGGTCGCGTTTGCAACCGCTGGCAACAGAATTGGAATCGGTCAAAATAAAATGAGCTTCGTGCGCAGCGCAGCGATGCCGTTGTGCGCCGCGATATTCAACCGCGCGGCGTTGCCTTTCGCGCCGGGATCGTCATTGCGGCAATCCCGGCCACCACGCACACAAGACCGATCCAGACCGTCGGCGAAAGCGTTTCGCCGAGAAACACCACACCGAGACCGACGCCGAGCGGCACACGCAGATAGGCCTGCGCGGTGGTACCGACCGAACCGAGCGTCTGGATCAGGCGGAAATAGATCACAAAGGCCAGCGCGGTCGAAAACACCGCGAGCGCGATCAGCGCCGCGACGGACGACGCCGACGGGGTCAGCGTCCATGGCCGGTCAACGATCAGACTGAGCGGCGTCAAGATGATCGCGCCGCAGATCATCGACCCGGCGGCAGGCACCATCGAATCCAGCCCGTTGAAGTTTCGCCCGAACAGCGCCGCGGCACCGAACATGACGGCGGAGAGCACCAGCGCAAGCTGCGCCACAACGTCCTTTCCCAGCCCGTTCAGGGCATCGACGCCGACCACAAGGCAGATCCCGGCGAGACCTGCCGCAACGCCGAACGACTGGCGCGGGGTCGGACGTTCATGACGCACGAACAGCAGCGCCAGCAGGAAGGCGAAGATCGGCGCATTCGAGCCGAGAATGGTTGCAAGACCCGCACCGACATGCCGCTCCGCATAGGCGATCAGCGTGAAAGGGATCACGCTGTTCAGACAGGCCTGGATCATGAAACGCTTCCACACCGCCGGATCGCGCGGCATGGCGATGCCGCGCAGGCGCATGATCGCCAGCAGAATGCTGCCTGCGATCAGGGTGCGCGCCGAAATCAGGGTAAGCGGCGGAATGGTTTCGACGCCGACCTTGACCAGCGTGTAGGCCGCGCCCCACAGTGTCGCCAGCAGCACCAGCAGGGCAAGATTGATCGCGGTGCGCGCGGGAGGCGTCTCGATTGCGAGGGTCATGTTGGTTTCACCTCGCCCCGCTTGCGGGGAGAGGTCGGATCGCGCAGCGATCCGGGTGAGGGGCATTTTGAACTCTGTGTCACTGTCAGTTCCCCTCACCCAACCCTCTCCCCGCAGGCGGGGAGTGGGAGCGCGTCTCGCACGCTTGTTATCAGACTCACTCGAAAGGTTATTCCATGCATAGATGCTGCGTTGTTTCGATGCGGGTCGAAGTTTATCCGCCGCGCAGCAGATTCGCATATGTGTCCGGCACCTCGATCTCGAAACCGAGGATCGCCGCCGACAGCGCCTTGCCGTAGTTGTCGAGGCTGAGACTGCGCGAGACACCGCCACCGAGCGCGCCTTCCGCGACAAAATTCAACGCCGCCAGGTTGTCGGCCTCAAAGCGTTTGACCTCGCCCTTGATCGCGCCGCGATAGAACGCCTTGAACCGGGCGGCGGTCAGTTGCGCTTTCAGCAGCGGATAGAACTCGTCGCTGTAGGCGATCACCGCGATGTTCGAGGTGTTGCCCTTGTCGCCGGAGCGCACATGCGCCACCCGTTCCAGTTTAACCTGCAAAATATCTTGCATGGCGTCAGCTCTCATAAAAGGTGATGACAGGCGGCACGGCTTCGCGCGGCACCAGGGTGGACCACACGCCGATGATCTCGCGGGCGCGATCCTGATGCGGCACCCGCTTGCCGGTCATGCCGACGCCCGACACCGCCATGCCGTCGATCTCGCGCCCCACCTTCAGCGCCTCGTCGCGTGTCTTGCACCGCGCCGCGACCCGGACCGCGACCTCGTAAGGCTCCGGCGCATCCGCCGGCGTCGCTTCGCCGTGAATTGCATTGAGGCCGAGGAAGTCGATCCGCAGATCGTCGGACTTGAGGTTCACAATGCGAAAACGCTCTTCCAGAATTGTCTTCGCAAGCTGCGCGCGGCGCAGCGCGCCGGGACCGGCATAGAAGAACATGTCCTCGCCGATGAACCCTTCCATGCAGCCCATCGAGACTTTCAGCGTCGGCGTGCGCGGCTTGCCGCCGATGCTGCTGACCCGCATGCGGTCCGGCCCGATCTGTTCCAGCGCTGCCGTGGTGAAATCCACCACCACGTCCGGCGTGATATAGTTTGCCGGATCGTGCACCTCGTAGAGCATCTGCTCCTTCACCGTCATGGCGTTGATCGCGCCACCGGTGCCGGCGACTTTCGCGATCACCGCCGAACCGTCGCTTTCGACCTCGGCAATCGGGAACGCCAGATCCCACGGATTCGGCACATCCTTGAAGCCGGGATCGGCGAAATAGCCGCCGGTGACCTGCGCGCCGCATTCAAGCAGATGCCCGAGGCCGCTGCCTGCGCCGAGCTTCGCATAATCGTCCGCGCGCCAGCCGAATTCATGCATCATCGGCGCGAGAAACAGCGACGGGTCCGCAACCCGCCCGGTGATGACGATGTCCGCGCCCTGACGCAGCGCGTCGACAATCGGCTCCGCGCCGAGATAGGCCTCCGCCGAAATGATCTCAGGCGCGATGGAACTCACCGGCGCGCCGTTTTCCAGAATGGTGCCGCCAAGTTTCGCGATACGGTCTGTGATGAGACTGCCGGAAACGGCGGCGACCTTCCTCCCGCGTGCGCCATGGTCGCGCAGCAATTCGACAATGCGCTGCGCCGCGCCGTCCGGATTGATCCAGCCCTGATTGCTGATGATCCTGGTGCCGCGCGCGAGGCAGCCCGGCAGCACCGCGTTCATGCGATCGTCGAGATAGGTGTCGTATCCCGGAAATGACGGATCGCGGCGCTTGCGCACCTGCGCGGCGGACACGGTCGCCTCCGCCATGGTCTCGAAACAAAGATAATCGAGATCGCCCTTTTCGGCGTTGAGTTTCGCCGGCTCGATGCGGTCACCCCACCACGCCGATCCCGCGCCTATCCGCAATGTCGTCAAAAATTGATCCTTCCCCGAACTTTTCGTGCGCCTTCCGGCCTGCCTTGGACTTGCCTTGGGAGGCAAACCGAAGAACACTTTGGCCATGAAACTACTTGCCTTCACAACGCTTGTCGCCCTCGCTGTTGCGCATACGCCCGTGCGCGCAGGGCAGTTGCCGCCCTCCCCGTTCACCACCACGCTGTCCAACCACACGCCGCTGGTGTTCGGCATGAGCGCGGACGATGCGGCGGAAGCGCTCGGACAGCCGCTGAGTTATGTCAGCGGCAATCCGGGCAATGAAATCTTTGTCGTGATCCGCAATGCCGGCGCGCGATGGTCGTTCCGCGACGATCCGCTCTACCTGCAGTTCCGCGGCGGACGCCTCACCGGCTGGAAGGCCGACTGGAGCCGCAACTGGATGTGGCGCTAGCCCGCCAGTCATATTCCCCTGATTTCAGATCACACGGAAGGACGTCCATATGGGACAGACGGCGGCTGTGACGAACGCCGGCTACGACAAGGCGAGCTCGGACCTGGCCCGGCAGCGCAGCCTGGCGTTCTTCGGGAAGAATTTGAGGTAACGCGGCTCAGTAGCATCCTGAGTTCGTCGTCATGGCCGGGCTTGTCCCGGCCATCCACGTCTTTGCAAGCAAGAGAAGAAGACGTGGATGCCCGGCATGAAGCCGGGCATGACGGATGATCGATCTCAGTTGAATTTCAAAACCACCGCTCGGCGACGACCACCGTATCGCCGGGCTTGAGGAACGTGCCCGGCGGCACCACCGCCTGCGCGGCCCCTTCGACGCCGACCCGCGTCAGTTTGATCGCATTGCGCTGCGCGCGCGGGGTGAAGCCGCCGGCGATCGCCACCGCGCTCTCGGCCGTCATGTTCGGAACATAGGGATACTGTCCGGGAGCCGCGACTTCGCCGAGGATGAAGAACGGCCGATAGCTCTCGACCTCCGCGGCGACATAAGGCTCGCGCAGATAACCTTTCTTCAGCCGCGCGGTGACGGCGGCAGCGAGTTGCGCCGGCGTGAGACCGCGCGCGGAAACCGAGCCGATCAGCGGCATGGTGATCGCGCCGCTCGCGCCGACGGCATAGGTGTTGGTGAGGCCTTCCTGACCGTAGACCACGATGCGCAGCTTGTCGCCGGCATCGAGCCGGTACGGTTCATCGACCGGCGCATAGCCGGTGGTCACGGACGCGGATGTTTGCATGCAGCCCGTCAGTGCGAGCGAAGCAAGAACAACAGCGATCAGCGACCAGCGCGACGCACGCATAAAACGCTCCGGGCTTGCCCTCGACATGAGAGATAAGCCCGGTTTGCGGCACTTATGGTTAATGAAGGGTTAGCGGATGCTGACGAACGCCTTTGATCCGGAATTTTCAATTCGTCATGCCCGGCTTTATGCCGGGCATGACGAGGTGAGGTAAGATGCCGTGCGATCAGGCGCTGACGCCCACTCCGATCGGGCACGACACGCCGGTTCCACCAAGACCGCAGTAACCGGCGGGGTTCTTCGCCAGATACTGCTGATGATAGTCCTCGGCGAAATAGAACTCGCCGGCCGGCTTGATCTCGGTGGTGATCGAGCCATACCGCCTGGCATTGAGCGCCTTGTTGTAGGCGTCCTTCGAGGCCAGCGCGGCCTTCATCTGCGCGTCGTTCGTCGTGTAGATCGCCGAGCGGTACTGCGTGCCGATGTCGTTGCCCTGACGCATGCCCTGGGTCGGATCGTGGCTTTCCCAGAAGGTCTTGAGCAGCGCCTCATAGGAACCCACCTTCGGATCGAACACCACCAGCACCGCTTCGGTGTGGCCGGTGCGGCCCGAGCAGGTTTCCTCATAGGTCGGGTTCGGCGTCACGCCGCCGGCATAGCCGACCGCGGTGACGTACACCCCATCCATTTCCCAGAACTTGCGCTCGGCGCCCCAGAAACAGCCAAGACCGAAGATCGCGGTCTCAAGGCCGTCCGGATAAGGCCCCTTGAGCGCATGGCCATTGACGAAATGGGTTCTGGCCGTCAGCAGCGGCGCCGCGCGGCCCGGCAGGGCGTCGGCAGCGGCCGGCAGATCGAGGGGCTTGCGGGAGAAGAACATGACTTGCTCCTTTGGGTTCGCGTCTCTCTATATAATTGCCTGTACGCCGCCGGTGTCAGGACGTTACGCGCCTTCTGCTCATCAAGTGTCCGGCATCGCCCCTTGAAATCCGCGCCATCCAGTTCGCGGAATCCATCCGCTGCGCGAACAGGCTTCCCTCAATTGCGCGAGTATCCGATCAGCGGCTTACTCGGCCGGAACAACAGCATCAGCACGATGCCGAGAATGCCGAGCACCGCCCAGGCGGGCTGGTTGAGCAACAGCTTCATCACGCTGTTCCAGAGCAACGGCGAAACGCCCTCGACCATGGCCTGAAAGGACTGCTGGCTGGCCTGGTTGATATCGTTCCAGAGCTCCCCCAGCCGGGTGATCCGCAGGGTCTGATCGGCAATGGTCCGGGCCCCGTCGTAAACCAGCGACAAGAAGCCGATCACCAGCAGAAACAGCCCGATCAGACGAAAAAACCCCCGGATCATCCTTCAACCCCTATATTTCAATCACTTCGCCGGTCCCGGCGAAGGCCTGAAACCGCCCCTTCCGGCCCAAAACAGGCCCGGAAATCGTTGACGGTGCAAGCCAGTATCCCTATAAGAACCCGCAACTGGCGGCGGGCGCAATCCTGCCGCCGATGTTCTTTGAGAGCGTGTTGTTTTCAGGCAAGCTCTCGGACAAGAACATTTTCAGCGACACCCGATTTTCACCAGCATCGGCCGAACGGTCGATACCGATTGCTCTGATGGCGGAATTGTCCGGCCGCAGAACGACCGACCGAGAGAAACCGAGAGACCATGGCCAATACCACTTCTGCCAAGAAAGCGACGCGCAAGATCGCCCGCCGCACGATCGTCAACAAGTCGCGCCGCACCCAGATGCGCGGTTCGGTCCGCAATGTCGAGGAAGCGATCAAGAAGGGCGATCGCACCGCCGCTCTTGAAGCGATGAAGAAGGCCGAGCCCGAACTGATGAAGGCCGCGCAGCGCAACATCGTTCACAAGAACACCGCGAGCCGGAAGGTGTCGCGCCTGACGCATCAGATCGCCAAGCTCGCGAAATAAGTTCCCGCGACACGCGATCCGAAAAAGACAGATCGATCAAAGCCCGGCTCACGCCGGGCTTTTTGCTTTCAGCGCACGCTTGTTCGCTGACGCTTCTGACTTTCGTCAACGCGCGTCTCCCCCAAACGCATCGACGGCGTCGCATCAGAACAATGCGCTGCCGTGAATCCGATGTTTCCAAAATTGCAAGTGCGTCCGCGCGTCATCGCGAAAACGGCGACGGGGTTACCCTGTTCTGCCGATCACAAAAAAACACGTTTGGCGAAGGCCTTATCGGCATAGCGCACAACAGCACTTGAAAAACGCCGGTCGCGCCCGACGAATCTTAAATTATTTATGAAGGAAGTTTCGACGATCGTCCGATTTGTGACAGTTGTCCGACTTTTCGAATCTCCGCACAGATTCAAAACCTTGCTGTTTCGTCACGAAGCCGCGCGCGTTTCGCTTCGCGCCCGATGTGCGCGTTAAGCACGCCAAGCGAAATCAATTTCGTTGCGAGCGCCGATGCCTCGTGTATTTCTTACTTGTCACGTCGCCCACGGCTCTTCTGATCAGCGCGGTTTGAGAACCTTGGGCGGGCTCACAAGTCGGTAGTAGTCGGCAAGCTAGTGATGCTTTCCAAGCGACGGTCGGACCCGAACTCATATTCATTTATGAGGCCGGTCCCTTGCGCGAAAATTTCTCCGCCGTGTCTGGATCAATCCGGGCCCGGACAACAAGCGAGAAAGCGTGCAAAGGAAACATCCGCCACGCCTTGAAAGCCATGGGACAGGGTTGGACGGGCAGGCGATACGACGGGTTGGGTTCCGGTCAGTCAGCGGATCGGACGAAGCTAAAGAACAAACAGATCAAGGCGACAACAACTTGCCGCGAAATGACTCGCGGCAGGAGGGGGAATTTCTATGTCCAGCAGCCAGAGCCGGCAGAGCAACTTTGCAGCGATTATCCGCGACGTTGTTTCAGTGAATGCGGCGGCTGTCCCCTGTAGTCCACCCATCCATCACAGTACGCGCTAGCGCGACACGCACGCTCTCACCAAACCGGACCAGCCTTCCCCACGGCGATCGAGCGCCGATTGGCGGAGCGTCTGACAAGGCCGGGAGCAGCGCATGTCCGCGGGCAGCTTCATCCATTTTCACGGCGCCTGGAGCGCCGGCCACACGTAACCAGAAGATCAGACCTCAAATGACAATCTCGGCAGAAACCACCTCGGCAAATCCCGAACTCGCAGACGTCGAGCGCGATCAATGGGCGCGCTTCAAGGGACGGCTGCGGACCATGGTCGGCGAGGACTTCTATACAAGCTGGTTTGCGCGCATGGACCTCGAGCGCATCCATGACGACTGCGTCCACATGACGGTGCCGACCAAGTTCCTGAAGAGCTGGATTCAGGCGCACTATGCCGACCGCGTGCTGACCTGCTGGCAGTCCGAAGACCCCGGCATCAAGCGCATCGACATCTCGGTGCGGACGGCGCTGCGCAGCGTCGCGCTGGTGAAGGATGCCAAGGCACCCCAGAGCGACCTTCGCGCCGACATCCACGCGAACCGTCCCGCGCCTGAACTGCGCAACACCGCGACCGCGCCGGTCTCCGCCAGCCATGACGCGCTCGGCGGCTCGCCGCTCGATCCGCGCCTGACCTTCGCGACCTTCGTGATGGGCCGCTCGAACACCCTCGCCCATGCCGCCGCCCGTCAGGTCGCCGAAGGCCGCCGCGGCGACAGCGTGATGTTCAATCCGCTCTACATCCATGCCGGGGTCGGCCTTGGCAAAACACATCTGCTGCAGGCGGTGACCTGGGCCGGGAACTCGAATCCCGAGCGCAAGGTGCTGTATCTGACCGCCGAGAAATTCATGTACGGCTTCGTCGCCGCGCTGAAATCGCAGACCGCGCTGGCCTTCAAGGAAGCCCTGCGCGGCATCGACGTGCTGGTGATCGACGACCTGCAATTCCTGCAGGGCAAATCAACCCAGTCCGAGTTCTGCCATACCCTGAACGCGCTGATCGACGCCGGCCGTCAGGTCGTGATCGCCGCCGACCGGCCGCCGTCCGATCTGGAAAGCCTCGATGACCGGGTGCGCTCGCGTCTCGCCGGCGGTCTTGTGGTCGAAATGGGATCGCTCGGCGAAGAGCTACGGCTCGAAATCCTGAAATCCCGCGTCTCTGCCGCCAAGGCCCATCACGCCACCTTCGATGTGCCGATGCCGGTGCTCGAATATCTCGCCAAGACCATCACCCATAACGGCCGCGATCTCGAAGGCGCCATCAACCGTCTGCTGGCCCATTCCAAGCTCAACGCCACCGCCGTGACGCTGGAAATGGCCGAGCGCGAAGTGCGCGATCTGGTCCGCCCCATGGAGCCGAAGCGGGTCAAGATCGAGGACATCCAGCGTGTGGTCGCGCGGCAGTACAATGTCAGCCGCTCCGACCTCTTGTCCTCGCGCCGCACCGCGAATGTGGTCCGTCCGCGTCAGGTCGCGATGTATCTGGCCAAGACGCTGACCCTGCGTTCGCTGCCCGAAATCGGACGCCGGTTCGGCGGCCGCGACCACACCACGGTTCTGCATGCCGTCCGCAAGATCGAGTCGCTGGTCTCCAAGGACATGACCCTGTCCGACGAGGTCGAACTGTTGAAGCGCCAGCTTCAGGAGTGAGACTTTAAGGGGCATTTTCCCCGGAATCGCAGGAGATAGCGAGGGACAAGGCCGCCGGATCGCGGCCTTGCCCTTGAACTTCCAGCGCATTCGCGTCACCTTAACGGCCCCGTGGGGTGCGGCGAAATCCTCGTTTGTCCGGTCCGCGGGTCCAATCGCCGCGGTGCGCTGTCCGGCCGCCCGGCACCTCCAATCAGCTTACGGACTTGATTTAAGCAAAGAACGGGATCGGGCGGATTTGTCATGAAGGTTACCGTCGAGCGCGCGCAACTCCTGAAATCGCTGAGCCACGTTCATCGCGTGGTCGAACGACGGAACACCATTCCGATCCTCGGCAACGTGCTGATCCGTGCCGAGAAATCACGCCTCAGCCTGAAAGCCACCGACCTCGACCTCGAAGTCACCGAAACGCTTGCGGCGGAAACCGCCACCGGCGGCTCGACCACGGTTCCCGCGCACATGTTCTATGACATCGTGCGCAAGCTGCCCGATGGCTCGCAGATCGTGCTGGAAGGCGACGGCGACCGCTCAGTGCTGGCCATTCGTGCGGGCCGCTCGCGCTTCACGCTGCAGACCCTGCCGGAAAGCGATTTCCCCGATCTCGCCGCCGGCGACATGACCCATTCGTTCTCGCTCACCGCGGCCGACATGAAGCGGCTGATCGACCGCACCCAATTCGCGATCTCGACCGAGGAGACGCGCTACTATCTCAACGGCATCTATCTGCATGCCGCGGGCGCCGCCAAGGCCGCCACGCTGCGCGCGGTCGCGACCGACGGTCACCGGCTGGCGCAGGTCGATCTGCCGCTGCCGAAGAGCGCCGAGGGCATGCCGGGCGTGATCGTGCCGCGCAAGACCGTCGGCGAAGTGCAGCGCCTGATCGAGGACGCCGAGGCCGAACTCAAGATCGAGCTGTCACAGGGCAAGATCCGCTTCACCCTCGGCGATGTGGTGCTGACCTCGAAACTGATCGACGGCACCTTCCCGGATTACGGGCGTGTCATTCCGCAGAACAACGACAAGGAGCTGATCGTCGACAAGAAGGACTTCGAGGCCGCCGTCGACCGCGTCTCGACGATTTCCTCCGAGCGCGGCCGCGCGGTGAAACTCGCGCTGTCCGCCGGCAAGCTGGTGCTGTCGGTGACCAATCCGGATTCCGGCAGCGCGACGGAAGAACTCGAAGTCGAATACGCCGCCGATCCGCTCGATATCGGCTTCAACTCGCGCTACCTGCTCGACATCGCCGCGCAGATCGAGGGCGAGGTCGCGGTGCTGCGTCTCGCCGATCCCGGCTCGCCGACGCTGGTGCAGGACAAGGACAACAAGGGCGCCCTCTACGTCCTGATGCCGATGCGGGTGTGAGGCTCTATCGAAGCACCGATATACCAACTGGATTGCGTCATGGCCGGGCTTGTCCCGGCCATCCACGTCTTTGGGGATGGCTTGCAAAGGCGTGGATGCCCG
Organism: Afipia sp.; assembly: GCA_050249215.1. Lineage (GTDB taxonomy): Bacteria > Pseudomonadota > Alphaproteobacteria > Rhizobiales > Xanthobacteraceae > Afipia. The sequence continues at coordinate 392,209 of JBFWQX010000001.1, forward strand.
GCATAAAGCCGGGCATGACGATAGAGTAGTCACATGACCGTCTCCCGCATTCTCCGTCTCAGCCTGACGCACTTCCGCAGCTATCGCGCGGCGAGCGTGGAGACGCGCGGGAATATCGTCGTGCTGGTCGGCCCCAATGGCGCCGGGAAAACCAACTGTCTCGAAGCCATCTCGTTTCTCTCGCCCGGCCGCGGTTTGCGGCGGGCGACGCTGGACGATGTCGCCGATATTCAGGGCGACGGGTCGTGGGCGGTGTCCGCCGAAGTGGAAGGCGCGTATGGCCTTGCCACCCTCGGCACCGGCATCGACGCGCCGCGCGCCGACGGCACAGCATCCACGCGCCGCGTGCGCATCGACCGCGAGCCGGTGACCTCCGCAACAGTGTTTGGCGATCACCTGCGCATGGTGTGGCTGACGCCTGCGATGGACAGCCTGTTCATGGGCGCAGCCTCCGAGCGCCGGCGTTTCTTCGATCGCCTCGTGCTGGCCATCGACTCTGAGCATTCCAGCCGCGTTGCGGCTCTCGACAGATCGCTGCGTTCAAGAAACCGCCTCCTGGAAGACCGCAACTTCGATGCCCACTGGTGCGACGCCATCGAGCGCGAGACCGCGGAACTCGCTGTCGCGGTGGCTGCGCAGCGCGGCCAGACCTTGCAGCGACTGTCCGCGATGCTCGCCGCGCGCGGCAGCGCGTCGGCGTTTCCTTCGGCCCTGATCGCCCTCGACGGCTGGATGGAAAACGCGCTGCTCACCGAGACCGCCACCGCGGTCGAGGATCGCTATCGCGACATGCTGCGCGAAAGCCGCGCCAAAGACGCCGCCGCCGGACGCACGCTGAACGGCCCGCATCTGACCGACCTGCAGGTGATCTACGCCCCGAAAACCATGCCCGCGCGCGATGCCTCCACCGGCGAGCAGAAGGCGCTGCTGATCGGCCTCGTACTGGCCCATGCCAATCTGGTCGCCGAGATGACCGGCATCACGCCGCTCCTCCTGCTCGATGAGGTGGTGGCGCATCTCGATCCCGGCCGCCGCGCGGCGCTGTTCGACGAACTCGCAAGGCTCGGCGCGCAGGTCTGGATGACGGGCGCGGACCCGGCCGCCTTTGCGAACGTCGGGCCGCAGGCCGATGTCTTCAATGTCGAGGGCGGCCGGATTTCGCGACGGGCGTAAGCTGCCAACGAGGCGTGAAATCGGTCCCAAAACAGGTCCGCAAGCGAGCCGCGAATCAGGCTTTTCCACAGCCCCGAAAACGCCTTTTCAGGGCCTTGAAAAACAGCCGAATAATCCCATTTATTCAACAGCTTGCAGGGCACTACTTTGCCCTATGCGCCCAACTGATTTCGTGGCACAAATCGGTTCATGAAGGCGCGTTTTTCGCAGCCCTGTCCGATCGTTCCGCCGATCCATCTCTGAAGGCTTCTCATGACCGAACCAGCCCGGCAAACCAGCGCCGAACCTGTCTCGAATCCGGGTGCGGAATACGGTGCTGAATCGATCCGCGTGCTGAAAGGTCTCGACGCCGTCCGCAAGCGTCCGGGCATGTATATCGGCGACACCGATGACGGCTCCGGCCTGCATCACATGGTGTATGAAGTCGTCGACAACGCCATCGACGAGGCGCTCGCGGGCCATGCCACGCGCGTCGAAGTGATCCTCAATCCCGACAACTCGGTCACCGTGCGCGATGACGGCCGCGGCATCCCGACCGACATCCACAAGGGCGAAGGCATCTCCGCCGCCGAGGTCATCATGACCCAGCTCCATGCCGGCGGGAAATTCGACCAGAACTCCTACAAGGTGTCCGGCGGACTGCACGGCGTCGGCGTCTCCGTGGTCAACGCGCTGTCCAGCAAGCTCGAGCTGCGCATCTGGCGCGGCGGCAAGGAACATTACATCGCGTTCGCGCACGGCGATTCCGTTGCGCCGCTCAAAGTCGTCGGCGATGCGCCCGAAGGCAAGCGCGGCACCGAGGTGACGTTCCTCGCCTCGACCGACACATTCAAGAACATCGAATACGATTTCGCGACGCTGGAGCATCGCCTGCGCGAGCTCGCGTTCCTCAATTCCGGCGTCAACATCACGCTGTCCGACATGCGTCATGCGGTCGAGAAGCGCGAAGAGCTGTTCTACGAGGGCGGCGTCGAGGAATTCGTGAAGTACCTCGACCGCAACAAGAAGCCGGTGGTGCCAGCCCCGATCGTGATGCGCGCGGAGCAGAACGGTATCAGTGTCGAAGTCGCGATGTGGTGGAACGACAGCTACCACGAGAACGTGCTCTGCTTCACCAACAACATCCCGCAGCGTGACGGCGGCACCCATCTGGCGGGCTTCCGCGGCGCGCTGACGCGCCAGGTCACCGGCTATGCCGACGCCATGGCGAAGAAGGAAAAGATCGCGCTGACCGGCGACGATTGCCGCGAAGGCCTCACGGCCGTTCTCTCGGTGAAGGTGCCCGATCCCAAATTCTCGTCGCAGACCAAGGACAAGCTGGTGTCCTCGGAGGTGCGGCCCGTGGTCGAGAACGTGCTTAACGAGGCGCTGGCCGCCTGGTTCGAGGAACATCCCGCTGAAGCGAAAACCATCGTCGGCAAGGTGGTGGAAGCTGCTGCCGCGCGCGAAGCTGCGCGCAAGGCGCGCGAACTCACCCGCCGCAAGGGCGCGCTGGATATCGCCTCCCTCCCCGGCAAGCTCGCGGACTGTCAGGAACGCGACCCCGCGAAGTCCGAACTGTTCATCGTCGAGGGCGATTCCGCAGGCGGCTCCGCCAAGCAGGGCCGCAACCGGGAATTCCAGGCCGTCCTGCCGCTGCGCGGAAAAATCCTCAACGTGGAGCGCGCGCGGTTCGACAAGATGCTGTCGTCAGAACAGGTGGGCACGCTGATCACGGCGCTCGGCACCGGTATCGGTCGCGACGATTTCGACATCTCCAAGCTGCGTTATCACAAGATCATCATCATGACGGACGCCGACGTCGACGGCGCGCATATCCGCACACTTCTGCTGACGTTTTTCTTCCGGCAAATGCCGGCCCTGATCGAAGGCGGCTTCCTCTATATCGCGCAGCCGCCGCTGTTCAAGGTGACGCGGGGCAAGTCCGAGCAGTACCTTAAGGACGAGCGCGCGATGGAAGATTACCTGATCGACACAGGTCTCGATGACTGCGTTCTGAAGCTGTCGTCGGGGGAGGACCGCAAGGGCCGCGACCTGCAGGCGCTGGTGGAAGATGCCCGCGTGATCCGCGGCATCCTCCACAGCCTCCACAGCCGCTACAATCGCTCGGTGGTCGAGCAGGCCGCCATCGCAGGCGTGCTCAGTCCGCATGTGGTCGGCAATGTCGACACCGCCAATCAGGCCGCCGACTACATCGCCAAGCGCCTCGACGCGCTGGCCGATGAAGTGGAGCGCGGCTGGACCGGCGCCTTCCGGGAAGGCGAAGGCTATTTCTTCGAGCGCACGGTGCGCGGCGTGAAGGATGTCGCGATCATCGACGACGCGCTGCTCGGCTCGGCCGAAGCGCGCAAGCTCGACGAATATGCCGGACGGCTGCAGGAGGCCTATCCGCGCAGCAGCGTGCTTCGCCGCAAGGACACCGAGACCCCGATCCACGGCCCCGTCAGCCTGTTCGAGGCGGTCACGGAAGCTGGCCGCAAGGGCGTGTCCTATCAGCGCTACAAAGGTCTCGGCGAAATGAACCCGCAGCAACTTTGGGAGACGACCCTCGACGTCAACGCCCGTTCGCTGCTGCAGGTGAAGGTCAAGGAAGTCGATGCCGCCGACGACATCTTCACCAAGCTGATGGGTGACGTGGTCGAACCGCGCCGCGAATTCATCCAGGACAACTCACTCGACGCCAACGTGGACGTGTAGGCGCGCTGTCATCCTGTGCGACTGACCGTCCGCACCCGCCCTGCATTTTCGCGGCTCCGAACAGACGATTGCCTGATTCCGGGTATACTGGGCGTCATCCACCGATCACGTTGACGGGCCATTTTCTTGATGAAGACTTTTCGCGCCTTCGCGACTCTTGTCGCGCTTGCCGTACTCCCCTGCCCGCCGCTGAATCCCGTCGCCGTCGCGCATGCCGAGGATGTGGCGAGCCCGTCCACGCCTGAGCAAAAGCCCGCCGCGGCACCAGCAGCCACTCCGCCAGCCGCCACGCCGCCGGCCGCCGCTCCCGATGCATTGCCCAAGGTGCCGGCGCCGCAATTCCCCGGCGCCCAGTCGAAACTCGACGCATGGAAGGAAACGCTCGATCGCGCGGAAACCGCCCTGCGCAACCGCTCGATCGCCGATACGACACTGAGCTATCTGCGGGATCAGGCAACCGCCGCGCAGGGCGCCGCGCGCGACCTCATCGCGGCCTTCACGCCGAGGCTTGAGGGCGCGACCGCGCGCGCGGCGGAGCTCGCGCCGGACCCGAAGGATCCGACGCCGCAATCCGACGCCATCAAGCTCGAACGCGCCAAACTGCAGGCCGAGATCACCGCCCGGCAAAGCGTGATCCAGCAAGCCAAGCTGATGAATGTCCGGGCCCAGCAAACCCTCGACCGCATTTCGGAGCATCGCCGGACGATGTTCGCCGACACAGTGCTCGAACGGTCCGAAAGCCTGATCAATCCGTCGTTCTGGGTGAGCGTTGCCGCCAGCGTCCCCGCCTCGGCCAGCCGCCTGGCCAGTCTGGCCGGCGACTGGGGCAATCTGCTCGCGTCCCAGCCGCTTCGCGCGGCGTCGGGATTTCTGCTTGCGCTGATCGTGGTGCTTGGATTTTTCCTCACCCCCGGGCGGCGCTGGCTGGCGCGCTGGACGACGCGCGATCCCGCGGTTGCCTATCCCGGCCCCCTGAACAAGACCGGCTCTGCCATCGCCATCACCGTGACCGGAGGCGCGATACCGGGCATCGCACTGCTGGTGCTGTATCAGGCGCTGATGGCGCTCGGCCTTCTGCCGTCCGACATCAGCGCGATCGTCCGGGCGCTGTTTATCGGCATCACCTTCGCGTTCTTTTTTACCCACCTGACACAGGCCGTGCTGGCGCCGGAGCGGCCGTCCTGGCGGCTGATCGGCCTTGAGGATGGTGCGGTCGACGGCCTCGTGACAATCGCCGCTTCAATCGGAATCGTGGTGACGGCCGGTCTGGTGCTTGATGCCACGAATATCGCGATCGGCGCACCAGACGAACTGTCGTCCGCCAGTCACGGCGTGATCGCTATTGCGATCGCGTTCCTGTTCATGATTGCGCTTCGCATCGTGGCCGGCGCGGGAAACAGCGACGATGAAGGGGAGAGCGCCGTCCAGGCGGAACGTTCGGCCTGGCGTCTTCTCATTCCCCTCGGCTGGATCGTGGCGGCCGCCGCGCTGATCGCGCCGCTCGCCGGCTACGTCGCATTCGGCCGCTTCGCATCGGGTGAAATGCTGGTGGTGATCGTCGTTCTGATGTCCGCCACCCTCCTCAGCCGCTTCTCCGATGCGGCCATCGCATCCGCCTTCGCCTTTCATGGCCGGATTGGCCGCATCCTGCGGCACACGACCGGCCTCTCCAGCGCGACGGTGCGCCAGATCGCGGCGCTGCTGTTCGGCTTCGTCCAGCTCGCGCTGGTTGGTATTTCGGCTTTTCTGCTGCTGGCGACCTGGGGCATCCATTCCGACGACATTCTCGGATCAATGTCCTCGGCCTTCTTCAGCTTCTCGGTCGGCAAGTTCACGATCTCGCCGTCGGCCATTCTCGGCGCATTCGTCGTGCTGATCATCGGCATGCTCGCGACGCGCATGCTGCAGCGATGGCTGGAAGCGCGGTTTCTGCCAGAGACAAATCTCGATCTCGGCGTGCGCGCCTCGATCCGCACCGGTGTCGGCTATCTGGGAATCATTCTGGCGGTTATCGTTGCGCTGTCATATGTCGGACTGAACCTTCAGAACGTTGCGATCGTTGCCGGCGCGCTCTCTGTCGGTATCGGCTTTGGCCTGCAGTCCATCATCAACAACTTCGTGTCAGGTCTGATCCTGCTTGTGGAGCGGCCGATCAAGGTCGGCGACCGCATCGAGGTGGGAACGCGCATGGGCGTCGTCAAACGCATCAACGTCCGCTCCACCGAAATCGTCACCTACGACAATCTCTCCGTCATCGTTCCCAACGCCGAGCTGATCAGCGGCCAGGTCGTGAACTGGATGCACGGCAGCTTCACGGCCCGCCTTTCCGTCATGGTGGGCACGTCCTACGACGCCGATCCCGACAAGGTGATTGCGATCCTGCTCGATATCGTCGCAAACCATCCGCGGGCGCTGAAAACCCCCGAGCCGTTCGCGATCCTCGGCAATTTCGGCGCCGACGCACTGGAGTTCACCGTGTTCTTTCATGTCGGGAATATCGGCGTGGACGCCGGCGTCGCCAACGATGTCCGGCTCGACATCCTCAAGCGGTTCAGGGCTGAAGGCATCGAGATTCCATTTGCCCAGCGCGACCTGCACCTGCGCGACCTCGATCGTCTGGAAAGCCTGTTCCGGGAGATTGGCGGCAGAAGCGCCCCAACGGCGCCCAAGGCCGATACCTGATCCTCACCGCTCGGAGCGGCCTGCTGAAGGCGGGCGGCGGCATCGTGCGATGAATCCTCACGCCATGCCGCGCCGGCCATCATTTGGCCGGCGGCTGTGCTATGGCTGTGTCATGACAACCCTCGACAAGGCAGAACCGGTCCAAACCGGCATGACGGGCGCCGGCCGCAGTCCGTCGGTGACCGAATTCATCGAAACCATCAGGCTCGCCTTGCCCATCGCGCTGACGCAACTGGGGCAGATCGCCATGATGACCACCGATCTTGCGCTGATCGGGCGGCTCGGCGACCGGGCCGTCGCCGCGGCCTCGCTGGCGCATACGGTGTTCTTCGTCGCTTTCGTGATCGGCATGGGACTGGTGTCCGCGGTCGCGCCGCTCGCCGCGCAGGCGCTGGGCGCGCGCCAGCCGCGCATCGTCCGCCGCGCGCTGCGCGTCGGCCTGTGGGCGGCGTTGCTGCTGTGCATTCCGATGATGCTGTTGCCGCTGTTCGGCGAACAGATCCTGCTGATGCTCGGCCAATCGCCGGAGAACGCGCGCCTCGCGCAGCGCTACCTGCTCGGCCTCGCACCCGGCATGGCGCCTGCGCTGTGCTTCATGGCGATCCGCAATTTCATGGGCGCGGTCAATCGCCCCGAGCCCGGCCTCTGGATCACGCTGGCCGCGATCCCGGCCAACGGCCTGCTCGGCTATGCGCTGATCCATGGCCATTGGGGTCTGCCCAGGCTCGAACTGCTCGGCGCCGGGGTCGCCACAACCACGGTGAATTTCGGCATGTGCGCCGCTGCGTTGTGGTTCACCTGGAGCCAGCGGCCGTTCAGGAAGTTTCATGTGCTGGGCCATTTCTGGCGGATCGACTGGCCGCTGATGAAGCAGCTTGTAGTGATCGGCGCGCCGATCGCGGTGTCCTTCCTGCTGGAATACGGGCTGTTTTCAGCAGCGGGTCTTTTGATGGGTCTGATCAGCACCACAGCGCTCGCAGCCCATCAGATCGCGCGGCAGATCGCAGCGATCCTGTTCATGGTGCCGTTCGGCATCGGCATGGCTGCCACCGTGCGTGTCGGGCAAGCCTTCGGGCGCGGCGAACTCTCCGCCATCCGGCGCGCCGGCTTCGTCGCCATCATTCTTGGCATCGCCTTCATGAGCGTGATGACGCTCGCGGTCGTCGTGGTGCGGTTCGATCTCGCCCGCTTCTTCTTCGGGGACGGTCCGCAAGGCCTTGCCGCCGTCGAACTCGCCGCAACCCTGATGCTGGTCGGCGCGACTTTCTTTGTCGCCGACGGCATCCAGACCGTGGCCGCCGGCGCGCTGCGCGGCCTGAGCGATACGCGGATCCCGCTGCTGCTGGCCGCCGTCAGCTACTGGGTCATCGGCTTCACATCGGCCTGGGCGTTCGCGTTCCAGTTGAATTTCGGCGCGGTCGGGGTCTGGATCGGCCTGTCGATCGGCACCGGCCTTTATGCCATTCTGCTGGTGCTGCGGTTTCGCGGCCTGACCCACCGGCTCAAGGTTGCCCCATGACCTCGCATGCGACCGGTATCCATGACTTTGAACCTGACAGCAGCATGAAGGCGCTGCTGCCCGGCGCGCAGTTCGGCGATTGTTTCCGTATCCCTGTGGGTGATGCGATCAATGCGCGTCAGGCGGCGGAGCGGATGTTCCTGAGTCAGCCCGGCTGGATCAGCGCGCTGATGAAGCTGCGCAATATCATGGTGACGCCGTTCGGCCTCAAGCGCCCCACACACCGCAAAGCCCTCGCAAGGAATTCCATCGGCCCGTTTCCCGTGATCAGTGAAACGCCGCAGCGGCTGGTGGCGGGCTTCGATGACAGGCATCTCGATTTCCGCATTGTCGTCGATGTCAGCGGCGGCGTGCCCGGCCAGCAGGTGTCCGCAACCACGCTGGTGAAGACCAACAACCTGCTGGGGCGGATTTATCTGACGATCATCATGCCGTTTCACCGGCTGATCGTCCCGGCCATGCTGCGGAATGTCTGACGCAGGTCGAACCCGGCTGCGCTTCGCCGCGACAAAGGCTTGAGGCCTTGAGAGCATCGTCCTGCCCGATTCACATCACCGCCTTTTCCAGCGCCCGTATTTGTAAGGACCTTTTCCATGATGTCCCGCCGCTCGTTCGCGACCCTGATCGCCATGACAACCCTCGCCTCCGGAGCCGCACCCGCGGCATGGGCGCAGGCCGGCAAGACGATGCTGTTCAAGGTGGTCACCGCCAAAGATGACATCATCATCGGCCTGTCGGAAACTGAACTACAGGCACTCGGCGGCAACGACGCGGGCGCGGTGGCAAAGGCGCTTGCGCAAAAGGGATCGCTCACGGTCTGGCAGTACAACGTCAAGCGCGGACCGAACAACGAGCCGCAGCAGGCGCCGGCCGCGAAGATCGGCCTCCTCGCCAACACCTCGCTGCGCATCGAGCCTTACAGCACGCCTTACGCCATCATCCCCCATGAGTGAGAACGCGCCGGGACATAGTGTCACGGCTTGATCAGGATCAAGGGCGCGCAGCGCCAAAGGCGATATCGGGCATCCGACGCTTGCAAGAGGCGGCACAGGGAGTCCGGTCATGTCCTTATTCGTGCGGCTGCTGCTGATCCTGGCGGCTCCAATCACCGCGCTGTTTGTCGCCCGTGACAGCCAGCATTTCGACATTGTTCAAACGCTGATCGCGACCGTGATCGCCACCCTCATCGTCGCCATCTTCGCGCTCTGGCCCTATATCCGCAAATCAAGGACCTGAGCGGCCCCGGTCATTCGGAATGGCTGCCCGCCCCGATCGCATCTGGCGCTTTACTGCCACGCCACATAAGCTGCGCGCGCAAAGCAACAAGACGATCCGGGACGGACGAATATCCATGGCGAATGAAAACGCAACGCTGGCCGCTTATGTCGCAAATCTCAAATACGAGGACATTCCCGGGGACGTGCTCGAGCGCGCCAAGGCGCTGACTCTCGACTTTCTCGGAAGCGCCGTGCGCGCGCGCAGCGAAGCGGAATCGACGCCATCCCTGCTGGCCATGCTGGCGACCCTCGGCCTCGACGGCGAGGGCGAAGCCACCGTGTGCGGCGACGCCAAGACCTACACGCCGGCCATCGCAGCTCTGCTGAATGGCGCGCTCGGCCACTCGCTCGATTTCGACGACACCCATGCGGATTCCTCGCTGCATCCGAGCGCGCCCGTCGTTCCCGCTGCTTTCGCGGTCGGCGAGATCATGGGATCAAGCGGCCGCGACGTGCTGACCGCCATCGTCGCCGGCTATGAAGTGTGCTGCCGTCTCGGCAACGCGCTCGACCCGACATCGCATTATGCCAAGGGCTTCCATCCCACCGCCACCGCCGGCACCTATGGGGCCGCGGCCGCGGCCGCGAAGCTCTATAAACTTTCCGCCGAACAGATCGTTGCGGCCTTCGGCGTGTCCGGCAGCCAGGCCGCGGGCTCGTTGCAGTTTCTGGTGAATGGCGCGTGGAACAAGCGTTATCAGGTCGGCGCGGCGGCCATGAACGGCGTTGTCGCCGCTTCGCTGGCGCGCGAAGGATTCATCGGCGCAACCGAATCCGTCGAGGGCAAGCACGGTCTTCTGGTCGGCTACAGCGACAATTCGCATCCGGACAAGGCCGTCGCGGATCTCGGCCGCGTCTACGAGACCATGAAAATCGGGGTGAAGCCGTATCCGAGCTGCCGCTACACCCATGCGGCGATTGACGCGCTGATCGCCATGCGCCGCGAGCACAATCTCACGCCGGAAAATATAAAAAGCGTCGAGATCGGCCTGCATCGCAACGGCATCACCCTGACCGGCGATGCCGGAACCAAGCGGCATGCACGCAGCATCGTCGGCGGACAGTTCTCGATGTTCTTCACCGGCGCGCTGGCGCTGGATCAGGGTTCGTTTGGATGGGACGATTACAAGCGGCTTGGCGATCCGGCGATCGAGGCGCTCGCCGACAGGATCGAGGTGGTGCAGGACGCGCGTCTTGAAGGCAAGAGCCATCCGTTCGGCGCACGCGTCTCCATTGTCAGCGGCGAAGGTACGCTGGAGCGCCTGATCCCCGATCCGTCCGGCGAGCCGTCGTCATTCCCGGATACGGTCGCGATGCAGCAGAAGTTCCTGCAGCTCGCCCGCCCCGTGCTCAAGGACCGCGCCGACCGCTTCGCCGACGCCATCCTGTCGCTGGACAAGTTCGACCGCATCGACCGGGTGACCTCGCTCGCGCGACTCTGAGTCGCAGCGAGGCCAAGCTGTCCGCGGATCAGGCTCCTTCGGAAAGAAGGTCTGCCTGAACGAAAGTCGGGACCTGACTGTCTGGAATCGGTCGCATTCGCTGTCTATCATCGGTGAAGTGATGGACTGCGCAGGAGCAAGCTGACGTGATGGCGACACTCGGACTCGACCGTGCCTCTCTGAGCAATCTTCTCTCCACGCTGACCGAGCGGGGGCGCAGCCTGCTCGGCCTGTCGAACGGCGCGCGGGCCATGTCGCAGGCCGAATTGATCGGGCTTGGCGAAACGCTGCTGTCGCGGCGCGGCGAAGCCACCGGTGTCGCGCTCGCCAATACACTGCTCGCCGGTTACTCCGCCGCGAGCGAAGCCGATCAACTCGCCTTTCTCAATGCGCTGGCCGACCTGTTCGGCCCCGACATGGACGAACTGAACGCTGCACTCGCCGCCGTCCGCGACAAGGGCACCTCGCCCGACGCCGTCGCGAAGCTCCTGAAGGCCGCGGAGCCGCGCCGGCAAGAACTGATCCGCCGCCTCAATCTCGCACCGGGCGGCACCGCCGCGCTGGTACGGATGCGCGAAGCGCTGCTCGCGCATATCAAGGATCATCCGCCGCTCAAGCATGTCGACAACGACTTCGTGCATCTGTTCGCGTCCTGGTTCAACAGAGGGTTTCTTGTGCTGCAACGGATCGACTGGACCACGCCCGCCAACATCCTGGAAAAAATCATCCGCTACGAGCAGGTGCATGCCATCACCAACTGGGATGACCTGCGCAGCCGCCTCGCTCCGAGCGACCGGCGCTGCTACGGCTTTTTCCATCCGCAGCTTGTCGACGAGCCGCTGATCTTCGTCGAGGTGGCGCTGACGCGGGACAGCCCGGCGGCGATCGCGCCACTGCTCGACCTCACCCGCGCGCCGATCCCCGCGAGCGAAGCGACCACCGCGGTGTTCTACTCGATCTCCAACACCCAGAAGGGCCTTGGCGGCATTTCCTTCGGCAATTTCCTGATCAAGCAGGTGGTGGAAGAGATCAAGCGCGAGCTGCCCAATGTGCAGACCTTCGTGACGCTTTCGCCCGTTCCCGGCTTCGCCGCGTGGCTTGCGCGCGAGCGGGCCTCGGACACATCGCCGCTGATCGACGCATCGGCGCGCGAAACACTCAAGGCGCTCGATACGCCGGACTGGGCCGATGATCCCGAGACCGCCGAGCGCGTCAGGAGCGTGATGCTGCCGCTCGCGGCTTACTATTTCATCGAAGCCAAGGGCTCACGCGGACATCCGCTCGATCCGGTCGCGCGATTCCATCTCGGCAACGGCGCCCAGCTCGAACGGTTGAATTTCCTCGGCGACCGCTCCGAAAAGGGCATGCAGCAGTCACACGGCCTGATGGTCAATTATCTTTACGCGCTGGACAAGATCGAAGCCAACCACGAGGCGTTTGCCGAGAAGGGCCAGGTTGCAACATCATCCGCGGTTCGTAAGATGCTGCCGGTCCGCGCGCTCGCGGAGACGTCGGCGAGCGCATGAACGATGGAGGACAAGTCCATTGCCCGTCATGGCCGGGCTTGTCCCGGCCATCCACGTTTTGGCGATCTCCAAGGAAGACGTGAATGCCCGCAACAAGTGCGGGCATGACGAACGAGAGATTTAGGCCGTTGACAGATCGACAGCAGACGATGCCGCATTCAAAGGGAGACGCGCCATGAGCTGGATGCCCTCGAACGATCCGATCCTCGGCGATCCGCAGACCTGCGATGCGCTCGACCTTGTGATCGTGCCCCGCACCCGCGATCTGGGCGACGGCTTCGCCGTACGCCGCGCGCTGCCCCATGGCAAGCGGCAGATGGTCGGCCCCTTCATTTTCTTCGATCATTTCGGCCCGGTGCAATTCGTCGCCGGCAAGGGCATGGATGTGCGGCCGCATCCGCATATCGGGCTTGCCACCGTCACCTATCTGTTCGACGGCAGCATCATGCACCGCGACAGCGAAGGCAACATTCAGGAAATCCAGCCCGGCGCGATGAACCTGATGACCGCCGGGCGCGGCATCGCCCATTCGGAGCGCACGCCGGACGTTCAGCGCGCTAACGGCCAGAAGATGCTGGGCCTGCAGAGCTGGATCGCGCTGCCTGCCGGGAAGGAAGAGATCGCGCCGTCGTTTCAGCATTTCGGCGCCGAAGTGCTGCCGACGGTTGAGGACACCGGCTTCAGGGCGCGCATCATCGCAGGCTCGTCGTTCGGCGCGAAATCGCCGGTCGAGATGGTGTCGGAATGGTTCTACACCGAGGTGGCGCTGGACGAGGGCATGCGCGTGCCGCTCGACGCCGACCACGAGGAGCGCGCGATCTATGTCGTCGACGGCGAGATCGAAATCGCGAACGAAAAATACGAAGGCCCGAAGCTGCTGATCTTCCGCCCCGGCGACCGGATCACCGTCAAGGCGATCCGCCCGACACGGATGATGTTCCTCGGCGGCACGGCGCTGGAAGGCCCGCGCCATGTCTGGTGGAATTTCGTCTCCTCCAGCAAGGAGCGTATCGAGGAAGCCAAGGCCGACTGGAAGGCCGGGCGCTTCGCCCATGTGCCGAACGAACACGAGTTCATTCCGCTGCCGGAATAATCAGAACACGGTATAGCCGCCGTCGATCACGATCATATCCGCGGTGTGATAGGCCGACGCCTTGCTCATCAGATAGACGGCGATGCCGCCGAAATCCGACGGTTCGCCGAAACGCCGCATCGGAATCCGCGGCATCACGTTGTCGACGAACTTGTCGTTGGCCATCAGCCCCTGCGTCATGTCGCTCTTGATCCAGCCGGGCAGGATCGCATTCGCGGTGACGCCGTACCGCGCCAGTTCGACCGCAAGCGCGCGCACCAGCGCGTTGATCGCCGCCTTGGTGCCGGCATAGTGCTCGTTGCGGGCGGTGCCGAACAATGACGCCATGCTCGATGTCGCCACCAGCCGCCCGAAGGCGTCGCCACCTGCGGCGCGTTCGGTCATGTGCCGCGCGGCGGCCTGGAAGACATGAAACACGCCGTCGAGATTGGTGGCGAACATCTTGCGCCAGTCTTCCTCCGAGCGGTCGATGAAGGACTGGCGGCCGCCGCCGCCGATACCGGCATTGGCGAAGCAGCCATCGACACGGCCGAACGCATCGAGCGTGGCCTTCATCGCAGCCTTCACCGAAGCCGGATCGGTGACGTCGCACACCCGCGCCTCGGCCTTGCCGCCCTTCGCGGTGATCGCAGCCAGCGCCTTTGCATTCTTCTCCGCATTGCGGCCCCAGATCGAGACCGTCGCGCCTGCATCCGCCAGCGCCTGCGCGATGCCAAGACCGATGCCGCCATTGCCGCCGGTCACCACCGCCACGCGGCCGCTCAGATCGAAAATGCTCATGCCGTTTCAACTCCCGTTATGCCTTGTCTGGCCATGACATTGGCCAATCGCCCGCACGAAATCAAACACCGGCCTAACGCCCTGGAGGCTTTTTCGCCATGCGAAATAAATATTCGCAACGCATGGCAGGTCCGACATCGCCTCACCGCCGGGGCGCGGCGTTTACAGCCCAGCCGGTTTCCGGAATAGTTCGCGGCGAAACGCACGCGGCATTTCGCCGACAGAGCGATCAATCAAATCCATCAAGCGAGGAAGACATGCAGTTCAATCATTGCCGGCTGGAATTCGACGGCCCGGTCGCAACCCTTGTGCTCGATCATCAGGAGGTCATGAACGCGGTCTCCGTCGATATGCTCGCGGGCCTTTCGGAGGCGATGGAGACGCTCGAAGAGAAGCGCGCGGAGGTTCGCTGCCTCGTCATCACCGGCGCGGGCAAGGCCTTCTGCACCGGCGCCAATCTTCAGGGCCGCAACAACCAGAGCGGCAAGCGCCAAAGCGCGGGCACCACGCTGGAAACGGCATTTCATCCCTTCCTGCGCCGCCTGCGCGACCTGCACTGCCCGATCGTCACCTCCGTGAACGGACCGGCGGCCGGTGCGGGCATGAGTTTCGCGCTGATGGGCGACATCATCGTCTGCGCGCGCTCGTCCTATTTCCTGCAGGCTTTCCGCCGCATCGGGCTGGTGCCGGACTGCGGATCGACCTGGATCCTGCCGCGCCTGATCGGCAAGGCCCGTGCCGTCGAATTGTCGCTGCTGGGCGAACGCCTTCCCGCCGAGAAGGCGCTGGAATGGGGACTGGTCAACCGCGTGGTCGATGACGCCGCCCTCACCGAAGAAACCAAAAAGCTGGCGCACGATCTCGCCAACGGGCCGACCGTGGCACTGTCGCTGATCCGCAAGCTCTACTGGGAAAGCGAAACCAACTCGTTCGAGGAACAGCTCGATCTGGAACAAAGCTCGCAGCGGATCGCCGGACGCAGCGAGGATTTCAAGGAAGGCGTCGGCGCATTTCTGGAGAAGCGCCCGGCCAAGTTCAAAGGCCGCTGATCCGGCCTTGCTCGCCTCACTCTGAATTGCCAGGCCGCGCGACCGATCGCGCGGCCTTTTCCCTGGGCAGCCGCCAGCGGTTTGCGGCGAGAAATCGCGCAACTGTTCTCATTCCGCGCAGACGTGCGCGCGAACAGTGATTGTCACAAAAATCTCTTTTACCTGCGCGATGCCGCCGTCCAGGCGGAACGGGCACATTTGATGGAATGTCCCCGCGTGGCCTTCTCTCCTGCCAATCCCGTTTCCGGTCCAGGCCTGAAACTGCGTCAGTGGCTGACCGACATTTTCGCCAGCGCCGCGCCTGCGGTTCTCACGATTTCATCCGGACTGTCCTATTCGGCGCTGATCTTCAGCGGCCCGCTGACACAATATCTATCCTACGGAATCGCGGCGACGTTCACCGCGATCGCTATCATCGCCCGCGCAGGCGAAGCAGCCGACTCCATGCTGTTCATTCTCAACGGCCGCGTCGGCGTGACGGTCGACGCGGGTACGCAGCCTCGGCAACAGAACGACCGTGGGAGAGATGGGGCTTGTGGCGCGCCAGCCGCGCAGCGCCACGATCCAGGCGGAAGCCGACAGCGTTCTCTATGTGCTGCGCGCCGACGCCTTCAACGCCATCACCGCAACCAATCCGCAGATTGGCCAGAAGCTGCTGACCTATTTCATGCCGGTGATGCCGGAACGGCTGGCCTTTGCCAGCCGCATGATCGGCGCGCTGCGCCGATAGCAAGACTTTTCGGTAAATACCGATCAGGCGACGTGGCTCATGAACGCCTCACGGCGCCCGAGCATCCGCTCCGCCGCGACCTTGGCGTCCTCGCGGGTCGAGGTCGAAAACGTCCGGTATTCCAGATCGGGCGTGGTCACCGGGTCGCGCTTGCCGAACCATGACGCGAAGGATTTCGGGCCTGCGGTGATCGACGACAGCGCATGGGCGATGTTGTCGGTGGCCTCGAATGCGAACAGCGCGCCGGACGATGCGTGCCTCACCTCAAAAATGCCGGGACCGATCGGCGCTTCCAGCGTCTCGCCCCGGGCGGCCTTCGGATAACGCTTCCACTCGCTCCAGGTCGAAATCATGACACCCTTCCACCGCGCCTCGCGCGTGACTCATACACATCTTCGAGAGATGCTGCTTCGGAGCAGCTTCAACATTCACCACGGCCGATTGGTTCCCGCACGGCGCGCTTTTTCGCATATGGATGCGGCAACCGGACCCTTCAAGGAAAAACGCGGTTAACGGCGGGTCACCCAATCGTGAACGATCAGACCGGCAAGCCGGCCTGCTGCGCCAACGCCTTGAGCGAAGCCTCGGGCCGCGCGCCGATATGCTGGATCACCTCGGCGGCGGCGAGCGCCCCGAACTGTCCGCACTGCTCATGGCTCAAACCGCGAACGACGCCGAACAGAAACCCGGCGGCGAACAGATCGCCCGCGCCGGTGGTGTCCACCACTTGCTTGACCGGAGACGCCGGAACCGGTGTCACCCTGTCCTTCGCCACCACAACACAACCCTTTTCGCTGCGGGTGACGACCGCGAGCGTCGCATCGACGCGCAACTGCGTCAGCGCCTTGTCAAAATTCTCGGTCTGATAGAGCGAGGTCAGTTCGGCTTCGTTGGCGAAGACCAGATCGACGGTCTTGCCGCGGATGAGATTGAGAAACTCGTCGCGATAGCGGCCGACGCAGAAGGCGTCCGACAGGGTCAGCGCCACGCTGCGCTTGTTCTCGTGCGCGATCTTCGAGGCCTTGAGGAAGGCCTCCTTCGCGTTGGCCGGGTCCCATAGATAGCCTTCAAGGTAAATGATCGAGGAGGCCGCGATCTGCGCCGGGTCGATATCGGCAGGGGACAGATCCTGTGCGGCGCCGAGATAGGTGTTCATGGTGCGCTCGCCATCCGGCGACACCAGCACGTAACACCGCGCTGTGGCCGGACCATGTGAGGCGGCCTGCGTGGCGAACGCCACACCGGCGGCGCGAATGTCATGACTGAACACGTTGCCGAGCTGGTCGTCGCGCACCTTGCCGACAAAGGCCGCACGCGCACCGAGGTTGGCGACGCCCGCGATGGTATTCGCAGCCGATCCGCCGGAAATCTCCGTCGCCGGTCCCATGGCGTCATAGATCGCCGCCGCCCGTGCCTCGTCGATCAGCGCCATGGAGCCTTTAGCCATGCCCTGCTCGGTCAGGAACTTGTCCTCGGTCCTCGCCAGAATATCGACGATGGCATTGCCGATCCCGAGAACGTCGTATGTCGCTGCGGTCATTAATGATATTCCTGTTGGGAAAGAGCCAAACCGGCAAAAGCTGGTATTTCAGGCGGTGGAATAAGGGCCTTGAACAGGCCGCCAAATGATCCGGCGACCTATCACGACAAGACGTCCGCCAGCAAGCATGTGATCCCCAGAATACTCGCAGAATAGTTCGATGATCCGCCACATCCTGACCGTTTCGACCGGAACACTGGCCTCGCGCACGCTGGGATTCATGCGCGATGCCCTGATCGCCGCGCTGCTCGGTGCGGGTCCCATCGCGGATGCGTTTCTGGTGGCGTTCCAGTTCATCAATGTCACGCGCCGCTCCTTCACCGAGGGCGCACTGAACGCGGCACTGGTGCCGCATTATTTGCGCGTGCGCGAAACCGACGGAGCGGCCGCCGCCGCGGCGTTCGCCGGCCGCGCGCTTGGCGCCGTCAGCCTCATCATGATCGTCATCGCGCTCGCGCTGACCGCGCTGATGCCGCTCGTCATTTCACTGCTCGCGCCAGGCTTCGTGGGACAGGAGACACTGCGGTTCGCGATCAATGATGCCCGGCTCATGATGCCCTATTTCGCGTTCGTCGGCCCTTCGATCGTGATGATGGGCGTTCTCAACGCCGAGCATCGTTTCATGCTCACCGCGTTCTCGCCGGTGCTGTTCAACATCACCATGATCGTGGTGCTGGTGACGTTGCTGATCTGGCGTCACGATCCGCTGTTCTCGGCAACGATCATTGCCGGGGCGGTCGGCGTCGCTGGTTGCCTGCAGATGCTGATCCTTGTCCAGCGCCGGCCATGGCGCGACGGGATCGCCACGCCGGTGCGGATTTCATTCGATCCGCAAATTCGCGGCTTCCTGCGCAAGGGCATTCCCGGCATGGTCGCCAATGCCGGTCCGCAATTCCTGATCGTCGGCGGCGCGATCATCGCCTCGAACTCGCCCGCCGCCGTCTCGTGGCTTTACTTCGCCAACCGTCTGATCGAACTGCCGCTCGGCATGGTCGGCGTGGCGATGGGTACGGTGCTGGTCCCTGAACTCACGCGCGCCATCCGGAGCAACGACCACGACGCCCTGATGCAGGCGGAATCGCGCGGCGCGGAACTCGCCACCGCGCTCGTGCTGCCTGCTGCGCTCGGCCTGATCCTTCTGAGCGAGCCGATCATCCGGGTGCTGTTCGAGCACGGCGCATTCACCGCGGCGGACACCACCGCCACCGCGCGCGCGCTGTCCATTCTCGCGCTCGGCCTGCCTGCGCATGTGCTGGTCAAGGTGCTGGCGCCGGCCTTCTTCGCCCGCGAGGACACCAAAACCCCGCTGGTGGCGACGATCTCTGGCGTCGCGGTCGCTGTCATCTGCGGCCTGCTGTTTGGCCGCCCCTATGGCGCCAGCGGCGTCGCCGCCAGCATCTCGCTCGGCGCATGGTCCTGCGCGGCCATCCTGACCTGGCGTGGCAGCACCACCTTCGGCTTCTCCATCGACACCACCGCGCGGCGGCGGCTGCCGCGGATCATGCTCTGCGCCGCCATCATGGGTGCGATGCTTTTCCTCGCCGAATCCTTTGTGGCGCCGGTGGCGGCGACCGCCGGCTTCGCCGCCCAGATCACCATTCTCGGCGGCCTCGTGGCGGCTGGCGTCTCGTTCTACGGCCTGCTGCTGGACCTCTCCGGCGTGCTGAACTGGGGCGAAGCGATCAGCAATCTGCGCGATGGACGCTTGCGCGACTAGCACCCTCACGGCTAAAGACGCCCATCAAAACACGGCTGCCGAAGGGTAGCGCGGGAACGATCACAATGGCTGCAAAAGAACTGGTTTTTTCGGGCGTCCAGCCGACGGGCAATCTGCACCTCGGCAACTATCTCGGCGCCATCGTCAACTTCGTGAAACTCCAGAACACCCACAACTGCATCTACTGCGTTGTGGACCTGCACGCCATCACCGTCTGGCAGGACCCCGCCGAACTTACCCGCAACATCCGCGAGGTTACCGCTGCGTTCATCGCGGCCGGCATCGACCCGAAGAAGCACATCGTGTTCAACCAGAGCCAGGTCTCCGAACACGCTGAACTTGCCTGGGTGTTCAACTGTGTCGCGCGTCTCGGCTGGCTGAACCGCATGACCCAGTTCAAGGAGAAGGCCGGCAAGGACCGCGAAAACGCGTCGGTCGGTCTCTATGCCTATCCGAACCTGATGGCGGCGGACATTCTGGTCTACCGCGCGACCCATGTCCCGGTCGGCGAGGACCAGAAGCAGCATCTCGAACTGGCGCGCGACATCGCGCAGAAGTTCAACAACGACTTCTCGGACTCGATCCGCGCGCACGATTTCGGCGAGAAGTTTTTCCCGCAGCCGGAACCGCTGATCACCGGCCCGGCGACGCGCGTGATGTCGCTGCGCGACGGCACCAAGAAAATGTCGAAGTCGGACCCGTCCGATTATTCGCGCATCAATCTCACCGACGACGCCGACGGCATCGCGCAGAAAATCCGCAAGGCCAAGACCGATCCGGAGCCGTTGCCGAGCGAGGAAGAGGGTCTCAAGAGCCGTCCCGAAGCCGACAATCTGGTCGGCATCTATGCGGCGTTGTCGGGCCAGTCGCGCGGCGATGTGCTGCGTGAATTCGGCGGCGGACAGTTTTCCGGCTTCAAGTCGACACTGGTCGATCTCGCGGTCGCCAAGCTCGGCCCGATCGGCGCCGAGATGAAAAAGCTGACGCAGGATGCGGCTTACGTGGATGCGGTGCTGGCCGACGGCGCGGATCGCGCCCGCGTCATCGCCGCCGAAACCATGAACGCGGTGAAGGACATCGTCGGTTTCATCCGGAAGAAGTAACGCGCACGACGTGGTGCAAGGAGTTCATCGTCATGGCCGGACTTGTTCCGGCCATCCATGTCTTTTGACTTCGCGAGATTCTCAAGACGTGGATGCCCGGGACGAGCCCGGGCATGACGAACTCAAATAACCGCCTGCTTCGTCACAGCCTCGAACAGAATCCGGTTCCGTCAAGTCTGTTCTCGCCTTGTCGGCGCGGCCTCGCGCGTGGCAGCATGACGCCGGTTCATCATCCGGGGCATGTATGAGCAATCAGCGGCGAAGTTACGAGCAGGGCCACAAGCCAAAATGTCTGGTCGTTGTTGACGACAGCGCGGAAGGTGATCGCGCGGTCTATTATGCAAGCCGCTGGGCGGTGCGCGTCGGCGGCGGCGTGGTGATGCTGCGTGTGATCGAAACCGAAGACCGCAACCAGCAATGGCTCGGCGTCGCCGACATCATGCGCGAGGAGGCGGAGGAAATCGCAAACGCCGCGCTCGATCGCGCCTCGGGCCGCGCCAACGGCATCGCGGCGATTACGCCGGAGCGCGTGATCCGCGAAGGCAATCCCGGCGAACAGATTCTCGACGTCATCGACAAGGACGTGGACATCGCGATGCTCGTTCTGGCCGCGAGCGCCGGCGCGGAAGGCCCGGGGCCGATCATCACCATGCTGGCGAAATCCGCCGGAACCTTCCCCATCCCGATCACCGTGGTGCCGGGCAATCTCAGCGACGTCGATCTGGACGCGCTGTCGTAAGACAAACACCGCGTCGTCCCCGCGCAGGCGGGGACCCATACTCCCTGAATCGCCGTTAGCACAGGATGTTTGGAAAGTCATAGCCGAGGATACCGCGATTCCCCGTGACCCCTGTGGCTATGGGTCCCCGCCTGCGCGGGGACGACCAAGTGTGAGCGCCCTTATCCCGACCGCCTCCAAACACCCCCGCCATGCGCCCTTGATCGGGCTGTTCCAGCCGCCATCTGTGCTATAGGACACCTTCACGCAACCCCGTTCGCGCCGGCCTTGAACCGGCGATGTGCCGGAGATTTCAGATGTTTATCCAGACCGAAGCCACCCCCAATCCCGCCACCCTGAAGTTCATTCCGGGCCGCGCCGTGCTCGACAGCGGCACCATGGAATTCACCGACCGCGACAGCGCCGCGCGCTCGCCGCTGGCCGAGCGGCTGTTCGCTGTGCCGGGCGTGACCGGCGTCTTCTATGGCTCGGACTTCGTCACCGTCACCAAGGACGACAGCGACTGGCAGCATCTCAAGCCGGCGATTCTCGGCGTCATCATGGAGCACTACATGTCCGGCGCGCCGCTGCTCGCCGACGGACAGGTGGCGGACGGCGACGCGCCGCACGCCGAAGAGTTCTTCGACGAGGCCGACACCGAGACCGTCGCCGTCATCAAGGATTTGCTCGAAACCCGCATTCGCCCGGCTGTGGCTGGCGACGGCGGCGACATCACCTTCCGCGGCTTCAAGGAAGGTATTGTTTATCTGGACATGAAGGGCTCCTGCGCCGGCTGCCCGTCGTCCACCGCGACGCTCAAGCATGGCATCCAGAACCTGCTGAAGCACTTCATTCCGGACGTGGTCGAAGTCCGGCCGATGTAATATTCGTCATCGGTTGACCTTATCGGAAGATGTCATGGCCGGGCTCGTCCCGGCCATCTCGATTTTTGGGCACCGCGCTCAACGGATCGGGATCACCGGGACAAGCCCGGTGATGACATAGTGCTGGTATCTCCTTCAATTGGCATTCCTTGAGCACCGCCATCGGTGCTAGATCACTGCCATGATCGTTCTCGCCATCGACACCGCGCTGGATTACTGCGCCGCCGCCGTCCTCGACGCCGGCACGCAGACCATGCTCGCGCATGAAACGCTGGAGATGAAGCGCGGCCACGCCGAGGCGCTGATGCCGCTGATCGCGCGCGTCATGAAAGCCTCCGGCCGCAGCTATCTCGATCTCGACCGCATCGCCGTGACCACCGGCCCCGGCAGTTTCACCGGCCTGCGCGTGGGCATTTCCGCAGCGCGCGGCATCGGCCTTGCCGCAGGCAAACCCGTGGCCGGCCTCACCACGCTGTCGGCCTATGCCGCGCCGCTGGTCGCGGAGCAACAGGAACAACCGATCGTGGCCGCCATCGACGCGCGCCACGACCATGTTTATTTTCAGGCTGTCGCGGGCAATGGCGACGTGCTGATGCGGCCCGCCATCATCCCGATTGAAGATGCATTCGCGGCGGCCCGCTTCGGCGCGCTGCGCATGGTCGGCAATGCCGCGCGTCTCCTCGCGGATCGCTGGCCGTCAAATGTCCCCGCGCCTGCGCTGGTCGATCCGAAGCCCGGCCCGGATATCGCGTGGGTCGCCTGGCTCGGCGCCGCAACCGGCCCGGACTCCGCACCCGCCAAGCCGTTCTATCTCCGCCCGCCCGATGCCAAGCCGAAACCCGGCTTCGTTGTGCCGGATATGCGTTGACCGTCATGGCGCGCCTCACCTCGTTTCTTGACAGGTTCTTCCCGCGACTGTTCAAGCGGCCCGATACGGCGGTCGAGCCTGCGAACCTGCGCGACGCACCACGGCTGTCGCAACTGCACCGCGCGGCGTTTCATCGCGGCTGGAGCACCGAGGAGTTCGAGCAGATCCTGATCGAGCGCAACGCGCTGGCACACCGGCTGCGGATGGGTGGCGCAACGATCGGCTTCATCGTTTCGCGCACTGCGGCGGACGAGGCTGAAATCCTCTCTGTCGCCGTGGCGCAGAAACATCGCGGCCACGGTTTCTCGCGCGACCTCTTGCGCACCCATCTCGGACATCTGGCCGGGCATGGCCTGAAAACCGTGTTTCTCGAAGTTGAAGAAAATAATCGCCCCGCCCGCGCGCTGTATGAACGGGCCGGGTTTCGCGTGGTTGGCCGCCGCGACCGGTATTACAAGGATGCCGGCGGCACCGAATTGAACGCCGTCGTCATGCGACGAGACTTGTCGTAGGCTCCTCGCGGTGGCAAAACACGTCTCCACCCACCGGGAACAATCATGACCGCCCTCAAATCCATGCCTCCGGGCAAGCATACGGATATCGAGAAGCGCTGCGCCGCAGCCGGCATGCGCATGACGGAGCAGCGCCGCGTCATCGCGCGTGTGCTGGCCGAAGCCATGGATCATCCCGATGTCGAGGAACTTTACCGGCGTTGCATCGCGGTCGACGACAAGATTTCCATCTCGACGGTCTATCGCACCGTGAAGCTGTTCGAGGATGCCGGCATCATCGAACGTCATGATTTTCGCGAAGGCCGCGCCCGCTACGAGCAGGTGCCGGAGAGCCATCACGACCATCTCATCAATCTGCGCGACGGCAAGGTGATCGAATTCACCTCCGAGGAAATCGAAAAGCTGCAGACCGAGATCGCGCGCAAGCTCGGCTACAAGCTGGTCGATCACCGGCTTGAGCTTTATTGCGTCCCGCTGGACGAGAAGACCCGGGACGACGACAAGACTTGAGCACGCCGTCCCCCTACGATCTCATCATCTTCGATTGCGACGGCGTGCTGGTTGACAGCGAGGCGCTCGCCTGCGTCGTTCATGCCGACGTGCTGACGGAATATGGTTACACCATCACCGCCGCGCAGGTGCATGAGCGCTTTCTCGGGCGCTCGGCGCGCGAGGCGCGGCTTGAGGTCGAAGCCGAACTCGGCCGCGTTCTGCCCGACACCTACACCGCGCAATTGCGTGCGACCATCGACCGCGTGTTCGGCGAAAAGCTCACGCCCGTTCCGCATATCGCCGAAACGCTCAGAAAACTATCGCAGAAAATTTGCGTGGCCTCATCCGGCACGCCGACGCGCATTCGCTCGAGCCTTGGCACCACAGGACTGATCGGCCACTTCGATCCGCATCTTTTTTCGGCCATGCAGGTCGCGCACGGCAAGCCCGCACCGGACCTGTTCCTGTTCGCCGCCGCGCAAATGAACACGCCACCGGCGCGATGCCTCGTGATCGAGGACTCTGTACCCGGCGTCACCGGCGCCGCCGCCGCCGGAATGAACGTGGTCGGATTTACCGGCGGCAGCCATTGCCGCCCCGGCGACGGGAACCGGTTGCGGGCGGCGGGTGCCACAATCGTCATCGACGATATGCGCGAATTGCCCGCTCTCGCCGCGCAAACGCTCAATCGGGATGAAATAACAGCCATTTAGCCTGTTTTTCGCCGATCCGGCCCCGGCGCGGTCGCTGGATTTCGCGGGCCTTTCCCTATATCTGAAACGCCGGAAAGCGGCCCGAACTGCCGCCTGTCAGGATTTGAATGACCACGCCGCGCAAGCTGCACATCAAGTCATACGGCTGTCAGATGAATGTCTACGATGCACAGCGCATGGTGGATACACTGACGCCTGAAGGATACGTCGAGACGGCCAACGCCGAGGATGCAGACCTTGTCATCCTGAACACCTGTCACATCCGCGAAAAAGCCTCCGAGAAAGTCTATTCGGAGCTTGGCCGGCTGCGCGCCGCCAAGGATGACGCCGCCCGCGATGGCCGCGAGATGCGGATCGCGGTGGCGGGCTGTGTCGCGCAGGCCGAAGGCAGCGAGATCATCCAGCGCGCGCCTGTCGTCGATATCGTGGTCGGCCCGCAGAGCTATCATCATCTGCCACAACTGCTGGCGAAAGCGCGCAGCGATGGCCGCGCCATCGAGACCGAATTTCCTGTCGAGGATAAATTCGCGGCATTGCCCGATCCGAAGCCCGCGATGATCCGTGCGCGCGGCATCTCGTCCTTCGTCACCGTGCAGGAAGGCTGCGACAAGTTCTGCACCTTCTGCGTGGTGCCTTACACGCGCGGCATGGAAGTGTCGCGTCCGGTCGCGCGCATCATCGACGATGTGAAGCGCCTCGCCGACAACGGCGTCCGCGAGATCACGCTGATCGGACAGAACGTCAACGCCTTCCATGGCGAGGGCGAGAACGGCGAGCCGTGGTCGCTTGGCCGCTTGCTTCATCGTCTTGCCGGAATTCCCGGCATTCTCCGGCTGCGTTATTCAACCAGCCACCCGCGCGATGTCGACGATGCGCTGATCGAAGCCCATCGCGACATCCCCGCCGTGATGCCGTTCGTGCATCTGCCGGTGCAGTCCGGCTCCGACCGCATTCTCGAGGCGATGAACCGCAAGCACACCGCCGCCGATTACGCCCGCACCATCGACCGGTTCCGCAAGGTGCGTGAAGACATTGCATTTTCATCGGATTTTATCGTCGGTTTTCCGGGTGAAACCGAGGAAGATTTTTCGGCGACCCTCGCGCTGGTCCGCCAAATCAGCTACGCTGGCGCGTATTCGTTCAAGTATTCGCCGCGGCCCGGCACGCCGGCCGCGGACATGCAGGAGATGGTTGCGGCCACGGTGATGGACGAGCGATTGGCGCGGCTTCAGGAGTTGATCGACAGCCAGCAGGCCGCATTCAATGCGGCAGCCATCGGCGAGACGGTCGACGTGCTGTTCGAGCGCGCCGCGCGCAATCCGGGTCAGATCGTCGGCCGCACCGCTTATCTCCAGCCTGCGCATGTCATCGCCTCACCCGACATTATCGGGCAGGTGCTGCCTGTCGCCATCGACAGCCTCGAGCGCTACAGCCTGATCGGCAGATTGGCCGGTCCCGTGCCCCATGCTTCGCCGCGTTCCCAGCCCGCAATGACCCCCGGAGCCTGAACCCTTGCCAAAAAGCGCATCGGATTCGCCGACACTCGCACCTGGCCGCAAGCCTGACGTTCATACTCCGCACGAAGCCCAGATCGTCGTCGCCTTCGACGACAACGGCGCCGCCTCCGCGCTGGTCGGCCCTTACGGCCAAAATCTCGCGCTGATCGAGCGGCGGCTTGGTGTTGTCGCCGACTCGCGCGGCAATCACATCACCATCGCCGGATCGCGCGACGGCTGCGACGCCGCACGCCGCGTGCTGGAAATGCTTTACGAACAGGCGATCCGCAGCCAGGACATCGCGCAGGGCGATGTCGAAGGCGCGATCCGCGCCGTGATCGCGCAGGGTTCGCTGTTCGAGTTCGATCCCAAGGCCGCGAAGTCGCAATTCGAGGAAATCAACCTGCGCAAGCGTCCGGTGCGCGCGCGCACCGCCGCGCAGGATTCCTATATCCGCGCACTGAAGCGCCATGAACTGGTGTTCGGCATCGGCCCGGCCGGCACCGGCAAGACATGGCTTGCGGTGGCGCAGGCCTGCCAGTTGTTCGAGCGCAAGGAAGTCGATCGCATCATCCTGTCGCGTCCCGCTGTCGAGGCCGGCGAACGGCTCGGATTCTTGCCGGGCGACATGCGCGAGAAAGTCGATCCCTATCTGCGGCCGATCTACGATGCGCTGTACGACCTGATGGACTCCCGCGTGGTCGAGCGCGGCCTGCAGAGCGGCGAGATCGAAATCGCGCCGCTCGCCTTCATGCGCGGCCGCACGCTGACGAATGCCGCGATCATCCTCGATGAAGCGCAGAACACCACGTCGATGCAGATGAAGATGTTTCTGACCCGCCTGGGTGAGAACAGCCGCATGATCATCACCGGCGATCCGAGCCAGGTCGATCTGCCCAACGGCCAGCCGTCGGGATTGGCCGAAGCCGCCAAGCTGCTCGACGGCGTCGAAGGCATCGCGCAGGTGCGCTTCACCGGGCAGGACGTGATCCGCCACGAACTGGTGGCGCGCATAGTCGCCGCTTACGAAGGCCCGCCCAAGAAACCCGATGCAGGCAAATCCTGAACGCGCGATTGCCGCCATGACATCCGCCAACCTTCCCGCGACTGAAGTGCTTGTCACGGCCGACTGCTGGGCCGGAGAAAGCAGCGCGGAGACGATCGTTCACCGCGCCATCGAGGCCGCGGCCTCCATGGTCGACGCCGATACGGCGGACGCCGAGGTCGCCGTCATGCTGACCGACGATGCTGGCATCCGCACCCTCAACAACAACTGGCGCGGCATCGACAAGCCGACCAACGTGCTGTCCTTCCCGGCGCTGCAGCCGGAGCGCGCGCCCGCCGATGACGACGCACCACGCATGCTCGGCGATATCGCGATCGCCTACGAGACGACGCGCAAGGAGGCCGACAGCGAGCACAAGCCGTTCGAGCATCATCTCAGCCATCTGGCCGTACACGGCTTCCTGCATCTGATAGGCTACGACCATGAAACCGACGATGATGCCGAGATCATGGAAGGCCTCGAACGCGATATTCTGGCGCAACTCGGGATTCCCGACCCTTACGCGCACGACGACCAGGTGAACTAAGTGCCCGAACCTCTCGCTGCCAAATCCGACACCGAACGTCCCGGCCCGCAAAAGCCGGGCAACCTGCCGGTGCCCGTGCAGCAGGGCGAGGTGCTGCGTCCCTCCTCCGAACTCTGGCTGATGCGCGCGCTGCGCGCACTGTTCGGATGGAAGGCTGGGTCCGCGCGCGCCGACCTTCAGGTGGTGCTCGATGCCACCACGCCGGACGAAACCAGCTTCACCACGGTCGAGCGCACCATGCTGCGCAACATCCTCGGCCTGCACGAGCGGCGCATCGCCGACGTGATGGTGCCGCGCGGCGACATTGTCGCGGTGAAGCGCGACATCTCGCTCGGTGAACTGATGAGCCTGTTCGAGAGCGCGGCCCATTCCCGCCTTGTGGTCTACAACGACACGCTCGACGATCCCGAAGGCTTCGTCCATATCCGCGACCTGCTCGCCTTCATGACATCGAAGGCGAAGGTCGATGACGCGGTCAACGCCAAGCGGAAGAAGCCGTTTCCCGCCGGCCTCGATCTGCGCTCGGTGGACCTGCGGATGAAGCTGGCCGATGCCGACATCATGCGCAAGCTGATCTACGTTCCGCCGTCGATGCCTGCCATCGACCTGCTGGCGCAGATGCAGGCGACACGCATCCATCTGGCGCTGGTGGTGGACGAATACGGCGGCACCGACGGTCTGGTCTCGATCGAGGATATTGTCGAGCAGGTGGTCGGCGAAATCGACGACGAGCATGACGGCGACGAGGCGCCATCCGTGGTCAAACAGGCCGATGGATCGTTCATCGCCGATGCCCGCGCCAGCCTCGAGGACGTGCAGTCCGTGGTGGGCGAGGAGTTCGACACCGGCGAGGCCGGCGAGGAGGTCGACACGCTCGGCGGCTATCTGGTGACACAGGTCGGCCGCCTGCCGGTGCGCGGTGAAATTATTTCCGGCCCCGGCGACTTTGAAATCGAAGTGCTCGACGCCGATCCGCGCCGCGTCAAGCGCGTGCGCATCGGCACGCACAAGGACCGCTCCAACCTGCGTCATCGCGAATTGCGCCGCCGCGAAGCCGCCGCCGATGCGGCGCAGGCACAAGGCAACGATCCCGCCAACCCCGCCTCATCCAGCGACAGCACCGGCAGCCGATGAATTCGTTCCGCGCGCTCATCGCCTCGATCATTCTCTCGTGGGGCTGGAAGCGCGCGGCGCTCGCATGGATCGCGGGCGCGCTCTCCGCGCTCGCGATGGCGCCGTTCAACGCCTGGCCGATTCTCTTTCTGACCATTCCTGTGATGGTCTGGCTGATCGACGGCGCTGGCGCCGGACGTCTCGGCGGCATTCCAGCGGCGGCGCTCAGTGGCTGGTGGTTCGGCTTTGGCTATTTCACCGCGGGGCTCTACTGGATCGGCTACGCATTCCTTGTCGATGCCGAAACATTTGCATGGCTGCTGCCGTTCGCGGTGATGGGATTGCCGGCGAGTCTCGCGCTGTTCATGGCGCTCGGCTTCGCGCTCGCCCGATTGATCTGGGTGCCCGGAGCGCTTCGCATTCTCAGTCTCGCCAGCGCGCTCACCTTCAGCGAATGGCTGCGCGGGCATGTCCTCACCGGCTTTCCATGGAATGCCTTCGGTTATGCGCTGACCGAACCGCTTGCGCTGGCGCAGACCGCTTCTCTGGTGGGCCTCTGGGGCCTGACGTTCATCGCACTTGCCGTATTCGCAAGTCCCGCCGCGCTCGCGGATGACCCCGCCGTGACGCGCCGCCCATGGATGGCGCCCGCTCTTTCTCTCCTCGTTCTGATCGCGATGGGCCTCTACGGCGCGTTCCGGCTGAACACGCATCCAACGCAGCTCGTGGCGGGCGTCAAACTTCGGCTGATGCAGCCGAACCTGCAGCAGGATGTGAAGTTCAACTATTCCGCCAAGCAGATGGTGATGGAAAAGTATCTGTCGTTGTCGGACCGCGCGACCGGACCGCAGTCGAGCGGCATCCGCGATGCGACGATTCTCATCTGGCCCGAATCCGCCTTTCCGTTTTTCCTTTCGCGCGAAGCCGACGCCATGGCGCAGATCGCCAGTCTGCTGCCGCAGGGAACGGTTCTGGTCACCGGCGCCATTCGTCCGCCCGATCAGCCCGCGGGAACGCAGATCACACGCGCCTACAATTCGATCTATGTGATCGACCATGACGGCACGATCCTGTCGGTCTACGACAAGCTGCATCTCGTGCCGTTCGGAGAATATCTGCCGTTCCAGTCGGCGATGGAGAAACTCGGCTTCGTGCAGATCACGAAAGTGCGCGGCGGATTCATTCCCGGCGACCGGCGGCGCACGATGAACATTCCGAATGCGCCGCGCATGCTGCCGTTGATTTGCTATGAGGCAATCTTTCCCGGCGCCATCGTTGACGGCAAGGATCGTCCTGGATGGATCGTCAACCTGACCAACGATGGCTGGTTCGGCATTTCCACCGGCCCCTACCAGCATCTCCAGCAGGCGCGCTTGCGCGCCGTTGAGGAAGGGCTGCCGCTCGTCCGTTCTGCGAACACCGGGATATCCGCGGTCATTGATCCGGTGGGACGCATCGTTGCGCATCTGGAACTTGGCAGAGAAGGCGTCCTCGATTCACCATTGCCCAAGGCGACAGCGCCGACGATTTTTTCAAGGGTTCGGGATATTCCCGCAGCGCTGGCGGTAGCCTTGTCGGCCGTGATCGTTCTTCGCCGCCGCCGCGTGAAACCGAAAGCCTGAAGCCCCGTATTCTATGGCCCGCCGTGCGTCCGTTCATGGAACCCGGGCGTCAGAATGCCGCTGTAACCTAAATTCTTCAGCACGTGCATGACTAGCATTTGACGATCCGGCATGCGGCAGCGTATGCCGAATAAACCGCCGTCTCGCCTCGGGTATTTGTGCCCGATGACCTGCCGGCGCGGAGTTTGAGATGACGCCCAAGGCCCCCAATCCAATCGACAAGTATGTCGGCAGCCGTGTTCGCATGCGCCGCATCATGCTTGGCATGAGCCAGGAAAAGCTCGGTGAGGCGCTTGGCCTGACATTCCAGCAGGTCCAGAAATACGAGAAGGGCACCAACCGCATCGGTGCAAGCCGCCTGCAGCAGATTTCCGATATTCTTCAGGTCCCGGTCTCGTTCTTGTTCGAGGGCGGCCCTGCCGGCCCGAACGCCCTGGCGGGACTGAGCGAAGCGCAGTCGCCGGCCTATGTCTCGGATTTTCTTGCCACATCCGAAGGCCTGGCGCTGACCCGGGCCTTCCCGCGGATCACCGACGCCCGGCTCCGCCGCAGCATCGTGGAGCTTGTCGAACAGATGGCCGCACGCGAGCAATCCGACCCGACCTGAGCTCACGCTCGTGCGTTGAACGAACACACGTCACGCAGCGCGAGCCGGAGCGATTCCAGATTTTCCATTCATGATGATGAACGGCCAGGACCGGCAGATGACGAAGTCAGCGGACGGCATCGCTTCATCGTCCCAGGCCGCCGGGCACAGCCACGGCTCGTTCTTCGGACGGCGCAAGGGACACAAGCTCCGCAACCATCAGACCGATCTGATGGAGCATCTGCTGCCCCGGCTCACCCTTGATCTTGCGACGGCGGACGCCTCCGATCCCGCATCGCTGTTCGATGCACCGGTCGACGAGATGCGGCTGGAGATCGGCTTCGGCGGCGGCGAGCATCTTGTCGCCGAGGCGCTCGCGCATCCGCAGACCGGCTTCATCGGCTGCGAGCCCTACATCAACGGCATGGCGAAGATCCTGTCGCTGATCGAAGCGAACAACATCACCAACATCCGCCTGTTCGCGGGTGACGCCGCCGAGCTTCTGGGCTGGGCGCGCGCCGGAAGTTTCAAACGCATTGATCTCATTCATCCCGATCCGTGGCCGAAGCGGCGGCACTGGAAGCGCCGCTTCGTGCAGGACGCCACCATTGCGCAGATGTCGCGCGTCCTCGATCCCGCGGGCGAATTCCGTTTTGTCAGCGATATCGACGACTACTGTTCATGGACGCTGATGCACATGCAGCGATCGAAAGACTTTGCATGGACAGCGGAGCGGGCCGATGACTGGCGCAAGCCCTGGCCGCGCTACACGATGACGCGCTATGGCCGCAAAGCCGAACGCGAGGGACGCAAGGCCGCCTATCTGATTTTCAAGCGAACGAACGCCTAGGCCTTGTCGCGCAGACGCCAGAACGTCAGCACACGTTGCGCGGTCGCCGGCGACAACCGCTCGTAGTTGATCCGCGCTTCCTCGATATCGGGGCCGGACGGCACCTTGCCGGGGCCAAGCCGCAGAACGAGCAGCGCGCGCACGGTCGCCCATTCCAGTCCGATCGACTTTCCAAGCAGCAGGACCGGATCGTAACGATCCCCCAGCATGAGCTGGTTGACCACGTTGAGCCGCATGCCCGTCATCGCGGCGAGCGCGGCCACGGCCTCCTCATACTTGTGCTGCCGGGCGAAATCGAGCAACGCCGCCTGATCGAGATTGCCGGCATGATGCAGCGCCAGGATGGCGCGCTGCGCCGGCTCGAAATCGCGCGCCTGCGGCTGCGATTTCGGCGCGCCCGACAGTTCGATCATCGCCTGGTTGATCGCGGCCTTTTGTTTCGGCTTGGCCATGTCGAACAGGCGGCGCCGCACGACATCGACCGATTTGGCCAGCAACTGCTTCAGCGTCGCCGCGGGAAGATCCTCGCGCTGTCCGACCGTCATCGCCAGCATGCCGTCGTCGGTCGCGCGTTTGACCAGCCCTGAATAGCCATACTCGGAAAACTGCGCGCCGGCGTTGGCCGCGACATTGCGCACGACATCCCGGTCGCCACGGCGGACGATCACATCGGTCACCGCCGGCGACAGCGTCTTGCGCCCCGAAATCGCGGCGAGATGTTCCTGCCCCCGGCCGCGCGCGATATCGACAAGGGTGGGATCGTCGAGCAGCGGCGAGCGGCTGAGGATTGGCCCCGCGATCCTGATTTCGGCTTCGCGCGCGAGTTGCTTCACCAGCGTCGGCGGCGCGTTGTCGAGTTTTGACAGGCGTTCGGCGAGTTCCGCCCGGGTCTCGATTTCGGTGGCGGGAACGAGGCCTACCAGAATATCGTCGAACAGCGCGACGTGTTTGGTCTCGAAATGCGCAGCCCCCTGCAGAAAGAGGCTGGAGATACGCTCGATCGCCTCTGCCCGCTTCTCCGCGGAGCCATTCTTGACGATGTCATCGAGTTCCGGAATCAGCGAAAGCGCAGCGGCCATAAATATCTCGTTCGCGCACCGGTACGGCGGTTCCACCCTCGCTGTGGCCGCTCCGCCCGGGACGCGGGCGGACTGTAGGCCCCGCCGGGTGAATTAACGGTTAGCCGCGACGGCCGTATCCCCCGAATGGGGTATGCCGGCCTGACAAGGTTACGCGGGGGTGTGCAAAATGGCGCGATTTGGCGGAAAACCAGCCGCCGGCGCCGGTCGGGCAGGTTCCACCGGCGGGCCGCCTGACCCGGAAGCCCTTGCCGCACAGGCCGAAAACGTCTATATCCGCCGCAACTGATAAATTCTCATACGCGCACGTAGGAGAGTGGGACCCCCGGGGACCCGCTCTTTTTTATTACCTGACGCCAGCCGCATGACGCGGCAGCAAAGACCAAGAGCCTTCTCGACCCGCACATGACCGAACCGACCGACCTCACCGTTGATGCCGACCTGCTTGACGAACCGCGCCTGGTGATCGAGCCGGGCGCCGGCGCGCGCGTGGCGGCGGTGGCTGCGCCGGTGTTGCAGGGCATGGGCTATCGGCTGGTCCGCATCAAGGTTTCCGGCGAAGCCGGCTGCACCGTGCAGATCATGGCGGAACGGCCCGACGGCACGATGCAGATCGAGGATTGCGAGGCGATCTCGAAGGCGTTGTCCCCGGTGATGGACATCGCCGATCCGATCCAGCGTGCCTACCGGCTGGAAATTTCATCGCCCGGCATCGACCGGCCGCTGGTCCGCCGTACTGACTTCGAGCGCTATATCGGTCACATCGTGAAAATCGAGATGGCCACGGCTCACGATGGCCGCAAGCGTTTCCGCGGAACCATTCAGGGGCTGGAAGGCAACAGCGTCCGTATCGTGCGTGACGACGCCAAGGATCATAAAGGGGCGCAGGAAGCCGACGTCCTGCTTCCCATCGAAGACATCGCCAGCGCCAATCTGGTCCTGACCAACGCGCTGATTGCCGAATCCATGCGCCGCGGCCGTGACGCCGAGCGCGAGCAGCTCGAACAATCGGGCGCGATTCCGGAACCTCCGGCGCATGCGCGCCGCGCGCGTGAGAAGCGCGATCTGAAGAAGGGCTTTCAGCCGAAGCCGAAAAACAAGACGAAGAAGCCCGTACCACAGAACACCAAGGAACATCGCCTCGCCGCTGAAAAGAAAAAGCGCGCGGGCCTCACGGACCACCACGAAGGAGACTGAGCCATGGCCGCTGTCAGCGCCAACAAACTCGAACTGCTGCAGATCGCCGATGCCGTCGCGCGCGAAAAGTCGATCGACCGCGGAATCGTGATCGCCGCGATGGAGGACGCCATCGCGAAAGCCGCCCGCGCCCGTTACGGCTCCGAGACCGATGTGCACGCCCAGATCCATCCGAAAACCGGCCAGTTGCAGCTCGCACGCCACATGCTGGTGGTCGAGCAAGTCGAGAACTCGTCCAACCAGATTTCGCTGAAGGACGCGCAGAAGGCCAATCCCGGCGCGCAGATCGGCGACACCATCGCCGACACGCTGCCGCCGCTGGAATACGGCCGCATCGCCGCGCAGAGCGCCAAGCAGGTGATCGTGCAGAAGGTGCGCGAAGCCGAGCGCGACCGGCAATATCAGGAATTCAAGGACCGCATCGGCGAGATCGTCAACGGCGTGGTCAAGCGCGTCGAATACGGCAGCGTGATCGTCGATCTCGGACGCGGCGAAGCCATCGTGCGCCGTGACGAAATGCTGCCGCGCGAAGTGTTCCGCAACGGCGACCGCGTGCGCTCCTATATCTTCGACGTCCGCCGCGAAACCCGCGGCCCGCAGATTTTCCTCTCGCGCACCCATCCGCAGTTCATGGCGAAGCTGTTCGCTCAGGAAGTGCCGGAAATCTACGACGGCATCGTGGAAATCAAGGCGGTGGCCCGCGATCCGGGCTCGCGCGCCAAGATCGGCGTGATCTCGCGCGATTCCTCGGTCGATCCGGTCGGCGCCTGCGTCGGCATGCGCGGCTCGCGCGTGCAGGCCGTGGTGAACGAACTGCAGGGCGAGAAGATCGACATCATTCCGTGGTCTCCGGACATCGCGACCTTCGTGGTCAACGCGCTGGCGCCGGCGGAAGTCGCCAAGGTCGTGATCGACGAAGACCGCGAGCGCATTGAAGTTGTCGTTCCCGATACCCAACTGTCTCTTGCGATCGGACGCCGCGGCCAGAACGTGCGCCTCGCCTCGCAGCTCACCGGCTGGGACATCGACATTCTCACCGAGCAGGAAGAATCGGAGCGCCGTCAGGCCGACTTCGAGAATTCCACCCGTGTGTTCATGGAAGCCCTCAACGTCGACGAAGTGGTCGGCCAGTTGCTCGCCTCCGAAGGTTTCGGCTCGGTGGAAGACCTCGCTCTGGTCGATCCGCGCGAACTGACCAGCATCGAGGGCTTCGACGAGGAAACCGCCGCCGAACTGCAGAGCCGTGCGCGCGAATATCTCGAACAGCTCGATGCCGAGCTGGAAGCCAAGCGTAAGGAACTGGGCGTGGAAGACGAATTGAAGACGGTGCCCGGCGTGACCGCGAAGATGCTGGTGAAGTTCGGCGAGAACAACGTCAAGACGGTCGAGGATCTTGCGGATCTGGCCACCGACGATCTGGTCGGCTGGACCGAACGCAAGGATGGCGAATCCGTCAAGCACGCCGGCATTCTCGATGCGAACGAGATGTCGCGCGAGGACGCCGAAGCCCTGATCATGCAGGCGCGCGTCGTCGCCGGCTGGATCACCGAAGCAGATATCGCCAAGCCGTCGGAAGAGGCGGAAGCCTCTGAAGAGAATCCCGCGTAACAAGGCCGAAACTCATGAAGCGATTTTCGGACACCACCCTGTTCCGCAAGAGTTGAAGGAAATGACCCGCGCATGCTCGCCATCGCTGATCACGCCGATCTCGATCACGGTCCCCGGACAAAGTCCGGGACCGAGCGGATGTGCGCGGTCACACGGCAGGTCGCGGGCGTCGATGACCTGATCCGCTTCGTTCTCTCCCCGACCGGAGAGATCGTTGCCGACCTGAAGCGAAAACTTCCGGGACGCGGCCTGTGGGTGTCGCT
Organism: Afipia sp.; assembly: GCA_050249215.1. Lineage (GTDB taxonomy): Bacteria > Pseudomonadota > Alphaproteobacteria > Rhizobiales > Xanthobacteraceae > Afipia. Next base: position 428,130 of record JBFWQX010000001.1, read on the forward strand.
TTCGCGCGAGAAAGTCGCGGAAGCGGCCCGGCGCAATGTGTTCGCGCGCAGTTTCAAGCGCGAGGTTCAGGTGCCGAAAACCCTGGCTGACGACGTCGAACGTCTGATGATCCGGGGCATTTCCGAAGCCCTCGCCATGGCCGCCAAGGCCGGACAGGTGATTTCAGGGTTTTCCAAGGTCGAGGGCGCGATCGAGACCCGGCAGGCCGTGGCCCTGATCCATGCTGCTGACGGTGCTTTGGACGGAATTCGCAAGCTGAACGGCAAACTGGCCGCCATGAGGCGGGAAATCAGCCCGGAATCGGGCGATTTTCCCGTGATCGGCGTCCTGACCACCGATGAATTGGATTTGGCACTTGGGCGGGCAAATGTGGTACATGCTGCCCTGCTCGCGGGCCCGGCCAGCAAGACCTTCCTCGCACGTTGCCAGACACTCACCCGGTTTCGGGGGACGGATGGCGGCCACAATGGCGGGAATGACCAGAATAACCAGGGCACGGCCGTCTGACACGGCGTGCGAGCAAACGAACGAGATTGGGACTGTGGAATGGCTGATACGAAGAATCCTGGCGACAAGCCTCTGAGCGTCGGTACGAAAACTCTGTCGCTGAAGCCGCGCACAGAGACCGGCGTGGTGCGCCAGAGTTTCAGTCACGGCCGCACCAAGCAGGTGGTGGTCGAGAAGAAAACCAAGCGCCGCCTTGCCGGTGACCCCGCGCCGGAAGCCGCGCCGGCCCCCGTTGCCGCGCCGAAGCCCGCGCCGCGCCCGGCCGAGCCGCCGCGCCCTGTCGCGCGCAAGTCGGGCGTCGTGCTGCAGACCCTGACCGAAGACGAACAGAGCGCCCGCGCCAGCGCGCTCGCCGACGCGCGCATCCGTGAAGAGGAAGAGCGCCGCGCCGCGGAAGCGGAAGCCGCCCGCCGCAACACCAAGGAATTCAAGGAACAGCAGGAGCGCGAAGCCGCCGAAGCCCGCAAGAAGGCCGAGGAAGAACGTCATCGCGCCGAGGAAGAAGCCAAGGCCCGCGCCGAGCGCGAAGCCAACAAGCGCGAAGCCGCCGCGAAGGCTGCCGCGGCAGCGCCTGCGAAAGCGCCGATTACGCCGGCACGTCCGGCAGCGGTCGCCGCCGACGGCTCCGACGATGACGAAGCCCCGCGTATGGTGCGCCGTCCAGGCGGCGGTCCCGCGCGTCCGGTCATTGCACCGAAGCCGGCGGCGAAGCCCGGCCCGGCGAAACAGCGCGGCCGTCTCACCATTTCGACCGCGCTCAACGCCGACGATGTGCGCGAGCGCTCGATCGCCTCGTTCCGCCGCCGCACCCAGCGCCTGAAGGGTCACGCTTCTAACGAGCCGAAGGAAAAGCTCATTCGCGAAGTGACGATCCCTGAAGCGATCACGATTCAGGAACTCGCCAACCGCATGGCCGAGCGCGCCGTCGACATCATCCGCCTGCTGATGAAGCAGGGCGCGATGCACAAGATCACCGACGTAATCGACGCCGACACCGCTCAACTCATCGCCGAAGAACTCGGCCACACCGTCAAGCGCGTTGCAGCAAGCGACGTGGAAGAAGGCCTGTTCGACGTTGCGGAAGATCATGCGTCCGATACGACGCCGCGTCCGCCGGTCGTCACCGTCATGGGTCACGTCGACCACGGCAAGACCTCGCTGCTCGATGCTTTGCGCCACGCCAACGTGGTCTCGGGCGAGGCCGGCGGCATCACCCAGCACATCGGCGCCTATCAGGTCACCTCGCCTGAAAGCGGCAAGAAGATCACCTTCATCGACACGCCGGGCCATGCCGCGTTCACCGCGATGCGCGCCCGCGGCGCCAAGGTCACCGACATCGTCATCCTCGTCGTGGCGGCGGATGACGGCGTGATGCCGCAGACGATCGAGGCGATCAATCATGCCAAAGCGGCGAAGGTTCCGATGATTGTCGCGATCAACAAGATCGACAAGCCGGATGCCAAGCCCGAGCGCGTGCGCACCGAACTGCTGCAGCATGAAGTTCAGGTCGAATCCTTCGGCGGCGATGTCGTCGATGTGGAAGTCTCCGCGAAGAACAAGACCAACCTCGACAAGCTGCTCGAAATGATCGCGCTGCAGGCCGATCTGCTCGAACTCAAGACCAACCCGGATCGTCCGGCCGAAGGCACCGTGATCGAAGCCAAGCTCGATCGTGGCCGCGGCCCGGTGGCGACCGTGCTGGTTCAGCGCGGCACGCTCAAGGTCGGCGACATCATCGTGGCCGGCGCAGAAATGGGCCGCGTCCGCGCGCTGATCAACGATCAGGGCGAAACCGTACAGGAAGCCGGCCCCTCGGTGCCGGTCGAAGTGCTCGGCTTCAACGGCCCGCCGGAGGCCGGCGACCGGCTCGCCGTGGTCGAGAACGAAGCCCGCGCCCGTCAGGTCACCGATTATCGCGCGCACCAGAAGCGCGAGAAGTCGGCGGCCAGCAGCGCCGGCATGCGCGGCTCGCTCGAACAGATGATGTCGCAGCTCAAGACCACGGGCCGCAAGGACTTCCCGCTGGTCGTGAAGGCCGACGTGCAGGGCTCGCTGGAAGCGATCCTCGGATCGCTCGAAAAGCTCGGCACCGACGAAGTCGCAGCCCGCATCCTGCATGCAGGCGTCGGCGGCATCTCGGAATCCGACGTGACGCTGGCGGAAGGCTTCAACGCCGCCATCATCGGCTTCAGCGTTCGCGCCAACAAGGAAGCGGCGGCGCTCGCCAAGCGAAACGGCATCGAAATCCGCTACTACAACATCATCTACGATCTGGTGGATGACGTGAAAAAGGCGATGTCCGGCCTGCTCGCGCCGACGCTGCGCGAATCCATGCTGGGCAATGCCCAGATCCTCGAAGTGTTCAACATCTCGAAGGTCGGCAAGATCGCGGGTTGCCGCGTCACCGACGGCAATGTGGAACGCGGCGCGAATGTGCGCCTGATCCGCGACAACGTCGTCGTGCATGAAGGCAAGCTCTCGACCCTGAAGCGCTTCAAGGACGAAGTGAAGGAAGTCCAGTCCGGTCAGGAATGCGGCATGGCCTTCGAGAACTACCAGGATATGCGCGTTGGCGACGTGATCGAATGCTACCGCGTGGAGACCATTCAGCGATCCCTGTAAGTCCAAGTCTTCAGGGCGCGGTGAATTTTTAACGAAAGCTAGAGACGTCATGGCCGGACTTGATCCGGCCATCCACGTCTTACCTTTGGCATCAGAATGTACGTTACGCCTGCGGGGAACGCGGGCATGTTGGCTTGAGAAGTGATTGTCTCGTAGCGATCATCTAACTTGAATAGAAGGAACGTCCCGATGCGCTGGTTTAAGCGCGCCCTATTGGCTGTCGCAGCAATGGTCTTGTTTGCGATAGCTGGCATCTTCGCCTTGAACGTCCGCGAAGAAATGCAGATTGTGCGATTCTACAACGCACACCCGATGTTGCGAGAAATGAATAAATTGCCAACCACAACTGACCCACGAATGACTGAGATATTGTTGGCACGGATACCAATTGGTTCCACCCGCTTGAGCGCCCTTCAAACTCTTTCCGCAGAAGGACTAGCATGCGAGGCAAATGTCTTTCTTCAGCGCAAGCAACTGACTTGCCGAATCGAGAATCGCGAGCCCGAGCATCTTATTCCTCGTTGGTACGTCGGAATCCAACTTGACGAGGAGGATAAGGTTTTAGGCGGAGGGATTCGCGTGAGCCTGAACTAGTGAAAGCAAGCACTCTATGAAGAAGAAATCACAACATAGCGGCAGCACCGGCGCGTCGCAGCGGCAATTGCGCGTCGGCGAGCTTGTGCGCCATGCCGTCTCCGATCTGCTTGCACAAGGCCACGTGCACGATCCGGCGCTCGAAGGTCACATCATCACCGTGCCCGAAGTGCGGATGTCGCCCGATCTCAAGCTCGCGACCATCTATGTGATGCCGCTTGGCGGACGCGGCATCGACGACGTGATTGCAGCACTCGACCGCAACAAGAAGTTTCTCCGTGGCGAGGTTGCGCATCGCGTTAACTTAAAATTTGCGCCTGATCTTCGCTTCCGCGTTGACGAACGATTCGACGAAGCGGAACGGATCGAGAAATTACTGAGAACACCCGCGGTTCAAAAAGACCTCAAGACAGATTCGGACCAGAATTGATGAATGTGACGACCCCAGATCGCTTGATCGCGCCGCAAACCGCCGATGCGAACACGCCTGCCGATAATAATTTTTCCGCCGAACGCACGCGGCATAACGATCCGCGTCAGCAGCAGGGCGGCAAACAGCGCCAGCACGGCAACCAGCAGAAGCGCGACCGCCGCGACGTTCATGGCTGGGTGATTCTCGACAAGCCGGTCGGCATGACATCGACCCATGCCGTCGCCGTGCTCAAGCGCCTGTTCAACGCCAAGCGCGCCGGCCATGCCGGCACCCTCGATCCGCTGGCCTCCGGCGGATTGCCGATTGCGCTCGGCGAAGCCACCAAGACCGTTCCGTTCGTGATGGACGGGCGCAAACGCTACCGCTTCACCGTGTGCTGGGGCGAGGAGCGCGACACCGACGACACCGAGGGCCAGATCACCCAGACCAGCGCCAATCGCCCCACCGAGGCAGCGATCCGGGCGCTGCTGCCGCAGTTCACCGGCACCGTCTTGCAGATTCCGCCGCAGTATTCGGCGATCAAAATTCAGGGCGAGCGGGCCTATGACATGGCGCGCGACGGCGAGGTCGTCCCCCTGCAGCCCCGCCCGGTCGAGATTCACGAATTAACCCTTGTGGAACAACAGGGTAACGAACGCTCGGTGTTCGAGGCCGAATGCGGCAAGGGCACCTATGTCCGGGCGCTGGCCCGCGATATGGGCCGGATTCTGGGGTGTTATGGCCATATTTGCGCCCTCCGGCGCACGATTTGCGGCCCTTTCACCGAAGACGACATGATTCCGCTGGCAGATCTGGAGGCTTTGTGCGATAGAGCCGCGTCTGGCGAGGGCAGCCTCGCCGACGCGCTTTTGCCCGTTGAGACCGCGCTGGACGACATCCCGGCACTGGCCGTCACACGGGCGGATGCCGCAAGGCTCCACAGGGGCCAGGCGGTTTTGTTGCGCGGACGGGATGCGCCAATTTCAAACGGCACAGTCTATGTCACTGTCGGAGGAAGGCTTCTGGCCCTCGCCGAGATTGGCAATGGCGAACTCATCCCCAAGCGCGTGTTCAACCTGACCGGACTGACTGCCAGTCCCGTTCACAAAGAAGGTGTTTGACGATGTCGATTGCCGCAGAGCGCAAAGCGGAAGTCATCAAGACGAATGCAACCAAGGCCGGTGATACCGGCTCGCCCGAGGTCCAGGTCGCGATCCTGTCGGAACGCATCGCCAACCTCACCGAGCACTTCAAGACCCACAGCAAGGACAACCATTCCCGCCGTGGCCTTCTGAAGCTGGTGTCCACGCGCCGTTCGCTTCTCGACTACGTGAAGAAGAAGGACGAGTCGCGTTACAAGGCGCTTCTCGAAAAGCACAACATCCGTCGCTGACGGAACCGGGCGCGCGCATCCTTGCGCGCGTTTTCGCATGACCCGGTCGGTCATGCTTCGACCAGCGCGCGGACCTTCCGAATGTCCGCGCGGCGTGTCCAGCAGCAATCCGGCGGCTGGGCGTAAACGGGTAAGAGGCCCGTACCATCGGAAGGATGGACGCCATTCCAAATTCAGAAACCATGGCAGGATCGCAGGACTCTGACGCGCTCGCGCGCACGCAGCGTCCCGCAATCTTGCGCATGGTTTTTGTGTTTCAGGCGTCCGTTCTTTCGTGAACCCATGAAAGACAATGACAATGTTTACCAAGCACTCGGTTGAGATCGACTGGGGTGGACGTCCACTCAAACTCGAAACCGGCAAGATCGCGCGTCAGGCTGACGGCGCCGTCATGGCGACCTATGGCGAAACCATCGTGCTCGCCACCGTGGTCGCCGCCAAGGCGCCGCGCGACGGCGTCGATTTCCTCCCCCTCACCGTCGACTATCAGGAAAAGACCTACGCGGCCGGCCGCATTCCCGGCGGCTACTTCAAGCGCGAAGGCCGTCCGACCGAAAAGGAAACGCTGGTTTCCCGCCTGATCGACCGCCCGATCCGCCCGCTGTTCGCCGATGGCTGGCGCAACGAAACCCAGGTGATCGTGACGGTGCTGTCGCATGACATGGAAAACGATCCGGACATTCTGGCGCTCGTCGCCTCCTCCGCCGCGCTGACGATTTCCGGCGTGCCGTTCATGGGCCCGATCGGCGCGGCCCGCGTCGGCTTCGTCAACGACGAGTTTGTTCTCAATCCGACGCTCGACGAGATGAACGACACCAACCTCGATCTCGTCGTCGCCGGCACCGCCACCGCCGTGCTGATGGTGGAATCGGAAGCCAAGGAACTGCCGGAAGACGTGATGCTCGGCGCCGTGATGTTCGGCCACAAGCACTTCCAGCCGGTCATCAAGGCGATCATCGAGCTCGCCGAGAAGGCCGCCAAGGAGCCGCGCGAACTGGTCGCGACCGTCAACGAGGCGCTGGAGAAGGAAATTCTCGGCGTGGTCGAGCAGGACTTGCGCAAGGCCTACAGCATTCCGGTCAAGCAGGAGCGCTACGCCGCCGTTGGCGCGGTCAAGCAGAAGCTGCTTGAGCATTTCTTCAAGGACGGCGTCGAAGAGCGCTACGAGAAGCTGCGTGTCCTCGACGTGTTCAAGGAAGTCGAAGCCAAGATCGTGCGCTGGAACATTCTCGACACCGGCAAGCGCATCGACGGCCGTGATCTGAGCACGGTCCGCCCGATCGTCGCCGAAGTCGGCGTGCTGCCGCGCGCCCACGGTTCGGCGCTGTTCACCCGCGGTGAAACCCAGGCGCTGGTGGTGACCACGCTCGGCACCGGCGAGGACGAACAGTACATCGACTCGCTGTCGGGGACATACAAGGAGCGCTTCCTGCTCCATTACAACTTCCCTCCCTTCTCGGTTGGCGAAACCGGCCGCCTCGGCGGCACCAAGCGCCGCGAGATCGGTCACGGCAAGCTCGCCTGGCGTGCGATCCATCCGGTCCTGCCGGCGCATCACGAATTCCCCTACACCCTGCGCGTCGTCTCGGAGATCACCGAGTCGAACGGCTCCTCGTCGATGGCGTCGGTCTGCGGCGCGTCGCTGGCGCTGATGGACGCGGGCGTTCCCTTGAAGCGTCCGACCGCGGGCATCGCGATGGGCCTCATCCTTGAGGGTGAACGCTTCGCCGTGCTGTCCGACATTCTCGGCGACGAGGATCATCTCGGCGACATGGACTTCAAGGTGGCCGGCACCGAAACCGGTATCACCTCGCTGCAGATGGACATCAAGATCGCCGGCATCACCGAAGCGATCATGAAGCAGGCCCTCGCGCAGGCGAAGGACGGCCGTATCCACATCCTCGGCGAAATGGCGAAGGCGCTCACCAACGCCCGCGCCGAACTCGGCGAGCATGCGCCGCGCATCGAGGTGCTGCAGATCCCGACCGACAAGATCCGCGACGTGATCGGCACCGGCGGCAAGGTGATCCGCGAGATCGTCGAAAAGACCGGCGCCAAGGTCAACATCGAGGACGATGGCACCGTGAAGGTCGCATCCGCCAACGGCGAATCGATCCGCGCGGCGATCAAGTGGATCAAGTCGATCACCTCCGATCCGGAAGTCGGCCAGATCTACGACGGCACCGTGGTCAAGGTGATGGAGTTCGGCGCATTCGTGAACTTCTTCGGCCCGAAGGATGGCCTGGTTCACATCAGCCAGCTCGCCGCCAACCGCGTGCAGAAGACCTCCGACGTCGTCAAGGAAGGCGACAAGGTCAAGGTCAAGCTGCTCGGCCTCGACGATCGCGGCAAGGTTCGCCTGTCGATGAAGGCGGTCGATCAGGCCACCGGTGAAGACCTCGAAGCCAGGCAGAAGACCGAGAACGCGCCCGCGGCGGAGTAAGCGTTCTCACATTCGCGTGTGACGATCACAAAGGGGCGGCATTTTGCCGCCCCTTTTCGTTGACCCCGTGCAAAACTCGATCAAGGCCGCTGCGTAGTTTGGCACGGGCCTGCGCGTCCGCTCCGGATCAGCAAGCGCGCCTTCACATCAGGGAGACTTTCATGTCATCGATATCCCGACGTCATCTCATGACCGCCATCGCCGGCGTTGCCGCATCGGCCGCCGCGCCGCGCATTGTCTTTGCGCAGGCGGCCGCGCCGGCTGCAAGCGGCCCCTTCACCTTGCCGCCTCTGACCTATGCAGCCAATTCGCTCGAACCGCATATCGACGCCAAAACGATGGAAATCCATCACGACAGACACCATGCCGCGTATGTGGCCAACATGAACAATGTCGCGAAAACCCATCCGCAGCTTGGCACGACGCCGATCGAGAACATTCTCGGCAACATCAATGCGCTTGATGACTCCATCAAATTCACCGTGCGCAACAATCTCGGCGGCCACGCCAACCACACCATGTTCTGGCAGATCATGGGGCCGAACGGCGGCAAGCCGGACGGCGAGGTGCTCGCCGCGATCGACAAGGACCTCGGCGGTCTCGAGAAATTCCAGGCCGACTTCAATGCCGCGGGCGGACGTCAGTTCGGCTCGGGCTGGGTGTTCGTCACCGTCAGCAAGGACGGCAAGCTCGCCATTGAAACGCGCCCCAATCAGGACTCACCGCTGATGGATGGCAAGCGCGTGCTGATGGGCAACGATGTCTGGGAGCACGCCTATTATCTGAACTACCAGAACCGCCGCCCGGATTATCTCAAGGCATGGTGGAACACCGTGAACTGGGCGAAGATTTCCGAACGCTACGCCGCCGCGAAAGCCGGAACACTGACGATCTGACCGGTTACGACAGACGAGAAGGCGGCCTTCAGGGCCGCCTTTGCTATTTGCCGGTCAGCTTTGTTTGCGATGTGAGGATAGCTTCACGCCATCAGAATAATTGATCGCAGCACAAAGAAAAACCGACTGGACCTGATGTTGGAATTCTTCCAAAGTCGGCCCGTACAGTTCTCAAGGTGACGCCCGTCCGTCGCGCCAGCGACAGCCATCTCAGCACGGCATCTGTGATCCCGATCACCGGGTCTTGGCCGCAGTCATGACGGACACCGTACCGGAACACGCGAACCAGCATCAGAACAAGCGGAGACGACACCATGGACGCAAAGACGGACGACAAGGGCGCGGGCAAATGCCCCGTGGCACACACGGCAGGCCGGAGCAATCGCGAGTGGTGGCCTGAAGGCCTCAGCATCGAAATGCTCCATCGCAATTCAAACCTGTCCGATCCGATGGACAAGGGATTCGACTACGCCAGGGAATTCAAGACGCTCGATCTGAAAGCGGTCATGAAGGACCTCAAGGCCCTGATGACGGATTCGCAAGAGTGGTGGCCGGCCGATTTCGGACATTACGGCGGCCTGATGATCCGCATGGCCTGGCACTCCGCGGGCACCTATCGCATCACCGACGGCCGTGGCGGCGCCGGTCAGGGCCAGCAGCGTTTCGCGCCGCTCAACTCGTGGCCTGACAACGCCAATCTCGACAAGGCCCGCCGTCTGCTGTGGCCGATCAAACAGAAGTACGGCAAGAAAATCTCGTGGGCCGACCTGATGATCCTGGCCGGCAACGCCGCGCTGGAGTCGATGGGCTTCAAGACATTCGGCTTCGCCGGCGGACGCGCCGATGTGTGGGAGCCGGAAGAACTCTACTGGGGTCCCGAAGGCACATGGCTCGGCGACGAACGCTACAGCGGCGAGCGTCAGCTCTCCGAACCGCTGGGCGCGGTGCAGATGGGCCTGATCTACGTCAACCCGGAAGGTCCGAACGGCAATCCCGATCCGGTCGCGGCAGCGAAAGACATCCGCGAGACGTTCTTCCGCATGGCGATGAACGATGAGGAAACCGTCGCGTTGATCGCGGGCGGTCATTCCTTCGGCAAGACCCACGGCGCGGGCGATCCGTCGCTTGTCGGCCCTGAACCGGAAGCAGGCGCGCTTGAGGACCAGGGCCTCGGCTGGAAGAGCAAGTATGAGACCGGGATTGGCATGCACGCCATCACCGGCGGTCCGGAAGTCACCTGGACACAGACGCCGACGAAGTGGAGCAACCTCTTCTTCAAGAATCTCTTCGAGCACGAATACGAACTGACGAAGAGCCCGGCCGGCGCCAAACAATGGGTGGCGAAGGATGCAGCGGCCGACGTGCCGGACGCCTTCGACACGTCGAAGAAGCATCGCCCGACGATGCTGACCACCGACCTCTCGCTGCGCTTCGATCCGGCCTACGAGAAAATCTCGCGGCGTTTCTATGAGAACCCGAAGGAGTTCGCCGACGCCTTCGCGCGTGCGTGGTTCAAGCTCACGCATCGCGACATGGGTCCGCGTGCGCGCTATCTCGGCCCGCTTGTGCCGAAGGAAGTGCTGATCTGGCAGGATCCGGTTCCGGCCGGCAAGAAGCTGACCGACAAGGAGGTCGCGAACCTCAAGGCGAAGATCCTCGCTTCCGGCCTGAGCGTTCAGCAACTCGTCTCGACCGCATGGGCTTCGGCCTCCACGTTCCGCGGGTCCGACAAGCGTGGCGGCGCTAACGGCGCGCGCATTCGCCTCAGCCCGCAGAAGGACTGGGACGTCAACAATCCGGCCGAACTCGCCAAGGTGCTCAAGAAACTTGAAGCGATCCAGCAGTCGTTCAAGGGCAAGGTGTCGCTTGCCGACCTGATCGTTCTCGGTGGCTCGGTTGCGATCGAGAAAGCCGCGAAGGCTGCCGGGGTCAACGTGAAGGTGCCGTTCACCGGCGGCCGCGCGGATGCGTCGCAGGACCAGACCGATGTCGACTCGTTCGCTCCGCTCGAGCCGCGCGCCGATGCCTTCCGCAACTACGTCAACAGCAAGAAGACGCAGTTCATGAAGGTCGAGGAGGCGCTGGTGGATCGCGCCGCGCTGCTGCGGCTGACGGGACCGGAAATGACCGTCCTGATCGGCGGCTTGCGTGTCCTCGGTGCGAATGCCAACGGCTCGAAGCATGGCGTCTTCACCAGGAAAGTCGGCACGCTGACCAACGACTTCTTCGTCAACCTGCTCGACATGGGCACGGAGTGGTCACCCGCCGGCGACAACCTGTACGAAGGCAAGGACCGCAAGACCAAGGCCCTGAAGTGGACCGCGACGCGCGCCGACCTGATTTTCGGTTCGCACTCGCAGCTCCGCGCCTTCGCCGAAGTCTATGGCTCCAAGGATGCGAAGGAGAAGTTTGTGAAGGACTTCGTGTCCGCGTGGGTCAAGGTGATGAACGCCGATCGCTTCGATCTCAAGTCCTGACCCGCGCTGCAGGCCGGTCTGACATCGCTCAAGCAACAAACCCCGCGACATTTTCGCGGGGTTTTCTTTTGGGCCGGATTTGTGTGGGCCGGATTCGCTTGCGCCATGCTCCGAATCCCCGCACAAAGCGTAAAATCTTTCTCCGGAGGCACGGTCATGATGAAGCTCTACTGGTCGCCGCGCACACGCTCGTTCACCACGCTGTGGCTGATGGAAGAGACCGGCGTTCCGTACGAGCGCGTGCTGATCGACATTCACAAAGGCTCGCAGCGCACGCTGGAATTCCTTGCGGTCAATCCGATGGGCAAGGTTCCTGCCCTTGCGGACGGCGATGCGACGCTGGCGGAGGCCGCCGCGATCTGCGCGTATGTCGCCGAGCGCTATCCGCAGGCCAGGCTCGCGCCAGAACTCGGCGACTCCCATCGCGCCAAGTATCTCTACTGGCTGTTCTTCGCGCCGGGCTGTATCGAGCCTGCCATCGCCCAGATTGCCACCAAGATGGAATTGAACCCGGTCGCCGCCGGTTGGGGCGATGCGCAGCGCGTGTTCGATGTGTTGGAAGCCGCGCTGGAGGAAGGCCCGTGGATTCTCGGCGAACAATTCTCCGCCGCGGACATCGCCATCGGTTCGGGGCTGAACTTCGCGGTGCGCTCGTTCAAGATGGTGCCGTCGCGTCCGGCGTTCGACCGTTATCTCGACCGCTGCGCCGCGCGCCCGGCGTTCGAGCGCGCGCAAACGCTTGCGATGGGATGACCTGAGGCATTCGCATTTTGACGGAAGATCGCGGCATTCGAGGCGCACCCCCTCTCCCCGGCGGGGAGAGGGTTGGGGTGAGGGGGATCGAATCTCTCGATAGATTCTACGCCCTCACCCGACTTCGCTCACGCGAAGTCGACCTCTCCCCACGGGAGAGGTGGGCTGAACGAGAGCCCGCCTGATTCAATAAAGAGCTAGCTAATCATTCACTCCGGCACGACGCGCGGATCGACATCCTTGGCGTAGTCCACGCCCTTGATGCCGAATCCGAACAGGCGCAGGAACTGGCTGCGGTATTCTTCAAGGTCCGCCAGTTCGTCCATTGTCTCCGTCGACAGCAGCGGCCAGCGGCGCGACACCTCGGTCTGAACCGCTGGCGACAGCTCCCAGTCGTCGACGCGGATGCGCTGTTCATCGTCGAGTTCGGCGTTCTTGCCAAGGCGCGTCCGGAACAGACGGTCGATCTGCTCAATGCATCCTTCATGAAGCCCGAGCTGCTTCATGACCTTGAACAGCACCGTGCCGTAAAGCGGCACCACCGGAATGGCGGAGCTGGCCTGCGTGACCACGGCTTTCAGCGCCACGACGCGCGCGGCATCCGGTCCAAGCCGTTTGCGGATCGCCTCCGCCTTCTGGTCGAGATCGACCTTGGCGCGGCCCAGCGTGCCCTTCCAGTAAATCGGCCAGGTGAGTTCGCTGCCGATATAGGTGTAGTTGAGCGTCTGAAAGCCCGGCGCGAGGACGCCCGCGTCCGCGAGTTGATCAATCCATCGCTTCCAGTCGTCGCCGCCCATCACCGCGACCGTCGCAATGGTTTCTTCCTCGGTCGCAGGAATCAATCCCGTCTCGTAGACTTCGCCGGTCTCGGTGTTGAGAGTCTTGATCTCGATGCGCTCGCCGAGCGGCTTGATCGCCGAACGATAGGTCTTGCCGGTCACCGGATCGGTGCGCACCGGCGCGGCCATGCTGTAAACCAGCAGATCGAGTTGGCCGAACTTCTCACGCACCTGTTCGATGAATTTTTGCTTCAGTTCGTCGGAGAACGCGTCGCCTTCGAGCGTCACCGGCGAGCGGCCGATCTTCCGTGCCTCGATCTCGAACGCGCGATTGTTGTACCAGCCGGCGCTGCCGGTCTTCGTTGCCGTCGGCTCGCGCTCCAGCGACACGCCGATGGTATCGGCCCCGCCTGCGAACGTCGCGACGATGCGGCTCGCGAGGCCGTAGCCTGTCGAACAGCCCAGCACGGCGACACGCTTGGGACTCTCAACGAGAGCGCCCTGCTTGAGAACGTAGTCGATTTGCTCACGGACGTTCGCAGCGCAGCCGGCAGGATGCGCCGTGGTGCAGATGAATCCTCGCACGCGCGGTTCGATAATCATGCAAAATCCAATTCAAACGGTTGTAATGTCCCTGCGCGCCTTATGCGGGTACGCCGAGCCAGCGAGAGGAGACGGATGGCATCAGGCATCGACGTGCTTAAACACCAGCGTCGCGTTGGTTCCGCCGAAGCCGAAGGAATTCGAGAGCACAGCGCCGATCTTGGCGCCGTCGATGCGCTTGCGCACGATCGGCATGTCCGCAAACGCCGGATCGAGTTCCTGGATATTCGCGCTCTCGCAGATGAAGCCGTTGTTCATCATCAGCAGCGAATAGATCGCTTCCTGCACGCCGGTTGCGCCCAGCGAGTGCCCGGTCAGCGATTTGGTCGCCGCGATCGGCGGGCACTTGTCGCCCGCGCCGAACACCGCGCGGATCGCGCCGATTTCCGGCGGATCGCCCGCCGGGGTCGATGTCGCATGCGGATTGATGTAGTCGATCCCGGTGTTGACGGTGGACATCGCCATGCGCATGCAGCGCTCGGCGCCCTCGCCCGACGGCGCGACCATGTCGTAACCGTCCGAAGTCGCGCCATAGCCAGCGATCTCGCCGTAAATCCGCGCGCCGCGCGCCTTGGCGTGCTCGAGTTCTTCAAGCACGAGAACGCCCGCGCCGCCTGCGATCACAAAGCCGTCGCGGTTCATGTCATAGGCGCGTGAGGCCGTGGCCGGTGCGTCGTTGTATTTCGACGACATCGCGCCCATGGCGTCGAACAGCACCGACATGGTCCAGTCGAGATCCTCACAGCCGCCCGCGAAGATGATGTCCTGCTTGCCGACCTGGATGGTCTCGTAGGCATTGCCGATGCAGTGATTGGACGTGGCACAGGCCGACGAGATCGAATAGTTCACGCCCTTGATCTTGAACCAGGTCGCGAGCGTCGCGGAGGCGGTCGAGGACATTGCCTTCGGCACGGCGAACGGACCGACGCGCTTCGGCCCCTTGGTGCGGGTGATGTCGGCGGCATCCACGATGGCGCGCGCGGAGGGACCGCCCGAGCCCATGATGATACCGGTGCGCGGATTGACGATGTCGGATTCGTCCAGCCCCGCGTCGCGGATCGCCTGCTCCATCGCGACGTGATTCCACGCCGCGCCCTCGCCGAGAAAACGCATCGCGCGGCGATCGACCACATCGGCCGGATTCAGCGTCGGCCGGCCGAACACCTGCGAGCGGAAACCGAGCTTGGCGTAATCTTCCGAATGGGTGATGCCCGGCTTGGCATCGTAGAGGCTCGCAAGCACTTCCTGAGTGTTGTTTCCGATGGAAGAGACGATGCCCATCCCCGTGACCACAACCCGCCGCATGTTTCCTCGCCCTTCGTTGCTGCGCTCTTGAAATCAGCGCCTTCGCCTGCCCGCGCCGGGATCTTGTCCGGCAATTCCGAAGCTCAGTTCTCGTGAGCCCCCCGACTCTGCATCACGTTCCCGGCTGCAATGGGGCATCCTGCTGGAATAAGCCGACCTTCAGATCCTTGGCGCGATAGATGATCTCGTCATCGGCCGACAGCGTTCCGTCAGCGATGCCCAGCCAGAGCTTGGAGCGCATCACGCGCTTCACGTCGATAGTGTACACGACCCTGGTGACGTTCGGCAGAACCTGACCGGTGAACTTGAGCTCGCTCAGTCCGAGCGCGCGGCCCCGCCCCGGCCCGCCGGACCAGCCGAGAAAAAAGCCGACCATTTGCCACAGCGCGTCGAGACCCAGACAGCCCGGCATCACGGGATCACCCTTGAAATGGCATCCGAAGAACCAGAGGTCCGATTTCACATCCAGTTCGGCGCGCACGAGACCCTTGCCATATTCGCCGCCATTGTCGTTGATGTCGGTGATCCGGTCGAACATCAGCATGGGCGGCAGGGGCAACTGGGCGTTGCCCGGCCCGAACAGCTCCCCCCGGCCACAGGCCAGGAGCTCTTCGTAGGCATAGCTGTTCTGGCGGTCTTTCATTTCGGTCCCTTGGTTTTGGCATGCCGGTCCTGCGGCAGCGTTGCCGGACCTCTAACATAGGCTTTCCTGGGGTCAAAGTGGTCCTAACCGCCCGATTCGGGGCCATTTTTACCCTGTTTCAAAGGCTTCCAGTTGCGAAAAACTTGCATGTAACTGCATCCTTTCCTATACTTCAGCACAACAAACCCCTTTTGGCGGGCGGATGTGCGCTGCCCCATGCGTATGAGTGACCTGATGGATGACGTTGTGATCGCCGAGACCAAGCACGAGGACCCGCACGGCCACCACGGTCATGCGCCCGCGCTCACCGGATGTCCGTGGCATGACGTCAACGAAATGTTGCAGTCGGTCGGCCTGCGTCCGACCCGGCAGCGCATGGCGCTCGGCTGGCTGCTGTTCGGCAAGGGCGGACGCCACCTGACCGCGGAAATGCTCTACGAGGAAGCGACCCACGCCAAGGTGCCTGTGTCGCTCGCCACCGTTTACAACACGCTGAACCAGCTCACCGAAGCCGGCCTGCTGCGTCAGGTCAGCGTCGACGGCACCAAGACCTATTTCGACACCAATACCAGCGCCCACCATCACTTCTACATGGAAGGCAGCCACGAGCTGGTCGATATTCCCGATCAGCACCTGATGCTGCAGAAGATGCCGCAGGTGCCGGAAGGCTACGAGATCGCCCGCGTCGACATGGTCGTGCGGCTGCGCAAGAAGCGCTGAGAAATCCCTGATCGTCATTTGGATGGATGCCCTCATCCTGAGGAGCGCGCTTTTGCGCGCGTCTCGAAGGATGAAGGCTGGACAGAAAGCTCATGGTTCGAGACGCGAGGCTGCGCCTCGCTCCTCACCATGAGGTCTTGGGTTTCGGGCTAGTTCACCTTTTCATCGGCGTAGACGCCCCACAGCCGCTGCTGCTCGATCCAGCCGTCGAAGCCGTTTCCGGCGATCCGGCACCAGCCTTCGTTGCAACGCTTCACGGTGGCGACGACGCCGGCCTGCAGTTTCGCCGCCACGGCGCTGGTGGCATCGGCGCGGTCGTAGATCGGCGCGAGATCGTCCTTCTTCTTCATGGTGACGACGGCTGTGCGGCGGCCCGACAGCAGCGAGTGGTAAACCCACCCCTCCGCGCCTTCGGAATCGCGGACCCGCCGCCAGTTCTCGAACTCCGCGGTGATTTCCACCGGAAGCCCGGAGCGGGTGTAGATCCATGTCACATCCTGGTCCTTGGTGGGACCGGCGCGGACATTGACGTGGTCGGACTTGAGGCTGACGTATCGCGGCACCGGCAGGCCGCTTGCCGTGCCGGGCGCGTTGGCGGCAAGACCTGCCCCGCAGGCCGCCGCCCAGATCGCGCAGCCCAAGGCACTCTTCGAGGCGAAATTCCGAACAAAACCCATCACAAATTCCCTTGCGCGGCCCCACAC
Source organism: Afipia sp. (assembly GCA_050249215.1). Lineage (GTDB taxonomy): Bacteria > Pseudomonadota > Alphaproteobacteria > Rhizobiales > Xanthobacteraceae > Afipia. The sequence continues at coordinate 444,982 of JBFWQX010000001.1, forward strand.
CGCTTCCCCTCCGGGAGACCCGCGCGTTCAGGAACCTCGACGGCTCAAAGCCCTGGGTTCTTGTCTTGGCCCGGCCTTCTGCTAGAGAGAGTCCACGGGCCAAGCACCTGAAAAGCTGCGAAAAGCTCACCGGACCGGCGACGAATGCCTACCTTCGGACAGGCCGGTTAATGTCGACTGAACGGCCGGATCAAAGCATCCGGAACGGTGAATCCGCTCAACATCGAGGGGCCTCTGGAGAATGGTTGCGGGTAAGAAAAAGCCTCTGGTGGTGGTCACGCGAAAGCTGCCTGACAGCACCGAAACGCGCATGCGCGAGCTTTTCGATACCCGGCTCAATCTCGACGACACCCCCATGACCCCGGCCCAGCTCGCCGAAGCCGTCCGCTCCGCCGACATTCTGGTTCCGACCGTGTCCGACCAGATCACCGCCGAAATTCTGGGTCAGCCCGATGTCCGCCTCAAGCTGATCGCGAACTTCGGCAACGGCGTCGACAACATCGACGTGGCTGCGGCACTTGCGCGCGGCATCATGGTCACCAACACACCGAAGGTTCTGACCGAAGACACCGCCGACATGACCATGGCGCTGCTGCTGGCGGTGCCGCGCCGCCTGATCGAGGGCGCCTCGATCCTCACCGAGGGCAAGGACTGGCCGGGCTGGTCGCCGACCTGGATGCTGGGCCATCGCCTCGGCGGCAAACGGCTCGGCATCATCGGCATGGGCCGTATCGGGCAGGCGCTGGCGCGCCGTGCCCACGCCTTCGGACTGCAGATTCACTATCACAACCGCCGCCCGGTCGCCCCGCAGATCGAGGAGGAGTTGGGCGCAACCTATTGGGACAGCCTCGACCAGATGCTGGCGCGGATGGATTTCATCTCGGTGAACTGCCCGCACACGCCGGCGACATTCCATCTGCTCTCGGCGCGGCGGCTGAAACTGATCCGCAAGGATGCCTACATCATCAACACCGCGCGCGGCGAAATCATCGACGAGGCCACGCTCACCAAGCTGATCGAGGACGGCGAGATCGCCGGCGCAGCGCTCGACGTCTACGAGAAAGAGCCTGCGGTGAATCCGAAACTGGTGCGCCTCGCCAAGGCCGGCAAGGTCGTGCTGCTGCCGCATATGGGCTCGGCCACCATCGAGGGCCGCGTGGAAATGGGCGAGAAGGTGATGATCAACATCCGCACCTTCCTCGACGGCCACAAACCGCCGGACCGCGTGCTGCCGGGGGTGGCGTAGTTACGCGTCTGGTCTGCAACCGATCGGGTTTTATCTCTCGTCGTCCCCGCGAAGGCGGGGACCCATAACCCCTAACATTTGCGATTTCAAAAACAAACAATCCCACACGTCTTTCCCTCCAGGGAGTATGGGTCCCCGCCTTCGCGGGGACGACATCGTGGTTGAAACGCGGACCTCGCGACGGAAACATCGACCTGCTACTTGTGTGTGCTCAAATCCCTGATCACCGGCGTATCGCCATTGAGCGGGTTTGACGGATCACGTGCATAACGCAGCGTCTCGAACCGCATCGCGCGCGCGTCGATCATCACCAGCCGTCCGACAAGGCTTTCGCCGAAACCGACGATTTCGCGGATCGCCTCCAGCGCCATCATCGAACCGAGCACACCGGCCAGCGCACCGAGCACGCCCGCTTCCTCGCAGGTCGGCGTGGTGCCTGGCGGCGGGGCTTCCGGAAACAGGCAGCGGTAGGTCGGGTTGAGATTGCCGTTCGCGTCCCTGTCGTGCGCGCGGATCGTGGTCAGTGAGGCATCGAACACACCGAGCGCGCCTGCGACCAGCGCCTTCTTCGCCAGATAGCAGGCGTCCGACACCAGATAGCGCGTGGAGAAATTGTCGGAGCCGTCGACCACCACATCGTAGTCACCGAGAATGTCGATAGCATTGGCCGCGTTCAGCCGCACGGCATGGGTGCGCAGCATGACATGCGGGTTGAGCGCGCGAATCCGGTCCGCCGCGCTCTCCACCTTCGGACGCCCCACATCCGGCGTCGCATGGATGATCTGGCGCTGCAGGTTGGACAGCGACACCGTGTCGTCATCGACCACGCCGAGCGTTCCGATGCCTGCTGCTGCGAGATACATCAGCACCGGCGCGCCGAGGCCACCGGCGCCGATCACCAGCACGCGCGCCGCCTTCAACGCGGCCTGACCGGGACCGCCGACCTCGCGCAGCACGATATGGCGCGCGTAGCGCTCCAGTTCTTCGGTTGTCAGCATGCCTGTTGTCGTTCCGTGTTGATGCCGGCTTGGAGCCGCCATCCTGCATTTATATCCAGCCCAGATTGAACCGCTGCTCCGCTGTCGCGGACAAATCATCTATGCTTAAGTGTGCCTATTACCAGCTACGGGACCAATCATGAAGTTGCCGCTCGTCGTGATCGCCGCAACCCTGACCGCCCTGCCCGGCTCCGCCTTCGCACAGGCCCCCGCCGCCAAGCAGCCGGCGCCGCCGAAACAGGCCCCGGCGCATACCGGCCCAAAATCCGTTGCGACGGTGCCGATCCGCCCGGGCGTGCAGGCCCCTGTGGACACCGCCAAGGCCATGGAGCAGGCCGAGCGGCTTGCGATCCAGTCCGATCTCGCCTGGATCAGCCTCTACAACGGCGCGATCAACGGCGAGGCCAGCGACCGCATGGTGGCGGCCATCAAGGCCTTTCAGAAGGATCACGGCGCAAAAGAAACCGGCGTCCTGAACACACAGGAACGCAGCACGCTGGGTGCGGCGGCCAGGAAACTGCAAGACAATGTCGGCTGGAAGATCATGACCGACGCAACCAGCGGCGCCCGCATCGGCCTGCCGTCAAAGCTGGTGCCGCTGATCGTCAGCGATGTGAACGGCACCAAATGGTCCTCCGCCACCGGCACGATCCAGATCGAGTTTGCGCGCCGCAAGGAAGCGGGCGCCACCACCGCAACAGTCGCCGCAAATGAAAAGAAACTGAACGCACGCAAGACCGCCTACAGCGTGGTGAAGCCGGATTTCTTCGTGCTCTCGGGCATGCAGGGCCTGAAGAAATTCTACATCCGCGGCCAGACACGCGGCGATGAAGTCCGCACCCTCACGATCCTCTACGATCAGGCCACCGAGGGCACCATGACCCCGGTCACGGTGGCGATGTCGAGCGCCTACAACCCGTTCCCCGGTGGCGCGGCGCAGGCCGGTCCACCGCCGCGCAAGAAGGTGGAGTATTCCACCGGCATCGTCGTCAGCGCCGACGGCGCTATCGTCGCGGACCGGCAGATGACCGAAGGCTGCATGACCATCGCCGTGCCGGGCCATGGCAACGCCACCCGCGTCGCCGATGACGAAGCGCGCGAACTGGCGCTGCTGCGCATCTATGGCGCCAGCGGACTGAAGCCGTTTGCGATCGCCGGCAGCGGCCCGGCCAAGCCGAGCGTCACTCTTACCGGCATTGCCGATCCGCAGAACCAGGGCGGACGCAACGCAGTGACTGCCGTTGCGGCGACAGCAACTGCATCAGGCGCGGAGACATCTCTGTCGCCCGAACCCGCTCTCGGTTTCTCCGGCGCGGCCGCCATCGACAGCGAGGGCAAGTTCGCCGGTCTGGCACGGCTCAAGCCTGCTGTGGTGGCGGGTCCCGCCGGGACACCACTGCCCGCACAGGCGCTGCTTGTGCCAGCCGATGCGGTGCGCGATTTCCTGAAAGCCAAGGGCGTGACGATCGCGTCAGGCCCATCTAACGCAAAGGCGTCCGTGCTGCGGCTGGTGTGCGTGCGGAAGTAACCCGAACTCAATTCATGATCGTCCCCGCGCAGGCGCGAACCCATAACCACCACACTCTCGTTTTGACAAGAACTTCCGCTATCGCACTCTAGAATCAATTACAGGGAGTATGGGTCTCCGCCTGCGCGGGCACGACACTTTGAAACTTTGTGCAAAAGCGCGATCGCTCCAATAAATTATAAAGTCACTTCTGACAAACCGGGCACCAGAAGGTGGATCGCCCGTTTTGCGTGAACCGCTTCACCGTGCCTCCGCACTTCGGCGTCTTGCAGGGCTCGCCCTCGCGGTCGTAAACCAGAAACGAATGCTGGAAATAGCCAAGCTCGCCATCGGTCTGGCGATGATCGCGCAGCGACGAGCCGCCGGCCTTGATCGCGGCATTCAGGACAGTGTGAATTGAACTGACGAGACGCCTGGCGTGATCGGTCGGCGCATCCTTTCGGTCGGCGAGTGTCGAGGCCTGCCGCTTCGGCGACAGGTGCGAGCGAAACAGCGCCTCGCAGACATAGATGTTGCCGAGGCCGGCAACCACACGCTGATCGAGCAGCGCGGCTTTTAGCGACGTCTTCTTTCCGGCACAGGCGTGCGCGAGCATCGCGGCATCGAATTCGTTGCCCAGCGGCTCGGGACCGAGACCACGCAACAGCGGCTCCACTTCAACCTCCGAACGCGGAATGATCTTCATGTAGCCGAAGCGGCGCGGATCGTTGAACGAGATCACCGCGCCCGAGGCCATGTGAAACACCACATGATCGTGGGTGCGGTTTTCGCTGCGCGGATAGTGAAAATCGCCCGGCGTGCTTTCGCCCTCCGGAAGCATCACACGGAATGAACCGGACATCCCCAGATGCATCAGCAGCACGTCGCCGCTGTCCATGTCGGCCATCAGGTATTTGGCGCGGCGGCCCAGCCCCGCCACGACGTGGCCCTCGAGCCGGGATACGAAATCCTTCTGGAACGGAAACCGCAGGCCGTCGCGGCGCGTCTCGACGTGCGCGATCCGCTGTCCTTCCATCACCGGCTGCAATCCACGGCGAACAGTCTCAACCTCCGGCAGTTCAGGCATGGGAAGCAATCATGCCGGCGTCTTGTCTTCTTCGCTGAAGATGATGTGATTGGAGAACGGATCGTACACGGTCATGGTGGTGGCACCCCAAAACTGCTTTTCGAGGCCTGGCCGCATGTAGTTGTATCCCTTCGCCGCCAGTTCGGCATGATACTCGGCAAGACCCACGGTATCGATGTTGATATGGACTCCGGGCGAACCGCTGCCGTGATGTTCGCTCAGGTAAAGCTGGATTCCGCCGCGCGAGATGGCCATGAACAGCGGGGCGTCCGGATCGAAGCGATGCTCGAAATCCACCGTGAAGCCAAGATAGTCGAGATAGAATTCGCGCGCCTTACGGACGTCGAATATTCTCAGGTTCGGGATGACGCGGCTGAACGCGATTGGCATAGGTATCCCCTAACGCAACTTGCTCGTTAACCCTGAAAAGACGCGACATCAACTGCCCCCGCGGCTTCAGGATGGTATGTAGCGCAGGCGAGCGCGGCAGGCTATGGTCCCGCTGCGAAAACCGCCTGGATTGATTGAGTATGGAACGGCCTGACGAAACGACGCATTTCGGCTTCCGGGATGTAGGGCTTGGCGAGAAGCAGACGCTGGTGAACGAGGTGTTTCACAGCGTGGCGAAGCGCTATGACCTGATGAACGACCTGATGTCCGGCGGCATGCACCGGCTCTGGAAAGAGGCGATGATTACCGCGCTCAATCCGCCGCGCTCCGATGCGCCGTTCGCGCTGCTCGATGTCGCCGGCGGCACCGGCGATATTTCCTTCCGTGCGGCCAAGGCGGCGGGCCACGGATTTCAGGCCACCGTCTGCGACATCAACACCGAAATGCTGGCTGTCGGCCGCGAGCGCGCGGAGACCCGGCATCTCGATCATCAGGTCTCGTTTGTCGAAGGCAACGCCGAAGCGCTCGCCTTTCCCGACAGGAGCTTCGACGCCTACACCATCGCGTTCGGCATCCGCAACGTACCGCGCATTCCGCTCGCCCTGAGCGAAGCATATCGTGTGCTCAAGCCCGGCTCGCGATTCCTCTGTCTGGAATTTTCGTCGGTCGATGTCCCCGGCCTTGATAAAATCTACGACCTGTTCTCGTTCAATGTGATTCCGCAGCTCGGGCGCGCGGTCACCGGCGATGCCGAGTCCTATCGCTATCTGGTCGAATCGATCCGGCAGTTTCCGAAACCGAATGCTTTCGCGGACATGATCCGCGCCGCGGGATTCTCCCGCGTCAAATACGACATCATGTCCGGCGGCATTGTCGCGCTTCATTCAGGCTGGCGCTTGTGATTTCTGCGCTCACTCACATTCTGAGACTGGCGCGCGCCGGCTATGTGTTCGCGCGGGAAGGCGTGTTCGGTTTCGCCGATCCGTCCGCCATGCCGCCGCAGGCACAGTTTGCCGTGCGCATGGCGCGGCTGATCGAGCGGCGCGGCGCGGCGTCCAGCGGAAAGCTCTCGCGCGCGCTGACGCGGCTTGGCCCCACTTATGTCAAGCTCGGACAGTTTCTCGCCACGCGGCCCGATGTGGTCGGCGTCGGCATGGCGCGCGATCTCGAACATCTGCAGGATCGTTTACCGCCGTTCCCGCAGGCGCAGGCGGAATCTGTGGTTGCAGACGCCTTCGACAAGCCTGTGGCACAGGTCTTTGCGAGCTTCGGCGAGCCGGTCGCCGCCGCGTCCATCGCGCAGGTGCATCGCGCAGAGATCGAGCAGGACGGCGTCCGCAAGACTGTTGCGGTCAAGGTGCTGCGGCCGAATGTCGGTGGACGATTCCGCCGCGACCTCGGCGACTTCATGTTCGCCGCGCGGCAGATGGAAGCCGTCTCGGCAGAAGCGCGGCGGCTTCGTCCGATCGAGATTGTCGATACCCTGGCGCGTTCGGTCGCGATGGAAATGGATCTGCGGCTCGAGGCCGCGGCCCTCTCCGAGATGGCGGAGAATACCCGCGACGATCCGGACTTCCGGGTGCCGACGGTGGACTGGGACCGCACCAGTCATCATGTGCTGACGATGGAATGGATCGACGGCATCGCGCTGAACGATCGCGCCAAGCTCGAAGCCGCGCAGATCGACCTGCCGGATCTCGGGCGCAAGGTGATCCAGAATTTCCTGCGCCACGCACTGCGCGACGGCTTCTTCCACGCCGACATGCATCCGGGCAATCTGTTCGTCGACGAGAGCGGCCGCCTTGTCGCGGTGGACTTTGGCATCATGGGGCGGCTCGGTCCGAAGGAGCGCCGTTTCCTCGCCGAAATTCTGCTCGGCTTCATCACCCGTGACTATCGCCGCGTCGCCGAGGTGCATTTCGAGGCGGGCTATGTGCCCGCACATCATTCGGTCGAGAATTTCGCGCAGGCGATCCGCGCCATCGGCGAGCCGATTCACAACCGCGCCGCCGATGAAATCTCGATGGCGAAGCTGCTGTCGCTGCTGCTGGAAGTCACCGGCCTGTTCGACATGCGCACGCGGCCCGAACTGATCATGCTGCAGAAAACCATGGTCGTGGTCGAAGGCGTCGCGCGAGGCTTCGATCCCAAGCTAGATATCTGGACCACCGCCGATCCCGTGGTGCGCGAATGGATCGCACGCAACCTCGGCCCGGTCGGCCAGATCGAGGGCATGGTCCATGGCGCCGGCGATCTCGGCAAGGTGCTGGCGGGACTGCCGACCATCGCCGCGCGATCGGTGGCGGTGCTCAACCAGTTCGACGCCATGACTCGCGACGGGCTGGTGCTATCGCCCGAAACGGTCGAGGCCATCGGCAAGGCCGAGGCCAAACGCAACCGCTGGCAGACCCTCGCCCTGTGGGTCATCGCGTTGACATTCCTCGGAATTCTCTGGAGCATCCGCCAGTGATGGCATTGCTGTCATGCAATTGATTGCAATGATATCATTTGATAGGGTCTACCGATAAGTTCAGGGGACCCGCCATGGCCAGTCTGACCGTTCGCAAACTCGATGACGACCTCAAGGCCAGCCTCCGGCTGCGCGCGGCCCGGGCCGGGCGCTCGGTCGAGGACGAGGTGCGGATGATTTTGCGCGCGGCGACGGACGGGCCGGGCGGCGGGACAGCGCTGAAGGCTCCCGAGGTGAAGTCAGCCTATAGGCCGCTGCGTCCGCATATTGCGACAGACAAGCCGCGCGTCACACTGATCATCGGCGGCGGCATCGCGGCCTACAAGGCGCTGGACCTGATCCGCCGCCTCAAGGAGCGCGGCATCCATGTCCGCTGCGTCATGACCCGCGCCGCGCAGCAGTTCGTCACCCCGCTGACGGCGGGCGCGCTGGCGGACGAGCGCTGCTACACCGACCTGTTCGATGCCCAGAGCGAATTCGACGCCGGACATATCCGCCTTGCCCGCGACACCGACCTGATCGTGGTCGCGCCCGCGACCGCCGACCTGATGGCGAAAATGGCGCAGGGCCATGCCGACGATCTTGCCACCGCGATCCTGCTCGCCACCAACCGTCCGGTGCTGGCGGCGCCTGCGATGAACCCGCTGATGTGGGCCAACGCCGCGACCAAGCGCAACGTCGCGCAGCTCGCGCGCGATGGCGTGGCCTTCATCGGGCCGAATTCCGGCGAGATGGCCGAAGCCAATGAAGCCGGTATCGGCCGCATGTCGGAGCCCTTGGAAATTGCAGCCGCGGCCGACGCCATTCTGCGTCCGCCCGCCACCGGCCCGCTTGCTGGAAAGAAGATCCTCATCACCGCCGGCCCGACCCATGAGCCGATTGATCCGGTGCGCTACATCGCCAATCGTTCGTCCGGCAAACAAGGCTTTGCCATCGCAGCTTCTGCCGCGCACGCCGGTGCAGATGTAACTCTGGTGTCCGGCCCGGTCGATCTCGACGATCCAGCCGGCGTCCGCGTCATTCGCGTGGAATCGGCGCGCGATATGCTGGCGCAGGTCGAAGCGCAACTGCCCGCCGACATCGCGATCTTCGCTGCCGCCGTGGCTGACTGGCGCGTGGCCAACGCAGGCGAGCAGAAGATCAAGAAAACATCGTCCGGCATGCCGCCGCTTCAACTGGTGGAGAATCCCGACATTCTCGCCACGGTGTCGAAGCTGAAGCAGAATCGCCCGCCTCTGGTGATCGGCTTCGCCGCCGAAACCCAGAACCTGATCGAGAACGCAACCTCGAAGCTCAAGCGCAAGGGCTGCGACTGGATCGTCGCCAACGATGTCTCGCCCGCATCCGGCGTGATGGGCGGCGATCGCAACACCGTGCATATTCTCACGTTGAAAAAATCGGAGGTTGCCGTTGATTCCTGGCCGGTGATGACCAAAGAGGAGGTCGCCGACGCGCTTGTCGCGACGATCGCAGGGGCAATTCAGGCGGCCAGAAATTGAAATGAATTCCCTCCTGATCGTGCGCCGTCGGCACATGCTTCAGTCGCATGCGATGCGCTCCCTCTCCCCGGCGGGGAAAGGGTTGGGGTGAGGGGGCGTCGATGTTAATGAGAGAATCGACCCCCCTCACCCGGCGCTACGCGCCGACCTCTCCCCGCCGGGGAGAGGTGATCCGCGCACGATGACGGACCAATACCCAGAGTCGCACTCCCATGACCATCATTACCGTCGAAATCCAGCGCTTGCCTCATGCCGAAGGTCTTGCCCTTCCGGCCTATCAAACCGCGCATGCTGCGGGCCTCGATCTTCTGGCCGCCGTTGCCGAAGAAACGCCGGTGATCATACAGCCGGGGCAGCGCGGGCTGATCCCGACGGGGCTGATGATCGCGGTGCCTCCGGGCTTCGAGGCACAGGTGCGGCCCCGTTCAGGGCTCGCGCTCAAGCACGGCGTCACCGTGCTGAACTCGCCGGGCACGGTGGATGCCGATTATCGCGGCGAAGTTTCAGTGCTTTTGATCAATCACGGCGACGAACCGTTCACGATCCGGCGCGGCGAGCGCATCGCCCAGCTTGTCATCGCCGCCGTGGCGCAGGCACATCTCATGGCGGTCACATTGCTGCCGCCGACCGATCGCGGCGGCGGCGGATTTGGTTCCACCGGACGCTGATCGAGCCGCGAATCGCATCGCACCATCGCTCGCGTGGTCATTATTTCGCGGCGCGATTCACGTTCACGGTCTGGACTCTTACCCGGCGAGTCCTGTTGAGGATATTGTCGTTCGATTCGTGTGCGGCAGTTGGGATAGATCATGTCAGGCGTGATCGAGGGGATGCGGCGGACCTTGCTGTCGTGCACTTCGATTGTGCGCGCAGGCGCGGTTGGCCTCGGTGCGGCGGCTTTGACCGGCATCGCACCCGCTTTCGCGCGCGATGATTTCGTCGGCCACGCGCTCACCCTCCTGTCCCATATCGACCGGCAGGAGGTCGCGGCGCTGAGTGTGGCCGCGGCCGTTCTCGGTTTTTCGGTGGTCGCTGCCATCCTGCTGATGCGGACGCGGCTGCGCGCCGCGCACACGGAAGCGCGCCTGCTGGCGGACAACCAGGCCCTGCAACTGGAGGCGGACCGCTTCCGCGCCCTGCTGTTCGCTGAACCGCAGGTGCTGATTTCATGGGCCGCGGGCGACGAGCGGCCCGATATCAGCGGCGATGTGGCGATGCTGATGCCGCAGGGCGCCGACCCGTTCAATCCGCAGCGGATACTCGCCTTCGGAAGCTGGCTGCTTCCGGAGCAGGCGCTGACGATGGACCATGCCATCGACAATTTGCGCGAGGCGGGAGAAGGCTTCCAGCTCAACCTGTCCACCGCAACCGGCCGCACCATCGAAGCGATGGGACGCGCCATCGGCGGACAAGCCATTGTGCGAATTCGCGAATTGTCCGGCGTGCGGATGGAACTCGCTGCGCTCAACATCCGGCACAATCACCTGATGGAAGAAACAGGCGCGCTGCGGTCGTTTGCCGAGGCGGTGCCGCTTCCGGTCTGGGCCCGCCGCGGCAACGGTGTCCTCAGCTTCGCTAACGCCGCGTATGCGCAGGCCACCGACGCACGCTCCGTTGCCGACGCCATCGAGCGCAACCTCGAACTGCTGGATCATGAGGATCGCGCCAGCATGGCGAAGGCGCTCGCCGAAACCAACGCCTTTCAGGCCCGCGTGCCGGTCGTCACCGGAGGCCAGCGCCGTATTCTGGATATCTGCGCGCTGAATGTCGCGGGCGGCAGCGCCGGAATCGCCGTCGATGCCACCGAATCTGCCAACCTGCGCGCGGCGCTGGAGCGCATGGCGGACGCGCATCGCCGCATGCTGGATCAACTGTCGTCCGGCGTCGCGGTGTTCGACGCGGCGCGGCGGCTGACCTTCTACAACGATTCCTATCGCCGGCTGTGGGACCTCGATCGCGCCTTCCTCGACGACAATCCTGACGATTCGAGCGTGCTGGATCGGCTGCGCGTCGCCCACAAGATTCCCGAACAGACAGATTTCCGTGCCTGGAAGAACAAACTGTTCGAGGCCTACCGCGCCATCGAGCCTGCGAAAGACACCTGGTATCTGCCGGACGGCCGCGCGCTCAGTGTCGTCACCACGCCCAATCCGGAAGGCGGCGTCACTTACCTCTTCGACGACGTCACCGAAAGCCTCAAGCTCGCACGGCAGAACGACGGCCTGATCCGCGTCCAGCGCGAGACGCTCGACAACCTCGCCGAAGCCGTCGCCGTGTTCGGCAGCAACGGCCGCGCCCAGTTGTTCAATCCGCCGTTCGCGCGGATGTGGAAACTGTCACCGGAGCAACTGGCGCAGCAGCCGCATATCGAGGCCATCGAACAATGGTGCCGTCCGCTGTTCGACGACGACACCACATGGCAGACCTTGCGCGGCGCCATCACCGGCATCGACAATCGCTCACCGGTTCCGCTGCGGCTCGAACGCAAGGACGGCAGCGTGCTGGACTGCACCACCATGCCGCTGCCCGACGGCGCGACCATGCTGACCTTCCAGGACGTCACCGACACCGTGAATGTCGAGCGCGCCTTGCGCGAGCGCAACGAAGCGCTCGAGACCGCCGATCAGATGAAGATCGACTTCGTGCATCACATGTCCTACGAGCTGCGCGCGCCGCTGACCTCGATCATCGGCTTCGCGCATTTCCTCGGCGATCCGTCGACCGGGCCGATGACCGCGAAGCAGAGCGAATATCTCAGCTACATCACCACCTCGACCGACGCGCTGCTCGCCATCAGCAACAACATTCTCGATCTCGCCACCATTGATGCGGGCGCGATGAAGCTCAATCTCGGGCCGGTCGATTTGCGCAAGACCGTCGAGGAAGCGACCGCCGGCATTCAGGACCGTCTTGCCCGCGAGAACATCCGGCTCGATGTCCAGATTGATCCCGCCATCGGCGATTTCGTCGCCGACGAACGCCGCATCGTTCAGGTTCTCTATAATCTTCTGGCGAATGCGGTCGGCTTCTCGCCTCCGAACAGCACGGTCGTGCTCCGCGCCCGCCGCAGCAATGCCAGCGTCGTGTTTTCCGTGTCTGACACCGGCCCCGGCATTCCGGAAGAGGTCAAGGACAAGGTGTTCGACTGGTTCGAGAGCCATGCCAACGGGTCGCGCCATCGCGGCGCGGGTCTCGGCCTGTCGCTGGTGCGCTCCTTCGTCGAGCTGCACGGCGGCAAAGTCTATGTCGACTCCGTCGTCGGCAAGGGCACGACGGTGACATGCGAATTCCCCGCCGATCAGACCTTCCGCAACGCCGCTGAATGAGCGATCCCGCGACATTCCACACCGCGCTGGCCAACGAGGCCGCCACCGGTCATCTGATGGCCGATCTCGCGCTACTGCTCAATGCCGGCGATGTCATCACCCTGTCTGGCGATCTCGGCGCAGGAAAAACCGCAGCGGCCCGCGCGCTGATCCGTTATCTCGCGCAGGATGACAACCTGGAAGTGCCAAGCCCCACCTTCACGCTGGCGCAAACCTACGATCTGCCGTCGTTCCCGCTGCTGCATGCCGATCTGTATCGCATTGCCGATCCGGACGAACTGGAAGAGATCGGACTGTCGCCGCTGCCGGACGGCACGGTGGCGCTGATCGAATGGCCGGAGCGCGCACCGGACATGTTGCCACAGGACCGCATCGACATCGCGCTCAGTCATCGCCCGTCGCTCGGCACCGGCGCGCGTGCAGCCGAGATCACCGGATATGGCAGGCTTAAAACCAAAGTTGAACGGCTCGCGGCGCTGCGCCGCTTTCTCGAATTGTCGGGCAGCCTCGATGCGAGGCGTCAGCGTATGCCGGGCGACGCATCGACGCGCTCCTACGCGCGGCTGACGAAAAACGATCAGACCACCATCCTGATGAACTCGCCGCGCCGTCCGGATGGACCGGCGCTCTATGACGGAAAATCCTACAGCGAGGCAGTCCATCTCGCGGAAGACGTCAGGCCGTTCGTCGCCATCGCCAACGGACTGCGCGAGCGCGGCTATTCGGCGCCCGCGATACATCATGCCGATCTCGACGAAGGCTTTCTCATCATCGAGGATTTTGGCCGCGACACCTTCATCGCCGGCGATCCGCCAAAACCTGTCGCCGAGCGCTATCAGGCGGCGGTCGATATGCTGGCGGAACTCCATCAAGAACAATTGCCGGACGTGCTGCCGCTCGCGCCGCATCGCGACTACACCGTGCCGCCGTTCGACGACAATGCCATGATGATCGAGGTCGGGCTGATGCCGGAATGGTATCTGCCCGACAAGGGCGTAACGCTGACCAGCAACATGCAGGCGGATTTCCTGCTGATCTGGAATGACCTGTTCGCCAAACTCGCGGATGCGCCGAAAACCTGGATGCTGCGCGATTTTCATTCGCCGAACCTGATCTGGCTGGAGAACCGGAAGGGTACCCGGCGCGTCGGCTTGCTCGACTTCCAGGACGCGGTGATGGGCCCGGCCGCCTACGACCTCGTCTCGCTGCTGCAGGATGCCCGGATCGACGTTCCCGAAAGCATCGAGCTTGCGATGCTGACCCGCTACGTGAAGGTGCGCAGGACCACCGATGCCGGCTTCGATCCCGCGGCCTTCGCCCGGCAATATGCGATCATGTCGGCGCAACGGAACACACGGCTGCTCGGCACCTTCGCCCGTCTGAACCGACGCGACGGCAAGCCGCAATATCTGCGGCACCAGCCCCGGGTCTGGACCTACCTGAACCGGGCGCTCGCGCATCCCTCGCTGGAAATTTTCCGCGAGTGGTGCATCGCTCACGTCCCGCCCCCCGCGGCCTGACCGAAGCCGCCATTTGACCGGTTGTTTTTACCGGTTGTTAGCCAGCACTCCCGTATTTTCGGTTCCGACGACTGTGCTGCGCAGCCCTGCTGCGCGGCGGATGAGCGAGCGGAGTACGATTCATGGCGGAACGGCGTGCAGGCGATCGCGTGGTTTTCGAGCGTGGTTTTGCGGCTCACCTGATGGGCATCGACGGAACATGGCGCCGGAACTGCCTGGTCGAGGATATTTCCGAGACCGGCGCGAAGCTGACCGTGGAAGGATCGGTCGAGGGCCTGAACCTCAAGGAATTTTTTCTGCTGCTCTCGTCGACCGGTCTCGCCTATCGCCGCTGCGAACTCTCCTGGGTCAACGGCGAACAGATCGGTGCGGGCTTCCTCAAGCCGGAGAAGAAGAAATCCGCCCGACGCCCCAGCGGCTCGCAGGTGATCGAGGTCTGATGCGCGCCATCGGGCCGCAGCCGGCCCAGAAGTCGCACCGCCGTCACAAAGTGTGATTACAGCCTGAACCGCACGGCGCGCCGCGCCGATTCGGATGCTATACTCGGCATTCATGAGTTGCCGCAAACGCGCCCCCGGCGCGCCGCCGCCCGCCGTTGAGACAGACATCAATGCCCGTCCATCCCGCTTCAGCCATGGTTCTCGCCGCCGGCCTCGGTACGCGCATGCGGCCGCTGACCGACAAGATGCCCAAGCCCATGGTGCCGGTCGCGGGCAAACCGCTGCTCGATCATGTCCTCGACCGGCTCGCCGAGGCCAGCGTCACCACCGCCGTGGTGAATGTGCATTACCTTCCCGATCAGATCATCCAGCACGTCAAGGACCGCACCTCACCGCGCGTCATCATTTCCGACGAGCGCGAGATGGTGCTCGGCACCGGTGGCGGAGTGGTGAAGGCGCTGCCGCTGCTCGGGGACGCGCCGTTCTATCACCTCAACGCGGACACGATGTGGATCGACGGCGTCCATCCCAATCTGCTGCGTCTTGCCGACGCCTTCGATCCGGCGCGGATGGATATCCTGCTGCTGATGGCGCCGACGGCGAACAGCATCGGCTATTCCGGCGCGGGTGACTATGCGATGCTGACGGACGGCGCCTTGCGCAAGCGCAAGGAGCATCAGGTGGTGCCGTTCGTCTATGCCGGGGCGGCGATCATCTCGCCGGCGGTTTTCAGCAATGCGCCGGCCGGCGAATTCTCCCTGACGAAAATGTTCGACGCCGCCAACGAGCAGGAACGGCTGTTCGGATTGCGGCTCGACGGCACCTGGATGCATGTCGGCACGCCGGATGCGGTCGGCGCCGCGGAAGAGGCCCTGCTGGCCAGCGTGGCGTAAAGACTCCCTCCCCCCATCCGCCCGTGCCATGATGCCGATCCCGAATCGGACCCTGCATGCGCGTTTTCAACGTCCCACCCTCTGCGCCGTTTCTTCACACGGTGATTTCGGCGCTTGTCGACGGCAGGCTGGTCGCGGGATTCGACGCGCGTGCCAATCCCGAACGGCTGGCCGACGCCACGCTCTATCTGCCGACGCGGCGCGCGGGCCGGCTGGCGCGTGAGGTGTTTCTCGACGTGCTGCAGAGCGATGCCGTGGTTCTGCCGCGCATCGTCGCGCTCGGCAGCGTTGACGAGGATGAACTGGAATTCTCCGACGATGGACAACTCGGCGGCCCGGAAGCGGCGCTTCTGCCGCCAAGACTGGATGACCTCGACCGGCGCCTGACACTGGCGCAACTCGTCGCCGCCTGGGCTAAACGGCAACCGGCGTCTCTTGTGGTCGGAAGCCCCGCATCGACGCTTGCGCTGGCGGGCGACCTTGCGCGCTTGATGGACGACATGGTGACGCGCGGCGTCGGCTGGGATGCGCTGGGCAACATCGTTCCTGACGAACTCGATATCTATTGGCAGCACACCCTGGCTTTCCTGAAAATCGCGAAGGACAACTGGCCGGAACATCTGGCGCAGATCGGCCGCATCGAGCCGGCGGCCCGGCGCGATCTGTTGATCGCGATGGAAGCGAGCCGGCTCAAGGCCAGCCAGAAAGGACCGGTGATCGCGGCAGGTTCGACCGGCTCGATGCCTGCCACCGCAAAATTCCTGCATGCGATTGCGCAATTGCCTCAGGGCGCTGTGGTATTGCCGGGCCTCGACACCGATCTCGATCAAACGGCTTGGGACTCGATCGGCGGCACGGTCGCGGCAGGCGATGTGATCGCGACACCCGCCGCCTGGAGCCATCCGCAATTCGCGCTTCATGGATTGCTCAAGCAATTCGGCATCAAGCGCGAGGACGTCACACCGCTCGCACCGCCCGCGCCGCATGGCCGCGAGGTGCTGATGTCGGAGACGATGCGCCCCGCGACATCGAGCGAAAAGTGGCATGCGCAACTCTCCGACAAGGCGGTGACGCAGCGCATCGCTTCCGCCACGCAAAACCTTACCCTGATCGAAGCCGCCAATCCCGAGATGGAAGCGCTCGCCATCGCGGTAACCATGCGCGAGGCGCGCGAACGGAATCTCACGGCGGCGCTGGTCACGCCGGATCGCGCGCTGGCGCGCCGTGTCATGGCCTCGCTGGGCCGATGGAATCTCGCCTTCGACGATTCCGGCGGCGATTCCCTGATGGACACGCCCGCGGGCATCTTCGCCCGGCTGGTGGCACAGACCGTTGCGGACGAACTGGCGCCGCCGGCGCTGCTGGCGCTCCTCAAGCATCCGCTGTTCCGGCTCGGCCGCGCGCAAGGCGCCTTCACCAAAGCCATCGGCGATCTCGAACTCGCCCTGATGCGCGGACCGCGCCCGGCGCCCGGCAGCGAAGGCCTTGCGCGCGATTTTGCACGCTTCCGCGACGAACTCGGAAAGCTCAGGCGCAGGGAGCCATCCGCAATCCATTATTCCGAGCCCCGCGCGCAGTTCGATGACATCGCGCTGGATGGCGTGGGCGCTCTCATCACCGGTTTGACAACAACACTCAAGCCGCTGGAAGATTTGCGGCCCGGCAAGCCTCATGACCTGATGGAGTTCGCGGCACGCCATCACGCGGTGCTGCGGAATCTGAGCGTGGATGACAAGGGTGTTCTCCTCGCATTTGAGGACTCCGATGGCGGCGCGCTGTCGAAGGCCTTCGACGATCTGCTCCAGATCGGAGAGTCGTCCGGTGAAGACCGTGTGCCGGCGCCGAGCGGCGTGACGCTTGCCATCGGCGATTATCCCGAGGTGTTCCAAACCGCGTTCGGCGACCGCATCGTGCGCCGTCCACAATCGTCGGCCTCGCTTCGCATCTATGGTCCGCTCGAAGCGCGTCTGACCGAATGCGACCGCGTGATCCTCGGCGGGCTAGTGGAAGGCGTCTGGCCGCCGGCGCCCCGAGTCGATCCATGGTTGAGCCGCCCGATGCGTCACCAGCTCGGCCTCGATCTGCCGGAACGGCGCATCGGCCTGTCCGCGCACGACTTTGCGCAGTTGCTCGGTACGAAAGACGTGATCCTCTCGCGCGCAGCGAAGGTCGGCGGCGCTCCTGCGGTGGCCTCGCGCTTCCTGCACCGCATGGAAGCCGTCGCGGGAAAAGAACTCTGGGCGGACATCAAGGCGCGCGGCGATAGGTATGTCCGCTATGCCGATGAACTCGATCGCCCGGCGAAGGTCACGCCAGTCGCGCGGCCGGAGCCGAAGCCAGCCATCGCGCTTCGTCCCCGCGCCATGCCGGTGACTGAAATCGAGCATTGGCTGCGCGATCCTTACACGATCTACGCAAAACGTATTCTGCGGCTGACGCCGCTCGATCCCGTCGACATGCCGTTGACGGCGGCGGACCGGGGATCGGCGATTCACGAGGCGCTCGGCGAGTTCACCACGCGGTTCGCGGATGCCCTGCCCGGCGACGTCGCGCACGCCCTGCGCGAAATCGGCGCCACGCATTTTGCGCCGCTGATGGAGCGCCCGGAGGCGCGCGCCTTGTGGTGGCCGAGATTTCTGCGCATCGCCGACTGGTTCGCCGGATGGGAAGCACGGCGGCGGGTGGATGTTGCGCGCGTCGATGCTGAAACCGACGGCGGAATCGGCATTCCGCTCGGTGACGGCGACGTCTTCACGCTTTCGGCCCGCGCCGACCGCGTCGAGCATCTCGCCGACGGGACCTTCGCCCTGCTCGATTACAAGACCGGCAACCCGCCGACCGGCAAACAGGTGTATCTCGGGTTGTCGCCGCAGCTCACGCTGGAAGCCGCGATTCTGCGCAATGGCGGCTTTCGCGATATTCCCGCCGGGGGATCGGTTCGCGAACTCGTTTACGTCAAGCTCAGCGGGAACAATCCGGCGGGCGACGAGCGCGTGCTGGACCTGAAAGCCAATCGCGGCGATCAGGCGCAGCTTCCAGACGATGCGGCGGATGACGCGCTGCGCGAACTGACCGCGCTTGCGCGGCGTTTCAGGAACGCGAACGAGCCTTATGCTTCGGTGGTGGCGACCATGTGGGCCAATCGTTACGGCACTTATGACGACCTTGCCCGGGTCAAGGAATGGTCCACCTCCGGCACAGGCGGGGAGGACGAATGAGCGCCCCGCGCCAGAACATTCCCGACACGGTGATCGCGCTGCAAACCCGCGCCTCGGATCCCGATGTCTCCGCTTTCGTCGCGGCGAATGCCGGATCGGGAAAAACCCATGTGCTGGTCAGCCGGGTGATCCGGCTGCTGCTGGGCGGCGTGCCGCCGGAAAAGATTCTCTGCATTACCTTTACCAAGGCGGCAGCCGCCAACATGGCGCAACGTGTCTTCGCCACGCTCGGGCGCTGGGTGCGGATGCCCGACGACGAACTCAACGCCGCGATCCGCAGCATCGGCGCGCCGGCACCGGACGACGCCACGCGGACGCGGGCGCGCAAGCTGTTCGCCAACGCACTGGAAACGCCCGGCGGCCTGAAAGTGCAGACCATCCACGCGCTCTGCACCCGGCTGCTGCAGCAGTTTCCATTCGAGGCCAACGTACCGGCGCATTTCTCGGTGCTGGATGATCGCGACCAGACCGACATGATGGAGCGGGCCAATCTGGCCGTGCTGCTGGACGCCTCCGCCAACCCGGCAAGCCCCGCCGGGCGTGCGCTCGATATCGCCATGGCCAGCGCCGCGGACATCACCTTCAAGGACGTGGTGCGCGAGGCATGCCTGAGCCGCGATCATTTCATCAAGTGGTCCGACAACGCCAAAACGACCGAGACCGCGATGGCGCAGGTGGCGCTTGCACTCGGCATCGATCTTCATGACCGCATCGAGGATGTGGAACGCGAGATCGTCGATGGGCCCTATCTGCCCCGCAGCGAATGGCGTGCGGTGGCGGCCCATCTCGACACCGGCCTCGACACGGACAGAAAGCGTGCCGAAACCCTGCGCAGGGCCGCGGATCTCGCCGGGAGCGTCCAGGCCGAGGAATATCTAAGCCTTTTCCTCGACTCAAAAAACAAGCTGCGCAACAGCCTTATAACCAAGGCGCTGGCCAAGAGATCGCCACAGCTCGCCGCGCTCACGGCGGATGAAATCACCCGCATATCCGGCCTGATCGACAAACGCCGCGCCATCATCCAGCGTGACCGCACGCAGGCGCTTCTGGTGATCGCCAATGCCGTCGCAAATCACTATCGCCGCGAAAAGCTGGAGCGCGGCCTGCTCGACTACGATGACCTGATCGACAAAACCTATCACCTGCTGACCCATGTTTCGTCCGGATGGGTTCACTTCAAGCTCGATCGCGGCATTGATCACGTTCTGATCGACGAGGCGCAGGACACCAGCCCGCGGCAATGGGAGATCATCGACCGCCTGACCTCGGAATTCACCTCCGGCGCGGGCGCGCGCGATGGCGTCAAGCGGACCATCTTCGCGGTCGGCGACGAAAAGCAGTCGATCTTTTCGTTTCAGGGCGCGGCGCCGCGTGAATTCGACAACCGCCGCCGCGAGATCAAGGCCCGCTTTGAGGACGCGCAGCTCAGATTTGAATCGGTCGAATTCAAGCACTCGTTCCGGTCCGGCCGGGCTATTCTTCAATCGGTCGACCATGTGTTCCGTGAGGAGTCGGTCTTCAAGAGTATCCACGCGGTCTCGAACGGCTACCCTGTGCACGACGCGCTTGGCGACGCGGCGCCCGCGCTAGTCGATCTCTGGGAGCTTGAAAAGCCCTCGGAGCGGCAAACCGGAACAGGCTGGACCGCTGCGCTCGATGCGGTGTCGAGGACCGATCCCGAGGTCCGGCTGGCGCAGCGGGTGCGGGGCGAGATCGCGGCGCTGATCGCGGCGCAAACGATGACCGGCCCCACGGGCAACCGCAGACCGGTCAGCTATGGCGACGTTCTGATTCTGGTGCGCCGGCGCGGCAAGGCATTCGATGCCATCATTCAGGCCCTGAAACACGCCGGCGTTCCCGTTGCCGGCGCGGACCGGCTGAAACTGACCGAGCATATCGCGGTCATCGACCTGATGAACCTTGCCGACGCGTTGCTGCTTCCGCGCGACGATCTCGCGCTTGCGGTGGCGCTGAAGAGTCCACTGTTCGGCCTCGACGATGACGACCTGCTGTTGCTCGCGTCTCGCCGTGCGGGATCGCTCCGCGATGCGCTCGCCATTCACGCAGAGGGCAACGACAGGATCGCCGCTACCCTTAATCAACTGCAGCGCTACGAACAGCGGGCCGCGCAGGAAACGCCCTTCTCGTTTTTCGCCTGGCTGCTCGGCGGCCAGAATGACGGTCAAACCGGGCGCGCGCGCATCCTCGCACGGCTGGGCTTTGAGGCCAACGATGCCCTCGATGAATTTCTCGAACTAGCGTTGAGTTACGAGCAGAAGGCGCCCGCGTCGCTGCAAGGCTTCATGGCCTGGCTGCGCGCCGCCGACACCGAGGTAAAGCGCGACATGGAAATCGCGCGCGATGAAGTCCGCGTCATGACCGTGCACGGCGCCAAGGGACTTGAAGCCTCAGTCGTCTTTCTGATCGACACCACGACGTCGCCGGTGGATTCGCATCGCGTCAACCTGATCCGCATGCCGCCGCAAGGCAATGCCGCGCCGGATGCACCGGGTGTCGTGCTGTGGGCCGGCAAGAAAGACGATGATCTGGCCTCGGTCGCAACCGCTCGAAACGCAATGAGGGAGGAGACCGAGGACGAGTATCGCCGCCTGCTTTATGTGGCGATGACCCGCGCGGCGGACCGTCTGATCGTCGGCGGCGTGCAGCCTCGCAAGACAAGCTCGGCGGTCTCCTGGTACACGCTGATCGAGAACGGCCTAAATGCATCGGGGCTGCAACATGACGCGATCGAGACGCCGGACGGCCCGATTCGGCGGTTTTCGCGCAGCGAGGACATCGAACCATCCGCGCCTGCTGCTGTTGAGAAACCCGCAGCGGCAGCACCTGTGTTCCCCGGCTGGCTCAGGACACCTGCGCCGAAGGAAGGCCCTGCCGACATCCTGCTGCGGCCGTCGGACTCATCGCCAGGCGAAGGCGAAGGCCATGGCGTTGTCACCGACGAAACGCGCGCCGCGCGCAAGCGCGCCTTGAAGCGCGGAACGCTGATCCATCGGCTGCTGCAATCGCTCCCCGATGTCGCAGGCGAGCGGCGCGAGAAAGCTGCGCTCGATTTCCTGCGGCGCAATGCGCAGCCACCGTTCTCCGAAGAGGAATGCATCGCGCTGGCACGGCAAGTCATCGCGCTGATCGAAACGCCCGCCTTCGCGCCGGTATTCGCGCAAGGCAGCCGCGCGGAGGTTTCGGTTGCGGGACGTGTGCCACGGGCCGGACGCCCGCCCGCGCTGGTGTCGGGCCAGATCGACCGGCTGGTGGTGACGCCGAACGAGGTGCTGATTGTCGACTACAAAACCAATCATGCGCCGCCCGCCGCTGTCGCCGATGCGCCGCAAGCCTATGTGCGCCAGCTCGCGCTCTATCGCGATGTGCTGCGGCGGCTTTATCCGGGCCACGATGTGCGCTGCCTGCTCCTGTGGACAGAAACGGCTGCGATGATGGAAATCCCGGCCTCCGCGCTGGACGCAGAGCTGCAATCGCTGGTGTCCTGAGGCCTCGACCGGCCTTCGTCCGCCGCCAAAGCCGGTTAACCCGTTGAATTGGCGAATTTTCCCGCTCCAGCCCAATCGCCTGGCGAGGGAACACGTCCCGGTGACCGGCCTTGACCGGACAGGGGTGCATTCCTAGGTTCATCCTACGTTTCCGGCGCGCGATTCTCTCAAAAGCCCCGCGCCTTTCATCCAACGAGGCAAAACAACATGAGTGTGGGTAAGGTTTCTGACGCCGATTTCGACAAGGAAGTGCTGAACGCGAACGGGCCCGTCGTGGTGGATTTCTGGGCGGAATGGTGCGGCCCGTGCCGCATGATCGCGCCTGCCCTCGACGAAATCGCCGGCGCCATGGGCGACAAGGTCAAGATCGTGAAGCTCAATGTCGACGAGAGCCCGAAGACGGCGTCGAAATACGGCGTGATGTCGATTCCGACCCTGATGATCTTCAAGGGCGGCGAGATGGCCTCCCGCCAGGTCGGCGCGGCTCCGAAGGCCAAGTTGCAGCAGTGGATCACGGCAGCGGTTTGATCGCTGATCTGACCGTTTTCAATTTGAGATTTGATAAACGGCCCGCGCAGGCGGGCCGTTTTCTTTTGCGGCGATGCTAGCAGATCCAGCCGGTGGCCAGCGCATGCGCCAGATCGGGATGCCCGTTTCGTCGCGCCAAAGCTGCCATGGCTTCGTGATCGTAAGGCACATGGCGGAACGTCACATGCCACCGCCCATCCCGCTGTTCGAGGATGGCATAGCGCGCGTCGGGCGAGCCCGCCTCCATGGCATGCCGGAACGGCACGATGTCGCGATAGCCCGGCGACCCCACGCTTCCGGGATTGACGATCATGCGCCCGTCGCGAAGCCGCACCGCCCGCGCAATATGCGTGTGGCCGCACAGGATCAGCGATTGGGGAATGTGTTCCGCGGCCTTCTCGATATCCGAGATGGCCGACATACCAACCGCACCGTCGGGCCGGACGGTTTCGAGCCAATAGGTTTCGTCATCGGATGGAGTCGCGTGACAGAGATAGACGCTATCCGCGAAGACGCGCGTCGAGGGAACATCGCGCAGCCAGTCGAGATGGCGGGCTTCGAGTTGCGCGTGAACCGGGCGGTCCCACGACCCCATATCCTCCGGCTTTTTCTCGATCAAATAGCGATCGTGATTTCCCAGGACATGAATGGCATCGAGCGCCATCAGCCTGTCCATCGTCCGCCGCCCGTCGAGCGGACCGCTCGCCATGTCGCCAAGATTGACAATGCTGTCGACCCCGTGCGCGCGGATGTCGGCAAGGACGGCCTCAAGTGCGAGAAAATTGCCGTGGACATCCGCGATGGCAGCAAGGCGCATTCTGACCGTTCCGGTTATTGCGGCGGCGTACCGTTCTCCGCCAGCACATGCCCCGCCAGATACAGCGAGCCGGCAATGAGAATGCGCGGCGGCACCTCATAGGCGAGGCGGGCCACCGATTTAAGCGCAGCCTCGACACTTGCCGCGATCTCCACCCGCATGCCGAGCTGGCGCGCGGCATCCGCCAGCACGTCCGGCTTCATGGCATTGTCCTGATCGGGAATTTTCACCGCGACGATATGACGTGTCAGCCCGGCGAAATTGGCGAGAAAGCCGGCGGCATCCTTGTTGCCCATCATGCCCGCGATCACCACCAGCGGACGCGAGACACGCTCTTCCAGGTCACCGAGCGCGGCGGCAATCACGCGGCCGCCGTCGGGATTATGCCCGCCATCGAGCCAGATTTCGGCATCGCGCGGCGCTGAGGCGACCAGCGCGCCCGACGTCAGCCGCTGCATCCGCGCAGGCCATTCGGCGCGCGCAATACCCTGCTCGAAGGCGGATGGCTCCAGCTTCAGGGACTCGATGGCACGCAGCGCGGCGATAGCAAGTCCGGCATTGTCGAACTGGTGCCGCCCGAACAGACGCGGCGCGGACAGATCAAGCAGTCCGCGTTCGTCCGAATAGACCAGCCGGCCGCGCTCGACATTGACATGCCAGTCCTGTGTCGCCGCGTGCAGCGGCGCACGCATACGCTTCGCGGTCTGCTCAATCGCAGCCTCCGCATCCGGCTGCTGCTCGGCGAAAACCACCGGCACGCCCTTCTTGATAATGCCTGCCTTTTCAGTGGCGATCTTCGCCAGCGTGTCGCCGAGAAACTCCATGTGATCCATCCCGATCGGCGTGATCACGCTGGCCAGTGGCGCCTCGATCACGTTGGTCGCATCCAGCCGCCCGCCGAGACCGACTTCCAGCAGCACAACATCCGCCGGATGCTCCGCGAACAGATGAAACGCGGCAGCCGTCTCGATCTCGAAAATCGTGATCGGCTCGCCGGCGTTGACGCGCTCGCAATGATCGAGCGCGTCGCGCAACTGTGCATCGCTCACCAGCATGCCGCCGCCCATCTCGCCGAGACGGAAGCGCTCGTTGAACCGCACCAGATGCGGCGAGGTGTAGGTGTGAACGCGCAGGCCCGCAGCCTCCAAGATCGCGCGCAGGAATGCGACCGTCGATCCCTTGCCGTTGGTTCCGGCGACATGGATGACCGGCGGAATGCGCCGCTCGGGATGATCCAGCCGCTCGAGAATGCGCCACATCCGGTCAAGCGTGAGATCAATCCGCTTGGGATGCAGCGAGGCGAGACGCGCCAGAATGTCGTCGTAGGACTTCGACGGGTTTTTGGACGGTTGTGCCGCTGGTGACATCACGCCGGGGACGCGGCCGCGGGCAGATCGACAGGCAGCGGCGCGGCCGGCGATTCAAACCCTTCGGCGGCGGGCGCCTTGGTCAGCAACCGGCACAGCCGCGCCAGTGTCGGACGCAAATCATGGCGATGCACGACCATATCCACCATGCCGTGTTCCTTCAGATACTCGGCGCGCTGGAAGCCTTCCGGCAGTTTTTCGCGAATGGTCTGCTCGATCACGCGCGCACCGGCGAATCCGATCAGCGCGCCCGGCTCGGCGATCTGCACATCGCCCAGCATCGCATAGGATGCGGTGACGCCGCCGGTGGTCGGATTGGTCAGCACCACGATGTAGGGCTGCTGCACTTCGCGCAGCATCTGGATCGCCACAGTGGTGCGCGGCATCTGCATGAGCGAAAGAATGCCTTCCTGCATCCGCGCGCCGCCGGACGCCGCGAAAATGATGAAAGGCGATTTCTTCTCGACCGCGAGTTCAAGACCCTTCACCACGGCTTCGCCCGCCGCCATGCCGAGCGAGCCGCCCATGAAGTCGAAATCCTGCACGGCCACCACGACGGGATTGCCTTCGAGCTTGCCGTAGCCGACCTTCACAGCATCGTTCATGCCGGTCTTGGCGCGCGCATCCTTGATACGGTCGACATACTTGCGCTCGTCACGGAATTTCAGCGGATCGGCGGTCACTTCGGGCAGCGCGACATCGTACCAGGTCTCGTTGTCGAAGATCGACTTGAGCCGCGCGGTCGCGCCCATCCGCATGTGATAGTTCGAGCCGGGAATGACGAACTGGTTCTGCTCGACATCCTTGTAGAACACGAGCTGTCCGGAATCCGGACACTTGATCCAGAGATTCTCCGGCGTCTCGCGCTTGAGAATGCTGCGAATCTTCGGCCGGACAACGTTGGTCAACCAGTTCATCGTTGGGCTCCATGCACATCGCTCAGTCGGCGCGACGGTCAACCCTCTCCCCTTGTGGGAGAGGGTGGCAAGCACCGCGCGAAGCGAGGTGCGAGCCGGGTGAGGGTTTTACCTGAAATGAAGAGCCGACACGACCCCTCACCCGCCTCACCACATAAATGCGGTTCGGCACCCTCTCCCACAAGGGGAGAGGGCAAGAAAGAGCTATTCCGCCGCCTGTTTCGCGCCGCGAACGCCTTGCGCCAGCGCCGATGCAAGATCGGCCACCGCGGGAACCGTCTTTGCCGTGGCACGGCCTTCGGAATCGAGCGATGCGCGAAGCACATCAATCAGCGCGGAGCCGACGACGGCACCGTTCGCCGCCTGTGCGATGCCGCGCGCCGCCTCCGGGGTGCGGATGCCGAACCCGACGCATACCGGCAACCCGGTATGGCGCTTGATCCGCGCCACCGCCTCCGACACCTGCGCGGTGTCGGCACTTGCGGAGCCGGTGATGCCGGTGATCGAGACGTAATAGACAAAGCCCGATGTGTTCGCGAGCACCGCTGGCAGGCGCTTGTCATCCGTGGTCGGCGTCGCGAGGCGGATGAAATTCAATCCGGCCTTCATCGCCGGAATGCAAAGCTCGGTATCTTCTTCCGGCGGCAGATCGACAATGATCAGACCATCGACGCCAGCGGCCTTCGCGTCGGTGAGAAACTTGTCGACGCCATAGATGTAGATCGGATTGTAATAGCCCATCAGGACAATCGGCGTGGCGTTATCGCCCGCTCGGAAATCGCGCACCACCTGCAGCGTCTTCTTCAGCGTGGCGCCGGCCTTCAGCGCGCGCAGACCCGCCGCCTGAATCGCCGGACCATCCGCCATCGGATCGGTGAACGGCATGCCAAGCTCGATGATGTCCGCACCTGCCTTCGGCAGCGCCTTGATGATCTCGAGCGAGGTCACGAGATCCGGATCGCCGCACATCACGAAGGTGACGAAGGCCGCGCGGCCTTCCTTCTTCAGTTCGGCGAAACGTGTGTCGATGCGCGTGGTCACTTCTTTTTGCCCTTCAGAATATCGCCGACCTGCGGCACGTCCTTGTCGCCGCGGCCTGACAAATTCACCACCATCAGATGATCGTTCGGCCGTTTCGGCGCCAGCTCCATCACCTTGGCGATGGCATGCGCAGGCTCCAGCGCGGGAATGATGCCTTCAAGCCGCGACAGCAACTGAAATGCGGCGAGCGCTTCCTCGTCGGTCGCGGAGAGATAGGTCACGCGGCCGGTTTCGTGCAGCCAGGAATGTTCGGGGCCGATACCGGGATAATCGAGGCCCGCCGAGATCGAATGGCCCTCCTGAATCTGGCCGTCATCATCCATCAAGAGATAGGTGCGATTGCCGTGCAGCACGCCGGGACGCCCACCAGCGATGGATGCGGCATGCAGATTGGTCAGGCCATGGCCCGCGGCTTCGACGCCGAAGATTTCAACGCCTGGATCGTCGAGGAACGGATGAAACAGGCCCATCGCGTTGGAGCCGCCGCCGATGCAAGCGACCAGCGAATCCGGCAGGCGGCCTTCGGCCTCCATCATCTGCGCGCGCGTTTCGGTGCCGATGATCGACTGGAAGTCGCTCACCATCATCGGATAGGGATGCGGCCCCGCCACCGTGCCGATGCAGTAGAATGTGTTCGCGACATTGGTCACCCAGTCGCGCATCGCCTCGTTCATCGCGTCCTTCAGCGTGCGCGCACCGACCTGCACCGGCACCACCTTCGCACCCAGCATTTCCATGCGGATCACGTTCGGCTGCTGCCGCTCGACATCGACCGCGCCCATATAGACGATGCATTCAAGACCGAAGCGCGCGCACAGCGTCGCGGTGGCGACGCCATGCTGGCCCGCGCCGGTTTCCGCGATGATGCGCTTCTTGCCCATGCGCCGCGCGACCATGATCTGGCCGAGCACGTTGTTCACCTTGTGCGAGCCGGTGTGGTTCAGCTCCTCGCGCTTGAAGTAAATCTTCGCGCCGCCGAGATGTTCGGTGAGGCGCTGCGCGAAATACAGCGGCGACGGACGGCCGACATAGTCCTTCAGGTAGCCGTTCATTTCCTTTTGAAACGCCGGGTCGGCCTTGGCGTCGGCATAGGCCTTTTCCAGATCGAGGATCAGCGGCATCAGGGTTTCGGCGACATATCGTCCGCCGAAAATGCCGAAATGTCCGCGCTCGTCGGGGCCGGAGCGGAAGGAATTGGGGAGAGGCAAGTTCATACGCTGCTCGCAATCTTGGAAAGGGTCATCGCATCGTCCGCCTCGCGCGCGGCGCGAATGAAAGCGCGGATCAAGTCGGGATCTTTCACACCCGGCGCGCTCTCGACTCCGGAGGAGACATCGACACCGCCGGCACGGGTGACGCGGATCGCCTCGGCGACATTGCCGGGATTGAGTCCGCCGCCCACCATGAAGGGGATCGTCAGC
Source organism: Afipia sp. (assembly GCA_050249215.1). Classification (GTDB taxonomy): domain Bacteria; phylum Pseudomonadota; class Alphaproteobacteria; order Rhizobiales; family Xanthobacteraceae; genus Afipia. The sequence continues at coordinate 473,173 of JBFWQX010000001.1, forward strand.
CTGATGTTCTCGAGCAGATGCCAGTCGAACGGCACGCCAAGGCCGCCGGGGCGGGTCGCATCCTTCGGCGCGCGCGCATCGAACAGGATGCGGTCGGCAACGACCGCGTATCCGGGAAGACCCGTCAGATCGTCCGTGGTCGCGACCGGCAAGGCTTTCATCACCGGTAAGCCGAACTTCTGCCTGATGTCGCGTATCCGCGCCACGCTCTCGTCGCCATGAAGCTGCAGCAGTCCCGGCTGCAGCGCCTCGATGCAATTTTCCAGCGTGGCGTCGTCGGCATCGACCGTCAGCGCCACCTTGAGCGCACGGCCTTTCACCTGCCGTCCGAGGTCGCGGGCCGTGCCCAGCGACACATGGCGGGGCGAGGCCTCGAAGAACACAAAGCCCACCATGTCGGCACCCGCATCCAGCGCGACCTCAAGGGTCTCGCGCGTGGACAGGCCGCAAATTTTGACTGCGAACGACATCGTCTCTGGCGTGCTCCGCCACGGACCGGCGCTTGCGTCTCAGGCCGTGGGTTTGGGGTGACGGGCGGGTTCTACAACGCCGCGCCGTGCTTGTCTCGCCCGATGGCCGGATATTGCGGGGTCAGGCCGGGCATCAGCGCCGGAACCTGCCCCTCGGACCGCGTGGCGAGCCGGGTCTGCTCGCGCAAATCGGCCAGCTCGGCGCGGGCATGCCGCGCATCCGCCTCCTGCTGGCGGGCGGCGCGGCGCCAGTGGCGCTGGCCGAACCAGGTGGCAACGCCGCCGGCGACCACGCCGAACATGGCGACCGCGATGATCACCACAAACAGCGGCAGCGACACACCGAGCGCCGGATCGCTGGAATTGAACGGGTCGAACGACAGGGTCACGATATGACGGTTCGCAACCGCGAACACCACGAACAGGATCGCCAGCGGCAGGAGCACCAGGGCGTTGAAAATCTTGCGGAGCATGGTGCGTCCTCGCGACTTGTTTTCATTGCGAAGGCGATGGCCCGGTTGCTGTGTGCTTCACAAAGCGCGCGGCAAATCCAGAGCACCCGCAGGCTGAAAATGGCGACAGCGGCCGGATCAGGTCGCGGCCGCGGTATCCGCTCCATCTTCGCGATTCAGCCGCTCGCGCATTTCCTTGCCGGTCTTGAAGAACGGCACGCTCTTCTGCTCGACGGGAACGTGCTCGCCGGTGCGCGGATTGCGGCCCGCGCGCGCCGGCCGGTGCTTCACCGAAAAAGCGCCAAAACCGCGGAGTTCCACGCGATCTCCGCGTGCGAGCGCTGCAACGATTTCATCGAGAATTGCGTTCACGATATTCTCGACGTCCCGCTGATAGAGATGCGGGTTATGCTCGGCGATGCGTTGAACGAGTTCGGATTTGATCATTGAGTGCTGGGCCCGTGACGTGCGACTAACATTTCCTTGAAAAAGCCTAGAACTGTCAAGTCGCTAATTCCTCGTGAGACAAGGCTAATTCGCGTGACAAACGCCGGAATCCATTGTTGGTCGCTTCACCGCAATGCGGTGAAGAACCGCTGAAACCGGATTCATCGTGCTCAATTTGCAGGCGACGGTTGCCAGAGCGCGAGCATGCCATCGAGTCCAAGCCGATCAACCGCCTGCGTGACACCGGACCGCTCGATCTGCCTTGCAAGCGCTCCCAGACCGATCGCATCGAGCGCAACAGACGCGCTCGCCCGCAGGAAGGTCATGTCCCCGAAGCGCGGGGCGAGTTTGAAATCCCGCACCGGCGTGTCCGCACCGACCTTCTTTTGCGCGACGAGCCACGCCACAGCGGTCTTCTCGTCGCCCAACTGGTCGATCAGTTTGAGGCCCACCGCCTGACGGCCGGTGAACACGCGGCCATCCGCCACGGTCTGCAATGTCGCGTCATCCATGCCGCGGCGATCCTTCACCAGCCCGCGAAACCAGGCGTAGGAATCCTTCACCAGCGAGTCGAGCGCGGCACGCGCCTCCGGACTGGTTGGCTCATAGCCGTTCGGCGCGGCCTTGAGCGGCGATGATTTGACTTCCTCGACCTTGACGCCGACGGTCTTGAGCAAGTCGGACACATTCGGAATCTGGAACAGCACACCGATCGAACCCACCAGCGATGTCTGTTGCGCGATGATCTGGTCCGATGCCAGCGCCGCGATATATCCGCCCGATGCGGCGAGGCCTTCCACCACCACGACCATCGGTTTCTTGGCCTTGAGGCGCGTCAGCGCGTCGAAGAGCTGCTCGGAGCCCGCCGTGGTGCCGCCCGGCGAATTGATGTGAACGATCACGGCGGCGGCCGAGGACTTTTCAAGCCGCTCCAGCGCCTCGACCCGCGCCTGATCGCTCCGGATCAGGCCGTCGATCTTCACCCGTGCAATCGCGTTCGAGCCCGTAATGGCGGTGCGCGCCGACGGCGATGCCAGCACACCGGCCGCAACAACGGCGGCGATCACACCCAGCGCGGCAACCACACGCCAGAAGGTGAGCTTGCGGCGAATGCGGCGGCGATCAACGATCACATCGGAATCGAGCGACATGAAATTTTCTCCTCGGGCGGAATTCGGTCTTGCAGAAACCACGAAGGCGGCTGGCAGGAAAGTTATCCCGCGCTTTTGCGAGTGCAGCCTTGAGACATGCTTACTTCATTACATCAACTGCGGTGTAAATTGAAGACAACAGAAAAACGTCTGCTGACACGTATTCTTATGTGAGCAAGCGCTCACCATCATGGCCGGTGATTTGCAAAGCATGCACGGCACCAGGAATGCCGCCCGCGACAGCAACCGGAACAAAATGTTCGGTGCGTCCCTGCGTCGCGCTTTCGATCAGCACACTCCGCGTCGTTCCCGCATCCGACGACAGCCGCCTTTGCAGCGCGGCCTGACCGTTTGCGCGCAAACGCCGCGCGCGATCCTTGATGACACGGCCATCGACCTGCGGCATCCGCGCCGCGGGCGTGCCGGGACGCGGGGAATACGGAAACACGTGCAGGAAGGTCAGATCGCAATCGTCGACCAGATCCTGCGAGCGCGCGAACATTTCTTCGGTCTCGGTCGGAAAACCCGCGATGATATCCGCGCCGAATGCGATATCCGGCCGCAGCCGCCGCACCTGCTTGCAGAACGCGATCGCATCGGCGCGCGAATGCCGCCGCTTCATGCGCTTGAGGATCATGTCATCGCCCGCCTGCAGCGACAGATGCAGATGCGGCATCAGCCGCTCATCGGTCGCGATGACATCGAGCAAATCGCGATCCGCTTCGATCGAATCAATCGAGGAAATCCGCAATCGTCTCAGCTCGGGCACATGCTTGAGAATTTGCTTTGTCAGCATTCCCAGCGTCGGCGCACCCGGCAAATCGCCGCCGTAACTCGTGAGATCGACGCCGGTCAGCACAATCTCGGCATGGCCTGCTTCGGTCAGCGCACGCACCTGATCGACCACCGCCCCCATCGCGACCGAGCGCGAATTGCCGCGGCCATAAGGGATAATGCAGAACGTGCAGCGATGATCGCAGCCGTTCTGCACCTGCACGAACACACGCGGCAGCCCGCTCTGGAAACCCGCGGCCAGATGCGGCGCCATTTCCCGCACCGCCATGATGTCCGAGACAGCGATTTTCTCACCGCCGCCCCCAAAAGCGAGGCGGGTGTTGCGCCATGCATCGCTGCGCATCTTGTCGTCGTTGCCGAGCACGCGATCGACTTCGCTCATCTGCGCAAACATGTCGGTCTGGGTCTGCGCCGCGCAGCCGGTGACGACAATGCGTGCGCCGGGCCGCTCGCGGCGCAGCTTGCGGATGGTCTGACGCGCCTGCGCGACGGCCTCGTTGGTGACGGCGCAGGTGTTGACGACGATGGTGTCCTGAAGTCCGGCGCCCTCCGCCTCGCGCCGGATCACGTCCGACTCGAAGCTGTTCAGCCGGCAACCGAAGGTGACGACATCGACGGCCATGTCAGGCCACGTGATTGAACAGCGCCGGATCGAAACGGCCTTCAAACTCGAACGCAGCCGGGCCGGTCATCAGGACATGATCGTCCTCGGCGCGCCATTCGATGGTGAGTTCGCCGCCGGGCAATGTCATATGCACGGTACGCCCGGTCCGCTTCAGCCGTGCCGCCGCCACCGCCGTGGCGCAGGCCGCAGAGCCGCAGGCCTTGGTGAGGCCCGCGCCGCGCTCCCATGTGCGCATGACGATGTGCTGGCGGTCAGCCACATGGGCGAGCGTGATGTTGGCGCGCTCCGGGAAGATCGGGTGATTTTCCAGCAGCGGCCCGAACTTCTCGAGATCGTAGGCGTGAATATCGTCGACCCAGAAAATCGCATGCGGGTTGCCCATGCTGACCACCGATGGCGAATGCAGGATCGGCGCGTCGATCGGGCCGATCTGCAATTCGATATAGCGGGTGTCGCGGAATTCCTCCGCCAGCGGGATGTCCTTCCAGCCGAACTTCGGCGCGCCCATGTCCACGGTGTAAAGCCCGGGCGACGGCCCCTGCCAGCAGTTCAGAAGGCCCGCCCGCGTCTCGAAGCTCAGCGCGCTCTTGCCGGTTTCCTCGAACACCTGCCGCGCCACACAGCGCATCCCGTTGCCGCAGGCAGCGGCTTCGGAGCCGTCATTGTTGTATATCTGGATGAAGGCGCTGGTGCCCTGTACCCGCGGCGGATGCAGCACCATCAACTGGTCGTACGGGATGCCTGACGGCGCGGCAATGGCGCGCGCCTCGCTAGGCGAGACGGTTGCGGCCGAATCGCGCAGGTCGAGAACGACGATCTCGTTTCCGATCCCGTTCATCTTGGCGAAGCTGTGGTTGGCGAGCGTGCTCATGATCCCCGTTATATGGCGAATGCCAGGCAACTTGACCAGAGCGCCGCTGCCTCGCGATTGCCGCGTTTGGACCGCATGCCAGTTCACAGCGGTTCGTGGTAAAGTGGATTGGCCGCACCGAACCCCTGCGCCCGCCTCCGGAGACCCGCCGAATGAGTAATAGCCGCGTTGCCGTCCTTGTCGCCATGGCGCTGGTCATCGCGGCCGCGGTCTGGTTCAAAATGCCTATGGGGTCGAATACCGGCCCCGGCACGACGCCGGTTCAGGCCCCGCCCGCCGCGTCTCCGCCTCCCGCGACACCGCCAGCGCCCGCACCTTCCGCTTCAACCGCGACGCCAGCCACTCCGGCAACGCCACCGGCGGCACAGGCTCCCGCGACACCGCCAGCTTCTCCGGCTGAGACCCCCGCTGCGCCTGCACCTGCCGCATCGCCAGCCTCCCCGAATGCGCAGAGGGCCGATCCCTTCGGCGAGGAACAGACCCTGACCGCCAAGAAGGTCTTGATCCTCAAGGGCAGCGCGACCTGGGACAATGCCTTCGAGACCCTGGTGGGATCGCTGAAAACCCTGTCGGGTTTCCTCGACAAGCAAGGCATCAAGCCTGCGGGATCGTCCCTGATCGTCTACACCTCGACCGACGATGCCGGCTTCACCTATCAGGCCGAAATTCCCGTCGATCAGGAGCCGAAAAACCTCGCGCGCGGAATGACCATCGGCACATCGCCCGAAGGTCCGACCCTGAAGTTCGTCCATCGCGGCTCATACGACAACATGGACAACACCTATGAAGCGATCACCAACCATCTCGACGAGAAGAAGCAGGAAGCCAAGGATACGTTCATCGAGGAATATGTCACCGATCCGCTGACCACGACGGAAGACAAGCTCGTCATCAATGTGTTCGTGCCGCTGAAGTAGAACAATTGCTCGAATAGAAACTGGAGTTTTTAAAATGCGCGTCCGCACCGCTCTTGCAGCGACCCTTATCGCCGCCATGGCTTCAACCGCGTCCGCACAAACGCTGCAGCCGACGGTGTCGGTGACCGGCGAAGCCTCGATCTCGGTGCCGCCCGATCTGGCGCAGATCGACAGCGGCGTGACGACCGAAGCCAAGACCGCGCGGGAGGCTTCCGAAGCCAACAACAAGGCGATGGCGGGCGTCCTGCAGGCGCTGAAGAATTCCGGCCTCGCCGAGAAGGACATCCAGACCTCCCGCCTGTCGCTGTCGCCGCAGAGCGTGCCGGGACGCAATCCCAACGCGCCGTTCCAGATCACCGGCTATCGGGCCAGCAACCGCGTCACCGTCACCATTCGCGACATCACCAAGGTCGCCGATACCATCGACGTACTGGTGGGCGCAGGCGCCAACGAAATCAGCGGCATCAGTTTCGCGGTGTCGAAGGCCTCGAAGCTGCTTGACGACGCGCGCGCCGAAGCCATCGCCGATGCGCGGCGCAAGGCGGAAATCTATGCGAAGGCCGCGAACATCACGCTCGGCGCGCCGGTCAGCATTTCGGAAGAAGCGGCGCCGGGGCCGGTGCCTTACCGCAAGATGGCCGTGCGGATGGATGCAGCGGCTGCACCGGTTGCTCAGGGCGAAGAGACACTGCGCGTCTCCGTCAGCGTGTCTTACGAGCTGAAACAAAAGGCGCAGTAAGACAGGTCCACCAAGGGCTCCAACCTCATCCTGAGGAGCAGCCGCTTGGCTGCGTCTCGAAGGATGAGGTTCTGCCGCTCATGGTTCGAGACGCGCGAAGACGCGCTCCTCACCATGAGGCCTCCTTTCAAATCTCGAACACCTGACCGGGCTTGAGCGCGAGAAACTTTTCGCGCGCAACACCGGCTGCGTCCAGCGCGGTCGCCAGATCGTTGACCGGCGCGTCGATGGCTTCATCGGTCAGTTGAAACGTGCCGTGATGATGCGCCAGCGCCATCTCGGCTCCGCAATCGGCCAGCGCCTTCACCGCATCTTCGGGATTCATGTGCTGGTCGCGCATGAACCAGCGCGGCTCGTAGGCGCCGATCGGCAGGATCGCCGCGCGAATCGGCCCATGCGCCTCGCGGACCCGGCGGAAATGAACGCCGGTGCCGTAGCCGGAATCGCCGACGAGATAGAGTTTTCCGGCCGGCGTCTCCAGCACAAAACTGGCCCAGAGCGCCTTGTTGCGGTCGAACAGGCCGCGTGCGGTCCAGTGCCGCGTCGGTACCAGCGTCACAGCGACATCGTTGCCGATCTCGACGCGATGGTGCCAATCGAACGCTTCGGCGCGGATCGCCGCGTCGTTCGACATCATGGTGACGTCGTTGCCGAGCGGCGTGATCACGCGCGGCGAAAATTTTGCGGCGAGCTTCGACAGCGTCCGCGCATCGAGGTGGTCGTAATGCCCGTGCGAAACCAGCACCACGTCAATCGCCGGCAGTTTGTCGAAGGCGATGCCGGGATCGTTGACGCGCTTCGGGCCCGCGAAAGCCACCGGCGAGGCTCGTTCCGACCACACCGGATCGACCAGGATGTTGAGGCCCGCCGTCTGGATCAGCCAGCTCGCGTGGCCGACATAGCAAAACCGCACCTTGTTGCCATTGACCTGCGGCTGCGGCGTATCGGCATAGGGGCTTGGGGCCCATTCCGGCCATTTGGCGGCCTGCTTGGTGAGCTGCCAGCGCAGCACTTCCCAGAGCTTCTTGGGCGGGGACCCATCGGGGTCAAAGAAATAGGTTCCGTCGAAATGATCGGACGGCGGGCCGGCATAGGTTTTCATGCGGGAAATCCAGACGGATGGCAGGCCCACGGTGGCGGCCGCGCCGGCAATCAGACCAAAAAGGCGGCGTCGGGTGACTTTCATGGGCCTCAATCGGCCAAAACGGCCTGTGGCCATCAGTTAGGTTCCTCCGGGCCTCGGTGCAACCCGCCCCGGAATCAGCGTTTTTCCGTCCTTTCTTGACTTTTCGGGCCTGGAGGGGTTTAACCCCGGCACTTCTCGGAAAGAGTTTCTTTTCGACCAGCCGCCCGGCACCCGATGCCGGAGGTCAACGCCCGACAGCGCTGTGCGCCCTCGGGCGCAGTCGTGTTTGGAATTTCATCTCCTTCGGGAGCAACAGGTAAGGCCGCGATGTTCGACAATCTGTCGGAACGACTTGGAGGCATCCTCGACCGTCTGACCGGGCGCGGCGCGCTGTCCGAAGCCGATGTCGATGCCGCCATGCGCGAAATCCGTCGCGCCCTGCTTGAGGCCGACGTCGCGCTCGAAGTCGTGCGCTCGTTCACCGAGAAGGTACGCGAGCAGGCGATCGGCGCCACCGTGGTCAAGTCGGTGACGCCGGGCCAGATGGTCGTGAAGATCGTTCACGACGAACTGGTGGCGACCCTCGGCTCCGAAGATCAACTCATCGACCTCAATGCGCCGGCACCTGTCGCGATCATGATGGTCGGCCTGCAGGGCTCCGGTAAGACGACCACCACCGCGAAGCTGGCGCGCCGCTTCACCCAGCGCGACAAGAAGAAAGTTCTGATGGCGTCGCTCGACGTCTATCGCCCGGCCGCGCAGGAACAGCTTGCCGTGCTTGGCCGCGATCTCTCCATCGAGACACTGCCCATCGTCGCAGGCCAGCAGCCGGTGCAGATCGCGCAGCGTGCGCTGCAGGCCGGCAAGCTCGGCGGCTACGACATCGTGCTGCTCGATACCGCAGGCCGCACCACCCTCGACGAAGAAATGATGACGGAAGCGGCGGAGGTGAAAGCCGCCGCGAAGCCGCATGAAATCCTGCTGGTCGCCGACTCGCTGACCGGTCAGGACGCCGTCAATCTGGCGCGCGCGTTCGATCAGCGTGTCGGCCTTACCGGCATCGCGCTCACCCGCGTTGACGGCGACGGCCGTGGCGGCGCCGCGCTCTCCATGCGCGCCGTCACCGGCAAGCCGATCAAGCTGATCGGCACCGGCGAAAAGACCGATGCGCTGGAAGACTTTTATCCCTCGCGCATCGCGGGCCGCATTCTCGGCATGGGCGACGTCGTCTCCCTTGTCGAAAAGGCAGCCGCGCATATCGACGCGGAAAAGGCCGCGCGCGTCGCCGAGAAGATGCGCAAGGGCAAGTTCGATCTTGTCGATCTGCGCGATCAGCTCCAGCAGATGCAGAACATGGGCGGCCTTGGCGGCCTCTTGGGCATGATGCCCGGCATCGCCAAGATGAAGAACCAGATCGCCGCCGCCAATCTCGACGACAAGGTCGTCAAGCGTCAGGTCGCCCTGATCGATTCCATGACGCGCGAAGAGCGCAAGAACCCCGACATTCTCAAGGCCAGCCGCAAGAAACGCATCGCCGCAGGCGCAGGCTTGAAAGTCGAAGAACTCAACAAGCTGCTCAAGATGCACCGGAACATGGCCGACATGATGAAGGCCATGGGCAAGAATGCGTTGACTGGCAAACAGCGCGGCCCGCTCGCGGGCATGGCACAGGCGATGGGCTTTGGCGGAAGCGGCATGCCGTCGGCCGAAGCCATGAAGGAGCTCGCGGCGAAAATGCCCGGCGGGATTCCGCAAGGCGCGCCCTCGCTGCCGAAAGACTTTCCAAATCTTCCAGGAACTGGCCTGCCGGGGCTTGGAAAACCGACACTGCCGGGTCTCGGAGGCTTTCCGGGACTGGGCAAGAAGAAATAGCCGAAACAGTTTTCACGACATTCAAACACACCAACGGAGAAATACATGTCAGTCGTTATCCGCCTCGCGCGCGCAGGCACCAAGAAGCGTCCGGTCTATCACGTCGTCGTCGCCGACTCGCGTTTCCCGCGTGACGGCCGCTTCATCGAACGCCTCGGCTACTTCAACCCGCTGCTCCCGAAGGACAACGAACTGCGCCTCAAGCTCGACATGGAGAAGGTGAAGGCCTGGCTCGCCAAGGGCGCGCAGCCGTCGGACCGCGTGATGCGTTTCCTCGACGCCGCCGGCGTCAAGAAGCGCGAAGCGCGCAACAATCCGGAGAAGGCCGTGCCGCGCAAGGAGCGCAAGGCCGCCGCTGCCGAGGCAGCCAAGGCTTGATGCCTGAATGAAGACGGCGGCGCGAATCTGCGTTGCGAAAGTCGGCGCCGCGCACGGTGTGCGCGGCGAGGTGAGGCTGTGGCCATTCACCGAAGATCCGATGGCGGTGATCGACTACGGACCGCTCTCGACCAAAGATGGCGCGCGCCAGTTTGAAGTGGTGCGCGCCCGGATCGCCAAGGATCATCTGGTCGCGGTCATCAAGGGCGTCGCCACCCGCGAGGATGCCGAGCGCATCAACGGCCTTGAACTCTACATTGATCGCGACAAGCTGCCCGAGACCGAAGAAGGCGAATACTATCACGCCGACCTGATCGGGCTGCGCGCGCTCGACCCCGCGGGCGCCGAGATCGGCAAGGTGCTCGCGATCCATAATTTCGGCGCGGGCGACATTATCGAAATCGCACCGGTGCAGGGCGCGACATGGCTGCTGCCATTCAGCAACGAGGTCGTGCCCACGGTCGATCTTGCGGGCGGCCATGTGGTGATCGTCAGGCCGCAAGAGATCGACGGCGATTCTCCGCAGGACGCCGATTAGCTGAACCGGGATACCCGACCCATGTGGCGCGCGACCGTGCTCACGCTGTTTCCGGAGATGTTTCCCGGCCCGCTCGGCATCAGCCTTGCGGGACGCGCGCTCGCATCCGGCGTGTGGTCGCTCGAGGCGCGGGACATCCGCAACGCCGCCACCGACAAACACCGCAGCGTCGACGACACCCCGGCGGGCGGTGGCCCCGGCATGGTGCTGCGCGCCGACGTGCTCGCGGCGGCGATTGACGCGGCTGATGTGGCGCCCGAGCGCCCGCGCCTGCTGATGAGCCCCCGTGGCACGCCCCTGACCCAGCAACGGGTCAGGGAACTCGCCGACGGTCCCGGTCCCCTGATCGTCTGCGGACGGTTCGAGGGGATCGACCAGCGCGTTATCGAGGCCCGTGGGCTCGAGGAAACATCCATGGGGGATTATGTCCTCTCGGGCGGGGAAATCGCCGCCCTCGCCCTGATAGACGCCTGCGTGCGCCTTCTGCCGGGGGTCATGGGCAAGCTAAGTTCCGGGACCGATGAGAGTTTCTCGGATGGACTACTTGAATACCCCCAGTATACTCGTCCCCAGGAATTCGAGGGCCGGACCATCCCGGATGTGCTGGTGTCAGGCGACCATGCCAAAGTGGAGGCCTGGCGGCGGGCGGAGGCCGAGGCCCTGACCCGGGCCCGGCGGCCGGATCTCTGGGCCGCGAAAATCAGCCAAAACATCGCTTCGGGCCCGCGAAAAGACACGACAAAAGGGTGACAACCGGACGGCTTTGGCGTATACGACCGCCCAATCCGCCCAGATGCTGGATACGAATTTCCGCGCAGCCCCTTCCGGGCGCGCCGCCGATGGAGTTTTGCGATGAACATCATTCAGGAGCTCGACAAGGAGCAGCTCGAGAAACTTTCCGCCGGAAAGACCATTCCGGATTTCGGACCGGGCGACACCGTGATCGTCAACGTGAAGGTCGTCGAAGGCGAGCGTTCGCGCGTGCAGGCCTATGAAGGCGTTTGCATCGGCCGCAACGGCGGCGGCATCCACGAGAGCTTCACCGTCCGCAAGATTTCCTACGGCGAAGGCGTGGAGCGCGTGTTCCCGATCTACTCGCCGATGATCGACTCGATCAAGCTCGTGCGCCGCGGCAAGGTGCGCCGCGCCAAGCTGTATTATCTGCGCGGTCTGCGCGGCAAGTCGGCGCGCATCGTCGAGAAGCAGGACAACCGCGAAAAAGAAACACTGAAGGCCGCTTCGGGCGCGTAATCGCAAGGCACCACTGGAGTTCGGGAAAAGCGCGGTTCGTCCGCGCTTTTTTCTTGGGTGCTATTTCGACTGCGCCACCGGCCCGTTCATGATCCAGCGGTGGCCGAACGGGTCGCGTACGATCGCCGTGCGCGTGCCCCAGAACGAATAGGTCGGCGCGACTTCGCCCTTGGCGCCGAGTTTCGTCGCGCGTGAGAATATCTCGTCGACCTGCTCGCCGGTGGCGAATTCGAGGCTGACGGACATGGTGACCATCTCCCCGGGCAGCGGCGAACGCGCCGTGCCGAATTCCGGAAACGCATCGGAGAGAAACAGCGAGCCGCCGTTGATCTCGAGTTCACAGTGCAGGATGCGCAGCCCGTCGAGGGCGGGCATCAGCGCCTTCTGCTTGGCATCGAAGGCGGCGGTGTAGAAGGCAATCGCACCGGCGGCAGGCGAAACGGTCAGATAGGGCGCAACCGGCGGGCGTGCAGTCATTGTGCGATCCTGCGTAAGCTATTATCTGGCTGGTGTGGTGGCTCGCAAGTCCGCATCTCCTCCGCAGCAGGGTCGTTTTGCGGACTTGCGAACCAAAACCACACCAGTATTTATAATTGCTGATGTCCTTTTGAATCCGAAGTTCGCTTCTGAACACCCTGCAGCCTCCAGCGAACTTCGGATTCAGGACATCAGAATACTTTCCCCCTGCAGGTTAAGCGAGTAAAAAGGCCGCCTGTGGTGGCCAAGGGCCCCAAACACCCATCCGGGCAGGTAAATCGGACGACGAACATGGCCAAAGCGACGACTCTGTACGACAAGATCTGGAACGATCATCTGGTGGACGAGCAGCCGGACGGCACCTGCCTGCTCTATATTGACCGCCATCTTGTCCATGAAGTCACCTCGCCGCAGGCCTTCGAGGGACTGCGCACCTCCGGCCGCAAGGTCCGCGCGCCGAAGAAGACACTCGCCGTTGTCGATCACAACGTGCCGACCACCGACCGCTCCAAGCCCAATCCCGATCCGGAGAGCGCCGAGCAGATCGCGACGCTCGCCGAGAACGCGCGTGAGTTCGGCGTCGAGTATTTCAACGAATACGACAAGCGTCAGGGCATCGTGCATGTGATCGGCCCCGAGCAGGGCTTCACGCTGCCGGGCACCACCATCGTTTGCGGCGACAGCCACACCTCGACGCACGGCGCGTTCGGCGCGCTGGCGCATGGCATCGGCACCTCCGAGGTCGAGCATGTGCTCGCCACGCAAACGCTGATCCAGAAGAAGGCGAAGAACATGCGCGCCACCGTCGACGGCAAACTGCCGGACGGCGTGACCGCGAAGGATATCATTCTGGCCATCATCGGCGAGATCGGCACCGCGGGCGGCACCGGCTATGTGCTCGAATACGCCGGCGACGCAATCCGCTCGCTCTCGATGGAAGGCCGCATGACGGTCTGCAACATGTCGATCGAGGGCGGCGCGCGCGCCGGCCTGATCGCCCCGGACGAGAAGGCCTATGAATTCCTCAAGGGCCGCCCGATGGCGCCGACGGGCGCGGCATGGGATGCCGGCATCCGCTACTGGGACACGCTGCGCACCGATGAGGGCGCGCACTTCGATCACGAGATTCGCCTCGACGCCGCCAAGCTGCCGCCGATCGTCACCTGGGGCACCTCGCCCGAGGACGTGATCTCCATCACCGGCGTCGTGCCGGACCCGGAGAAGATCGCGGACGAAGCCAAGCGCCTGTCGAAGGAGCGCGCGCTGGCTTACATGGGACTCAAGGCCGGCACCAGGATCACCGACATCAAGCTCGACCGCATCTTCATCGGCTCCTGCACCAACGGCCGTATTGAGGATCTTCGCGCCGCTGCGAAGGTCGTCGCGGGTCATCATGTCAACGCCAACGTCAACGCGATGATTGTGCCTGGTTCGGGTCTTGTGAAGGAGCAGGCCGAGGCCGAGGGCCTCGACAAGATTTTCATCAAGGCCGGATTCGAATGGCGCGAGCCGGGCTGCTCGATGTGCCTTGCGATGAACCCCGACAAGCTCTCGCCGGAAGAGCGCTGCGCCTCGACCTCGAATCGCAACTTTGAAGGCCGTCAGGGCTTCAAGGGCCGCACCCATCTTGTGTCGCCGGCGATGGCCGCGGCGGCCGCGATTGCCGGACATTTCGTCGATATCCGCGAGTGGCGCTCGAACTGATCGACACACGCTCGATAGCGGTCGAATAAAAAAACAGGCGCTCTTTCGAGCGCCTGTTTTTCTTGATGCGAGCTTTGCTCTTACCAGCCGAACCCGAAGCTGAAGCCCGGGCCATAGAAGCGCGGGCCGCCATAGCCGTATCCATAATACGGATAGGGCCGGTAATACGCCGGCCGGTAGTACGAGCGATAATAGGGATAGCCGTATCCATAGCCGTAATACGGACGGTAAGGGCGATAGTAGGGACGGTAGTAGGGACGGTAGTAAGAGCGGTAGTAGGGACGATAATACGGCCGGTAATAACGCGGGCCGTAGTAACCGTAGCGCCGATAATAACGGCGCCGCGCGCTGATATCGGTCGTCTGGGCCTGTGCCGGACGTGCATCGCGCGAGATTGTTGCATCGGGCGACGCCGCGCTCGCGGGCGCGAGCGATATCCAGCCGGCCAATGAAAGAGCGGCAGCGGCCGCCGCGGCTCCCACAAACTTTCTCATTGCAGTTCTCCTCCGATCGTGGCTCGACACGTTGAAGATAACGCGCATCCCGGGCTTCCGTTCACCCGTTCGTCGTTAGCCTTAATGAAGACGATACGAGCAAGGCCTTCACGGCCTTTACCCAGAATAAGGATGACCGAGGATTTGCAGCAAGATCATGACGCGTGGATTTAACCGATTCCGGTCACAACCGCGGCATCGCGGCGGCGGCAATCAATACCACCCGCGCGCCCGATATTCATGTTGATGAACACGCTTTCGACTCGACGGCCGACAGACGCATCAGAATAGGGAAGCGGCTGCTAGCCGCTCCAGTAGCAGTTCATGCGTGGCACGATCACCGTCCCGCTTGGACGGTATTCCTGTTCGTAATGCGCATTGCAGACGCGCTTGGAATTCGGACCCGGATAGGTCGAGCCGCGATAGATGCGGATGCGACGCGGAGAGCGGCGAAGCGTCTCGCGGCTTTGCGCGGAGAATTCCTCGGCGGTCAATCCGTGGCGGGCGGCCTGTTGGCCCGCGGACTGATGACTTGCAGGCTCGGCCTGCGCGGCCTGCGGCGCAGCCAGAACGGCCAGGCCCGCAACAAGGCCCGTGAGAATGGCAAAAGTCCCTGCCCGCGTCGTCATGCGCTGTCCGTTCGTCGTGTCCGTCGATGGGCGGCAACGTCTCCGATTGAAGCCCGCGCGTCAACCGCCTCGACGGGGACGATCCGGCCCTCTAAATAGACCGGATGTGGCCGACCGCGAAATCCCCCACCCTCGCCGACATCGAAGTCATCGCGCATGAGGCCTTCGCGCGGCTGCCAAAGCACTTCCGCGACCTGTGCGCGGGCGTCATCATCCAGATCGACGATTTCCCCACCGACGAGGTGCTTGAGGAACTGAAGGCGGAAAGCGAGTTCGACCTGCTCGGGCTGTTTCAGGGCGTCGGCCTGCCGTTCCAGTCGAGCGGCGACATCGCGCCGATGCCGAACATGGTCTGGCTGTACCGCCGCCCGATCCTCGACTACTGGGCAGAGCACGACGAAACATTGGGCCACATCATCACCCATGTCCTTGTGCACGAGATCGGACACCATTTCGGCCTGTCCGACGATGACATGGAGGCCATCGAGGCCAGCGTCACCTGACGCGGGTTTCGGGCTTGCGGGGCGCCAGCGGCTCGCGTTCGCAGATGCCGCCACGGATCACCGCAGCCGACGTGCAATCCCGCGCGGTCGGAAACACGCAAACCGGCCGGTCGCTGCCGATATCGCGGATGCACCACATCCCGGCGCGGGCCTCGCCGGGTGCCGCCAGAACCGCCCCTCCGGCGGCGGCGATCAGCCCTGCGGACAGCCATCGGCGCATGGCGTTCATGATGTGTCCTCCCTCAGCGCATAGCCTTGACGGCACTGATGATATATTTAGAACACCTCAAACTGTAGCCGGTTCACGGGAACATCATGGACAAGTTTACGACCCTCGAAGGCGTCGCCGCGCCGCTGAAGATCATCAATGTCGACACCGACATGATCATCCCGAAGCAGTATCTCAAGACCATCAAGCGCACCGGCCTCGGCAAGGGATTGTTTTCCGAACAGCGCTACAAGGACGACGGCAGCGAGAACCCTGATTTCGTTCTCAACAAACCGTCCTATCGCAAGGCCAAGATTCTTGTCGCCGGCGACAATTTCGGCTGCGGCTCCAGCCGCGAGCATGCGCCGTGGGCGCTCGGCGACTTCGGCATCCGCTGCATCATCTCGACCTCGTTCGGCGACATTTTCTACAACAACTGTTTCAAGAACGGCATTCTGCCGATCCGCGTCAGCCACGAAGAACTCGACAAGCTGTTCGACGACGCCGACCGCGGCTCCAACGCCACGCTGACCATTGATCTGGAGAAGCAGGAGATCCGCGGCCCTGACGGCGGCGCGATCAAGTTCGAGATCGACCCGTTCCGCAAGCACTGCATGCTGAACGGCCTCGACGACATCGGCCTCACCATGCAGAAGGGCAAGTCGATCGACGTGTTCGAGGCGAAGGAACAAGCCGAGCGTCCGTGGCTGTAACGGCTCGTTCCCTACTCGCTATTTGAAACTGTCGCTGCCAACAGACGGTGTCGTCCCCGCCTTCGCGGGGACGACCCAATGAAAAATCCAGCGTAAATTTCTAACTTCACCCCGCCTTCAGCGCCGCGATCGCATCGGCAATCGCAATGGTGCGCTTGGCCATTTCGACATGCAGCCGCTCGACCATCTGGCCGTCGAGCTGCACCACGCCCTTGCTGGCGTTCTCCGGCAGATCGAACACGCCCATGATCTTGCGGGCACGGGCGATCTCCTCGGCGGGCGGCGTATAGGCCGCGTTCGCCGCATCAATCTGCCCCGGATGAATCAGCGTCTTGCCGTCGAACCCCATGTCGCGGCCCTGCGCGCACTCCTTCGCAAACCCGGCAACGTCCGCGATGTCGTTATAGGGACCATCGAGAATTTCGATCCCCGCCGCCCGCGCGGCAAGGATGCAGTGCGTGAACAGCGGCAGCATCGCCGCGCGGCCCGGCAGCATCCGCATCCGCGTTTCGCGCGCGATGTCATTCGGACCCATCACAAATCCGCCCAGCCGGCGGTCGCCTTCGCGCGCCGTCGCGGCGATCTCCTGCGCCGACAGCACACCGAGCGGAGATTCGATCATCGCCCACAGCACGATGCCGGGATCGGCCTTCAGTGCGCGCAGACGCTCTTCCAGCGTCTTGATATCGCCGGGGCGCGCAATTTTCGGCACAAGGATGCCGCCCGGCCTGGCCGCCGCCGCCATGGCCAGATCGTCCTGCCACCAGGGCGACTCCAGATTGTTGATGCGGATGATGATCTCGCGCTTGCCGAAGCCCCCCGCCGCGACAGCCTGCGCGATCTGGTCCCGCGCCATCGGCTTGGCGTCCGGGGCAACGGAGTCTTCCAGGTCGAGGATAACGCCATCGCAGGGCAGGTTCCGCGCCTTGTCCAGCGCCCGCGCGTTCGACCCCGGCATGAACAGGACACTGCGGCGCGGACGGATCATGGCTTGGCTTTCCGTTGGGGAAAGCAGATTGAGTAGCATTTTGCCCCTGCGCCCGAAAGGCTTGTTCGCAAGCCTCTCCTGCGATAGCCAACGGCCGTCACCTCGCGAGGTCCTCCATGTCACCGTTCCCCGAACAACTGCTCTCCGGCTATCAGACCTTTGTCAGCCAGCGCCTGCCGACCGAACAATCCCGCTACCGGGAACTGTCGCAGAAGGGCCAGTCCCCCGAAGTCATGGTGATCGGCTGTTGCGATTCGCGCGTCTCGCCGGAAGTGATTTTCGACGCCGGTCCGGGCGAACTGTTCGTGGTGCGCAACGTCGCCAATCTGGTGCCGGTGTTTCAGCCCGACGGCAACGCCCATGGTGTTTCCGCGGCGCTGGAATATGCCATCCAGGTCCTGAAGATCAAACACATCGTGGTGCTGGGGCATGCGCAATGCGGCGGCATCCGTGCTTTTGTCGACGACGCAGCGCCCTTGTCGCCCGGCGATTTCATCGGCAAGTGGATGTCGATGTTCGTCAAGCCGGGCGAGACGGTCGCGCAGCGCGATCACGAAACCATGCAGCAGTTCGTGACCCGGATCGAGAAGGCCGCAATTCTCCGCAGCCTCGAAAACCTGATGACGTTCCCGTTCGTGAAGAACCGTGTCGAAGGCGGCGAGTTGAACCTGCACGGCGCCTATTTCGGCGTGGCCGAGGGATCGCTCTCCATCGTGGATCAGACCACGAATGAATTTAGCCGCATCTATCAAAGCTCGCTGGCGTCCTGATTCTCCCGGGGCGGCGGCGATCTAGTGATCGCCCTTGCCGCCGTCGCCATGACCGCCGAGCTTGTCTGACCACACGATCAGCAGCGTCGAGACCACGAAGACGAGGTGAATGCCGGCCAGCCAGGCCAGCTTCTGCGCATCGAATGTCGCGTCGATATTCATGAAGGCTTTCAGCACCTGGATCGCCGAGATCGCGACGATCGACGCCAGCAGTTTCTGCTTGAGGCCCGCGAAATCGACCTTGGTCATCCATTCCGGCCAGTCCGGATGGCCGCGCGGATCAATCCGCGAGACGAAATTCTCGTAACCCGAGAACACCACGATCAGAACCAGATTGCCGGTCAGCGACACGTCGATCAGCGACAGCACGCCGAGGATGGTGTCGGATTCCTTTGCGGATGGCGCGTGGAGCACGAATTCCACCAACAGCAAAACAAACTTGTAGAGCAGCACCACAAGGCTGACGACGAGGCCGAGATAAAACGGCGCCATCAGCCAGCGGCTGTTGAACAGCAATGTTTCAAAGGTGAGTTCGGCGCGTTTCAGCGCGGGATTCGGCTTGTAGGAAGCGGGGGCCGGCTGGTGATCTGGCTCTTGGGTCATCACGAACCGGCCCGCCGTATCAGGCCGCCTTCTGCTTCGGCTGAAGCAGCTTGCGGTTCACGAGGCACTCGGCGATCTGCACCGCGTTCAGCGCGGCGCCCTTGCGCAGGTTGTCCGACACGCACCACAGCACAAGGCCATTCTCCACCGTCGCATCCTCGCGGATGCGGCTGATGTAGGTGGCGTCCTCGCCGGCGGATTCGTACGGCGTGACGTAGCCGCCCGGCTCGCGCTTGTCGATCACGAGGCAGCCCGGCGCGGTGCGCAGGATGTTGCGCGCCTCATCCGCGGTGATCGGATTCTCGAACTCGATGTTCACCGCTTCCGAATGGCCGACGAACACCGGCACGCGCACGCAGGTCGCGGTCAGCTTGATTTTGGGATCAAGAATCTTCTTGGTCTCCGCCATCATCTTCCACTCTTCCTTCGTGAAACCGTCTTCCATGAACACGTCGATCTGCGGGATGACGTTGAAGGCGATCCGCTTCGGGAATTTGTTGTTGACCAGTTCGTCGTTGGTGTAGACGGCCTTGGTCTGCGAGAACAGTTCGTCCATCGCATCCTTGCCCGCACCCGACACCGACTGATAGGTCGACACCACGACGCGCTTGATCTTCGCCGCGTCATGCAGCGGCTTCAGCGCGACCACGAGCTGCGCGGTCGAGCAGTTCGGGTTGGCGATGATGCCCTTCTTGCGGAAATCCGTGACCGCATCCGCGTTCACTTCCGGCACGATCAGCGGCACGTCCGGGTCCATGCGCCAGGTCGACGAGTTGTCGATGACAACAGCGCCGGCGGCCGCGATCTTCGGCGACCATTCCTTGGATACGGCTCCGCCCGCCGACATCAGGCAGATGTCGATATCGCTGAAATCGTAATGTTCGAGCGCTTTGCATTTCAGGGTGCGGTCGCCATAGGACACTTCCACGCCGAGGCTGCGGCGGGAGGCCAAAGCGACCACCTCGTCAGCCGGAAAACTGCGTTCGTCCAGAATGTTGAGCATTTCCCGGCCCACATTGCCGGTCGCTCCAACTAGCGCAACCTTGTAACCCATCGTTGACTCTCCGAAGAAAAATGCTTCGCCATCGCGGCTCGCGGAAAGGGAAGCGGGAGCGCTTCTATGCGAAAAACGGCCCAAATACAACGCAGAAGCAACTGCGGGGGCAGGTGACGTCAAGTGGTGGCAGGTCGTGACCACGGCGGACGCTCGTTCCCGTTTTCAAAGGCGGAACAGAACGTCCGACGAGTCAGATATGAACCCGATCCTGCTCGACCAGCCCTTGCCGAATACCTCCGGGATTCATCCGGCCCTGCGCAGCTTCGCCGACGAATGCAGCGCCGTGGCGGTGCGTATTCTGGCCTATCTCTGTGGCCTCGCCGTGCTGGCTGTGATCGCCGTCGACCTGGTTTCCGCCGTGCCGGTTGCCGCAAACACCGGCGATCACGCCCTTCCGGCCCAGCCGGGCTGGGTTCCAGCCAGCCGTCCGCACCCCGCCTTCGCCATCAGCAAGCTGGATTTATCCGACAGAACAGACGCTTACGAGATTCTCCGGCATCCCGAAGGAGGCCGGAAGGATATTCTGCGGTGGGCTGCCGTGGCCGGTGAAGCCCCCACCGCGGAAATCGAGGTCTATCGCCCGGGCGGCGAACTGGATGCCTTCACCGCGCCCGGCGCGGATCTCGCGGGTCGCATGGGGCTGCCCTTCCGTGACATCGAGCCCGCCGGCTTTGTCGATACCAAGTTCGGTCAGGTCACCCTGATGCGGTTGAGCGGGGCTGCCCTGCCGGGCAAGCAGGCCTGCCTCGGCTTCGCCAAAACCTACACATCGCCGGCGGTCAGGATCAGCGGATGGGCCTGCCAGGCCGATACACCCGGCACCCAGCGCAGCTTCATCGGCTGCACCTTGAACCGGCTGATCCTGCTGTCCGCGGGCAACGATCCAAAAATGGCGGAACTGTTCGCGCGCGCTGAACTCAAGCGCGACACCTGCAACGCGCCGCTCGCACCAAACAACTGGATTGCCGCCAGCGACGCTCCGCTGCTGCGCGGCGCTCTCATCTCCGATTGAGACGATCACACTCAGGAATACGCCATGTCGTTCGATCAAAATCATCTTTCGACCATCGGAAACTACGCCGGAAGGACGGTACGCTATTCCTTCTATCTCGTAGGCACGATCGTCCTGGCGCTGATCGGCATTGGGGTGATGCGGGTCACGAGCTTTTTCGATCAGCCCTCCCGCGTCAGCGCCAAGGCTTCTTTCCAGATCAGCGCGCCTGAACTGACGCGGCTGACCCCACGCGCGAATTCCGCGCGCTTCAACGCAGGCTGGCAGGAAACCCTGCAATACGGCCAGGTTCACGACCGCGACACCGACTTCACGCTCGTGATCAACATGCCGTCCAATCCGGATACGCCGGTGGTGCGCGATTACTCATACGAGATGTCCAGCCTGCGGCCGCTGCTGCGCACGTCCTATATCGGCACAGCCACCTATTACGATCTCCAGACCCGCTTCGGACCGGTCCGCGCCGCAAGTTTCCGGATCAATGCCGATGGTCAGATCAAGCTGTGCGTCTCCTATCTCAGCCGCTTCGAGACCACCGCCGTCTATCTGAAAGGCTGGTACTGCGAATCCAGCGGCGCCCGGCCGAACTTCCACACCCTGGCCTGCATGATCGACAAGATCACGCTGAAGGGTGTGCTGCCCACCGCCGCGGCGCAGGGGTTCTTCGAGGAACGGATGAAGCGGCCGGCGCGTTGCAGTGCCGAGCCGGTGTCACAAACCACCGATACACGGCCAGCGCGCCCGCCCCGCCGGCTCTGAATCGCCGGAAACGGCGGCGTCGCGGGCCGGGACCGGATCGGCCGGGGAAGTTGCCGGACGAGTGTGGCCCTTTCGTCCTTGTGGGAGCCTGCCGGAAGCAGGTATGGTGCGGCGCAATTGGGAATGTGACGAGGATTCAATGGCTTTGAAGTATCCGGGCGCAAAGACACTGGCGATTTTGCTGGCCACAGCCGCGGTTGCGACCGCCGGATTCGGCGTGACCACCGCCGATGCCCAGGCCCGGAAGCGCGTCGTTGTGAACGATCCGACCTATGACGGCCCGCCGCGCAAGGCCGAAAACCGCGTCTATCAGCGCGGCCGCACCCGCGTTTACGTGACCCGCCGGTCCTGGCTCGATGCCGGGACCGAAGTGCGGCCCGGCGAACGCAAGTTCACCGACTATGCCTTTCCGCCGGGCTACTCGTACGGCCAGCAGATCGACCGGCTCTACACTAGCCGACGCCCGCTTGGCGACCAGTGGGATACCGGGACGCCGTTCCCCTTCCCGCTGTACTGATTTTCAGCGTTTTGTTGAGATGAAAATGCCCGGCACAGACCGGGCATTTTTGTGCCGATTTGCATAAGGCGAAACGGTGATAGACTTCGGCGCAAAAGGCGGAATCGCGGCACGCGCATTCCGCCACGCCGCGTCAGCTTACTTCGTCAGCGCGTCCAGTTCCTTCACGATCGCCTCGCCCATCTGCGCGGTCGAGACGACGGTCGAGCCTTCCGACTTGATGTCGCCGGTGCGCAGGCCCTTGGCCAGGGTCGCGGCGATGGCCTGGTCGATCAGGTCGGCTTCCTTCTGCAGATCGAAGGAATAGCGCAGCGCCATGCCGAACGAGGTCAGCATCGCCACCGGATTGGCCAGCCCCTTGCCGGCGATGTCCGGCGCCGAACCATGCACCGGCTCATACAGCGCCTTGCGCTTCTGGGTCTTCGGATCGACCTCGCCGAGCGAGGCCGACGGCAGCATGCCGAGCGAACCGGTCAGCATCGCCGCGATGTCGGAGAGAATGTCGCCGAACAGGTTGTCGGTGACGATCACGTCGAACTGCTTGGGCCAGCGCACGAGCTGCATCGCGCCGGAATCCGCGAGCTGATGCTCCAGCTCCACATCCTTGTATTCGCGCGCGTGAACCTGCGTGACGACTTCCTTCCAGAGCACGCCGCTCTTCATGACGTTGTGCTTTTCCATCGACGTCATCTTGTTGCGGCGCTTGCGCGCCAGCTCAAAGGCGACGCGCGTGATGCGCTCGATCTCGTAGGTGTCGTAGACCTGCGTATCGACCGCGCGCTTCTGGCCGTTGCCGAGATCGGTGATGGTCTTCGGCTCGCCGAAGTAAACGCCGCCGGTCAGTTCGCGCACGATCATGATGTCGAGGCCTTCGACGACATCCTTCTTGAGGCTCGATGAATCGGCCAGCGCTGGATAGCAAATCGCCGGACGCAGGTTGGCGAACAGCGCCATGTCCTTGCGCAGGCGCAACAGGCCGGCCTCGGGGCGCGCGTCGTAAGGAACATCCGCCCACTTCGGCCCGCCGACCGCGCCGAAGATCACGGCATCCGCGGCCTGCGCCAGCGCCATGGTGGCGTCGGTGATCGCAACCTTGTCCGCGTCGTAGCTCGAGCCGCCGACCAGACCGGTCTCGGTCTCGAATTTCGCGATCCCGCGCTTGCCGAACCAGTCGATGACGCGCGTCACCTCCGCCATCACTTCGGTGCCGATGCCGTCGCCGGGAAGAAGGAGGAGCTTGTGCGATGCCATGAGTTACGATCCTGAGAGTATGTCGTCACCGGGCTTGTCCCGGTGACCTCGATGAGGGGAGCACGGTGTTTCATTATCGGGATGGCCGGGACAAGCCCGGCCATGACAATAAGCGAAAATTCGCCGACTTGCTAAAACGCCCTTGCAGAATTGGCAAGACACCATTGCCCGCGTCCGATTGGTCAAATGCAATGGAAACTGCCATGGTGAAGGCCTTCCGCCGGAGCCTTTCGTGACCTCTGCCCCGTCGACGCATGACGCGCATCCCGTCCGGGCCGTTCTGACGCTCTCGCTGGCGCCGGCCATCGGGCTTGGAATGGCGCGCTTCGCCTATGCGCTGGTGCTCCCCGACATGCGCGAATCCCTCGGCTGGTCCTATTCGGCCGCGGGCTTTCTGAACACGATCAACGCCATCGGCTATCTCGCCGGCGCGCTGGTGATGGCCGGCTTCATCCGCCGCGTCGGGGCGTTCCGCGCCACATGGATCGGTGCGGTGGCCTGCACGCTGTTACTGGCGATCTGCGCGATGTCCGGCAACTTCATCGTGCTCAGTCTGGCGCGCCTGTGCGCGGGCATCGCCTCGGCCGCCACCTTCATCGCCGGCGGCGCGCTCGCGGCATGGGTGGCGCAATCGCGGCCCGCGCAATCGGCGCTGCTGCTCGGCCTGTTCTACACCGGCCCCGGAACGGGCCTGATCGTCTCCGGCCTCGCCGCGCCGTTTCTGCTGCAATATTTCGGCACCGGCTCATGGTGGATCGTCTGGGGCGCGCTGGCGCTGCTGTCGGCGATCATGACCGCGGTGCTGATGCTCAACCGCGTCGAGGCGAAGGCGAGCAATCCAGCCGCCGCCGCGATCAGCGTTCCGCTGCGGCCGATCGCGCTCTATCTCATCGGCTACTTCATGTTCGGCGCGGGCTACATCGCCTACATGACCTTTATGATCGCCTATGTGCGCGACGGCGGCGGCAGCGCCATCGCACAAAGCCTGTTCTGGTGTCTGATCGGTCTCGGCTCGTTCGCCGCGCCGTGGCTGTGGCGCGGGCTGCTCGCACGCGGCGCAAGCGGCATCGCCACCGCGACCCTGCTCGGCATGACCATGCTTGGCACATTGATCGCGCTGCTTGGAACGTCGCCACTGACCCTCGGCGCGTCGGCGGCGATCTTCGGCATGTCGTTCCTGTCGGTGGTCGCCTCGACCACGGCCTTCGTGCGGCTGAACTATCCGCCCGCCGCCTGGCCCAAGGGCATCGGCATCATGGCGGTCACCTTCGGCCTCGGGCAGACGCTCGGCCCGTTCGCCACCGGCGCCGTCACCGACCTGTTCGGCCTGTCTTATGGGCTTGTGCTCTCCGCCGCCACGCTGGCGCTCGGCATGGTGCTGTGCGCGTGTCAGAGGCCGGTGAAGGCGTAGCGTCGTCGTCATTCCGGACAGCTTGCAAAGCAAGCAGATCCGGAATCCAGATGCGGCAAAGATGGATTCCGGGTTCGCTCGCGCAGCGAGCGCCACGGAATGACAAAAAGAAAAACTACCCCGCCGATGTCTGCGCGGGCGCTTTACGCCGGAACAGACCGAGCAGCCGGTCGCGGAGCAGCGGCTTGTCCTGCGTCGCTTCCCCATCGCGATCGGTCTTCGAGAAGAACTTCGTCACGGCGACGAAAAACACCGGCACCATCAACAGCGCCAGCACCACGACCGCGATCATGCCGCCCATCACCGTGGTGCCGAGCGCCTGCTGGCTCCTGGCGCCCGCGCCGTTTGCAATCACCATCGGCAGCACGCCGCAAACGAAAGCCAGACCCGTCATCAGGATCGGGCGGAAGCGGAGCTGGCACGCTTCCATCGTCGCCTGCATCAGCGGCGTGCCTTTCGCGCGCAGATCCTTGGCGAACTCGATGATCAGGATCGCGTCCTTCGCGGCGAGGCCGATGATCGTGATCAGCGCCACCGTGAAGTAGACGTCGTTCGACAGGCCGCGCGACATCGCAGCGATCATCGCGCCGAGAATGCCGAGCGGCACCGTCATCAGCACCGCGATCGGAATGGTCCAGCTCTCGTACAGCGCGGCGAGACACAGGAACACGATCAGCGCCGAGAGCGCGAGCAGGAACGGCGCCTGCGAGCCCGACAGCTTTTCCTGCAGCGACTGGCCGGTCCAGTCATAGCCGAAGCCGCGCGGCAGATTCGCGGCAAGCCGCTCCATTTCCGCGATCGCGTCGCCCGACGTGTAGCCGGGCTTGGCCTCGCCGGAGATGCGCACCGACGGATAATAGTTGAAGCCGACGATCTGGGTCGGGCCGACCATCCATTTCAGGGTCGCGAACGAGGACAGCGGCACCAGATTGCCGCGCGCGTTCTTCACGTTATACGACAGGATATCCTGCGCGTTCATGCGGCCGACGCTGTCCGCCTGCACGATCACGCGCTGCATGCGTCCGCGGTTGGGGAAGTCGTTGACATAGGCCGAGCCGAGATTGGTCGAGATCGTGCTGTTGATGTCGGCGAAGGTGACGCCCTGCGCGGCCGCCTGTTCGCGGTCGATCACGAGCTGCACCTGCGGCGCTTCGGGCAGGCCTTCGGCGTAGACATTCTGCAGCACCGGGCTTTGCCTGGCTTCCGCCAGCAACTGATCCTTGGCCTGCATCAGCGCGGTGTAACCCTTCTGTCCGCGATCCTGCAGACGGAAGGAGAAGCCGGACGAATTGCCGAGATTGTCGATCGGCGGCGGCTGCAGCGCCGACACCTTGGCGTCCTTGATCGACCGCAGCGAATTGTTGATGTCGGCGACAATCGCGGCGGCGGAATCGTTCGGGCCGCGCTCCGACCAGTCCTTCAGCGTGACGAAGGCCTGCGCCGTGTTCTGGCCCTGCCCCAAGAAGCTGAAGCCGGTGAGGAAGGTCACGTCCTCGATGCCGGAGCGTTTCGCCAGATATTGCTCGACCTTCTCTACCGCGGCCTGGGTGCGGTTGAACGAGGACTCCGGCGGGGTCTGCACGTCCACGGTGATGAAGCCCTGATCGTCCACCGGCAGGAAGCCGCCGGGCAGCTTTGAGAAGCCGAACACAAGGCCGCCGAGCAGCACCGCGTACAGGATCAGAAGGCGCCCGGTGCGCTGGATCGACCAGCCGACCACACGGCTGTAGCCGTCGCGCGTGCGGTCGAGACGCCGGTTGAACCAGCCGAATACGCCGGTCTTCGCGTGGGCATGTCCCGCCTCCACCGGCTTGAGCAGCGTGGCGCAGAGCGCGGGCGTCAGCGACAGCGCCATCAGCGCCGAGAACGAGATCGCCGCCACGATGGTCACCGAGAACTGGCGATAGATGATGCCGACCGAGCCGGGGAAGAACGCCATCGGCACGAACACCGCGATCAGCACCAGCGTGATGCCGATGATGGCGCTGGTGATCTGCGACATCGCCTTGCGTGTCGCTTCCTTCGGCGACAGCCCCTCCTCCGACATGATGCGCTCGACGTTCTCGACCACGACGATGGCGTCGTCCACCAGAATGCCGATCGCCAGCACCATGCCGAACATGGTCAGCATGTTGATCGAGTACCCGAACATGTAGAGCGCGACGCAGGTGCCGAGCAGCGCGATCGGCACCACGATGGTGGGGATCAGCGTGTAGCGGAAGTTCTGCAAAAACAGGAACATCACGATGAAGACGAGCACCACCGCTTCGATCAGCGTATGCACCACCTTGGTGATGGAAGCCTTCACGACCGGCGTGATGTTGTAGGGAATGTCGTAGGCGATGTTGGCCGGGAAGAACTTCGACAGTTCATCCATCTTCGCCTGCACCGCGCTGGCGGTGGCCAGCGCATTGCCGGTCGGCGCCAGCAGCACCGACAGGCCCGCGATCGCCTTGCCGTCCTGACGGGTGGTGAACTGATAGCCCATGCCGCCGATCTCGATCCGCGCCACATCGCGCAGGCGGACGGTGGAGCCGTCCGGATTGGCCTTCAGCACGATGGCGCCGAACTCGTCGGCGGAGGTGAGCTGGCCCTTCACCAGGATCAGCGCGGAGATCGACTGGTCCTTGCGGCTCGGCTCCGCGCCGACGCTGCCGGAGGCGACCTGCGCGTTCTGCGCGCTGATCGCCTTGGTCACGTCGTCGGCGGTGAGGTTGTAGCCGATCAGCTTGACCGGGTCGATCCAGATGCGCAGCGAGCGCTCGGTGGAATACAGCGTGGCGCGGCCGACGCCGGGAATGCGGCGGATTTCGCCGAGCACGTTGCGGATCATGAAGTCGCCGAGGCCGACTTCGTCCAGACTGCCGTCGGTGGACTTCAGCGTGATGATCTGCAGCACCGCGCTGGAGGCTTCTTCCACCAGAATGCCCTGCTGGATCACGGGCCGCGGCAAGCGGGCCTCGACGCGCTTGATGCGGTTCTGCACTTCAACGGAGGCGAGATTGGAATCCGTACCCGGCACGAAGTTGGCGATGATTTCGACCTGACCCAGCGAGTCGGAGGTGGATTCAAAATTGAGAATGCCGGATGCGCCGTTCAGCTCTTCCTCGATCAGGCGCGTGGTCGAGTTATACAGTTCCTCCGGCGAGGAGCCGGGATAGCTGGTCGAGATCGAGATCGAGGGCGGCGCGATGATCGGGTATTGCGCAATCGCCAGAAACGGAATCGCGATCAGGCCGAGCAGACAAATAAACAGCGCCACCACCCACGCGAAAATCGGGCGGTCGATAAAGAAGGCGGGCATGGATCGTGCTCTCTCGAATCTGGAACAAATTGCGCCAGCTTCCGGCGCACATCACAAACTTCACACTTTGTCATGGCCGGGCATCGCCGCAGAACGGCGACGCTTCCGCTTGTCCCGGCCATCCACGCCTTCTCTGCCGTGATCCAGGAAAGACGTGGATGCCCGGGATCAAGGGGCGTTCACGCCCGTCTTCGACGGACTATGCCCGGGCATGACGGGATGTCCTGAACGTGCAGCTTTACCGCACCTCGGATTGTCCGGGGACGCTTGCCGCCGCCGATTTGTCGAGATGCCGTCCGGTCTCGCCGGACACGCGCCATTCGCTCACCTTGACGGAATCGCCGACAGCGAATTTCTGGAACCCTTCGACCACCACGCGCTGGCCGGGCTTCAGGCCGTCGGTGATCAGCCACTGGCCATCGACCAGGCCGCCGGTGCGCACCGGCTGCGCGACGATGCGGTTGTCGTCCTTGACCACGAACACTTCGCTGGCGCCGGACGAGTTGCGCTGGATCGCCTGCGGCGGAACGACGATCGCGTCCGGATCGCGGCCCTGCTCGATCTGCACGCGAACGAACATGCCGGGCAAGAGTTCGCGCTTCGGATTCTTGAATTCGCCGCGCAGGGTGACCTGGCCCGTGCCGGCATCGACCTTGGCGTCGGAGAACAGCAATTTGCCGTCGAGCGGATAGATCGAACCGTCGTCGAGCACGAGGCGCACCTTCGCGGCATCCGGCGACACGGCGTCGAGATCGCCGCGATCGAAATCGCGGCGCAGCTTGTTGAGCTCGTTCACCGACTGGGTGAAGTCGGCGTAAACGGAATCGATCTGCTGGATGGTGGCCAGCGCCTGCGCCTCGTTCTGCACCACGAGCACGCCCTCGCTCATCAGCGCGGCGCCGATGATGCCGTTGATCGGCGCCTTGATGGTGGCGTAGTCGAGATTCAGCCGCGCACGCGACAGGTCGGCGTTGCGCGCCGCGAGGTCCGCCTTGGGCTGCGCCAGATTGGCGATCGCGACTTCGTTGGAGGCCTGCGAGGCGGCGTTGCTCTTGGTCAGCGTCTCGATCCGGACGGCGTGCTGCGAGGCCTGCAGCAGCGCGGCCTCGGCCTTGGCCAGGGCGGCTTCCGCCGCCTGCAATTCGACTTCAAACGGCTTGGGGTCGATCTGATACAGCGGCTCGCCGGCCTTGACCTCGCGGCCCTGCTCGAAGGTGCGCGACAGGATGATGCCGGACACGCGCGGACGGACGTCCGCCACGCGCAGCGGCGCGATGCGGCCGGGCAGCTCACGGACGATGGCCTTGGGCGCGGCCTTGATGGTGACGGTGCTGACTTCAGGCGGCTCCGGCGGCTGGGCCGAGGCGACGCTCTGGTCGTTACATCCGGACAAAAGGACCGCCGCCCCGAACAGGAGCGCAATCGAGGTGATCCCGGACGTGATCGCGTTGGCGCGCGCTTGCATGTCTCATCCTTCTCATTTTCGCATGACCGAAAGCCAAAACGAGCGGGATTGCCCCCCTGCACGCGGCCGATTCAGATCTTTGCTTTGATGAACACAGCATGAATCGTGCCGGTGTGCATTGCAACAACGTCACAGGGCGACCGGATGTCGCGGAACGCGTAAGTAATTGATTATACGCAGGTTAACGCCGATTAAGATTGCTCACAATTGCGTCAGCCAGTTGTGAGGCAGCGACCATTCTTGAGGCAAAAGTATGCAGGTACGGCAACTGCCTGCTTTCGCGGCAGAAGCGATTCAGGAATGCGTCAAAAGCATGGATGGGAGGTCGCTTGTCGCAAACTTTTATTATCCTTGATCTGTACGGCAATCACCGTACATAATCCGTCGTAAGGAGATCAGGCCATGTTGGCGTATCAGGCAGATTTAAGCGTTGAAGGGCAAAAGACGGCCCGGATGGAGCAACGGACCACTCAGCAAGCAAAGGAGCTTATTGAGCAAGCCGCATGCCTGCTTGGTGTCCACGCATCCGAATTCATGGTGATGGCGGCGACCAAAGCCGCCCGCGAAACCCTTCGTGATTATGAGCAAACCAAACTGACTGCGCCTGCTCATGAGGCCTTTTTGCGCGCACTCAATGCCGCTGAGCCCTCTGACAAGTTGGTCGACCTCATGAAAATGCACAAAGAGGTTTCGGTCCAAAAATGATTGATGGCGCTTTTCTGGCGCGCCTGAGGATTGAGCCGCTCGATCGTGACAGACACGATCGAGCGGCCTTTCGTTCTGGCGTGAACCGCGTTGATAACTTCCTGCACAAGACCGCCGCCCGACAGCAAGATGCCAATCATACCCGCGTTTACGTCGCTTGCCTTGACCTCGAGAACGACGTGGTTGGCTATTACGCACTGAACTCTCATTCAATTGACGTAACCACCCTCCCTGAGGACAAGCGAAAGAGTCTTCCGCGCTATCCGACAATTTCTGCGATCTATCTTTCGGTGATAGGATTCAGCACCGATCATCAAGGTAAGGGCGGCGGCACATTTTTATTGATGGATGCAATGACAAAAAGCGTTGCCGCGGCGGACATCATTGGCGCCCATTTTCTGGTTCTGGACCCGCTGAATGAGAGAGCTGCGAAACTCTACAGAGAGGTCGGATTCATAGATTTGCCCAACCACGAGCCTCGCATGCTCATGAACATGTCGGCCATCAGGGCCGCAATCGCCAAAGCCGGCTAACAATCCACCGGAACGTGAAAGCCCCGCCGCCTAGCTGCCGCTGAACGAGTTGTAGCCCTGGTCTTCCCAGTAGCCGCCCTTGTAGTCGTTGGTGACCTCCAGCGAGACCACGTATTTCGGGTTCTTGAACCCGAGTTTGGTCGGCACCCGGATTTTCATCGGATAGCCGTAGGCGCGCGGCAAAATCTCGTTGTCGAATTTGAAGGTCATCTGGGTCTGCGGATGCAGCGCGGTCGGCATGTCCAGCGGTGAATTGTAGCCGTCCATGTCGGCGCAGTTGAACCAGACGTATTTCGCGCGCATGTCCGCGCCGACCAGTTGCAGGAAATGGCGCAGCGGCGTGCCGGTCCAGCTTCCGATCGCGCTCCAGCCTTCGACACAAATGTGCCGCGTGATCTGCTTTTCCTGCGGCAACTGGTAAAGCTCATCGAGCGTCCACGATTTCTTGTTCTCGACAAGGCCGCGCACTTCCAGCTTCCAGTCCTTGCCGTCGATGGTCGGCGCATCGTCGAGCGCGTAATAGGCATTGAACGGAAACGGCCGCGTGATCGCGCTTTCCGGGAAGGTCGGCGCCAGCGTGTCCGGATTGAACAGCTTCGCCTGCACCGCGTCGTTGAACTTGGAAATCTGCGTCAGCATCGACTCGGCGGAGAAACTGTCGGTGACATCGCAGCCGGTCAGCAGCGTCAGCGCGCCGAGGCTGGCGCCGCCGGCGATAAAGCGCCGGCGCGACAGATCCGGCATCACCTTCAGCGCGTCCCTGACCAGCAGGTTCTTGTCGACGCCGGGGATCAGAAGTTTGCGCATGCGTCCCATGATGCGTCTCCTTTGGGCATGACCTGATCCGAAAACCGGTTTCCACTTTTCGGGGTCATGGCTACTTGCCAATAATCATCGCGCGCAGGCTTTTCGGCACCAGCAGCGCCAGCGCGACATGGATCACGAGGAATCCGACAATCGCGGCCATGCAGAAGAAGTGAACGTAGCGCGCCACCTCGTAGCCGCCGAACAGCGCGGTGAGCCATTGCAACTGCACCGGCTTCCAGATCGCGAGGCCCGACAGCACGACCAGAATGCCGACCACGATGATCCCGGCATAGAGCAGCTTCTGCACCTGGTTGTAGACGGTGAGATCGGCGTGGGAGAGCTTGCCGGTGAGCGCCGCCCGTGTGTCGCCGATCACGCCGGTCGCGGTGATCGGCAGCAGCTTCCTGCGAAACCGTCCGGTGACAAGACCGAGCATGAGATAGACAAGGCCGTTGACCATCAGCAGCCACATCGCCGCGAAATGCCATTGCAGCGCGCCGCCGAGCCAGCCGCCGAGGGTGATGGAACGCGAGAAGGTCAGAAAATCGAACAGCGGCGAGGCGTTGTAGATCTGCCAGCCCGACATGATCATCAGGATCATCGCCACGGCGTTGATCCAGTGCACGATACGAACCCAGACCGGCTGGATCGTTTTGCCTGACGCGGCAGGCGCAGCGGGCTGCGAGTGATCGGCGGCGATGCTGGACATGAGCGTTTCCGGTTTCACGATGTCACCAACACCTTACGGGCGCAGTTTAGTCCTTGTTACGGAGCGCGGCTGGAAAATTCGCAAACGGGCCGGCGATGAAATGCCGCAAGCCCATCACGAAAACGAGAGCAACTCCCTCTCCCCGCATAGCCCGTCGAAGACGGGCGTGAACGCCCTTTCGCTGGGGAGAGGGTTGGGGTGAGGGGCAATCGCATATCTGAAAGAGAAGCTCCTCACCCGCCGCGCAAGAGCGCGTCGACCTCTCCCCGTAAGCGGGGAGAGGTGAAAAGACTTTACGTCGCCGGCATCAGCACCGTATCGACGACATGGATCACGCCGTTCGACTGGTTGACGTCGGCAATCGTGACGGCCGAGGTGCCGCCCTTGGCATCGACGATCCAGACCTTCTTGCCGTCGAGCTTCACGGTCAGCATTTCGCCTTCGACGGTCTTGAGCTTCTTGCCGTCGGTCAGATCGGCCGCGTTCAGCTTGCCCGGCACCACATGGTAGGTGAGGATCTTGGTCAGCGTCGCCTTGTTTTCCGGCTTCACGAGATTATCGACCGTGCCCGCAGGCAGCTTGCCGAATGCCGCATTGGTCGGCGCGAACACGGTGAAAGGTCCCTTGCTCGACAGCGTGTCGACGAGGCCCGCGGCCTTCACCGCGGCAACCAGCGTGGTGTGATCCTTCGAGTTGACCGCGTTCTGGACGATGTTCTTGGAGGGGAACATCGCGGCGCCGCCGACCATCACGGTCTTTTCGCCGGACATTTCGCTCTTCATCATCTTGTCCTGTGCCTGCACGGGCGCGGTGACCGCCAGCGCACTGACTGCGGCGGCGGACAACAGGGCGATACGGATTGAAGTGAGCTTGAGCATGTGTCGTCTCCCGAAATTGAAAAGTTCCATCGGCTCATCCGGCGGAACAGAGCGACGGCGATCGAGGATGCAGATCATCGCGCCGCCGATGGCCGAGCTACGGCGGCATCCGGCATGCGTTTCAGAAAATAAATTTTCGGGAGTTTGAAACTTTCGCGGGCCAAATTCGTGTGGCGTGCGTATCAAATTGGGAACAGCGATCCGGAAACGAAAAGAAGCCGCCCAGATTGCCTGAGCGACTTCGCTTCGCGCTTAGTGACCATCACGTTCAGCGCAAGTTCCTATTCAACAAAACGATCTTCAAGAGGGCTTCTTGAAGAACAGAATCATGACCCGCCCATTCTTATCCTGATCTTCCACCACTACGTCGACCAACTCCCAGCCTTGCTGGCCAGCTTGATTCATCATGTTGGGAAGCCCCGGACGTCCGGCCATTGTTACTGAGGTCACCCAATACTGCCATTTCATTTCGCGTCTCCATAAATGAATAAAGCAAACACACGGAGACTAAACGCGCTGTCGGCAATCCGTCTATAACCCGGAATGTCACAGACGGTATGGGTCATGCCCGGCGCTGCTCCGGGCATGACTTTGACAGCCTAAAGCAGCGTCGGCGTCACGAAACCGCGGTTATGGGTCGGCGAGATCAGGATCTCGTTGATGCAGACATGCGGCGGCATGCCGGCGACGAAGGCGATGGTGCGCCCGAGGTCTTCCGGCTGCAGCATCTTCGCCATGTCTTCCGCCGATGGCGGCACCGGACGCAGCTTCAGGATCGGCGTCGCCACCTCGCCCGGCGAGAGACAGCAGGCGCGCAACCCGTTCTTGAATTCATCCATGTTGAACGAATGGGTCAGCGCCAGCACCGCATGCTTGGTGGTGGTATAGGCTGGTCCGGTCATCTTCGAGACATGACGGCCCGCCCATGAGGCGACGTTGATGATGCAGCCGTCCTTCTGCGCGCGCATCGTGGGCAGCACCGCGCGCATGCAATACATCACGCCGGACAGGTTGATATCGACCAGCTTGTCCCAGCCTTCGGTGGTGATGTCGTCCCAGCTCCGCTTCGGCACATTGACGCCGGCGCTGTTGACCAGAAGATCAATCCGGCCGTGCTTCGCCACGATCTCCTTCGCAACTTTTTCCGCATCCGCCGCGCTCGAAACATCGAGCATCATGGCCTCGGCCTTGCCGCCAGCTTTGGTGATGCCCGCGACGGCTTCATCGAGCACATCCTTGCGGCGGCCCGAGATCACGACAGTCCATCCTTCCTTCGCCAGCGCCTCGGCGCCGGCGAGGCCGATGCCGCTGCCGCCGCCCGTGATCCAGGCCACACGTTTCTTGTTGTTGCTCATGCCGGTTGTCTCCGTTGCTGCGAGTGTTGCTTTTGGTGTACTCAAAAATCGGAAAATCCGACTTTCGATGGAATGTTGCATGAACACCGCCGCGAACGCCAACCTGTTTTCTCGCCTGTTCGAGGGGATGACCGAGACCAACCGCCTCGCCATCGAGAAGGCCGACGGCACGCGGATCAGCTATGGCGATCTGATCGCGCAGTCGGGCCGTGTTGCGAATGTGCTGGTGGCGCGCGGGGTCACGCCGGGTGACCGTGTTGCAGCGCAAACCGAAAAGTCCGTCGAGGCGCTGGTGCTGTACCTGGCCACCGTGCGCGCGGGTGCGGTCTACCTGCCGCTCAACACCGCCTACACGCTCAACGAGCTGAACTATTTCATCGGCGACGCCGAGCCGGCCTTGATTGTCTGCGATCCGTCGAAGGCCGACGGCATCAAGGCGCTTGCGGACAAAGTCGGC
Source organism: Afipia sp. (assembly GCA_050249215.1). Taxonomy (GTDB): domain Bacteria; phylum Pseudomonadota; class Alphaproteobacteria; order Rhizobiales; family Xanthobacteraceae; genus Afipia. The sequence continues at coordinate 508,114 of JBFWQX010000001.1, forward strand.
GCGAAGGTGGAGACACTCGACACCGAGGGCACGGGATCGCTGACCGATGCCGCGGCGAAAGCGAGCGCCGACTTCGCCACGGTGCCGCGCGCGGGCGACGATCTCGCCGCCATTCTCTACACGTCGGGCACCACCGGCCGCTCCAAGGGCGCGATGCTGACCCACGACAATCTGGCGTCGAACTCGCTCTCGCTGGTGGAATACTGGCGCTTCACCAAGGACGACGTGCTGATTCACGCGCTGCCGATCTATCATACGCACGGGCTGTTCGTGGCGAGCAATGTCACGCTGTTCTCGCGCGCGGCGATGATCTTTTTGCCGAAGCTCGATCCTGAACTGATGATCAAGCTGATGAGCCGCGCCACCGTGATGATGGGCGTGCCGACCTTCTACACACGGCTGCTGCAGTCGCCGAACCTGTCGAAAGACTCGACGAAACACATGCGCCTGTTCGTGTCCGGCTCCGCGCCGCTGCTCGCCGAAACCCATCGCGAATGGAGCGCGCGCACCGGGCATGCGGTGCTTGAGCGCTACGGCATGACCGAAACCAACATGAACACGTCGAACCCTTACGACGGCGACCGTGTTCCGGGTGCGGTGGGTTTTCCTTTGCCGGGCGTTGAAGTGCGCGTGACAAATCCTGACACCGGCGAGGAATTGAAGCGCGACGAGATCGGAATGATCGAGGTCAAGGGCCCCAACGTGTTCAAGGGCTACTGGCGGATGCCGGAGAAGACCGCATCCGAATTCCGCAAGGACGGGTTCTTCATCACCGGCGATCTCGGCAAGATCGACGAGCGCGGCTATGTCCACATTCTCGGGCGCGGCAAGGACCTCGTGATCTCCGGCGGCTTCAACGTCTATCCGAAGGAAGTCGAAAGCGAGATCGACGCGATTCCCGGCGTCGTCGAGAGCGCGGTGATCGGCGTGCCCCATGCGGATTTCGGCGAAGGCGTCACCGCGGTGGTGGTCGGGGACAGCAAGACACCGCTGGACGAGGCCTCCGTGCTGCGTGCGCTCGACGGCCGGCTGGCGAAATTCAAGATGCCCAAGCGCGTGGTGTTCGTGGATGATCTTCCGCGCAACACCATGGGCAAGGTGCAGAAGAACGTGCTGCGGGACAGCTACAAGGATATTTACGGGAAGTAGGTGTTGATTGTCGTCTCGGCGAAGGCCGGGACGACCCGTTGAAAAAACCTCAATACCCCGTCAGCAAACTCACCACGAAGCGCGACGACACGATCAGCAAATAGCAGCCGAACGCGATTTCGAGTTTCCGCTTGGTGAGGAAGTGCGCGACCCTCACGCCGAGCGGCGCGACCAGCAAACTCGTCGGCATCACCAGCAGCGCGCCGATGATTGAAATGAACCCGATTGCGAACGGGAGCTGCAGCGCGGCGACCTCCGGAAAGCGCGACGCCGCCGGCCAGCCCGCATAGATGTAACCGAGCGCGCCGGGAATCGAGATCAGCACCGCAAGGCCCGCGGAGGTGCCGATCGCCTGATGGATCGGACGGCCGTAGAAAGTCATCAAGAGATTCGAGAACAGCCCGCCGCCGATTCCCATCAGCGTCGACAGCAGGCCGATGAAGAAGCCGTAAGCGCGCATGAAGAAGCCCTGCGGCATCTCATCGCCAAGCCGCCAGTGCTCCTTGCCGAACAGCAGCCGCGCCGCCGCCGACCACGCGACGCCGACGAACACATATTTGAACAGCTTCTCCGGCGCGTAGCGCGCGATCACGCTGCCGGCGATGACCCCGATCAGCACCGGCAGCGCCCACTTTTTCAGGATCGCCATGTCGACGCTCCCGCGCTTGTTGTGGGCCTGCCATGAGCGGATCGAGGTCGGAATGATGATCGCCAGCGAGGTGCCGATGCACAGCGGCATCCGCACCTCCAGCGGCACGCCCGCGATCCGGAAACATTCGTAGAGAACCGGCACCAGCACGGCGCCGCCACCGATCCCGAAAATCCCGGCCAGAAACCCCGCCAGCGCCCCGGTGAGCAGCAGCAGCGCAACAAGTTCAAGCAGTTGCGGGACGGTGAGACCGGCGATCATGCCGGGCCTCGGCGGGCGGGATGCGCTGTCATTTCAAATTCCTGTCCGGAGCGTGCAATGAATCCGGCTTCAGATATCGGTTTCCGTAAATTGGTATACGAAAAACATGTATGCCAGAAGGACTAAGTCGCGGACAAAGAAATGGGTTTTGATTCAGCACTTAGTGAATTCTGCGTTGCGCTCGTATCCCCTTCTCCGTAAATAGAAGCGCTCTAATAAACCCGATCCCGCATAAAAAGTCGGCACGTTCTTCCGCCGCAAACCATTAAAGTCGCGCATGGCCCCCAGGATCGACCGCCCGCTTTCACCCTTTCTGACCTATCGCTGGACGCTGACGATGGCGATGTCCATCGTCCACCGCATCACCGGCATCGCCCTGTATGCCGGCACACTGCTGATGGCGTGGTGGCTGATCGCCACCGCGTCCGGTCCCGGCGCCTACGCCAACATCCAGGGCTTCACCTCGAGCTGGATCGGACGCGTCATCGTGTTCGGATACACCTGGGCGCTGATGCATCACCTGTTCAGCGGCATCCGCCACCTGCTGTGGGATCTCGGCTACGCTTTCAGCCCGACCGAACGTGAATCGGTGACCTGGGGCGCGCTGCTCGCCGGCATCGCCGCGACGGTGCTGATCTGGATCATCGCATTTGCTGTGGGAGGCGGCCGATGAGCGCGCAGGAATCCCAGAAGACCATCCGCACCGCGCTCAAGCGCGTTCGCGGCCTCGGCGCGGCGCATCACGGAACGTCGGATTTCATCCGCCAGCGCGTCACCGCGATCGCGCTGGTGCTGCTGATCGTGCCGGTGATTGTCGTCATCATGTCGCTGCTCGGCCGCAACCAGGCCGGCGCTGCGGCGATCCTCGGCTCGCCGCTAATCGCGATCATCATGATCCTCTTCATCATCGCCAGCGTCTGGCACATGAAGATCGGCATGCAGGTGGTGCTGGAAGATTACGTCAGCGACGAGAAGCTGAAGCTGGTCGCGGTGATCGCCAACACCTTCTTTTGCGCCGCTGTCGGCATCGCCTCGATCTACGCAATTTTCAAACTGTCGTCGGGAGTTTAAGCGATGGCGTCGAACGGCAAGAGCGCGCCCGGCGCGAACGGCAATGCTGACCTGAAGGCGGCCTATCCGATTGAAGACCATACCTTCGACGTGATCGTGGTCGGCGCCGGCGGCGCGGGCCTGCGCGCCGCGGTCGGCTGCTCGGAAGCGGGCCTGCGCACCGCCTGTATCACGAAAGTTTTCCCGACCCGCTCGCACACCGTGGCGGCGCAGGGCGGCATCTCCGCCTCGCTCGGCAACATGCACAAGGACGACTGGCGCTGGCACATGTACGACACCGTGAAGGGGTCGGACTGGCTGGGCGATCAGGACTCCATCGAATACATGGTGCGCCACGCACCGGAAGCCGTCTACGAACTCGAACACTGGGGCGTGCCGTTCTCGCGCACCGAGGACGGCAAGATCTATCAGCGCCCGTTCGGCGGCATGACCATGGACTACGGCAAGGGCCAGGCCCAGCGCACCTGCGCCGCCGCCGACCGTACCGGTCACGCCATGCTGCACACGATGTACGGCCAGGCGCTGCGCCACTCGGCTGAATTCTTCATCGAATACTTCGCCATCGACCTGATCATGGACGATCAGGGCGTCTGCCGCGGCGTGATCGCGCTGAAGATGGACGACGGCACCATTCACCGCTTCCGCGGCCAGATGACCATTCTCGCCACCGGCGGCTACGGCCGCGCCTACGCCTCGTGCACGTCAGCGCATACCTGCACCGGCGACGGCGGCGGCATGGTGCTGCGCGCGGGCCTGCCGCTGCAGGACATGGAGTTCGTCCAGTTCCATCCGACCGGCATCTACGGTTCGGGTTGCCTGGTCACCGAAGGCGCGCGCGGAGAAGGCGGCTATCTCGTCAATTCCGAAGGCGAGCGCTTCATGGAGCGCTATGCGCCGTCCGCCAAGGATCTCGCCTCGCGCGACGTGGTCTCGCGCGCGATGACCATCGAAATCCGCGAAGGCCGCGGCGTCGGCAAGAAGAAAGATCACATCTATCTTCATCTCGATCATCTCGATCCGAAGATCCTGCACGAACGCCTGCCGGGCATCTCCGAGTCGGCGCGCATCTTCGCCGGCGTCGACGTGACCCGCGAGCCGATCCCGATGATTCCGACCGTGCACTACAACATGGGTGGCATCCCGACCAACTATCACGGTGAAGTCGTCACCAAGAAGAACGGCGACGACAACGCCGTGGTGCCCGGCCTGATGGCGGTGGGCGAAGCCGCCTGCGTGTCGGTGCATGGCGCCAACCGCCTCGGCTCCAACTCGCTGATCGACCTTGTGGTGTTCGGCCGCGCCGCGGCGCTGCGCTGCGCCGAGAAGCTGACCGCCAATGCCGCGCAGCCCGATCTGCCGGCGAACTCCGCGGACCTCGCGCTCGGACGCCTCGATCATTTCCGCAACGCCTCGGGCGGCACGCCGACCGCGAAGCTGCGCGAGAACATGCAGCATGTGATGCAGAACAACTGCGCGGTGTTCCGCACCGGCGACGTGCTGAAGGAAGGCCAGGAGCTGATCCACAAGGTTCACGACGGCATCGGCGACATCGGCGTGTCCGACCGCTCGCTGGTGTGGAATTCGGACCTGATCGAGACGCTCGAATACGACAACCTGATCTCGCAGGCGGTGGTGACGATGGACTCGGCGGCGAACCGCACCGAGAGCCGCGGCGCCCATGCCCGCGAGGACTTCCCGGACCGCGACGACAAGAACTGGATGAAGCACACGCTGGCGTGGATCGACAGCAAGGGCAACACCACGCTCGATTTCCGCCCGGTCCACAACTACACGATGACCAACGACGTCGAGTACATCCCGCCCAAGGCGCGCGTGTACTGATCGCCGCCCCGACTTAAGCGAACGAGCGAAGGTTCGAGATCATGGTTCAGTTCACTCTTCCGAAAAATTCCACCATCGGCGGCGGCAAGGAATGGCCGAAGCCGGCGGGCGCCGCGGCGGACAACCTGCGCGAGTATAAAATCTATCGCTGGAATCCGGACGACGGGAAGAACCCGAGCATCGACACCTATTACGTCGACACCGCCGATTGCGGCCCGATGATTCTGGATGGCCTGATCTGGATCAAGAACAACATCGACCCGACCCTGACCTTCCGCCGCTCCTGCCGCGAAGGCGTCTGCGGCTCCTGCGCCATGAACATCGACGGCCAGAACACGCTGGCCTGCACCCGCGCCATGGACGAAGTCCAGGCCGGCCCGATCAAGGTCAATCCGCTGCCGCATCAGCCGGTGGTGAAGGACCTCGTGCCCGATCTCACCAATTTCTACGCGCAGTACGCCTCGATCGAGCCGTGGCTGCACACCACCACCGCGACCCCGCAGAAGGAATGGCGGCAGTCGCCGGAAGACCGCGCCAAGCTCGACGGTCTTTACGAGTGCATTCTCTGCGCCTGCTGCTCGACCTCGTGCCCGAGCTACTGGTGGAATTCGGATCGCTTCCTCGGCCCGGCCGCGCTGCTCGCGGCGGACCGCTGGGTGAAGGATTCGCGCGACGAGGCCACCGGCGAGCGCCTCGACAATCTCGAGGACCCGTTCCGGCTTTATCGCTGCCACACCATCATGAACTGCGCCAAGGCCTGCCCGAAGGGCCTCAATCCTTCGGAAGCCATCGCCGACCTCAAGCTGAAGCTGGTCGAACGGCAGGTGTGAGCTGCCTCGCACTGTCGAAATCTGAAAACGCCCGCTTCTCCGAAGCGGGCGTTTTTCATTCTCGCAATCGCATTTTATGCGCCAAACGACATAATCTGTATTTATCTGAATTAACACATAACACGGAAATATGCGCCAATTCCGATATTGAGAAATTATCGGATTTAGCGCATACTGCCGCTGGAGGCCGCCATGACCGATGTCGCGCGTACACCGCACCAGCTTGGCAACATTATCCGCCGCGCGCGCCGTAAACGCGAGCTCAGCCAATCGCAACTGGGCGATCTCGCCGATCTCCGTCAGGAAACCATTTCGCTGATCGAGATGGGCCATCCCGCAGCGAAGCTGGAGACTCTCCTGTCGATTCTCGCCGTGCTCGATCTCGAATTCCGGGTCGCGCCCCGCGGCAAGGACAGCGAACTGGATATCGAGGACATCTTCTGATGCCGAGGCGCCCCAGCCATCCACCGCTGCGGGTCCTGCTGAACAATCGCCTGGTTGGCCATCTTCGCAAGGACGCAAGCGGCGCCATCACCTTCCAGTACGATCAGAGCTGGCTGGACTGGGAACACGCGCTGCCGGTCTCGCTGTCCCTGCAACTGCGCGAGGACAGTTTTCGCGGCGCGGCCGTCGCCGCCGTGTTCGACAACCTGCTGCCGGACTCCGACATGATCCGCCGGCGCGTCGCTGAAAAAGTCGGCGCGGCCGGCACGGATGCCTACAGCCTGCTCGCCGCCATCGGCCATGATTGCGTCGGCGCGCTGCAGTTCATCGCAGGCGACGGCGAGCCGGACATGGCAAAGCCCGGCGCACTTTCCGGAGAACCGATGGACGACAGCGCCATCGAAAAGCTGCTGAAGGGTCTTGCGCAGGCCCCGCTCGGCCTTTCCCGCGACGATGGCTTCCGGATTTCCATCGCCGGCGCGCAGGAGAAAACCGCGCTGCTGCGTCATGACGGCAAGTGGCTCAAACCGCATGGCACGACGCCCACCACCCACATCCTGAAACCGCAGATCGGCGAGCTGCCGAATGGCATCGACCTCTCCAACAGCGTCGAGAACGAATTCTACTGTCTCAGGCTGGCTTCCGCTTTCGGCCTCGCGGTCAACAAGGCGACGATTGAAACATTCGGCAGCACGAAGGCTCTTGTGATCGAACGCTTCGACCGGCGATGGGCGCGCGATGGACGGCTCTTGCGTGTGCCGCAGGAAGATTGCTGTCAGGCGCTGTCCGTTCCTCCGACACGGAAATATCAGAGCGAGGGCGGACCCGGCCTCAGGGATTTGCTGAACCTGCTCAAAGGCAGCGACGATCCCGCCGCCGATCGCGCGGCGATCTTCAAGGCGCAAATCCTGTTCTGGCTGATCGGCGCGACCGACGGCCACGCCAAGAATTTCAGCATCTTTCTCCGTCCGGGCGGGCGATACCGCCTGACGCCGCTCTACGATATCCTCACAGCGCAGCCCAGCCTCGGCGCCGGACAGATTCAGCCCAGGCAGTTGAAACTTGCGATGTCCGTCGGCAACAGCAACCACTACCGAATCGGCGACGTCGTGGGGCGTCATTTCGTGCAGACGGGGGAAGCGGCGGACCTGCCGAAATCACTGATGCGCGACTGCGTCGAGAGCGTGATCGACAGCACCACCGAGGCCTTCACGCGCGTGGAAGGTGAACTGCCGAAACGTTTTCCGGGCGCGATTCATCAATCGGTCAAGACTGCGGTGACACAGCGGATCGAAACGCTGAAAGGTTCGCTGGCGGCCTTGAACTGAAGCTGGCCGAACGGCGGGTGTGACCTGAGCGAAGTTCACTGACGGAATCTCTCGAATGTCATGCCCGGGGCATAGCCCGTCAAAGACGGGCGTGAACGCCGTTTTGTCCCGGGCATCTCCATCCATGAAGCACCGCGTCAGCTATGCCGGGATCGCCGGAACACGTCCGGCGGCGACAATCTGTATCATCGGACGACCGTCCCGCCGATCAGAACGCATCCGCGTCGATCACCGCCTGCGCAAACTCCTTCGGCGCTTCCTGCGGCGGGTTGTGGCCGACGCCGCCGGTGAGCAACCGATGCTGATACCTGCCTGAAAACTTCCTGGCGTAAGATGCAGGCTCCGGATGCGGCGCGCCGTTGGCGTCGCCCTCGATGGTGATGGCCGGCACGGTGATCACCGGCCCCTGCTCCAGCCGCTTTTCCAGATCGTCATACTTCGCTTCGCCGTCCGCGAGGCCAAGCCGCCAGCGATAGTTATGGATCGAGATCGCCACATGATCGGGATTGTCGAGCGACTTCGCGCTGCGCGCGAACGTCTCGTCGCTGAAAGTCCATTTCGGCGAGGCGAGCTGCCAGATCAGCTTTGCGAACTCGTGCGTGTTCTGCTGATAGCCGAGGCGGCCGCGCTCCGTGGTGAAGTAGAACTGGTACCACCAGAGCAGTTCAGCCTTGGGCGGCAGCGGCTTCCTGTTCACCTCGCGGCTGCCGATCAGATAACCGCTGACCGACACCATTGCCTTGACCCGCTCGGGCCACAGCGCGGCGACGATGTTGGCGGTGCGCGCGCCCCAGTCATAGCCGGCGATCAGCGCCTTCTGGATTTTCAGTGCGTCCATGAGATTGATGATGTCGACCGCGAGCACCGCCTGCTGGCCGTTGCGCGGTGTATCCGCTGACAGAAATGTCGTGGTCCCGTAGCCGCGCAGATGCGGAACGATCACGCGATAGCCCTTTGCCGCCAGCAGCGGCGCGACTTCGGCGAAGCTGTGAATGTCATAGGGCCAGCCGTGCAGCAGGATAACCACGGGACCATCCGCTGGCCCGGCCTCGTAATAGCCAATACTCAACGTTCCGGCATTGATTTGCCGGATCGGCCCCAGCGGCGCCGACGCCGAAGCGGCCTGCGCAAATGCAGGCTGGATCAATCCGAGCTGAGACGCCGCGAGCGCGGCAAGGCCACTGCCAGCAGTTTGAAGAAAATTGCGGCGGTTGGCGTTGATGAGAGCGGACATGAAAGTCTCCTTAAGTCGTAATCCGATGCAAGCAGCGAATGATGGTTTCTCGTCGCTTCGCGGCGTGGCCTGCCGACAGTGCAGGCAGGCCACGTCCGCGATGTGACACTCCGGCTCACACCAGATTCAGCTCGACGTTGATATTGCCGCGCGAGAGCTTGGAGTACGGACAGGTCTGATGGGCTGCCTCCACCACGGCGCGGGCCACTTCCCGCTCAAGACCGGGCAGGCTGACATTCAGGCGGGCCTGAAGAAAGAATTCGTTGCCGGCGGTCCCGAGATCGACTTCGGCATCGACCGCAAGATCGGCGGGCAGCTTGATCTTCATGGCGCGGGCCGCATGGCCCATCGCGCCCTCGAAACAGGCCGACCAGCCGGCCGCGAAGAGCTGTTCCGGATTGGTGCCGGGCCGGTTCGAGCCCGGAGGCGACAGCTTGATGTCGAGCTGGCCGTCGGAGGAGCGCGCCGCGCCTTCGCGGCCGCCGGTGGTGTGGGTCTTTGCGGTGTAGAGCACCTTTTCGATCTGCGTGATCATGGTCCGGGTCCTTTCGGTCAGTAGATAAATCGTATCCGATCTAATCGAATGCGTCTTAACTACGCCGGCCGGCCGTAAAGTCAACCCTTCCGATTTAATCGGATACGATATATATGGATACGAACCATCACGATCCCGTGTGACAGGAGCCGCCATGACCAAGGCGAACACGACCAGGGCAAAACAGACATCATCCTCCAGGGCGGCGGCGCCGCGGCTCGAAAACTTCCTCTGTTTCGCGATCTATTCGGCGAACCTGGCCTATGGCCGGGCCTACAAGCCGATCCTGGACGAACTCGGGCTGACCTATACCCAGTACATCGCCCTCGTGGCGCTGTCGGAGGAGGACAACCAGACCGTCAGCAGCCTCGGCGAGAAGCTGTTTCTGGAATCCAACACGCTGACGCCGATCCTGAAAAACCTCGAAACCATGGGCTACGTCCGCCGGCAGCGCGATCCGAAAGACGAGCGCAAGGTGGTAATCAGCCTGACCGAGGCCGGCCGCCGCGTGCGCGACAAGGCCCTGCCGCTCAATCTGGTGCGGGAAACGCAGCTCACCCCCGAGGAATTCGCGCTGCTGCAGAAAAGCGTGGTCAAGCTGCGCAACAACCTCATCGAGGGAACGAAGGGCACGGGGAAATCGAAATAGCGTGTCTCGGGATATTGCGTTGGCGGCAATCGCGCGCGATGAATCCGCATGGACCTGAATTCACGCCTCGAGATCATGAACTGGCTGGCCGGCGCGGGCCTGTCCGGCATCGCGGAAACCGAACTTGTGCGCGAGTTCTGCGAGCGCAGCCGGGCCGCCGGGCTGGAGCTGTCGCGCGGCCTCGTGTTCATCGACACGCTGCATCCGGTTTTCGAGGGACAGGGCTTCCGCTGGAGCGACATCGAATCGAACGAGAGCGACGCCTTTGAATACGGCTCGACCAGCGAGGGGGAAGCCGCGGAAAACTGGCAGCGCTCGCCGTTCTACGCCATGCTGCAGACCGGCGAGAACGAAATGCGCATCGGCGTCGACGATGACCGTTTCAAGATGACGCTGAAACTGATCGGCGACGGCCACAAGCATTTCGCGACCTTCATCCACCGCTTCGGCGACACCGGCATCATCGGCGAGATGGACTGCGTCTATTCGATCTGGTGCATGCGCCGCGACAACGGCTTCGACGACGCCGCGATGGCGTCGTTGCGCGACCTCGTGCCGCTGCTCGGGCTGGCGGTAAAGTCCGCCGCTCATGCCCGCATCGCCCGCACGCTGGGCCATGTCTATCTCGGACGCGACGCCGCCGACCGCGTGTTGAGCGGGCGCATTTCGCGCGGCGTGGCCGACCGCATCAACGCCGTGCTGTGGTTCTCCGACCTGCGCGGCTCGACCGCCATCGGTGAGACGATTGATCCCGCCGAATTCATTCCCTTTCTCAACGCCTATGCCGGGGCGGCCATCGACGCGATTCATGACGAAGGCGGCGACGTGCTCAAGCTGATCGGCGACGGCGTGCTCGCCATCTTCAACGACGACGATATGGGCGCGGCGCGGCGCGCGGCCCTGCGCGCCGAAAACCGGTTCAGGGAAAACATCGAAGCACTCAACGCGCAGCGCGCGGCGGAGAACCGCCCCACGACCACCGCCTATGTCGCGCTGCATGTCGGCGAAGTGTTCTACGGCAATATCGGCAGCGAACAGCGGCTCGACTTCACCGTGGTCGGGCCCGCGGTCAACCAGGTCAGCCGCATCGCGTCCATGTGCCGCTCCGTCGAACGGGAATTTCTGGTGTCCTCGGCGTTCCTCGATGGCCTCGGCGCGTCGGGAAAGCGGCATTTCGTATCGACCGGGCGCTATGCGCTGCGCGGCATCGGGCGGGCGCAGGATCTGTTCACGCTCGATCCTGCCATCCGTGCGGAGGGACACGCAGCTTCGCCGTTCGAGCAGTATCTGCGGGACCGCTGACAAAGCGCATCCGCATGACCGCGCCGGGGTTGACGCAGATCAACGCCTTTTCCCGGCGGGACGGCAGGATGCCGTCATGCGAATCTCCCTGATTCCGGGCTTTGCCCTTTTCATCCTTGCGACAGCGGGCCAGGCCATAAGCCCTGCGATGGCCGCCTCGCCCGCCGAGTTGCGCGGCCGCGCCTTCGCGCAGACCAATTGCGCGCGCTGTCACTCCATCGACCGGCAAGGTCCCAGTCCGCTGGCGATCGCGCCGCCGTTCCGGACACTGCACAAGAAGTATCCGGTCGACACGTTGGCCGAGGCGCTTGCCGAGGGCATCGACACCGGCCATCCAACCATGCCGATGTTCACCCTCGAGCCCGATCAGATCAACGATCTGCTGTCGTTCCTGAAAAGCCTTAAATAGCTGCCACAGGCGCCGGAACGTCACCCTGCCCGCCGCACCGGCCTTGAAACGCCGGCGCAGGTGCGCGATGACAGGCCCATGAGCAGCGACGACCAGAAGCCCTTCGGCACCTATGCCCCCAATGCCCTGCAGCGCGTGGTGATCGCCGCCGCGCACGGCTCCGGTCTCAAGCGCGGCGCGTTCCGGCCGTGGCTGTCACGCCTTGTGCATCTGTGCGGCTCAGGGCCGATCGACGCCAGTTATCAGGGCGCGGCGTTCCGGCTGCATCATCTGGCCAGCGGCACCGAGCGCGGCGCGCTGTTCAATCCGGATTACAACCTGCCGGAGCTGGATTTTTTGCGCGAGCATGCGCCGCGGGGCGGCACCTTCGTCGATGTCGGCGCCAATGTCGGCACCTATGCGGTGTCGCTGGCGAAGCATGTCGGCGAGCGCGGACGTGTCGTCGCCATCGAGCCGCATCCGGTGAGCAACGCACGGCTCGCCTTCAATGCGACCGCCTCGAAGCTGACAAATCTCACGCTGGTGAAAGCCGCCGCGGGCGACACCGAAGGCGAGCTGATGATCGAAACCGACGGGCACAATCTCGGCGCGAGTCATATTTCGGAAACCGGCGGCCTCAAGGTGCCGGCGCATCGCCTGCTGACCATCCTGCGCGACGCGGGCATCACCCATGTCGACGCGCTGAAGATCGACGTCGAAGGCTATGAGGACCGCGTGCTGACGCCGTTCTTCCGCGAGGCACCGGAATCGCTCTGGCCCCGCGCCGTCGCCATCGAGCATCTCGAACACGCCGCTTGGCTGCATGACTGCATCAAGGACATGACCGGTCTCGGCTATGCCATCGCGGGCAAGACGCGCAGCAACACGCTGCTGGTGCGAAGATAAACTCGCTCGGTTCAAACGCGCGATCTCGTCCCGGCGCAGGCCGGGACGACCAACCATTTCTTTTCACTTAAACGCAGGCAGCACGAAGATCGCGACATTGACCGCCATCGCGGCGGCGAAGGCGAGCGACCGCGCCGCCGGCCGGTCGAAGATGTACAGCAGCGCATGCGCAATGCGCAGCGCGATGTAAAGCGCCGCGAGCAGGTTCACGACATAGAACGGCGCGCCCATGGTGAGCGCGACGATCACGGCCACCGCGAAGAACGGAAACGTCTCCAGCGCATTCTGATGCGCGGCATAGGCGCGGCGCTTGTGCGGTTCGAGTGTCCCGAAGTTTTCGCGCGGGTGACGGTTGTCGCAACCCGACCCCGCCTTGGCATATTTGGCCAGCCCATAGGGCAGCAGCGCTGCGATCAGAACGCACCAGTAGGCGAGCGGCATCGGATCATCCTCCATCGGTTCCGCTATCTCGGTGACCAGCCGCCTTGCTGTCAACTCAAAGGAACCCGCGGCGTTTGCGCGCCGCATCGGAACATAGCGCCCTGCCGTTCGTTGCTGCGGTGAAATCATGATCCCGAATTTCAGGAGCCGAAGATGGAAGAAGCAGACAACGTCACGCGGGTGTGGGATCTCGCAGAAAAGATTTCCATCGCCATGCTGGCGAGCTGGGATGGGCAGAACCCGCATTCGCGGCCGATGCATGCGCATCTGGCGCGCAACGAGAACGCCTTCTATTTTCTCGCCGACCGGCGGCATCACAAGGACGACGACATCCGGAAATTCCCGACGGTGTGCCTCGCATTTGCGGATGTGAGCGACCAGAAGTACGTTTCGATCACCGGCGAAGCCTCGGTCTCGACCGATCGCGCCAAGATCCAAGAGCTCTGGACCACTTGGGCGAAGGCGTGGTGGTCCTCGGCGGACGATCCGAACATCTGCCTGCTGAAGGTCGTTCCGACGCGAGCCGAATACTGGGACGCGCCGGGCAAGATCATCAGTTCGGTGAAGATGGCCGTCGCGGCAGCCACTGGCTCCCGTCCCCACATCGGCGACAACAAGAAGGTCGCGATGCGATGATGCGCGCGCAGCTTCCGGGCGATCCGCAGCGCGAGCCGCCCGAGATTCTGCCGCCGACACCCGGCCATCCCGCCGAGCCGCCGCAGGAAAGCCCGCCGGGCAATCCTCGGCCGGACGTGCCGCCACCGATGAACGATCCGGTGGAGCCCGACACGCCGCGCGAACTTCCACCCGACGCGCCGGACGAACGGCCGCAGCGCGGTCCACGCACGCCGCCGGTGAATCAGTCGCTGGCCACGACTGTGTTGCAACGCACTGGCCCATGCATGCGTGTCGACATGATGACAGCTTTGCCCGCGTTGTCTTAACGTGCATTCATTCTGCGCGTTCCGATTCGTGCTGATGCGCGAAATAGTTCCTTCTGTTTTGTCTTCGCCACATTACCGCCTAACCACTATTCACTGATCATCATTCACTTCGTTGCGACGGGCGACAGCATCTCGCTGCTTTACTTGTCTTCACACCCAGAGGCCTCATGAAGAACATTCGACTCCTTCTGCTGACGACGACTGCGATCGCAGCCGTTCAGCTTGCGCAAGCGCCGGCTCATGCCGAAACGCTGACGTCATTCGTTGTCGCGCAAGCCGCGCCCGCCGATCCGAATGCGCCGAAGGCTCCGCCGAAAGCCGCGCCGCCCGCGCCTCCCAAAGCTGCACCTGCGCCGCCGAGAGCCGCGCCACCCGCGCCTCCGAAGGCTGCTCCGCCTCCGCCACCTGCCGCGCCCCGCGCCGCGCCGCCACCGGCTCCTCCGCGTGCCGCGCCTCCTCCGCCACCTGCGGCCGCACCGAAAGCCCCGCCGCCGCCTGCCGCCGCGCCGAAGGCTGCACCCCCACCGCCCGCGGCAGCCCCCAAGGCTCCGCCGCCTCCCGCAGCTGCACCAAAGGCTGCGCCTGCGCCAGCAACCGCGCCTCCCCCGCCGCCCGCCGCGCGAACCGCACCGCCGCCTCCGCCCGCTCCCGGCGCAGCGCCGGGACAGCGTCCGCCGAACGCGACGCCGGTCGCACCGGGCGTGCGCGATGTCACGCCACAACGTCCCGCTCCAGGCACGCCGCCGATCCCGCCGGGCGTCAAACAACCGCCCGCGCCGGGAGCGACCCCCGCTGCGCCGGCACCAGGGGCTGCTCCGAACGCGGCCACTCCGTCCGCGCCTGGGGCTGCACCGAACACGGCCACCCCGCCCGCGCCCAGCCAGCCTCCGGCGCCCGGACAGCCGCCGGCTCCGGATGGACGCCGCGGTGAGCGTCGCGGACCGCCGCCGGGTCTTCCCGCCGGCACGCCGGTCGCACCGGCCACCGCACCCATCGCCGCGCCGCTGCCACCCCCGCCCGCGGTGCAGGCGACACCGATCCCGGTGCAGCCCGGCATGCGTCCGGTCGGGCGGCTCGAGGATTTCCGTGGCCAGCGCCAGGAACGCACCGAAGGCGGCCGCACCATCATCACCGAACCGGGCCGCGTGATCGTGCGCGATCCGAACGGACAGTCGTTCGTGCGTCACAACGATGTCGACCGCTTCCGCTACGGCGCGCGCGACGTGCGCGTCGACCGCCAGGGCAACGACACGCGTACAGTTGTGGTGCGTCCGGACGGCACGCAGATCATCACCATCAACGACGACCGGGGCGGACTTCTGCGCCGCAGCCGCCGTGGACCCGACGGTCGCGAGGTGGTGATCATCGACAACAGGCGGCGCGGACCGGGCTTCGGCGCCGGTCTCGCGGCGGGTGTGGTCGCCGGCGCGATCGGCGGCTACTTCGTGTCGCTGCCGCCGCCGGTGCTGCGCATCCCGCAGGACCGCTACATCGTCGAGGCGGAAGACGCGCCGCCGCAGGTGATCTACGACACGCTGATGGCGCCGCCGGTGGAGCGCATCGAACGTCCCTACACGCTCGATGAAATCCGCTACAGCCCGTCGGTGCGCCAGCGCATGCCGTCGATCGACCTCGACACCATCAACTTTGAAACCGGTTCGTGGGAAATCCCGCCGGACCAGGCGGCGAAGCTGCAGGTGATCGCGGACGGCATCAACCGCGCCATCCAGCAGAATCCGCAAACGGTGTTCCTGATCGAAGGTCACACCGACGCGGTCGGCAGCGATGTCGACAACCTGTCGCTGTCGGACCGCCGCGCGGAATCGGCCGCGACGCTGCTGACCCAGCAGTTCGGCGTGCCCGCCGAGAACCTGACTTCACAGGGCTACGGCGAGCAGTATCTGAAGGTGCCGACCGACGGGCCGGAACGCCGCAACCGCCGCGTCACGGTGCGCAACATCACGCCGCTGCTCAACGGCGGCGAGGCCAACGCCGCGCCGCGCTAGGGCGAGCGTCCATCGAAGAGACAACGGCCGGGAGATTTTCCCGGCCGTTTTTTTGTTTCGGGGCGCGGGATCAACGCCGCGTGCTGCTGGAGCCGTGAAGCATCGAGCTCGCAACTTCACGCGCGCGGCGGGCAATGATTTCGGCGACCCAGTTGTCGACCAGGCGACCGATGCGCCGCAGCAGGATTGCCGCGGCTATTCGATAACCCGACGGGGTCGTGCCCGGCGATCCGGCATGGAATGACAGACTCATGGCTCAATTCCTCAGGTTCTATCAATGCTGCCGGGTCTCGGTTCAGGCGCTGAGTTCACGCGGCGGCACGCAGGCTTCGCAGATGGCCGCAACGTGGCGATGGTCGGTTCCGCAACAGCCACCGAGAATGCGCATCGCGGGAAACATGAGCTGCAACTCGCTGTAACGGCGGCCGAGATCGAGCGGATCGCCGGCATCCAGCGTTTCGGACTCGTCCAGTTCGGCGTGACTCTTCGCCGAGGCGTTGGCGCGCACCCCATGGACGCGCTTCATCCAGCCTTCACCGGCTTGCAGCGCCCGCTCGAAGTGTGTCGGATGCGCGCAATTGATCATGAAATAGACCGGCGCATTCCGCGTTTCGCGGTCCACCGTCTCGATGGCCTCGCGCAACGTCGCGCCGCCCGCAAGACGGCCGTCGGTTTCCACCGTGAACGAGATCGCGCATGGCAGGCCGATGGTCCGCGCGGCGCGCGCGATGCCGACAGCCTCGTTGATGGTGTTCAGCGTGAATGCCGTTGTCATGTCCGCTCCGGCTTCGGCGAAGGCCGCGATCTGCGCGGTATGATAGGCCTCGGCTTCATCGGCATCCATGTTGCCGGCCTTGTAACCATCGCCGCGCGGACCGATGGCGCCGCTAACGACGCAGGGCATCTGCGCGCTTTCCCACTTCGCACGCAGGCCTTTGAGAAATGCGATCGAGCGCGCATTGACGGCCTTCAGCGCATCGGCACCGTAGCCGAGCTTCGCGCCCCAGTCCGGATTGGCGCGCCAGGTCGGCGTGTCGAGCACGAAGCCCACGCCCTGTTTTCGCGCGATGGCCAAGTAGGATTCATAGTACTTCGTCAGCAGCGCGCGGCCTTCCGCCGTCTCCATCAATACGAACGAGGCGAAGTGAGGCAGATCGGCGCCGTCGTGAAAGATGAGGGTCGTTTCCATCCCGCCGTCGGTCAGGAAAATGCCGCCATGACGCTGCGGCAGATCGTTCCGGTATTTGGCCATCGTCCAGTCTCCAATCATTCGGTCCGTTCGCCGGAAGGGCGACGGTCCCGGTTAGCAGGAGTGGTGCCGCAAGATGTCGCGGGCGGCTAGAATCCTTGCGGTACGGCTGAATCCGCGCGCGCAAAATGCTACAAAATCAGTCACTTGATCGGACCGCGCCGCGGCGGCGGCGCGGATGTCGCGGCAAAACCAGACCGGCGGTACAGTTTTGGTTGCAGTCAACAGAACGACGATTGGAGATCGCACATGGGAAAGGGCGAAGCGACCCGCGAACGCATTCTCGAAATCGCGGAAGCCGCCGTGCTCGCCAAGGGATTCGGCGCAACCTCCATCGAAGAGGTTATCGTCGAGGCCGGGCTGACCAAGAGCGGCTTCTTCTACCACTTCAAGGACAAGAACGCGCTTGCGCGCGAGATGGTGCGCCGTTACGCGGACACCAACGACAAACTGTTCGACGACATTTTCGCACGCGGCGCCGAACTCTCCGACGATCCGCTTCAGGCATTTCTGATCGCACTGAAACTGCTCGCCGAACTGATGGCCGACCTGCCGAACGGCCATCCCGGCTGTCTCATTGCCAGCATCTGTTATCAGGAGCGGCTGTTCGACCGCGAGGTTCGCGAACTCACCGCCGATTCCGTCCGAGGCTGGAATGCGCGTTTCCGCGCGATCTTTGAAGCGATCGCCGCCGCCTATCCCCCGAAAGAGCCGGTTGACCTCGACGATCTCGCCGAGATGATGTCGTGCATCGTCGACGGCGGAATCATCATGTCGAAAACCCTGAACGATCCGCGGCGGCTGGAGCGGCAGATTCTCACCTTCCGCACCTGCGTGAAGCTGATCTTTTCACCGGCACATCCCTGACGCCGGGCATCGAGCGCAGGCAACCGAACCGAATGCAATCAGATTCGCCTGATCTCCGACGGCGCGATCAGATTCACCTTGCCCCGGACATCGCCCTTCATGCGCAGTGAAAACCCGCGCTGCAAATAGCTTTCGATCTGATCCTCACGGACCGAAAGCTGATTCTTGGCATGATGTTTCACGTCACCCAGAGCAGGGTCCGCCACGCGGTAGAGGCCGTTGGGATAAACGTGCGGCGTAAAAATTTCCCCGTCCGGTCCGATGCGCTCCCAGCCCATGTGCGCTCCGTGCGTTTCAGCTTTTGTCGCTGTCGAGCCTCGGAATGTGCGAGCCTTCACCCGCCGAGAGCAGGCCCGTCTGGGTGTAGAGGTTCAGCTTGCGGCGGGTGTCGGAAATATCGAGATTGCGCATGGTCAACTGGCCGATGCGGTCGGCGGGCGTGAACGCCGCGTCCTCGACCTTCTCCATGCTCAGCCGCTCCGGCGCATAGGTCAGGTTCGGACTCTGCGTGTTCAGGATCGAATAGTCGTTGCCGCGGCGAAGCTCCAGCGTCACCTCGCCGGTGATCGCGCGCGCCACCCAGCGCGGCGCGGTTTCGCGCAGCATCAGGGCCTGCGAGTCGAACCAGCGGCCCTGATAAAGCAGGCGGCCGAGCCGCATGCCGCTGATGCGGTATTGCTCGATGGTGTCTTCGTTGTGGATACCGGTGACGAGACGCTCATAGGCGATGTGCAGCAGCGCCATGCCCGGCGCTTCATAGATGCCGCGGCTCTTCGCCTCGATGATGCGGTTCTCGATCTGGTCGCTCATGCCGAGGCCATGACGGCCGCCGATGGCATTGGCCTCGAGGAACAGCGCGACGGGATCGGCGAACGTCCTGCCGTTCAGCGCGACGGGCTGACCTTCCTCAAACCGCACCGAAACCTTCTCGGCCTTCACCACGCAGTCGTCCCGCCAGAACGGAACGCCCATGATCGGATTGACGATTGTGATGCCGCTGTCGAGATGTTCGAGATCCTTGGCCTCGTGCGTGGCGCCGAGCAGATTGCTGTCGGTCGAATACGCCTTCTCGGCGCTCATCTTGTAGGCGAAGCCGTGCGCGGTCATGAACGCCGACATTTCGGCGCGCCCGCCGAGTTCGTCGATGAACTGCTGGTCGAGCCAGGGCTTGTAGATGCGCAGCTCCGGATTGGTCAGCAATCCGTAGCGATAGAACCGCTCGATGTCGTTGCCCTTGTAGGTCGAGCCATCGCCCCAGATGTTGACGCCGTCTTCCTTCATCGCGGAGACGAGCATCGTGCCGGTCACGGCGCGGCCGAGCGGCGTGGTGTTGAAATAGGCGATGCCGCCGGTCGAGACATGAAACGCGCCGGACTGAATCGCGGCGATGCCCTCGTGGACGAGCTGGCTGCGGCAATCGACAAGGCGCGCCTTCTCGGCGCCGAACTCCATCGCCTTGCGCGGAATCTCGTCGTAGTCGGCCTCGTCCGGCTGGCCGAGATTGGCGGTGTAGGCGAAGACCCGCGCGCCCTTCTGCTTCATCCAGAGCAGCGCCGCGCTGGTGTCGAGCCCGCCCGAGAAAGCGATGCCGACATTTTCTCCCCTGGGAAGGTTCTTCAGAATCGTGGTCATGGGACTTCCCTTCGGGCAATTTCGCGGGGCGGCTGAGGTGCTGGACCCTGCCGGGATCAGACCGGCTTTCTATAGAAAGATTGGCGGCCCAAGGGAAGGCGGCCGATCATAACCTTCGCCGGGACGACGCAGAGATCAGCATGTGTTGACGCCACTTCCCCCGGGAAGAATTCAGGGAGTATGGGTCCCCGCCTGCGCGGGGACGACATCGGATGTGTGGCCCACCCCCGGCCTGATGCGTGGAGAGGCCCCGACATCGCGGCCAAGCAGCTTCTGCCGCCAGCGGTAGCCCGGCCACGCGATTCCCGTCAGCCACGTATCCACCCCGTCATCGGTCAGCCGTGTCGAAGGCCAGCGGTAGATGATGGCGTAGGCCAGCCAGATCACCAGAAACGAGATCGTGCCGGAGAACAGCACATCGGTGAAGAAATGGCCGCCGAAGGTAATCCGCAAGCCGCCGGTGGCGATCCCGAACGCGGTGGCGGCGACATAGGCCAGCGGCCGCCATTGAGGTGGCGCCAGCGCGGCGGGCGCATAGGACCAGAACGCGGTCGCGCCCTCGCCCGAGAAGAACGAGCAGTTCTTCGGGCAATCGCCGCGCGGATCCCACCACGGCTTGAAGTCCAGCTTGCCGTTGAACTCCGTCACCAGCACCGGGCGCGGCCGGCCCCAATAACCCTTGAACACGACATTCGAGAGCACGATGGCGGTGAGCAGCATGGTCACGATCAGGAACACCATGGCGCGGCCGGACATCATCAGCGGCTTCACCGGACGGATCATTTTGACGATGAACGCGATGATCGCCGGCATCACCATCGCCCATGCGATCCACATGGCGCCGTCGCGCGCGATCGCCGCCCACACCCGGTCCTTCAGCGGAAATGTCCTGGTCGCCGCATCGTAGAAATAGGACGACAGTTTCAGATCGAGTTCGGGGAAAAATCCGAACAGCAATCCGATCACCACCGACAGCGCGAGCGCGATGTAAAGTCCGGTCCGGTTCATGGCGGGGGTTTAGCCGAGGCGATCACCGATGAAAAGCGGCACGAAACGAAGCTCTTCACCTCTCCCCTTGGGGGAGAGGTCGGCATGCGCAGCATGCCGGGTGAGGGGGTTCGGATGCTTATATCTGACATCCAGTGGCCCACACCCCCACCCTCTCCCCACCGGGGAGAGGGAGTACATCGTCCGCATAGCGACATTGGAACTAACGTGGCAGCGGTGGCAGGGCGGGCGGCGGCGGCGGCGGGGCTTGCGGCTGCACGCGCCATGCACCGGCATTGCGGCCCGCGATCATCCAGTAGACCACGCCGCCGAGGATGCCCGCGCCGACCATGACTTCGAGATGGCGGCGCACGATGCCGTTGAAGGTCATGTTCACGGTGTCGAACGGAATGAAGCCGAGATAGCAGAACAGGCCCGCGAGACCGCCGATCACCGCATAGGCGAGGATGTGGCGGATCGCGAAGGCTTCGGTGACGAGCGCGAGAACCAGCGCGGGCAGCAACGCGAAGCCCGAGACCAGCACAAAGCCGAATCCGAGCACCATGTTGATGGCGCCCTGGTCGATGTCGAGCGACACGTCGCTCATTTCCGGAAAGAAGATCGCCCACAGCACCACGATGCTGGCAACGAGGCAGGCCGCGAGAAACCCGAAGAAGACCGCGAAAAGGCGTCCGATCAGAGCCATGAATCGTGTCCTTCTCTTCGAGAGCGATGCAAAGTTTGTTTATCACCTCTCCCCCTGGGGGAGAGGTCGGCGCGTAGCGCCGGGTGAGGGGGTTCGGATTTTACTTCTGACATATAGAGCCCCTCACCCCAACCCTCTCCCCACCGGGGAGAGGGGGAATATCGCGGCCGTTGCAGCCTGATTCTCAATCCGTCATCGCCATGGCGCGCAGCGCCTGACGCTCGCGCGCGGAGAGCTTTTCGGTTTCCGATTTCAACTGTCCGCAGGCGGCGAGAATGTCGCGGCCGCGCGGCGTGCGCACCGGCGACGAATAGCCCGCGTTGAAAACGTATTCCGAGAACTTCTCGATCTGCTCCCAGTCCGAGCATTCATATTTGCTGCCCGGCCACGGGTTGAACGGAATGAGATTGATCTTGGCCGGAATGCCCTTAAGCAGCTTGACCAGCAGCTTCGCGTCGTCGAGCGAGTCGTTCACGCCCTTGAGCATCACGTATTCAAAAGTGATGCGGCGCGAATTCGACGAGCCGGGATAGGCGCGGCAGGCATCCAGCAGTTCCTTGATCGGATATTTGCGGTTCAGCGGCACCAGCTCGTTGCGCAACTCGTCGCGCACCGCATGCAGCGAGATCGCCAGCATGACCCCAATTTCATCGCCCGTGCGCGCGATGTTCGGCACCACGCCGGAGGTCGAAAGGGTGATGCGGCGGCGGGAAATGCCGATGCCTTCATTGTCCGACACGATCAGGAGCGCATCGCGCACCGCGTCGAAATTGTAGAGCGGCTCGCCCATGCCCATCATCACGATGTTGGTGACAAGGCGATTGCCGTTCGGTGTCTCGCGGTCGATCCAGTCATTCAGCCGATCACGCGCCACCATGATCTGCCCGACGATCTCGCCGGCGGTGAGATTGCGCACCAGACGCTGCGTGCCGGTGTGGCAGAACGAACAGTTGAGCGTGCAGCCGACCTGCGACGAGACGCACAGCGTGCCGCGGTCGGTTTCGGGGATGTAGACGCACTCGACTTCATGCGCGCGGCCGACGCCGTCGCCCGGCAGGCGCAGCAGCCACTTGCGGGTGCCGTCGTTGGAAATCTGTTCGGTGACGACTTCGGGCCGGTCCACCGTGAAGTGTTTTTCGAGTTCGGCACGCATGTCCTTCGACACGTTGGTCATGTCGGCGAAGGTCTGCGCGCCGCGCACATACATCCAGTGCCAGAGCTGCTGCGCGCGCATCTTGCGCTGCTTTTCCGGGACACCAATCTCGCCGAGCCGGTCCGACAATTCCGCGCGCGACAGCCCGACCAGCGAGGGCCTGGCCGGCGGCACATAGGTTTCAAGCGCGGTCTTTTCGAGCGGAATTTCGATCTGTCCAATCATGGTGGCCTTTTAGCCCTAAATAGCTGGCTTGTCCCGGATACAGAGCGCGTATCTCCCCTCTCCCCTTGTGGGAGAGGGTGGCGAGGTCGCGAAGCGATCCGAGCCGGGTGAGGGGTCAAAATTTCGCGATGAGGTATATACCCCTCACCCGCTTCGCCACTTCGTGGCTCAGCACCCTCTCCCACAAGGGGAGAGGGGAAAGATTACCGGCGGCACTCCTGCGCCAGCTTGTCCAGCGCCTGTGACAGGCCCTTGAGCGGGAAAACGTCGGTGGTTTCGGTGCCCTTGGCGGAGGTCCCCTTCACCACCGCATCCGCGCCCTTGCGCAGCGCATCCACCAGCCGGTCTTCCTCGGCGGCATTCTTGATCCAGAGCCCGTCGCCTTGCGAATACATCGCAAAGCGCGCGCCCCCGACCTCCACGGAGCCTTCCGACCCCGGCTTCACGCCGTATCCGATCATGATGGAGACTTCGTTCGTCACCTTCTCGCCGGGACGGGTGGAGATAAAGGCGTAGGCAGGATCGCGCGGACGGTTCGGCGGATTGGTCTTCGACGACGACGGCTTGGCCAGCGCGAAGCAGACCTTCTTGCCGTTCGGTGTCGCGGTGTAGGCGCCCCAGGTGCCGAACTGGCCGATCAGCGACGGCTCGGCATTGCCCGCGGCCGCCGGCGCCGGCTTGGCAGGCGCAGGCTTGGCAGGCGCGGGCTTCGCGGGCGCAGCCTTCGGCGCGGGTTTCGCGGCCTTGGACGGCTGAGACTTCGACTGCGCGGTCTGCGCAAGGACAGCATCGGCAGAGCCGGCTACCATCAGCGCCGCCGCCAGAACAACCATCGCTCGTTGAAAGGACATCACCAAAACCGGTTCCTTCAATAATGTGACTGGAAGATGGCTCTTGCAGCGGCGAAAGGTGCAATAGACCTCAAACCGCTTGTTGGAAAGTTAACTCACACCCGCTGCGCGTTGACGCATATGTCCGTCGTGACGCGCATGCGCCACACGACATGAGGGCGACTCATCGGAAAACCGGCTTTTCGCCGTGGAGTGTTTCAAACATAGTTACACGCCGCAAGCCTTATGGCGATCGCGCAATTGCGATTGTCGGGCCGCGTCAAATCCGGCAAGAAGTCGGCCAGTCCCCGTCTTACGAACGCAAGGTGTCCCGATGAAAGCCATTCTCTGCTCGCAATACTGCGGCCCCGACGAACTCGTCCTGAGCGACATTCCCGATCCGGTCGCGGGTCCCGGCGAAGTGGTGATCGCGATCAAGGCGGCGGCGCTGAACTTCTTCGACCTGCTGATGATTCAGGGCAAGTACCAGATCAAGCCGCCGTTTCCGTTTTCTCCCGCCGCTGAAATCGCGGGCGTGGTGGAGAGCGTCGGCGCGGGCGTGACCGATCTTAAAGTTGGCGATCGCATCGCGGCCTCGTGCGGCCACAACGGCGCGCGCCAGAAGATCGCGCTGTCCGCCAGTTCCTGCGTGAAGATTCCGGACAATCTCGATTTCGACCGCGCCGCCGGCGTCATCGTGATTTACGGCACCGCGCTGCATGCGCTGGAAGATCGCGCCGATCCGAAGCCCGGCGAAACGCTCGTCGTGTTCGGCGCTGCCGGCGGTGTCGGCCTTGCCGCGTGCGAACTCGGCAAGGTGCTCGGCCTGAAGGTGATCGCCTGCGCGTCGAGCGACGAGAAGCTGGAATTCGCGAAGAAACACGGCGCCGACCTGACCATCAACTACGCCAAGGAAGACCTCAAGGAAGCGCTGAAGAAAGCCGGCGGCGAAAAGGGCATCGACATCGTGTTCGATCCGGTCGGCGGTTCATATGCCGAGATCGGCGTGCGCTCGCTTGGTTGGCTCGGCCGCTTCCTGGTGATCGGTTTCGCCGCCGGCGACATTCCGAAGATTCCGCTCAACCTCGCGCTGCTCAAGGGCTGCGACATCCGCGGCGTGTTCTGGGGCGCGCATATGCGCCGCGAACCGGCGGCGGGCAAGGCGGCGCTCGAGAAACTGATGAAGTGGGCGGCGGAAGGAAAAATCTCGTCGCATGTCGACAGCACCTTCCCGCTGGAGAAAACCGTCGATGCCCTCAAGGTGCTTGCCGAACGCAAGGCCATGGGCAAGGTGATCCTGCATCCGTGATAATTGCAACGCATTGACCGTCTCGATGTCATGGCCGGGCTTGTCCCGGCCATCCACGTCTTAGGTGCGTTCAATTAAGGAAGGCGTGGATGCCCACGAGGCCGGGCATGACGAGTTGAGGGTTTTTGCCAAAACTCAGCCTTCGCCCTCATCCAGCCCGCGCGTCAGCGCGGCATGCGCCGCTTCGCGATGCTCCGGCGTGATGTGGCTCGACACCATGCGAATCGCGGTCGCCAGCACCGCCGCGTCGTCGGTGAAACCGAGCACCGGCAGCATGTCGGGCAAAAAGTCGAACGGCAGCACGAAGTAGGCAATGGCGCCGAGCAACGCCGCCTGCACATGGCGCGGCGTCTCGCGGTCGAAGGCACAGTAGTAGGCGGCGAGCAAATCCCCGGCGAACGGCAGGCTGTTCGCGAAGCGCTTCAGCTTGATCCAAAAATTCCGGCGCACCCGCTCGGGATCCTTCGCGAGCTTTTCCGCCCGCTCGAAGTGAATGGTGTCGTCGGAGGTCATGGCTCAGGTTTCCTCACCCGGCGCGCGATCCGCGCCACGCAGATTACGTAGGGACTGCGGCCCCCGGCGCAAGGCAGCGCCCTACCCCGCGATCCTGTCCATCGCCTCTGCCAGCGCGATGTCGCGCGCGGTAACCCCACCCGCGTCGTGGGTGGAGAGCACCACTTCCACGGTCTTGTAGACATTGCGCCATTCGGGATGGTGGTCAGCCTTTTCCGCCACCAGCGCGGCCCGGGTCATGAAGCCGAACGCCTCGTTGAAGTCCCTGAATGTGAACGTCCTGGCGATGGCATCGCGGCCGGGCACATCCGCCCAGCCCTTGAGTTTGGCCAGCGCCGCGCGCCGTTCATCCGCCGAGAGCCGTTTCACCATGCCGATCCTCCAATCCCGCGCCTTCCCAATATATAACAGAGGCAACAGGTCCCGAGAGGCCATGGAAAAGCCGCGCTCGCTAACCATTGCTCGACATGGAACCTGCGGCCAGGCCGATGTTCTGGTATGATATGCGGAAAAGGCGCGGTAACCCATGGGCATCGGCGACATGTTTACCAGATCAATGGCTGCGGACGCGCCTCGTTCGCCGGGCCCCTCGCGTCCCCACAAGACAAAAGCCATTCTGGGTGTGCTGGCCGCCGTGCTGGCGACCGTCGCCGCCGTGGTCGGCACCACCTACTGGCTGAACCGTCCGGTCCACCTGCGCATCGCGGTCGGCCCGCCCTACAGCGATGACGTCAAGGTCGTTCAGTCGATAGCGCAGATTTTCGCACGCGACCGGCGATATATTCGGCTGCGCCCGATCATCACCGACGGCACATCGTCCGCCGCCGCCAGCCTCAACGCCGGCACCACCGATCTCGCCGTTGTCCGCGGCGATATCCCGCTGCCGAAAGACGCGCAGGCCATCGCCAGCATCCGCAAGAACTTCGCGGTGCTCTGGGCGTTGAACGGAAGCAGCAAAAAGGGCGCGATCAAGAAGATCGAACAACTGACCGGCAAGCGCATCGGCGTGATCGGCCGCACCCAGGCCAATGTGAATCTGCTCAAGGTGATCCTCACCCAGTCCGGCGTCGAGCCCGACAAGGTGCAGGTCGTTCAGTTCACCACGACGGGCTTTGCCGACGCCATCAAGAACGAAAAGCTCGATGCATTTCTGGCGGTCGGCCCGCTCAACAGCAAGATCACCGCGGACGCCATCGCGACTACAACGAAGAGCGGCAAGGAAGCGACTTTCCTGTCGGTCGAAACGGCGGATGCCATCGCGCAAAAATATCCGGTCTATGAGTCCGGTGAAATTCCCGCCGGCGCGTTCGGCGCAAAGCCCGCGCGGCCCGACGACAAGATCGACACGATCACCTTTGCCCACCATATCGTGGCGCGGAAATCCCTGTCGGAAGTGACGGCCGGCGCGCTGACCCGGCAACTGTTTTCGGTCCGGCAGACCATCCAGAGCGAATTTCCGCAGACCGCGAAACTGGAAACGCCCGACACCGACAAGGACGCGGCGATTCCCGCGCATCCCGGCGCCGCCGCCTATGTCGATGGTGAGGAAAAGACCTTCCTCGACCGCTACAGCGACTACATCTGGGGCAGCCTGATGGTGCTGTCCGCGCTCGGCTCGGCGGGCGCCTGGTTCGCGAGCTACTGGCGCAAGGACGAGCGCGTCACCAACTCGAATCTGCGCGAACGCCTGCTGGAAATGCTGACCGCCTCGCGCAAGTCGACGTCAATCGACGAACTCGACGCCATGCAGGCCGAAGCCGACGAGATCATGCGCGATACGCTGCATTGTTTCGAGGATGGCGCGATCGAGGAAGGCTCGCTGACCGCATTCAGCATCGCGCTCGAGCAATTCCACAACGCGGTCGCGGACCGCAAGGCGTTCCTGCTCGAAATGTCATCGAACAACGCACGGCCGCGCAGCCACGTCGCCTGACGATTCTCAGACCGCCCGCCATCCGCGCAATGTCGCGAGAAGCTCATCGCGCAGATACGGCTTGCGCATCACAGGATAGTGCGCGAGGGCGGCGGGAAGAGCGGCGGGTCCGGAGTATCCCGTCACAAACACGAACGGGATTTTCCGGCGCGCAAGCTCTTCGGCGACGGCGAAACTCTTTTCCCTGACCAGCCCGACATCGAGCAGCACAAAGTCCGGCGCATGCGCGGCAATCAGGTCCAGCGCATCGGCGACGCCCCGCGCCGTCCGCACCGAAGGCACGCCGAAACCCAGAATGGTCTCACTGGTATCGAGTGCGATCAGCGTGTCGTCCTCGACGACAAGAACGTCGCCGGGCAGTTCAACAGGGCGATGAGCCGCCGGCTCACCGGCGTCGATGGTTGTCATATGGATTGTCCCGAGGATGGTTGCGCAAACGCCCGCCGAGACCCCGGATGTCGCGCTGAAAGCCGCGACGCCGGTTCCCGGGTGGAACCGACCACACAAAGGCCGCCCGCGTCTGTGCACTTTTGAACACTGGAACACAGGAACCTGCGGTACGTTGTCCCGGCGATGGGGGATTTATGACGCGACAACCTGTGAAGGCCGCCGGCGATGGCCGCCCGTTCAACAACCTGCTGCGGCGCCTGAACGAGTCCGATTACGCGCTGCTCGAACCGTTTCTGGAATCCGTCTCGGCCAGGCCGGACGACCTGCTCTATAGCCCCGGCGATGACGTCGAGACCGTGCATTTCCCGTGCGGACCGAGCCTGATTTCGTTTCTTGTCGCCAATGAAGACGGCCGCGATGTCGAAACCATTCTGGTGGGCCGCGAAGGCGCGGTGGGCGGCATTGTGAGCCAGGGATTCCTGCCGGCCTATACCCGCATCATGGTCAAGGTCGGCGGACCGTTTGTGCGGCTGCGGGTCAGCAAGCTCGACGCCGCGAAAACCCGGTCGGCGACCCTGCGCTATCTGTTCGCCCGCTATGCCGACTGCATGCTGGCGCAGGTGTTTCAGTCCACCGCCTGCAACGCGATCCATTCCATCGAGCAGCGCACGGCGAAATGGATTCTCTCCGCGCGCGAGCGCACCGGCGAGGATCTCGTTCCCCTCACCCACGAACAGCTTTCCACCATGCTCGGCGTGGGCCGCAGCTATGCCAGCCGCGTGATCCAGACCTTCAAGGCCGAGGGCGTGCTGGAAACCCGGCGCGGCGCCATCCTGATCCGCAACGAAACCGCATTGGCTGCCCGGTCCTGCCTGTGCAACGAGGCCGTGAAGGCCCATTTCGAGGAGGTTTTGCGGGGCGTTTATCCGAGCGAAGAAGCCGCGAACTGACTGATCCTGTCATCTGGCTGTGATCTGGCCAAATAGGGCCGATATGGTCCCTTGGGCCGTTACCCTTGATGCCAAAATGAGCGGATAAAATGCCGTTCTGGCCGTTGTTTTTCGGGCCGTTCTGACTATATTGCGCCGCAAATGAGTGCCCGCGTGCCCGGTTCTGATGGACCGGGCACCGCGTTTTTTGGGCCTTGCGCATCGGACCTGCACTCCACCGCCTTCGCGGTACCGCGCCCCATAGCTGGAAGACCTGAGACACATGAATTTGCGAAACATCGCCATCATCGCCCACGTCGACCATGGCAAGACCACGCTTGTCGACAAGCTGCTGCAGCAATCGGGCACCTATCGCGAGAACCAGCGCGTCGCCGAGCGCGCGATGGATAGCAACGATCTCGAAAAAGAGCGCGGCATCACCATTCTCGCCAAGTGCACCTCGGTGCTGTGGGGCGAAACCCAGATCAACATCGTCGACACGCCCGGCCACGCCGACTTCGGCGGCGAGGTGGAGCGCATCCTCTCGATGGTCGATGGCGTGATCGTTCTGGTCGACGCCGCCGAAGGCCCGATGCCGCAGACCAAGTTCGTGGTCGGCAAGGCGCTCAAGCTCGGCCTCCGGCCGATTGTCGCGATCAACAAGGTGGACCGCCCCGACGCGCGCATCAACGAAGTGGTCAACGAGGTGTTCGACCTGTTCGCCGCGCTCGACGCCACCGACGAGCAGCTCGACTTCCCGATTCTCTATGGCTCCGGCAAGAATGGCTGGATGGGCAACGCGCCGGAAGAGAACGACAAGGGCATGACCCCGCTGTTCGAGCTCGTGCTGAAGCATGTCGCGCCACCGGTGACCGAGGAAGGTCCGTTCCGCCTGCTTGGCACCATCATCGAAGCCAACCCCTATCTCGGCCGCATCATCACCGGACGCATCGCCTCCGGCAGCGTAAAGCCGAACCAGTCGGTGAAGGTGCTGTCGCGCGACGGCAAGCTGATCGAGAACGGACGCATCTCGAAGATTCTCGCCTTCCGCGGCCTTGAGCGCGTGCCGCTCGAACTCGCCGAAGCCGGCGACATCGTCGCCATCGCGGGCCTCACCAAGGGCACCGTCGCCGACACGTTCTGCGATCCGCTGGTGGAGACGCCGCTGCAGGCGCAGCCGATTGATCCGCCGACCGTGTCGATGACCTTCATGGTCAACAACTCGCCGCTGGCCGGCACCGAAGGCGACAAGGTCACCAGCCGCCTGATCCGCGACCGCCTGATGCGCGAAGCCGAAGGCAATGTCGCGCTGCGCGTGGTCGAAGCCGCCGACAAGGACTCGATGGAAGTGTCGGGCCGCGGCGAATTGCAGCTCGCGATCCTGATCGAGACCATGCGCCGCGAAGGCTTTGAGCTCGCCGTGTCGCGCCCGCGCGTCGTGTTCGAGAAGGACGAGAACGGCCAGATGCAGGAGCCGATCGAGGAAGTCGTCGTCGACGTGGACGAGGAATTCTCCGGTGTGGTCGTGCAGAAAATGAGCGAGCGCAAGGCCGAGATGATCGAGATGCGCCCTTCCGGCGGCAACCGTCTTCGTCTTGTGTTCTACGCGCCGACCCGCGGCCTGATCGGCTACCAGAGCGAATTGCTCACCGACACGCGCGGCACCGCGATCATGAACCGCCTGTTCCATGGCTATGCCGCCTACAAGGGCGAAATCCAGGGCCGCCGCAACGGCGTGCTGATTTCCAACGAGCAGGGCGAAGCCGTCGCCTATGCGATGTGGAAGCTGGAAGACCGCGGCCCGATGATGATCGAGCCGGGCTGGCGCGTGTATCGCGGCATGATCGTCGGCGAACACACTCGCGAGAACGATCTCGAGATCAACGTGCTCAAGGGCAAGCAGCTCACCAACATCCGCACCACCTCGAAGGACGAAGCGGTGCGCCTGACGCCGCCGATCAAGATGACGCTGGAAAAGGCGCTGTCCTACATCGAGGACGACGAGCTGGTGGAGATCACGCCGAAGTCGATCCGCCTGCGCAAGCGTCACCTCGATCCGAACGATCGCAAGCGCGCGGAAAAGACCAGGGAAGCGCTGGCGAGCTGAGGCAAATCGAATAGTGCGTAGCGAATAGCGAATTGAAGGGCGGGATGTCGAAAGGCTCCCGCCCTTTTTGCTGCTTTGCCTTTTGTCAGTCTACGTTTCCCTATTCGCTATTCCCTACTCACTATTCGCTCCTTACTATTCACTTCCATGACCCTTCCCTCGGACATCGACGTTGCGATCATTGGCGCTGGCGCCGCAGGCCTTGCTGCCGCGCGCACGCTGGAAGGCTCGGGCCTCAACTCCCTCATCCTTGAAGCGCGGGACCGCATCGGCGGCCGGGCGCATACGATGATCGTCGGGGACGGCATCCCGTTCGATCTCGGCTGCGGCTGGCTGCATTCCGCTGACGAAAATCCATTCGTCGCCATCGCGGAACAACTGGGCTTCGAGGTCAACCGCTCGCTCCCGCCCTGGCGGCTGCGCAGCTACAAGGATGTGTTTCCGCAACGGGAGCGCGACGAATTCTTCGCCGCACTCGATGCGTTCTTCACCCGCACCGAAGCCGCCGCAAGGCGCGTGCAGGACAGCGTGGCGTCCGACTGTCTGGAGCCCGGCAACCGCTGGAACCCGATGATCGACGCGATCTCGACCTATATCAACGGCTGCGAGCTGGATCAGGTCTCGGTGAAGGATTTTGAGGCCTATGAAGACACCGAGATCAACTGGCGCGTGCCGCGCGGCTATGGCGCGCTGATCGCGGCCTATGGCGCGCCGTGCAAGGTGGCGCTGAACTGCAATGTCTTCCTGATTGATCATTCAGGTGCGCGCATCCGCATTGAAACGTCACGGGGCACGCTGACGGCGGACAAGATCATCGTCTGTGCGCCGACCGATCTGATCGCGGCGGAAGCGATCCGGTTTCATCCCGCGCTGCCGGAGAAGGTCAATGCCGCGGCGATGCTGCCGCTCGGCGCCGACGACAAGGTGATGCTGGCGCTGGACCGCGACAACGACCTGCCGCAGGACGGCAACCTGCGCGGCGCCACCATGCGCACCGCCATGGGCACCTATCATCTGCGTCCGTTCGGCCGAAGTTGCATCGAAGGTTTCTTCGGCGGGCGCTATGCGCGCGAGCTGGAAGATGCAGGCGAAGGCGCAATGGCAGCCACCGCCATCGACGAGATTGTTGGCCTGCTCGGCTCAAATTATCGCCGCAAGCTGACGCCGCTCGGCGCGTCCCGCTGGTCGCGCGACCCTTTCGCGCGAGGGTCGTACTCGCATGCGCTGCCGGGACACGCGGACAAGCGCGCGGTGCTCGCTGCACCGGTGAACGACCGCATCTTTTTCGCAGGCGAAGCCACCTCGCCGGATTTCTTCACCACCGCCCACGGCGCGCAGCAGAGCGGCGTGCGCGCGGCGAAAGAAGCCATGCAGATAAAGGCAGGCTAACGCAGGACGCGGGCGCGTAGCAAATCTTCAAGCCAGTCGGAGAAAACCTGGAAACGTCGCGAGAGCTGCTGCCGTGTCGGATAGAGCAGCGTCAGCGGCAGCGGCGCCGCACGATGATCCGGCATCACCTCGGTCAGCTCTCCCGCGTCGAGATGATCGCGAACGTCGTAAGCCGGAATCTGGATCAGACCGAGACCCGCAAGCGAGCACGCGATGTAGGCTTCCGCGCTGTTGACGGTGACGCGGCCCCGAGTCGGCATGGTCCGGACCAGTCCCTGTTCGATCCATTCCCAATCCTCGACGCGACCACTGGTGGGCGACGCATATTTCACGACAAGATGCGCATGGAGATCGCCTGGTGATTTCGGCGTGCCATGCCGTGCAAGATAGGCCGGGCTTGCCACGTTGATCAGCGCAAGCTCCCCGATCGGCCGCGCGATCATCGCCGAATCCGCCAGCGGCCCGACGCGCAGCACACCATCGACATTCTCCTCGACAAGATTGACCGCGCGATCGGTGACACCGAGTTCGACCTCGATATGCTGGTGCACGGCGAGAAATTCGGGGAGCGCCGGTGCCACGATCAGCCGCCCAATGCGTCCGGGCATATTGATCTTCACTTTGCCAACAACATCGTTGGCACCACGCCGGAACAGCGTTTCGGCCTCTTCCACCTCCGCGATCAAGCGCACGCAACGTTCATAGAACGCCGCCCCGTCGTGGGTCGGCGCGACGCGGCGCGTGGTGCGATGAAGCAGCCGTGCGCCGACACGGGTTTCAAGCTCGGAAATCGCCGCCGACACCGACGACCGCGGCAACCCGAGCGTATCGGCGGCGCGGGTGAAATTCGCGCTTTCCACCACCCGCGCGAAAACCCGAAACAGATCAATGCGATCCACGAAACACCATTGGTCAGAAAGTCTGACAAATGATGTCAGACTCTGCCTGATTATACATATTCTTCTGGACGATAGGGTGGCGCGGTCAATCACCCACCCGGAGTCAGACATGACCGACCACAGTATCAAGGGAAAGACCGTCATCATCGCAGGCGGCGCGAAGAATCTGGGAGGCTTGCTCGCGCGCGACCTTGCCGCCCACGGCGCGAAGGCCATCGTCATCCACTACAACAGCGCCGCGACGAAGAAGGACGCCGACGAAACGGTCGCGGCTATCAAGGCCGCGGGCGCGCAAGCCGCCGCCTTTCAGGCCAACCTCACCGCTGCGGGCGCAATGGAAAAATTGTTCGCCGACGCGGTCGCCGCCGTCGGCAAGCCCGACATCGCTATCAACACTGTTGGCAAAGTCTTGAAGAAGCCCCTCGTCGAGATCAGCGAAGCCGAATACGACGAGATGACCGCCGTGAATTCCAAGGCCGCATTCTTCTTCCTCAAGGAGGCCGGCAAGCACATCAACGACAACGGCAAGATCTGCACGCTGGTCACATCGCTGCTCGGCGCGTTCACGCCGTTCTATGCGGCTTATGCAGGCACCAAGGCGCCGGTCGAACATTTTACGCGCGCTGCTTCAAAAGAGTTAGGTACGCGCGGTGTCTCGGTGACAGCGATCGGCCCCGGCCCGATGGATACGCCGTTCTTCTATCCTGCCGAGGGCGCCGACGCCGTGGCCTATCACAAGACGGCCGCTGCGCTCTCCTCATTCACCAAGACCGGCCTCACCGACATCCACGACATCGTGCCGTGGATTCGCTTTCTCGTATCTGACGGCTGGTGGATGACCGGACAGACCATTCTGGTCAACGGCGGCTACACGACGAAATAACCGGAAGCTGCGGTCCATTTCAAAACAGAAAAGCCCTAAGCAGGAAGCCCTAAGCAGGTGCTCAGGGCTTCCTCTTCGCACTCGCGCCCTGCGCCGCCGGCGCCTGCACGTGCTGTCCTGCTACAGTTGCAATGAGCGCCGCGAGCATCCCCTCATCCCCGGCCTCCGCGAGCCAGTGGCCTTCCTTGCCGAAGCCCGGGAGAATCTGAAATGCCACCTTGCCGTCGCCCGCCTCGGCGAACGCATCGGCCATTTGCTTTGAAAATTCCGGCGGGAAATAAGAATCGTTCTCCGCCACCAGCCATGTCACCGGCACGCGCGCGTCCTCGCCGAATTCCTTCGCGGCGGCGATGAGTTTCTCCGGCGCGCAGATGCTGTTCGCGCGGTCGTCCTTGCGCCCGCCGCGGCCCGGCGCGAACACAACAATGGCGGAAATATCCTTCGGGCTGCGATCGGTCAGCGCCAGCGCACCCCATCCGCCCGCCGAGTGACCGACGATGACGGAGGCATCCTTCCGCGCGAAAGACTGTGCGCGGATGAAGGTCAGCGCCGTCATGATTTCTTCCGCCGTGGTGCGCGCCGACATCGCATATTCGGCGTTGTCGCAGCCCTCCTGATCTTCAAGGTAAGGCCCGCCGGTCTTGCCATGGCCGAGCCGCTGCGGAACGAGCACGGCAAATCCCTTCGCCACCAGCGCGGCGGCAAGCGCCGGATACTCGGGCTGCGGCATCTGCGCCCGCGCCAGCCGGTTCTGGGTCGAGGCATGGGCGATCACCGCGACGCGGAACGGCCCCTTGCCCGGCGGGCGAAACAGCGCCGCTCGCGAAGGTGTGATCTGGTCCTGCGTCGGCACCAGCCAGTCCTGACGGCGGTTCGGCCCCGACTCACCGCCCTGCGGCCCGAGCTTCGACTCACCCCAAACGGGTGCCGGTGACAGAAGACCACCTGCGAGAAGCAGGACGGCGGCCTTGAGCAATGCGTTTTTTGTCATCTGCGGCGATCATTGCCTGCGTCGCGCGGCCAAGCCAAGCGCCATGCAGCGCACAACTGTCCTCTTTCGGCACAGATCGTTGTTCATCTGATGCAAAAAGCCCACATATTAACTGATAATTAACGATGGACCTTGAAGGCGGCCCGCCGAGTTGCTTTGATTGCACCATGAGCACGATCCTTATCGAAGTTCGTCCCGCCAAGGCGTCCGATGCGTCAGCCGTTGCTGCCACGCATGACGAGGCATGGCGCGCCGCCTATCAGGGAATCATCCCCGGCGCCGAACTCGAAAAGCTGATCAACCGCCGCGGCCCCCAATGGTGGGATTCGGCGATCCGAAAAGGCAGCCGCGTCAGCGTCTTGTGTTTCGGCGACAAGATCGCCGGCTATGCCAATTACGGCCGCAACCGTGCCCGCAGCCTGCATTTCGAGGGCGAGATCTACGAGCTTTACCTCCGCCCCGAGTTTCAGGGCCTCGGCTTCGGCCGCCGCCTGTTCACCGCCGCCAGGCGCGATCTCGGCCAGAGCGGGCTCAAGAGCATGGTGATCTGGGCGCTCTCCGACAACGAGCCGGCGGTCGAGTTCTATCGCACCCTCGGCGGCCGGATGGTCGCGCGCTCCTCGGAGCGGTTCGGCGGCAAGTCGCTGGACAAGGTCGCTTTCGCCTGGACAGCCTGATTGCGCCTGGACAGCCCTCTTGCGGGGCGTGATCCGTGCCTGAGCGCCTGACGTCGGTTCTTATTCCTTTGGCTGATGTTTTCGGGCTTCCAGCCCTGCGTCCGATTCGCTAACCAGCGCACAGGATCGACCAACCACAAGGCCTGTCATGCGCATCGACGCGATTTCCATCGGCAAGAACCCTCCCGACGAGGTCAATGTCATCATCGAAGTGCCGGTCGGCGGCGAGCCGATCAAGTACGAACTCGACAAGGAGGCCGGCACGCTGGTGGTGGACCGCTTCCTCTACACCGCGATGCGCTATCCCGGAAATTACGGCTTCATCCCGCACACCCTCTCCGACGACGGCGATCCGTGCGACGTGCTGGTGGCCAACACCCGCGCCATCGTGCCCGGCGCGGTGATCGCGGTGCGTCCGGTCGGCGTGCTGTTCATGGAAGACGAAGCGGGCGGCGACGAGAAGATCATCGCGGTGCCGACCTCGAAGCTGACCCAGCGCTACGACAAGGTGAACAACTACAGCGATCTTCCCGAGATCACGCTGCAGCAGATCCAGCACTTCTTCGAGCACTACAAGGATCTCGAACCCAAGAAGTGGGTGAAGGTGCTGCGCTGGGGCAATGCCGAGGAAGCGCGCAAACTGATCCTCGAAGGCATCGCGCGCGCGAAGAAAAAGTAAGGACGACAATCCCGGGGGATTCAGATCATGCGCCGCGCACTCCGGATCCTCCGCAACCTCGTCCTGCTGCTGATCGCGGCGGCGATTGTTCTCGCCGCCGTGCTGGTGGCGAATACATGGCGCAAGCCCACGCGGCAGATCGCGGTTGCGCCGGTTGCCCCGGTGGCCGTCGATGAGACCGCCGCCGCGCAGCGCCTCGGCGCCGCCGTCAGACTCCAGACCATCGCCAGTGCGACCGATGCCGATCAGAGCGCGGAGGCCTTTCGCGCGCTGCACGAGCTGATCGCGCAGAACTTCCCGGCGTTCCACGCCGCTGCCAAACGCGAGGTCGTCGCCAGTTACAGCCTGCTCTACACCTGGGAAGGTAGCGATCCGCACGCGCAACCGATCGCGCTGCTGGCGCATCAGGACGTGGTGCCGATCGCGCCGGGCACCGAAGGCGACTGGCAGGTGCCGCCGTTCAGCGGCGTGGTGAAGGACGGCTTCATCTGGGGCCGCGGCTCGTGGGACGACAAGGGCAACCTGTTCTCGATGCTGGAAGCCGCCGAGCAGCTCGCGAAAGACGGTTTCAAACCCAGGCGCACGATCTATTTCGCGTTCGGCCATGACGAGGAAGTCTCCGGCAAGCGCGGGGCGGCGGCGATGTCGAAGCTGCTGCAGTCGCGCGGCGTGAAGCTCGGCTTCGTGTTCGACGAAGGCCTGCTGATCACCGAGGGCATTCTCAAGGGCGTCGGCAAGCCGGTGGCGCTGATCGGGGTCGCCGAGAAAGGCTACGTCACGCTCGCCCTCTCCACCACCGCGACGCCGGGTCATTCCTCGCTGCCGCCGCCCGACACCGCCATCGGCAAACTGAGCGCGGCCCTGGCGCGGCTGGAGAAACGGCCATTCCCGGCATCCGTCAGCGGGGTGATGCGCGAGACATTGCAAACGGTGGCCCCGGAGATGGATTTCAGCAGCCGCCTTGTGCTGTCCAACCTGTGGCTGTTCGAGCCGCTGGTGCGCGCGCAACTCCTGAAGACCGCGCAGACCGCCGCCACGATCCGCACCACCACGGCGCTGACGATCTTCAATGCGGGCAACAAGGAAAACGTATTGCCGGGCCGCGCCGAGGCCATCGTGAACTTCCGCCTGTTGCCGGGCGAAACCGAGGACAGCGTGATCGCGCGGGTGAAATCCATTATCGGCGATGACCGCGTCAAGGTGACGCCGCTGCCGGGCAACACCAATCCGCCGCCGATGACATCGACCGCGGCGCCGGACTATCAGATGGTGAACCGGACCATCCGCGAGATTTTTCCCGATGTGCTGGTGGCGCCCGGCCTGATGGTCGCGGCCACCGATTCGCGCAACTATCTCGATGTGACCGGCAGCATCTTCCGCTTCTCGCCGGTGCGCGCGACAGCGGAGGACCTGAAGCGCTTTCACGGCACCAACGAGCGGCTCAGTGTCGCGAACTATGCCGACATGATCCGCTTCTACCGGCGGCTGATGCAGAACGCGGCGGGCGCTCAGTAGTGGTCGTCCCGGCGCAGGCCGGGACCCATACTCCCTGCGTTCTCAATTCCAGGGAATGCCGGAGCTACCTCTCGCCATTACCATAACCGTCGGTGGTTATGGGTCCCCGCCTGCGCGGGGACGACATTGAAAATGTAGCTAAATTTACACCGACGGCGCGCCGATCCCCTTGATCGCGCAGGCGGCGCGCAGCGTGTTGACGAGCAGGCACGCCACCGTCATCTGGCCGACGCCGCCGGGCACCGGCGTGATCGCGCCCGCCACGCCGAGCGCCTCCTGATAGGCGACATCGCCGACCAGCTTGTTCTTTCCATCCGCGCCCGGAATGCGGTTGATGCCGACGTCGATGACAGTGGCGCCGGGCTTGATCCAGTCGGCCTTGACCATCTCGGGCTTGCCGACGGCGGCGAGCAGCAGATCGGCCTGCTTGCAGATTCCGGCAAGGTCGCGCGTGCGCGAATGCGCGATGGTCACCGTGGCGTTCTCGTTGAGCAGCAGTTGCACCAGCGGGCGGCCCACAAGATTGGAGCGGCCGATGATCACCGCGTTCAGGCCTTCCAGCGAAGCGTGAACCGTTTTCGCAAGGATGATGCAGCCGAGCGGCGTGCACGGCGTCAGCGCGGTGAGGCCCGTGGCGAGCCGCCCGGCATTGATCGGATGCAAGCCGTCGACATCCTTGGCCGGATCAATGGCGTTGATGACGGTCTGGGTGTCCAATCCCTTCGGCAGCGGCAACTGCACCAGAATGCCATGCACACTCGGATCAGCATTGAGCTTCGCGATCAGCGCCAGCAAGTCCTTCTGCGGCGTATCCGCCGCCAGCTTGTGCTCGAACGACGCCATGCCCGCGGCTTCAGTCTGCTTCGCCTTGTTGCGCACATAGACTTCGGAGGCGGGATCGTTGCCCACCAGCACCACCGCGAGGCCCGGCGTCAGTCCGTGATCGCGCTTGACCCGCGCCACCTCGTCCGCAACGCGGGCGCGCAGATCGGCGGCGATGATTTTTCCGTCAATGATCTTGGCCGTCATCAGGGTCTTTCGTCAGGACTTGTTGGTCAGAAGTTGCAGGGCGTCGCCCAGCTTTTTCGGATCGCCATCCACCGCCACCTGCTTGAGGCGCGAGGTCGCACCGGACAGCACGCGCACATGGCTTTTCGGCACATGCAGCGCCCTGGCGAGCAACTCGATCACCGCGCGGTTGGCTTCGCCGCCTTCGGCGATGGCGCGGACCCTGATCTTGACGACGCTGCGGCCATTGGCCAGCGTCTCGATGCCGTCGATCGAATCCAGTCCCCCGCGCGGGGTCACCCGCAGCGCGACGCTGATGCCCTGAACGGAAAAGCGCCAAGGAAGATTCATGCAAGGATCAAGGAACCGGCAGCCCTCGTGCGGTCAGATCAACAATTTGGCAATGTTGGGAATCACCACACTCTGAATGAAAATGATGATCAAGATGACGATGATCGGCGAAATATCGAGGCCGCCGAGATTGGGCATCACGTTGCGGATCGGCCGCAGCACCGGCTCGGTGACCTTGTAAAGGAACTCCGCGACAGCCGCGACAAACTGGTTGCGGGTGTTCACGACGTTGAAGGCGATCAGCCAGGATAAAACCGCCGATGCGATCAAGATATATACGTATAGCTGCAGCAGATACGATATGAAGGACAAAAGCTCGATCATGTGATCCTGCAATCCCTATTGGAGCGTCACCTCTACCGTTTCGCGGCGGCGCAAACAAGGGAGGTTTCCGCGCCGGACGGGCCTTGAACCGGCCCGAACCGGGCTGCTCCC
The DNA here is from genome assembly GCA_050249215.1 of Afipia sp. Lineage (GTDB taxonomy): Bacteria > Pseudomonadota > Alphaproteobacteria > Rhizobiales > Xanthobacteraceae > Afipia. The sequence continues at coordinate 547,750 of JBFWQX010000001.1, forward strand.
TTATCATTTGCCCACGATCCTGCCACCGAACCGGCGTCCATTCGGGGCGAAAACCAGCGCCGCAAACATTGATTTGGGCGTTCTTGACTTGGCCATGATCGGGATTGTAAATGGCCCCACTTCATCCGCCGCCATCAGGCAGGCTGATCAAGGGGCCATAGCTCAGCTGGGAGAGCGCGTCGTTCGCAATGACGAGGTCGGCGGTTCGATCCCGCCTGGCTCCACCACGCTTCGCCTGCGGCTACGCGTGGCGCAGCCACGTAGCCGCAGGCGAAGCGTGCCCGGCATAGCCCGAAGGGCGGCGACGGGCAGACGACAGACCCGAAAACTCAAGTCACTCTCACTCACAGCTACGCGTGGCGCAGCCACGTAGCCGCAGGCGAAGCGTGCGCGGCGTAGCCCGCAGGGCGAAGCCGGGCTTCAAACACTCCTCATACATAATTGGCTGCAAGCGCGGCTCTCAGCTACGCTGGATGGCAACATCAATCCGTGCTGCGCTATGACATCGCCGGAGGCCGCATGACCACCGAAAAATTCCAGTTCCCCGGCTCGGACGGACAGCTTCTGGCGGCGTCCCTCGACCTGCCGGAGGGCGCTCCGGCCGCCTACGCCCTGTTCGCGCATTGCTTCACCTGCGGCCAGAACGTGCTCGCCGCCAGGCGCATCGCCGAGGGGCTGGCGAAACACGGGATCGCGACGCTGCGGTTCGATTTCACCGGCATCGGCGCCAGCGAGGGCGAATTCGCCAACACGACCTTCTCGTCGAACATCGCGGATCTCGTGCTGGCGGCGGATCACTTGCGCAAGACCAGGCAGGCGCCCTCGATCCTGATCGGTCACAGCCTCGGCGGCGCGGCGATTCTGGCCGCGGCCTCGCTGATTCCGGAAGCAAAATGCGTCGCCACCGTCGCCGCGCCGTCCGACCCGTCACATGTCACGCACTGGTTCAAGGAGCAGATTCCGGACATCCGCGAGAAAGGCGAACTCGAAGTCTCGCTGGCGGGTCGGCCGTTCCGCATCAAGCGCGAATTCCTCGACGACATCGCCGAGCACCGGCTGACGGAAACGGTCGCGAAACTTCACAAGCCGCTGCTGATCTTTCATTCGCCCACCGACAACACCGTCGGCATCGACAACGCGACCCATCTGTTCGTCGCGGCCAAGCATCCCAAGAGCTTCATCTCGCTCACCGGCGCCGATCACCTGCTGTCGCGCAAACAGGATGCGACCTACGTGGCCGACATGATCGCGCCATGGGCCATGCGTTATCTCGACGCGCCGGAAGCTGGAGGCGCGATTATCGCAGATCCTCCCGCGGGCACTGTCGTGGTGAGCGAAACCCGCGCCAGCAAACTGCAGAACGTGATCGCGGCCGGCCGGCATCGCATTCTCGCCGACGAGCCTGTCGGGGTCGGCGGCATGGACAGCGGGCCGGGACCTTACGATTTCCTGCTTGGCGCGCTCGGCGCCTGCACGTCCATGACCATGCGGCTCTATGCGGAGCGCAAGGCCATTCCGCTCACGCGGACAACCGTGACACTGCAGCATAGCCGCATCCACGCCAAGGATTGCGAGGATTGCGAGACAAAAGACGGCATGATCGGCAGGATCGACCGCGTCATCGCCATGGACGGCGATCTCGATGCCGAGCAGCGGGCGAAACTGATGGAGATCGCGGACAAGTGCCCGGTCCACCGCACGCTGACATCGGAAATCAAGATCGTGACGACGGCGAAAGACTAGCCTCGCGGAAAAGAAACGCCTCGCAGACGTCGCGTTATTTCGCCGGCACCTTGGCGCGGCGGGAGCGCGCCAGATAATCGACAGTTTCGGGGCGATCCCGGAGCCAGCCCGACCAGCGCTTGAGAATTTTGGCGATCCGATCCGGCTCGACGCCGAGTTGCACCATGGCGACGCCGCCATTGACCGATTCGCGATATTCCGCGATCAGCCCGCCGCGCAGCACGAACCGGCTCATGCCGTCGATCACCACGAATTGCCCCGCGAATTGCGGCACCGTCGAGGTGAAACTCGACAGCGACCACGCATAGCCCGTATCGCCATCGCAGACCGGATCGAACATCTCCCAGCGGTAGTCGTCGCCCGCGTCGCGATGAAACATGTGCTCCATCATGTGGGCGATCTCGGCGCGGCCCTTGTGCGGGCCATAGATGTAATCGTGATAGACCGCGTCTTCGGTGAAATGCCGCGCGAAGCGCTCGCCGTCACCAGATTCGGCGGACAGCGTGAAATCGTGCAACAGGCGCGCGAAACTGTCCCGATCCATCCGCCTTACTCCGCCGCGAGCGAGGCGATCTGTCCGCGATCGGGCGCGGGCGGGCGATGCAGCCAGCCATCGAGGAACGCCGTCAGCCAGGCTCGCTCCGCGAGGTCATGGACCATCCGGCCGTTGAAATGTTCGGCACGGTTGCGCGCGCCGGGCAGCGACATGCGTTCGTGTCCGCGCGTGGTCCAGCGATGCAGCATCGCGTGGGTCACATCGGGATGAAACTGGATGCCGAAGCAGCGTCCGGTGCGGAAGGCCTGCACCGGAAAGTCGTCGCCTTCCGCCAGTTGCTCGGTGCCCGCGGGAAGGTCGAAGCCTTCGCGATGCCACTGATAGACATGATCGGGCCAGTGCGAGCAGAGCTTGCGTCCCGCGTCCGTCGGGCGGATCGGATAGTAGCCGACTTCCGCGCGGCCTTCCGGATGCGGCGCGACCCGGGCGCCGAGATGCTTGGCGAGCATTTGCGCGCCAAGGCAAATTCCGAGGAAGGGACGCTGCTCTTTCAGAGGGACCGCGAGCCAGTCGATCTCGCGGCGGATGAAGTCCTCGGTGTCGTTGGCGCTCATCGGCCCGCCAAAGATGATCGCGCCGGCATAGTGATCGAGGGTTTTGGGCAGCGGATCGCCGAACACCGGGCGGCGGACATCGAGCGGATGGCCCATGGCGCGCAGCGCATTGCCAACCCGGCCCGGCGTCGACATCGGCCCGTGCAGGACGATCAGGACCGGCAGGGCGGTAAACCGGCCACAGGCGGTCAGGCCAAAAGTCGTTGGACCCAAGGTCTCGAGGCCGACTTCGCCAAGCTGATTACCAACAGGCCGCAGCATCGAATCGTCTTCTTCCATCCCCGGCAAAGGACAAGCGTCTCCATTGAACGCCGAATTTGAAAATATTGTGTTGCGCAGGCGCCGTCGAGACGGGATTACGCGGAGGTGATCTGCATGAGAGAATGCGAGTCCGTCATCCTGAGGTGCGAGCACTTGCGAGCCTCGAAGGATGGCGGCCAGCCGTCGCCCTTCGAGGCTGGCGGCTTCGCCGCTGCGCACCTCAGGGTGACGGCTAATCGGTCGACCCCGCCCCCTAGCGCTTCTGCTGCACCCGGGCGACCGAGGCCAGGACCAGGCTGCGCGGCGCGAAGCGCAGCAGGAACGGGATCATCCGCACACCGACCCCCGGCAGCACCAGCCGCTTGTTGGACATCAGCCCGCGATAGCCCGCCCGCGCCACGGCGGCGGCGGACAGGTTGAGCACCGCCGAATCCAGTCCCGGCTTGAAGCCGGCCACGCCCTGAAATTCGGTCGGCACGGTGCCCGGACAGAGCGCCGTGACCCGCACGCCCTTCGGCCCCAGTTCGCCCCGCATCGCTTCGGTGAACGACAGCACATAGGCCTTGGTGGCGTAGTAGACCGCCATGCGCGGTCCCGGCAGGAACGAGGCGATGGACGCGACATTCAGAATGCCGCCGCGATGCCGGACGATGCTCTCGGCAAAACGCAGGGTCAGGTCGGTCAGCACGCGGACATTCAGATCCACCATCGCGAGCTGCTGGGCGCGGTCAAGGTCGACGGCCTCGCCGAACAGGCCATAGCCCGCATTGTTGACGACGGTCTCGACCTCGGCGTCCATCTGCTTCAGCGCCGCCGTGATTGTCCCGCAGGCGTCCGGCGCGCGAAGATCGCAGGCCAGAACCGCAGGGCGCGGGTGCCCGGCAGCGGCGATCTCGTCGGCGAGTTGCCGCAGACGATCCTCGCGGCGCGCCACAAGCACCGTGTTCGCGCCGCTCGACGCGAAAATTCGCGCCAGCTCGGCCCCGATGCCCGAGGAGGCGCCCGTGATCAGCGTGACACGTTTGGTCATGAATGCATGTCGTCGGTCAGATTTGGCGGGATAAGGCGCAAAAGGAAAACTTTGACAATATGGCGGGTCAGGATGTCGTATCGGAAGCAAGGCGTCCATCGGCAACGCGATGCTTGAGATTGAGGCGGTCGCGCGATGAAATGCCGAGCAGGTCCGCGGCGCGCCAGACCACATTGTCCTCGAATTCGGTGACATGGCCGTCAGCGAACACCAGCTCCCACATCATTTCGATGATGCGAAGACGGCCCTCCTCATTGACGGAACGCATGATCACACTGGTGAAGTGATAGAGATCGACGGCTTCGCCCTCGACCAGCGTGGCGTCGGCGATCAATTTCGCGGCCATGCCCGGGTCGAGATCGAAGCGATATTCAAGCAGCGCGTGCAGCTTGCGCTTCTCGGTCTCCGATGGCTCGCCGTCGAGCGAAATGACATGGATGAGAAGCGCGGCCGCGGCCAGCCGGTAGTCGCCATCGGCAAAGGTGCGTGTCTCGGCTCCGGAGGGAGAAACAACATCGGCGATGAAATGGCGCAATCTGTCGAGCATCAATCTCTGCTATCGGACACGAACCTGGACACGGACATCATTCTCGAAAAAGCGAACGCGCTCCCTCACCATCACGTCCGGACCAAAGTCTAGGACACAAGATCGTCAGGTTCTATGGCCTGAAAATGAAACTCTGGCAATCTCGGCACGGGTTCCGGGTTGCCGGGTTGCGTCAAACCGCCCCGCCCCGGCCCTAACGACACATGGCCGTCATGGAATTTCGTAGATCACCACGCTGTCGGAAATCCCCCGCAATTCAACGGTTTTTTCCGCCGGGGTCAGCCCGGCCTTGTCCAATAGCTCCATGACCGCGGGCGATTTGACCACCGGCTCCGTGGCATTGATGGCGCGTTCGGTGGCCTGACCCTGGACCCGGGCCGCGATGTTGACGGTCTGGCCGAAATAGTCCTGCCGCTCGTTCAGCATCACCGCCAGGCACGCGCCCTCGTGAATGCCGATCTTGACCAGCAGGTCCTTTGTGCCGCGCTCCGCGTTGAGGGCGTCCATCGCCTTGCGCATGCGGATGCCCGCGGCCACCGCCTGCTCCGGACGGACGAAAGTCGCCATCACCGCATCGCCGATGGTCTTCACCACAGCGCCCGCCTCCGACGCGATGATTTCCAGCAACGCGCGGAAATGCGCCCGCACCAGATCGAACGCGGCGAGGTCGCCAACCCGCTCGTAAAGCGCGGTCGATCCCTTGAGATCGGTGAACAGGAAGGTCAGCGAGGTGATCTTGAGGCGCTGGTCGATGGTGAGATTGTCGGCCTTGTAGAGATCGCGGAATGTCTGGTTCGCGAGAATCCGTTTCGCGGTGACGATCGGCTTGCGCTTGCCGAGCAGATCGTGGAGCGCGTCGCCCGCGATCCAGACCGACGGCAGCACGCGCTGCCCGGACTGGTTATCGAGCGACAACCGCAGCGGACCGGGACGCATCTCCACAGTGCCGGTCGGCGCATGCACCCCGTCGAAGGTCAGCGAGGCGTTCTGCTTGTCTTTGGTCGGCTCGCCCTTGACGTCGAGGAACAGCGCCGAGTGCGTCACCGGCTCGAACACGATAACGAACTCCGCGGGCAGTTGCAGCGACAGCACGGCCCGCTCGCCCGGAGCAAGCTCGACCGCCTCCAGTGTGGCTTCGTTCACCAGGCGGGAGAAGGAATCTTCGTTGATGTCGATGCCCGAGCTCCAGAAAATCTGGCGCCAGTAGTCCCAGCTCGGCAGCGTATGCGGATCGTGCGCCGCGATCCGGCGCACGCGCGGGCTGACGGTGAACGCCACCTCGACCTGATCGTCGATGGAGGCCTGATAGCCGGCCGCGCACAGGCCGCAGTGATAGTCTTCAGGCTGCAACTGCTTGAGCGTGTCATGCGCGCCGAGCACGCCGCTGCAGCCGGGGCACAGCACATTCCAGGTCAGATCGAAAATGCCGATCTGCGAGGCGTGCAGAAATCCGGAGATGACCTTTTCTTCGCCAAGACCTGTGCGCGCGGCGAATTCGATCAGGTTGATCCGGTTCAGCTCGTGATCGGCGCCGGTTTCGACCAGACGCTGGATCGCGTCCGCCACCTTCGGATCGGCGGTCTGCTTCAGGGTCGCGTACAGGGAATTGAAGTCGCTCATGGGCCGCAGTCTACGGCAGAGCGGCCGGGTATCCAAGTAATGCATTTAACGGATCGGCCGGAGCGAAGCCCCGGCCGGTCACGTTTTCGCGTCAGTTCCCGTACAGATAAGTCGGCAACCACAGCGTCATACCGGGCCACATGTACATCAGGACCATGCAAAGGATGACGATCAGCATGTAGGGCATCATGCCGGCAAAAATCTTGTTCAGCGTGACATGCGGCGGCGCGACACCTCGCAAATAAAAGGCGGACATGGCGACCGGCGGCGACAGGAACGCCGCCTGCAAATTGACGAACACCAGCACGCCCCACAGGATCGGATCGATCCCGAAGTGCTTCAGCAGCGGCAGGAAGATCGGTACGAAGATGATGATGATCTCGGTCCATTCCAGCGGCCAGCCGAGGATGAAGATGATCACCTGCGACAGGATCATGAACTGGACCGGCGTCAGGTTCATCGACAGCACCCACTGCTCGATCAGACTCTGACCGCCGAGAAGGGCGAACACCGCCGAGAACAGCGCCGAGCCGACGAACAGCCAGCACACCATTGATGTGGTCTTGGCGGTCAGGAACACCGCTTCCTTGGTGCGCTTCCAGTTCAGCGTTCGCGCCTGCAACGCGAGCAGGAGCGCACCGGCAGCGCCGATCGCCGCGGATTCTGTCGCGGTTGTGATGCCCAGCAGGATAGCGCCCAGCACGAGCACGATCAAAAGCGCCATCGGCATGACTGACGAACTGAGCAGTTTCACAACCTGAAGACGCTCCGCGCTCATGCGCAAATAGTAACGCACGATCATCGCCGTCGCAGCCACGGCCATAATCGCGAAGGTGACGTAGAAACTGGTCGCGACGCCCGCTTCGGCGGCGGAATCGGCCGTCTCGGCCGGCGCGCCGAGCTGCTCGATTCCCTGCACCGCGTCCTCGGCGCCGCTTTGCGGGTGGATGACGACATACCACCAGAGCAGGCCGAGGATGCCTGATGTCAGCACGAACGGGACCAGCATCACGGCGGCATTGGCGAGCAGCCGGCGGTAGGTGAGAGGCCCGTTCTCCGTCTCGATCGCGACGGCCTTCGATGGCGACAGCAGGGACCGGACCAGACCGGATGCCATGTTTGGGGAATAGGCTTTCTGGAACCGGCGCATCCAGTCCGGCACCGGGATGCGGGTCTCCTCCTCCGAGAGCGGCGGCGCGATCGCCGGATTGATGACCGCACGGCCGATCACATACAGGACGTACAGAAACGCGAGGAAAAGGCCGGGAAACATTGCTGCCGCATAGAGCTTCACGACCGACTGCCCTGCGACGGCCGCATAGACGATGATCATGATGGACGGCGGAATCAGGATGCCGAGCGTGCCGCCGGCGGTGATCACGCCAGCCGAGAGCTTCACATCATAGCCCGCGCGCAACATCGGCTGGAGGGCGACGACGCCCATCAAGACGACCACCGCGCCGACGAGCCCGGTCGCCATCCCCCAGAAGGCACACACAACAAGCGTTGTCACAGCGAGAGACGCCGGGGTGCGGCGGAACACGAGTTGCACCGCGTAAAACATCTTGTCGACGAGCGCCCCGCGTTCCATCACGTAGCCCATCAGCACGAACAGGGGAATCGCGATCAGGACATCGTTGGTCATCGCGCCGTAGGTACGCTGGACCATCAGATCGAAGACGCGGTTGTCGAACCAGTATTCGCCCGGGACGTAGAAAGCGTAGAAACCGAAGAAGACGCCAAGGCCCATCAGCGTGAAAGCCGTGGGGAAACCCATCATGATGGCGACCACGATGAGGCCGAGCATCAGCAGTCCGAGTACGGGATCGCTCATTTCAACAAATCTCCGCCCATGCCGCGCTTCCGTGCGGCCTCCTCGATGTTCTGCGCGTGGTCGATCGCTTTTCGCTTTATTTCCTCGTCAACGAACTCACTGTCAGCGAGTTGATCCTCGATGACGTCGATCTCGGACACGTCCTTCAGGCGCGTGGGCCACGAACCGGTCCGGAGACAGATGACGCAGCGCGCGATCTCCGCCGCGCCCTGCAGCAGCAAAAGCGCGCCGGCGAGCGGGATCATGAACTTGAATTGCCAGACCGGCGGCCCGTCGGCGGTGATGTTGGAGTGTTCGTCGATGCGAAAGGAGAGAACGGCGTAGTCCCAGCCTGCATAGGCCAGGGCCGCGACCCCCGGCAGGAAGAACGTCACGTAGAGCATGAGATCGAACGTCGCTTGCGTGCGCGGCTTCATCGAACCGTAGAGGAAGTCGCCGCGGACATGGGCATTCTGCGCCAGCGTGTAGGCCCCGCCTATCATGAACAGCGTACCGTACAGCATGTTCGAGGCGTCGAAAATCCATGCCGTCGGCATGTTCAGGACATAGCGCTTGAAGACTTCCGCGCAGACAAGAAACGTCAGTCCGACGATCAGCCAAGCCGCGGCTTTGCCGGTCCACGTACTGATGCCGTCGATGGTATGCAGAACACGTTGCGCTCTCATGGGACGCCGTAACCTGTGATGAAGGAAGCCGGAGCAAGTCTTGAAACGATACAAAGCATCACCCGGGATTGTCATCCCGGATGATGCGCTGTTCGTGCTGATTATTGCGTCAGGTCTTCTTCTTGGCGTTCGGCCCGAAGTAGTGGTTATAGGCCATACGACGGCTGACCACCGTATCCTGCTCCCACTGGGTCGCCCGTTTGGCGAAGGCCAGTTGGGATTCAACGATCTCCTTGAACAGCGGATTTTCCGCCGACTTCTTGGCCGCGACCTGATCGAAAATCTCAAGCTGTTTCTGCAACACCGCGTCCGGTGTCTTGTAGAACTTCACCTTGTCCTTCGACTGCATCTCCTCGTAGTCCTTGGAATAGCGGTCGATCGCCTTCCAGGCCATGTCCTGACCCGCTGCTTCCGCAGCGTTGTCGAGGATCGCCCGGATCTTCGCCGGCAGCGCGTTGTATTTGTCCTTGTTGAACATGATCTCGAACTGCTCGGCGTTCTGGTGGTAGCTCTGCAGCATGCAGACCTTGGAGACGTCCGGGAATCCGAGCACGCGATCGGACGACGCATTGTTGAACTCCGCCGCGTCGAGCAGACCGCGATCCAGCGCCGAGACGATTTCACCGCCGGGCAGTGCGTTGACGGCCGCGCCCATGCCGCTGAAGACGTCGATCGAGATGCCGACGGTGCGGAACTTGACGCCCTTGAGGTCGTCGGCCTTGGTCACCGGCTTCTTGAACCAGCCGAGCGGCTGGGTCGGCATCGGGCCGTACGGGAACGAGACGACGTTTGCACCGATCGAGTTGTAGAGCTTTTCGAGAAGCTGCTTGCCGCCGCCGTACTTGTGCCAGGCGAGCAGCATGTTGGCGTCCATCGCATAGCCCGGCCCCGAACCCCACAACGCCAGCGCATTCTGCTTGCCGTAGTGATAGGCCAGCACGCCGTGACCGCCATCGAGCGTGCCCTTGGACACCGCTTCGAGCAGTTGGAAGGCCGGGACCACCGCGCCCGCGGGCAGCACTTCGATCTTGAGATCGCCGCCGGTCATGTCGTTGACCTTCTTGGCGTAGTCGAGCGCGTATTCGTGGAAGATGTCCTTCGCCGGCCATGTGCTCTGGAAGCGCATGCTGGTCGGACCCGTTTGGGCGAGGGCCGGCGTAGCTACCGAGGCCGCTGCGCCTGCGGCGGCAACTTTCAGGAAGCTGCGGCGGCTGGACGTTTTCTCGCTGGACGTTTTGTCGCTGGATGTCTTGTCCTTATGTCGTTTGGTCATGGCGTTCTCCCCTGCTTGAGCCGTTTCTTTCCGAAGCGGCCTTTATGATTGATGACAAGACAACGGCTTGCGGGGAGGTTTGGCAAGAATCATCGGATGAATGCGACTCTTCGACGCGGCTGGCGCGCATCGACTCTAAGACTTTGGAACAAGATCGGCACGCTCGCATGTTTACGGTTCGCGCGCATCGCCGCATCGCAATACGGCGCGCGTGATGTCCAGAACATCAGATCGCGCGCGGTGTGATCCGGAACATCGGGGAACGATCCGGCTGGGTCGTCACCACGCCGACCGGCGTCACCGGCGCATGGTCCAGAAGCTCAACCTTGAACGCCGCGATCAGCTTAGCCAGCGCCAGCGTCGCCTCGGTCAGCGCGAACTGCGCGCCGATGCAGACCCGCGGCCCGACGCCGAACGGCAGATAGGCGAAGCGATCCGGCGGCGGGTTGCCGGGCAGGAAACGCGACGGCCGGAAGGCGTTGGGCTGATCCCACAGCTTTTCGTGGCGATGCAGCAGCCATGGCGAGATCAGCACCACGTCCTTTTTCGCGATGTCAGCCCCGGGCACCGCGTCAGGACCTGCGGCGGCGCGCACAATCAGGAAGGCCGGCGGATACAGCCGCATGGTCTCGTCCAGCACCGCGCGGGTGAACATCAGCCGCGCGGCGTCGGGCGGCCCGCTTGCGAGCGCGCGCGATGCTTCCGCCGCCAGTTCATCCTGCGTCGCCGGATCGAGCGCCAGCAGATAGAGCGACCAGAACAGCGCGGTCGCGGTGGTCTCGTGCCCCGCCAGAATCATGGTCGAGACCTGATCGCCAAGCTGCTCGTCGGTGAACGCTTCGTTCGTTTCCGGATCGCGGGCCGCCACCATCAGGCCGAACAGATCATGTGGCGCGGTATCGCCTGCGCTTTTTGCGCGGCGCTCGGAAATCAGCGTGCGCATGAACCGCGTCCAGCGCCGACGGAACATGGCGCGGGAGATATCCCTCGGGCTCGGCCAGCCCGGCGGCAGAAACAGATCGAGGAAGCGCGGCTGCGCAAGCCGCTCGCCGTAGTCGTTGACGAAGTCGCGCAAGGCTGCGCCATGCCTGTCGATCTCGAACGAGAACATCGTCCGCCCGGCGATGTCGAGCGCCAGCCGCTGCATGGCCTCGCGCAGATCGACCGGCACGCCGGTCTGTGTCCGCAGCGTGCCGATCGCATCGTCGGTGGCCGCCAGCATGTGTGGAACGAGCAGCGGAATCGCGCGGGGCGCGAAGGCCGGCGCGAGCGTGCGCCGCTGGTTTTTCCAGGCCTTGCCCTCCGCCAGCAGAAGCCCCTCGCCGAGAATCGGCCGCAGCACGCGGAAGGCGGCGGGCGTGCGGGTGTAGTTTTCGTAATTCTCGACCAGGATGTGCCGGATCGCATCCGGCGTATTGAGGATGAAGCTGCTGCGCCCGAAGAAGCGCCCCTTGACGATGTCTTCTTCATAGGCGCGCGGCCCCCAGCTTGCGATGGCGTTGCTGCGGATCAGGGCGAGACGTCCGAGCGCCGACAGATCGTCCGGCGCCAGCGGCGGCCGCGGCGGAACGAGCGGCGGGCGCTTCACGGGAGCGTCGAGAATTTCGGCAGTGCTCATCCTGCTGTGACTCCAGCGTCGAAATATTGGCACCCGGATCGGGCCTCACGGTACACCTCCCGGCGCGTGGAGCGAAACAGTCCAAAACAGCGCAATTGAGGCTGCCGGGGACAGCGTGTCACAAGGCCGTAGCGATCGCCCGCCGGCGCGCCGGCGCGGCGTCATAGCTGCCGCGCGCGGACGGCGCTTGATATTTCGCATGTGAAATATATATTGGAGGACGAATGAAACCGGATCGGCGGCTGATTTTCCTGATGACTGTGGGCTACCGCAGGCTTCAGCGTGGCCTTGAGCAGGAGATGCTGGCGCAGGACGGACTGACCTCGGCGCAGTCGGGCGTGCTGTTCTTTCTGGGACAGAACGACGGCGCCCTGATCGGCGATGTCGCCGGTGCGCTCGACCTCGTGCCGTCGGCGACGACCGGCCTTGCCGACCGGATGGAGCGCGCCGGGCTGATCGAGCGCAGGCGCGACGAAAAGGATGGCCGCGCCCAGCGCGTCTATCTGACCGACGAAGGGAAAAGGGTTCGCAAGCGCGCGGTGGCGCGGGCGCAGGCCATCAACGCCAGGCTGATGGACGGGTTCACCGACAAGGACATCGACGTGGTGTCGCGCTGGCTGACCAGCCTGCAGACCAAGTTTCCGAAGGACAGTTCTTGATTTCGACAAAAGGAACGAAAGCCATGACCGAGTTTGTGAAGAGTGAGCTTGAATCCGGCGTCCTGACCGTCACGATGGCGCGTCCGGACAAGAAGAACGCCATCACCAACGCCATGTATGCCGCGCTCGCGGATGCGCTGGAGCGCGCGGAGACGGATCCTGCGGTTCGCGCGGTGGTGTTTCAGGGCGATGGCGACAGCTTCACCGCGGGCAACGACATGGCCGACTTCGCGGCGCAGTCCAAGGATCCGACGGTCACAAGTCATGTCGGACGATTCCTGCAGAATCTCGCCGTCTCGACCCGGCCGCTGGTGGCCGCCGTGCAGGGCAACGCGGTCGGCATCGGCACCACCATGCTGCTGCATTGCGATCTCATCTATGTCGCGCCGACCGCGCGGCTGATCACGCCATTCGTCAATATCGCGCTGGTGCCGGAAGCGGCGTCGACACATCTGTTGCCCGCCCGCGTCGGCTATGCCCGTGCCTACGAAATGTTCGCCTTCGGCGAACCGGTGAATGCCGAGACCGCCGTCGCGATGGGCCTCGCCAACGCGGTCGTTCCGCTGGATCAGCTTCGCAGCAAGGCCCATGAAGCCGCCGTCAAGCTCGCGAAACGGCCGGCGGGATCGCTGTCGCAGACCAAGGCCCTGATGCGAAATCCGCAGGCGATCTCGGCGCAGATGGAGCGCGAAGGCGCGATCCTGCGCGAACGGCTCAAGGGGGCGGAGGCGCGCGAGGCGCTCACCGCGTTCGCCGAACGCAGGCAGCCGGATTTTTCCAAGATCGCAGGCTGAGATTGATTCGATGGATCGCGGCAGGCCGTTCGCGTGCGGGTGGCCTGTTGTCGCATGAAAACCGGTCTCGGCGATCAGCAGCCCCGGCAGATGCTTCTGAGCTGGCGCGACAGCGCCGCATCTTCCGCATTCATGCGCTCCAGCGGCGCACCCTGCTTCTGCTTCGCGGCGGCTTCCGCTTTCCTTGCGTCCAGCGCTTTCGCCTGCCGCTCGTAACAGGCTTCGCGCTCCGGCTTTGAATTGATGAAGCGGCACTGTTCGACTTTCGCAACGGCCGGGCCGGCGCCGACAAGGGCGGCGAGCAACATTGCGGGTGGCAGGAGGAATTTCATCGGGCCGATGCCTTCAAGATGCGAAGCCACATGAAGATGCGAAGCCCACATGCGGGCGCAGCACGCCAGTCTTCAAGACCGGGAAAGTGGTGCCGCCTATAGGATTCGAACCTACGACCCCATCATTACGAATGATGTGCTCTACCAGCTGAGCTAAGGCGGCGAAACGCGAAATCGGTATCCGCACCTGATACTTGCCAGCGCCCCGCTTTGCAACATGGCGGGGCGTTTTTGTCAGGCTGGATCAGGTCCGCGAGGAAAGTGCCATTGATGTCCTAATCAACTGACAAGACGGGACAAAAATCCCTTCCAGCCACCCGGCTGCGCCGGTTCCGGCTTCTCCGGATCGTCATATTCGTCATGGACCACCTCATCGGCCACGCCCGGATCGTCCGGCGCGCGGACGATGGGGATAACCGCCGGGATCCGCGGCGCATCCGGCTTTTCGATATCGCGGCGGGGACGAAACACGGGCGGCGGGACATTGGCGGCAACCACTGGCGCAGCGGGGGCCGGCTGGACAACGGGCGTCTCCGCGACCGGCTCCGGCGGCTGGTTGTCCTGCGATGTCGCGGGCGATGGCAGCGATACAGCCGGGGTCACATCCAGCGGAGCCGGCAGCGCGGGCTCATCCGCGATCTCGGCCTCGAGCACCGGCGCTTTGTCGGACGGAAGCGCGGCCACCGGCGTCAGCCACTGGAACGCATCGAGCCGTCCCGTCACCGGCGACACCGGACGCCAGCGCTCGGAGACGTATCCGTCCGCGGTCCAGGCCGGATCGAGCGCGGCGCGTACCGCGCGTTGCATCCAGAGCCGGGCGTTTCCGCTTTCGCCGTGTTCGGCGCGCTCCAGCTCCGCCATCAGAATGGCGACGCGCTGGGTCGGCGCCTCGATGAACGGCGCCAGCGCCTCTCGCGCGCGGGCGAATTCTTTCGCGTCGATGGCGGCCCGCGCCACCGCCAGCGCGCCTTCGATATGTCCCGGGGCTTTCGCGGCGAGCTTCTCGACGCGGCCCAGGCGGTTGAGCGCGGAATCGCCGAGACGCACATGGGCATAGGCATCGGCGAGATCGGGATGCGGCTGCGCGGTCCATGCGGCCTCGATCACCTGCATGGCGCGGCGGGTCTGGTTGTTCTCGCTGAGAAACTTAGCGGCCAGCGTCGCCGCGGGCACCAGCGTGGACGCGAGCTTCACCGCTTCCATCACACTCGCGCGGGACCTGTCGCGGTCGGACGTTTCCAGATCGAGCGCACGCGCTGTGAGCAGCACACCGCGCTGGCGCTTGTAAGGCGCCGGATCAATCAGCCCGGCGGCAAGATTGTTCTCGAGAATCTTCAGCGCGCCATCCCAGTCGCCCTTGCTGCAGCGGAAACCAAGCACCGCATGCGACGCCCAGGCCGACGCCGGCGCGGTCTTCAAGGCCTCTTCAGCAAGCGCAACCGCTGAATAGGCATCATCGCGCCGCTGCGCTTCGACGAACAATCCACGCAGGCCGAGCAGCCGCGTGTCCTTGCGCTCCGCCATGGCATGAAAGGCGCGCTGCGCCCCTTCGCTGTCGCCATGAAGCTGCGCGGTCTGTGCGTGCAGCAGCATCGCCAGTGGGTCCTGATTCGCGAGCCGCTTCGCCACATCGGCATGGCGGCGCGCGGCGAAATGATCGCCGGTGCCGATGGCGATCAGCCCCTGTGTGATGGCGTTGCGGCCCTTCGCCTGACGCCGCTCGCGCCTAAGTCTGCGCAGCCGTTCCGGCGCGCGCAGGAATCCGCGGACAATCGCCCAGATCAGCATCGCCGCGCATACGATCAGCAGCAGCGCAAGCGCCAGCACGGGCAGGGACGTATCGACGCGCCAGTGACTCCATGACAGTGTGACATCGCCGGTCTGGTCGGCGACCACGGCAGCGCCGAGCGCGACAACGCCGACCAGAAAAAGAAACAGGATGATCCGGATCATGATGTGTCCTATCGCGCCGGTTTCGAGATCGCGGTCAGCGTGTCCATTGTGAACTGCTCGGATGCCGTCAGCGCCTTCTCGCGGCCATCGACCTTTGCAATCCATGGCCGCACCTGGGCAAGTTCGCCCGGCGGCAGTAGCTGCAGTTCACGTTTTGCCGCATTGACATCGCTCCGTTGCGCGGCGGCCGTTGCGCGCGCGATGATGCCCGGCGCGCCGCTGGCTTGCGCGTCGGTGCGCTGAACGCGCACGAGCTTGGCGAAACTCTGCTGCAGGCGCTCGACAATGCCCGACGGCGCGGGCGGCGTCTCGGGCTTCGTCGCCAATTGGGGCAACAGGCCGAGCAATTCCTTGCTCAGTGCATCTGCATCGGGAATGCCCGTATGCGCGAATGGATCGAGTGCTTTCAATGCATCGGCATCACCGGCAACAGAACGCGCGTCCGCAAGCTCGGCGACATAAGGCGAGCCGCGGCGCACCGCCTTGTCGAGATGGATCAGCGCGTCCAGTCTGCGCAATCTCGGATCTTCCGGCGGAGCGGGCGGCGGAGATGGAGGCGCGGCAGCCGCCGCTGTCAGCGCGGCGGTTGCGAGCTCGATCTTGTTGAGCCGCTCTTCGAGCGCCGACGTGTCACCCGATGCAGCGGGCATTGATCCAGCCGCCTGCGGAGAAGCCGATTTAAAATCGTTGAGCGCGGCGGCGATCTTTCCGCTTTCTGTCTGTATGGCGGTAATATCGCCGCGCAGCGACGCCAGCGTTTTCTCCACCGCATCGAGACGGGCCGCCAGCGCGGGATCGGTCACCGGCTTCGGCGCGGCAACAGGCTTCGCCACATCGGATTCGACCTTTGCCAAACGCGCTCCAAGCGTCTCGACATCGCTCTTGCTCACCACATCGGCGGACGGCTTCGGTGGCTGCACATCCAGCCAGCCCGTGGACTTCGCCACGCCGAGCACCAGGGCGGCGGCGGCGGCACCGGTGAGCGCGGACAGGACAATCGGCGCGGCCCGCGACGGCGCTTTCGGTTCGGGCGGTGGCTGATGATGTTCCGAAGCGGGCTTCTCCGCCTCATTCACCTCGGACGGCGCATCCGGCGCAGGCGTGCTTTCGGAAACGTCGGAGGCGGTCAGCTCGATGGTTGGCGGTGGACGTTTTGCGGCATCGCCGCTGCCCGGCTTGTCTTGCTTGTCGTCGTCCATCGAACACTCCCTGCATACCGCAGGCACACTAGCAGATTCTTCCGGCCTCGCCCGCTCCAATTAAGGAGACGACGCCTTGACCATTCTGTCCACCACATCGAGCAGGGTTTTTTCGTCCGGCGCGCGCGCGGCTGTCACCTGCATGGCACCGGCTTCGCGCAAAACACCCGCGACAGCTTCGGAGATACAGCATTGCGGCAAAGCCAAGGCAGATATTTCCACGCCATCGGCCCGCGCCGCTTCAACATAGGCCCGCGCGCTGCGGCGGGAATAATGCATCACCGCGCCAACGACGCCGGCGCGAAATGCGCTGCTGACGGCATCGGAAAAGCCCGCCACCGGCACCATGCGATAGGCCGTGCGTGTCACCACTGTAAACCCGCGCGCGTCAAGTTCTCCGGCCAGATCGCGCGTGAGGTCGGCGCCCGCCACATAGCAAAGCGCCGCCTTCTTCTTCAGCTTGCCGGCCGCCGCGCTCTCGGTGATGCGCTCACGCAACGAGATGGCGTCGCCGTCGGCGACCGTGATATTTGTGAAACCCGCATCGCGCGCCACCTGCGCGGTATGTTCGCCCACCGCGAAAACCGGCAGGAGCGTCAGTCGCGCGCGGACGGAATGATTCTCGATGGCGCGAACCGCATTGGCGCTGCTCAGGATCACCGCGTCGAAGGCAATCTCGCCGTCGTCCTCGAATGCAACCGGCTCGAACCGCAGCATCGGCGACAGCAGCACCTCATGCCCCCTTGCCCGCAAGGCGGCGGCGGTCTTGTCATTATCCGGCGCCGGGCGCGTGACAAGAATGGCCATTTATGAAGCTCTCCCTGTCTCAAGCAAGGATAGCCCGCCTGACGATTTCACGTTATGAACCCCCTCAATGACGGCCAGTTGGCGGGTCCAAGGGAAACGCCGGATCGGCCACAAACGCAAGGACTGAAATTGGCAAGCAAGCGCACACTGGTGCTGGGGATCGAGACCACCTGCGACGAAACCGCCGCCGCCGTGATCGAGCGGCAGCGTGACGGCTCGGGCAGAATTCTCTCCAACATCGTGCGCTCGCAGATCGACGAGCATGCGCCGTTCGGCGGCGTGGTGCCCGAGATCGCCGCGCGCGCCCATGTCGACATGCTCGATGGCATTGTCAGTGCTGCCATGAAGGAAGCCGATATCGGCTTCGGCGACCTCAGCGCGGTCGCCGCCGCTGCCGGACCCGGGCTGATCGGCGGCGTCATCGTCGGCCTCACCACAGCGAAGGCGATCGCGCTGGTGCATGACACGCCGCTGATCGCGGTCAATCATCTCGAAGCGCATGCGCTGACGCCGCGCCTGACCGTGCCGCTGATGTTTCCTTACTGCCTGTTCCTCGCGTCGGGCGGCCACACCCAGATCGTCGCCGTGCTCGGCGTCGGAAAATATGTCCGCCTCGGCACCACGCTGGATGACGCCATGGGCGAAGCCTTCGACAAGGTCGCCAAGATGCTGGACCTGCCCTATCCCGGCGGGCCGCAAGTGGAGCGCGCGGCGGCGAACGGCAATCCCGCACGCTTCGCATTTCCGCGCCCCATGGTGGGGCGGCCCGATGCGAATTTCTCGCTGTCGGGCTTGAAGACCGCAGTGCGCAACGAGGCGACGCGCCTGATGCCGTTCGAGCCGCAGGATGTTGCCGATCTTTGCGCGAGCTTTCAGGCCGCCGTGCTCGAAGTCACCGCGGATCGCATCAGCGTCGGGCTCAAACTGTTCCAGGAAAAATTCGGCGCGCCGCGCGCGCTGGTCGCCGCTGGCGGCGTCGCATCAAATCTCGCGATCCGCAATGCGTTGCATGAAATCGCGGGCCGCGCGCAGACCACACTGATCGTTCCGCCGCCCGCGCTCTGCACCGACAATGGCGCGATGATCGCATGGGCCGGCGCGGAGCGGCTGGCGCTGAAAATGATCGACGACATGGACAGCGCGCCGCGCGCACGCTGGAAGCTCGATGAGACGACATCAACGCCGCTGAAGTTTGCGAATACGCGGGCAAGGCACTAAGGCATGATCCCGAAAAGTGGGCACTGGTTTTCGGATAAGATCGTGCCTTCAAGAATGAAGACGCTATGATCGCGCATCAAACCATTTCCGTCGTCGGCGCAGGCGCGTGGGGCACCGCACTTGCCAATGCCGCTGCGCGCGCCGGGCGTGACGTCACGCTTTATGCGCGCGATCATGCCGCCGCGGACAGGATCGCGCAGACACGCGAGAATCCGAAATTGCCCGGTATTCAACTTGAAAAGAGCATCGCCGTGACCGGCGATCTCGCACAGGCTGGCCGCGCAAACGCGGTGTTGCTGGTCACTCCGGCGCAGAGCCTGCGCGAGGCGGCGCTCGCGCTCGCTCCCCATCTTTCGCAAGGCACGCCGGTCATCGTCTGCGCCAAGGGTATCGAGCGCGGCACGCACCGGTTCATGACCGAGATCGTCGCCGAGGTCGCGCCGGATGCTGTGCCCGCGATCCTGTCAGGTCCGAGTTTCGACATCGACGTGGCGCGCGGACTGCCGACCGCCGTCACTCTTGCGACGGCCAATGAACCGCTCGCCAAGGCATTGGTCCATGCGCTCGGATCGGCCACCTTTCGCCCCTATCACTCGACCGATGTGCGCGGCGTCGAAATCGGCGGCGCGGCGAAGAACGTGCTGGCGATTGCAGCGGGGATCGTCGCGGGCCGTAAGCTCGGCGCATCGGCGCTGGCGGCGCTGACCACGCGCGGCTTTGCGGAACTGATGCGGCTCGGTCTGGCCTGCGGCGCGAAATCCGAAACCATCGCGGGCCTATCGGGTCTCGGCGACCTGTTGCTGTCATGCTCGACGCCGCAGTCGCGCAACTTCTCGCTCGGGCTTGCGCTCGGACGCGGCGAAACACCAGATCGCAGCAAGCTAGTCGAAGGCGAATTCACCGCGCCGGTGCTGATCGAACTTGCCGCTGAAAAGAATGTCGAGATGCCGGTCGCCAATGCGGTCGCGGCGATTCTCGGCGGCAGAGTGACTGTCGATGCCGCCATCGAGGCGTTGCTGACGCGGCCGTTTCGTAGCGAAGGATAATTTTGTCTCTCACCTCTCCCCGCGCTTGCGGGGAGAGGTCGACCGAGCGCATAGCGAGGTCGGGTGAGGGGCCCCTCATCCGGCTCGGTCCTTTTACGGACCTCGCCACCTTCTCCCGCTTGAGCGGGGAGAAGGACGAAAGGAAGGACAATGAACTACTGGCTCGTGAAATCCGAACCCTCGGTCTGGTCATGGGATCAGCAGGTCGCCAAAGGCGCCAAGGGTGAGGCCTGGACCGGCGTGCGCAATCACACCGCCAAACTCAACATGATGAAGATGAAAAAAGGCGACCGCGCCTTCTTCTATCATTCCAACGAGGGCAAGGAGATTGTCGGCATTGTCGAGATCGCGAAGGAGCACTATCCCGATCCGACCGACAAGACCGGAAAGTTTGTCTGCGTCGACATCAAGGCCGACAAATCGCTGAAAAAGCCGGTGACGCTGGAGACCATCAAGACCGAGCCAAAGCTCGCCGGGATGGAACTGGTGAAGCTGTCGCGACTCTCGGTGCAGAGCGTGACGCCGGAGCAGTGGAAACTGGTCTGCAAGATGGGCGGGATTTAGGCCAGTTCTTCGTCGTCCCGGCGAAGGCCAGAATGTCGGGGTATACGTCCACTTCTCTTCCCCTCTCCCCTTGTGGGAGAGGGTGGCGAGATTGAGTGAAACGAGATCGAGCCGGGAGAGGGGGTTGCGGCCACAGTCACATCGTTACCCCTCACCCGCTTCGCGGCTTCGCCGCTCAGCACCCTCTCCCACAAGGGGAGAAGGGAAGATAAAGAGAGCGGCCCTCGTTACACATGACACTTGAACAACAGCCCATCACCGACAAGACCGCCTTCATCCGCGCCAACACGCGGCTGCGGCCGGTGCCGCTCGTTCCCGAGATTTCGCTGTTTGTGGCCGATGAAGCGGTGCCGCTCTGGCACAAGACCGAAGAAGAACTTGGCGAAGCCGGATTGCCTCCGCCGTTCTGGGCCTTCGCCTGGGCGGGAGGTCAGGCGCTGGCGCGTTATGTCCTCGACAATGCGAACCTGGTGCGCGGCAAAACGGTGCTCGATCTGGCCAGCGGATCGGGGCTTGTCGGCATCGCCGCCATGAAGGCCGGTGCGGCTTCCGTGACTGTCGCCGATATCGACGCCTTCGCCTGCGCCGCCGCGGCACTGAATGCCGCCGAGAATGGCGTCGCGATCGCCACCTGCGGCAACGACCTTCTTGCCGGCGGGAATCCGGAGCGCTGGGACGTGATCCTCGCGGGAGATATTTTCTATGAACGCGACACCGCGCAACGCGCCTATGATTTTCTGTCCGGACATGCAGCGCAGGACGCAACCATTCTGATCGGCGATCCCGGCCGCAGCTATCTGCCCCGCGACAAATTGCGCCGGATCGCCGATTACAGCGTGCCGGTGACCCGCGACCTTGAAGATGCGGAAATCAAGAAAACCGCGGTCTGGAGCCTGTCGCCGCTGGCCTGAAATCCGCCATCATCCCCTTCATCTGGCACGGGAAATCCGGGGTCCGCCAAAAGTCCTAGTTGCGGTCGCTTGTCGCTGATGTATGCACAGGCGCATAATATCAAAACCAAGAAGAAGCCGCGCGCATGTTGCGCCGCGGACGGCCTGCGTGGAGGAACGAGGAAGTCATGTCCGACAAAATCTACGACGTATCCGCGGAATGGGCGAAGCGCGCCTTTATCGACGAGTCCAAGTACCGCGAGATGTATGCGCGTTCGGTCAACGACCCCAACGGCTTCTGGGCCGACGAAGCCTCCCGCCGGCTCGACTGGATCAAGCCCTTCACCAAGGTCGAGAACGTCTCGTTCGCACCGGGCAACATCTCGATCAAATGGTTCGAGGACGGCGTTCTCAACGTCGCCGCCAACTGTATCGACCGCCATCTCGACAAGCGCGGCGATCAGGTCGCGATCATCTGGGAAGGCGACGACCCGTCGGAATCAAAGAAGATCACCTATCGCGAGCTGCATGACGAAGTCTGCAAGATGGCGAACATCCTGCGGCTGCGGAACGTCCAGAAAGGCGACCGCGTCACCATCTATCTGCCGATGATTCCCGAAGCAGCCTACGCCATGCTGGCCTGCGCGCGGATCGGCGCGATTCACTCCGTGGTGTTCGGCGGCTTCTCGCCCGACTCGCTGGCGCAACGCATCACCGACTGCAAATCGAAAGTTGTCATCACGGCGGACGAAGGCCTGCGCGGCGGCAAGAAGGTGCCGCTGAAGGCCAATGTCGACGCGGCCATCGCCAAGGCTGGCGGCGGTGTCGACTGGGTCGTGGTGGTCAAGCGCACCGGCGGCAAGATCGACATGGATCCCGTGCGCGACGTCTGGCACCACGAAGCCGCCGCGATGGTCGATACCGACTGCCCGGTGGAGCCGATGAATGCGGAAGACCCGCTGTTCATCCTTTACACCTCCGGTTCGACCGGCACGCCGAAAGGCGTGCTGCATACCACCGGCGGCTATCTCACCTTCGCGTCGATGACGCATCAGTATGTGTTCGACTATCACGAGGGCGACATCTACTGGTGTACCGCGGACGTGGGCTGGGTCACCGGCCACAGCTACATCGTGTATGGGCCGCTCGCCAACGGCGCGACCACGCTGATGTTCGAGGGCGTGCCGAACTATCCGGATAATTCCCGGTTCTGGAATGTCATCGACAAGCACAAGGTCAACATTTTCTACACCGCGCCGACCGCGATCCGCGCCCTGATGCAGGGCGGCGACGAGCCGGTGAAGAAAACCTCGCGCGCCTCGCTGCGCCTGCTCGGCTCGGTCGGCGAGCCGATCAATCCGGAAGCATGGGAATGGTACTACCGCGTGGTCGGCGACTCGCGTTGCCCCATCGTGGATACGTGGTGGCAGACCGAGACCGGCGGCATTCTGATTACGCCGCTCCCCGGCGCCATCGCACAGAAGCCCGGCTCGGCCACCAGGCCGTTCTTCGGCGTGGTGCCTGAGATCGTCGACGCCGACGGCAAGGTTCTCGACGGCGAGGCGCAGGGCAACCTCTGCATCGCCAAATCGTGGCCGGGCCAGATGCGCACAGTCTATGGCGACCACGCGCGGTTCGAGCAGACCTATTTCTCGACCTACAAAAACAAGTACTTCACCGGCGACGGCTGCCGCCGCGATGTCGACGGCTATTACTGGATCACAGGCCGCGTCGATGACGTCATCAACGTCTCCGGTCACCGCATGGGCACGGCGGAAGTCGAAAGCTCGCTGGTGGCGCATGAATGCGTGTCGGAAGCGGCCGTGGTCGGCTACCCGCACGACATCAAGGGTCAGGGTATTTATGCCTATGTTACGCTGATGAAGGGCGTCGAGCCGACCGAAACCCTGCGCAAGGATCTGGTCGCCTGGGTGCGCAAGGACATCGGTCCGATCGCATCGCCCGATCTGATCCAGTTCGCGCCCGGCCTGCCGAAGACCCGCTCCGGCAAGATCATGCGCCGCATCCTGCGCAAGATCGCCGAAGACGAATACGGCAGCCTCGGCGACACCTCGACGCTGGCCGATCCGACGGTGGTCGACGATCTGGTGAACAACCGGCAGAACAAGAAAGCCAACGCCTGAGCCATTCGGCTTTGAAGAAACGCCGGGGCCGTTCTGCGATGCAGGGCGGCCCCGCGTTTTTCACCAGGGATTTCCGTCACCCGCGCAAGTTTCGCGAAACGCGCCGGAGCGGCTCTGCCGCCGATCTCACAAAAATGTCACCCGCACCCCAGTCGTTTGGAGCCGGGTGTTGTTTCCCGGGCATTTACTTTGCCGCCGGAATTTTCTTTTTTGCGCCGCGCGATCCGCCTTTCGTGCCCGGCGATAAGGCGCTGTTGAACCCTTGTCCGGCAGAATGGCGTGCCCGAGAGTCCGCACGATTGGCAAACTGGAGGCGATGATGGTGCGTAAACTGACGATGATCCTGGCGGCCACTGTTGCATTTTCGGCAGCGGGATTGTCCGGCATGGCCGCGCAGGCGGCGCCGTCGGTGGTGGCTTCTCCCCACGGCTATGCGCCGGGAACCATCGTGGTGAAGACCAACGAACGCCGGCTGTATCTCATTCTCGGCGAAGGCCAGGCGCTGCGTTATCCGGTCGGGGTCGGCAAGGCCGGCAAGCAGTGGGCCGGCACCACCCGTATCGACGGAAAGTATCGCCAGCCCGCATGGTCGCCCCCGGCGGATGTGAAGCGTGACAATCCGAACATTCCCGATGTGATTCCCGGCGGCTCGCCGTCCAATCCGATGGGCGTCGCCGCGATGACACTGGCCGGCGGCGAATACGCCATTCACGGCACCAACCGCCCGAACTCGGTCGGCGGCTATGTCTCATACGGCTGCGTGCGGATGTACAATCAGGACATCAGCGACCTGTTCAACCGCGTCGAGGTCGGCACGCCGGTGATCGTCACCTCGCGCTGAGACTTAGTTTCTAAGAACGCAAAAGCCTCGCTTTGAGATTTAGACTCAGTGTCGTCCCGGCCTGCACCGGGACGACGCGGAGAATCACCCCGCCCTGAAGGCAGTTGCACACCACCCGCCGCGCCTGCCGCCCTGATAGGGACGCGCATAACCGTCTGCCAGCAATGAAGACGACACATTCGGCGTGCGGCGTGTCGCAGCATCCGCGACCACCCGGCCATGATACTTATCAGGCCCGATATTGAAGATCGTCACATCGCCATCGGCGAGTTGCGCGCGCAGCGCCTCGCTCGCCGTTTCCGCCATGCGCATCTCCTCGACACACGCGCCTTTCGTTTCCGGTGCATCAATGCCGCGAAGCCGCACCCGCGTCGTCATTTCGAGCCCGGGCCACAGATGCACCCGCGCCTCGAACGTGTCGCCGTCGATCACACGCATCACCTCGACGGAATGACGCACGCTGGTATTACCGTCGCGGCTCCATGTGGGCGGGGGCGATGGCGGCGGGACGCTTGGCCCGGCTGACCGTTCGGGATCTCCCGCCCACCGCAGGTGGTCCCGGCCCGGGATAGCGGTTCCAACCGCAATGCCGGTCACGAAAATCAGCGCGAACGGCCAGACCGGCGCACCGGATAACAGCCAACGCCGCGCTGTTCTTTGAAAAGGCCAATCTAGGATCATATACCTAGAATAGGACCAAAATGCTCCCGGCGGCAAGCGCGGTCCGCCCTGTTCGTAGTCCTACGTACGATCAGAAATCCGAGGCGATGCCCTTCACTTCCCAGTCGCCATAACGGGTGGGTTCAGGCCCCTTCGGACCCTGAACCTCTTTCGCCCGAGAATCGGCCTGCGCGGCCTTGCGCCGTTCTTCGGCCTCGGCGAGCGCACGCTGGGCCTGCGGCGACAATGGCTTTCGCGCTGGAGCAGAATCGGCATCGACAGGATGGTAGCGAGACGGGTCATCATTCATGGCTGACACTCCCGGATGGTCAGAGCCGAAACTGGAATCTAGAGAGGCGCGACGCCGGATCAAGGCCCGCGGGCGATCGGGTATCACGACAGTGACCGCCCGTCTGTGAACCAGTTTGCATATTGAAGACAAGATCATTCGAGCACGCCGCAATTCTTACATTTGGCATATTCCGGTGTCACAGCTTTGCCTCCGGTGCGATATCCCTTGCGCCTGTCCCGCCAAAGAATGTTTTTGCTGCATGAAGCCTTCGAGATTTGTCCCGCCCACCGAGGTACCCGGCCTCGCAGCGCGCAGGATCGCGGCCGACATTCTTGACGGCGTCTTGCACAAGCATCGCATGCTCGACGATCAGCTCGACGGTCCCGGCGCGCATCCGGGACTGAAAACGCTTGCGGATCGCGATCGCGCGCTGATGCGCCGTCTGGTTGCAACCATCCTGCGGCGGCTCGGCACGCTCGGCCATGTCCTGTCGCGTTTGCTCGACCGCGGTATTCCGAGCGATGCACCCCGCGCGCAAAGCGCGCTTCTGATCGGCGCGGCGCAGATCCTGTGGATGGATGTTCCCGATCATGCCGCGGTCGATCTGTCCGTCCGCCTTGTGCAGGCGGATCGCCGCGCGGCGAAGTATGCGGGCCTTGTCAACGCCGTGCTGCGGCGCTGCGCGCGTGAGGGCCAGCCGCTGATCGAGGAAGTGCAATCGCAGATGCTCGATCTGCCGCCATGGCTGGTGGCGCGCTGGATCGCGACCTATGGCGAAGACACCACGCGTGCCATGGCCGCCGCCATTGGCGTCGAGCCGGCGCTGGACCTCACCGTCAAATCCGATCCGGACAATTGGGCGACGCGCCTGCATGGCGAAGCGCTCGCCACCGGCACAGTACGGACTCTGCTGCACGGCTCGGTCACCACGCTTCCCGGGTTTAACGAAGGCGCGTGGTGGGTGCAGGACGCCGCCGCCGCGATCCCGGCCCGGCTGTTCGGCGATATCAAGGACAAGAGCGTTGCCGATCTTTGCGCCGCGCCCGGCGGCAAGACCGCGCAACTGATCCATGCCGGCGCGCGCGTCACTGCGGTCGACCGCTCCCCCAACCGCGTGGCGCGCTTGCGCGAAAATCTGGCGCGCCTCTCGCTTGCTGCTGACACCGCCGTCGCCGACGCCACCGAGTGGCAATCCGGCGACCTGTTCGACGGCGTGCTGATCGACGCGCCATGTGCGGCGACCGGCACCATCCGGCGGCATCCGGATGTGGCCTGGCTCAAACAGGAGTCCGACATCGGCGCCCTTGCCGCAGTCCAGAAGCGCATGCTGCAGAAAGCCGCCACCCTGTTGAAGCCCGGCGGAACCCTGATCTATTGCACCTGTTCGCTGGAACCGGAGGAAGGCGAGCAGGCCGTGGCCAGCATTCTCGCCAGCGAAGCGGGTCTGCGCCGCGCGCCGGTCGGCCGCGATGAAGTCGCCGGGCTCGACGAAATCGTGACCCCGGACGGCGACATCCGCACCCTGCCCTCTCACCTCGCCCACAGCGATTCGCGCCTTGGCGGCCTCGACGGCTTCTTCGCCGCACGCCTCGTCAAATCCTGACCTTGCGCGGCAAGTGATTCGCGATTGGCCGAAGCCGCTCTTGGCTTTTGCGGCCCTCATCGGCGGATTTCCCTGAAATTACTGAGATATGTGTTGGGGGTGCCTTGCGGGCATTTCCGGATTACAACGGTGCGCAAAGATTCTCGCAGTCGGGAGACGGCATCCCGCGCGGGTTTCACTCGGTTCATGGGGAACGGTCAGTGCTGGCGGCGGGACATCGCCGGCGCGATCAGGGACAGGGCGCAGGTGGCGGTCGCTTACCGACGACGCATTTCATCGCTTTTGCTGGGCCGCGCCGCGCGGTCCGTGCTGGCGCGCGCCAGCGGACAATCGGTCGCGCTGTCGCGGTTCTGGCCCGGCCGCACCGACCGGCTGCTGATCGCACCGAACGACCTGCGCACCGTCGACGCCACCCGCGCCTCCGAAATCTATGCCGGGCGCTTCGTGTTCGCGGGCAAGATCGTCACCTCGCACGGCCGCTCGATTTTTGAACTCGATCCGCCTTCGGATGACTGGGAAGCCAACCTGCTCGGCTTCGGCTGGCTGCGCCATCTGCGCGCCGCCGATTCGGCAATTACCCGCGCCAATGCCCGCGCGCTGATCGACGACTGGATTTCAAAGCCGATCCGCAAGCGCGGTATCGGCTGGCGCGCGGACGTCCTGGCGCGGCGTGTGATCTCGCTGCTGTCGCAGGCGCCGCTGGTGCTGAACGACGCCGACGGAAAATTCTATCGCCGGTTCCTGCGCAGCCTGACCCGCGAGATTCGCTATCTGCGCTACACGATGGTCGACATTCCCGACGGCGTGCCGCGCCTGCAGGTGTTGATCGCACTGTGTTATGCGTCGCTGTGCCTCGCCAATCAGGCCAAGCACATCAAATCCGCATCGCGCAAACTATCCGACGAGCTGACGCGGCAGTTGCTTCCCGACGGCGGACATATCTCACGCAATCCCGGCGCATTGATCGAGCTGCTGCCCGATCTGTTGCCGTTGCGGCAAACATACACCGCGCGCAACATCGCGCCGCCTCCGGCGCTGCTCAACGCCATCGACCGCATGATGCCGATGCTGCGTTTCTTCCGCCATGGCGACGGCAGCTTCGCGCTGTTCAACGGCATGAGCAGCGCGCCGTCCGGCCTGCTTGCGACGTTGCTGGCCTATGACGACACCCACGGCATTCCGATGTCGAACATGCCGCATTCGGGATTCCAGCGCCTCGACGCCGGCGCGACCGCCATCATTATGGACACCGGCACGCCGCCGCCGCCCGCGGTGAGCCGCGACGCCCATGCCGGATGCCTGTCATTCGAGCTGTCGTCCGGCATCGGCCGCATCGTGGTCAATTGCGGAATCCCCTCTACCGGCCGCGACAACTGGCGTGCCTTCGCGCGCTCGACCGCCGCGCATTCCACCCTGATCTGTCACGACACCTCGTCGTGCCAGTTCATCGAGCTGCCGGCGATGAAGCGGATGTTGCAGGGCGCGCCGATTGTCTCCGGTCCATCGAATGTGGGTGTCTTCCGCGAAGCCGACAACGACAGCATCCAGCTCACCGCGACCCACGACGCCTATGCGCGGCAGTTCGGCGTCGTCCACCAGCGCAGCCTGACGCTCTCCGCCGATGGCGCCCGGCTGGACGGCGAGGACACGCTGCTGAATGCCTCAGGCTCCTCGACCCGCAACAAGCCTGACGACTACGTGTTGCGCTTTCACCTGCACCCGTCGGTCAAGGCCAACCGCCTCACCGACGCCCACGGCGTGATGCTGGTGCTGCCAAACCGCGAGGTCTGGACCTTCGAGGCCCCGAACGACAAGGTCGACCTGGAAGACAGCGTATTTCTGGCCGGGTCCGACGGGCCGCGCCGCACCTCTCAGATCGTGATCCGGCAGCACCGCGCGGACTCGCCCGGCGTGCGGTGGAGTTTCAGCCGTTCCTCGGCCTCTGCGTCCGTCACAAGTGCTCGCCGCGACGCCCGCCGCGAGCCGGAATTGCCGCTTTAGGGATCAAATCCCGTCGTCCCTGCGCAGGCCGGGACGACACCGCCGGTCATGCCAAATTCGCTGCAAAAAGGACGTGGATTGGAGGTTTTGCGCGGCGAAAAACCGTGCTACCGGGCGGCATCTGTCGAACCAGGACCCATTCCATGGCTGACCACCCGCGCCGCGTGACGCGCGCCCTTCTTTCCGTTTCCGACAAAACCGGGCTGATCGAATTCGCCCGCGCGCTTTCAGACCGGGGCATCGAGCTGGTTTCCACCGGCGGCACCGCCAAGGCCATCGCCGACGCCGGGCTGAAGGTCCGCGACGTGTCGGATTTGACCGGCTTTCCCGAGATGATGGACGGGCGGGTCAAGACGCTGCATCCGAATGTCCATGGCGGCCTGCTCGCGATCCGCGACAACGCCGATCACACCCGCAGCATGAAGGATCACGGCATCGCGCCGATCGACCTTCTGGTGGTCAATCTCTATCCATTCGAGGCGACCGTCGATAAAGGCGCGTCCGAAGAAGACTGCATCGAGAACATCGACATCGGCGGTCCGGCCATGATCCGCGCGGCGGCGAAAAATCATCACGACGTCGCTGTGGTGGTCGAGGCGTCCGACTATCAGCCCGTGCTGGATGAGCTGGCCGCCCATGATGGCGCAACAACTCTGTCACTGCGCAGAAAACTGGCGCAGAAGGCCTATGCGCGCACGGCGGCCTACGATGCCGCGATCTCGAACTGGTTCGCCGATCAACTAAAAAACGAAGCGCCGGATTTCCGTGCCTTCGGCGGCAAGCTGATTCAGGCGCTGCGCTATGGCGAGAACCCGCACCAGCAGGCGTCGTTCTACAAGTCGCCGGAACGCCGTCCCGGCGTCGCCACCGCGCGTCAGTTGCAGGGCAAGGAACTGTCCTACAACAACATCAACGACACCGACGCCGCCTATGAAGCCGTCGCGGAATTCGATGCGAAGCGCACCGCGGCCTGCGTCATTGTCAAACATGCCAATCCCTGCGGCGTGGCCGAGGGCGCGGATCTCGCCGCCGCCTATCGCAAGGCGCTCGCCTGCGATTCGACATCGGCCTATGGCGGCATCATCGCCTTCAACCGCAAGCTCGATGCGGACGCCGCCAACGCGGTGGCCGGAATCTTTACCGAGGTCATCATCGCGCCGGACGCGACCGACGAAGCCATCGCCATCATCGGCAAGCGCAAGAACTTGCGCCTTCTGCTCGCGGGCGGCCTGCCCGATCCGCGCGCGGCCGGCCTGATGACCAAGACCGTCGCCGGCGGCCTCTTGGTGCAATCGCGCGACAACGCCGTGGTCGACGACATGACCTTCAAGACCGTCACCAGGCGCGCGCCGACCGAAGCCGAACTGAACGACCTTCGTTTCGCCTTCCGTGTCGCCAAGCATGTGAAATCCAACACCATCATCTACGCGAAGGATCTCGCCACCGTCGGCATCGGCGCGGGCCAGATGAGCCGCGTCGATTCCGCGCGCATCGCCGCGCGCAAGGCGGAAGATGCCGCGAAAGAGCTGGGCCTCACAGCGCCGATGACCAAAGGCTCGGTGGTCGCGTCGGACGCGTTCTTCCCGTTCGCCGACGGACTTCTGGTGGCGATCGAGGCCGGTGCGACCGCGGTTGTTCAGCCGGGCGGCTCCATGCGCGACAATGAAGTGATCGAGGCCGCCGATGCCCATGGCATCGCCATGGTCTTCACCGGCACGCGGCATTTCAAGCACTAGGATGCCAATGCGCGGAGCATCGCGCATGACAATCATTTCTTCCGTCATGGCCGGGCTTGTCCCGGCCATCCACGTCTTTCCGAACTTGCAGCTTAAGGCGTGGATACCGGCATAAGGCCAGGTATGACGAGTCGTGAGATTACGTCCTCACCCGCCGCAGCAACAGCAATCCCGCCGTGAAGAAAACCACCAGAACCGCCATTCCGGCCTTCTGGCTGTTGGCCGCATCGGTCACCAGACCGATCAGCAGCGGCCCGAAGAACGCGGTGACCTTGCCCGTGAGCGCAAACAGTCCGAAGCATTGCGTGATGCGCTCTTTCGGCGCGAGCCGGATCAGCATGGTCCGCGAGGCCGCCTGCATCGGACCCGCGGCAAGGCCGATCAGGAATCCGAGCGCGAGATAGGCCTTCTCCGCGGGCGCGGCGAACAGCGGGCCGTTCGGCACCGGTGGCGGCACCGGGATGAAAAAGATCGCATCGCGGTCAATCAGCAATATCGCGGCGAGCGCCGCGAGTAGAATCAGCAGGCTCCCCCCGACAACCGTCTTCGGTCCCAGCCTGTCGTCGAGCCGTCCGCCGAGCCACGCGCCGAACGTGCCGGAAATCGCCAGCAGAATACCGAAGGTGCCGATCTGGATCGTGTTCCAGCCGAACGTGCCCGCGGCATAGATGCCGCCGAAAGCGAACAGCGAGACGAGGCCGTCCATGTAGATCATGTTGGCGATCAGGAACGCCGGCAGCGACGGCGTCTTCGGCAACCGCGCCAGCGTTTCGCGCAGCTCCTGCAGACCCTGACGCACCGCGCCGCGCGCCGGTGTCTTCGCCGCATGATCGGGCGTCAGCAGAAACATCGGCAGCACGAAGATCATGAACCAGATCGCGGTGAGCGGGCCGGTCAGCCGGTCGCCTTCAAACTCCGCGGGATTGAGGCCCAGAATCGGCGTCAGTCCGAACAGGGTTTTGCCGGTCGATGGGTTCGCCGCCATGAATCCAAGCACGAGAATGAGGCTCAGGATTCCGCCGACATAGCCCGTCGCCCAGCCGGTGCCGGACAATCGTCCGATGCGCTCGGGCGGGACCAGCGTCGGCATCATCGCATTGTTGAACACGGTCGCGAATTCGACGCCGACGGTCGCGATCCCGTAGGCGATCAGCAGCGGCACGATGATCGACGGATCGCCTGGCTTGCCGATCCACATCAGCGACGAACCGATCACCAGCAGCGCGCCGAACACCGCGATCCACGGCTTGCGGGGTCCGCCCGCATCGGCGATGGCGCCGAGCACCGGCGACAGCAAGGCGATGACCAGGCCCGCCGCCGCGGTCGCGTATCCCCAGCTCGCCTGCCCTGTCACCGGATCGGACGCCACGCGCGACGCGAAATAGGGCGCGAACACGAATGTGGTGATGAGCGTGAAGTATGGCTGGGCCGCCCAGTCGAACAGAACCCAGCCGACGATCGCCGAACGCGGCGGATAGGCCCGCGGTAACGCGGATGCGTGACTGTCATGCGCCGGTACGGCTTGAGCCATGATCGAATTTCCTGCCGAATCAATCCGAAGATTGGTCGTGGTTGCCGCGAAACCATATAGTGCGGCGTCCCAATTGCTATCGCGATTTTCCGTAGAGGCAGTTTGCCGGAGTAAGGTTATGGCTCTGTTTACCAAGCGCGGCGCACTTGCCCTGGCGCTCTGCGTCATCGGACTGTCGTCCGCGTCATCATTCGCGCAGGACTCGCGGCATGGCTACTATGCGCCGCAAGCGATCGAGACGGTTCGGCCGGTTGCCGCGAAACACGGCATGGTGGTCGCGCAGGAAAAGATCGCGGCGCAGATCGGCCGCGACATCCTGGCGCGCGGCGGCAACGCGGTCGATGCCGCCGTCGCCACCGGCTTCGCCATGGCCGTCACCTATCCGCGCGCCGGAAATATCGGCGGCGGTGGCTTCATGATGGTGCATCTGGCCAGCGGCACCGATGTCGCCATCGACTATCGCGAAAGTGCTCCGGCGGCGGCAACGCGCGACATGTTTCTCGGCGATGACGGCAAGCCGGATACCAGAAAGTCGCGCGATCAGGCGCTCGGCATCGGCGTGCCCGGTACGGTCGCGGGCCTCGCGCTGGCGCTGGAAAAATACGGCTCGGGAAAATTCAAGCTGGCGGACCTGATCGCGCCGGCCATTCCGCTGGCGCGTGACGGCTTTGTCATTGAAGACGACACCGCCGACACGCTGCCGGACTGGCACCGGCGGCTGGCGAAATGGCCGTCGAGCAGCAAGATTTTCTCCCGCGCCGATGGCACATCGCTGCAGCCCGGCGACCGCCTGATCCAGAGCGATCTCGCCACCACACTGGAAGCTGTCGCCGCGCACGGCGTCAGCGGCTTTTACGAGGGGCCCGTTGCCGGGAAACTCGCCGCCGCAATTCAAGCCGCAGGCGGCATCATCACCCGCGACGACCTCAAGGCCTATCAGCCGATCGTCCGCACTCCGGTGCGTGGCACCTATCGCGGCTTCGATATCGTCTCAATGCCGCTGCCTTCCTCAGGCGGCATCGTGCTGATCGAAACGCTCAACATCCTCGAAGGCTACAAGCTGCGCGACATGGGCGCCGGATCCGCCGATGCGCTGCATGTCTCGATTGAAGCGATGAAGCGCGCCTATGCGGATCGCGCGCGCTATCTCGGCGATCCGGCCTTCGTCAACGCGCCGACAGTCCAGTTGATCGGCAAGGACTACGCAGCGAAGCAGCGCGCCACCATCGACATGGCTCGCGCCATGCCCTCAAGCGAGGCAACCGGCCCGCGCGAAGGCAGCAACACCACGCATTATTCCGTGGTGGATTCGGCGGGCAACGCCGTGAGCAACACCTACACGCTGAACTTCAGTTACGGCGTCGGCCTGGTTGCGGACGGCACCGGCGTTCTGCTCAACAACGAACTGGATGATTTCACCGCCGCGCCCGGCGCGTCGAACGCCTACGGCCTTGTCGGCTTCGAGGCCAACCTGCCCGGCCCCGGCAAGCGCCCGCTGTCATCCATGACACCGACCATCGTGCTGAAGGACGGCAAGCCCGTGCTGGTGACCGGTTCGCCTGGCGGCAGCCGCATTATCTCGGCGGTGCTGCAGGTTCTCGTCAACGCCATCGACTTTGACATGAACATAGCGGCTGCGGTGTCCGCGCCACGCCTGCACCATCAATGGCTGCCGGATGAAGTGCGCGTCGAGCGCGGATTTTCCGACACCGTTCTTGCTGCGCTGCGTGAGCGCGGACACAAGATCATCGCGCCACTCGGACAGACCTCGGCCAATTCCATCGCCGTGACAGCGGATGGCCTGCTCGGCGCGCCCGACCCGCGCACGCGCG
The DNA here is from genome assembly GCA_050249215.1 of Afipia sp. Taxonomy (GTDB): domain Bacteria; phylum Pseudomonadota; class Alphaproteobacteria; order Rhizobiales; family Xanthobacteraceae; genus Afipia. The sequence goes on from JBFWQX010000001.1 coordinate 581,553, forward strand.
GCGCGGAAGCTGCGGGATATTAGAGTCGTTCAGAGGCGCGCGCATATTTGCCTGATGGTGGATGCGCTGAGCGCCCACAGCCAGCGGCTGCGCGGCATCGGCTTCGATCAGGTCGAAAGCTATGCCGCGCTGTGCAGGGAAATGGGCTGGCATCTGCAGTTTCTGGCGATGGGCGGCAGTTGCCCGAACTCGCACCGCGGCTGTCGAAACTGCCGGTGCGATTCCTGATCAGCCATATGGGCCATGTCCCGGTCATACATGCGGAATCGAGAACGAAGGTTTCAAAACCTTGCTGTCACTGGTGCGCGACGGCGCATGGGTGCGCGACAACCCTCAACGGCTGTTCGGATTTCCTGCGGTGGCGTAGGCCCCGGTGTCAGCGCGAAAAATCTTGGTCATGGCCGGGCTCGTCCCGGCCATCCACGTCTTTAAGAAACCGCGACAAGAAAGACGTGGAGGCCCGGTACAAGGCCGGGCGTGATGAGCACAAAACATTTGCGCTTTGGCTTTATCGCCCGACCTGATACGGCCCGCCCTTTTCCAGCGCACGCTGATAGGCCGGGCGGGCGTGGATGCGCTCGAGCCAGGCCCAGGCCTTCGGATAACTTGCATCGAGTCCGGCGCGGGCGGATGCGGCTTCCAGCGGAAAGCTCATCTGGATATCGGCGGCAGTGAAATCGCTGCCGGCGAACCACTCGCTCTTGGTGAGCTCCCCTTCCCAGAACGCGATGTGCTGCCTGAGCTGCGGATTGACCAGCGTGTTGAGCATCTTGCCGAACACCGGCATGAGCAGCGGCCGCATCAGCGCGGGGGCTCGCTTCGGCGCCAAGGTAAACAGCAGCTTCTGCAACAACAGCGGCATGGCCGAGCCTTCAGCGTAATGCAGCCAATAGGTGTAGCGTAGCCGCTCCGGTGTTTTCGGCGGCGGAATCAGGCGACCGTTGCCATAGGTGTCGACGATGTATTCGACGATAGCGCCGGACTCCGCGATGGTGTTGCCGTTGTCGGTGATGACCGGCGACTTGCCCAGCGGATGAATGGCGCGCAGCTCCTTCGGCGCCAGCATCGAGGGCAGGCGCTGATAGCGCACGATCTCGTAAGGGACTTCCAGTTCTTCCAGAAGCCAGAGCACGCGCTGCGAGCGGGAATTGTTGAGATGATGAACCGTAAGCATGCAAGCGGCTCCTGTCGCCGGTGAAGGCTCCAGTCGTGACAGCCATGCGGGCAAAAGTCGAGGGCCAGGAAACGGCCCCGCGCCGTCAGCCTGACAGGTCAGTCCATCGCCTGCTGCTCGATCGACGGCAGAAGGGTCTTTGACTTGTCGGCACCCGGCCCCGGATGCACGTGCACCTCCTTGGCCGTCAGCGGTTCATTGCATACCGAGCAGGTCATCACCGGGTCGAAATGGTGACCGCAGGTCTTGTGCTGATGCAGCACGGGACGTCCCCTTTCGTCCGCCATATGCACGTCGCCCCAATGCACGATCGCCATCATGATCGGATGCAGCTCCAGACCCTTCTGCGTCAGAATGTATTCATAACGCTTCGGCCGCTCCTGATAGACGACCTTGCGCAAGACCCCCTGCCGCACCAGCTTGCGCAGGCGCTCGGCCAGCAGATGCCGCGTGATGCCGAGCCGCGACTGAAATTCATCGAAGCGCCGGATGCGCCGGAAGCAATCGCGCAGGATCAGAAGCGTCCAGCGGTCCCCGATCACGGATACCGTGCGGGACATCGAACAGGCTTCTTCGTCGAGACGATCCCATTTCATGCCGTATCTCCCCGCCGTCGCGATCGAAGCGACAGCGATCAATTCCGATTTGGCATGCACTATACCGCCAATAGCGAAATCCGCGAAGCATTTGTTTTGTGCGTTGCGATAAAGGCGCTGCTCCGTTCTATTGCGTTGACAGTTCTTTATTAGAACTCTATTGGTCATCGGCACGGCCGATCGCCCTTTGAGGCCCGGACCCAACAACAATCAGTCAGAGGAGACGATCCATGCTGAGAAGAACAGCACTCAAGGCCACCGCGGCCGCCCTGTTGCTTGCCGGACTGCCGCTCCCGGCGATGGCCGCCGATGCGCCCGGCGTCACGGCGACGGAAATCAAGGTCGGTGCAATATTTCCGTTCAGCGGACCGGCGTCAGCATTGGGCGCAGTCGGAAAATCGCTGATCGCCTACGTCAACCTCATCAACGACAACGGCGGCGTGAACGGGCGCAAGATCAATCTGATCGCAATGGACGATTCCTACAGCCCGCCCAAAGCCGTCGAGCACACCCGCAAGCTGGTGGAATCCGACGAAGTCGCCTTCATGTTCTCGACCCTCGGCACGCCGAGCAACCTTGCCATCGCAAAATATCTGGCTGCAAAGAAGATTCCGCAGGCCTTCATCGTGACCGGCGCGACACGGTTCACCGACTACAACGAGTACCCGATGATCACCACCGGGCTGCCGAGCTACGACACCGAGTCGCGCGCTTATGCCCGCTATCTCACCAAGGAAATGCCGGATGCCAAGATCGCGATCCTTTACCAGCATGACGATCTCGGAAAGGATTTCGTCGAAGGTTTCAAGGCCGAACTCGGTGAAGCCTTCGACAAGAAGGTGATCACCAGTTCCTATGAGGTGAGTCAGCCGACCATCGATTCTCAGATCGTCTCACTGAAGAGCTCAGGCGCATCCGTCCTCCTGTTCGCCGGCACGCCGAAATTCGCCGCACAGGCGATCCGCAAGACCCATGAGACCGGCTGGAAGCCGCTGTTCATCACCAACCTGATCTCGAGCTCGATCGCATCGGTGTTGACACCCGCGGGGCTGGAAATTTCCAAGGGCGTGGTAACCGCCACCTACCGCAAAGACCCGGACGATCCAAAGTGGGCGAACGATGCAGGCGTGAAGCTGTATCGTTCCTTCATGGAGAAATACATGCCAGGCGCGGACCTCGCCGAGAGCAATTATTTCACCGGCCTGCACCAGGGCATCGTACTCGAAGCGCTGCTCAAGCAATGCGGCAACGATCTGTCCCGCGAAAACATTCTCAAGCAATCCCGCAACATCAAGGGTCTGGCGCTGCCGATGTCGCTGCCGGGCATCGTGGTGAACACTGGGCCAGCCAACAACAAGATGTACACCCAGCTTCACCTGCAGCGTTGGAACGGCAAGGCCTGGGACCTGTTCGGTGGACTGGTCGGCGACGACGCGAAGTAACCGAATTGACTTGAACCGCGCGCGGCGGAAACATCTCCGCCGCGCATCACCATCTGAACAGGGAGGCTGTCTTGGCCAAACGAAACGCAACCGTGGCCGTTATCGGCGCCGGCGATTACATCGGCGGCGAGATCGCCAAGAAATTCGCTTCCGAAGGCTTCACGGTCTTCGCCGGACGCCGCAACGGCGAGAAGCTCGCGCCGCTGGTGAAGGAGATCGAGGCCGCCGGCGGCGAAATCCACGCACGCTCGCTTGATGCCCGCAAGGAAGACGAAATCGTCTCCTTCATCACCGATGCCGACAAGCATGCGCCGCTCGAAGTCTGCATCTTCAACATCGGCGCCAATGTCAATTTCCCGATCCTCGACACCACCGAGCGCGTTTTCCGCAAGGTCTGGGAGATGGCGTGCTACTCCGGCTTCCTGGCGGGACGCGAAGCGGCACGGGTCATGCTGCCGCGCGGCAAGGGCAACATCTTCTTCACCGGCGCCACCGCCAGTCTGCGCGGCGGCCCCGGTTACGCGGCCTTCGCCAGCGCCAAGTTCGGCCTGCGCGCGGTGGCGCAGGCGACGGCCCGCGAGCTTGGACCGAAGAATATCCATGTCGCCCATCTGATCATCGACTCCGGCGTCGATACCGAATGGGTACGTCAGCGCCGCATCGAGGCGAACGGTCCGGGCGCGTTGGACAATCCCGATCTCCTGATGCCGCCGTCGTCGGTCGCGGAATCCTACTGGCTGCTCTATCAGCAGCCGCGCAGTGCGTGGACGTTCGAGCTGGAAATCCGCCCCTTCGGCGAGAAATGGTAAGCGCATAGCTGCCGAGCATCACGCCTGCGCGAGCGCTGCTTGCGCAGGCGTTGCGATTTGAGCAAGGATCGCGCGCTCATCAAGGAGGCCGATCCGGTCCTGATGCACAGCTCTCCGGATCGCGCCTAACACTCAGCAAGAAGTGGATTTGGCATGCGGATTCTCGTGATCGGCGCCGGTGCAACTGGCGGATATTTCGGCGGCAGGCTGTTGCAGGCAGGCCGCGACGTGACGTTTCTGGTTCGTCCGAAACGCGCCGAACTGCTGGCGAAGAATGGCCTTGTCATCAAGAGTCCTGCCGGCGATGTTACGCTCAAGAGTCCGCCGACCGTCGTCGCGGACAAGATCACCACGCCGTTCGATGTCATCATCCTGAGCTGCAAGGCCTACGACCTCGACGATGCGGTTTCGTCATTCGCCGCCGCGGTCGGCTCCGACACCGCGATCATTCCCTTCCTCAACGGCATGAAACATCTCGATGTGCTGGATGCGAAGTTCGGCGTCGACCGCGTGATGGGCGGGCAATGCCAGATCGCCTCAATGCTCGATGCCGACGGCGTGATCCATCATCTCGCGCCGATGCATTCGATGTCGTTCGGCGAGCGCGGCACGCCGAAGGGCGATCGCGCCAAGCGGATCGAAGCGGCCTTGCAGGGCGCGATGTTTGAAGCTCGCGCCAGCGATGTCATCATGCAGGAAATGTATGAGAAGTGGGTGTTTCTTGCCACCCTCGCAGGGGCGACGTCGCTGATGCGCGCGCCCGCCGGCGCGATTACCGCGGCTCCCGGCGGCGAGCAGTTTATTCGCGGTCTTCGCGCCGAGATCGCTTCCGTTGCCGAAGCAGCAGGCCATGCACCGCGGGCGGAGTTTCTTGCCCGCACCGATGGCCTGCTGTTCGCGCCCGGTTCGCAGATGACGGCGTCAATGCTGCGCGACATTCGCGGCAATGCGCGGATCGAAGCGGACCAGATCATCGGCGACCTGATCCACCGCGCCGAGGCCAACAGGAACGGCGCGCTCAATGTGCCGCTGCTGCGGATCGTCTACACCCATCTGAAGGCTTATGAATCGCAGCGGGCCTGATCGCTTCCGCTTGCGGAGAACGCGGTCCCGGCTTAATCCAGTGCCGGAACAGAGCATTCGACATGACCGATTCAGCCGACTACACACCGCCCAAGGTCTGGACCTGGAACAAGGCCAATGGCGGGCGTTTCGCCAACATCAACCGCCCGATCGCCGGTCCGACCCATGACAAGGACCTGCCGGTCGGCAAGCATCCGATGCAGCTTTACTCGCTGGCGACGCCGAACGGCCAGAAAGTGACCATCATGCTGGAGGAGTTGCTGGCGCTCGGCCACAAGGGCGCGGAATACGACGCCTGGCTGATCCGTATTGGTGACGGCGATCAGTTCGGCAGCGGCTTTGTCGAGATCAACCCGAACTCCAAGATTCCCGCGCTGATGGATCGTTCCGGTGACAAACCGATCCGGGTGTTCGAGTCCGGCGCGATCCTCGTTCATCTTGCGGAAAAGTTCGGAGCCTTTCTGCCGCGCGAGGCAGCCCCGCGCGCCGAATGTCTGTCATGGCTGTTCTGGCAGATGGGCAGCGCGCCGTATCTCGGCGGCGGCCTCGGCCATTTTTATGCCTACGCGCCAACGAAAATCGAATACGCCATCGACCGCTTCGCCATGGAGGTGAAACGTCAGCTCGACGTGCTCGACCGCCGGCTGGCGGAGAGCGAGTATCTGGCAGGTAGCGAGTACACCATTGCCGACATCGCGACCTTCCCCTGGTATGGCGGCCTGGTGAAGGGCCTGCTCTATGGCGCAGGCGAATTCCTCTCGGTGCAGGACTACAAGAACGTTCTGCGCTGGACGGATGCGATTGCCGCGCGCCCTGCCGTGAAGCGCGGACGCATGGTCAACCGCGTACAGGGCGATCCCGCCCACCAGCTTCACGAACGCCACGACGCATCCGACTTCGAGACCAGAACACAAGACAAGCTGTCGGCGACAGCCTTATAGGCCGAGCGCAAGAAACGCGAACCGGAATCCCGCAGACTCCGGAAATCGCGCTTCCTCGACGATCCGCGAACGGCCGACTCATTCCCTGTTGTGATCCGTCAATACAGCGCGATAGCAGGCAGACATGACAAAGCCGCCTTGCGGCGGCTTGTCATTCGACGGCAACGAACCTGTCGTACCTGTCGGCCAAGATTCTGAATCGAGCGTCTCGATCGAGAATTTCTGGAGCGGGCGAAGGGATTCGAACCCTCGACCCCGACCTTGGCAAGGTCGTGCTCTACCCCTGAGCTACACCCGCATCACAGAGAATGGGCGGGCGCGAAGCGCGCCGCCGGGCCATCCTATGCCAAATGCCGCCATGCAATGCAACAGGGCACATCTCATTAATTCTATCCGCCGGTTCCGGTGATTTTCCGGGCAGATCAATGTTTTCACGGGTCTACCCGCCGCCGAACCGCCACCGGACCGATTGAAAACGGGCCAAAAGACCTCCATCTGTGGCTTTGCGCCATTTTCGGCCCTCGGCCATGGCCGGGGGCCATGCGAAAATCGCGCCTTCTTGCATATCGGCCATTTGCCCTTGCGGCGGATGAGCCTGCCGGAAACCACCGGCGGCGTGCTAGAAGCAGCTCAACTCTATCCAGAACATGCGTCAGGCGAGGATCACGTGACCATAGTCGACCAAGGCACCGGAGCCGGGGCAGGTTTGCCGCCGGACCTGATCAAGGACACCACGACCCAGACCTTCGTGAAGGACGTCATCGAGGAGTCGAAGCGCCAGCCGGTGCTGATCGACTTCTGGGCGCCCTGGTGCGGCCCCTGCAAGCAGTTGACCCCGATCATCGAAAAGGCCGTTCGCGCCGCGAAGGGCAAGGTCAAGCTGGTCAAGATGAACATCGACGAACATCCGGCGATCCCGGGCCAGATGGGCATCCAGTCGATTCCTGCCGTGATCGCCTTCGTCAACGGCCAGCCGGCCGATGGCTTCATGGGCGCCGTGCCCGAAAGCCAGGTCACGGGCTTCATCGACAAGCTGACCAAGGGCATGCCTTCGCCCGAAGGCGACATCACCGAAATTCTCAACGAGGCGGAAGCTGCGATGGCCGCGGGCGATCCCGCCACCGCCGCCTCGATCTATGCCGAGGTGTTGTCGGTGGACGCGACCAACCTCACCGCGCTGGCCGGTCTTGCCCGTTGCTATGTCACGGCGGGAGCGCTGGACCAGGCCAAGCAGACGCTGGCCATGGTGCCCGAGTCCAAGCGCGGCGAGGCCGCGATTTCGGCCGTGCAGACCATGATCGACCTTGCCGAACAGGCCAAGGATCTCGGCCCGGTCAATGAGCTTGAGCAGAAAGTCGCCGCAAATCCGCTGGATCATCAGGCGCGTTTCGATCTTGCGGTCGCACTCAACGCCGCCGGCAAACGCGGCGAGGCTGCCAATCACCTGCTGGAGATCGTCAAGCGTGACCGCAAGTGGGACGACGACGGCGCGCGCAAGAAGCTGGTGCAGTTCTTCGAGGCGTGGGGTCCGGAAGACGACGCGACGGTTGACAGCCGCAAGCGTCTGTCGACGATCCTGTTCTCCTGACGGAGCGTGGTGCACCTGAGTTGAGGGACGCGGATGCCAATCAACGCTGAATATCGTGGGCCCGCCGATCTGCCGAAGGTCATCCCGGTATTTCCGCTGCCGGGCGCGCTGCTGCTGCCGCGCGGGCAGATGCCCCTCAATATCTTCGAGCCGCGCTATCTGCAGATGGTGGACGACGCCTTCCGCGACGGCCACCGCCTGATCGGCATGATCCAGCCCGACGTCACCCACTCCCAAAGCAGCGAGCGGCCGATCCTGTTCAAGGTCGGCTGCGTCGGCCGCATCACCCAGCTCGCCGAATCCGGCGACGGCCGTTACATCCTCGAACTCACCGGAGTCGCACGCTTCAAGGTGCTGGAAGAGAAGACCGTGCTGACGCCTTATCGCCAGTGCGGCGTGGACTTCAGCCCCTTCATCGACGATTTCACGGCGCGCAAGGGCGAGGACCTCGTTGACCGCAAGGCTTTGCTCGAAGCGCTGACGCAATTTCTCGAGGCCAACCAGCTCAAGGTGGACTGGGACGGCATCGAAAGCGCGCCGAATGAAGCGCTGGTCAATGCGCTGGCGATGATGTCGCCTTACGGCCCGGCGGAAAAACAGGCGCTGCTGGAAGCGCCGGACCTCAAGACTCGCGCCGAAATCCTGATCGCCGTAACCGAAATGGATCTCGCCAAGAAGCAAACCTCCGGCGATCCGCCGCTGCAATAAGTCATCTCTCGATTTGCGCAGCGCCATGCTAGTGTCCCTTCAGTTGATTGCCGGAGAGCCCCGATGACCACCGCCAGTGACCGCCCCGAAAGCAGTGTCGATCCGAAGCTGCTGGAAATTCTGGTGTGTCCGCAGACCAAAGGACCGCTGGAATTCGACAGCGCGCGGCAGGAACTGATCTCGCGCTCCGCCAAGCTGGCCTATCCGATCCGCGACGGCATTCCGATCATGCTGCCGGAAGAAGCCCGCCGGCTCGACTGAGCGCGGAACCCGTCGGCGTCGCGTCCACCGGCGCAGCGCCTTGCCGATTATCACTCTCCCGGAGATGCCCGATGCAACATCACGCTCTCGAACGCTGGCACCAGTTCATCAAGTCTCCCGATGAGAAAGTCTTGTGGGACCTGCTGCATCCCGATGCCGTGTTTGAAAGCCCGGTCGTCCATACGCCCCAGCGCGGACGCGACATCACGTTCAAATATCTGGCCAGCGCCGGAACGGTGCTCGGCGGTCCCGGCTTCAAGTATCTCGGCGAATGGCGCAACGAGAACGGCGCCGTGCTGGAATTCGAGAACGAGGTCGAAGGCATCAAGATCAACGGCGTCGACATCATCACCTTCAGCGATGACGGACGCCAGATCACGCATTTCAAGGTGATGGTCCGCCCGCTGAAAGCGATCAACCTGCTGCATCGCCTGATGGGCGAACAACTGGCGAAGCTCTCCGCGTAATTCGAGGCGCTAAAGCGCCTCGCCGCGCAACAGCCGCGGCACTTCACCAGAGAGACCCGCCGCCTGCCGGATGAACGCGCTTTTCAATGGCGGCACGCGATCGACAAGACCGAGGCCGATGTCGCGCACCGTGCGCAGCAGCGTCGATTTGTTCGAGAACAGCATGTTGAGCGAGTTGGTGGCGACGCCCATCGCCACGGTGTCGAAGCGCCGCCAGCGCTGATAGCGCTCCAGCACATCGGCCTGTCCCGGATCAATGCCGAGCCGCGCCGCATCCACGACCACCTCCGCAAGCGCCGCCGCGTCCTTCAGGCCCATGTTGAGTCCCTGTCCGGCGATGGGGTGAATCACATGCGCGGCGTCGCCGACCAGTGCGAGGCGGTCCGCGATAAACGAGCGCGCGACGAAATAGCCGAGCGGAAAGGCGCGCGGCCTGTCGAGCGCTTTCACATCGCCGAGATGAAGTCCGAAACGAGTTTCCAGTTCGGTCTGAAACTCTGCCTCGGGCAGTTCGATGATCCGCGTGGCCTCGCCGCGGCTTTCGGTCCACACCAGCGACGAGCGGTTGCCCTTCAGCGGCAGAATGGCGAACGGACCTGCGGGGAGAAAATGTTCTTCCGCGCGTCCCTGATGATCGCGCTCGTGCCCCACGGTCACCACGATGCCGGACTGATCGTAATCCCAGCCATGGGTTGCGATGCCTGCACGTTCGCGCAGCTTCGATTTCGCGCCATCAGCGGCTACAAGCAGGCTCGCGTCGATGACACGGCCATCGCTCAGGCTGACGCGCGTGCCTTCGCCTTGCAGATTATAATTTGAGACCGCGACCGCATTGAGTTCGATGCCTTCGGCTTCGGCGCGCGCCGCCAGTGCGTTGATCAGATGCCGGTTCTCGACCATATGCGCGAACGGTTCGCCCGGCTCGACCTCGCCACCGAAGGTCAGGAAGATCGGGCGGGTCGCATCTTCGAGACGCGAGTCGGTCACCACCATGTCGAGGATCGGCTGCGCCGTCTCGGCGACTTGATCCCAGACACCGATCACCTCGAACAGGCGGCGGCAGGCGGCAACAATCGCGGAGGCACGCGGATCGCGGCTTGGCCTCATGGCAAAGGCCGGATCGGCCACCACAATCGGAATCTCAGGCCCAAGTCCCTGACGCAAAGCCAGAGCCAGTCCCAGACCGGCAAAAGCGCCGCCTCCGATCACGATGCTGCGTTGTGACGACATGACATCCGGGCTTTCATACGTGCAATTCGTTTGGCCGCTGCCCTTGCCTCAGGCCCAGCCATGGGGGAAATATGCCCCCAAGAATGGGCCCGAAGAGAGGCTTGCGCTGTTTATCAGGGTTTGCGGACAAGCGGAAACCGCTCCGCGTCCCGACGTACCGAAGATCGGAACATTGTGAATGTCGAAAAGCCTGATTGATCTGTTGTCGATCCTCGATATCGAGCAGCTCGAGGTCAACATGTTCCGGGGCACCAGCCCGAAAACGCGCTGGCAGCGCGTATTCGGCGGACAGGTGATCGGTCAGGCGATGGTCGCGGCCTGCCGGACCGTCGAGAATGTCGAGAAGCGGCTGCCGCATTCCCTGCACTGCTACTTCATCCTGCCGGGTGATCCGCAGATTCCGATCATCTACGAAGTCGAGCGGCTGCGTGACGGCAAGAGCTATTCGACGCGGCGCGTCACCGCGATCCAGCACGGCAACGCCATTTTCTCGATCATGGTGTCGTTCCATGCCTTCGAGGAAGAGTCCTTCAACCATCAGGACCCGATGCCAAACGTGCCGCCGCCGGAAAAGCTGACCGCGGAGGAAGTCTCCAAGCAGCCGATGTTCAAGGAGATGCCGGACTTCATTCGCCGCTATTACGAATCCGACCGGCCTATCGAATTGCGCCCGGTGGAGCTTGGCCGCTACTTCGGCCAGAAAATCGACGACGGCCGTATCCATGTCTGGATCCGCACAGTGGCGAAGCTGCCGGACGACCCGGCGCTGCATATGTGCGCGCTGGCCTACGCTTCGGATTTCTCGCTGCTGGATGCGGCGATGGCGCGCTATGGCCGCACTCTGTTCGATCAGCGCATGATGCCGGCGAGCCTCGATCATGCGATGTGGTTTCATCGCCCGTTCCGTGCCGACGAATGGCTGCTTTACGCTCAGGATTCGCCGAGCGCGCAGGGCGGACGCGGTCTCACGCGCGGCATGATCTTCAAGCAGGACGGCACGCTGGTTGCGTCCGTCGCGCAGGAAGGCTCGTTGCGCGAGCGCAAGCAAAAACCGGCAGGCTGAGATCAGGCCGCGCGTTATCCCGCGCGCGGCGCCTCGATCATACGCTCGGATGACGCATCGCGCGGCACCACCGCGAGCTGCGAGATGAACCACTGCATGTACCAGCGCACGACCCACGGAATCGGGATGATCAGCACGCAGCCGATGATCACGACAAGCCCGCGCCAGAGAATTTCCAGCCCGGTGCCGTTGAAGATCACGGAGCGGCGCGTGCCCTGGATGTTTTTGCACATCCACCGCGTCCATGCTGCATAGACCCATGCCCAGCCGATGATGGTGAGGACTGAAACAACCACCAGCAGATTCCAGCCGAGATAGGCCCAGACCGTTCCGGAAAAGCTCAGTCCGAGCGGCTGTCCGTTGGACGCAAGGTTGGCAACCGCCCACTTGATGAACAGCCAGTAGAGCGCGACCTGAACGATGATCGTCAGGTTGCTGAGCAGCTCGCTTCCGAGCATCGCCACGGCGATCGCAAGAACGACCGCGCCGAAATACCACGGCACGACCGTCATCGCCGTCCCCTCGAAACTGAGATTCGGTCGCCCCGGCACCCGCACACACGGCACCAGCCACTTCAGATACCAGACCAGCAGCCATGGCAGCGGAATGACAAAGAGCGAGCCGATGCAGAAGACAAGGCTCCGCCAGACAAACTCCAGGAACGGAAAATCGGAATCCAGCGCACCCGGCGCGCCGCTGTCGGCGGAGCCGTAAGCGACGGCGGCCGCCGGCCCGGAACCGGCCGCGCGTGGAAGAACCGGCGGCGTGCGTCCAGCCGACAGAAGGCCCGGAATGTCGCCGGCATACTGCCAGTCCTGCATGCCGTCGGCCCAGACATAGGTGTCGGCCCGAACATGACCGCGCGCGATCAGGTCGCGGAACTCTTCCTCGGAATAAGGACCTTCCTGCTTATCTCCGGCGGCAACAAACCAAGATCGGCCCGACATGATGATTCCTTTTCTTCGGAAATGGAGCACCGGACCAGCCGCGAAGCTCCTGCCCGCGGCACATCAGCGGATCGCGATCGGTCTCGGTCAAAAGAGAGCCGATGCTACAAACGGACCGCGCGGCGCCGCAACGGTTTTCGGCTCCGCCTGCATATTTTTCTCTCGTCTTGCCCAAAAAGGTAGCGGATTTCCGCGCGCGCGCGTAAAGACGCATGGCGCTGCCGCGCAGACATCAAGGACGAAGAACGACCATGAAGCTGATCACCGCCGTCATCAAACCCTTCAAACTTGAAGAGGTCCGTCTGGCCCTGACCGCGATTGGCGTCCATGGCATGACCGTCACCGAGGTGAAGGGTTTCGGCCGCCAGAAGGGCCATACCGAAATTTATCGGGGCGCCGAATACATCGTGAACTTCCTGCCCAAGCTGCGGATCGAGATCGCCGTGGGCAGCGACCTGGCTGACCAGGCTGTCGAGGTGATCACCGCCAGCGCGCGCACCGGTCAGATCGGGGACGGCAAGGTTTTCGTCACGCCCATCGAGAATGCCGTGCGCATCCGCACCGGCGAAACCGACAACGACGCACTTTGATTCAATTGCGGACGTGATGCCGAAAATCGAAAGACCGGTTTTCGGAATTGCGTTCAAACAGAGTTATGCATCACGACTGCAGCGGCGCACGCAAGACACCGCACGGTCAGCCTAGCCCGGGGGAGATACCCATGTTGAGATTGCCGCGTGCGGTCGCACAGTTTGCGACGGCGGTTTCTGCCGCGAGTCTTTCTTTCATGCTGGCAACGCCGGCTCTTGCGCAGGACACAAAGATCGACGCGGCGGATACGGCGTGGATGATCACATCCACCGCGCTGGTGCTGATGATGACCATTCCCGGCCTTGCCCTGTTCTATGCCGGCATGGTGCGCAAGAAGAACGTGCTCGCGACGATGGCGCAAAGCCTGATCGCGGTGGCGCTGATTTCCATTCTCTGGGTGATGTACGGTTACAGCCTCGTGTTCGCCGGAGACGGCGCCTGGCTCGGTTCGCTGGACCGCATCATGCTGTCGGGCATGACGATGGACGGCGTCAACAGCGCCGCGAAGACCATTCCCGAAGCGCTGTTCACGCTCTACCAGATGACGTTTGCTGTCATCACCGTGGCGCTGGTTGCCGGATCGGTCGCGGACCGCATGCGGTTTTCATCCTATGTGCTGTTCTCGATCGGCTGGTTCACCTTTGTCTATATTCCGCTCGCGCATTGGGTGTGGGGCGGCGGCTTCCTCGCGCAAGCGGGCGTGCTCGATTTCGCCGGCGGTCTTGTGGTGCATCTCAGCGCAGGCACGGCGGGCCTCGTGGCGGCGCTTGTGATGGGCCGCCGCCGCGGTTATGGCACAGAGAATCTCTCGCCTTATGATCTCTCGCTCGCCGTGATCGGCACCGGCCTGTTGTGGGTCGGCTGGTTCGGCTTCAACGGCGGCTCGGCATTGCAGGCCAATTCGCGCGCGGTGATGGCGATCTTCTCGACCCATCTCGCGGCCTGCGCCGGAGCGCTGACCTGGACCGCGATCGAATGGGCCACGCGCCGCAAGCCCTCGGTGCTCGGCATGATCTCCGGCGCGGTGGCCGGTCTCGGCACCATCACGCCCGCCTCCGGCTTCGTCGAGCCGTGGCATGGCATCGTGATCGGCATCGTCGCCGGCGCGGTGTGTTACTGGGCCTGCACCAGCCTCAAGCACCGCTTCAACTATGACGACACGCTCGACGTGTTCGGCATTCATGGCATCGGCGGCCTGCTCGGCACCCTGATGACCGGAATTTTCGCGACGGCCGCCATTGGTGGAACCGCCGGGCTGCTCGAGGGCAACCCGAAACTGCTGCTGACCCAGTTTTACGGCGTGGCGGTTGTGTTGGTCTGGACCGGCGGCATGACCTTTGTCCTGCTCAAGGCGGTCGACATGCTGGCGGGCCTGCGGGTGTCGCACGAGCATGAGGTCGAGGGTCTGGACATTACCCAGCACGGCGAAGCCCTGCAGTAAGCCGCCGCAATCCGACCGGATTCCTCCACCCGCGACCGGGCGGAGATACCTTTTGCCCCTCCTCTGGGCATGAATGTGTCCGTAGTCTGTCCTGCCTATGTTTTTGGCATTTCTGTCGCTGTTTTAGGCGGCACCTCCCCGCCTGTTTCCTACGCACCCCCCTCCGGGCTGAAAACCTCCGGATTCATAAACTGTTAGCGAATTTGGCGGTGTTGGCACGGCATTTGATTCTATGGGACCCGGCTGTGCCCGTGGAGTGATCTGTCTTCGCGCGGTGACCCTCAGTCGAGATCGCCCGGTCAGTACGGCCGGGCCCAAGCGGGGAAGAACCCATGAAAATTGTTATGGCCATCATCAAGCCATTCAAGCTGGAAGAAGTCCGCGATGCCCTGACCGCTATCGGCGTTCACGGCCTCACGGTGACGGAAGTCAAGGGATATGGCCGCCAGAAAGGCCACACGGAAATCTACCGCGGCGCTGAATACGCTGTGAGCTTCCTTCCCAAGATCAAGATCGAGGTGGCTGTCGCCTCGTCCCAAGTCGACAAGACCATCGAAGCGATCACCGGCGCGGCAAAGACCGGCCAGATCGGCGACGGCAAGATCTTCGTCATCAACCTCGACCATGCGGTGCGCATCCGCACGGGCGAAGCCGATGACGCGGCGCTCTGATTTCGCGCAAACCTCATCTTATCAGGAGTACAAACAAATGACGTTCAAGCGTCCCACCAGCGCGGGATTGGCAGCTCTCGCAGTCGGCCTCTTCGCCACGACCGCCGCCTATGCAGCGCCGACCATCAACAAGGGCGACAATGCCTGGGTCATGACATCGGCCATTCTCGTGCTGCTGATGACTATTCCCGGCCTCGCCCTGTTCTACGGCGGCCTCGTCCGTTCCAAGAACATGCTCTCGGTGCTGGCTCAGGTGTTCTACACCGTCTGCATCGTGACCGTGATCTGGGCGGTTTACGGCTACAGCCTCGCTTTCACCGGCGGCTCCGATTTCATCGGCGGCTTCTCGAAGGCCTTCATGGCGGGCATCACCACCGACTCGGCGGCGGCGACCTTCAGCGTCGACGCCAACATTTCGGAGCTGGTTTATTTCTGCTTCCAGTTGACCTTCGCGGCGATCACGCCGGCGCTCATCATCGGCGCTTTCGCGGAACGCACGAAGTTCGCAGCGCTGGCGCTGTTCGTCCCGCTCTGGGTGACGCTCATCTACTTCCCGATGGCGCACATGGTCTGGTACTGGGCCGGTCCGGACGCGATCACCGACGCAGCGAAGGCTCTTGCTGCTGCGGCTGATGGCGCAGCGAAGACCGCGGCTCAGGCCAAGCTCGACGAAATCAACGCCGACGCGGGCTTCATCTTCAAGAAGGGCGCGCTCGACTTCGCAGGCGGCACCGTGGTGCACATCAACGCCGGCATCGCCGGTCTTGTCGGCGCGTTGCTGATCGGCAAGCGCACCGGTTACGGCAAGGAGCTGATGGCCCCGCACTCACTGACCATGACCATGATCGGCGCCGCCCTTCTGTGGGTGGGCTGGTTCGGCTTCAACGCCGGATCGAACCTTGAAGCCAACGGCGGCGCTGCGCTCGCCATGACCAACACCTTCGTTGCAACCGCAGCGGCGGCCCTGTCATGGATGTTCGCGGAATGGATGATCAAGGGTCATCCTTCGCTGCTCGGTGCGCTTTCGGGCGCGGTTGCAGGTCTCGTCGCGGTGACCCCGGCGGCCGGTTTCTCCGGTCCGATGGGTGCGATCGTCCTCGGCCTCGTTGTCGGCATCGTCTGCCTGTTCTTCTGCACCGTGGTGAAGAATGCGCTCGGCTATGACGACTCGCTCGACGTGTTCGGCATCCACTGTGTCGGCGGCATCGTCGGCGCCCTCGGCACCGGCATTCTGGTCAACCCCGCGCTCGGCGGCACCGGCGTCATGGACTACGTCGCCGGCAAGGTCGGCGAGTACGACCTGGTCGCGCAGATGACGTCCCAGATCTGGGGTGTCGGCGTCACGCTGCTGTTCTCGGGCATCGGTTCGGCGATCCTGTTCAAGATCGTCGATGTGATCGTGGGCCTGCGGGTTCCGGTCGATGCCGAGCGTGAAGGCCTCGACATCACCGACCACACCGAGCGCGCCTACAACATGTAAGCGAGCCAGCATGACCCGGATCGGAACGACCGCGTTAGCGCAAAGTGGGAACCGGTTTTCCGAAAAGGTCGTGCTCTGAAACAAGGACAACGGTTGGGGCACAAACCCGGCAATGCCCCGTCCGTCGGAGGGCTCCAGCGCAAGCTGGAGCCCTTTTCTTTTGGACTCGCGATATCAGCCCGGCCCGGTTCCAGGTCGGTGAAAATGCGCCCGAAGGACGATGGTTAATCGCGTCTTAACCTCGCCCCACCTATGGTGATGTGATCAAATCCGCACGCTCCCTCAGGACCGTCCCGAGGGGACCAACGGACCGAAAGTGCTGGCGTTTTCCGAATGGCCATAACCGCTTCTTCCCGCCCGGCCGACGCTGCCGGCGCCCAAGGTGGCGCCTCGGCCAGCGAGCGCTCGCCCTTCGCACGGCTGGCCGACCTCCTCAGCCCCTACAAGCCCGGCAGACCCCTGATCAACATGTCGCTGGGCGAGCCCCAGCATCCCGTGCCCGGCTTTGTCGGACCTATTTTAGCCAAACATATCAATGACTTTGGGCGATACCCGATCGCCAGGGGGATCGAGCCGTTCCGGCAGGCGGCCGCAAGCTGGACCACGAAGCGGTTCGGACTGCCCCGCGCCGTCGACCCGGAAACCGAAGTCCTGGTGCTCAACGGCAGCCGCGAGGGCCTGTTTTTCGCGGCCATTGCCGCCGCCCGCTATGTCGCGCCACGCAAGGGCACGCCCGCGATCCTGATGCCCAACCCGTTCTATCCGGCCTACGCCGCCGGCGCGCGGGCCGCCGGATGCGAGGCGGTGTTCCTGCCGACCGTTCGCGACAACGGCTTCCTGCCCGATCTCGATTCGTTGAGCACCGAGACGCTCGAGCGCACCGTCGCGCTCTATCTCGCCTCGCCCGCGAATCCGCAGGGCGCCGTCGCCTCGCGCGCTTACTTTGATCGTGTGAAGCAACTCGCCGACCGCCACGGCTTCATCGTGCTCAGTGACGAATGCTATTCGGAAATCTACACCCACGACGCACCGGGCAGCATGCTCGGCTCCGCGGGTCCTGACTTCGCCAACGTCGTCGCTTTCCAGTCACTGTCGAAGCGCTCGAACCTGCCAGGCATGCGCGTCGGCTTCGCTGCCGGCGATGCAAAATTCCTCGCGCGCTTTCATGAGCTGCGCAATGTCGCGGCGCCTCAGGTGCCGGTGCCGCTGCAGCATGTTGCTGTCGCCGCTTACGACGACGAAACCCATGTCGAGGAAAACCGCAGGCTGTACCGGATCAAGTTCGATCTCGCCGACCAGATTCTCGGCAATCGTTTCGGTTACAAGCGCCCCGCAGGGGGCTTCTGCATCTGGCTCGATGTTTCCGCCCATGGCGGCGATGAAGCGGCCACCGTGAAACTTTTCAGGGATGGCGGCGTGCGCGTCATACCGGGAAGCTATCTGGCCCGTCCGCAACCCGACAACACCAATCCCGGCGCCGGCTATATCCGCGTCGCCATGGTGCAAGACAGTGAAACCACCGCCGAGGCCCTGCATCGCATGGTCGAGGTTTTGAGCGAGCCGCAAGGTTAGTCGTCATGCCAGCGATCGAACGTGTCATTCCTATCGTCGGCCAGATTTCCGATCCAATCCGCGAGATGCTCGCGCGCCGCCTGCGCGAACTGACCGGTCTCGGCGTGATCGCGCTGTCCTGCGTCGTGGCCGCGGCGCTGATGACCTGGTCGGTGCAGGATCCGAGTCTGAGCCATGCGACCTCCGGCGCCATCCGCAACCTGATGGGCCGTCCCGGCGCCATCGGCGCCGATCTCCTGATGCAGATTCTCGGCCTCGGCTCGATCATGCTGGTGTTGCCGGTCGCCGTATGGGGTTGGCGGCTGGTGACTCATCGCCTGTTCGACCGTGAGGCACTGCGGGTCGCCTGCTGGATCCTGTGCGCGGTGATCGCCGCCGGATTTGCAAGCTGCCTGCCGCGCAGCGGCGCATGGCCGCTGCCGACCGGGCTTGGCGGCGTGGTTGGTGATGCGCTGGTGCGTTTTCCTGCTGTCGTGTTCGGTCCGCCCGGCGCAATCTACCGTATCGTGCTCGGCATGATCCTGTTCGCGGCCATGATCGGAAGTTTCGCCTTCGCCTGCGGCGCGGGCGCCAAGGAAAAGATCGCCGCGCGCGCACGGCCGCCGATGATCGAGGACGAAGACGACGAGGACGACAACGATCGCGGCTCCATCTCGCTGGGATGGCTTGTTCATGCCGCGATGAGCGCGAAGGCGCGCATCATGCGCATGGGCTCGGCGCTGTTCGCCATGGCCGTGGGGCGCACGGAATCCTCCTCTGCCCGCTCGTTCGAGCGCATGGAGCCCAATCTCGGCAGTGGACGGCGCGCACCATCGCTGGTGCCGCAAGCCGAAGACGAATACGAAGAGGAAGAGACCGAGGAAGAAGAAGCCGAAGAGGAGGACGAGGAGCCCGCGCCGCGCGCCCGCAAGCGCGCCGAGCCGAAACCGTCCGGCCGCAAGGGCGTCTTCGTGCTGCCGCCGATCTCCGTCCTCGCCGCTCCGAAAGCCTCGGATCGCTTCACGCTGAGCAAGGACGAGCTTGAGACGAATTCGCGCGCCCTGGAAGGCGTGTTGCAGGATTTCGGCGTGCGCGGCGAAATCGTGAAGGCCAGTCCCGGACCTGTCGTGACGCTTTACGAACTCGAACCCGCACCGGGCATCAAGTCCTCGCGCGTGATTGGCCTGGCCGACGATATCGCGCGCTCCATGAGCGCGGTCTCCGCGCGTGTCGCGGTTGTCTCCGGACGTAACGCCATCGGCATCGAACTGCCGAACGCGAAGCGCGAGACGGTTTACCTGCGTGAACTGCTCACCGCGAAGGAAACGACCGGCAGCACCGCGAAGCTGCCGTTGTGCCTCGGCAAGACCATCGGCGGTGAGCCTGTGATCGTCGATCTGGCACGCATGCCGCATCTTCTGATCGCGGGCACCACCGGATCGGGCAAGTCGGTCGGCATCAACACCATGATCCTGTCGCTGCTCTATCGGCTGCGCCCGGATCAATGCCGCCTGATCATGGTCGATCCGAAGATGCTCGAACTCTCGGTCTATGACGGCATTCCGCATCTGCTGACGCCGGTGGTGACCGATCCGAAGAAAGCCGTCGTCGCGCTGAAATGGGCGGTGCGCGAGATGGAGCAGCGCTACAAGAACATGGCGAAGCTCGGCGTCCGTAACATCGACGGCTACAACACGCGCGTCGCCGAGGCCAAGGCCAAGGGCGAGGAACTGACCCGCACCGTGCAGACCGGCTTCGACAAGGAAACCGGCAAGGCGATCTACGAGGAGGAGAAGCTCGAGCTCGAGCCGCTGCCCTATATCGTTATCATTGTCGACGAAATGGCCGACCTGATGATGGTCGCAGGCAAGGACATCGAAGGCGCGGTGCAGCGCCTTGCGCAGATGGCGCGCGCCGCGGGTCTGCATGTGATTCTCGCCACGCAACGCCCGTCGGTCGACGTCATCACCGGCACCATCAAGGCGAACTTTCCCACCCGTATTTCCTTCCAGGTCACCTCGAAGATCGACAGCCGCGTGCTGCTCGGCGAAATGGGCGCGGAGCAACTGCTCGGCCAGGGCGACATGCTTTACATGGCCGGCGGCGGCCGCATCAGCCGCGTCCACGGCCCGTTCGTGTCGGATGAAGAAGTCGAAAAGATCGTCCGCCACCTCAAGGCACAGGGACAGCCGGAGTATCTCGAGGCGGTCACCGCAGAAGAGGAAACCGACGAGGACGGCAATCCGGTGTTCGACGGCACCAGCATGGGCGCCAATGGCGGCGAGGGCGATCTGTTCCAGCAGGCTGTTGCGATCGTCAAGCGCGACCGCAAGGCCTCAACCAGCTACATTCAGCGCCGCCTGCAGATCGGCTACAACCGTGCCGCCACGCTGATGGAGCGGATGGAGCTGGAAGGCATTGTCGGCCAGGCCAACCACGCCGGAAAACGCGAGATTCTGGTGGGTGAAGAAGAAGAACGCTTCGGCTAAATCCACCCTATTCGCAGCCGCGAAATCGCCATAGCTTGGGGTTAGCCCCGGCGGACAGATCACAAGGCATCCCACAGGACGGACCGTTGAGACACCTTCATCGCAATCAGCCGTTCTGCAGCAACCCGCTCTCCGCACATCATTTTCTTCATGTGAGATTGCCGGCGGCCGCCCTCGCCGCCGCCATCACTGCGGCGATCATGATTCCGGCGGCGTCGGCCCAGGCTGTCCCCACACCGAAGCCCGCGCCGAAGCGCGCCGATACACCGGTGCCCAAGCAGGCGCTGCCAAATCCCACCATCCCGGCGCCTTCCGCCACCGCGCCGCCAACGCCGATCATTCCGGATCTGCGCAATCTGTTCAGCGGCAACACACCGAATTTCGACGCCAACCAGAAGGCGCTCGCCGCCAAGGTCAGCAGCTATCTCTCCTCGCTCGTGAATGTCTCCGGCAACTTCGTGCAGGTCGGCCCCGACGGCACACGCTCCACCGGCGACTTCTATATTCAGAAGCCCGGCAAGATCCGGTTTGAGTATGACGATCCCTCGCCGATCGCGCTGGTCGCCGACGGATCGTCGGTGATCGTCCGTGACCGCCGGCTGGCGACACAGGACGTCTATCCGCTGTCGCAGACGCCGCTGCGCTTCCTGCTGGCCGACCGCATTGATCTCATGCGTGACACCAATGTCGTGGGCGTCGGCTCCGATGACATGTTCATCAGCGTGACCATCGAGGAAAAGCAGCCGCTGGTCGGCACCAGCCGCCTGATGCTGATGATCGGCGCCAAGGACAACCAGCTCAAGCAGTGGACCGTGACCGATCCGCAGGGTTACGACACCACGGTGGCGGTCTATAATCTCGACACCACCAAGAAGCTCGATCCCGGCATGTTCAGGATCGACTACACCAATTATCAGACCAACCAGAACTAGCACCGCCTATTGGTGCATATCGGTGCGGCCGCACTGGAGCAGGCGGACAAAACCGGCTAACGGTTTCTCTGTCTTTCCTCGCCGCCTGCGATCATGCGCCTCACCCTCACCACCTGGAACATCAATTCGGTGCGCCTGCGCATCGACCTGGTTGCAAAGTTCATCAAGGCCGTGCGGCCCGATGTGCTTTGTCTTCAGGAAACCAAGTGCGTCGACGATGCCTTTCCGCTGAAGCGCTTCAAGCGGCTGGGCTATGAGCATGTCGCGCTCAACGGCCAGAAGGGCTATCACGGCGTCGCCATCGTCTCGAAGATTCCCTTTGAATCGCGCGACGTGCGCACCTTCTGCGGCAAGGTCGACTCGCGCCACATCTCGGTGTCGTTCGGACAGCAGGCGCAGATCGCAAAACCGCTCATTCTGCACAATTTCTATGTGCCCGCCGGCGGCGACATTCCGGACCCCGCGCTCAATCCGAAGTTCGAGCACAAACTGTCATTCCTCGACGAGATGCGGGATTGCGCGCCGCTGCATCCGAGGGCCGATGACCGGCACATTCTTGTCGGCGATCTCAACGTCGCGCCGCATGAGCATGACGTGTGGTCGCACAAGCAGCTTCTGAAGATTGTCTCGCACACGCCGATCGAATGCGAGAAGCTGCTCGCGGTGCAGTCCCAGGGCGACTGGATCGACATCGCCCGCCAGCGCATTCCGCTCTCGGAGAAAGTCTATACATGGTGGAGCTACCGTTCCGCCGACTGGGTCGCCGCCAACAAGGGCCGCCGCCTCGATCATATCTGGGTGTCGAAGTCGCTTGGCGACAGCGTGCGCGATTTCAGGATCACCCGCGATGCCCGCGGCTGGGAACGGCCATCGGACCATGTTCCGGTGACGGCAGTTCTTGACGTTTGAAATTAGCGCAGTGTCGCGCCGACGCGCGTCATGGCACCCAGCGCGGCATTGGAGCGCGCGGCAAAATCATCGCGCAAACGGCGCGCGGCTTCGGGATGACTTTCAAGCACACGCTGAAACAGGCTGCGTGAAATCCGCAGCACGGAGGACGGTTCAAGCGCAACCGCCGTCGCAGGCCGTGGCATTGCCACGACAAGCGCGAGTTCGCCGATCAGGACATTCTCGCCGGCCACCGCTTCCTGCCCGTCATCGGACGCAACACGAAACGCGCCGCGCCGGACAATGAAGCCGGAATCCGCTGGTTCACCTTGCTCAAACAGCTTTTCGCCGAATCCGTAATCGCGCTGCTCGGCGCCGATGGCGAGCACCTGCAAAGCCGCGGCGCCCAACAAACTCAATGTCGGGACGCGCGTGAACAGGGCGATGTCGTCTTCAATAGCCATAAAGCGCCGTGATTCGACTCATGGCACCAGCTTATAGCCCCCGGACTCAGTCACAAGAATTTCGGGGTTCGCCGCGTCCTTCTCCACCTTCTGGCGCAGGCGATAGATGTGCGTCTCCAGCGTGTGGGTGGTCACGCCGGAATTGTAGCCCCAGACTTCCTGCAGCAAGGTCTCGCGCGACACCGGCATCTGGCCCGCGCGATAGAGGAACCGCAGGATCGCGGTCTCCTTCTCGGTGAGCCGGACCTTCTTGGCATTGGCGCCGGTCAGCATCTTGGAACCCGGACGGAAGCTGTAAGGGCCGACGGTGAAGACGGCGTCCTCGCGGGCTTCATGCTGGCGAAGCTGCGCGCGGATACGGGCCAGCAGCACCGCAAAACGAAATGGCTTTGCCACATAGTCGTTCGCGCCTGACTCCAGACCGAGGATGGTGTCCGAATCGGTATCGTGGCCGGTCAGCATGATGATCGGCGACTTGAAGCCGCCCTTGCGCAGGCTGCGCACCACTTCGCGCCCATCGGTATCGGGCAGACCGACATCCATCAGAACCAGATCGGGCGAATTGCTCTTGGCGGCCAGCGCACCCTTTGCACCGGTATCGACCGCGGAAGCCTCGAATTCCTCATGCAGCGACAATTGCTCCACAAGGGCGTCGCGCAGATCGGTATCGTCATCCACGATCAGGATCTTGCGGGCGTTGGCCATTGATCCGGTCCTTTAAAATTTGGCTTGTAAAAGAGACATTTGAGAGCGATCCCGAACGGGCGCATCTCGAAGCCTCGGCGAAATAGAGCATTTGCGGGTGAAAGCGCAAGCTGCGTTTGTGCGCAGCCGGTGAGAGCAGATAGGGGAAATCTAGGCTTTCCAATGGCTTATAGAACACCGTTCCGTGATCGGCCGTTATCCATGATTGCGGTTCATCCCGCCGCCGGCCGCCCGACCCAAGGCTGGCTGACCGCAGGAGCGCAGGTCCTGCCGGTGGCGCTGGGACGCGGGGGAATCAAGGCCAACAAGTTCGAGGGCGACGGCGGCACCCCGCGCGGCGTCTTTCACCCGGTCCGGCTGTGGTGGCGGGCTGACCGCCATATCCGGCCGAAGACGTTTCTGCCGGTCCGTGCGATCACACCCGCCGACGCCTGGTCCGAGGACCCTGCCGACCGGCATTACAACCGCGCCGTCACACGCAAGGCCGGCGATGACGGCGACCGGCTGATGCGCGCGGATCATCTGTACGATTTCATTATCGAGATTGACCACAACACACGGCCGCGTGTTTCAAAACGCGGCAGCGCCGTGTTCATTCATCTCGCCCGCGAGAGCTTCGGACCGACCGCAGGCTGTGTCGGGCTGACGCGCGGCGCGATGTTGCGCTTGCTGGAGCGGATCGGGCCGCGGACAAAAATTGTGATCGGGTGAGAGCAATAAGCGCGAACCGTCATCCTGAGGTGCGAGCCATTTCGGCGAGCCTCGAAGGATGACAGCAAAAGACGAAATCCTGGCGCATCCTTCGAGGCGCGCAAGCGCGCACCTCAGGATGACGCCCCGGCCTTTCTAGCGATGACCGAAAATCGCCGAGCCCACACGCACATGGGTCGCGCCGAGCTGGATCGCGGTTTCAAAATCCGCGCTCATGCCCATCGACAGCAGCGAAAGTCCGTTGCGCGCGGCAATCTTGGCCGTCAGTGCAAAATGAGCCGCGGGTGGTTCATCCACCGGTGGAATGCACATCAACCCTGAGATCTTCAGACCATACACATCGCGGCAGCTTGCAATGAACGCGTCGGCGTCCGCCGGCGCGACGCCCGCCTTCTGCGGCTCTTCGCCGGTGTTCAACTGAACGAACAATTCCGGATGCCGGTCTTGCCTAGCGATCTCTTTCGCCAGCGCTTCGCAAAGGCTCGTGCGGTCCAGCGAGTGAACGGCATCGAACAGCGCCACCGCCTCCTTCGCCTTGTTCGACTGCAGCGGCCCGATCAGATGCAATGCGAGGCCCGGATGCTTCGCCATCAGGTCCGGCCACTTCGATTTCGCTTCCTGCACACGGTTCTCGCCGAACACCTTCTGGCCAGCCCGGATCACCGGCTCAATGGCGTCGCCGCCAAAAGTTTTCGAGACGGCCACCAGCGTCACCGACGATCGCTCGCGCCCCGCATCGCGGCAGGCACGGGCAATCTCGCGTTCCACCTCGGCGAAGCCGTTTGGTGAATCGGATGTTACCGGCGACACCTTCTGCTCATCCATCGCGACAAACCTTCGTCAAATATGGAGATCATTCGATTTTTAACGAAATCAAAAAAGGGTCTTTGAACCCTTTTTCGTAGGATTGGCGTGGGGCAAGGGAATACCAATGTCAATCGCCAGCTTCGGCCGCAACACGTCAAAACTCAAGGCGCTGCTCGGGATTCGCGCGCGCCTTGTGATTCTGGCGCTGATTCTGGTCGTCCCGCTGATGCTCGACCGTGTGCGCCTGCTCGAAGATTCCCGTTCCAGGCAGGTGGTACAGGCGGCGAACGAGCTGTCTGAACTCGCAAGGCACACAGCCGACGCGCAGCGTGAAATCATTTCCACGGTGCAAGCCGTCCTCAAATCCTCCGCCTATATCTACGCATCGGCCGCGCAACAGGGCCGTGGCTGCGCCATCATGCGCGCCAGCCTGCGCGTCGACCTGCCATGGATCCGCTCGCTGAATCTCGTGGACTCGAACGGCATCATTCAGTGCTCGACGCAATCCGCATTCGTCGGCGCAAATGTCCACGACCGGGACTATTTCCAGCGTGCGATGGAAACCCATGAATTCGTCGTCAGCGATTATATCGTGGCGCGACCCTCCGGCGCGCCGACCATCGTCGCCGCTTATCCGGTGTCGGCCATCGAAGGCAACAGCGAGGCCCTCATCATCGCTGCGATCGACCTGAAATGGATGTCGCAGCTCATCAGCAACCGCAGCCTGCGCGCAGGCATGTCGGTCCTGCTGGTGGACGGCAAGGGAACGATTCTGGCTGCACCGGAGGACGCCGCCGGCCTCATCGGGCGCCCGCTGAAGGATACGTCGCTGCTCGAAGCCGTGACCCTTCGCGAGATCAACCTCGATCGCGAGTACGGCTCGATCTCCTTTGAATCCGCGGACGGAGAGAGAAAGGCTGTCTCGTTTGCCCGTGTCGCGGGAACGCGCGCGCGGATGATCGTCAGCATCAATCAGGCTGCGATGCTCCGCGACATCAACGGCGAGATCAGGACGGCCTACATTCAGCTCGCGCTGGTCGGTCTCTTCACCCTGCTCGGGGCATGGTTTGCCGGCGAGCGCCTGATCATGCGGCCGGTGCGCAAGATGACAGAGATGGCCAACCGGTTCGGCCGCGGCGAACTTTCGGCGCGCGCCTCCAGCGCCACGCTGCCCGCGGAGTTCATTCCGCTTGCCCGCGCTTTCGACACGATGGCCTCGCAGTTGTCCGAGCGCGAACGCGAGATGGCCGCCGCCAACGATCGCCTGACCGTGATCGCGTCACACGACCTCGTCTCGGGCCTCGCCAATCGCCGTGGCTTCCAGAGCCGGCTTGAATTCGAGTGGATGAAGGCGCTGCAGTCCAACGGGCAGCTTTCGGTCCTGATGATCGACGTCGATCACTTCAAGCTCTTCAACGACACCTACGGACACCCGGAGGGCGATGCCTGCCTCAAGCGCGTCGGCGAAACGCTGGCAGACCTCTCCAATTCATGCGACGGCTTTGCCGCCCGTTATGGTGGCGAGGAATTCTGTCTGCTGCTGCCAGGCGGCGACACCGCCGATGCCCTCAGGGTCGGCGAGCAAGTCCGCGCGGCTGTGGAAGGTCTCGCGATTCCCCACCGCACCAGCCCTGGCAGGACTGTCACGGTCAGCATCGGCACCGCGACCGTGACGCCGGGCGATGCCCAGCCCGAGGACGACCTGATCGAAGCTGCCGACGCGGCGCTTTATGCGGCAAAACGGCAGGGACGGAACATGGTGGTCGCCCACGGGCTGATCCGGCCCGCCCCGTCGGCCGTTTCGCTCGCCGGCTAATGTCCCGAACGGCTGCGCAGGGCCGATTCGCGCCCTAAAGCGTTGACCCGTCGCGGTCTTTTGTGGCTAGTGTCCTGAATCCGAAGGACGCCTCGTTTTGCTGCAAACTTCAAGCGTCCTTCGGATTCATAAGGACACTAGAAACCATAATTCTAGTGTGGCTTTGGTTCGCAAGTCCGCAGAAGAGCGAGCGGCGGAGACGTTGCGGACTTGCGAACCGCCACACTAGTCTCCGGCCCTGAATTCCCCTCTTGGCAGACGACCGACCTGATGAGCACCGAACGCTACAACGCCCGCGAATCCGAACCGCGGTGGCAGAAGATCTGGGACGAACGCGCGATCTTCGCGACCCGCAACGACGATCCAAGGCCGAAATATTACGTGCTCGAGATGTTCCCGTATCCGTCGGGACGCATCCATATGGGCCACGTCCGCAACTACACCATGGGCGACGTGGTCGCGCGCTACATGCGCGCCAAGGGCCACAACGTGCTGCATCCGATGGGCTGGGACGCTTTTGGACTGCCCGCCGAAAATGCCGCGATCGAACGCAAGGTCGCGCCGAAGGCGTGGACCTACGAAAACATCGCCACGATGAAAAAGCAGCTCCAGACCATGGGGCTGTCACTCGACTGGTCACGCGAATTCGCGACCTGCGACCCGAGCTACTACAAGCATCAGCAGAAGATGTTTCTCGACTTCCTGAAAGCCGGATTGGCCGAACGCGAAAAGCGCAAGATCAACTGGGATCCGGTCGATATGACCGTGCTCGCCAACGAGCAGGTGATCGACGGCAAGGGCTGGCGTTCCGGCGCGGTGGTCGAGCAGCGCGAGATGAACCAGTGGGTCTTCAAGATCACGAAGTATTCGCAGGACCTGCTCGATGCGCTGGATACGCTCGACCGCTGGCCGGACAAGGTGCGCCTCATGCAGCGCAACTGGATCGGCCGCTCCGAAGGCCTCTTGATTCGTTTCGCGCTCGACACAGCAACAGCACCGAGCGGTGAAAGCGAACTGCGCATTTTCACCACGCGCCCGGACACGCTGTTCGGCGCGAAGTTCATGGCGATCGCGGCAGACCATCCGCTGGCGCAGGCGGCCGCGCTGAAGAATCCGAAGCTCGCCGAGTTCATCGCCGAAACGAAGAAGCAGGGCACCGCGCAGGAAATCATCGACACGGCGGAGAAGCAGGGCTTCGACACCGGCATCAGGGCCGTGCATCCGTTCGATCCGGACTGGAAGCTGCCGGTCTATGTCGCGAACTTCGTTCTGATGGAGTACGGCACCGGCGCGATCTTCGGCTGCCCCGCGCATGACCAGCGCGACCTCGACTTCGTCAACAAGTACAATCTCGGCAACACGCCGGTTGTATGCCCCGAAGGGCAAGACCCTGCGAGCTTCGTCATCACCACCACCGCCTATGACGGCGAAGGCCGGATGATCAATTCGCGCTTCCTCGACGGCATGACCATCGAGGCGGCGAAGGAAGAAGTTGCAAAGCGTCTCGAAACCGAAACGCGCGGCAACGCGCCTGTCGCCGAGCGGCAGGTGAATTTCCGCTTGCGCGACTGGGGCATTTCGCGCCAGCGTTACTGGGGCTGTCCGATCCCGGTCATCCATTGCCCAAAGTGCGATGTGGTGCCGGTGCCCGCCGCGGATTTGCCGGTGGTGCTGCCGGAGGACGTGAGCTTCGACAAGCCGGGCAACGCGCTCGATCATCATCCGACCTGGAAGCACGTCACCTGCCCGCAATGCGGCGGCAAGGCCACGCGCGAAACCGACACGATGGATACGTTCGTCGATTCGTCCTGGTACTTCGCGCGTTTCACCGATCCATGGAACGAGAACGCGCCGACCACGCCGGCGGTCGCCAACCGCATGATGCCGGTCGATCAGTATATCGGAGGCGTCGAGCACGCGATCCTGCATCTGCTCTATTCGCGCTTCTTCACCCGCGCGATGAAGGCGACCGGACATGTCGCGATGGACGAGCCGTTCGCCGGCATGTTCACGCAGGGCATGGTGGTGCATGAGACCTACAAGAAGCAGGACGGCACCTTCGCGTCCCCTGCCGAGATCAATATCGAGACCGTGGGCGACAAGCGCCGCGCGACCTTGCTGACAACCAAAGAGACTGTCGAGATCGGTCCGATCGAGAAGATGTCGAAGTCGAAGCGCAACACGGTCGATCCCGACGACATCATCGGCACCTACGGCGCCGACACCGCGCGCTGGTTCATGCTCTCCGACTCGCCGCCCGACCGCGACGTGATCTGGAGCGAGGAAGGCGTCCAGGGCGCGAGCCGTTTCGTGCAGCGGGTCTGGCGGCTGGTGAATGCCGCCGCGCCGCATCTGCCGAAGCCGGGCACACCCATTGACGAACGCGACGATGCCGCGCTGGCGCTGCGCCGGGCGTCTCACCGCACGCTGGCGGAAATCTCCACCTCCATCGAACGGCTACGTTTCAACACCGCCATCGCCCGGCTCTACACCTTCGTCGGCACCCTGGCGGATGTTGTCGATGGCCCGGCGAAGTCGCTGGACACCAATCCGGCCGTCGCGGCGGCCGCGCGTGAGGCGTTCGATACTTTGGCCGTGCTGATTTCGCCCATGATGCCGCACCTCGCCGAACAGTGCTGGCAGGTCCTTGGCCATCAGGGTCTGGTTTCGGAAGCCAATTGGCCCGAAACCGAAGCCAAACTGCTGGTCGATGACACAATTACGCTCCCCGTGCAGGTTAATGGCAAGAAGCGCGCGGATGTCACGGTGGGCCGAAATGCTTCAAACGGGGAAATTGAGGCTGCCGTTTTGGCACTCGATGCAGTAAAATCGGCCTTGGACGGGAAATCCCCCCGAAAAGTCATCATCGTTCCGCAGAGGATCGTGAATGTCGTGGTTTAGTAAGCGCATCGCTGCCCGGTTCGTTGCCGTGGCCGCCCTTGCGGCCCTGACGGCCGGGTGCTTCCAGCCGATGTATGGCGAGCGCAGCGCCACCGGCGGGTCGGCGCTCCGGGAAAAGCTGCAGGGTGTCGAAGTTCCTCCGCTGAACCTGCCGAACGGCTCGCGCGAGGCCCGGCTTGGCGTCGAGATCCGCAACAACCTGATGTTCAGCATGTACGGCAGCGCCACCGGCGGCCCGACGACCCACCGCCTGCTGATGCGGCTGACCACCACCCGCCTGTCGATCATCGTCGATCCGACCACCGCACGGCCTGACATCGAAAACTATGGTATCGACGTGGTGTACGAACTGAAGGACAACGCCACCGACAAGACGGTGCTGACCGGCACCACCTTCTCGCGCGTGTCGTATGACATCCCGGGTCAGGCACAGCGCTTCGCCCGCTCCCGCGCCCTGCGTGACGCGGAAGACCGCGCCGCCAAGGTGATCGCGGACAACATCAATCAGCGCCTTGCATCGTTCTTCATTGCCGGCACCTGATCTGACAACAGCCGCGGGATAATCGTGGTCGCGCTTCGCGGGAAAGAAATCGACGCATTTCTGGCCCGGCCCGATCCGTCGCGGCCGATCATCCTGCTCTATGGCCCCGACACCGGCCTTGTGCGCGAGCGCGCCGACGCCTTGATGGCGTCCGCCGTCGATGATCCCAACGATCCATTTTCCCTTGTGCGCATGGATGGCGACGAACTCGCTGCCGAGCCCTCACGTCTGGTCGATGAGGCGATGACGGTGCCGCTGTTCGGCGGCCGCCGCGCCATCCGCATCCGGGCAGGTACGCGCAGTTTCGCCAGCGGCATCGACACGCTGGCGGAGATGCCACTGAGCGATTGCCGCATCGTGATCGAGGCCGGTGAACTTCGCCCGGACGCGCCGCTGCGCAAGGCCTGCGAAAAAGCGAAAACCGCCGTCGCGATTGCCTGCTACGCCGACACCGAGCGCGATCTCGCCAAGCTGATCGACGACGAGCTGCGCGCCTCAAATCTGAAAATCGCAGCCGACGCCCGCGCGGCGCTGACATCCCTGCTCGGCGGCGACCGTCAGGCCTCGCGCAATGAAATCCGGAAAGTCGCGCTCTACGCCCATGGCAAAAGCGAAGTCACGCTCGATGATGTGGTCGCGATCGTGACCGACGCATCGGGGCTCGCGCTCGATCCCATCGTGGACAACGCCTTCGCGGGCCGCGCCGCCGATGTCGAGACTTTGTTTGCGAAGGCCATGGCGGCCGGCACCTATCCGGGCCTGATCATCACAGCGGCGCAGCGTCAAGCGGCGCTGCTGCACAAGGCGCGGCTGTCGGTCGATGAAGGCCGCAGCGAATACGAAGCATTGGAGAGCGGATTTCCGCGGCTGCATTTTTCACGCAAGCCGCTGGTCGAAACGGCCTTGCGCAACGCAAGCACCGAGCGCATGGCGCGGGCCATCGCGCAACTGGCCGATGCGGCGTTCGACATGCGCAAGCCGTCGCTGCCGACTGAAGCGATCGCACAGCGCGCGCTGCTGGCGATTGCCGTGAATGCCCGGCGGCGGGGATAGGCGATCCGAGATACAGCTTGCATCACATGCAATATCGTCCCCGCGAAGGCGGGGACCCATACTCTCTGAACTTGCGATTCACGGATTTTCTGGAGCAGGCCTCCATCTTTCTCCACCACATTCGGTGGTTATGGGTCCCCGCCTTCGCGGGGACGACCGGAAGGTAGATCGCTGCTCGCTTCCGATTTACTTCCCCGCCTCCAGCCGGCGCAAAATCTCGTCGAGCTGATCCAGATCCTTGTACTTGATCTGCACCGTGCCGCCGGGATTGCGATGATCGACGCTCACCTTGAGACCAAGCACATCGCTGACGCGCTTTTCAAGCGCGATGGTGTCGGAGTCTTTGCCGGTCGCCGCTCCACGCGCCCTCTGCGGCTTGCGCTCCGGAACGCCTTCCTCATGCGCCAGCGCTTCGGTCTGACGCACGTTCAGACCTTCCTCGACAATGCGCTTCGCAGCGGCAGCCGGGTCCAGCAGGTTGATCAGCGCACGCGCGTGACCCGCCGAGAGCTTGCCTTCGGCGATGTAAGCCTGAACCTGATCCGGCAATTTCGTCAGACGCATCATGTTGGCGACATGGCTGCGGCTCTTGCCGACCAGCTTCGCGATGTCGTCGGCGCTGTGTTTGTATTCGGTGGCGAGCGCGTGATAGCCCTGCGCTTCTTCCATCGCGTTCAGGTCCGAGCGCTGGACGTTTTCGATGATCGCGATTTCAAGCGCGGCGCTGTCGGTCACCTCGACAGTGACGATGGGCACATCATGCAGACCGGCGCGCTGCGATGCGCGCCAGCGGCGTTCGCCGGCGATAATCTCGAAGCGATCCGTCGCGCCTTTCACCGGGCGAACGACGATGGGCTGGATCACGCCATGTTGCTTGATCGAGGATGACAGCTCATCAAGCTCGGCATCGGAAAACGTGCGGCGCGGATTGCGCGGATTGGCTTTCAGAAATTCGATCGGCACGCGCCGCGGCGTGCGCGACGGACGCTCGACATGCGCGGCTTCGCCACCGACATCGCCAATCAGACTTGCAAGACCGCGACCCAGTCGCGAACGCTCCTCGGCCATCGCCGCTTCCCTCGCACCCAACCCACGCACTCCGCTTGTAAACTCAATCGTTCGAGATTTCCGTCATCCTGAGGTGCGAGCCCTTGCGAGCCTCGAAGGATGACGTCGGCATTGTGTCTGCCACCCTTCGAGGCTCGTCGCTTCGCGACGGCTCCTCAGGGTGACGGTCAGTGCGAGCGCAGCTCACGCTCGCGCTGGATCACTTCGGTCGCGAGTTTGAGATACGCATCGCTGCCGACGCATTTGAGATCGTAAACCAGCACCGGCTTGCCGTAGGACGGCGCTTCGGAGATGCGCACATTGCGCGGGATCATGGTGTTGTAGACCTTGTTGCCCATGAACTGGCGCACGTCGGCGACAACCTGATTCGACAGGTTGTTACGCGAGTCGAACATGGTCAGCACGATGCCGTGAATGGACAACGTCGGATTCAGCGTCGAGCGCACCTGCTCCACCGTCTGCAACAGTTGCGACAGGCCTTCGAGCGCGAAGAACTCACACTGCAGCGGCACCAGAATCGCGTGCGACGCCGCCATCGCATTCACCGTGATGAGATTCAGCGACGGCGGACAATCGACCAGCACATAGGTGTAGTCGGTCTCGGGTGCGACGTTGACGTTGAGATCGGCGATGGCATCGCGCAAACGGAAAGCGCGGTCGCGCGTGGTGCCGAGTTCAAGCTCAAGGCCCGACAGATCCATGGTCGACGGCGCGATATGCAGGCGAGGCACCGCGGTCGGAATGATGGCTTCGCGCAGCTTGGCTTCGCCGACCAGCACGTCATAGGTCGAGCAGTTGCGGTTGCGGCGGTCGATGCCGAGGCCGGTCGAGGCGTTGCCCTGCGGATCAAGATCGACAATCAGCACCCGCTCGCCGATGGCGGCCAGCGCCGTCCCGAGATTGATGGCGGTCGTGGTCTTGCCCACGCCGCCCTTCTGGTTCGCCAGCGCCAGAATCCGGGGATGTCCCGGCTTGGCTGCCGAAGCGCCATTGTCGTCCTGAAAAATTCCGTCGATGCCAACCATGTGCCTGGCCATGCCTTGCTGCTGCGGACGTTATCGCCGCTCAATTGTGTTGAGTTCGACGATCCAGCCGTGTCCGCCGGTGCGGCTGGGATGAAGACGAGGCTCTATATTCCAGTATTTAGTAGCTTCCGTCAATTCAGCCTCTACATCTTGTCCCTTCAGGAACAGAGCTTTGGTCCCCCGCTGCACCAGAGGTGCCGCGAAACCCAGCAACATATGTAGAGGAGCGACGGCGCGGGCTGTGACGCAATCGACTGGTGTTTTCAGGCTATCCACATAATCCCCGATGTCCGCGAGAACAACGGAGCCGGGGGTGCCGGTGACACGGAGTGCCTCGCGCAAGAATGCCGACTTCTTGGCAATTCGCTCCACAAGCTGGACGTTTGCGCCAGGATGCTCGGCCATGGCGCAGGCCAGCACCACGCCGGGAAAGCCGCCGCCGCTGCCGAAGTCGAGCCAGTGCCGGGCATTCGGTGCCAGATCGAGAAGCTGCAGCGAATCGGAAATGTGCCGGGTCCAGAGCTGCGGCAAGGTCGAGGGCGCGATCAGGTTGGTCTTGGCCTGCCACGCCACGAGGAGATCGACATAGCGATCCAGCCGCGCCTCTGTTTCACGTGAAACAGGAGTGAGCTTCAGCGCCGCCGCCTTGTCAGAAGCAGAGATGGAAACCGGAGCCGGCCTGACCATGGTCAGGCCGATACGGACGAGCGGCGGGCTTCGCGGCGCAGATAGGCCCCCAGGATAGCCAGCGCCGCCGGAGTCATGGCCTCGATCCGGCCCGCCTGTCCGATGGTCCGGGGCCGGACCTTTTCCAATTTCTGACGGGCTTCATTGGAAAGGCCGGGCACCGCCTGATAGTCGACGTCGGTGAGGACGAGATTCTCGTCGCGGCGGAAAGCCAGAACGTCGGCGGCCTGCCGCTCCAGATACACATCGTATTTGGCGTCGATTTCCAGATGCACCGCGATTTTCGGGTCAATCCCGCCGAGCTGCGGCCAGATCGAAACGATATTGGTCCATTCGATGTCGGGATATGCCAGCATTTCAAAGGCCGATCGGCGCTGGCCGTCCCGGTTGAGCGAAATGCCATGCCTGGCGGCTTCGTTGGGGGTCACGGACAGCGATTTCGCCAGTGACTTCGCCGCATGGAGCGCCGCCATCTTGGCGGTATGCCGCCCCGCCCGCTCCGCGCCCACGCAACCCAATTCGATGCCGCGATCGGTCAGGCGCTGATCGGCGTTGTCGGCCCGCAAGGTCAGACGATATTCCGCCCGTGAGGTGAACATCCGATAGGGCTCGGTGATGCCGCGCGAGGTCAGATCGTCGATCATCACCCCGAGATAGCCATGGGCCCGGTCAAAAACCGCAGGCTTCCCGCCTCCGGCCAGAATCGCGGCGTTCAACCCGGCGACCAGCCCCTGAGCACCCGCCTCCTCATAACCGGTGGTGCCGTTGATCTGTCCGGCCAGGAAAAGCCCCGGCACCCGCCGGGTCTGCAGCGTCGGCTCGAGTTCACGTGGATCGACGTGATCATACTCGATGGCATAGCCCGGACGAACCATTTTCACCCGTTCGAGGCCGGGAATGGTCTCAAGAATGGCCTGCTGGACCTCCTCTGGCAGCGATGTGGAGATGCCATTGGGATAAACGGTGGTGTCGTCGAGGCCTTCCGGCTCCAGAAAGATCTGGTGGCCGTCCCGATCGCCGAACCGGACGATCTTGTCCTCGATCGACGGGCAATAACGCGGCCCGGTGCTTTTGATCTGACCGGAATACATCGGAGAGCGGTGAACGTTCGCCCGGATGATCTCGTGGGTCGCATGGGCGGTCCGGGTGATCCCGCATTCGATCTGCGGGGTCAGAATCCGGTCTGTCAGGACTGAGAACGGCTCGATCGGGTCGTCTCCGGGCTGCATTTCGACTGCGGACCAGTCGATGGTCGAACCATCGAGGCGCGGCGGCGTCCCGGTCTTGAGGCGGCCCAGCACAAAGCCCGCGCGCTCGAAAGACCTTGAGAGACCCATCGCCGGGGCTTCCCCGACCCGTCCTGCGGGCCAGTTCCTTTCGCCAAGATGGATCAGGCCGCGCAAAAAGGTCCCGGTGGTCACGATCACAGCGCCGACGGCGAATTCCCGGCCGTCAGCCAGACGAACACCGCTGATCCGGCCGCCGGAGAGCATAAGCTCGTCCGCCTCGCCTTCGATCACGGTCAGATGGGGTGTATCCCGGATTTCGGCCTGCATCGCCGCCGCATAGAGCTTGCGGTCGATCTGGGCGCGGGGACCGCGCACCGCCGGACCCTTGCGGCGGTTCAAAACACGGAACTGGATGCCACCACGATCCGCGATCCGGCCCATCAGGCCGTCCAGGGCGTCGATCTCCCGGACCAGATGACCCTTTCCAAGGCCCCCGATGGCTGGGTTGCAGGACATGGCGCCGACGGTCGCGAACTGATGGGTCACCAGCGCGGTCTTCGCGCCTTTACGAGCGGACGCCGCCGCGGCTTCGCAGCCGGCGTGGCCTCCCCCGATCACAATGACATCGAATGTCTGCATGGGCGCACTTCTATCGCTTTGGTGCGAAAGCTGAAAGACGGAAATCACTCAGACCTGTTTCACGTGAAACAGTCCGCGGAATCATCGCTGTGTTTCACGTGAAACAGGGCCAATGGCCGATCTGGAACGAACAGTCGGCCAGCGGCCTATTTTCCGATGCAAAATTCGCGGAAGATTGCATCGAGGATATCCTCGACATCGACCCTCCCCGTCAGGCGGCCCAATGAATGAATCGCGATTCGTAACTCTTCAGCGAGAAGCTCATCGCCCATGTCGGCCGACCGCCCTGCCCGGTCCAGTGCTTCGACCGTCTCCCGCAACAGGGTCCGGTGCCGGGCCCGGCTCACCAGCGCCATTTCCCCGGAGCCGAAATAGTCCTGGGCGTAGGACACCAGCGCCGCGATCAACTCGGAGACGCCGTCGCCGCGCGAGGCGGAAATGTCGAACTGCGCCCTCGCCGCGTTCGCATTCCCGTCACCGGCCAGATCGACCTTGTTGCGCACGGTCCAGACCGGCGCATGATCGTCTTCGGTTGCCGGCAACGTCGCGCCTTTGTCATTCGCATCGACAAGCCACAGGACCAGATCCGATGTGCGCGCGCGGTCGCGCGCACGGCGCACGCCTTCCTGTTCGACCGGATCATGTGTGTCGCGCACACCCGCGGTGTCGATCACCGTCACCGGATAGCCATCGAGATCGAGATGCACTTCGATGACATCGCGCGTCGTGCCGGCATGCGGTGAGACAATCGCCGCTTCGCGCCGCGCAAGACGATTGAGCAGCGTCGACTTGCCGGCATTCGGCGGTCCGGCAATTGCGACCGTGAGACCTTCGCGCAGGCGTTCACTTTGTGCCGATGAATGAAGGGTTTCTTCGATTTCAGATTTCAACGCCGTGATTTTTTCCAGCGCGGGCGCAACGAGTTCTGCCGAGACATCGCCTTCATCGGAGAAATCGATTCCCGCTTCGATCAGCGCCGAGGCTTCAATGATCTGCTGCCGCCATGTCTCGGCTTTCGCACCTAACAATCCCTTCAAATGCCGCAATGCCTGACGGCGCTGACGATCGGTGTCGGCGTGAATGAGATCGTCGAGACCTTCGGCTTCGGTGAGATCGAGCTTGCCGTTCTCGAATGCGCGGCGCGTGAATTCACCAGGTTCAGCCGGACGCAGACCATCAATGCTACCCAGCGCATCGAACATCGCGGCGATCACCGCGCGTCCGCCATGGACATGGAATTCGGCGACGTCTTCGCCGGTGGCGCTGTATGGCCCCGGAAACCAGAGGGTCACCGATTCGTCGATGGCGCTGCCGTCGAGATCGCGCAAGGTCGCAAATTGGGCGAGGCGGGGCGCGGGCAGTTGTCCGCACAGCCGCTCGACAGCCATGCGGGCCTGCGGGCCTGACACGCGAAGAATGGCAATGGCTGATGGCGTGCGGCCAGACGACAGGGCGAAGATGGTCTGATCGGGAGATTGCATGGCCTATTTGGCGATCACCGCCAACGCAGGCAATGAAAATTCCGCTGAAACTATAATCTGGAAGGATAACCGGGTTTATTGCGTCGCAATATACTGCGCCCGGTGTGCAACATTGAAAATATTGCATTGCACAATAGTTGCAGCACACGTCCAAACAAAAATGCCCGGCATGAAGGCCGGGCATTGAAGCGCTGATTCGCGCAGATACGGCGCGCGATCAGGTGTTCATCGAGTCGAAGAACTCGGCGTTGTTCTTGGTGTTGCGGAGCTTGTCGAGCAGGAACTCGATGGCATCCATGGAACCCATCGGATTGAGGATCCGGCGCAGCACATACATCTTCTTGAGCAACTGCGGATCGGTGATGAGCTCCTCCTTGCGCGTGCCGGAGCGCGCGATGTCGATGGCCGGGAAGGTGCGTTTGTCGGCGACCTTGCGATCGAGAATCAGTTCGGAGTTGCCCGTGCCCTTGAACTCTTCAAAGATCACTTCGTCCATGCGGCTGCCGGTATCGACCAGCGCGGTGGCGATGATCGTAAGCGAGCCGCCTTCCTCGATGTTGCGTGCGGCACCGAAGAAACGCTTCGGCCGCTGCAGCGCGTTGGCGTCGACACCGCCGGTCAGCACCTTGCCGGATGACGGCACGACGGTGTTATAGGCGCGGCCAAGGCGCGTGATCGAATCGAGCAGGATCACCACATCACGTCCATGTTCGACCAGGCGCTTGGCCTTCTCGATCACCATCTCGGCGACCTGGACGTGACGCACCGCCGGTTCGTCGAAGGTCGACGACACGACTTCACCCTTCACCGAACGCTGCATGTCGGTGACTTCTTCCGGACGTTCGTCGATCAGAAGAACGATCAGATAGCATTCCGGATGATTGGCTGTGATCGAGTGCGCGATATTCTGCATCAGCACGGTCTTACCCGTGCGTGGCGGTGCGACGATGAGCGCGCGCTGGCCTTTTCCGATAGGGGCGACGATGTCGATGACGCGCGGCGACAGATCCTTGCGCGTCGGATCGTCGATCTCGAGCTTGAACCGCTCATCGGGAAACAGCGGCGTCAGGTTGTCGAAATTGACCTTGTGCTTGGACTTTTCCGGGTCCTCGAAATTCAGCGTGTTGACCTTCAGCAACGCGAAATAGCGCTCGCCTTCCTTCGGGCTGCGGATGTGACCTTCGATGGTGTCGCCGGTGCGCAATCCGAAGCGGCGGATCTGCGAGGGTGAGACATAGATGTCATCCGGGCCGGGCAGATAGTTCGCATCCCACGAGCGCAGGAAGCCGAAGCCGTCGGAGAGAACCTCGACGACGCCTTCACCGATGATGTCGGTTTCCGCGATCGCAAGCTGCTTGAGAATGGCGAACATCAGCTCCTGCTTGCGCATGGTGCTGGCGTTTTCGACCCCGTTTTCCTCCGCGAAAGAGACAAGCTCCGCCGGAGTTTTGGATTTGAGGTCTTGTAGTTTGATTTCCCGCATCGGGGTTGTCCTGTGGAGCAAGTAAGGGAGAGAGGGGAGGGGAAAGGTTCAGCCTGCTGACGACATACGGACTAAAGGTACGATCGAAAGTCCGCAGGTCTTGAGCGAGAAAGGTGCCGGGAGGCTTGGAACCTGATGTGGCGGCCGGTCCAACAGTGAGACCGGGACTCAACCACATCCGCCTGCGTTGGGTGGGATGCCGCGAATATAGAAAATCGTCCGGTCTCACGCAAGGAGGCGATTGTCGCGGGATCGCGGCGTCTTTAGAGCCTAAAACGGCTTCACAATCACCAGAATGACGATCCCGATCATCAGGATCGTTGGTATTTCATTGATAATTCGATAGAATTTCTGGCTTCTGGTGTTCGCATCGTTGGCGAAATCCCGCACCCGGGCGCTGAAAAAGCCATGGACGGCCGACAGGATCAGCACCAGCAGGAATTTGGCGTGAAACCAGCCTGAAACGTACCAGCCGCCCTGCCAGGCGAGCCACAAACCGGCCAGCCAGGTCACCGCCATGGCAGGATTGATGATCGCCTTGAGCAGGCGGCGCTCCATCACCTTGAACGTCTCGGACTGCTTCGAGCCGATCTCCGCTTCGCAGTGATAGACGAACAGCCGCGGCAGATAGAGCATGCCGGCCATCCAGGAGATGACCGCAATCACATGCAGCGCCTTGATCCATTCGTACATGGGAAATCGCAAACCTTAATTGCCAAGCTCTTAAACTGCGAAGCCTTCGATGTTTCAAAGCTGGTGATTATTGCCTGATAGCAGGAACCGGACACGGCGCGATGTGTTGATCAGCGTCGGTAGATGACGTGAGAACAGGTCTGTCCGCAAGCACGACTTTCTTAAAGAATCCTTTTTAGATTCTTGGTTTGATTAAGTGTAACCGTGATTAGCGCTCGCGCATCGCTCTCCCGATCTTATTCAGCACTCATCCACACCCGG
Organism: Afipia sp.; assembly: GCA_050249215.1. Lineage (GTDB taxonomy): Bacteria > Pseudomonadota > Alphaproteobacteria > Rhizobiales > Xanthobacteraceae > Afipia. Next base: position 621,469 of record JBFWQX010000001.1, read on the forward strand.
CGGTTTTATGCCCGCTGTTGGATCGTTCGCCTGCGGGAAGGAATTGGCCGATGGTTCAAGTGCTTGAGTGCTGAGACGCGGGATTATCCCGAGACAAATCCACATAACCCCGCTACCATTCTGCCGAAAGCCAGATGTTCATCCCGAAATCAGTGCTGTGAATGAAAGAGCCGGTTATCCCAAGGGGGTCTGTTCGCCGCCGGATTGAGGTGACGATGCCCACAGGGACTCACAGCTTTTCACAGCCGCCGGATTAAGCGGAAACGGATTCGATACACCATGCCAACCTCCGGCAGCTATTTTCATCTGCATATGATTTCCGATTCGACGGGCGAGACGCTGATCACGGTGGCGCGTGCGGTGGCCGCGCAGTATTCCAATGTGTCGCCGGTGGAGCATGTCTATCCGCTGGTCCGTAGCCAGAAACAGCTCGACCGCGTTCTTGCGGAAATCGAGGAAACGCCGGGCATCGTGCTGTTCACGCTCCTTGAGAAGGATCTGGTGGAGCGGCTCGAGGCGAAGTGCCGGGAAATCAACATTCCGAGCCTCTCGATCATCGGTCCGGTGATGGAGCTGTTTCGCGCCTATCTCGGGCGGGAGACATCGCCGCGGGTCGGCGCGCAGCACACGCTCAATGCGGAATATTTCAAGCGGATCGACGCGCTGAACTACACCATGATGCATGACGACGGTCAGCATGTCGAAGGCCTCGAGGAGGCCGATGTGGTTCTTGTCGGTGTCTCGCGCACCTCGAAAACCCCGACCTCGATTTATCTCGCCAATCGCGGTGTGCGCACCGCGAATGTGCCGCTGGTGCCGGGAATCCCGATTCCGCATCAGCTTGAGACATTGAAGAAGCCGCTGGTGGTCAGCCTCCACGCGACGCCGGAACGTCTCATTCAGGTGAGGCAGAATCGGTTGCTTGGCATCGGCAAGACCGGTGAAGACACCTATATCGACCGTCAGTCCGTCACCGAGGAAGTCGCCTTCGCGCGAAAACTCAGTGCGAAGTTCGACTGGGCGCTGCTGGATGTCACGCGCCGGTCGATTGAAGAGACGGCGGCCGCCATCATGAAACTGTATGCGGATCGCCAGCGCCAGAAGGCCTCGCAGTCGTGACCATCTGGCGTGAGCGGCAGCCTCTGATCCTCGCGTCGCAAAGCGCTGTGCGAAAGAGCCTGCTGGTGAACGCGGGAATTGCGGTTGAAACGATGCCTGCGGACATCGACGAGCGCGGAATTCAGCAAGATTCGGGTCTGGCCGATCCCGGAAAGATCGCAGCACTGCTTGCAGCGGAGAAAGCGAAGTTCATCTCCGCGAGGAATCCCGGCCGTTATGTCGTTGGCGCGGATCAGACGCTCGCGCTGGACGAACAGCTTTTCAGCAAGCCTGTGGATCGCGCGGCCGCCGTCGCACAGATCAGGACGCTCTCCGGCCAGATGCACGCGCTCCACAGCGCGGTCGCTGTCGCGAAGGATGGAACGGTGCTGTTCGCCGATGTCAGCGTGGCGCGGATGACCATGCGGCCTCTCACGGATGCCGAGATCGCTGCCTATCTCGCCGAGGCCGGTGACGCAGTGCTCTCCAGCGTCGGCGCCTACCAGCTCGAGCGCACCGGCGTTCATCTTTTCACGCGCATCGAAGGCGACCATTTCACGATTCTGGGGTTGCCGCTGTTGCCGCTGTTTGGTTTTCTGCGCAGCCGGAATCTGCTGGCCGTGTAACGGAAGAGTTCTCCATGTTGTTGCTGGGTTTGACGGGTTCGATCGGGATGGGGAAATCCACCACGGCGAAGCTGTTTCAGGAGGCGGGCGTGCCGGTCTATGACGCCGACGCCACCGTCCATAAGATCTACGAGGGCGAGGCGGTGCCGGCGGTCGAGGCGGCGTTTCCCGGCAGCACGGCGAACGGCAAGGTGGACCGGCAAAAACTGTCGGCGATGGTGGTGAACAACGCGGAGGCGATGAAGCGCCTGGAGACTATTGTGCATCCGATGCTGCGCAGCCATCAGCTCAAGTTCCTGAGCGATGCCGAAGCGTCGGGCGCGCCGGTGGCCGTGCTCGATGTGCCGCTGCTCTATGAAACCGGCGGCGAGAACCGCGTCGATGCGGTGGTGGTGGTGACCACCGACCCGCAGGTGCAGCGCGAGCGCATTCTGGCGCGGGACAACATGACGCCGGACAAACTGGACGCGATCCTTGCCCGGCAGTTGCCCGACGCCGAGAAGCGCAGGCGCGCCGATTTTGTGGTGGACACGTCCCACGGTCTCGATCCGGTGCGCGAGCGGATCAGTGAAATCCTCCGGGAAGTCGTTAAAATGCCCAGGCGGCGGGCCTGATTCGGGCCGCGCTTATCCGGATAGCTCCATGCGTGAAATCGTTCTCGATACCGAAACCACGGGCCTCGATCCGCTGCGCGGCGATCGTCTGGTGGAAATCGGCTGTGTCGAGATGGTCAACCGCATGCCGACGGGGCAGACGTATCACGTTTATCTCAATCCCGAGCGCGATATGCCGCAGGAGGCCTTCAACGTTCACGGGCTGTCGAGCGAGTTCCTCTCCGACAAGCCGCTGTTCGCGTCGGTGGTCGAAGATTTTCTGGCCTTCATCGGCGAGGCGCCGCTGGTGATCCACAATGCGATGTTCGATATCGGCTTCATCAATGCGGAGCTTGATCGCGTCGCGCGCGCCGCGATTCCGCGCGATCGTCTGGTCGACACGCTGACGCTGGCCCGGCGCAAGCATCCTGGCGTGTCCGACCGGCTCGACGATCTGTGCTCGCGCTATTCGATCGACAATTCCCGCCGCACCAAGCACGGCGCGCTGCTCGACGCTGAATTGCTCGCGGAAGTCTACATTGATCTGATCGGCGCGCGGCAGTCACAACTCATTCTGACCGAGACACGCCAGTCGTTCACAGCCGGACCAGCCGACACGCCACGCCGGCAGCGTGAGGTGCCGCTGGCGCCGCGTGTGACGGAAGCGGACATCGCCGCGCATGCGGCCTTTGTCGCCACCCTCGGCGGCACGCCGTACTGGAACGAATACACCAAGGAAAACTGAGCGGGGCGAATCGTGCCTCGCTGTGGGGGGATGACGCCTTAGCTCGGCTTGCCCTGCTGCTGTTCGGCTTGGCGCGCCATGTTCTGGCGATAGAGACCGACGAAATCCACCGGATCGAGCATCAGTGGCGGGAAGCCGCCGGCGCGCACCGATGATGCGACGATTTCACGCGCGAACGGGAACAGCAGGCGCGGGCACTCGATCATGACGAACGGATGCATGCTCTCCTGCGGCACGTTCTGGATGCGGAAGACGCCCGCATAGATCAGCTCGAAGCCGAACAGCGTGAAATTCTCGTTCTCGGCCTTGCCCTCGATGGACAGTGAGACTTCATAGTCGTGTTCGGCAACCGCGGTCGCGGACACGTTGATCTGGATATTGATGGTGGGCTGCTTGTCCTGCGCGGCCAGCGAGGCCGGGGAGTTCGGATTCTCGAACGAGAAATCCTTGATGTACTGCGCGAGGACATTGAACTGGGGCGGAGCCGCATTCTCGAGAGGTGCGCCGTTGCCGTTGGTCATGAGTGTGTCGCTCCGGGAATGGGAAATACGGATTGCCGCGGAAGCCATCCGGCGGGAACTGCCTGCGAAAGCATCCTTTGGCGGCAAGGCCCTCGTCGGGGCGAGTGGCTATCATAGCCTTGCCTCATTCGACAAGGACGATAGGTCCATTCTGCCGCCTTTCGGTTGGCCGTGACCGCCGGATCGGGTAGAATCGCGCTAAATCGGCGCCATAGAGGCCCAGATTCTGTCTTTTGGGCTGCCCGGGGCGCGGCATCGTGCGATGTTGGCTGGATCGGATTTCGTGCCTACATGTGAGCGACGAACGCCCGTATAACCCTGTTTCATCGGGGAAGCCGCGCGGGTGGCGTGCAGCACCGATCAGAAAGTGAATGCGACGTGGATATTTACACCATCATTTTTCTGGCCTTGGCCGTCTTTATCTTCCTGCGGCTGCGCAACGTGCTGGGCCAGCGCACCGGTGACGAACGCCCGCCGTTCGACCGCGCGGCCCGCGACGTTCTGCGTGGCGCGCCGGATAACGTCGTGCCGATGCCGGGCAAGACCATCGACCAGGCGCCGCTGGCGCCGTCCGCCGAGCCTGCGGTCCCGGCCGACCGCTGGAAAGGAATCGCAGAGTCCGGATCGGCGCTGGCGCGCGGTCTCGATCAGATCGCCGCTGCCGACTCCTCATTCGACGCGCAGCATTTCGTCAGCGGCGCGAAGAGCGCCTACGAGATGATCGTGCTGGCTTTCGCCAATGGCGACCGCCGGGCGTTGAAGGATCTCCTCTCGTCCGAGGTCTATGAAGGCTTTGAGGCGGCCATCAAGGAGCGCGAGCAGCGCGGTGAGAAGGTGGAAACCCGGTTCGCCTCGATCGACAAGGCCGAGATCGTCAATGCCGACGTAAGGGATCGCGCCGCCCAGATCACCATCCGGTTCGTGTCCCAGATGATCTCGGTGACGCGCGACAAGGCTGGCGCCGTCGTCGATGGCAATGCGGAAAAGCTCACCGATGTCACAGATGTCTGGACCTTCGCCCGTGACATCACGTCGCGCGATCCGAACTGGAAGCTGGTTGGGACGGAAAGCGGACAGTAAGGACGAGACAACGCCCGGCCGATGTGCCGGGCGTTCCGGCGCGCGCCTTTGTTCGTGGTTTGGCGCGGCGGGACTTCTTCTCGCCCTTGCCATGACGGTGAACGCACAGGCGAGACCTGCGGGCCGTCATCACACATCTCACGGTCCCCATCATGAACTCGGAAAACGCGCGCCCGTAACATGGCCGCTGGAGATTCCAGGCGGACAGTACGAGCCGCTGAAATGGAATGAGGTCGCCGGCTGGACCGACGACGATCAACTCCCTGCGTTCAAGACGTTTCGCGCGAGCTGCAAGCCGATCGCTGCGCAGAAAGGCGCGCTCAACGACAGCAAGGCGCTGGGCACGTCGCTGCGCGATCCCTGCATCGCCGCACGCGCCGAGAACATCGCCGACAGCGCAAAGGCACGTGAGTTCTTCGAGAAGAACTTCACGCCGCTGCAAATCTCGCGCATTGGCGAGGATGCGGGCTTTGTCACCGGCTACTACGAGCCCATCGTCGATGGTTCGCGCACTCAGACCGATGTCTATACCGTGCCGGTCTACCGGCGGCCGTCGAACCTGTTCGTGCGCGGCTTTTCGCAGGCCAGCGCCAGCATGCCGAACAAGGGCCAGGTGTTCCGCAAGATCGGACGACGCAAGCTGGTGCCTTACTATGACCGCGCCGAGATTGAGGACGGTGCGATCGCGGGGCGCGGGCTTGAGGTGGTCTGGCTGAAAAGCCAGACCGATCTTCTGTTCATCCAGATTCAGGGATCGGCGCGGATCAGGCTCGAGGACGGCTCCATGGTGCGCATCAATTACGATGCGCATAACGGTTATCCCTACACGCCCGTCGGCCGCGTGCTCATCGAGCGCAACATCGTGCCGAAAGAGCAGATGTCGATGCAGAAGATCCGCGAATACATGGAGCAGAACCCGGACGCGGCGAAGGAGCTGCGCCGGTTCAACCGATCCTATGTGTTCTTCCGCGAGGTGAAGCTGGCGGCGGATGACGAAGCGGTCGGCGCGCAGGGCGTGCCGCTGACGGCAGGGCGCTCCATCGCCGTCGACAAGTCGCTGCATGTCTATGGCACGCCGTTCTTCATCGAAGGCAAGCTGCCGATTGAATCCGATACGTCGAACACCCCGTTCCGCAAGCTGATGATCGCGCAGGACACCGGCTCGGCGATCATCGGGCCTGCGCGCGCCGATATTTACTTCGGCGCGGGCGCGGAAGCGGGCCGTGTGGCTGGGCGATTGAAGAATCCCGCGCGCTTCGTGATGCTGCTGCCGAACAGCCTCGATCCCGTGCCGCGCGGCAAGACCGTCCCGCTGCCGGACGAGCGGCCGTCTGCCACCATCGCCAAACTGTTTCCGCAGCCAGGGCCCGCGAAGGAAGCGGCGCCGGATGCGCCGAAGGAGGCTGCGAAAGATCAGCCCAAGGGTGATTCTTCAAAAGCTGATCCTTCAAAGGCTGATTCAAAATCTGAACAAAAGACCGCGCCGAAGGACCAGCCCGCCGCCGCAACGAAGACGGCGGTGCCGAAAGAGCAGCCCGCGGTCCAGGCTCCACAGGCCGCGCCATCCGCGGCTTCGCCGTCAACACCTGCTGCTGTGGCTCCGCCAGTCGCGCCGGCCGTGCCGTTGCCGGACGCGCGCCCCAAAACCGCACCGGCCGCCGTGAAATCCGACACGCCGCGCCGCTCAAGGCATCACCGGCGCCATCGCCATCGCCGATGAAACGCCCGCGCAATCTCGATCCGCCTCCTGTGTCCCGGCGCAAGCGCGCGCTGACACGCGAAGAAGCCGAACTCTGGGAAAGCGTGGCGAAGCAGGCCAGACCGCTGCGCAAGCGGGCGCGTCCGGTCAAGTCTGAACCGGACCTCGGTGAGGAGACGCCGGCAAAGACAGAGCCTCTGCTTCGGCCGAAATCTCCGCCTCACGTTCAGAAAATTCCGGTCGTCCCTCCGGCTCCGCCGCCGCTTGCGCCGCTCGGGCGGCGGGAGCGGTCAAAGCTCTCGCGCGGACGGAAGGATATCGACGCGCGGCTCGATCTGCACGGCATGACCCAGAGCCGGGCTCATCGCGTGCTGCGGGACTTTCTGTATCACGCGCAAAACGACGGATTGAGCGTTGTTCTCGTCATCACCGGCAAGGGCAAGAGCGGTTCCGAATCGGAGCGCGGCGTGCTGCGCCGTCAGGTGCCGCAATGGCTCAGTCTGCCGGAATTCCGTGGTCTGGTGATCGGATTCGACGAAGCGCATATCGGCCACGGCGGCGAGGGCGCGCTTTATGTGCGGGTGCGGCGGGCGCGGTAGCTATTCTTCTCCCCCTCTCCCCTTGTGGGAGAGGGGGGTTTCGAGCGTAGCGAGAAAGCGGGTGAGGGGTTTTCACAAGCGAGTTGGAAGGTACCCCTCACCCGCTTCGCGGCTGTGCCGCTCAGCACCCTCTCCCACAAGGGGAGAGGGGGAGAGAGGTTACAAAATAAACCGGCTGAGATCCGTGTTCTTCGCCAGATCGCCGATGTGCTTCTGAACATAGGCTGCGTCGATGGTGACGGTCTGCCCATTCATGTCCGGCGCATGGAATGACGTCTCATCCAGCACGCGCTCCATTACTGTCTGCAACCGCCGCGCGCCGATATTTTCCACCGTGGAGTTCACCGCCACGGCGACATCGGCCAGCGCGTCGATGGCGTCGTCTGTGATGTTGAGCGTGACGCCTTCGGTCTGCATCAGCGCGACATACTGTTTGAGCAATGACGCTTCCGGTTCGGTGAGAATGCGGCGCATGTCGTCGCGGGTCAACGCCTGCAGCTCGACGCGGATCGGCAGGCGGCCCTGCAGTTCGGGCAACAGGTCGGACGGCTTGGCGATATGGAACGCGCCGGATGCAATGAACAGGATGTGGTCGGTCTTCACCGCGCCATGCTTGGTGGAAACTGTCGTCCCTTCGATCAGCGGCAACAGGTCGCGCTGCACGCCCTCACGTGAGACGTCGCCGGCCCGCGCACCGTCGCGCACGCAGATCTTGTCGATTTCGTCCAGAAACACGATGCCGTTGTTTTCGACCGCCTGCACGGCCTCCTGCGTCACCTGTTCGCTGTCGAGCAGCTTGTCGCTCTCCTCGTTGACCAGGACTTCGTGGGAATCCGCGACCGTCAGGCGGCGGGTCTTGGTGCGCCCGCCCATCTTGCCGAAAATGTCGCCGATGTTGATCGCGCCGATCTGCGCGCCGGGCATCCCGGGAATCTCGAACATCGGCGCGCCGCCGGACGCTTGTGTCTCGATCTCGATTTCCTTGTCGTTCAGTTCGCCCGCCCGCAATTTCCTGCGGAATGAATCGCGTGTCGCGGCGCCGGCATTGGCGCCGACCAGCGCATCGAGCACGCGGTCCTCGGCGGCCTGCTGCGCGCGGGCCTGCACGTCCTTGCGCTTGCGCTCGCGGGTCTGCAGGATCGCGACTTCGACAAGATCGCGGACAATCTGCTCGACGTCGCGGCCGACATAGCCGACCTCGGTAAATTTCGTCGCTTCCACCTTGATGAATGGCGCGTTGGCGAGGCGCGCGAGCCGCCGCGCGATCTCGGTCTTGCCGACACCGGTCGGGCCGATCATCAAAATGTTCTTCGGCAGGACTTCCTCGCGCAGCGAGCCGGTCAGTTGCTGCCGCCGCCAGCGGTTGCGCAGCGCAATGGCGACGGCGCGTTTGGCGTCGCCCTGTCCGACAATGAATCGGTCGAGCTCGGATACGATTTCACGGGGGGAGAAGTCTGTCATGGCTCTTAGCTATTGTTGAGTGAGCTTGATCGCAAGCGGCGGGGCGAAGCCTAGATGATCGGCGGCCCGCTCTGCCATTGCCGTATCGCATCGAACGGATGGATCAGCATGATGATGTTCAGCGTCAGGTTGTCGCGGATATGCAGGCCGACGGCGATTTCAAAAACGATAGCGATCAGCACGGTCGCGATCACCGGCAGTTTTCGCGCGGCGATGAAGCCGCCGATCATCGCCAGTGTATCCGAGATCGAATTGACGATGCTGTCGCCGTAATAGTCGAGCGAGATCGTGCCGGCGCGGTAACGCTCGATGATGACCGGCGAGTTTTCCAGCAATTCCCAGCCGCCCTCGATCAGCATGGCGATCAGGAGGCGCGCGACCCACGACAGCCGCGGCAGTAGCAGCCAGGTCAGGCCGTAGAACAGGAAGCCATGGATGATATGGGAGAACGTGTACCAGTCCGTGATGTGCTGTGAGTTCTCCGAACTCAGCACCACGCCATGCCAGAGCTTGATCGTGCCGCAGGTGCAGATCGGCACCCGGCCCATGGCGTAAAGGAGCGCGGCCTGCAGCGCGAGCAGCAGGATGGCGAACAGGAACCCCTGACGCGGCGACAGTCCACGCGCCGAAGGAGTCAAAGCAGTGCCTGCCGTGCTCATGCGGTAAGCGCTTTGATGGTCGCGTGATAAACGATTTTGCGGGAAGGCAAGCCAGTCATGAGTTTCCGCTTCTTCCCCTCTCCCCTTGTGGGAGAGGGTGGCGCGTTGCGAACATCGTGAGCAACGGGCCGGGTGAGGGGTTGAGTCGCCAGGTGAAGGCGTGACCCCTCACCCGCTTCGCGGCGATGCCGCTCAGCACCCTCTCCCACAAGGGGAGAGGGGAAGACAGTGTCAGTCGCTCGTAAGCGTTTCGAGGGTGACATTGCGGTTGGTGTAGACGCAGATGTCGGCGGCGATATCGAGCGCGCGGCGCACGATGGTCTCGGCGTCCTTGTCGGAGTCGGCCAATGCACGCGCCGCCGCCAGCGCATAGTTGCCGCCGGAGCCGATCGCCATCACGCCCTGTTCGGGCTCGAGCACGTCGCCGGTGCCGGTCAGCACCAGCGAGACGTCCTTGTCGGCCACGATCATCATGGCCTCCAGGCGGCGAAGATAGCGGTCGGTGCGCCAGTCCTTGGCAAGCTCGACCGCGGCGCGGGTCAACTGGCCGGGATACTGTTCGAGCTTGGCTTCGAGCCGCTCGAACAGGGTGAAGGCGTCGGCGGTGGCGCCGGCGAAACCGCCGATCACGTCGCCCTTGCCGAGCTTGCGGACCTTCTTGGCGTTGGACTTGATGACGGTCTGGCCGATGGAGACCTGCCCGTCGCCCCCGATCACCACCTTGCCGCCCTTGCGGACCGTCAGGATGGTGGTCCCGTGCCAGATTTCAGCCTGTGATGCCTGCATGATTACCTCTTTGAGGGGCCTGATTTAGGGGTTGGACCCTCGGGTTGCAATCGGGCCGGGAAGCGGCGATTTCCGGTCACCATATCTGAAAACTCAGGCGAAAATCGCGCCATGCCGCAGTAGCGAAGGCGTCATGTGCCTGTTAAAAGGACGCTTCTTTCCAAAGGACGGCGTTCGGAGAGCACATTTCATGCGCACCGCCACCATCAAGCGCAAGACCAAGGAAACCGACATCATGGTGTCGGTCAACCTGGACGGCACCGGTGTGTCCAACATCGCGACCGGGATCGGCTTCTTCGATCATATGCTGGACCTTTTGGCGCGGCATTCGCGCATCGACATCACCGTGCAGGCCGATGGCGACCTCCATATCGACTATCACCACACCACGGAAGATGTCGGCATCGCGCTCGGCCAGGCCGTGAAGCAGGCGCTTGGCGATATGAAGGGCATCACCCGCTATGCCGGCGTCCACATGCCGATGGATGAGACGCTCTCGCGCGTGGTCATCGACATTTCGGGACGGCCGGTGCTGGTGTTCAAGGCCGCGTTTCCGCGTGACAAGATCGGCGAGTTCGACACCGAGCTGGTACGCGAATGGTTTAACGCCTTCGCCATGAACGCCGGTGTGACACTGCATGTCGAAACGCTCTATGGCGAGAACAACCATCATATCGCGGAGTCCTGCTTCAAGGGACTGGCGCGGGCGCTGCGCACCGCGGTGGCGATTGATCCGCGCATGGCGGGCGAAATTCCCTCTACCAAGGGCACGCTCGGCGGCTGATTTGAACCTGACGCGCATGCCGGTCATGCGCTGGACTTCACTTTTGGACCATCGCGCGGCGCACGATCTTATGCGGATCGCGCGCAGCGAGGTTCCGGAGAACGATCATGGCGGTATACACGGTCCACGGGCCGGCGAGTTACTACGGCAGCGATGTGCGCACCGCGCCGGACCGGCTCGTGTTCGTGCGCGACGGCTTCTATGTCTGGGCATTCGTCGCAACATTCCTGTGGCTGTTGTGGCACCGGCTGTGGCTGGCGCTGATCGGCTATATCGCGCTGCTGCTCGTCGCTGAAATCGCGATGTCGGCCGCAGGTGTCGGGTCCGGCACCCGCTTTCTGGTGATGGCGGTGATCGCGCTGCTGCTCGGCCTTGAGGCCGGCTCGCTGCGCCGCTGGAAACTGTCGCGCCGCAAGTGGCGTCAGCTCGATATTGTCGTGGCGGATTCGGAAGAAGCCGCCGAGCGCCGCTTCTTCGAGCGCTGGAATGCGAAGACCGCGCGCGAGAGCAGCCGTGGTAGCGCGCCGCCGCCGCTGCCGCGCGCGTCCATCGCACAGCCGCAGGGCGTGATCGGCCTGTTTCCCGAGCCGGGAGTGTCACGGTGAGCGTCGCCATTATCGACTATGGCTCCGGCAATCTGCACTCGGCGGCGAAGGCTTTCGAGCGCGCCGCGCGGGGCAGCGAACAGCCGCAGAAGATTGTCGTGACACGCGATCCCGACACCGTGTTCCGCGCGGATCGCATCGTGCTGCCCGGTGTCGGCGCGTTCGCCGATTGCCGCAAGGGCCTCGACGGTCTTGATGGCATGGTGGACGCCATGACCGAGGCCGTACGCAGCAAGGCGCGTCCGTTCTTCGGCATCTGTGTCGGCATGCAGTTGATGGCGACACAGGGCAAGGAATATGTCACCACGCCCGGCCTCGACTGGATCGCGGGCGATGTGGTCAAGATCGCGCCGCGCGATGAGGAATTGAAGATCCCGCATATGGGCTGGAACACGCTCGATCTGGTGCGCGAGCATCCTGTGCTGGAGAAGCTGCCGCTCGGCGACAACGGCCGGCACGCTTATTTCGTACACTCCTATCACCTCAACGCCGCCAGCGAGGCGGACGTGATCGCGCGCGCCGATTACGGCGGGCCTGTCACCGCGATTGTGGGCAAGGACACCGCCATCGGCACGCAGTTTCATCCCGAGAAGAGTCAGCGCTTCGGCCTGGCCCTGATCTCGAACTTTCTGAAGTGGAAGCCGTGATTCTCTTTCCCGCTATCGACCTCAAGAACGGCCAGTGCGTGCGCCTCGAGCAGGGCGACATGGCGCGCGCGACCGTGTTCAACCTCGATCCGGCCGCGCAGGCAAAAACCTTCGAGACGCAGGGTTTTGAGTATCTGCACGTTGTCGATCTCGACGGCGCATTTGCCGGCAAGCCGGTGAATGCGCAGGCGGTCGAGGCGATGCTGAAGGTGGTCAAGTTTCCGGTGCAGCTCGGTGGCGGCATTCGCGATCTCGCGACCGTCGAAGCCTGGCTCTCCAAGGGCATCCGCCGAGTCATCATCGGCACCGCGGCGGTGCGCGATCCGGCGCTGGTGAAGGAGGCCGCGAAAAAGTTTCCGGGCCGGGTCGCCGTCGGTCTCGATGCGCGCGACGGCAAGGTCGCGGTGGAAGGCTGGGCGGAAACCTCGACCGTCACCGCGCTCGACATCGCTCAGCGATTCGAGGATGCCGGCGTCGCCGCGATCATCTTCACCGACATCGCCCGCGACGGTCTGCTCAAGGGCCTCAACCTCGAGGCCACCATTGCGCTGGCGGACGCGATCTCGATTCCCGTGATCGCCTCAGGCGGCCTCGCCTCCATCGACGATGTGAAGGCGCTGCTGACGCCGCGTGCGAAAAAACTGGAAGGCGCGATTTCCGGTCGCGCGCTTTATGATGGCCGCGTTGATCCGGCGGAAGCGCTTGAACTGATCCGCAACGCGAGGGCGGCGGCATAATGTTCCAGGATTCTTATGTTTAAAGTCCGCGTCATCCCCTGTCTCGATGTCAAGGACGGCCGTGTGGTCAAGGGCGTCAATTTCGTCGACCTGCGCGACGCGGGCGATCCGGTCGAGGCCGCGATTGCCTATGACGCTGCGGGCGCGGACGAGCTTTGCTTTCTCGACATCAACGCCACCCACGAAAATCGCGGCACGATGCTCGACGTGGTCCGCCGGACGGCGGAAGCCTGTTTCATGCCGCTAACGGTCGGCGGCGGCGTGCGCACCGTTGATGATATCCGCACCCTGCTCAATCACGGCGCCGACAAGGTCTCTATCAATTCGGCGGCCGTGGCGCGGCGCGAGATCGTCAAGGAGGGCGCGGAGAAATTCGGCGATCAGTGCATCGTGGTTGCGATCGACGCCAAGAACGTGGCGCGTCCCGGCGGCGGATCGCGCTGGGAGATCTTCACCCATGGCGGGCGCAAGTCCACCGGCATCGACGCCATCGAATATGCGCAGGAGGTCGTCTCGCTGGGCGCGGGCGAAATTCTGCTGACCTCGATGGACCGCGACGGCACCCGTCAGGGGTTCGATATCCCGCTGACCCGCGCCATCGCCGACAGCGTCAATGTCCCGGTAATCGCCTCGGGCGGCGTCGGCAATCTCGATCATTTGGTGGCGGGCATCCGCGAAGGTCACGCGACCGCGGTGCTCGCGGCGTCGATCTTCCATTTCGGCGAATTCACCATCCGGCAGGCCAAGGACCACATGGTGCGTTCCGGTCTGCCGATGCGGCTGGACCCCTAGGCATGGCCCCGAAAAGTGGAAACCGGTTTTCGGATCAGGCCATGCCTCTAAAAATGCCAAATACCTGAATCGGATCAATTCTTTGCGCTCCCTACCGGGGTATGGAAGTGATAGAAGGCGCTTTATGAGCGGTTTTACGATCCACGATCTCGCAGCCACCATTGATGCCCGCGCGGCGTCGGGCGGCGATGCGTCCTATACCCGCAAGCTGCTGGACAAGGGTCCGGAGCATTGCGCCAAGAAACTTGGCGAAGAGGCGGTCGAAACCGTCATTGCGGCGATCGAGAACGATCGCAGCCATTTGATCGCCGAGAGCGCGGATCTGCTTTTTCATCTTCTGGTGCTGCTGAAATCGCGCGGCGTCAGTCTGGCGGATGTCGAAGCGGCATTGGCGCAGCGGACCGGCATGTCCGGGCTTGAAGAGAAGGCTGCGCGCAAGAAAGATTAGGTCAATTCGGCCGGCGCGGGGACGCGCGCAGGCCGGACAGGAGGAATGGCTCATGGATGTGAGAGCCGAACAGGTTCAGTACAATCCCTATCGCGTGTTCTCGCGCGCGCAGTGGGCCGCCTTGCGCGACGACATGCCGATGACACTGACCGCCGAGGAAATCGCGCGGATGCATTCGATGCATGATCGCCTCGACATGAAAGAGGTCGAGGAAATCTATCTGCCGCTGTCGCGCCTGCTGTCGTTTTATGTCGCCGCCGCCCAGCGTCTGTTCGTGGCGCAGCGGCACTTCCTCGGCATCGAGGACCGCAAGATGCCCTACATCATCGGCGTGGCGGGATCGGTCGCGGTGGGCAAGTCCACCACCGCGCGCGTGCTGCAGGCGCTGCTCGCGCGCTGGTCGCCGCGCCCGAAGGTCGATCTTGTCACCACCGACGGCTTCCTGTTTCCGAACAAGGTTCTGGAGCGCGAAGGCCTGATGCAGAAGAAGGGCTTTCCTGAAAGCTACGATCTGCCTGCGCTGCTCGGCTTCCTGTCCGACATCAAGGCCGGACGCCGGCCGGTGCGCGCGCCGGTCTATTCGCATCTGACCTATGACGTGATCCCGAACGAGGGCGTCGAGATCGACCGCCCCGACATCCTGATCGTGGAAGGGGTCAACGTGCTGCAGACCGGGCGCCTGCCGCGCGACGGCAAGGCGGTGCCCTATGTGTCGGACTTCTTCGACTTCTCGGTCTATATCGACGCCGACGAGCCGGTCCTGCGCGAATGGTATGTCGAGCGCTTCCTCACCCTGCGCAACACGGCGTTCCGCGATCCACGGTCGTACTTCAACCGCTACGCCAAGCTCTCCGACGAGGAAGCGACCGCGCGCGCGCTTGAGCTCTGGACCACGATCAACCTCGTCAATCTCGAAGAGAACATCCTGCCGACACGTCCGCGCGCGACGCTGATCCTCAAGAAGGGCGGCGATCACGTGATTGAGGACGTTCAGTTGCGGCGGCTGTAGCTTTTCTTCGTCGTTTCCAAGTTTGCTCTTGGCAATTCTCGTCTCGATTCCACTGTCATCACCGGGCTTGTCCCGGTGATCCCGATAGATTTGGTACAGTGCATCGGGATGGCCGGGACAAGCCCGGCCATGACAGAAGAGTTATTGAGAGAGAGCGATATCTACGCCGCGTGGCGCGTCGCGTCGGCGCCGAAGTGATCGAGGTAGCGGCCGGAGATGGC
Source organism: Afipia sp. (assembly GCA_050249215.1). Lineage (GTDB taxonomy): Bacteria > Pseudomonadota > Alphaproteobacteria > Rhizobiales > Xanthobacteraceae > Afipia. The sequence continues at coordinate 636,579 of JBFWQX010000001.1, forward strand.
CGACACCGGCATGACAACCAGTACATCCGTGGTGCCAAACTGGTGGTCGACCACCGCGCCGTCGCCGACGAAGGCTCCGACGCGAAGGTAACCCTTGATCAGCGGCGGCAGCATCCGCAGCGCCGCCCTGGTGTCGATATTCTCTTTCGCGATCCGGTTCATCTCGACCCGGCGAGACGGATGCGCGCTGGCGCGCCAGCCTTCCGGCGCGGCCGCGTAGTGATGGAGGAACGACAGCGGCAGGGCGAGGGCGTCGGGATTGGTGCCCTCGAAGCTGGCGCAGCCGATCATCACATCGAGGTTGTGCCGGCGCACATAGCTCCACACGCCATGCCAGAGCAGTTCGACCGTGCGTTTGGTGCGATAGGGCGGCAACACGCAGGAGCGCCCGAGTTCAAGGAACTTCAGACCTGCCTGCCGCTGCATCAGGCCTGCAATGTCGAACTCGTCGTTGGTGTAGAAGCCGCCGTGCCGATCGGCGACATCCTGGCGCAGCAGACGATAGGTGCCGACCACCGGCTGCTTGCCGCTCATGGTTGGCTTGGCGGCGTGATCCACCACAAGAAGATGATCGCAGATCTTGTCGAACGCATCCTTGTCGCGCCGCGCCAGCATGGTTGCGGCGTCGGCGATGGCCGTTCCGTTCTTGTAGAACACCTTGTAGCGCAGCTTCTGCGCGCGCTTCACGTCGCTCTTGGTCTGCGCGAGACGAACTTCAAGCGAGCCGATCTTGCCAAGACGCGCTGGCTGAATCACATCCGGCACGGCCTCGCCGCGCAGGGCTGGATGCAGAAGGTTGGGCATCAGCCATGTCGCGGCGGCGTTCGCGGCCGTCTTCGCATGGGTTGGCCGAAGCATCTGGACCAGCGGATTCTGGCGGAGCGCGTCAAGCGGGCCGCGAACGGCATTCCGCTCAAACGATCTGGAGTTTGTATCCGGCTTGATCAGCGCCGGTTTGTTGCCGCTCATGGCGTCCTCGCGGCTGCGCGTGTTGATTCGTCAGGCGCAGCCCTGAGGCTTCAATAATCATGGTCGTGATACGGATTTATGACAGCGCAGGCTGCGCCGATGTCCCCGCCGTCAGGTTTCTTGTGCTGATTGTCGTCAGCGCGTCGCTCAGTTTGTCGCGGTCCAGTGGCTTGATCAGGAAGCCGTCCATTCCCGCCTCAAAGCAGGCATAGCGATCGTCCACCAGCGCGTTGGCCGTCAGTGCGAGAATCGTGGTTCGCCGGAGGCTGCGTTCCGCTTCATGCGCGCGGATGCGCTTCGTGGCGCTGATACCGTCGAGCTTCGGCATCTGGATGTCCATCAGGACCACATCATAGGGCGTGCCTGCGCTGTCCGCCGCGATCCATGACTCCAAAGCCTGTTCACCATCGGTGGTGATAACCGGCGCGTGGCCAAGTTTGATAAGCAGCGAGCGGATCAGCAGGGCGTTGATCTCGTTGTCCTCCGCCACCAGAATCGAAAGCGCATGCGATGCGGTTTCAGGCGGCATCGGGGCATGGGTCATGTCTGTCGCCGGAACGTCCTCACTGGACAATTCCGGCAGCATCGCAGCGCCGGAGACGGACAGGCGTTCAGCCAGCGACGCGGCGCGCAGCGGCTTCACCAGATAGCCGGTATAGGCCGCCGCGATCGCAGGGGTGATATCCCGGCGTTGCGCAGGTGTGAACATCGCGATCCGGTGTGTGGCATAGCGGATCGCGGCATTTCCGAAGTCGCGCCATGGCGTGTCGCCGCTGCCGCAATCGGCCAGCACGGCGTGCCAGGGGCGTTCCGGCAGCAGCGCCTGTGCGATCGAAATGTCCGCGGCGGTACAGGTCTGCGCGCCCCAGCGCTCCAGACGCCGCGCGATCAGCGAGGCCTCGATGCTCTGCGGCGCCACCAGCATGATGGATTTGCCGGTGAGGTCGGGAGCGATGAAGGCGGGCGCATCGCTGGTGTCCGCAGCGGCAAGCGGGATGGAAAACGCGAAGGTCGCGCCGCGGCCTTCTGTGCTTTCCAGAGCAATATGTCCGCCCATGCGCCGGACGATCCGGTCGCTGATGCTGAGGCCGAGGCCCGTGCCGCCATAGTTGCGCGCGGTGCCTTCCGAGGCCTGCTCGAATTCGCGGAAGATCCGCTGCTGCGCTTCCGGCGCGATGCCGATGCCGGTATCGCGGACGATGAACGAGATTTCGCCCGGCCAGATGCCCGGCTCGACAATCAGCGCCACACCGCCGCTCTGCGTGAATTTGATGGCGTTGCCGGCGAGGTTGAGCAGCACCTGCCGCAGCCGCGCCGCGTCTCCGAGCACCTGCCGCGGCAGACGTTCATCGACATAGGATGCGATCTCGAGCTTGCGCGCCTGCGCGCGGGGCGCGAGCAGTTCGGTGATGTCCTCGATCATGGCGGCGAGCGCGAAGGGACGCTGCTCCAGGTCAATCTTGCCGGCTTCGATCCTGGAGAAATCCAGCAGTTCGTCGATCAGCGCCATCAGCGCATCGCCGGATGTCTTCACGGCCTTTGCATAGGTTTTCTGTTCGGCGGTCAGCGACGTGTCGAGCAGCAGATTGCTCATGCCGATGATGCCGTTCAATGGCGTGCGGATTTCGTGCGACGCCATGGCGAGGAATTTCGACTTGGCGCGGTTCGCCGCATTGGCGTGATCGCGGGCTTCCGCCAGCGCGCGCTCGGTCTCGGTGCGGTCGGTGACATCGCGCCCGACGCATTGCAGGTCGGCGGGCTGGTGAGCGTCACCGCGGATCAGGCCCTCGCGCCAGGCGATCCAGCGCGGCCCGAGCGGGCTGTCGATCTTCTGGTCGTGAATGCGGGTGCCATTCGGCTCGATGGCCACGATGCCTTGTTCCAGCACAGGCAAATGGAAGCGGGTTCCGATCAGCGCTTCGCGCGGCTTGCGCGCCAGCGCGCAATAGGCGTCATTGACCGACGTGACGACGCCATCGCCGTCACGCAGCACGATCAGGTCGCTCTGGGATTCAAACAGGCTTCGCGCATGTTCCTCGGCGCTCTTCAGCTCCCAGTTGCGGTCGGCCAGCGCTTCGTTGTGCAGCTCGATCTTGCGCATCGTCTTGCGAAGCCAGCGCATCCGCATACTGAGCATGGCAAGCGCGAGGCACGCGACCGCGAACAGGAAGCTCGCGCCGAGCGCGAAGGCGTGCGGATCGTAGGTCTCGCTCCGGCTACCGGTGATGAATCCATATGCGCCGCCGAACGTGGCGGAGAAAATCGTCACCGAGCGGATGGTGACGCTGATCCAGGGGTGACGGCGGGCAAACCGGCGGAGGCGCGATCTGATGCGCAAGGCTCGCAACATAAGGGGCCACTCCGCGGCTGGATGGTGCGTCGGGAAGATTTGCGCAAGGATGTGTCGGGGACGTTTCAAAGTGCTTGAAGCGAGAAATCGTCGGCGTCAGCGCTTCAGACATGGCTAACGGGACGTTAACGCTTCACATGACCCGCTCGGAGAGCTGCACCCGGCGTCCGGCGCCGACCACGAGCGCTGCGGCGTCCTTTGTGCTGAAGGCGCGCGACTGCACAAAGATGCGATAGTCCGCGCCGGGATCGTGCGACAGGTAGATCACCGGATCGGTATCGGCGATGTGGCGGTCGGAAATGCTGACAAACGAGGTGTCACGGTTCACCGTGCAACTGTCGGTCTCCGCCGTCATCGCGCCGTCGGTCACGGTGAAATCGGCCAGGTCGGCGGCGTCGACCACCTGCACCCGCACGGTCGCCAGTTCCGGATCGTCGGTGAAGCTGACATGAAGCGGACTTTGCCAGGGCGCGGTGGCGATCTGCATCGAGGCGCGGCCCATGGCGATGCAGGGACTCGCGCTCGGGACCAGTTCGCCGCCGGCGACCACGCCGGCCAGCAGCAACGGGATAGTTGACGCCAGAACAGTCACGCGCATGACACCACTCACTCAAAACAGACTCGCAACACACACTGCGCATGGTCTTGCGGATCGCGCGCACGGCGATCCGGATCATGCGGCCAAAGCCGCAACGGACGGCTTATGGTTTGTGAAGTGTAAAGAGAGATCGTTACGGAAGCGTTGTCAGGCCGAGAATGGACTGGATTTCGCTCACGCCGCGCGGCGCAGATCGTCCGCCAGCGCGCGATAGGACAGCGCTTCGGCCAGATGAAGCCGCGCGATGACCTCGGCGCCGTCGAGATCGGCGAGCGTGCGCGCCACCCGCAGCACGCGGTGATAGCCGCGCGCGGACAGCCGCATGCTCTCGGCGGCATCGCGCAGGAGTTTCTGTCCCTGTGAGTCGGTGCGGGCAATCTCTTCGAGAACGGCGGCCGGCGCTTCCGCATTGGTGCGGATCTGCGGCAGGCCGATGGCGCTGTAGCGCTCCGCCTGAATCGCGCGGGCGGCGGCGACACGCGCGGCGACCTCGGCCGAACCTTCGGCGGGCGCGGGCAGGATCAGGTCGGAGGCGGTGACGGCGGGCACTTCGATGCGCAGGTCGATGCGGTCCATCAGCGGGCCGGAAATGCGGCCCTGATAATCCGCCGTGCAGCGATCGAGCCGTCCGCGTTTGCAGGAATAGCCGGGTTCATAGGCATGTCCGCAGCGGCAGGGATTCATCGCCGCGACCAGCATGAAGCGCGCGGGATAGGTGACGCGGTGGTTGGCGCGCGACACCGCGACTTCGCCGTTCTCCAGCGGCTGGCGCAGCGAATCCAGCACGCGCGCATCGAACTCCGGCAGTTCGTCCAGAAAGAGCACGCCGTGATGCGCCAGCGATATCTCGCCGGGCCGTGCGCGCATACCGCCGCCGGTCAGCGCGGCCATGCTGGCGGAATGATGCGGCGCGCGGAACGGACGCCGCGCCGTCAGCGCGCCGCCTTCGATCTCGCCGGCAATGGACGCGATCATCGAGATTTCGAGCAGTTCGGACGGCGACAGCGGCGGCAGGATCGACGGCAGCCGCGCGGCGAGCATGGATTTTCCCGCGCCCGGACTGCCGATCATCAGCAGGTGGTGGCCCCCGGCAGCGGCGATCTCGAGCGCGCGCTTGGCGCTTTCCTGGCCTTTGATGTCGCGCAGGTCGAGGGATGCGATCTGGCGCTCGGCAATCTTGGGTTCAGGCCGCGAGAGCACCTGCGTGCCCTTGAAGTGATTGGCGATCTGGATCAGCGAGGCCGCCGCGACGATCTGGATTTCCGGACTGGCCCACGCGGCCTCGGCGCCGCAGGCCGCCGGACAGATCAATCCCTCGTCGCGTGCATTCGCGCCGATGGCGGCGGGCAGGACTCCGGCGACCGGCGCGATCGAGCCATCGAGGCCGAGTTCGCCGAGCACGGTGAAGCCAGCGAGCGCATCCGGCGGAATCGCGCCGATGGCGGCCATCAGTCCAAGTGCGATGGGGAGATCGTAATGGCTGCCTTCCTTCGGCAGGTCGGCGGGCGCGAGATTGACGGTGATTCGCCGGGCCGGCAGCGCGAGGCCGGAGGCGATCAGGGCGGAGCGGACCCGCTCGCGGGCTTCGGAGACCGCCTTGTCCGGCAGGCCGACGATGTGAAACGCCGGCAGGCCCGGCGAGACCTGGACCTGCACGTCCACCGCGCGGGCCTCGATCCCTTCAAATGCCACCGTGGAAACGCGCTGAACCATGGCTTCCTCGCCCCATTGCCAATGCTAGCAGGAACTTCTTCATTCGCAAGAACATTTCAGGAACACGGAACCATAATCTGACAGGCGCCTGAGCTGGCGAAAGAATTTCATTCAAGCAACAAGGCCACAGGGCGGGAAATCATGACCGGGACAGCGTCGCCGTGGCGAATCCTTCTGGCTGGCGCGAACGGCCACGAACTTCTGCTGCGCGCGGGCCGTCTTGGCGCAAACGTCCGGTGGACATGTAACGGCAGCACGGGGAGTGCTGCCGTTCGTCGCAGCGTTCGCCGCGTCAGAGATTCATGATCATCGGTTCGGCGATGTAGCGGAAGCCGTCGCCGGCCTTCACCACATGGCCATAGCCCGGCCACGGGAAGTGATATGACATCACCGCGGTCTTGTTGGCCGCGAGCATGTCCAGCATCTTCACCCGCGTCGCCGCCGCCATTTTCGGATCGGAGTCGTAGGCGAATTCCATCCGCGGCTTTTCCAGCAGCAGGATCTGATGATGCGTCAGGTCGCCGAGGAAGGCGAACGACTTGCCGTCCGACTGGATCATGAACATGTGGTGGCCGAAGGTGTGGCCGGGCGCGGCGAGCGCCGTGATGCCGGGCAGAAATTCCTGGCCGTCCTTGAAGAACACGACACGGTCGCGCACCGGCATCAGGTTCTTGCGGGCATGGACGATGAAGTCCTTCAGCGGCCCGTCCATCTTCTTTTCGTCGGTCCAGAATTCCAGGTCGGCCTGGCTGATATAGACCTGAGCGTTCGGGAACAGCGGTTTGCCATCGGCGCCGACGATGCCGCCGATATGGTCGATATGAGCGTGCGAGCAGACGATGGCGTCGACGTCTTCCGCCTTGAGGCCGGCTTCGGTGATGCTCTTTTGCAGGCGCCCGGTGGTCGGCCCGAACAGTTTCGACGTGCCCATGCCGGTGTCGAACAGCACGATGCGGTCTCCGAAGTTCACGATCGGCGCGTTCTGTTCGAGAACGACATTGCTGGTCGACAGGAAGTTGTCGCTCAACATTTTCTGAATGTCTTCCTTTGGCACGCCGATGAAAGTGCCGGAGGGATCGCCGAGCGGCAGCGGCCCGTCGGACACCACGGTGACTTCCGCGCTGCCGAGGGTGAAGCGATGGAAATAGGGTGCCTGCGTGCCGAGCTTCGGAGCCTTTGCCAGCGCGCCGCCGCCGATTGTCGTTGCAGCCAGTCCGGCGCCAAGTCCGGCGCCGAGGGCAAGGAGAGATCGTCGTGAAACATCGAGAGTCATGCGTTCCTCCATTGAATTTTGTTGTTGGTCGTCGCGGTGCGATTATGCGGCGCGTTCCGGCGAACTGGCAAGCGCGAGCGCCCGCACATGCGCGGAGCGTTATCCCAATGGTTTCAATTCGGGATGCTCTGAAAAATCAGACCGTCTGGGACGCGGCCTGAGGACCGCTGCCGGGCGCCAGCGGCGCATCGGCGGTGTCAACACGGGCGACTTTCGGCGAAATGCGAAGGCCGAACACATGCGGAAAACGCATGATCTCGACATCGAAGTCCGGCGTGGTGACGGGCGCGATCGCGGCGGCGGCCTTGGGTGCATACAGGCGCCCCCAGAGGTCGACGCCGGCGAATTGCGGGAACTGGTTGAGGCGCAGGTTGCCGATGCTGCCGTCGAACTTCAGCAACTGGCGCGCGCGATCGTTGATCATCAGCACCCAGCCGTCGGTGGTGTGGCCGGCGTCGTTGGCGATGGGCGATGCGATCACCATGGCGTCCGGCGCGGTCCGGAACAGATGATCGTAGACTTCGAGCTGATAGCTGATCAGCTCGGAATAGATCACCAGCATCACGGCGCCGTTTCCGAGCTTGATCGGAAGCACCAGCCGCTGCCAGACCCGGCCGCTTTGCGATTCGTTGCCGGTGAAGCGGATGAAGCAGGGGGTCATCCTGCTGGCGCTCTGGCGATAGACATCGAGGAATTCACGCCGCACCGGGTTGGCGCTCTGTGACAGCAGCATGCCGGCGAGCTGCTCCTGCGAAGCATCCCGGATCGCCTTGCCGACATAGACATAAAGGAAATCGTCACCGGTGCTGATCAGGTGGGTCATGTTGGCCTGCAGCGGAAAGTCCGATTCCTCGGTCAGGCGCTGCAGGTTCAAGTCATTGGTGTCGTGGAGAGTTTTCCACTTCACCCATAGGTATTCCATCGCAGCCGTGGTCAGCTCGCGCGGGATGGACGTGCCGCTAAAGACTTCAATTGCCATGGGCCCCAGCCTGTTCGGTGCACGCATACCGCGTATCCTGCGATCGCGCACGCCTCCGGGGCCAGATTGTCAGACGATGGTCAGCAATTGATTAAGACCGAGGCAACCCGGGTTCCAGGCGGAGGGACGATGCCTCCTACCCGCGCTTGGCGGCGATCACATCCCAGATTTTCGCCGCAACGTCGGGGCCGCCAAGCCGCGCGATGGCGCGGATGCCGGTCGGTGAAGTGACGTTGATTTCGGTCAGGTGGCCGTCGATCACGTCGATGCCGACGAACAGAAGCCCGCGCTCGCGCAGCGCCGGTCCCAGCCGCTCGCAGATTTCGCGTTCGCGCGGCGACAGGTCGGTCGCCGCCGCCGCGCCGCCGCGCACCATGTTGGAGCGCAGGTCGTCGGCCGCGGGCACGCGGTTGACCGCGCCGGCGAATTCGCCGTCGACGAGGATGATGCGCTTGTCGCCATGCCTCACCTCGGGAAGGAAGCGCTGGATCACCCACGGTTCGCGGAACGTCACCGAGAACATGTCGTAGAGCGAGCCGAAATTCATGTCGTTCGGGGTGATGCGGAACACCGCCGCGCCGCCATGGCCGTAAAGCGGTTTCATCACCACATCGCCATGCTCGGCGCGGAAGGCGTTGATCTCGTCCTTGTCGCGCGAGATCAGCGTCGGCGGCATCAGGTCCGCGAACTCCATCACGAAAATTTTTTCCGGCGCGTTGCGGACGCTGGCCGGATTGTTGACCACCAGTGTTTTCGGATGGATGCGTTCAAGGAAATGCGTGGTGGTGATGTAGGCGAGATCGAACGGCGGGTCCTGCCGCAGCAGGATCACGTCGAAGGATGTAAGATCGACGCGGGTCGCCTCGCCCAGCGTGAAATGATCGCCCTCCTGGTCGCGCACCGTGAGCGGCTGCACGCTCGCCACCAGTTGCTCGCCTTTCAGGGAAAGTTTTTCAGGCGTGTAATAGGACAGCGCATGGCCGCGCTTCTGCGCTTCCAGAAGCAGGGCGAAGGTGGAGTCGCCGCGAATGTTGATCCGCGCGATGGGGTCCATCTGGACGGCGACGTTCAGCTTCATGATATTCAAACCCGGCTGTTGATCTGTTGCGGCGGCAATCTGTGCGATTTCAGCTTGCGTGGCCAGAGCTTTTGCGCGCAACCCTGCTTCTCGCCCCGTCTATCCGCCGGCGTCGAACGCCGCCATCAGGTGCCTCGGAAGATGCTTCGGCGCGATCAGGACCACGTCGAAGCGCATCTCGAAATTCGTGTGCTCGGGATGGGTCATCAGCCAGACCTGCGCGGCGGCGACAATGCGCTGCTGCTGTTGCGGGGTGACCGAATACGCTGCGTCGTCCAGCGAGGCGCGCGCCTTGACCTCGACAAAGGCCAGCAGGCCGCGCCGCCGGGCCACGATGTCGATCTCGCCATAAGGCGTGCGAAACCGCCGCGCCAGAATGCGATAGCCCTTGGCGATCAGGTAAGCGCTGGCCTTGCTTTCGGCGGAGAGGCCGGTCTGGAAGGCGGCGACGCGTTCCGGCGCAGGCGTTCTTCCCGGGCGGTCCCCGGGCGCTGGGTTCTTGGGCGCGATGGTGCCACGGGTCTTAAGCGTTCGCGGTGGTGGATCGCTATTCCGCGTCATCGCCGCTCCGCATGTTTTTCGACAGTTCGAGCGCGCGGGCATAGACGTCCCGCTTGGCGCGGCCCGATGCGTCGACCGCCTGTGCCACCGCGTCCTTCACGCTGCCATTCGCCATCGCGGTGCGCAGCAGGTTGTCCAGCGCGGCGTCATCCATGCCGGCGTCTGCCGCGGGCGGGGCGATCACCAGCACGAATTCACCGCGGGTTTCGAGCGTGTCCGAGATCGCGGCAAGCTCGTTCAGCGGCGCGCGGCGGACCTCTTCATGCAGCTTGGTCAGTTCGCGGCAGATCGCGGCGTCACGCGCGCCCATGATGCTGGCGAGATCCTGCAGACTGTCCAGCACCCGCGCGCCGCTTTCAAACATCACCAATGTCGCATCGATGCGCGCAAGCTCGGAAATACGGGTGCGGCGGGCATTCTGCTTTGACGGCAGAAAGCCTTCAAAGAAGAACCGGTCGGTCGGCAATGCTGCGACCGACAGGGCCGTCAGCACCGACGATGGACCGGGCAGCGCGATCACCGGAAAGCCCGCCGCGCTCACCTCGCGCACCAGCTTGAAGCCGGGATCGGAGATCAGCGGCGTGCCTGCATCCGAAACCAGCGCGATGGATGAACCATTCGCCAGCGCTTCCAGAATCTTCGGCCGTGCCTGTTCGGCGTTGTGCTCGTGATACTGCTTCAGCGTCGCGTTGATGGAGAAGCGTTCCAGCAGCCGCCGCGTGATGCGGGTGTCCTCGCAGGCGATGATGTCGACGCCCGCCAGCGTCTCCAGCGCGCGCAGGGTGATGTCGCCGAGGTTTCCGATCGGCGTTGCCACCAGATAAAGCCCCGGAGCGGCCTTCGGCGCGCCGATGAGGTGTCCTGCCACCGCAAAGCTGCGCGAGGAATCGGCGGGTTCGGATGAAGCGGAGAAAGATTTGGCACGCATGTCGGTAACCTAGCGCGGCAAGGCCGCGGCGTCTTGTTAGCACCTGCAATAGCTGTTCATGTCCGGTTGTGCTTGACTGTGTGAAAAGCCTTTGATCCGGTTCGCTTATAGCCGACAATAGGCCTGAATCCTCTTCCAGATGTGTCCGAGGATCAATGCCCGGAAGAGAAACGATGGTTGCGCAATTTCCCCCCAAGCCTTCCCGCAGCGGAGCGACTCGCCGCAGCGCTGTGGGTCTGATTCTGGGCGCGCCGCTTGTCGCCGGCTGTGCCGGCGGCATGTCGTCGTTTTCCGGAGGTGAGCAACCGGCCGGTCCGCCGCAACAGCCGACATCGGTCGGCAGCGGTCAGGTCAAGGTCGGCCTGCTGTTGCCGTTGTCGGCGGCCGGCAATGCCGGCGCCGCCGCGCAGTCGATGCGCAACGCGGCCGAACTGGCGCTGGCGGAGTTCCAGAACCCGAACATCCAGCTTCTGATCAAGGATGATGGCGGCACCGCAGCGGGTGCGCAGCAAGGCGCACAGCAGGCGGTGGACGAAGGCGCCGAAATCATTCTCGGGCCGCTGTTCGCGCAGTCGGTGCCTGGTGCGGCGCAGGTCACGCGCAACCGCGGCATTCCGCTGATCGCGTTCTCGACCGATTCGAGCGTCGCCGGGCGCGGCGTGTATCTTCTGAGTTTCCTGCCCGAATCCGATGTGAGCCGCATCGTCAGCTACGCGGCAGGAACGGGCAAACGCTCCTTTGCCGCGTATCTGCCGGAAAACGCCTACGGCAACGTGGTCGAGGTCGCGTTCAAGCAGGCCGTGGCGCGCAGGGGCGGACGCATGATCGCGTTCGAGAAGTATGGCGCGGATCGCGCGCAAGGCTCCGCCGCCATCGTGCAGTCTCTTGCGAGCGCGGATTCCCTGCTGTTGGCGGATGACGGCGACACGCTCACCGCGGTCGCGGACCAGCTCGTCTCAAGCGGCGCCGACTTCAAGCGCGTGCAACTGCTCGGCACCGGCCTGTGGGACAATCCGCGCGTGTTCGGCAACGTCAATCTGCGCGGCGGACTTTATGCGGCGCCGGATCCGTCGGGCTTCCGCAGTTTCTCCGCGCGTTATCGCGCCAAGTACAGCGGCGATCCGGTGCGGACAGCGACGCTGGCCTATGACGGCGTTGCGCTTGTCGCGGCGCTGGCGCGCACGCAGGGCGGACAGCGTTTTTCGCAGGACGTTCTCACCAATCCGTCGGGCTTTGCGGGAATCGACGGACTGTTCCGTTTCCGCAGCGACGGCACCAACGAGCGCGGCCTTGCGGTGATGCGGGTCAGCCCCACTGGCGGCGTGGTCGCCGCGGGTTCGCCGAAAAGTTTTGGAGCGTAATTTCCCCTCTCCCCTTGTGGGAGAGGGTGCCCGAACGAAGTGAGGGCGGGTGAGGGGGGTAAGCGCCTCATCGCTATGTTGGCAACCCCACACCCGGCTCAGTTTCGCGATGCTCAACTTCGCCACCCACTCCCACAATGGGAGAGGGAAGAGAAACTACGCCGCCAGATCCGCGACCACCCCGTCCAGCACCGGAAATCCCTGCATGGTCACGCGCACGCGCCCGTCGGGATCGACGGTGATCGCACCTTCATCGCGCAGGATTTCAATTCGCCGCGGATCGAGCGCGCGGCCGGACAGCGCCTTGTAACGCGCCGGGTCGATACCTTCGGCCAGACGCAGTCCCATCAGCAGATACTCGTCGGCGCGCTCCTCGCTGTTGAGCAGGTCGTCGCCGATCACGCCATGGCCCTGCGCCTCGACGCGCATCAGCCAGGTCTCGGGCCGCTTCTCGGTGGCGACGGCATGGCGGATGCCGTCGATGTCGAGACGGCCATGGGCGCCCGGCCCGATGCCGGCATATTCCTGCCCGCGCCAGTAGACGAGATTGTGCTTGCACTCCGCGCCCGGCCGCGCGTGATTGGAAATTTCGTATGAAGGAAGGCCGAGCTTCGCGCACACGTCCTGCGTCACGTCATAAAGCGCGCGCGCAACGGCCTCGTCGGGAATCTTGAGCTTGCCGGCCGCATGCAGTCCGAAGAACGGCGTCTCCGGCTCGATGGTGAGCTGGTAGAGCGACAGATGCTCGGCGGCTTCCGCCACCGCGAGCTTCAGTTCGTCTTCCCACATCCGCGGTGTCTGGTCGGGCCGCGCATAGATCAAATCGAACGAGTAGCGGTCGAACGCCGAGCGCGCGATGGCGACGGCGTCGAGCGCTTCGCGTGCCGTGTGCAGCCGGCCGAGCGCCTTCAGCGAGGGGTCGTCAAGCGCCTGCACGCCGAGCGACACACGATTGACGCCGGCGGAGCGATAGCCCTTGAAGCGCGTGGCTTCGACGCTGGTGGGATTGGCCTCCAGCGTGACCTCGACATTGCCGGCGACAGTCCAGTGTTTGGCGATGGCGTTGAGAATCGCGCCGACGGTTTGCGGCTGCATCAGCGATGGCGTGCCGCCGCCGAGAAAGATCGAGGTGACCTCACGGCCCGGTACGCGCGCGGCGGTGGTTTCGATCTCGCGCTCGAAGGCGCGGGCGAAGCGAAACTCGTCGATCGGCGCATGACGCACATGGCTGTTGAAGTCGCAGTAGGGACATTTCGACAGGCAGAACGGCCAGTGCACGTAAACGCCGAAGGCTTCTTTCGCGGCGGTGCTCATGTCAGGCACATCTCCGCGAGCTTCACGAAGGCCTTCGCGCGGTGGGACAGGCCCATGCCGTGCGGCGGCAGGCCATGCTTCTCGATGCTGGTCATCTCGCCGAAGGTGCGGCCGTGCCCATCGGGCAGAAACGCCGGATCGTAACCGAAGCCGGCGGTGCCGCGCGGCGGCCAGACCAGAGTGCCGTCGACGCGCGCCTCGACATCTTCGAGATGTCCGTCAGGCCATGCGACACAGAGCGCCGAGACGAAATGCGCGGTGCGCTGCGCAGGTTCCTTCGCGCCGCGCTCCTGCAGGAGACGTTCGATCTGCGTCATCGCGGCCAGGAAGTTCTTGTCTTCGCCCGCCCAGCGGGCCGAATAGATGCCCGGTTGCCCATCGAGCGCATCGACCACAAGGCCGGAATCGTCAGCGAACGCCGGAAGGTTGGCCGCATTCGCGGCGGCGATCGCCTTGATGCGCGCGTTGGCCTGAAATGTGGTGCCGGTCTCAATCGGCTCCGCAAGGCCGAGTTCCCCTGCCGACACCGCCTCAATACTGTGCGGCGCAAGCAGTTCGCGCATCTCGGCGAGCTTGCCGGGATTGTGGGTCGCGATCACAAGGCGGCCGGTGATTCGGCGATGATCACTCATGCGCAATGCTTATCCGTGAGGGGCGCGGTGAAAAGCCTTAAATCAGGCCACGGCCATCTTTTGCAGATCGACAAGGCGGGCGACGCCCTTCTTTGCCAGCGCCATCAGATTCAGGAACTCGTCCTGCGAGAAGGGTGTCTTCTCCGCGGTGCCCTGTACCTCGATGATGCGGCCGTCGCCGGTCATCACGAAGTTCGCGTCGGTCTCGGCTTCTGAATCTTCCGCATAGTCGAGATCGAGCACCGGGGTGCCGTTATAGATCCCGCACGAGATCGCGGCGACATTGTCGCGCAGCACGTTGTCGTTCTTGAGCATGTTGCGCGCCTTCATCCACTGGAGGCAGTCGGCCAGCGCAACCCATGCGCCGGTGATGGACGCAGTGCGGGTGCCGCCGTCGGCCTGGATCACGTCGCAGTCCACGGTGATCTGGCGTTCGCCCAGCGCGACGAGATCGACAGTGGTGCGCAGCGAGCGTCCGATCAGGCGCTGGATTTCCACGGTGCGGCCGCTTTGTTTTCCGGCGGAGGATTCGCGGCGCATGCGCTCGTGGGTGGCGCGCGGCAGCATGCCGTATTCGGCGGTGACCCAGCCACGGCCCTGGCCTTTCAGCCATGGCGGCAGGCGGTCTTCCAGCGTGGCGGTGACCAGCACATGGGTGTCGCCGAACTTCACCATGCAGGAACCTTCGGCGTATTTGACCACACCGCGTTCCAGCGTGACGGGGCGCAGTTCGTCGGGCGCGCGACGGCTTGGCCGCATGAAAACCTCCTGAAATTCCGGGAAACCTTGATTTGGTGGTGCTTTTAGGGGGTTGGGACAGCAGCGGCAAGCGAAGATAAGGATGTTGCGCGAATGCGGCTTGTCAGAGCCGCTGCTAATGGACAAATCTAGGACGAATAACCTTTTTGGAGCCCGAATTGGCCCACCACGAGCCGACAGGTCATCTGATCACGCCGAACGCCGGGCTGGCGCAGCTCAATGAACGCTCGCGTGATATTTTTCGGCAAATCGTCGAGAGTTATCTGGCCACCGGCGAGCCGGTCGGCTCGCGCAACATTTCGCGCCTGATCACCATGCCGCTGTCGCCGGCATCGGTGCGCAATGTGATGTCGGATCTCGAACAGCTCGGGCTGATCTATGCGCCGCACACATCGGCAGGCCGCCTGCCGACCGAACTCGGCTTGCGCTTCTTCGTCGACGCCCTGATGCAGGTCGGCGATCTGACCGAACCGGAGCGGCAGTCGATCGAGCATCAGCTCAAGTCCGTCGGCGGCGCGCCGTCGGTGGAAGCCGCACTGAGCGAAGCGCTGACACGCCTGTCGGGTCTGACGCGCGCGGCCGCCGTGGTGCTGACGCAGAAATCCAATGTGCGGCTCAAGCATATCGAGTTCGTGCGGCTGGAGCCGACGCAGGCGCTGGTCGTGCTGGTGGCGGAAGACGGTCAGGTCGAAAATCGCGTGCTGCCGCTGCCGCCGGGCGTGCCGTCGTCGGCGCTGACCGAAGCGTCGAATTTTCTCAATGCGCGGATTCGCGGGCGCACGCTGGCGGAAGCGCGCAGCGAGCTTGAAGCCGCGCTGACGGAAGGGCGCAACGAACTCGATCAACTGACACAGAAGGTTGTCGCCGCCGGAATCGCGAGTTGGTCCGGCGGCGCGAGCGAGGAGCGTCAGCTCATCGTGCGCGGCCACGCCAACCTGCTGGAAGACCTTCATGCGATGGAAGATCTGGAGCGGGTGCGGCTCCTGTTCGACGACCTCGAAGCCAAGAAAGGCGTGATCGACCTCCTGGGCCGCGCCGAGCGGGCCGACGGCGTGCGCATCTTCATCGGCTCGGAAAACAAGCTGTTCTCGCTGTCGGGTTCCTCGACCATCATCGCGCCGTATCGCGACGGTGCGGGGCAGATTGTCGGCGTGCTCGGCGTGATCGGACCGACCCGGCTGAACTACGCGCGGGTCATTCCGATGGTCGATTACGCGGCCCGGATTGTCAGCCAGTTGGTCGGCAAATAGCGCTTCACGCTTGATTTTCGGCGCCTAAAGCACGATATGCGGGCTAACAACCCAAACAATCCCACATTGACGACGACGATTTGCTGAAAAGGTGAGTAATGGCCAATTCCAACGGGCAAAAGGAACCGCAGGACGCGTCGGCGCCGGAGGCGGCGCGAGATTCCTTGGCTGACAAGGAGCCTGTGGTCTCAAAGCCTTACGTGATGCCTGACGATCCGGAGGAAGGATCGGTCGAGGCGCTCACCAAGGAAGTCGCCGAGGCCAAAGACCGCACGCTGCGGACGCTGGCGGAAATGGAAAACCTGCGCAAGCGCACCGCCAAGGAAGTCTCCGACGCGCGGACCTACGGCATTACCGCGTTTGCGCGCGACGTGCTCGATATCGCCGACAATCTGCAGCGCGCGCTGGACGCCGTGCCGGCGGAAGCGCGCGAGGCCGCCGATGCCGGTCTCAAGTCGCTGATTGAAGGCGTGGAGATCACCGAGAAATCGCTGCTGAAAGCGCTGGAGAAAAACGGCGTCTCGAAGCTCGATCCGCTCGGCGAGAAGTTCAATCCGAACTTCCATCAGGCGATGTATGAGGTGCCGGATTCCTCGGTGCCGGCGGGAACCGTCGTGCAGGTCGTGCAGGGCGGTTACACCATCGGCGACCGCGTGCTGCGGCCTGCGCTGGTCGCCGTCTCCAAGGGCGGCGCTAAGAGCTGATTTTTGCACGATTTCAGATAAAGACTTTGGTCCGCTCAGGACTGCATCTCCTCGCACAATGCGCTCCCTCTCCCCGTTGGGGTGGGGGCGCTGGATGTCCGAAGCAAATATCCGAACCTCTCACCCGGATCGCTGATGCGATCCGATCTCTCCCCTCGGAGAGAGGTGAAGAAGCCGCGCGCCGCTCTAGCGCGGGTCGATGCCGTCGCGCACCGCGCGGAAACGCGGGAATGCTTTCGGCCAATCGTCGCGTGTCGCGCTGGCGATGATCCGCAGCGAGCTGCCTCCGCCAAACCGCAGCCATTGCACCACGGTGACCGGCGTGTCGTTCTTTCCGGCGACCGCATCAATCCGCGTTTCATAGCCCGGGGTGCCGTCGATCCGCATCGGCTCGTTCGACGTGATCCGCGCATTGCGGATGCCGGGAATGGTGCGCGCGGCCTGTTCGGCAAAGCGCCCGCGGTCATCCGCCTTTTCAGGACCGGCCGTGGTGAGGCCGATCACCATATAGGGCGCGCCGTCGAGCGTGGTGTCTTCGGTGCCGTCGGTCAGCAGGATGGTGGCGCGCGGCGCCAGGGTGCGGATCGTCTTGAAGCTGCTCAGTTCGCCGATCTTGAACGGCATCAGGCTGAGTTGTTCCTCGACCGGCACCTCGGCCCGCAGCTTCGCCGACGCCAGCATCTTGCGCATGGCGTCGTCGGAGATCGGCTTGGCCGCGTCCTCGCGGGCCTGCGCGATGATGTAGCCGGTGAACTTGTCGCCCGCGATGATGACCGAATACATCTTCACCGTGGTCGCGCCGTCCTTGCCGGTATCGGACGTGATGAAGGCCTTGCCGGCGGCGGTCTCGAACGGCTCGGGCTTGACCCCGGTGGGCGACGGCTTGCCCTCCTTCACGGCGGTCTCGACCGTGGTGAAGGCTTCGGCGGGGATTTCAGCGACCCCGATCTTCACTTTCTTGTCCTCGGATTCGAATCCCAGAAATTCCTTCGCCGCGGCAAGCCCTTCGGCGGGCACAAGGCCGACGCGCGAGCCGGAGGGGAACACCGGATCGGCGGCGAGGGCCGGGGAGGCGATGACGAGAGAGGTAAGGACGAGGGCGCGGACGATGATTTTCATGAACCCTGACTGCTGTCGTATTGAGGCCGTTCAATGGTCGGATCCGGCGGGAGCGGAGCCGGGTCGTGCGAGGGTCCGACTGTTTCTGCGCCGGGCCAACAGATCAAGGCCCGGATCGTTGCAAATTGACGCAACGGGCATGGCCGCCGGGAGCCATGGCCGGAGCGGAAAATTCCATTTTCCCGGCTGTTTACAAGGGCCGGTCCTTGCGGCCCCATGCCCCCCTCCTATATGAGGCGAAGCGTCGCGACGTCGCGAACATTTGATGTCTTGGGGGTTGGGATTGGAGCGCCGACAGGGCCCTGCCAGCCTGCCGCAAAAGGAAGGACGAAAGACCATGGGAAAGGTCATTGGGATCGATCTCGGCACCACCAATTCGTGCGTGGCCGTGATGGACGGAAAATCACCGAAAGTTATCGAGAATGCGGAAGGCATGCGGACGACCCCGTCCATTGTCGCCTTCACTGACGACGGCGAGCGCCTCGTCGGCCAGCCGGCCAAGCGCCAGGCAGTCACCAATCCGGAAAACACCATCTTCGCCGTCAAGCGCCTCATCGGCCGCCGCTACGACGATCCGACGGTCGAAAAGGACAAGAAACTTGTCCCCTACAAGATCGTGAAGGCATCGAACGGCGACGCATGGGTCGAGGCGGACAAGCAGACTTACTCGCCCTCGCAGGTCTCCGCTTTCATTTTGCAGAAGATGAAAGAGACCGCGGAAGCCCATCTCGGCCAGAAGGTCGATCAGGCGGTCATCACCGTTCCGGCCTATTTCAACGACGCCCAGCGTCAGGCCACCAAGGACGCCGGCAAGATCGCCGGCCTTGAAGTGCTGCGCATCATCAACGAGCCGACCGCGGCTGCGCTGGCTTATGGTCTCGACAAGTCGAA
Source organism: Afipia sp. (assembly GCA_050249215.1). Lineage (GTDB taxonomy): Bacteria > Pseudomonadota > Alphaproteobacteria > Rhizobiales > Xanthobacteraceae > Afipia. Next base: position 655,058 of record JBFWQX010000001.1, read on the forward strand.
GAACGGCACCATTGCGGTGTACGATCTCGGCGGCGGCACCTTCGACGTCTCGATCCTGGAAATCGGCGACGGCGTGTTCGAGGTGAAGTCCACCAACGGCGACACGTTCCTCGGCGGCGAAGACTTCGACATGCGCCTCGTGGGTTATCTGGCCGACGAATTCCAGAAGGAGCAGGGCATCAACCTGCGCAACGACAAGCTGGCCCTGCAGCGCCTGAAGGAAGCCGCTGAAAAGGCCAAGATCGAGCTGTCGTCGACCACGCAGACCGAAATCAACCTGCCGTTCATCACGGCGGATGCGTCGGGTCCGAAGCATCTGACCATGAAGCTGACCCGCGCCAAGTTCGAGGCGCTGGTGGACGACCTGATCCAGAAGACCATCGAGCCGTGCCGCAAGGCGCTCAAGGATGCCGGCCTGTCGGCAGCCGAGGTCAACGAGGTTGTTCTGGTCGGCGGCATGACCCGCATGCCGAAGGTGCAGGAAGTCGTGAAGCAGTTGTTCGGCAAGGAGCCGCACAAGGGCGTCAACCCGGACGAAGTGGTGGCGATCGGTGCGGCTATTCAGGCCGGCGTGCTGCAGGGCGACGTCAAGGACGTGCTGCTGCTCGACGTCACGCCGCTGTCGCTCGGCATCGAAACGCTGGGTGGCGTGTTCACGCGCATCATCGAGCGCAACACCACGATCCCGACCAAGAAGAGTCAGGTGTTCTCGACCGCCGAGGACAATCAGGGTGCGGTCACCATTCGTGTGTTCCAGGGCGAACGCGAGATGGCGGCGGACAACAAGATGCTCGGTCAGTTCGACCTGATGGGCATTCCTCCGGCGCCGCGCGGCATGCCGCAGATCGAGGTCACCTTCGACATCGACGCCAACGGCATCGTCAACGTGTCGGCGAAGGACAAGGCGACCAACAAGGAACAGCAGATTCGCATTCAGGCATCCGGCGGATTGTCTGACAGCGACATCGAGAAGATGGTCAAGGACGCCGAGGCCAACGCGGCCGAGGACAAGAAGCGCCGCGAGGCGGTCGATGCCAAGAACCATGCCGACGCGCTGGTGCATTCCACCGAGAAGGCGCTGGCCGAGCATGGATCGAAGGTCGGCGAAGGCGATCGCAAGGCCATCGAGGATGCGCTGGCCGATCTGAAGGAAGCCTTGAAGGGCAGCGACGCTGAAGCCATCAAGACCAAGACCAATACACTGGCGCAGGCTTCGATGAAGCTCGGCGAAGCGATGTATACGCAGCAGGCCGAGGCGGACGCCGCCCGGGATGCCGCGAAGGACGATGTCGTTGACGCCGAGTTTACCGAGGTCGACGACGACAAGAGCGGCAAGAAGTCCGCGTAACCGCGTAAGCGAAAGCCTCCCCCAAAAAGGGGAGGCTTTTCGCGGCGAACCAACACTCTCAGATCCAGACTCGCATGACCCAGATCAGCCATGTCTAAGGCCTGTTATTACGAGACGCTGGAAGTCGAACGTTCCGTCGATGAAGCCGGCTTGAAATCCGCCTTTCGCAAGCTCGCGATGAAATGGCACCCGGACAGGAATCCGGGCGACAAGACCAGCGAAGTCCGTTTCAAGGAAATCAACGAGGCCTACGAGGTCCTCAAGGACGGCCAGAAGCGCGCCGCCTATGACCGCTTCGGTCATGCCGCCTTTGAACAGGGCGGCGGCATGGGTGGCAACGGGCATGGCTTCGGCGCAGGCTTCGCCTCATCCTTCTCCGACATTTTCGAGGACCTGTTCGGCATGGCCGGACAGCGCGGCCGCGGCGGGCGCGAGCGTGGCGCGGACCTGCGCTACAACATGGAAATCACGCTGGAGGAGGCGTTCACCGGCAAGACCGCCCAGATCAGCATTCCGGTCGCGGTGACCTGCGAGACCTGCTCCGGCACCGGCGCCAAGGCCGGCACCAAGCCGAAGGCCTGCTCGATGTGCGGCGGTGCGGGCCGTGTCCGCCAGGCGCAGGGCTTCTTCACGCTGGAGCGCACCTGTCCGGGCTGTCAGGGCCGCGGCCAGATGATCGAGACGCCGTGTGCCTCCTGCTCAGGTCAGGGGCGGGTGCAGAAGGAGCGCACGCTGTCGGTCAACATTCCGGCCGGTGTCGAGGATGGCACCCGCATCCGTCTCGCCGGCGAGGGCGAGGCAGGCGTGCAGGGCGGTCCCGCAGGCGATCTCTACATTTTCCTGTCGCTGGCGGCGCACAAGTTCTTCCAGCGCGACGGCGCCGACCTCCACTGCCGCGTGCCGGTGTCGATGGTGACCGCCGCCATGGGCGGCGAGTTTGAAGTGCCGACCATCGACAAGGGCAAGACCAAGGTGAAGGTGCCCTCGGGCACCCAGTCCGGCCGCCGCTTCCGCGTGGCGGGCAAGGGCATGCCTGTGTTGCGTTCCCGGCAGACGGGCGACATGTACGTGCAGGTCGTGGTTGAAACCCCGCAGAACCTCACCAAAAAACAGAAGGAATTGCTGGCGGAGTTTGAAAAACTCTCGTCCGGCGACACCCAGCCGGAAGCGGCGGGTTTCTTCAAGATGGTCAAGGATTTCTTCGGAACCCGCGCCAATTAGCCCCGGCGGCCGCCGGGGCGGCGTTCTTGACGCTTTTTGCTTGCGTCGGTACCCCATTGTGAAGGAAATTTGACGTCTCGCTCCGCCTTGGGGCTCTGTTGGAAGTATCATGGCTCCCCAATCCACTGCGCGTGTGTTGAAAAAGCCGCTTCGTCTCGACGACGAAGTTCGTTTTCTCCGCTCATGGATTGAAAAGCCGCTCCACATGGGCGCGGTGATGCCCTCCAGCAAGGCGCTGGCGCGCACCATGGCGCGGTATGTCGATCCCCACTCCGATGGCCCCGTGATCGAGCTTGGTCCCGGCACCGGCGCCATCACCGACGCGTTGCTCGCCCATGGCATTGCCGAGAAGCGGCTGGTGCTGGTGGAGTTCGATCCCGGATTCTGCGCGCTGCTGCGGGAGCGCTATCCCCAGGCCAACGTGATCCAGGGCGATGCCTACAGTCTCGACCAGACGCTGGCGGACCTGAAGGAACCGGCCTCCGCCATGGTGTCGGGCCTGCCGCTTGTGACCAAGCCGATGCTGGTCCGCCTCAAGCTGATGCGCGATGCATTCCAGAAGATGGAAGCGGGCGCGCCTTTCGTCCAGTTCACCTATTCGGTGGCGCCGCCGATACCGAAATCCCTGCCTGGTATCCATACCCAGGCTTCGGAGCGGATCTGGATGAACCTGCCGCCGGCGCGGGTGTGGGTCTACCGCAAGGGCTAGATTTCTCCAAAACGCAATGGTTGCCGTCATCCTGAGGTGCGAGCGCTTGCGAGCCTCGAAGGATGACGAGAGTAATCGCCGCCGCCCTTCGAGGCTCGCCGAAGAGGCGAGCACCTCAGGGTGACGCCGAGGCCGGTGATTGTCCCGCGCCCCGGAATGATGTGCCAGATGCGAAACCGGCTTTCCCTCACCCGGAAAACGCTTTAGTTCTGGCCCCATGGCCGCACTGAAAATCCTCGTCATTCCCGGTTCGCTTCGCACCGGCTCGATCAATGCGCGGCTGGCCGCCGTGGCGGTCAAGGAACTGGCGCTGCTGGATGTCGATGTCACGCTGATCTCGCTCGCCGACTATCCGCTGCCGATCTACGACGGCGACCTTGAGGCGAAATCGGGCGTGCCCGCCAACGCCGTCAGTCTCAAGCGCATGATCGGCGCGCATCACGGCGTCTTCATCGTCAGCCCCGAATACAATTCCTCGGTGCCGCCGCTTCTGAAAAACGCGATCGACTGGGTGACGCGGGTGCGCGACCGCAACGAGACCTTCGGTCAGGTGTTTCGCGAACGCGCCTTTGCGATCGGCGCGGCGTCGGACGGCAAGTTCGGAGGCTTGCGCGTGCTGATGGCGCTGCGCCAGATTCTCGCGCTGGGCTGCGGCGCGACGGTGGTGCCGAAACAGATGGGGCTGTCATTCGCCGATCAGGCTTTCGATGAGATGGATCGCCTGAAAAATCCCGCCGACGCCGAACTGCTGCGCGGAACGCTGCGCCAGCTTGTCGATGTCGCCCAGCAAATGATGTGAGGCACCATGAAACCAGCCCATGTTGACGCCCGCGACCGGCTGATCGTCGCGCTTGATCTCTCCAGCGTCGAGGCCGCCGAGGCGCTGATCGACAGGCTCGGCGACAGCGTGACATTCTACAAGGTCGGCTACCAGCTCGGTTACGCCGGCGGCCTCGCACTGGTGCCGAAGCTCGCGGCGCGTGGCAAGAAAGTGTTCGTCGATTTCAAGCTGCACGACATCGGCAACACGGTCGCCAAGGGCATCGAGAGCATCGCCAAGCTGGGCGCGACCTTCGCGACCGTGCATGCCTATCCGCAAACCATGAAGGCCGCGGTCGAAGCGCGCGGACCTTCGCTGAAAATTCTCGCGGTCACGGTGCTCACCTCCTACGACGAGGACGATCTGCACGCGGCGGGCTACCGGCTCGGCGTGTCGGATCTGGTCGAAGCGCGCGCGCTGCAGGCGCAGGCGCTCGGCGTCGACGGTCTGGTCTGCTCGGGCGAGGAGGCCGCCACCGTGCGCGGCGTTGTCGGCCCGCAGATGGCGCTGGTGACGCCGGGCATCCGCCCCGCGGGTAGCGCGGTGGGCGACCAGAAGCGCATCATGACGCCCGGCCGTGCGATAGCGGCGGGTGCGGATTATCTCGTGGTCGGCCGTCCCGTGGTGGAGGCAGCGGACCCGAAAGCGGCGGCGGATGCGATTGTCGCGGAGATTGCGGGTGCGTAACAGCGTGCCCGCTGAAACACGCTCGATCGTCATGGCCGGGTTTATCCCGGCCATCCACGTCTTCTTCGTCAGGCAGGCTAAAGACGTGGATGCCCGGCACAAGGCCGGGCATGACGAAATGTGAATCCGGACAGCGTTCAAGCAAGAAGGGGAGAACAACAATGGCCAAGGGCTACTGGATTGCACGCATCGACATTCACGACATGGATGCCTACCGGCGCGATTATGTCGCCAACAACGGCGCGGTGTTCAAAAAATACGGCGCGAAGTTTCTGGTGCGCGGCGGCGCCCATGAGGCTCATGAAGGCCCGGCGCGCTCGCGCAATGTCGTGCTTGAATTCAAGGACTATGCGACCGCGCTCGCCTGCTACCACTCGCCGGAATATCAGGACCTGATCAAGGCGCGCGCGCCCCATTCCAACGGCGAGATCGTCATCATCGAAGGTTACGACGGCGAACAGCCGTAAGGGCGTTCAAGGGTGTGCCGTCACCCTGAGGTGCCGTAGCGAAGTGGAGGCCTCGAAGGGCGACGGCACGTCACATTCGCCATCCTTCGAGGCTCGCAAGAGCTCGCACCTCAGGATGACGAATCCCTACTTCCCCATCCCGTTTTCCGGCACGATCAGCGGCACGAAACCGAACACGTTGCTGCTGTCCGGATCGACCACGACGCGCACGGCATGCACCAGTGTGTCGCCGTAGACCATCAGCTTGTTGACGCCGGGGATCGGCTTGCCCTTGCTGTTGCGCAGCGGCGCGATCGAGAAATGGTGTTCGTCGCCATGGATCAGCAGCACCGGCTTGCCGAATGATCTTGCGCCGGCCTCGATGGCGTCGAGCGTGCTGGTGAAGCCGGACTGGCGCGGCATCGCGCCGTTCGGAAAGCGCGACTCGTCGAACTCGGCCTGCATGAACATCACAATCGCCTTGGCATTGTCGGCCTTCGCCTTGGCGAAACTCGCATTGATCCAGGCGACATTGGCCTTGTCGCGGGCGAAGAACTCCTGCACCCCTTCAAGGTCCTGCGCCTCGAAACCATTGTTCGAGCCGGGCACATGCGCGGTGAAAAACATCACGCCGTTCTTCGCAAAGCGGGTGTTCTCCACATAGGCTGAGAATTCCGGCATCAGTTGCGCCTGGCTCTCCACATCGAGCGGCGACTGGCCGAGAGATTTCGCCGGATTGGCGAAAAACATCTCGCGCAGCCGGGCGAGGCGTTCGCGCGGATTGTAGCCGCCCGCCGCCTTGCGATGGCAGTCGAGCCACTCGTTGTCGCCGATGGTGTAGACCAGCGCTCCCTGAAACGTCTGGATCTGGTCGTAGCTCTTTTTCAGAACCTCGTCGCTGCAGGGCAGGTTGCCGGACTTGATATCGCCCATGTGCAGGGTGAAGGCGGGTTTGAGCGCGTTGATCGCGGCGATCAGCCGGTCGAACTTCGCATCGTCCTCCGGCAGGTTGTAGGGCATGTCGCCCAGCGCCACGAACGAGAAGGCATTGTCGCCGCCGATCCGCTCCGCCGCGGACCCCGGCGCCGGCGAGGCTGCGATGGCAAGGATCAGGGCAAAGACCGGGAGCAGCAAACGCATGGGGTGTCCTTGTTAAAATCCCTCAATAGGCCGCGTGCGTGACCCGGGCATGACTCCAGGCCGAGGCAGCCGCGCGGCGGGGCGCGGTTGCCGCCGTGACGTCCCGCCGCTATACCGCCAAAAGCAAGTTCTGAAACGGGTTTTGAGGGCTGGAAATGGCCGATATGCGCCTGATTGTTGCGGGGGCCGGAGGACGGATGGGCCGGGCCCTGATCCGCGCCATCGACGAGACCGACGGGGTCACCCTTGTGGGCGCGCTGGAAGCGCCGGGGTCCGACCTGCTCGGCAAGGATGCCGGCCTGCTCGCCGGACTTGCCGGCAATGGCGTCGAGCTGTCCGCCGATCTCTGGGCCATGTCGAAGGATGCCGACGGCATTCTCGACTTCACCGTGCCGGCCGCGACGATCGCCAATGTCGCCATCGCCGCCCAGCGCGGCATCGTTCATGTCATCGGCACCACGGGCCTCTCGGCGTCGGACAATGCGGTGATCCGCAGCGTCGCCTCGCAGGCCGTTGTCGTGCAGTCTGGCAACATGAGTCTTGGCGTCAATCTGCTCGCCGCGCTGGTCAAACAGGTGGCGAAGTCGCTGGACGAGGATTTCGACATCGAAATTCTGGAGATGCATCACCGCCAGAAGGTCGATGCGCCGTCCGGCACCGCCTATCTGCTCGGTCAGGCCGCCGCCGAAGGGCGCGGCATCAACCTCGACCAGCGCTCGGTGCGCGCGCGCGACGGCTATACCGGCGCACGCAATCCCGGCGATATCGGGTTCGCGACCCTGCGCGGCGGCACGGTGACGGGCGATCACACGGTGATTTTCTCTGGTCCTTATGAGCGGCTTGAGCTGTCGCACAAGTCGGAGGATCGCATGATCTTCGCGCGCGGTGCGCTGAAGGCGGCGATGTGGGCGCGGGACAAGAAGCCGGGCTTCTACACCATGGCCGATGTGCTCGGCCTTGGTGACAAGTAACAAACTGGAAATCGGAACGGAACGAATGAGCGAACGTCTTCTTGTGCTGGTGCGTCACGGCCAGAGCGAATGGAATCTGAAGAATCTTTTCACCGGCTGGAAGGACCCGAACCTCACCGACCTCGGCGTCAGGGAAGCCATCGCGGCGGGCCGCAAGCTCAAGGATGAGGGCCTGTCGTTCGATGTCGCGTTCACGTCGGATCTGACGCGCGCGCAGCGCACGCTCGATCTCGCGCTGAACGAGATGGGCCAGAGCGGCATTCCGGTCACCCGTAATCTCGCGCTGAACGAGCGCGACTATGGCGATCTGTCCGGCCTGAACAAGGATGACGCCCGCGCCAGGTGGGGCGAGGAGCAGGTGCTGATCTGGCGCCGGTCCTACGACGTGCCGCCGCCGGGCGGCGAAAGCCTCAAGGACACGCTGGCGCGCACGCTGCCCTATTATGTGCAGGAAATCCTGCCCTGCGTGCTGCGCGGCCAGCGCACCCTGGTCGCGGCGCACGGCAATTCGCTGCGTGCGCTGATCATGGTGCTCGAAAAGCTGACGCCTGAGCAGATTCTCAAGCGCGAGCTCGGCACCGGCGCGCCGGTGGTCTATCGCCTCAACGCGGATTCGACGGTGGCGTCGGTGAAGGATCTGGCGGGGTAACTCTTCCCCTCTCCCCTTGTGGGAGAGGGTGCCCGAGCAACGCGAGGGCGGGTGAGGGGTTCGATGCTTAAGTGAGGAACTAACCCCTCACCCGGCTCAGTTTCGCTCCGCTCGACTTCGCCACCCTCTCCCACAAGGGGAGAGGGGAAGAAAGATTCGCTGGTTGATAGGTTATTCCCCCGCCGCCTGTCCGCTTTCCCAGCCGAGCATCGCGCGCTTGCGCGTGATGCCCCAGTGATAGCCGGTGAGCGCGCCGCTCTTGCCGAGCACGCGATGGCACGGCACCACGAACGAGATCGGATTGCGGCCCACCGCCGCGCCGACGGCGCGCGAGGCTTTCGGGGAATTGATCTTGCAGGCGACATCCGAGTAGGTCGAGGCGCGGCCCATCGGAATTTTCAGCAGCGTCTCCCACACCCGCACTTCAAAGTCGGTGCCGATCAGCACCACGCGCAGCGGCTGGTCCGCGCGCCACTGTGTCGAATCGAAAATGCGTTTGGCGAACGGCGCGGTTTCCGCGAACGATTCGATATAGGTCGCCAGCGGCCAGCGCCGCTGCATGTCGGCCAGCGCCGGCATTTCCTCGCCTTCGTCGGCGAACGCGAGACCCGCAAGGCCGCGCTCGCTGGTGATGACCACAGCCATGCCGAACGGCGAGGGATGAAAGCCATAGCGCAGCATCATGCCTTCGCCGCCCTTCTTCCATTCGCCCGGCGACATCGCCTCATGGGTGACGAACAAATCATGCAGCCGTCCCGGCCCGGACAGACCGGAATCGTAGGCGGCATCGAGCACGCTGGCGGAATCGCGCAGGAGACGCTTGGCGTGATCCAGCGTCAGCGCCTGCATGAAGTCTTTCGGCGTCAGCCCAGCCCAGCGGCGGAACAGATGATGCAGTTCGTCGGGCGTTAGATGCGCGGCATCCGCCATCGCCTCGATGGTCGGCTGCGTGCGCCATTGCTCGGAGATGAACCCGATCGCGCGGCGCACGGAATCGTAATCGCGCAGCGCCGCGCCCTGTTTGGAAGGGCGCGCAAGATGCAGGTCGTCGAGGGAGAATTCTTTCATCGCGTTGGTCATCATGGCGGCATCCGTTATGCGGTGTCCATCATGATCTAGGCCGCCGGCTGCCGCGCAGCCACCCGTTTCCTGCTTCAGAGACTGGCTTCATTCGTATCTCGTCATGCCCGGGCTTGTTCCGGGCATCCACGCCTTGACAAGCCTGCCTCACAAAGACGTGGATGGCCGGGACGAGCCCGGCCATGACGGGGCGAAATCCCGCTTGATTTCCGGTGATGTTCTCAGGTGACAGGATTCAGCGTCGGGCCGCGCTTCGCCGTCTGCAGGGCTTCCAGCAGCGCCTTGGAGAAACTCTCCTTTTCATCGGGTCCGAGGAAGCTGGCGATGGAGAGGCGCCGCCCGCGCGACACCAGATAAAGTTTCTCGATGCCGAACTCGTCGTCTTCCTTGCGCTCGAGCTGCACCCACATCGGATTGAGAGTCCATTCCATCGCATGGCCGCGATGGCTGACGCGCCGAACGCGGATTTCATACGGCGTCACCAGAATGTCCTCGATGGCCTTGGCGTGACGGAAGTTCAGCTTGAACGCCCAGTAAATGATCAGGACGTCGAGGCCGAAGAATCCGAATACCGGCCAGGCGCCCATCAGCAGGAATGCGAGGCCCGCCGCGAAACTGACGAGAGTGACAAAGACCATCAGCACGATGAAGCCATTGCGGCTGAGCGAGCGATGCGGTGTCAGCCGCGCGCTGAAGAGCACGGTGTCGGCGATTTGCCGGTGGTGATCGAGATCGTTGTCGCTCATGGAGCCACCTTAACGCATTTTTGGCGCGACCGCCGCCGAAACCTGTTCCCACATTTCCGGATCATGCCTATACCGGGATCATGGCAAAAAAGGCGATCCCGTCCCGTTCAAAATCTCCGGCAAAACGTCCGGCCACGCGAGCGCCCAAGGCAGCGAAATCCGGACCGGCAAAGCCAATAAGGAAAAAATCGGCAAAGCCGAAACCCTGGACCGAAGCCGAGGTGACCGAGGCGTTCAGCCGCTTTGAGCGCGCCAATCCGGAGCCCAAGGGCGAACTGGAACATCTCAATCCGTACACGCTGCTGGTCGCGGTGGCATTGTCCGCGCAGGCCACCGATGTCGGCGTCAACCGGGCGACCCGGCATCTGTTTCCGGTGGCGGATACGCCGGAGAAGATGGTGGCGCTCGGCGAGGAGAAGCTGCGCGACTATATCAAGACTATCGGGCTCTACCGGACCAAGGCCAAGAATGTCATCGCTCTGTCAGAGCAGTTGATCGCGCTTCATGACAGCGAGGTCCCGCGCGACCGCGCGGCGCTGGAAGCGTTGCCCGGTGTCGGACGCAAGACCGCGAACGTTGTGCTGAACATCGCGTTCGGTGAGCCGACCATCGCGGTGGACACCCATCTGTTTCGCGTCGGCAACCGCACCGGGCTGGCGCCCGGCAAGACGCCGCTGGCGGTGGAGCTTGGATTGCTTGAGATCGTGCCGCCGCGGTTCGCGCGGCATGCCCATCATTGGCTCATCCTGCACGGACGCTACACCTGCATCGCGCGCAAGCCGCGCTGCGAGGTTTGCATCATCAACGATCTGTGCCGCTGGCCAGAGAAGACGGTTCCGGCGTGAACGTGAATCTCTCGTTCGTCATGCCCGGACCTGTTCCGGGCATCCACGTCTTTAACTTTGATCGAATCAAGACGTGGATGGCCGGGATAAACCCGGCCATGACGCAGAGAAATCGAGATTACATCACACACTCGGCACACTCGTCCGGCGCACCGGCTCCAGCAATTCGGGCCGCGGGCCGGACAGGCGCTTGTGCATGTGGACCATGAAGGCCATGCCGAACAGGGGTGTGGCCAGATTCACAATCGGGATCGACACGAAGGCGGCGATGAACAGCCCCGCTGTAAACACCGTGGCGCTGTTCTGCCTGCGCAGCAGCTTGGCGTCTTCCGGGTCACGGAAGCGCATCGCGGCGAGTTCAAAGTATTCGCGGCCGAGCAGCCAGGCTGTCGCGATAAAGAACACGATGAAGCCCGCGCCTGCGAACAGCACAAAGGGCAGCGCGACGATATAGACCAGCACGGTCAGCAGCGCCGTCTTGGCGCCTTCGGTGACCGCAAGACCGATCGGCAGCGCCTTGCCCGGCATCTCGGCGGGATAGTGCTCGCGCTCGACAATGTCGGCGACGTCATCGACGAACACGCTGGCGACCAGCGAGGTGATCGCGGGCATCAGGAACACCGCGCCGACCACGATGCCGAGGCCGGCCGCGATCGAGACGATCCACGAAATGATGGTGATGAGGGTATGGTAGTCGGAGCCGGCCATGGTCTCGGCCCAGACCTCGCCCGATCCGGCGAGCCAGCTCAGGAGCCGCTGCAGGCTCACCGCCGCAACGACAATCAGCACCAAAGCAAGACCGACCGACTTCCACAAAATGGCGCGCATCGGCTGCGACAGGATCTGGGACAGCGCCTTGGTGGCGGCGTCGAGCATGGGCAACCCTCCATCAAACCCGGCGAGAGTTATGTATGGGGAAGGTGTCTGGCAAGTGGCGATTTGTCGTCGGGCGCTATCGGCGCCGCAACTTGCGTAACCTGGATGAAGCGCAGCGCAATCCGGGTCCGTGGATGCGATCGAAAGCCCCGGATTTCGCAAGCGCTCCATCCGGGCTACGCCGGCTTGCGGAATATCGTCATCCTGAGGTGCGAACACTTGCGAGCCATCGAAGGATGGCGGAGAGGGTTGCGTTTCGCAGCCATGCATCCTTCGAGGCTCGCCGCAAACGCGGCTCGCACCTCAGGATAACGCTGCCACATGTTGTGTCGCTGAAATGTCCGATTTCACGTCATTCCGGACAGCCGCATCGCGGCTGATCCGGAATCCAGAAGAGTTCATCGGAAACAATTTCGGAATTCCGGGCTCGCTCGCAAAGCTCGCGCCCCGGAATGACGACATGTTTATCCGCTCCGTTCGAGGTCGGAGTCCTGCTCAGGCCGCGAGTTCGGGCGCCGGCTTGCGTTCCGCCTGATCCTGCTCAAACGCCGCAACAGGCGCGAGCGGTGCTTCTGACGTTTGGAAGACTCCCTCTGGAAAGGGATCGGTCTCGTCCGCCACCTCCGGGGACGGCCGGGTCGTGTCGGCCCAGTGCAGGGCCGTGTAGTCGAAGCCGCGGACGATGGTCGGCTTGACGATTTCAAAATAGGGCGAGATGTCGAAGTCGCGCGGCATGTAGAGCGAGGAATCGCGGATGTGCAGAATCTCGCGCCGCGCCTGACGGCTGGCCGCCTGCGTGATCTTGGGCAGGATCGGATAGCGAACCGCGCCGAAGGCCTGCGCGATCAGCGCCGAGCAGATGATCTTGGTCGGATCGCCCGAGCCCAGCGCGATCATGCGCCGCCGCCAGCGCTGCGGGATCGGCAGCGGAATGAGATAGCGCATCAGGTCGAGAATGTTTTTTGTGTCGTAGCCGAAGCCGATGCGGTTGATGGCGTAGCGGCACACCGTGGTGCGGTCTTCATAGGACAGCCCGACAGGGCGGCAGATGCGGGTGTGATAGGAAAAGTATTTCGACAGCGGCGCGGAGGTGACGCCTTCGCCGATGTTGGCTTCGATCAGCACATGTTGCTCGCCATCGGGCTCAACCGCGCCATCGACCGGACCGACATACAGCGCCGCATGCGACCATGTGGACTGGGTGAGGTACTTGATGATGCCGGAGACGCGGTTGTTGCCTTCGACCAGCAGCACATCGCCGGGCTCGATCAGCCCGCGCAGCCGCTCCGGATCGCTGGGCGTGAACGGTTCATAGCCCGGAACCTCTTTCTGGAGGTAACCGGCAATGATCTTGCCGACGGTATCGAGCACGAAGCCCATGGGTTCTTCCCCCCGAGCGGCGCATTCCGGCCGCTTTCTTGCTGGCTTGTTTTGCCTTGACCCAGTTTGGTCGAAAGCAATTTCAATTTAGTTCATGCGTCAAGGGTGCCGCTCATCAAACATTCACCATGACCGTTGCCGGAAGCCTCATGATACGGCAATTTCGCCCCGCACTCCCGTTTTTGGTCGAATTCTGGAAACCATGACATGACAATTACCCGGCGTGACCTTCTGGCCGGCTCATCCGCGATGATGGCGTCGTCGTTCATGGCGCGCGCCTTCGCCGCGCCTCTGCCGCGCGATGCCGAGGTGGTTGTCATCGGCGGCGGCGCCGCGGGCATCGCCGCCGCGCGCCGCATCGCGGCCGCCGGTCGCAAGGTGGTCGTGATCGAGGCGGCCTCCGCCATCGGCGGGCGCTGTGTCACCGAGACATCCGCGTTCGATGTTCCGTTCGATCGGGGCGCGCGCTGGCTTTACAATCCGGACAGCAGCCCGATCGCCAAGCTGGCGCGCGGCGCCGGGATGGATTTGATGCCGGCGCCGCGCGGCCAGCGTATCCGGATCGGCCGCCGCAACGCGCGCGCGGGCGAGGCTGAGGATTTTCTCGCCACTCTGGTGCGCGCCAACCGCGCCATCGGCGACGCGGTGCGTGGCAAGGCCGATATGCCGGCGGCGGAGGCGCTGCCGAAGGATCTCGGCGTCTGGGCCGGTACCACGGATTTCGTTCTTGGCACGCAGCCGACGGGACGAGACCTGAAAGGTCTTTCCGCGCTCGATCTTGCGGCCATGGCGCCGCGCGACAATCCATTGGCGTGCCGTCAAGGCCTGGGCACGCTGATCACCAAACTCGCCGACGGTCTTCCCGTTGTGCTCGCAACGCCGGTGACGCGCATCGCGTGGAGCGGCAAGGACGCGCAGATCGAAACATCGGCGGGTACGATGACTGCGAAAGCCGTCATTCTCACAGCGTCCACCAACGCGTTGCTCTCGGGCAAGATCAGGTTTGCGCCCGAATTGCCGAAGCGTCAGCAGGATGCGGCGTCGAAGCTGATGCTCGGCAGCTACGATCACATCGCGCTTGAACTGCCGGGCAATCCGCTTGGCCTGTCGCGCGATGACATCGTGATCGAGCAGAGCGCCGACCGTGCGACGGGATTCCTGCTCGCCAATACCGGCGGCTCGTCGCTGTGTCAGGTCGATGTCGCCGGATCGTTCGGCGCGGAGCTGTCGGCGAAGGGAGAGGCCGCGATGGTCGCCTTCGCCTCGGACTGGCTGACCAGACTGTTCGGCTCCGACGTCAAGGCCATGGCCAAACGCACCACGGCGACACGCTGGAACGATATGCCCCATGTGTTCGGCGCGATGTCGGCGCCGTCTCCGGGCGGCCAGCTTGCGCGCAAGGTGATGATGGAGCCGATGGGCAGCGTGTTCTTCGCGGGCGACGCCGTGCATGAAACCCAGTGGGGCACCGTCGGCGGCGCGTGGGAAAGCGGCGAACGCGCGGCGGAGGCGGCGCTGCGCAAGATCGGCGCGCTCAAGGCTGCGCCGGTGGCGGATGCGCCAGCGAAGAAGAAGCGCGCACCGGCTCGCGCGACGGCGGAGCCGCTGCCGACAGGCCCGCGCGGCGTGGCGTGGCCGCGGAATTGATGTTCGTCGTTGACCTGAATTGTTCCTCGTTGTCGCATCAGGCGAGATCGGCTCCCTCTCCCCGGCGGGGAGAGGGTTGGGGTGAGGGGCTCTAAATCTGTCGAGAGATTCTACACCCTCACCCGCCCGTCTTCGCTCGCCATGCGAGCTTCACCGGGCGGCCTCTCCCCACGGGAGAGGTGAAGAGGCGTCCTACCCCCGCAACACGCCGCCGGTCTTCTTGGTGACGTCCGCGACAATCTTCGCCGCCACCGCGTCGATTTCCTGATCGGTCAAGGTCTTCTCGCGCGGCTGTAAGGTCACCGCGATGCCGATTGATTTCTTGCCGTCGTCGATGCCCTTGCCTTCATAGACGTCGAACACGGTCACGCCGGTGATCAGCTTCCTGTCGACCGCCTGCGCGGTGCGCACGATGTCGCCCGCCTTGACGCCGCGATCGACAATGAACGCGAAGTCGCGCGACACCGGCTGGAACGGCGACAGCTCCAGCAGCGGCTTGGCGCGGGTCGGCTTCGCCTTGGCATCCGGGATGCGCTCGAGAATGACCTCGAACGCCACCAGCGGGCCGTCAGCCTTCAGGGCTTCCAGCGTGCGCGGATGCAACTCGCCGAAATAGCCGAGCACATTCTGCGGGCCGATCTGGATCGCGCCGGAGCGGCCGGGATGCAGCCATTGCGGAAAGTTCTTCGACTCTTTCGCGGAGACGATCTGTAACCCCTGCATCGGTGCGCCTGCGGCGGCGAGCACGGCAAGCGCATCGGCCTTGGCGTCCAGCGCATCGACCGTGAAGCTGCCCGACCACTGACGGCCGATGCCTTTGCTTGAGGCCTGCGCGCGGCGCACGCCGCTTGCCGCCATGAACTGGTCCTCGGGCTTGTCGCCCTTGAAGATCTGGCCGACCTCGAACAGCGCCACATCGGGAAAGCCGCGATCCGCATTGGCCTGCGCCGCCGCGATCAAACCCGCGATCAGCGAGGGGCGCATGTCGGAAAGGTCGGACGCAATCGGATTGGCGAGCGTCAGATCAGGCTGGCCGCCGCCGAACAGGTCGGCCTGCGTCTTCGACACGAACGACCATGTCACGGCTTCGAGCATGCCGCGCGCCGCCAGCGCGCGCTTGGCACGGCGGGTGCGAAGCTGAAGCTGGGTCAGCACCGGCTTGCGCGGCGCGTCGCCGCGCTCGAACGGCGTCAGCGGCACGCTGTCGACGCCGACGATGCGCACGATCTCTTCCACGATGTCGGCCTTGCCGTGCACGTCGCTGCGCCATGACGGCACCGCGACCTTCACCACCGGGCCTGCGCCCGCGATCATGAAGCCGAGATGCGCGAGAATGGTCTTGACCTGCGGCAAAGGCACTTCGATGCCGGCGAGACGCTTCACTTCGCTCAAGGGGAATTCGATGATGCGGTCGTCGCCGTGCGAGCGGCCGGCGACCGTGATCTCGGACGGCGTGCCGCCGCACAGGTCCATGACGAGTTTTGTCGCCATTTCGAGGCCCGGCACCATGAAGGCCGGATCGACGCCGCGCTCGAAACGATAGCGCGCGTCCGAATTGATGCCGAGTTTGCGGCCGGTCTGGGCGATGTTGATTTCGTTCCACAGCGCCGATTCGATCAGCACGTCGGTGGTGTTTTCGTCGCAGCCCGAGGCTTCGCCGCCCATGATGCCGGCGATGGATTCCGCGCCATGCTCGTCGGCGATCACGCACACGCTGTCGTCCAGCGCATAGGTCTTGCCGTCGAGGGCGATGATGGTCTCGTTGCGCGCGCGGCGCACGGTGAGATTGCCCCTCACCTTCTTCGCATCGAACACATGCAGCGGACGCGCCCGGTCGAAGGTCATGAAGTTGGTGATGTCCACCAGCGCATTGATCGGACGCAGGCCGATCGAGGTCAGGCGCCGCTGCAGCCATTCCGGCGAGGGGCCGTTCTTCACGCCGCGGACAAGACGCAGCGCGAAACCCGGACACAGTGTCTCGTCCTCGATGGTGACCTTCACCGGGCAGGGGAATTCACCCTTGATTGGCTTTGGCGGCTGATCCTTGAACTTGCCGATGTCGGCGGCGGCGAGATCGCGCGCGATGCCGTGAACGCCGGTGCAGTCCTGACGGTTCGGGGTCAGGTTGATCTCGATCACCGGATCGCCGAGGCCGGCCCATTCCGCATAGGCCTTGCCGACGGGTGCGTCGGCGGGAAGCTCGATGATGCCGTCGTGATCCTCGGAGAGTTCAAGCTCGGCGGCCGAGCACAGCATGCCATGGCTTTCGACGCCGCGAATGGTGCCGACGCTCAGGGTGATGTTCTTGCCCGGAATATAGGTGCCGGGCGGCGAGAACACGCTGATCAGACCTGCGCGCGCGTTCGGCGCGCCGCAGACCACCTGCAGCGGCTTGTCGCCACCGGCGACCTGTCCGTAATCGACCATGCACACGCGCAGGCGGTCGGCATTCGGATGCTGCTCGGCGGAGATCACTTTCGCGATGACGAACGGCGCCAGCGCCTTAGCCTTGTCGTCGATATGCTCGACTTCAAGCCCGATCATGGTGAGCTTGTCGGCGATCTTTTCGAGCGGCTCGTCCGTGTCGAGATACTCTTTCAGCCAGGAGAGGGTGAATTTCATGACTGCGGACCTCGAAGTTGATCGCCAGCTATACAGGACAGGATGAGTTCATCGTTCCCTCCCCCCTTGCGGGGGAGGGACAGGGAGGGGGGTGCGCTCACATGAGCCGTTTCGCGGATGGTTTCGATCACACCGGCAAGGTTTGACAGCACCTGATCGTTGGTAAAACGCAAGACTCTGAAGCCCGCGGATGTCAGGAACGCATCGCGCCTGCCGTCTGCAATTTGCCGTGAAACGAAATCGTGGGTTTCACCATCGAGTTCAATAATGAGCTTTGCGGAGAGACAGACAAAATCGACAACATAGTTTCCCAGCGGCATCTGGCGTCGGAATCCCAAGCCATCAATCCTGTGGGCCTTGATGTATCGCCACAGCAGTGTTTCGGCACGAGTCATCGTTTGACGAAGCTGCTTCGCCCGGTTGCGATGATTCGCTCGGATTGTTGCATGCGGCATGCGCAGCTACCCCCCTCCCTGCCCCTCCCCCGCAAGGGGGGAGGGAACATCGGAGCGGTGTCCTGATCCCATAGGACAGACAGCGTTCGTGGCCAGCATCACGAACTCAGCCCTCCCGCCAGGGTCGGCACATCCAGCGGCTTGAAGCTGTAATGGTTGATCCAGCGGGTGTCGCTCTCGAACATTTGCCGCAGGTCGTTGATGCCGTATTTCAGCATCGCGATGCGGTCGATGCCCATGCCCCAGGCAAAGCCCTGATAGACGTCGGGGTCGATGCCGCAGGCGCGCAGCACGTTCGGATGCACCATGCCGCAGCCGAGAATCTCCAGCCAGTCCTCGCCTTCGCCGAACCGGATTTCGCCCTTGTCGCGGCGGCACTGGATATCGACTTCCAGCGATGGTTCGGTGAACGGGAAGAACGACGGACGGAATTTCATGTTGACGTTGTCGACCTCGAAGAACGCCTTGCAGAATTCCGCGAGAATCCATTTCAGGTGGCCGAGATGCGAGCCCTTGTCGATCACAAGGCCTTCGACCTGATGGAACTGCGGGGTGTGGGTCGCGTCACTGTCGATGCGATAGGTGCGGCCCGGGCAGATCACGCGGATCGGCGGCTTCTGAGACAGCATGGTGCGGACCTGCACCGGCGATGTGTGCGTGCGCAGCAGCGGCCGCGAACCGTCTTCCTTGCGGTTGAAGAAGAACGTGTCGTGCATTTCCCGCGCCGGATGGCCTTCCGGAAAATTCAGCTTGGTGAAGTTGAAATCGTCGGTCTCGATGTCGGGGCCTTCCGCCACCGAGAAGCCCATGTCGGCGAAGATGGCGACGAGTTCGTCCCAGACCTGGGAGAGCGGATGAATGCGGCCCTGCTCGGCGGGCGTCTCGCGGGTCGGCAGCGTGACGTCGATGGTCTCGGAGGCGAGGCGGGCATCGAGCGCGGCGTTCTTGAGAATGTCGCGGCGGGCGGTGAGCGCTTGCGTCACTGAATCTTTGGCGAGATTGATTTTCGCGCCTTCGGTCTTGCGCTCGTCCGGCGACATCTTGCCGAGCGTTGCGAGCAGCGCGGAGATCGAGCCCTTCTTGCCGAGCGCACCGACACGCACGGCTTCGAGCGCGGCTTCATCGGAAGCCGCGGCAATGGCATCGAGGATTTCGGATTCAAGTCGGGCGAGATCAGACATGGAAAGCCTGTCGGGTTCGGATGAATGATTTATCCGTCATGGCCGGATCTATTCCGGCCATCCCGATCAAGCTCTGCGCGATCGTGCCCAGCTTGTCGAGATGCCCGGGACAGGCCCGGGCATGACAAAGATAGGCCTCACAGCAAGCGGGCTGGCGTATTGCCGAGCAGACCTTACGCCGCGAGCGCGGCCTTGGCCTTTTCAGCGATCGCCTGGAATGCCGCCGGCTCGTTGATAGCCAGATCCGACAGCACCTTGCGATCCACAACGACGCCCGACTTGGCGAGGCCGTTGATAAATCGGCTGTAGGTCATGCCGAACGGGCGGACAGCGGCGTTGATGCGCTGGATCCAGAGCGCGCGGAAGTTGCGCTTCTTCAGCTTGCGGCCGATGAATGCATACTGGCCGGCCTTGTCGACGGCGGCCTTTGCGGCGCGGATGGTGTTCTTGCGGCGGCCACGGAAACCCTTGGCGGCGTCGTAGACTTTCTTGTGCTTGGCGTGAGCTGTGACGCCGCGTTTAACGCGAGACATGATGCATGTCCTTCAACTGGAAAAGTGAAAACAGGTGGCCGCGCGAGGGCGGCCCGGTGAACCGCTTCAGGCGTTCGGCAAGAAGTACTTCTTGACGTTGTCGCCGTCGGTCTTGAACAGGATCCGCGTGCCACGGAGCTGGCGAATCTGCTTCTTGGTCCGCTTGATCATGCCGTGGCGCTTGCCTGCATGGGCGGACACCACTTTTCCGGTGCCGGTCACTTTGAAGCGCTTTTTGGCGCCCGATTTGGTCTTCAGCTTGGGCATTTGGCTCTCCTACTGGCCACGGAAAAAAGCGCCCGAGGGGCGCTTTCGCGGCTGAAATGCTCGTTAGAGCGTTGATAATGCTCGATTAAATCCCGTATGGACAAAATCGGCATTGACGTCGCCACGGCAGCCCTTGATCAGCCGGGCGGCGAAGGCTCGGCTTATGGCAGAGGAACGGCGAATTGGCAACGATTAACGGCGCCCTTGAACGCCAAGAACTGCTTCGGCGACTATCCGAAAAGACCTCAGCGTCCTTTCACCGGAAAGCCAGTTCCATGACCCTCAGCATCATGACTCTCAATGTCCTGAAACGGTCGGCCCCCTTTGCCCTTGCCGCCGCGATCCTGTTTGCCGGCTCTGCCGCCCGGGCGGCCTCGTTCGATGGCCCCTGGACGGTGGTGATCGTCACCCAGTCCGGCAATTGCGATGCGGCCTACAGCTTTCCGCTCCAGGTCAGCGGCGGGCGGCTGGTCTCCGCCGGCGGCGCCACGATCAGCGGGCGGATCGGCGGAAACGGCGTGGTGAATGTCGCCATTTCCAGCGGCGGTTCGTCCGGCCGGGCCAGCGGACGGCTGGCCGGAGCCTCCGGCTCGGGGCGCTGGAGCGGCCTGCTGAATGGCGCCCGGTGCAGCGGCCGCTGGGAAGCACACCGGTAACAAGCTATTGGAATAGTTATATTTTTTCAAAAGTAACGGGCATTTGCTGCGCCGCACTAGAAGTCTTGCCGCAATCTGCCTATATCTTGGCCAGCACCCACCAGATGTGAGGGATCGAGATGGCCGCGCGCGCCAAGACAATCGCTGTTTCCGAAAATTCTGCTCTCCGCCTGTTCGCCCTTGCGGCTTTTGCCGCGGCCATGCTGACGGCGGCTGTCATGCTGGCCACCGCGGCCCGCGCCGGGTCGGCGTTCGATGGCGCATGGCGCGTCACCATCATCACCCAGTCCGGCAATTGCGATCCGGCCTACAGCTATCCCGTGAAGGTCGAAGGCGGCCGGGTCAGCTATTCCGGTGACGGCAGCTTCGATATTTCCGGCCATGTCGGCGACGCGGGCGCGGTCAGCGTCACCATCGCGCGCGGCGACCAGAAGGCCAGCGGCAGCGGCAAGCTCTCGGCCAATTCCGGTTCGGGCCAGTGGAGCGGCAAATCCGCGAGCACGTCTTGCTCCGGCCGCTGGGAAGCGACCCGCGCGTAAAGCGCCTGCGCAGTCTTCAAATGAAAATGGCGCTGCCGATGCGGCGCCATTTTTTGTTTCGCGATTAGTCCCGATCCGCCGTCACCCTGAGGTGCCGTAGCGAAGCGGAGGCCTCGAAGGGCGACGGCCTTGCCTTGAATGGTCATCCTTCGAGGCTCGCAGGAGCTCGCATCTCAGGATGACGGCACCTTGCCATCGCGTCGATCTGGGGCCGAAATCAGCGCGGCGCCAGCACCATGACCACCTGACGGCCCTCGAACTTGGCATCCTGTTCGACCTTGGCGACATCGGCCACGGCGGCCTTCACCTTGTCGAGCAGCTTGGTGCCGATTTCCTGATGCGCCATTTCACGGCCGCGATAGCGCAGCGTGATCTTGACCTTGTCGCCTTCCTCAAAGAACCGCAGCATCGCCCGCATCTTCACGTCATAGTCGTGATCGTCGATCATCGGGCGGAGCTTGATCTCCTTGATTTCGACGGTCTTCTGCTTCTTGCGGGCTTCAGCGGCCTTCTTCTGGGCCTGAAACTTGAACTTCCCGTAGTCCATGATCTTGCAGACGGGAGGATTGTTGTTCGGCGAGATTTCGACGAGATCCATGCCCGCCTCCATCGCCATTTTCACCGCAACCGCCGTTTCGACAGTGCCGACATTGGTGCCGTTCTGGTCGATCAGTTGAATCTGAAGGTTGCGGATTTCATCGTTGATGCGCGGCCCGTCTTTTGCGGCGGGAGCCGGAGCTCTGTTAGGACGGCGAATGGGGTCTCTCCAGTGTTGTGAACAAGGCAATCAGTTTGAAGGATTAAGGCCCGCCGGGCAAGCGCGCGCGGGCTGTCCGGTGCATTTTCCGGAGGCTACCGCGGATCGGCGGGATCAGCCATGAAACCGTAAAATGCCTGACAAATCGCGGCGGCGCGCGCCCTGAAGGCCCGCTCCACATAGAGGCCCGTGGCCCGCTCCGCAAGCGCGGCCATCGCGTCTCCCTCAAGTGGTTACGTTGACGGATGGCGCGGCGGCCCGCCATAACAGTTTGGGGATGGGGCAGTTTTCCATGACACATGCAGCAGATGGCTCCGCTTTGCGCTAGCCGGATTTTATCGAGGTTGGCGAGGGCGGAACAAAACGGCGCATCGCCGTGCGCCGGCGCGCGGGCGACCGGCCCGGCGTGTTCTGGCTCGGCGGGTTCAATTCCGACATGAAGGGAACCAAGGCGCAGGCGCTCGATGACTGGGCCGTGGCCCAGCGCCGCGCCTATGTGCGGTTCGACTATTCCGGCCACGGCGAGTCCTCGGGCCGCTTCGCCGACGGCACGATCGGACAGTGGCACGAGGAAAGCCTCAAGGTGTTCGACGCCTTTTGCGAGGGGCCGCAGGTGGTGGTGGGCTCAAGCATGGGCGGCTGGATGGCGCTGCTGCTGGCGCGCGCGCTGGCGAAGCGCCCCGCGTCGCGCGCGACGCTCGCAGGCCTTGTGCTGATCGCGCCCGCGCCGGATTTCACCGAGGAACTGATGTGGAAAGGTTTCTCGCAGGAGATCCGCGACCAGATCATGACCACGGGTGTGTGGCAGCGGCCGTCCGACTACGGCGGCGACTATCCCATCACCCGCAACCTGATCGAGGAAGGCCGCAACCACCTCCTGCTCGGCGGCACCATCGACGTGGGATGCCCGGTGCGAATCCTTCAGGGCGCGCAGGACCCTGACGTGCCATGGCGTCATGCCTTCGCGCTGACGCACTGTCTGCCGAGTGACGATGTGGTGCTGACGCTGGTGCAGGACGGCGACCATCGCCTGTCGCGGCCGCAGGACATCGCGCGCATGATCGGCGCGGTCGGCGAGTTGTCGAACGGGTAAGGCCGATCGGGAGCGTGCTCTACCTCCGCTCATTCCCGCGCAAGCGGGAATCCAGATGGGTCCCGCTTTCGGGGGCGAGCGGAGATGCAACAGACGGAATGAGAGTTCGTCATGCCCGGCCTTGTGCCGGGCATCCACGTCTTTTTCCTCGGAGGTCTGCTAAGGCGTGGATGGCCGGGACAAGCCCGGCCATGACGGAGAAGCGGAAATCCCCGCCGCCCATTCATCCCGCACGCTTTCGTCATTGTCGTTTGACGCGGCGGCGAGTTCGGAAAATTCCTGATCCGAAAGCAGACGCGACAGCGCCCACACCGCCGCGCCGCGCACCAGCGGATTGGGATCCTCGAGCAGGCGCCGCGCCTCCGGCGCCAGAGAGAGATCGCCGCTGTTGCCGATCGCAATCAGCACATTGCGCATGAAGCGGTCGCGGCCGATGCGCTTGACCGGCGATCTGGTGAACAGCGCGCGGAACGACGCGTCGTCCAGCCGCGACAGGTCAGCGAGCTTCGGCGCACGCAATTCATCGCGTGCCGCGAGCTTCGCTTCGTGCCCTTCCTGCGCAAACTTGTTCCACGGACACACGCTGAGACAATCGTCGCAACCGTAGATGCGGTTGCCGATGGCGGTGCGAAGCTCGCGCGGGATTGCGCCCTTGTGCTCGATAGTCAGATACGAGATGCACTTGCGCGCATCCAGCCGATACGGCGCGGGGAACGCATCGGTCGGGCAGATATCGAGGCAGGCCTGGCACGAGCCGCAATGATTCACATCGGCATCGTCGCGCGGCAGGTCGAGGGTGGTGAAGATCGCGCCGAGGAACAGCCACGATCCGAACTCGCGCGAGACGAGATTGGTGTGCTTGCCCTGCCAGCCGAGACCGGCGGCATGGGCGAGCGGCTTCTCCATCACGGCGGCGGTGTCGACGAACACTTTCACGTCGCCGCCGGCCTGCGCGATCAGCCAGCGCGCGACAACCTTGAGCCGCTTCTTGATCAGGTCGTGATAGTCGTCGCCGCGGGCATAGACCGAAATGTTGCCGCGTGTCGTCTGTTCGAGCATCGCCAGCGGATTTTCATCCGGACCGTAGTTCATCCCGAGCATGATGACGGACCGCACCTCGCTCCACAGCACTTTCGGGCTGGCGCGGCGCGAAGGCTCGTTGGCGAGCCAGTCCATGTCGCCGTGCGCGCCGGCGTCGAGAAAGGTTTGCAGCCGCTCGCGCGCACCTTCAATGGAATCGGGATCGGTGACGCCGAGGGCGCTGAAGCCATGCGCGCGGGCTTCTGCAACGAGCGCCGCCTTCAGCGCAGCCGCATCGGGAGATGTCGTCAGAAGTCGAGATCCACGTAATGCGCCGAGGCCGGAACGCCCGCCATCCACTCGCTCAGGAGCGGACGGAACGACGGGCGGGATTTGATCCGCACGTACCACGCCTTGGCTGCGTCGTCCTCGTTCCATGGCACATCGCCCAGATAGTCCAGCGCCGAGAGGTGAGCTGCGGCGGCAAGGTCGGCATAGGTGAGCTGATCGCCGGCGAGGAAATTCCGGGTCCGCGCCAGCCAGCCGATATAGGCCAGATGATAGCGCACATTGGCCTTCGCCGCGCGCAGAACGTCGGTCGAGGGCGGGCCGCCGCCCTGGTCCGGCTTCATGAACCGCTTGTAGATGCGCTCGGTGACCAGCGGCCCCGAGGCCTCCTCGAAGAACTTGTCGTTGAACCACGACATCAGCCGCCGCACCTCGATGCGGTCGTTCATGGCGCGCGGCAGCAGGCGATGATCGCCCAGCGGCGCGCCATGGATTTCGTCGAGGAACTCGGCGGCGAGGCTCGGCCCCGGCATCGCAGGCGTGCCTTCGGCGATCAGCACCGGCGTCTCGCCCGCCGGGTTCAGCATCAGAAAGGCTTCGCGGCGGTCCCACACCAGTTCTTCCACCAGCCGGGTGTCGAGGCCGTGCTCGCCGAGCGCCAGCCGCACGAAGCGAGACCGCGGACAGAACGGGTGATGGAACAGTGTGAACATGCGGCTTCAGATGCTCAGATTAGATTTAACAAACGGTCTCGAAGGTCGGTTAACGCGCAAATCGAGACTTGGGGGGCGTCCGGCGGGCAGGCAAAACGGACGCTTGCCGTCCCCTCCAATTTCACGGATTTGCCGTTGCGGCAACACGGCGAATGGGCGACAAGGGCGCGGAACTCTCCAGCGCTTCGGATAATCCCAGATGCTTGCTGATCTGTTGAAGGCCGTCGTTCTCGGGGTCGTCGAGGGCGTGACTGAATTCCTCCCGGTGTCGTCCACAGGCCATCTGCTGCTTGTGGAACGGTTCATGGATCTGGACCGCGAGAACTTCTGGAAGACCTTCGCGGTGATGATCCAGCTCGGCGCGATTCTCGCGATTCTGGTGATTTATTTCGGCAGATTGTGGCGCATTGCGGTCGGCATGTTTTCCGATCCCGCCGCAAGGCGCTTTGTCATCGGCGTGCTGTTGGCGTTTTTTCCCGCCGTCATTCTCGGCCTGCTGTTCGGCGGCTTCATCAAGAACGTGCTGTTCAATCCGTGGGTGGTCTGCTTCACGCTGATCGCTGGCGGCGCGGTGCTGCTCTGGGTCGACCAGCAGGATATCAATCCGCGCTATCATGACGCCACCGCCTTCTCGCTGCCGATGTATTTCGGCATCGGCATCGCGCAGTGCGCGGCGATGATTCCCGGCGTGTCGCGCTCGGGCGCGTCGATCGTGGCGGCGATGCTGTTCGGCGCGGACAAGCGCGCGGCGGCGGAATTCTCCTTCTTCCTTGCGATCCCGACCATGGTCGGCGCGTTCGCCTACGACTTCTACAAAAGCCGCGGTGAGATGACGATGGACCATGGACTGGTGATCGCCGTCGGCTTCGTGGTGTCGTTCATCACCGCGATCATCGTGGTGAAGACGTTTCTGGATTTCGTCACCAAGCGCGGCTTCGCGCTATTCGCATGGTGGCGCGTGATCGTCGGCACGCTCGGGCTGATCGCTTTGGCGCTGGGGAAGTAGGGGTCTCAAACCAGCGCGGTGAGCTCCCTCTCCCCGGTGGGGAGAGGGTTGGGGTGAGGGGCTCTAGATATTAGACATGGACTTCCGAACCCCCCCACCCGCCGCGCTTCGCGCGTCGACCTCTCCCCCTCGGGGAGAGGTAAGAAAGATTCTTCACGCATCCTTGTGCGCGAACTGTCCGGTCTTGCGATAGCGCCAGAGATAGGACGGCGTCACCGCTTCCAGCGAATCCGGCGTGATGCCGAGGCCTTCCAGCGTCAGGCCGGCGGCCTTCGCCGCATCCGACACCACGTTGTCGGCGCGCAGCATTTCGACCTGATCGGGCGTCAGCTTGAAATCGCCCGGTGCTAATTGCAGGAAGAATGATTTCAGGCGCGCCAGCGCGAACGGCAGCGGCACCAGCATGCGGTCGCGCTGGGTGATTGTCAGAATGTCCTCGATGATCTGCCGCATGGTCATCACTTCGGGGCCGCCGAGTTCGTAAGCCGCGCCGGCCTGCGTCTTGCCGTCGACCGCGTCGGCGATGGCGGTGGCGACATCACCGGCATAGACCGGCTGCAGTTTGGTCAGGCCGCCGCCGATCAGCGGCAGCATCGGCGAGAGCCGCGCCAGTCCCGCAAAGCGGTTGGTGAACTGATCCTCGGGGCCGAACACAATCGACGGACGCATGATCGTGGCCGAGGGAAGCACCGCTGTGACCGCGGCTTCGCCAGCGGCCTTGGAGCGGTAATAGGCGGAGGCTGAATTCGCATCGGCGCCGATGGCCGAGACATGGACCATGCGCGCGCCGATTGCGGCAGCCGCGCGCGCCACGGTCTCCGCGCCCTTGTCCTGAACCGCATCGAAGGTCTGTGCGCCGCTTGGGGCGAGAATCCCGACCAGATTGACCACGACGCTGGCCCCTTGCGCGGCCGCCTGCACCGAGGCCGGATAGCGCACATTGGCCTGAACGGCGTGAATCTGGCCGACCCGGCCCAGCGGCTGCAGGTGCCCGGCCAGTTCCGGACGGCGGACGCCGACCCGGATGCGATAGTCCCGCCGGGCCAATTCCCGGATCACATGCCGGCCGAGAAAGCCGGATCCTCCGAAGACCGTGACAAGCGTATCAATGGGGGCTGACATGCGTGATTCCTGCGCAAATGGAGCAAACGGGACGGCGCTGGCGCCGGTTTCCGCGATACGCCATCGTCCCTGCGCTGTATAGGCCATTCCGGCGCCATTCGTGGTGCAAAAAAGCGCGCAAAACTTTCGGAATCGGGGCGCGTCCGAATTTGACAAGCGCGCGGCCTGTCCTTACTAACCGGCCCACTGCCCAGGTGGTGGAATTGGTAGACACGCAGGTTTCAGGTACCTGTGCTGCAAGGCGTGAAGGTTCGAGTCCTTTCCTGGGCACCATCCACATAACCTCCTGCCGGAGGCCGGATTTTCCGGACACGCACCCTTCCTTCCATCTTTCAGCGGTGCTTGCGTGCAAAAAACAGCTTTTGTCCTGCTCGTCACGCTGTTGCCGGTGACATCCGCTCTGGCGATGGATCCGCGATTCGCCGCCAGCCTGAAGAAACTCGACCCGGACACGCGGCTTGAGCAGGTCTGCGATCTCGAGGCGATGAACCGGATCGACCGCGATCCCAATCCCTATCATCCCGACCGCGCCAAGACCGATGCCGTTTCGCTTCCGGTTCATGCCGGCGACACCGTGACCGGCAAGGGCGGCGCCTTCCGCAGCAAGGGGAGGTGGTATTCGTTCTCCTTCGCCTGCAAGGGATCGCCGGACCACATGAAGGTGCTGTCGTTCAGCTACAGGATCGGCGACGCGATCCCTGAATCGAAATGGGCATCGCTGGGCCTGTGGCGCTGACGGTCCTTTTTCCTCGTCGGCACGGGGTTTGAACGGTAGTTTAGGCCGCGCCGATTCGATTGATCTGCATAGCAAGGGTTCTGATCGACCATGACCATCCGTCTGCATCGCGGCGACCTGCCTGATCTGTCGCGCTACACCCAATCGGTGGCGATCGACACCGAGACGCTGGGGCTCAATCCACACCGCGACCGGCTGTGCGTGGTGCAGCTCTCGAACGGCGACGGCACGGCGGACGTGGTGCAGATTCCCGCAGGCCACACCGATGCGCCGAACCTGAAGAAGCTGCTCGGCGATCCGAAGGTCACCAAGATTTTCCATTTCGCGCGCTTCGATCTTGCGGTGCTGTTTCACACCTTCGGCGTGATGCCGGAGCCGGTCTATTGCACCAAGATCGTTTCACGCCTCGTGCGCACCTACACCGACCGTCACGGCCTGAAGGATCTGGTGCGCGAGGTGCTCGGCGTCGACCTGTCGAAGCAGCAGCAGTCGAGCGACTGGGGCGCGGCCACGCTGACCGACGCGCAACTCGCCTACGCCGCTTCCGACGTGCTGCATCTTCATGCGCTGCGCGACAAGCTCGACGCCATGCTGGCGCGGGAGAACCGGACCGCCCTGGCGGACGCCTGCTTCAGATTTCTGCCGACACGGGCGAAGCTGGACCTGATGGGCTGGGAAAACGACGACATCTTCGCCCATTCATAATCCCGCCCTTTGCGGCGAAGTTTGCCCGGTTTCGGTCACTTTTTTGCTCTTTGCCAAAGGCTAATGGCGAGGGCGGTGTAAGCGCCTGATCGCCTGAGGCAAATGGCGGGCTGCCAAAAGCGGTGCTGTTGCATAGGATGACCGGGGTATCCGGCATTTCGGAGCACATGTTGTATTCGGTTCAGGGCCAGAACTATCAGGCTGCTGCGGATGCGCGCTATGCCAGGGCGCGGCGTCACAGCCGCCGTGTGCGCCAGATGCGCTTCGCCGTGCCGGTGCTTGTCGCGGCCGCGATGCTTACGATCATCGGCATTTCGCTGTTCAATCCGTTCCGGATTTTGTCGAAGCTGCCGATCGACATCGGCAAGCTCGGCGTCTCCGGCACCAAGATCACGATGAACTCGCCGCATCTGGCCGGCTTCACGCCGGACAACCGGCCATATGAACTTTGGGCCAAGTCCGCGGTGCAGGATGTCACCAACCCGAACAATGTCGAACTGCACGAGCTGCGCGCCAAGGTGCAGATGGAAGACAAGACGGGGCTCACCATGGATGCGCAGAGCGGCCTGTTCGACACCAAGACCCAGTTGCTTAACCTGAAAGACAGGATTTTTTTGCAATCCTCCACCGGCTATGAAGCGCGGCTTACGCAGGCGACCGTCGATCTCGGCGGCGGCACGGTCACCTCCGACAAACCGGTGGCCGTCAAACTGCTGAACGGAACGCTGGATGCGAACCGCCTGAAAATATCGGAGAACGGAGCCCTGGTGCGCTTTGACGGCGGCGTGTCGATGATCCTGATTCCGGAACAGCCCGCCTCAACAGACAACACGGTGCCTGCACGGGACGCTGCTGCGAAATGATGTTTCCCATGAAGAAAGCCCATGACTCGTTCGTCAACGGCGCTGCGATGCGGCTGCTGTCTGCCGTCGCGATCGCCGCTGTTGTGTGTTCGGTAAATGCGGCGCATGCGCAGAGCACCGCGACCGGCGTGCCCAACGCCATGCAGGGTTTTTCGCAGAACCGCGACAAGCCGATCCAGATCGACGCGGCCTCGCTCGAAATGCGCGACAAGGACAAGGCCGCGACCTTCAGCGGCAATGTGAAGGTGGTGCAGGGCGACACCACCATGCTCTGCAAGACGCTGGTGGTGTTCTATGACAACGATCAGTCGGGCAAGAAGTCCGCGATGAAGGCGGCGACGCCGGGGCCAGCCGGCAGTTCGTCGATCAAGCGGCTTGAGGCGCAGGGCGGCGTCACCGTCACGCAGAAAGATTCGACGGTCACCGGCGATCGCGGCGTGTTCGACATGCGCACCAACACGGTGACCATGCATGGCAATGTGCTGCTGACCAAGGACAAGAATGTGCTGCGCGGCGACCGGCTGGTGGTCGATCTGACGACCGGCGTTTCAAGGGTCGAATCGAACAGCGGACGTGTGCAGGGTGTGTTCCAGGCTGCGCCGAGCAATGCGCAGCAGGGCGGTGGCGGCGGGGCGCAGCCCTCGCCCGCGCCCGGAAAACCGCTTAAGCTCAATGACTTGTCAGGCAAGGGGAAGCGCCACGGTTGAACCCGGTGCGTTGGGCCTGTATCACCCCGCCCCGGACCATTTGGCAGTGGGCAAGACGCCGTGACTCAATCATTCTCAGGCGACACTATCCCGGACCTGAACAGTAGCGGGCTGAACTGAAGCGGCATGGTGGATTTCCTGCGCATCTTTCGTCGGAAAGGCCCGGGGCGGGGACGTCAGGGCTTTGCGCGTTCGCGTCAGGAGAGCCTGCGCGATGACATCACGTCGCTTGCCGCGCGGATGGGCGATATTTTCAGGCCGGCGGCCGGCGAGAAGCCGCTTCCCGCGCCGCGCGAGGCCGCTACGCCGGTGCGCCGCGAAGCCGCGATGGCGGCGGTCTCCCGCGAGCCGCCACCGCTTGCGCCAGCCGAGTCTGCCTTTACCCATGATGCGCCGCCGATCCCGCGCAACCTGCCGCGGGAGCCGGCAAGGGAGTCTGCGCGGGAACAGCCGCGCCCTCGCGCACCGGCCAATGGCACAACCCCACGCGCGCAGCACGCCGGATATCTTGCCATTCATGGCGTCGAAAAAAGTTTCGGCACCCGCAAGATCGTGCATGGCGTCAGCCTGTATGTCCGGCGCGGCGAGGCGGTCGGCATCCTCGGGCCGAACGGTGCGGGCAAGACCACCTGCTTTTACATGATTACCGGCCTCATCAAGCCTGATCGCGGGCGCGTCGAACTCGACGGTCACGATGTCACGCAGCTCCCTATGTATCAACGCGCGCGGCTCGGTATCGGCTATCTGCCGCAGGAAGCGTCGATCTTTCGCGGCCTCTCGGTCGAGGACAACATCCGCGCGGTGCTGGAGGTGGTCGAGCCGGACAAGCGCAAGCGCGAGCACGAACTCGATTCGCTGCTTGAGGAGTTCAACGTCACCCGCCTGCGCAAGTCGCCGTCGATTGCATTGTCCGGCGGTGAGCGGCGGCGTGTCGAAATCGCCCGCGCGCTGGCCTCGCGCCCGAGCTACATGCTGCTGGACGAACCGTTCGCCGGCATCGACCCGATCGCGGTCGGCGACATTCAGCAACTGGTGCGGCATCTGACCCAGCGCGGCATCGGCGTTCTGATCACCGACCACAATGTGCGCGAAACGCTCGGCCTGACCGACCGCGCCTATATCGTCTATGCGGGTGAGGTTCTGACCGAGGGTAGCCCGGACGAGATCGTCAACGATCCGGACGTGCGCCGGCTCTATCTCGGCGAGGAATTCCGGCTCTGATTCACCTTGATGGTGAGCGGTTGCTGCGGCCCGTCTTTTCGGCACGTCAAGCCGTGTACAAGCTCTCAGGAAGAGTATAAGCAAGAATCGGACCAATTTCCGGGCCGAGTCTTGATTTTATGGCACTGACGCAGAGACTAGAGTTCCGCCAGACGCAGTCGCTGGTGATGACGCCGCAGCTCATGCAGGCGATCAAGCTGCTGCAACTGTCGAATCTCGACCTTGTCGCGTTTGTCGAGGACGAGCTTGAGCGCAATCCGCTGCTTGAGCGGGCCAATCAGGACGGGGCGCCCGATCACGGGGAGCCTCCGGCGGCCCAAAGCGACGGCGACGGGGATTTCTCCGACGGGGCCGACTTTGCGCCCGGAGGCGACGGCGAGCGTGCGGGCGACGCCTTTGAGCCCGGCGCCGAGGACTGGATGTCGCCCGACCTCGGCAGCCGCACCGAGATCGAGCAGACCCTCGATACCGGCATGGAGAACGTGTTTCCCGAGGAGCCGTCAGACGCCGCCGCGCGCAACGCGCAGGACGCCGCGCCGACGGCTTACACCGAATGGGGCGGTGGCGCCTCGAATGATGACGACTACAATCTCGAAGCGTTCGTCGCGGCCGAGACGACGCTGAGCGATCATCTCGCCGAACAGCTTTCCGTTGCGTTTGCCGATCCCGCACGCCGCATGATCGGGCAGTACCTGATCGACCTTGTCGATGAGGCCGGCTACCTGCCCGCCGATCTCGGCGAGGCGCATGAAAAGCTCGGCACCTCGCGCGAGGATGTCGAGGCCGTGCTGGCGGTGCTGCAGAAATTCGATCCGCCCGGCGTTTGCGCCCGTAACCTGAGCGAATGCCTTGCGATCCAGTTGCGCGAGCGCGACCGCTACGATCCCGCGATGCAGGCGCTGGTCGAAAATCTCGATTTGCTGGCGAAGCGCGACGTCGCATCTCTGCGGAAAATCTGCGGCGTCGATGATGAAGACATCGCCGACATGATCGGTGAAATCCGTCATCTGGATCCCAAGCCCGGCCTCAGGTTCGGATCGGCGAAGGCGCAGAGCGTGGTGCCGGATGTTTATGTTCGTCCCGGCCCGGACGGCGGCTGGCATGTCGAACTCAACAGCGACACCCTGCCGAAGGTTCTGGTCAACCAGACCTATTATTCGCAGCTCTCGAAAACCATCCGCAAGGATGGCGACAAATCCTATTTCACCGATTGTCTGCAGAACGCGACATGGCTGGTGCGGGCGCTCGACCAGCGAGCGCGCACCATCCTGAAAGTGGCGACCGAAATCGTCCGCCAGCAGGACGGCTTCTTCACGCAGGGTGTCGCGCATCTGCGGCCGCTTAATTTGAAGGCAGTCGCGGACGCGATCCAGATGCACGAATCCACCGTGTCGCGCGTCACGGCCAACAAATACATGGCGACCAATCGCGGCACGTTCGAGCTGAAATACTTTTTCACCGCCTCGATTGCCTCCGCGGACGGCGGTGACGCGCATTCGGCGGAAGCCGTGCGGCACCGCATCAAACTGTTGATTGATGCGGAAAGCCCGGCCGCGATCCTGTCCGACGACACCATCGTGGAACGATTGCGCGGGGATGGCATTGATATAGCCCGGCGCACGGTCGCGAAATATCGTGAAGCCATGCGTATTCCCTCGTCCGTGCAGCGCCGCCGCGACAAGCAGAGCATGCTCGGTACAGCGTTAACATCTGGCTCCCCGGTTACAGACAGGTCCCGCGACACAGCACCCGCTTGACTGCGACCTCAAGAAGCGGAACGCTCCTTCATCCGAACTCTGCAAGACTGCAAGTCCGAAGAAGCAAGTGAGGAAAGACATGACACTCCGGGTCTCTGGAAAAAGCATCAGCGTCGGTGAAGCTCTCCGTGATCGCGTCAGCGAGCGCACCGACGAAGTGCTGCGCAAGTATTTCGATGGCAACTACTCGGGTCACATCACACTCAGCAAGGACGGCTTCGGTTTTCGCACCGATTGCGCGCTTCATCTGGATTCCGGAATCACGCTTGAAGCGGACTCGATGGCCGCGGACGCCTATGCCAGCGCCGACCAGGCGCTGCTGCTGATCGAGAAGCGTCTGCGCCGCTACAAGAGCCGCCTGAAGGATCGCTCCGCGCGCAAGGCCCATGCCGCAGCCGCCGCGCTGTCCGATCTCAACGGCGCGGCCTTGGACGCGCCGAGCTACGTCATCGAGGCGCCATCGGACGACGATGAGGTGAGCGAATTCAATCCCGTGATCATTGCCGAGGCGACCACTTCGCTGAAGCGCTGCTCGGTCAGCGAGGCGGTGATGGAACTCGACCTGACCGGCGCGCCGGTCATGGTGTTCCAGCATGGCAGCAGCGGACGGGTGAACATTATTTACCGGCGGCCCGACGGGAATGTGGGCTGGGTCGATCCGCCGGCGGTCGGCGAGGCCGCCCGCCATTGACGCCATGAATAAGCCTAACTATGGTCCGCCGCCTTTGAAGGGTGCGGGCCATGGTTGGTCCCAGGAGCCCTAGACGCCGCCCGGTCAGAGACCGATTTACCAAATACACCAACGGCTTAACTTATCCTCGGAACGCTCCATGACGATTACCGATCTGGTCGCACCGGAGGCGATTCTTCCTGCTTTGAAAGTCAACAGCAAGAAGCAGGCCCTTCAGGAGCTCGCGGCCCGCGCCGCTGTCCTGACCGGACAGAACGAACGGTCGATTTTTGAGGTGCTGCTTCAGCGTGAAAAGCTGGGGACCACGGCTGTTGGCTATGGCGTGGCGATTCCGCATGGCAAGCTGCCGAAACTCGACAGGCTGTCGGGCCTGTTCGCGCGGCTGGACCGTCCGATTGATTTCGAGGCGATGGATGGCCAGCCGGTCGATCTGATCTTCCTGCTGCTGGCGCCGGAAGGCGCGGGCGCCGACCACCTGAAGGCGCTGGCGCGCATCGCGCGCCTGCTGCGCGATCAGGACATCGCCAAGAAGCTGCGCGCCTCCAAGGATGCACAGGCGCTGTATTCGGTGCTGGCGCTGCCGCCCGCGACGGCGGCCTGACATCCATCCCTAAAAATAAAAGCGGCAGCGCCCGCCGCGCTGCCGCTTCGTTTTTCCGATCGTCGCCTCACTGCGCGGCTTGCGGCCTGCTCAGTGAACGCTGACGGTCTCGAGTTCGTTGCTCCATGCATTCGCGATCGCCGCCTCGCGGCTGTCGGTCAGCATGATGGGCGTGCCGTCGGCGGCATGAAGCGCAAACAGCTTGAGGCCCGGCGCGATCTGCGGCGCCTGCGGGAAAAGTCCCGGCACGTCTTCCGAGCGAATCTGTTTGACGTATGCGATGTGGCCTTCGCCCAAGGTTGCCAGTGCCTCAAGCGAGACGGCGGGTTCAAAGATAACATTGCCAGTCATGGTCTCGACTCCTTGTCAGAGTTAAGCGGTCGAGTCCGCTCTCGTTCCATTATTCGTGCTCTTTGATGGCTATCGTCTTAACGACCCGTTCAGGCTCGGGACGAGCCAGGTCGATCGACAGCAGGCCGTTTTTCAGATCCGCGCCGATGACATACATCCCGTCCGCCAGCACGAAGGTGCGCTGGAAGTGTCGCGCGGCGATGCCGCGATGGATGTACTGCCGGGTCTTGTCGTCCTGCTGGCGGCCCCGGATCACGAGCTGGTTTTCCTCAGTGGTTACATCGAGTTGATCGCGGGTAAATCCGGCGACCGCCAGCGTGATCCGGAGGCGTTCAGGCTGGCCTTCGTCACGGCCGCACCGCTCGATGTTGTAGGGAGGATAACCGTCTGCGCCTTTCACGACGCGATCGAGCGCACGCTCGATTTCGTCGAATCCCAAAAGGAACGGCGACGATAGGGAAGGAACACGAGACATTCTCAAAGTCCTCTCGAAGCGACTTTGGGTTGGAGCCCTTGCGGCGCTCCTTCCTGGGTTCCCGGCTGCCTTGCGGCCAACCGGTTGAGTCAAATATGGCGATTTACCGGTTCCGTTCAAGAACCCCCAACTGCCTTTAAACAATAAGAGATTCGCTACCCGCCGATCCGGCTGCGGCCGTCGGGGCTGAACAGGTGGAGTTTGGGCCGCGCCGCCGACACGCCGATGCGCTCGCCAACAGCGGGCGCCGCCTCGCCGGGCAGCCGGACAATGATCTCGCCGGGAGGCAGTTCACCCGGCTTCGCGCTCACGGCGGGGCCGGCATTGTCCCGTGTCCGGGTGCCGTAGACATATGTTTCCGCGCCGACCCGCTCGATGGCATCCACCGTGAGTTCGAGTGTCAGGCTTTCCGGCGCGGCGGTGCCTGTCAGCAAAAAGTCCTCGGGCCGGATTCCGAGAATGGCGTCGCCGGGCGCTTCAATCTGCAGGGCATCGAGCATGCCGCCGAGATCGTTGGCCTGCACCGGCAGAAGATTCATCGGCGGTGCGCCGATGAAGGACGCGACAAAAGTGGTCGCGGGCTTGCGGTAGATATCGAGCGGCGAGCCGATCTGTTCGACCTGTCCCGCATTCATCACCACCAGAATGTCGGCGAGCGTCATCGCCTCCATCTGGTCGTGGGTGACATAGATCGACGTGGTCTTGAGCCGGCGCTGCAGCTTGCGGATTTCGACGCGCATGGCGATGCGCAATTTGGCATCGAGATTCGACAGCGGCTCGTCGAACAGAAACACCTTCGGCTGGCGCACGATGGCGCGGCCCATGGCGACGCGCTGGCGCTGGCCGCCGGACAGTTGCCGCGGCTTGCGGTCCAGCATCGGTGTGATTTCGAGGATCTGCGCGGCCTCGCGCACGCGGGTGTCGATCTCCGCCTTCGGCGTGCCGCGGTTACGCAAGCCGTAGGCCATGTTGTTGTAGACGCTCATATGCGGATAGAGCGCGTAGTTCTGGAACACCATGGCGATGTCGCGGTCGGCCGGCTCGATCTCGTTGACCACGCGGCCGCCGATGTCGATCTCGCCGCCGGTGATGGTCTCCAGGCCTGCGACCATGCGCAGCAAGGTGGACTTGCCGCAGCCGGATGGGCCGACCAGCACGCAGAACTGTCCGTCGCTGACCTCGAAGTCGATGCCCTTGATGGCATCGACTCCGCCGGGATAGGTTTTTCTCACATCGCGTAAAGTGACGCTAGCCATGATGTTCAAGCGAATAGGGAGTAGCGAATAGCGAGTAGAGACTAGAATCCCGAAACGCTATTCGCTACTCGCTACTCACTATTCGCTCCTTTCATTTCTCTGTCTCGACAAGGCCGCGCACGAACAGCCGCTGCATGAACACCACAACCGCGACCGGCGGCAGCATGGCGAGAATCGCGGTGGCCATCGCGAGTTGCCATTCAGCCAGCTCGTCGGTGGTGGTCAGCATCTTCTTGATGCCGGTGACGATGGTCTGCATCGAATCTTGCGTGGTGATCAGCAGTGGCCACAGATACTGATTCCAGCCGTAGATGAACTGGATCACGAACAACGCCGCGATGGTGGTGACCGACAGCGGCAGCAGCGTATCCTTGAAGAAACGAAACGGTCCCGCGCCGTCGATTTTCGAGGCCTCCAGCAACTCCTCCGGCACGGTCATGAAGAACTGCCGGAACAGCAGCGTGCCGGTCGCGGACGCGATCAGCGGCAGGATCAGCCCGGCATAGGTGTCGAGCATGTGCAGGTCGGCGACAACCTTGTAGGTCGGATAGATGCGCACCTCGACCGGCAGCATCAGCGTGATGAAGATGATCCAGAACGCGGTCTTGCGGAACGGAAAGCGGAAATACACCACGGCGAAGGCGGACAGGATGGAAATGAAGATCTTTCCGACCGAGATGCCGATGGCCGAGATGAACGAATTCATCAGCATGTGCCCGACCGGCTCGCGGCTGGCGCGCGATCCGCCGACAAAGATCGCGCGGTAATAGTTCTCGAGCATGTGACCGCCGGGCGAGAGCGGCATGTTGCCGGTGACCACGGTGGCCGCGTCGTGGGTCGAGGCGATCAGCGCGAGATAGACCGGAAACACGACAATGAAAATGCCGAAGATCAGGATGGCGTAGGCGACGAAATCGCGCAGCGGACGATGCTCGACCATCAGTACTGCACCTTGCGTTCGACATAGCGAAATTGCACGGCGGTGAGCGCGATGACGATCACCATCAGCACCACGGACTGCGCGGCGGAGCCGCCGAGGTCGCCGCCGAGGCGTCCGTCGGCATAGACCTTGTAGACCATGGTTGTCGTTGCGCCCGCAGGGCCGCCGCCGGTGACCGCGTCGATGATGCCGAACGTGTCGAAGAACACGTAGACGACATTCACCACCAGCAGGAAGAATGTCGTCGGCGAGAGCAGCGGAAACACGATGGTCCAGAACCGCCGCAGCGGACCCGCGCCGTCGATGGCGCCGGCTTCCAGCACGCTTTTCGGGATCGACTGCAGGCCGGCGAGAAAGAACAGGAAGTTGTAGGAAATTTGCTTCCAGACCGCGGCCATCACCACCAGCGTCATGGCGTGATTGCCGTTCAGCAGCGGATTCCAGTCGAAGCCGAAGACGCGTAGCGGCCGCGCCAGCGTGCCGAGAGAGGGGTGAAACATGAAGATCCACAACACGCCAGCGATGGCGGGTGCCACCGCATAGGGCCAGATCAGGAGCGTCTTGAAGGCGGGTGCCGCCTTCAGGTTCTTGTCGGCCTGGGTCGCGAACAGCAGCGCGATGCTGAGCGAGAACAGCGCCACGAGCGTCGAGAACACGGCCGTCGTCAGCATCGCCTTGTAGTATTCGGGCTGCGCGAACAGGTCCCGATAATTCTCAAGGCCGACAAATTGCGAGGTGAGGCCGAACGCATCCTCGCGCAGGAAGGATTGCCACATCGCCTGGCTGGCGGGCCAATAGAAGAAGATGAATGTAATCGCGAGCTGCGGCGCGAGCAGCAGATAGGGCAGCAGCCGGTTGTTGAAGGTGGCGGATTTTTCCATGGGTGATTATTCGGTCGCGTCGGAGTGAATGCCGCGCGCTCCCTCCCCCCTTGCGGGGGAGGGTTGGGGAGGAGGGTCGTCACAAATTTGGTGCACGCGATACCCCCACCCCCGACCCCTCCCCGCAAGGGGGAGGGGAGATGTCCACGCGCGCTTTTTGGTCATGCGAAGGAAATCCCGATTTACTTCGCGGTCTTCTCAAACGTTCGCAGCATGGCGTTGCCGCGGCTGACAGCGGAGTCGAGCGCGTCCTTCGCGCTCTTCTGGCCCGCCAGCGCGGCTTCCATTTCTTCCGCCCAGATGTCGCGCATCTGCACCATGTTGCCGAAGCGAAGGCCGCGCGAGTTTTCGGTCGGCTCCTTGTTGGTGAGTTCTTTCAGCGGGGTCTGCAGCGTCGGGTTCTTCTCATAGAAGCCGTCTGCCTTGGTCTTTTCATAAGCTGCCCTGGTGATCGGCAGATAGCCGGATTCCTGATGCAGCCTGGCCTGGCGGTTGGTGTCGGAGAGGAAGGTGAAGAACCTGACGACACCCTTGTATTCGTCCGGCTTCTTGCCGCCCATCACCCAGAGCGATGCGCCGCCGATGATGGAATTTTGCGGCGCGCCCGCGACATCCGGATAATACGGCATCGGCGCCGAGGTAAACGCGAACTTCGCCGTGCTTTTGGCGGTGGCGTAGTAGCCCGACGACGTCAGGAAGATCGCGCATTCGCCCGAGCCGAACCGTGCTTCGCCGGCATTGGCGCGGCCGGCATAGTCGTAGGTCTTATCCTTCTGCAGGTCGATCAGGTTCTGCAAGTGCTTGATGTGCAGCGGCGAATTGAACTTCAGCACCGTGTCGAAGCCGTCGAGACCGTTGGCCTTGGTGCCGATGGCGATGTTGTGCCAGGCTGAGAACTGCTCGATATGCGCCCAGCTTGCCCATGCGTTGGAGAATCCGCAAGTGGTGTGGCCGGCGGCCTTCAGCTTCTTCGCGGCGTCGAACACCTGCGGCCATGTTTTCGGAATTTCCGCGATGTTGGCTTTCTTCAACTCGTCGAGATTGACCCACATCACCATCGAGGAGGAGTTGAACGGAAAGGACAGCATCTCGCCCTTTGAGGTCGAGTAGTATCCGGTGATGGCCGGGAGATAGGCCTTCGGATCGAATGGCTCGCCCGCGTCCTTCATAAGCTGGTAGACCGGCTTGATCGCGCCTCGGGCGCTCATCATGGTCGCGGTGCCGACCTCGAACACCTGAATGATGTGCGGCGCGTTGCCGGCGCGGAAGGCGGCGATGCCCGCGTTCATCGTATCCGGATAGCTGCCCTTGAAGGTGGGAACCACCTTGTAGTCGCTCTGCGAGGCGTTGAAGTCCGCCGCGAGCTTGTTGACGATGTCGTTGTTGCCGCCGGTCATGGCGTGCCACCACTGAATCTCGGTGACCGCCTGGGCGGGGGTTGCGAAGGCAAGGAAAGTGGAGGCAGCCAGGCCCAAGATAGCCTGCAAGCCGATCTGGCGACGTGTCATCAATGTTTCTCCCAGGAAGCCGTCATCATCGTTGCGCGGCTGTTGCGCGGTAACAGCGCCGGATGACGTGCCGGTGACGGCGGGAATGGTAAGCGGGGACGGTCGCCTGAGGGAAGCCCTAAATGAGCCCGGGCCTGCACGGATCGCGATTGGCAAAAGGAAACGGGCGGCCGCCGCGAGGACTGCCGCCCGTCGATTTTCAGGTCGTGCCGGATCAGCGCTTCCGCTTCTCGACCACGGTGCCCGCAGCTTTGAGGTCCGCGATCTCCTTCGCGGAGTAGCCAAACTCACCCAGAATCTCGTCGGTATGCTGGGCAAATTTCGGCGGCACATGACGCAGGCTGGCCTTGGTCCGGTCGAACCGGATCGGCGACGCCACGCCCTTGTACCAATCCTTCTCGATCACATCGCCGCGCGCCTTGGTGTGCTCGTTGGACAAGGCCTTGTCGACCGACTGCACGGGACCGGCCGGCAGACCGGCCGCGAGCAAACGGCGGCACAGCGGCTCGCTGTCGAAATCCTTGAGGATGTCGACAAGCACGGCACGCAGTTCGTCGCGATGCGCGATGCGGTCACGATTGCGGGCGAAGCGCGGATCGGTCCCGAGTTCGGGCCGCCCCAATTCCTTCATCAGCTTGCGGAAGGTGCCGTCATTGCCGACGCCCATGAAGATGTTGCCGTCGCGTGCCGGAAACACCGCATAGGGAACGAGATTCGGGTGCTCGTTGCCGGTCAGTGCCGGCGGCTTGCCATGCATGAAGAAGTTCGCGGTGTGCGGATGCATGATCGCAAGACCAACCTCGTAAAGGGTGGTTTCGAGAAATTGCCCCTTCCCGGATTTCGCGCGCTCGGCCAGCGCCATCAGGATGCCGGTGGCGGCATAGAGACCGGTCGACATGTCGACCAGCGCGACGCCGATGCGGGTCGGGCCGCTGTCCGGCGATCCGGTCGACGCCATCAGCCCGACCATCGACTGAATGATCGCGTCATAGCCGGGATGGCCGCCATGCGGGCCGTCCGCGCCGAAGCCTGAGATGCGGCAGTGAATCAGCTTGGGAAACTTCGCGCGCAGGAAGTCGTTGCCGATGCCCCACTTGTCGAGCGTGCCGGGCTTGAAATTCTCGATCAGCACGTCCGCCGTTTCGAGCATCTTCATCAGCACGGTGCGTCCGCCCTCGGATGCAAGGTCGAGGCCGACAGAGCGCTTGTTGCGGTTGGTGCCGATGAAATAGGCCGCATCGTCGTCGTGGAACGGAGGACCCCAGTCGCGGGTTTCGTCGCCTGCGGGCGGTTCGACCTTCACGACATCTGCGCCATGGTCGGCAAGAATCTGCGTGCAGTACGGACCGCCCAGCACGCGCGTCAGATCAATGACGCGCAGTCCGGCCATCGCACCGGTCGCGGTTTGAGATGTCATGAGGTCAACCTTCGATCAGCGAATTGAGAACGACGCTGCGGAACTGCAGCGCGCCGTCACATTGGAAGAATTCGCGACGCGTCGTCAATATCGCGCCGATCATGCGTCCATGCGGGATCGTACATGCTGCACCGCCGCGTCGTTCAGTGAGCGAACGGCATTTCGCGGAATGAAATATACGGGGCTGGGGCTTACTGGCCACATATGAACCCGTGAGAGCGGCTTGATGCTTTTAAGCATCCCTGTTACCGTTCATTCAGGAGTCGATAGCCTCGGTTGTGAGTGACCGAAAAGACGACAGCTCGTTAATGAACATGCTCAGGTAACTTTCTTAAACCGCCGGCATGTCGTGCTTAAACGCTCACGACGACTAAAAGTCCGGCAGTTTTAAAGGAAGTTGCTCATGGATACTCTCTCCAAACGCTGCGCGGATAGCCTGCGCACTTTTTCTAAAGATCATGGCGTGAAGCTCAAGCCAACTCATGCCCATGAGATTGTTGCCGCGTTTGTTGGTTATGATTCCAATGCAGCTATGCGGGCGGATAAACTCTGCCCCACAGGAAATCTTTGCAAGGCCGATATCTATGTTTTGACGCCTTCAGCGTTCATTGATCAGCGGCGCCAATGTTTGAAAGATTTGCCGTCTGATTTGCCTGATACCTATGCATTAGGTGAGGCGCTTTCGCCCGCGATAGTCGAAGTTTTTAGAGGCAGATTTTTTGCGACATTCTCTCGCTTAAGCGAGGCGCTAACAGGTGAATATCTGCTAATGCATGGGCATTCCATGCTGCCAGCAAGTTTCGGACCTTTTGAGAAAGCACACCATATTTTCAGCAAGCCCCTTTATGAATTTAGTCCGAGAATTGACCGCACGGATGATGGGGTAACGCTGGTCGTCACTAACCGGTATTACGGTTCAGTGGATGTTCATTTCCAGTCGATAGACGTGACAATAACCATCAAGCTAAAGCGTATTGCTGGCTATGTTGGTTATACGTTGTCAGACATTTCCGCCGAATGTCGCGCTGGCAATGCCAATCGGCAGGCTTAGCCGTATTGCGTAGATCGTGTGGTGGGTTGCGAATTCAGCCCGGCTTCGCCCTTCGGGCTACGCCGCGGCAGCCTCCACAAGGCTTCGCTTTTGTGGGTTCTGAACGTGGCTTGCCGAGCCGTAGCAGGCGAAGCCTGCGGAGGCTGGTGGAGCCAGGCGGGATCGAACCGCCGACCTCTTGCATGCCATGCAAGCGCTCTCCCAGCTGAGCTATGGCCCCGAAACCTCGCCGCACTTTGGGGAGTGCGGCGCCTAAAATGTTCAAACCTGTCCGGCTTGAGCGCGAAGCGGATGACCGCTTCGCGAATACGCGCCAAAAATCACACTTGAGGATTTATCTCAAGTCTCTTCGTCACCGGAGACGTCACCAATGATGTCGGTCACGTCTTCATCGTCTTCCTCGTCCTCGGCGATGAAGGTCGAATCATCATCATCGTCGTCGTCGAGGGTCTCATCGACCTCGATATCGTCCTCGGACTCCGGCATCACGGCCTTGACCTTGCCGGTGTTCTCCTCGGCATCAGCCTCTTCCAGCGAGACCAATTCTTCTGCCTCGGCGGCCTCCGGCACAATGCTCGACGCGCTGGCCGCTGCGGCACGCGCCGCGTCGCCGCGGCCGCGGGGCGGAGCCACCGGCGCAATCGGCACGATCTCGCCAGTATACGGCGAAATCACCGGGTTCTTGTTGAGGTCATAGAACTTTTTGCCCGTGGTCGGGCAAATGCGCTTGGTTCCGAGATCGGCTTTGGCCACGGTTTATAGTCCTGAAGATGTCTTGAAAAAGCGGTGCTTCACTTGGGCGGTTGCGCCGCCGCTGTCAATAGCGGTTTGGCGGATAAATGACCGGCCCGTGACGTCCCGCGAACCCCGTGGTAGGAGCCGCGTGAAATCGAGGAAAGTGCCATCTTGACCCATTCCAGCACCCCAACTCCGCTCGAATCGCGTGCCGCCGGGCCCCTCAGCGGCCGTGTCCGTGTCCCGGGCGATAAATCCATCTCCCATCGGGCCCTAATTCTGGGGGCGCTGGCGGTGGGGGAAACCCGTATTTCGGGACTTCTGGAGGGGGAAGACGTCCTCAACACCGCCAAGGCCATGGCGGCCCTCGGGGCGAAGGTCGAACGGACCGGCGAGGGCGCCTGGTCGGTGCGCGGGGTCGGGGTCGGCGGTTTCAAGGCCCCGGACGCCCCGCTCGATTTCGGCAACAGCGGCACCGGCTGCCGCCTGTCCATGGGCGCGGTGGCGGGCTGCCCGGTCGCGGCGACATTCGATGGCGATGCATCGCTGCGCAGCCGTCCGATGCGCCGGATTCTCGATCCATTGGAACTGATGGGCGCGAAGGTGACGTCCAGCGGCGACAGCGGACGGTTGCCGATGACTTTGCAGGGCGCACGCGATCCGATCCCGCTGACCTATCGGACACCGGTGGCCTCGGCGCAGATCAAGTCGGCGGTGCTGCTGGCAGGACTGTCCGCGCCCGGCGTGACGACGGTGATTGAAAACGAAGCCAGCCGCGATCACACCGAACTGATGCTGGCGCATTTCGGTGCCGACATCGTCACCACAAAGGAAGGCGCGCATGGACGCCGGATCGTGCTGAATGGTCAGCCCGAACTGC
This sequence comes from Afipia sp., assembly GCA_050249215.1. GTDB lineage: Bacteria > Pseudomonadota > Alphaproteobacteria > Rhizobiales > Xanthobacteraceae > Afipia. The sequence continues at coordinate 698,650 of JBFWQX010000001.1, forward strand.
ACGGCACGAATGTGGTCGTGCCTGCTGATCCGTCGTCTGCCGCGTTTCCGATTGTCGCGGCGCTGATCGTTCCGGACTCCGATGTGACGCTGACCGACATCATGACAAACCCCTTGCGCACAGGGCTTTTCACGACATTGCGCGAGATGGGCGCCGCCATCGAGGAAAGTCATGTGCGTGGCGACGCCGGCGAGCCGATGGCGCAATTCCGCGTGCGCGCATCGCAGTTGAAAGGCGTCACCGTGCCGCCGGAGCGCGCGCCGTCGATGATCGACGAATATCTGGTGCTCGCTGTCGCTGCGGCGTTCGCGGAAGGCACGACGACCATGCGCGGTTTGCAGGAGCTGCGTGTCAAGGAATCCGATCGTCTCGAAGCGACCGCCGCGATGCTGCGCGTCAACGGCGTCGAGGTGGAGATTTCCGGAGACGACATGATTGTCCACGGCAAGGGTCATGTGCCCGGCGGCGGTCTGGTCGCGACCCATATGGATCATCGCATCGCGATGTCGGCGCTGGTGATGGGCACAGCATCGGATGCGCCGGTCAAGATCGACGACATCGGCTTTATCGCCACCAGCTTCCCGGACTTCATTCCGATGATGCGCGGTTTAGGGGCAGATTTCTCATGATTATCGCCATCGACGGACCCGCGGCATCGGGCAAGGGCACGCTCGGAAAGCGGCTCGCCCATCATTACCACTTCCGGCACCTCGACACCGGCGTGATCTATCGCGCCGTCGCCAAGGCGGTGCTGGATATGGGTGCGGATCTTAACGACGAGGCGGCAGCGGTGGCCGCCGCGATGGAACTCGATCCGGAAAAGTTTGGCGATCCGATCCTCAAGACGCAAGCCATTGGCGATGGCGCCTCCGTGGTCTCGGCGTTTCCCCGCGTCCGCGAGGTGCTGGTGAGTTTTCAGCGCCAGTTCGCTGCGGAACCGCCCGGCGCGGTACTCGATGGCCGCGATATTGGAACCGTGATCTGCCCGGATGCCGACGTGAAGATATTCGTGGTGGCGGACCCCGTGGTGCGGGCGCGCCGCCGCACCCTGGAAGCCCGCGCCCGTGGCGAGCAAGCCGACGAGGCGGCCGTGCTGGCCGACATTCTCAAGCGCGACGAGCGGGACCAGAACCGCGCCGCCGCGCCGCTGCGGCGGGCGGATGATGCCCATGTACTCGATAACTCCAAGCTCGACATCGAGGCGGGGGTGCAGGCCGCCATTGCCATTGTGGAGGCGGTGCGGGGCAGGCGGGGCTAATGCGAGGTGCCTGAAACGGGCGTTTTTGGCCTGTTCGACAGGCGTTTGAGGCTTGCCCGTTCCCTCTCGCGGGGCTATATCCCCTGCGTCCGGGCTGCCATCGACATTGTCGAGGCCGTTCGAGCGGGCCGGCCGAGGGCTTAGTACCCTGCCGTCATTGGAGGAATGCCCGCTCCCGGTTTTCTGAGGTCGATTTTCGTCTCAGCTCCGGACAGCAGATCACGCGCTTTCCAAGCGCGACAATCATTGAAATGCACCGTATCGCTCGTGCAGGCACAAGCCGGCCCGTTTTCGCAATCCTCTATGCGGAGACGGTGGTCAAAGGTTGCGGACCTTTGGCACTGGATGCGCGATATGCCCTTAACCCCGCTGCCGGCATTCCGCATCTGGAGATCAAATGGCTTCGACTGCTACTTCGTATAATCCTTCCCGCGACGATTTCGCCGCGATGCTCGACGAGTCCTTTGCAGGCGGCAACCTGCAGGAAAGCTCCGTCATCAAGGGCAAGGTTGTTGCAATTGAGAAAGACATGGCCGTCATCGACGTCGGCCTGAAGACCGAGGGCCGCGTGGCTCTCCGCGAATTCAACGGCCCCGGCCGTGAGAACGACCTGAAGGTCGGCGACGAAGTCGAGGTGTTCCTCGACCGGATCGAGAACGCCCTCGGCGAAGCCGTGCTGTCGCGCGACAAGGCGCGCCGCGAAGAAAGCTGGGGCAAGCTCGAGAAGGCGTTCAACGCCAACGAGAAGGTCACGGGCGTTATCTTCAATCAGGTCAAGGGTGGCTTCACCGTCGATCTCGACGGCGCAGTCGCCTTCCTGCCGCGTTCGCAGGTCGACATCCGTCCGATCCGCGACGTTGCACCGCTGATGAACAACGCGCAGCCGTTCCAGATTCTGAAGATGGATCGCCGCCGCGGCAACATCGTCGTGTCGCGCCGCACGGTTCTCGAAGAGACCCGCGCCGAACAGCGTCAGGAGCTGGTGCAGAACCTCGAAGAAGGTCAGGTGATCGACGGCGTGGTCAAGAACATCACCGACTACGGTGCGTTCGTTGATCTCGGCGGCATCGACGGCCTGCTGCACGTCACCGATATCGCGTGGCGCCGCGTCAACCATCCGACCGAGGTGCTCGCCATCGGCCAGACGGTGAAGGTCAAGATCATCAAGATCAACCACGAGACTCACCGCATCTCGCTCGGCATGAAGCAACTGCTGGACGATCCGTGGCAGGGCATCGAGGCGAAGTATCCGCTGAACTCGCGCTTCACCGGACGCGTCACCAACATCACCGACTACGGCGCGTTCGTCGAACTGGAGCCGGGCATCGAAGGCCTGATCCACGTCTCCGAAATGTCGTGGACCAAGAAGAACATGCACCCCGGCAAGATCGTCTCGACGAGCCAGGAAGTCGAAGTGCAGGTGCTCGAGGTGGATTCGGCCAAGCGCCGCATCTCGCTCGGTCTCAAGCAGACCATGCGCAATCCGTGGGAAGTGTTCGTCGAGAAGTTCCCGGTCGGCTCGACCGTGGAAGGCGAAGTCAAGAACAAGACCGAGTTTGGTCTGTTCCTTGGCCTCGACGGCGATGTGGACGGCATGGTCCATCTGTCCGACCTCGACTGGAAGCAGCCGGGCGAGCAGGTCATCGACAACTTCAAGAAGGGCGACATGGTCAAGGCCGTGGTGCTCGACGTGGATGTCGAGAAGGAGCGCATTTCGCTCGGCGTCAAGCAGCTCGAGGGCGACCCGTTCGCCGAGCCGGGCGATGTCAAGAAGGGCGCCGTCGTGACTTGCGACATCCTCGAGGTGAAGGAAGCCGGTATCGAAGTTCAGATCACCGGCACCGACTTCACCACCTTCATCAAGCGTTCTGAACTGGCCCGCGACCGCGGCGACCAGCGCGCCGAGCGTTTCGCCGTTGGCGAAAAGGTCGACGCCCGCGTCATCCAGTTCGACAAGAAGGCCCGCAAGGTGCAGGTCTCGATCAAGGCGCTTGAAGTCGCTGAAGAGAAGGAAGCCATGGCGCAGTACGGGTCAGCCGACTCGGGCGCGTCGCTCGGCGACATTCTCGGCGCTGCGCTCAAGAAGCGCGACAAGTAAGCTCGCCGCCGCGTCTCGCGGCTGCTGAAAAACGAAGGGCTCCGGAATTTCCGGAGCCCTTTTTGTTTTGATGGGTTATTGCTGTGGCGAGCGCAATGCGCGCAACACCATCGACTGTCATGGCCGGGCTTGTCCCGGCCATCCCGATCATGAGGCACGGTGCTCAATCTATCGGGATCACCGGGACAAGCCCGGTGATGACAATCATGGAGGTGCTATTGCGAGGAGCGCATCATCTCTCACCGGTCGTCCCCGCGAAGGCGGGGACCCATACTCCCTCACTTGTCGATGGAGAGCGATGCTGGAGAGCGCCTCTTGCTGTCATCGCGGCGTATGGTGGTTATGGGTCCCCGCCTTCGCGGGGACGACATCGGTGGTGTTGGAGGCGCTGTGTGTCGATGACGTTTCGTCATTGCGAGGAGCGCAGCGACGAAGCAATCCAGCTTTTTATCCAAGAATGGATTGCTTCGCTTCGCTCGCAATGACGGGAGGAACGTCCATTTCCTCGCCCGCCCATCCGCATGCTTTCAATCGCTCATGCAGATGCACCGGCGTCGGCGCGACCACGCGCACCGGTGGCTTGTTCCTTGATAGCGGAATGACGATCTCGCGTGCGTGAAGATGCAGCGAGGGTTCGCCAAATCTTGGACCGTTGCCATAGATGTTGTCGCCGACGATGGGCCAGCCGCTCGCCGAACAATGCACGCGCAATTGATGCGTGCGTCCGGTGATCGGTTCCATGGCGAGCCAGGTCAGCTTCGCGCCGCTCGCGTCTATGCCACGACCCATTACCTTCCACGTTGTTTTCGACGGCAGGCCGTTCGGGTCCGGCTTCTGCCACCAGCCGCGTTCTGCGTCCAAACGTCCCAGCGGAATGTCGATCTCGCCTTCGTTCGCGTCAGGTCCGCCTTCGACCACGGCCCAATAGGTCTTGTCGATCTTGCCATGCTTGAACAGCAGGCCGAGCGATGCGGTGGCCTTGCGATGGCGTCCCAGCACGAGACAGCCCGACGTGTCCCGGTCGAGCCGATGCGCCAGCACAGGCGGGCGCGGCAGGCCGTAGCGCAGCGCATCGAATGAGGCCTCTAAGTTGGGACCGCCTTTGGGGCCCTTGTGCACGGCGATCCCGGCCGGTTTGTCGATCACCAGCATCAGGCCGTCGCGGTGAAGCACGCGGGCCTGCATCTCCTCGGGCGTCGGCTGCGGGGTATCCATCAGTATCATGCGTCTTTCGTTTGCAGTCTGAACCGGGTAACACACCCTCCTCATGAGTGACAGTCCGCAAGAACCCAAACAAAGCTGGTGGAAGCGCCTTTCCGCCGGTCTCAAGCGCACCTCCAGTTCGATCGGCGGCGCGGTCGCCGCGCTGGTGACCAAGCGCAAGCTCGACCGCGCCATGCTCGAGGACATCGAGGATGTGTTGCTGCGCGCCGATCTTGGAACCGAAGTTGCGGCGCGGATTGCGGAGGCTGTCGGGAAGGGCCGCTACGACAAGGATGTGTCGGCGGAGGATGTCACCACGATTGTCGCAACCGAAGTCGAGAAGGTGCTGTCGCCGGTGGCGAAGCCGCTTGAGATCGACACCGCGCACAAGCCGTTCGTCATTCTGGTGGTGGGCGTCAACGGGTCGGGCAAGACAACGACCATCGGCAAGCTCGCCGCAAAACTCACTGCCGAAGGCCGCAAGGTGATGCTGGCTGCGGGCGACACATTCCGCGCCGCCGCCATCGAGCAGTTGAAGGTCTGGGGCGAGCGCAACAAGGTGCCGGTGGTTGCAAAGGCGCAAGGCTCCGATGCCGCGAGCCTCGCCTTCGAGGCGGTCGAGGCCGCGAAGGCGCAGAACATCGACGTGCTGCTGATCGACACCGCGGGCCGTCTGCAGAACAAGACCGAATTGATGGTCGAGCTGGAGAAGGTGCGCCGCGTGATCGGAAAGGTCGATGCCACCGCGCCGCATGCGGTGCTCTTGGTGCTCGACGCCACCGTGGGACAGAACGCGCTATCGCAGGTCGATGCGTTTCACAAGACCGCAGGTGTCACGGGTCTGGTGATGACCAAGCTGGACGGCACCGCGCGCGGCGGCATCCTTGTGGCGCTGTCCGAGAAGTACAAGCTGCCGGTGCATTTCATCGGCGTCGGCGAGGGCATCGACGATCTCGCAGCCTTCACCGCGCATGACTTTGCCCGCGCGATTGCAGGACAGGACAATTGACGATGGCCGCTTCGGACAAACCCGCGCCGCATCCGCTGTTCAAGCTCGCGACAGAGCTTGGGCCGTTGATTGTCTTCTTCGGCGCGAACGCGAAGTTCGGGCTGTTCGTCGCGACGGCAGCCTTCATGGTCGCGATCGTTGCCGCGATCATTGCATCTTATGTCGTGACGAAGCATGTGCCGCTGATGGCGATCGTCACCGCGGTGATCGTGCTGGTGTTCGGCGGGCTGACGCTGTTCTTCCACGATGAGCTGTTCATCAAGATCAAGCCAACGATCATCTATGCGCTGTTCGCGCTGACGCTCGGCATCGGATTGCTGATGGGACGTTCCTTCATCGCCATCATGTTCGACCAGATGTTCAACCTGACGCCGGAAGGCTGGCGGCTGCTCACGGCCCGCTGGATGTTTTTCTTCGCCGGCATGGCGGTGCTGAACGAGATCGTCTGGCGCACCCAGAGCACCGACTTCTGGGTGTCGTTCAAGGCGTTCGGCGTCATTCCGATCACCGCTGTCTTCGCGATGCTGCAAACGTCATTGATCAAACGTTTCAGCATCGAGCCTGCGACGGACGAAGCCAGTGACATCGAACGTGGCGATATTACGAAGGGGTGAGCGTTCATTGCGCTTCGTCGTCATGACCGGGCTCGCCCCGGCCATCCACGACTTTGTCTATACGAAAGGCAGCAGGTAAGACGTGGATGCCCGGCACAAGGCCGGGCATGACGGATACTCAAATGTTCGTCGCGTGCAGAATTACTTCTGCTTTGCGATGATCTTGTCCTTGATCTCGGCGTAGGTCTTCTCGGGGATGATCTTCTTCTGCACCAGATCATCCTTGCCCTTGTAGGGGCGGCCCTTGATGATCGCGGCGGAGTAGGCGTCGCCGACACCCTTGAGCGCCTTCAACTGATCGGCTGTCGCCGAATTGATATCGAGCAGTTCGGCCTTGGTGTCTGCCTTCGGCGCGGGCGCCATCTTCGAGTCGGCCTTCGGCGCGGCGGCGGGCGGTGGCGCCATCTTGCCGCCGGTGGCGGGCTGGGTCGCTTGCGCGAACGACGGCGACGATGCGAGCAGGCCCAAGGAAAGCGTGGCGGCGAGGGTCGCGGCAGTCAATGAAGCAAGTTTCACATAACGCATGGGTGTCCCTCCAGGACAGTGAGTGCAACGCCCTTAGCGTATGTGCGAATTCGTGGCTGCGCCATGGCTCCAAAATGAACGGCAGATAAAAGCGCAAAATTATTTTAAGGGAATTGCCGTCACCCTGAGGTGCCGTAGCGAAGCAATAGGCGTTTGTAAAAACGCCGTTCTTTGAACGGCTATGGGCCTCGAAGGGCGACGGCTTCCTGTGACGTCATCCTTCGAGGCTCGCAAATGCTCGCACCTCAGGATGACGGAGAGTGCTGCTCCGGATCGTCTTATCTGCTGTTCAGCGCCTTTTCGATCTCGGCGTTGAGAACGCTGTCGATGTTCTCCGGCGTGATCGGGCCGATCAGCTTGTAGGCGATGGCGCCGTCGCGGCCGATCACGAAGGTTTCCGGCACGCCGTAAACGCCCCATTCGATCGAGGCCCGGCCATTGGCGTCGGTGCCGACGGCCGCGAACGGATTGCCGTAACGCCCGAGGAAGCGGCGGGCGTTGTCCGCGGAGTCCTTGTAGTTGATGCCGATGACGCGGATGCGCTTGTCCTGCGCCAGCTTGACCAGTAGCGGCGCTTCGTCATGACATGGCACGCACCACGACGCCCAGACATTGACCACGCTGACCTGTCCCTTGAAGGCGGCGGGATCGAGACCCGGCACTTGCGTGCCGTTGGCGGTGAGACCCTCCAGCGGCGGCAGCAAGGTTTGCGGCGCGGGGCGGCCAATGAGTGCGGAGGGAATCCGTGCCGGATCGCCCGAGCCGAGCCGAAACCAGAATAGTCCGGCCAGTACCGCGAAGGCGATCAGCGGTAGCGCCACGATCCATGAGCGACGCTTCGGCGGGGCTGAGTTGTTGCTGCTCATGACGATGCGCCCGGGGGCTGCGCCGAGCGGCGGGTGACGCCGCGAGCTTCCAGATCGCGCAGGATTTGCTTCTGCCGTTTGTAGTCGAATCCGATCCATACGATCAGGCCCGCGACCACAAGGCCGACCAGCAGGTACGACGTTACGATGAAAGAAGCGTAAGGACCCAAGGATGAAAGAACAGACATCGCGATCACGCCGCCTGCCGGCTGGCTTGCATCATCTGCAAGCTGCGCACCCGTCGCCGCAACACCTCGTTGCGCATCGCGGCGATATGCAGCGTCAGGAACAGCAGCGAAAACGCCACCGCCATGACGAGCAGCGGAATCAGGAATGCGCGATCCATGGTCGGTCCGCCGGCGCGGATCACCGAAGCGCCCTGATGCAGCGTGTTCCACCAGTCGACCGAGAACTTGATGATCGGAATGTTGATCGCGCCGACCAGCGTCAGGATCGCGGCGGCGCGCGCGGCGCGTGACGGATCTTCCACCGCGCGCCATAGCGCCATGATGCCGAGATACATCAGGAACAGGATCAGGACCGACGTGAGTCGTGCATCCCACTCCCAATAGGTGCCCCACATCGGGCGTCCCCACAGCGATCCGGTCACCAGCGCAAGAAATGTAAAGGCTGCGCCAAGCGGTGCTGCGGCCTTGGCGGCGACGTCCGCCAGCGGATGACGCCACACCAGCGTGCCGAGCGCTGCCATGCTCATGACGCCCCACACGAACATCGACAGCCACGCATTGGGAACGTGGATGAACATGATCTTCACGGTCGCGCCCTGCTGGTAATCGTCCGGTGCCGTGGCGGAGAGATAAAGGCCGATCGCGAGCAGGATCGCGGCCGCGGCCGCAAGCCATGGCAGCACGCGCTCGGCAAGCGCAAGGAACCGTGTCGGATTGGCGAGATCGATAAGGCTCATGATGGTCCTGATAATGGCCGCAGGCGCGCGAGGCAATGTGCGCCAGCCTTGCGGTGCCGCGTTTCTGCAAAAGTTGATCGGGCGCAATGTCGCATCAGTCGAGCCCCTGCCGAAGACTGGCGGCGGCTGCAAACGGTCCGATCACCAGCGTGAACAGCGACAGCGCGCACAGGATTGAAAACGGCGTTCCGAAGGACACCTGTTCGCTGAGGGCGGCGTTCGAGGCGGCAACGCCGAAAATCAGGATCGGAATCGACAGCGGCAGCACCACCACGGCGAGCAGCAGTCCGCCGCGCCGCAGGGTCACCGCGAGCGCGGCGCCGATCATGCCGGTGAAGGTCAGCGCCGGTGTGCCGACCAGCAGTGTCAACGCGACGGCAAATGTCGCGGCAGCATCCAGGTTGAGCAGGATGCCGATCAGCGGCGTTGCGACGATCAGCGGGACGCCCGCCGCGATCCAGTGCGCCAGCGCCTTCGCCGCGCAGCTCAGTTCCAGCGGCGTGCGGCTCATCGCAATGAGGTCGAGCGATCCGTCGTCCTGATCCGCTGTAAACAGGCGGTCCAGCGTCAACAGGCTCGCAAGCATGGCACCGAGCCAGAGGATCGCCGGACCGATGCGCTTCAGCAAAGCGAGATCAGGTCCGAGCGCGAACGGCATCACCACCACGACGGAGACGAAGAACAGCACGCCGATCAGCGCGCCGCCGCCGGCACGCAGGCCGACGCCGATGTCGCGGCGGATGAGTGCGGCGAGTGCGGTCATGCTGCGCTCCCGTTTTTCAGGAAGCGCTCGTCCGACATCGCGTGTGCATCACCCCCCTCCCTGTCCCTCCCCCGCAAGGGGGGAGGGAACGAAGGAGGCGTCCGCTTCGCCCTGCCAACAACCCGGATAAGCGTGCCCGAACATTGCGACGCATGTCGGACAGCTCCCTCCCCCCTTGCGGGGGAGGGGTGGGGAGGGGGGTAGATACAAACAAGAAAGCTGCGATGAAGCATCTTCATTCGGCACCGCCGATCCGCAATTCCTGCGCGGCAATTCCAAGCGGCCCATGGGTTGCGGCGAGAATGATGCCACCGCTACGCAGGTGCGCGTCCATCAGGTTCGCGATCATCGCCTGTCCCGATGTGTCCAGCGCCGAGGTCGGTTCATCCAGCAGCCAGACCGGCCGATTGACCGCGATCAGCCGGGCGATTGACAGGCGACGGCGCTGGCCGGCTGACAGAAAGGCGGCGGGCAGATGCACGGCGTGGCCGAGGCCGACGGTCTCCAGGCTGGCCGTCCCGTCAATCGCCTGTCCGCCGAGAAAGTCCCGCCAGAAGTCGAGATTTTCCAGCACGGTCAGCGCGGGCTTGAGCGCATCGCGGTGGCCGAGATAATGCGCCTGTTCGGGCAGGGTGAGTTCGGTTTCGCCGCTTTCCAGCGTGACGGTGCCCGAGGCGGCAGGCAGCAGGCCCGCGACAAGCCGCAGCAGCGACGATTTCCCCGCGCCATTGATGCCGGTGACGGCAAGAGCCTGTCCCGCCGGGACCGAAAAATCGAGACCGTCAAAGATGTCCCGCCCGCCCCTGACACAGCGCAGGCCCTGTCCTGCAAGCCTCATGAGAACTTCACCATGGGCTTGCGGTCAGGCAATGCGGTTCCAGTCGTGGCAGGCATGAGAGGGCGACAATCCATAGGAGGTGTGGTGGACAGACTGGAAAGATTCTATAAAACCGGAACTTGGTGCAGCACACAATCAGCCGCCGGAAACAGCACGGTTCAGCCCTGATTCCTTCGCTTTTGACGGTGTTCCGATACCTTTTGCCGGGTATCTCCAACTTCTGAACTGGGATCGTTCACATGCCCTCGCTCGACAGCTTCAAATGCCGGAAAACCCTCAAGGTCGGTGCCAAGACTTACGTCTATTACAGCCTGCCTGCGGCTGAAAAGAACGGCCTCAAGGGCATTTCAAAGCTGCCTTACTCGATGAAGGTGCTGCTCGAGAACATGCTGCGCAACGAGGACGACCGCACCGTCACCAAGGCGGACATCGTCGCGTTCTCGAAGTGGGCGAGCAAGAAGACTCTCGAACACGAAATCGCATTCCGTCCCGCGCGCGTGCTGATGCAGGATTTCACCGGCGTGCCGGCGGTGGTCGATCTCGCCGCCATGCGCAACGCGATGAAGGCGCTCGGCGGCGATGCCGAGAAGATCAATCCGCTGGTGCCGGTCGATCTGGTCATCGACCACTCGGTCATCGTGAACTTCTTCGGTGACAACAAGGCCTTCGGCAAGAACGTCGCCGAAGAGTACAAGCAGAACCAGGAACGCTACGAATTCCTCAAGTGGGGCCAGAAGGCGTTCTCGAACTTCTCCGTGGTGCCGCCCGGCACCGGCATCTGCCATCAGGTCAATCTCGAATATCTGGCCCAGACCGTCTGGACCAGGAAGGAGAAGATGACCGTCGGCAAGAAGACCGCCACTTTTGAAGTTGCCTATCCGGATTCGCTGGTCGGCACCGATTCTCACACCACCATGGTCAACGGCCTTGCGGTGCTCGGCTGGGGCGTCGGCGGCATCGAGGCGGAGGCCTGCATGCTTGGCCAGCCGCTGTCGATGCTGCTGCCGGATGTTGTCGGCTTCAAGCTCGAAGGCCAGCTCAAGGAAGGCGTCACCGCGACCGATCTCGTGCTCACCGTCACCCAGATGCTGCGCAAGCTCGGCGTGGTCGGAAAATTCGTCGAATTCTTCGGCGCCGGTCTCGATCATCTCTCGGTGGCCGACAAGGCCACCATCGCCAACATGGCGCCGGAATACGGCGCGACCTGCGGCTTCTTCCCGGTCGACAAGGCGGCGCTCGATTACCTGAAGACCTCGGGCCGCGCGTCGGCGCGCGTCGCGCTGGTTGAAAAGTACGCCAAGGCGCAAGGCCTGTTCCGCACCTCGAAGTCACCCGATCCGGTGTTCACCGAACTGCTCACGCTCAACTTGGGCGATGTGGTTCCATCGCTCGCAGGCCCGAAGCGTCCGGAAGGCCGCGTCGCGCGGCCGACGGTCGCCAGCCTGTTCGACGATGCGCTCACCAACGAATACAAGAAGCCGACGGATCACAATGCGCGCTTCCCGGTCGATGGCCGCAAGGAAGATCTCGGCCATGGCGACGTGGTGATCGCTGCGATCACCTCCTGCACCAACACCTCCAACCCGAGCGTGCTGATTGCCGCCGGTCTTTTGGCGCGCAAGGCCGCCGCCAAGGGTCTCAAGGCGAAGCCATGGGTGAAGACCTCGCTGGCGCCGGGCAGCCAGGTGGTCGCCGGGTATCTTGCGGATTCCGGCCTGCAGAAGGATCTCGACAAGGTCGGATTCAATCTGGTCGGTTTCGGCTGCACCACCTGCATCGGCAATTCCGGCCCGCTCCCGGAAGAGATATCCAAGTCGATCAACGACAACGGCATCGTTGCCGCGGCCGTGCTCTCGGGCAACCGCAACTTTGAAGGCCGCGTCTCCCCCGACGTGCAGGCGAACTATCTCGCCTCGCCGCCGCTGGTCGTCGCCCACGCGTTGGCCGGCACAGTGACGAAGAACCTCGATATCGAGCCGATCGGCACCGGCAAGGACGGCAAGCCGGTCTATCTGAAGGACATCTGGCCCACCGCGAAGGAGATCAATGCCTTCATCAAGAAGTATGTCACCTCGACGATCTTCAAGAAGAAGTATGCCGATGTGTTCAAGGGCGACACCAACTGGCGCAAGATCAAGACCGTGGCGAGCGACACCTACAAGTGGAACATGAGCTCGACCTATGTGCAGAACCCGCCGTATTTCGAGGGCATGAAGATGCAGCCTGAGCCCACGACCGACATCGTGGACGCGCGCATCCTCGCCCTGTTCGGCGACAAGATCACCACCGACCACATCTCGCCGGCCGGTTCGATCAAGCTGACCTCGCCCGCAGGCAAGTATCTCTCCGAGCATCAGGTGCGCCCGGCTGATTTCAACCAGTACGGCACGCGCCGCGGCAACCACGAGGTGATGATGCGCGGCACCTTCGCCAACATCCGCATCAAGAACTTCATGCTCAAGGGCGCCGACGGCAACATTCCGGAAGGCGGCAACACCAAGCACTGGCCCGACGGCGAGCAGATGTCGATCTACGACGCCGCGATGAAGTATCAGCAGGAGCAGGTCCCGCTGGTGGTGTTCGCCGGCGCCGAATACGGCAACGGCTCGTCGCGTGACTGGGCCGCGAAGGGCACGCGTCTGCTCGGCGTGCGCGCCGTGGTGACGCAGAGCTTTGAGCGCATCCATCGCTCGAATCTCGTCGGCATGGGCGTGCTGCCGCTGACATTCGAGGACGGCACGTCGTGGCAGTCGCTCGGCCTCAGGGGCGACGAGAAGGTCACGATTCGCGGTCTGCAAGGCGAACTGAAGCCGCGTCAGAAGCTGATGGCGGAGATCGTGTCGGCCGATGGCTCACTGCAGCAGGTGCCGCTGCTGTGCCGCATCGATACCCTCGATGAGCTCGAATACTACCGGAATGGCGGTATTCTCCATTACGTGCTGCGCAAACTGGCCGCCTGATCGGCCAGAAACGCATCCGTGAACAGGCTCACCGCGACGTGACTAGCGACCATTCAGGGGGCGGCCTATCAATGGGCCGCCTTTCTGCTGATGGGGCATCATGCATCCGAGGGATTGACGGCATGTCTGATCTGCCAGAACCGAAAACGGCGACAGCCGGGACGATCGTGTCGCGCCTGTCGCGGACGCTGGGTGTCTGTGCGGTCTTCACGGTGGTGACCCCGGTCTGCGCCGACCCGCGCGCGGTGGTCGAACTGTTCACGTCGCAAGGCTGTTCGTCGTGCCCGCCGGCGGACAAGGTGCTCGGCGAGCTCGCGCAGGACAAGTCGGTCGTCGCGCTCAGCTTCCCGATTGATTACTGGGATTATCTCGGCTGGAAGGACACGCTCGCCGACTCGCGGTTTAGCGCGCGTCAGAAAGCCTACTCGCATATGCGCGGCAATCGCGGCGTCTACACGCCGCAGGCCGTCGTCAACGGCACCACCGATGTGCTCGGCAGCGACCGCGCTGGAATCGAGAACGCCGCGAACCGGACGCAGAATGTGGACGGCGTGATGTCGGTGCCGGTCACGGTCACGCAAGGCAGCGGCCAGATCAAGGTGTCGGTTGCGGATGGAAGCGGCAAGAGCGGGGAGATCTGGATCTGCGCGGTGTCGAAGCAGGTGCCGATCACCATTTCGCGCGGCGAGAATCGCGGTCAGCAGATCACCTATCACAACGTGGTGCGTAACGTGCTGAAGGTCGGCGACTGGAACGGCAAGGCCGGAAGCTGGACCGTGCCGCTTGAAAACATCACGCGCGACGGCGTCGATGCGGCGGCTGTCTACATTCAGGACGGCAACCGCGATAAGCCGGGTCCGATGCTGGGCGCCGCCTTTACCTCACTGAACTGATTCACGCATTCAATCGAGATGGAGCTGTCGCCGCGGATGCCGCGCTCGCGCGGGATGCTTGCGCTTGGTTTGCGAACGTCCATCCGGTCCGAATCGCCAATAAAAAAGGCCAGCTCGCGCTGGCCCGAAGGATGGGGATTCTGCTGCGAAGAACTAGACCCGATCCTGACGACCCCGGGGGGCTGGGGGCTGAGGAATCCGGTGCCGAAAGGACCGGGTCAACGCAGTAGACTCTTGATCGCAGTCCACAAGGGCGGGGAATTGACCGAAATCGGGCGGCATTATGGTTTGTCTAACGTCCGCGTGATGCCCGCCGCCGGGATGATCCGGTGCAAGCAATTGAAATCAGGCTTGCAGGGGCTGCCGGACGGGTGGATCATGTCGGGGATATGACAGGAGGCGCCGATGAGCTCAGTGTCGGGCGACGTCGATCCAAGCGAGAGCCGGGGGCTGGAGCGCAGCACCACACCGCTCCCGCCCCAGAGCGTGACGTTCAACCGCGTCGAACTCAATCGCATTCTCAATCTCTACGGACGCATGGTTTCTGACGGAGAATGGCGCGACTACGCCATCGACTTCCTGAAAGACCGTGCTGTGTTCTCGATCTTCCGCCGCGCCTCCGAAGTGCCGATCTATCGCATCGAGAAAGATCCGCGCCTCGCCCGCAAGCAGGGCGCCTACAGTGTGATCGGCGCCAGCGGGCAGATTCTGCGCCGCGGTCATGACCTCGATCGCGTGCTGCTGGTGATCGACCGCAAGCTCGCGCTGGTATAGGGCGTGATCCCGAAAAGGGCGAACCGCTTTTTCGGATCGGATCATGCTCACGACATCGGGTCCTTCGGAAGGCTTGCACCACCTTCGCCGAGGGCGCGCTGCATCAGCACCGTGTCGAGCCAGCGGCCGAACTTGAATCCGACATTCTTGAGTGTGCCAGTCATCTCGAAGCCTGCCCGGGTGTGAACGCCCACCGATGCGAGGTTGGCGGAGTCGCCGATCACCGCGATCATCTGGCGATAGCCGCGCGCCTCGCAGGTGGCGATCAGCTCCTGCATCAGCCGGGTTCCGATCTGCTGTCCCTGCGCTGCAGGATCGAGGTAGACCGAATTTTCCACTGTGAAACGGTAGGCCGGGCGCGGGCGGTAAGGCCCGGCATAGGCGTAGCCGACGACGGCATCTTCCCTCACCGCCACCAGATACGGAAAGCCGTTGCCGGTCAGTGCCTCAAGGCGGCGGGTCATCTCGGCGAGATCGGGTGGATCGAGCTCGAACGTCGCGGTACCGTGCAGGACCGCCTCGCGGTAAATCGCGGTGATGGCGGGAAGGTCGGCTGCGGCGGCGGGCCGGATATGAACCTGAGGCATGTCGGGTCGTGGAGGATGGTGCGGGAGCGGCTATCCCGCAGTCCTAGCAGTGAACCGCCGCAAAACAAAAGCCCCGGCTTTCGGCCGGGGCTTTCGCAAGTTCACCGATCAGCCACGATCAGGTCTAGTCACGCTGTCCAAGGAGCTGCAGCAGCAGCGTGAACAGGTTGATGAAGTTCAGGTAGAGCGAGAGCGCGCCGGTGATGGCGGCCTTCTCTGCCACGTCTCCACCCTGCGCGGCGTAGCCGTAGATGTAGTCGTTCTTCAGGCGCTGGGTGTCCCAGGCGGTGAGGCCGGCGAACACCAGCACACCGATCACCGAGACGACGAACTGCAGCATCGAGCTTGCCAGGAACAGGTTCACCAGGCTCGCGAGGATGATGCCGAACAGGCCCATCATCAGGAATGATCCCATCCCGGTCAGGTCACGCTTGGTGGTGTAGCCGTAGAGGCTCAACGCACCGAACGAAGCCGCCGTGATGAAGAACACGCGCACGATCGAGGTGTGCGTGTACACCAGGAAGATCGACGACAGCGAGATACCCATCAGCGCCGCGAACACCCAGAACAGGAGCTGGGCGGTTGCCGGCTTCAGGCGATTGATGCCGAAGGAGATGGCGAACACCATCACCAGCGGCGCGAGGATGAAGACCCACTTCAGCGGGCTGACGAACATCGCGACGCCGAAGGAGGTCAGGTACTGCTTGCCGATCCGTCCGGCGGCGGCGGAAGCGTCGGGGGTCACGGCGCCCATATACACGCCGAGCGCTGCAAGGCCGGTGATGGCCAGGCCGATCGCCATGTAGTTGTAGACCTTGAGCATGTACGAGCGCAGACCGGCATCGACGGTCGCGGCGTCAGCGCGCCCGGCGGCCCGGCCGAAAGGTGACGTATAGTTGCGGTCCAAGTCCGACATCGTCGAAACCTCGTTGTTGACTGGCGATGGCGAAGGGTCTGCGCCGCCAGCTATAAGCATTTCCCAGAACCGCGCCTGAAACCATCTCGGGACGGTTTCAAGCCGGATTCTGAACCCGCTCGGTATTCGGTATGTGGGAAACTAACACATCCGGTGCAACCTCGCCCGCGCGGCTGTTTGTCGCAAAACCCGTTCTTCGCTGCTACAAATTGTCATAAGTTTCGCAGGACGGAGGCGGGCTTTTGGTTAAGCGCCAGTAATGTTCCGGCAAGCCCCAGCCCGACCGTGACAGCGAGCGCGGCGAGCACCACAAGGGCGGCGCTGCCGGCCTGCCAGACGAAGCTGAGGGTCATCAGCCGGGTCACGATCTGCCATGCGGCGACCGATCCGGCGGCCACTCCGAACACGGCGGTCGCAAGGCCGATCAGGAGATATTCCAGCGCATAGGCGCCGAGCAGGCGCGCCCGGGTGGCGCCGAGGGTCTTGAGGATCACCGCGTCATAGACCCGGTGCCGGTGACCGGCCGCGAGCGCGCCGCCCAGCACCAGAATCGCCGATATCAGGGTGATCGAGCTGGCGCCACGGATCGCGAGCACGAGGTTGGTGACCATCTTGCCGATGGAGTCGAGCGCCTCGCGAACCCGCACGCTGGTCACCATCGGGAAGGCGGCGGCGACGTCCTTGATCAGCCTGGCGTCGGTGGTGGCGTCGGACTGTGTCTCCGACAGCGTCGCGATGTCGGTATGCGGCGCGCCGGCGAACGTGGCCGGCGAGAACACCAGCACGAAGTTGATGCCCAGACTCTGCCAGTCCACGGTGCGCAGGTTGCCGATCTTCGCGGTGATGTCGCGGCCCAGCACGTTGACGGTGAGGTCGTCGCCGACCTTCACGCCAAGGCCGTCGGCGATGCGCTTCTCAAGCGAGACCAGCGGCGGGCCGCTATAGTTGGCGTCCCACCATGTGCCTTCGACCACCTTCGAGCCGCGCGGCACCTCGCCGGTATAGGTCAGGCCACGGTCGCTCTGCAGCACCCAGGCCGAATCGTTCGAGGGTTTGAGGTCCTCGGCCTTGATGCCGCCGGCGGCGACGATACGTCCGCGCAGCATCGGCACGGTCTCCACATGCGCCGCCGGCGCGGCTTTCTGCAGGAATTCGCTGAACCGTGGCGCTTCGCTGGCGGGAATGTCGATGAAGAAAAACGATGGCGCATGTTCGGGCAAGGCGGCCATGAACTGCCGCCGCAGGTTGCCGTCGATCTGGGTGATGGTCACAAGCACGGCAAGGCCGAGGCCCAGCGACATGACAACAGATGGTGTCAGGGCGCCGGGGCGATGGATGTTGGCGATGGCCAGCCGCAGCATGGTCAGCCGTGGCCGGGGCAGCCGCCGCGCCACGCCCATCAGGATCGCCGCGACAAGACGAAGCAGGGCAAACACCCCGACCGACGAAGCAACGAACACGGCGGCGACGCGCTTGTCATAGGCCAGTCCGATCGCGATGCCGGCCAGCACGGCGATCACCGCCGCCATCAGAAGCAGATAGCGTCGGCGCGGCCAGTGAAATTCCGACGCCACGCCCTCGCGGAACAGCGCTGCTACCGGCACGTCATGGACGCGGCCGAGCGGCCACAGGCCAAAGGCGAGGGCGGTCAAAAGCCCATAGACGAACGACAGCGCAAGCTCGCCGGCATGGAAGGTGGCCTCAACCGGAAGCGGCAGGATGCGCCCGAACAGGCCGACGATGAGAAACGGCAACGCCGCGCCGATGGCGAGGCCGATCAGCGATCCCAGCGTCGCCAGCGCCATCACCTGCGTCAGATAGATCGTGAAGACCTCACGGCCGGTGGCGCCGATGGCCTTGAAGGTCGCGATCACGTCGCGCCGCTCGTCGAGATGGCTCTTGATCGCGTTGGCGACACCGACGCCCCCCACCAGCAAGGCGGCAAGGCCGACCAGCGTGAGGAACTGGGTGAAGCGCGTGATGTTGCGCTCAAGCTGTGGCGAAGCGTTGCCGCGGGTGCGGACTTCCCATCCCGCTTCCGGCAGCGCCTTCTGCGCGGCATCCACAACCGCCTGTGTCGCGCGGTCATTGACCGCGGCATCGGGGAGCAGCAGCCGATAGGTCCAACGCACCAGCGTGCCGGGCTGTAATAGGCCAGTGGCGCGTAAGGCCTCCTCGCTGATCAGAAGGCGCGGCCCGAGGCCGACGCCGCCCGCCAGCTTGTCCGGTTCGGCAACGACGGTGCTGCGGATTTCAAATGATGCATTCCCGACGGTGATGCGATCGCCGATCTTCAGGCCGAGGCGCGCGAGCAGGACGGCATCGGCGCCTGCGCCGAAAACGCCGTCGCGCTGCGCCAGCAAATCCGGAATGGAGATGCGCGGCTCAAGCGAAAGCGCACCTAACATCGGATAGTTGCCATCGACAGATTTCAGATCGACCAGCGCGAATTCGCCGCTCGCTGCGCGCGCCATGCCGCGCATGATGGCGGTGGCTGACACCTTGCCGTTCGCGTCCAGAAACGCGCGTTCGTCCTTGCTGGCCTCGCGCTGGATCAGCGCGAAAGAGGCATCGCCGCCGAGCAGTGTGCGGCCCTGACTTTCAAGCCCGGCGCTGAGACTGCCCGCCACCGAGCCGACGCCGGCGATAGCCATCACGCCAAGCGCGATGCAGGCGATGAACACATAGAATCCGCGCAGGCCGCTGCGCAACTCGCGCAGGGCATAGCGAACCGCGAGCGATAACGTGCCGCGGCGTGACGTGTCTGCGATTTCGCTCATCGGGAGGCCGTCTCGATCCAGTGCCGGTCGGTCGCGGGGCCGTCGATGCGGCCGGAGCGCAGCCGCACCACGCGGTCGCAGCGCTGCGCCAGCGAAGCGTCGTGGGTCACCAGCACCAGCGTCATGCCGCGCTCAAGATGTTTCGCGAACAGCAGGTCGACAATCTGCTTGCCGGTGGACTCGTCGAGATTGCCGGTGGGTTCGTCCGCAACAAGAATCGCCGGATCGGGCGCCATGGCGCGCGCGAGCGCGACGCGCTGCTGTTCGCCGCCCGAGAGTTGCGAGGGATAGTGATGCAGCCGTTCGCCGAGGCCGACACCCGCAAGTTCTTTCGCTGCGCGCTCAGTCGCGTCGACGCGGCCCGCGAGTTCGAGCGGCACCGCGACATTCTCAAGCGCGGTCATGGTCGGGATCAGATGAAACGACTGGAACACGATGCCGACATGACGGCCACGGAAACGTGCGAGACCGTCCTCATCGAGGGCATTGAACGAGGCGCCGTTGACCACCACCTCTCCGCTGTCAGGACGTTCAAGCCCCGCCATCACCATCAGCAGCGTGGACTTGCCCGAGCCTGACGGTCCGATCAGGCCGACGGCTTCACCGGGCGCGACGCGCAGATCGACATCCTTCAGGATGTGAACGCGCGCGGCGCCGGAGCCCAGCGAGAGATTGACGTTCGAGATGGAAATGGTGTCCGGTTCGGGACCGGCGCGCTTTGAGGATGCAATGAGACTGTCCATGGGTCTTTCATATGGTGGCTATGGCCGTGCGGTCGAGAGGCTTCTCAGCGCGTTTGTCGTCGCAGCAGCGGGGGCAATGATGGCGATGTCGGGGCCGGTATCGGCTCAAACGGCTTCTGTCCAACCAGATGTCAAAGATGTGAAGCCGATCAAGGTCGCGGTTCTGGGCGATTCCCTCACCGCCGGATATGGCTTGCCGTCGCAGGCGGCGTTTCCGGTGCGTCTGCAGAAGGCGCTCGCCGACAAGGGCATCGCGACCATGATCCACAATGCCGGCGTGTCCGGCGACACCACGACCGGCGGCCTGGCCCGGCTCGAATGGTCGATCCCACCCGGCACCGAAGCCGTGATTGTTGAGCTTGGCGCCAACGATGCGCTGCGCGGCGTCGATCCGAAGGTCGCGCGCGGCGCGCTCGACGATATCCTCACCAAGCTGAAGGCGCGCAACATCGCTGTTTTATTGTGCGGCATGTATGCGCCGCCGAATTACGGTGCGGACTACACGGCGAAGTTCAACAGCATCTATCCGGAGCTTGCCAAGAGCCACAACGTGCCGCTGTACCCGTTCTTTCTGGATGGCGTCGCGACGGTCGCGAGGCTGACCCAGCCCGACGGACTGCATCCGACGGCCGAGGGGGTCGACGTCGTGGTGACGCGGATATTGCCTACGGTCGAGGCGTTTCTGAAAGATCGTGCGTCGCAATTGAGCAAGCCCTGAGAAGGTTAATCACCGCTGCTGCGATCACCGCTTCGCACTGTCATGTGGCTGCGGTACAAACGATATCAGGGTGATTCGCTATCCTCTCCAGCATCGAGGAGATTCGTGATGCCTCGCTTGTTCACCGGGCTGGAAATTCCCCCGGATATCGGCCAGACGCTCTCCAGCTTGCGCGGGGGCCTGCCGGGCGCCCGCTGGATCGACCCCGAAAACTATCACGTCACCTTGCGCTTCATCGGCGACATTGACGGTGCCGCCGCCAACGAAATCGCCTCGACGCTGGAGCGGATCAACCGCAAGCCGTTCGAGGTCGCCCTGCAGGGGCTGTCCAGCTTCGGCGGCAAGAAACCGCGCGCCGTCGTGGCATCGGTTGTGCCAAGCCGCCCGCTGATGGAACTACAGGCGGAGCTTGAACGGCTGATGCAGCGCTTCGGCTTCGATCCGGAGGGTCGCAAGTTCATCCCCCATGTGACGCTGGCGCGGCTGCGGGATGCCTCAAATCGGGACGTCGCGGACTATCTGTCGGTACGGGGCTATTTCCCCACCCGCAGCTTCATGGCTTCCCGGTTTGTGCTGTTTTCGTCCCGGGCCTCGGTCGGCGGTGGGCCTTATGTGATCGAAGACGCCTATGCGTTGAGCGCATAGAAAGGCGTTCATCACCTTTGTAGTCTTGCATTTTCCGCCTCGTTCTGGCGGTTAGCAGGCTATGAATGCTCCCACTCCCGCCTCGTTCCGTCGGCACTATCAGGCGCTCGTCACCGCGGGCACCATCGAGGCCGATCCGGCGCAGGCCCAGGCTGTCGAAGCCTATTCGGCGCTGGAAGCGCGCCTGGTGCGCTACCGGCCGGGCCGTGGCGGGCTGCTGCAGCGCCTGTTCGCCGACAAGGACGCGGCCGCGCCGCGCGGGCTCTACATTTATGGCGATGTCGGGCGCGGCAAGACCATGCTGATGGACCTGTTCTTCAACGACAGTCCGGTGATCCACAAGCGCCGCGCCCACTTCCACGAATTCATGGCCGATGTGCATGAGCGGATTCACGGCTTCCGGCAGAAAATCGCGCGGCATGAAATCGCCGACACCGATCCGGTGAAGCTGACAGCGGCCTCGATCTTCGAGGAAGCATGGCTGCTGTGCTTCGACGAATTTCACGTCACCGACATCGCCGATGCCATGATCCTCGGACGCCTGTTCGGCCGTCTGTTCGAGCTGGGCACCGTTGTCGTCGCGACCTCGAATGTCGATCCCGACGATCTCTACAAGGGCGGCCTCAACCGCGCGCTGTTCCTGCCGTTCATCGGTCAGCTCAAGGAACGGATGGACGTGCTGCGCCTCGATGCCCGCACCGATTTCCGGATGGAAAAACTCGCCGGCATCAAGATGTGGCTGGTGCCTGCCGATGCTGCAGCGGATGCGGCGCTGGACAAGGCCTGGACCAAACTGACCGGCGGCGCGAAGGATCAGCCGCGCGACATCACGGTGAAGGGCCGCGCGCTGCATATCCCGCACTCCGCCCATGGCGTTGCGCGATTCACGTTCGCCGAGCTTTGCGAGAAACCGCTCGGTGCATCGGACTATCTGCGGCTGGCGCACGATTATCACACGCTGATGATCGACCGGATTCCGGCGATGAAATACGAGGACCGCAACGCCGCCAAGCGGTTCATCACGCTGATCGACACGCTTTACGACAATGCGGTGAAGCTGATGGCATCGGCGGACACCGATCCGCTCTCGCTCTACAGCGCGAGCGACGGCGTCGAGGCCAACGAGTTCAAGCGCACCTCGTCGCGGCTGGTCGAGATGGGCTCGGAATCCTATCTGGCGCTGCCTCATGGCCGCAGCGACTCCGCCGCCAGCGGCTCGACCACCGGCCTGGTCGAGACGTAAGGAAGGTTCGCTTTATGTTTCGGCTCGGAGGTTCGCGAAAGCCTGACATGAAAGCCGCCGCTTCTGCCTCCGCATTGGGCGGTGGTGCGCGATTGAGCTATCGGCGACTTGAACGCTTGCCGCGAAAGGTCTAACCAGCCCTCCAGAGTTTTCCCTTCCTCCTTCGTCGACATCCAAAGGACAGATTTCCCATGGCGCGTGACAAGATTGCTTTGATTGGTTCAGGTCAGATTGGCGGCACACTGGCGCACCTGGCCGGTCTGAAAGAACTGGGCGACGTGGTGATGTTCGACATCGCCGAGGGCATCCCGCAGGGCAAGTCGCTCGACATCGCGCAGTCCTCGCCGGTTGACGGCTTCGACGCCAGGTTCACCGGCGCGAATTCCTATGAGGCGATCGAAGGCGCCAGCGTGGTGATCGTCACCGCCGGCGTGCCGCGCAAGCCGGGCATGAGCCGCGACGACCTTCTCAGCATCAACCTCAAGGTCATGGAGCAGGTCGGCGCGGGCATCAAGAAGTACGCCCCCGATGCGTTCGTGATCTGCATCACCAATCCGCTCGACGCCATGGTCTGGGCGCTGCAGAAGGCCTGCGGCCTGCCGCCGAAGAAGGTGGTCGGCATGGCCGGCGTGCTCGACTCGGCGCGCTTCCGCTACTTCCTCGCCGACGAGTTCAACGTCTCGGTGGAAGACGTCACCGCCTTCGTGCTCGGCGGCCACGGCGACACCATGGTGCCGCTGACCAAGTATTCCACCGTCGCCGGCATTCCGCTACCGGATCTCGTCAAGATGGGCTGGACTTCGCAGGCGCGCATCGACGAGATCGTCGACCGCACCCGCAACGGCGGCGCGGAAATCGTCAACCTGCTCAAGACCGGCTCGGCCTTCTACGCGCCGGCTGCGTCGGCCATCGCGATGGCGGAAAGCTATCTGCGCGACAAGAAGCGCGTGCTGCCCTGCGCCGCCTACCTCAACGGCGAATACGGCGTGAAGGACATGTATGTCGGCGTGCCGGTTGTGATCGGCGCGAAGGGCGTTGAGCGCATTGTCGAGATCGAACTGGCCGGCAAGGACCGCGAAGGCTTCGACAAGTCGGTCGGCGCGGTGCAGGGTCTGGTCGACGCCTGCAAGAAGATCGCGCCCGATCTGCTCGGCAAGTAAGGCGGCCACGCTGTCATCCGCGTGTGATCCGGAGATGTTCGCTTCGGGTCACACGCCGGAATTCCCTTCGTCTCTTCTCCGATCCCTTCTTTGATCTCTGGGGCAATCCATGAATATCCACGAATATCAGGCCAAGGCGGTGCTGAAGGAATTCGGCGTGCCGGTGTCGCGCGGCGTGCCGATCCTGAAAGCATCCGAAGCGGAAGCTGCGGCCAGGGAGCTTGGCGGCCCGTTGTGGGTGGTGAAGAGCCAGATTCATGCCGGCGGACGCGGCAAGGGAAAATTCAAGGAAGCCTCGGCGGGCGACAAGGGCGGCGTGCGTCTCGCCAAGTCGGTCGATGAGGTCAAGGAATTCTCCCAGCAGATGCTCGGCGCGACGCTGGTGACGATCCAGACCGGTCCTGCCGGCAAGCAGGTCAACCGCCTCTATATCGAGGAAGGCTCCGACATCGAGAAGGAGCTTTATCTCTCGGCGCTGGTCGATCGCGAGACATCCGAGATCGCCTTCGTCGTCTCGACCGAAGGCGGCATGGATATCGAGAAGGTCGCCCATGACACGCCGGAGAAGATCGTGACCTTCTCGGTCGATCCGGCCACCGGCATCATGCCGCATCACGGCCGCACCGCCGCGCAGGCGCTGAACCTGAAGGGCGATCTCGCCAAGCAGGCGGAAAAGCTGATTACGCAGCTCTATACCGCCTTCGTCGCCAAGGACATGGCGATGCTCGAAATCAATCCGCTGATCATCACCAAGCAGGGCGACCTGCGCTGCCTCGACGCCAAAATTTCCTTCGACTCCAACGCGCTCTATCGTCATCCGGACATTGTCGCGCTGCGCGACACCACGGAAGAAGATGCCAAGGAAATCGAAGCGTCGAAATACGACCTCGCCTATATCGCGCTCGAAGGCACCATCGGCTGCATGGTGAACGGCGCGGGCCTTGCGATGGCGACCCTCGACATCATCAAGCTCTACGGTGAAAGCCCGGCCAACTTCCTCGACGTCGGCGGCGGCGCGACGGAAGAGAAGGTGACCGCGGCGTTCAAAATCATCACCGCCGATCCGAACGTGAAGGGCATTCTGGTCAACATCTTCGGCGGCATCATGAAGTGCGACGTCATCGCGCGCGGCGTGATCGCCGCGGTGAAGGCGGTCGGCCTGCAGGTGCCTCTGGTGGTTCGCCTCGAAGGCACCAATGTCGAGGAAGGCAAGACCATCATCCGTGAATCCGGTCTCAACGTTCTGCCCGCCGACGATCTCGATGATGCCGCGCAGAAGATCGTCAAAGCAGTGAGGGGGTAAGCAAGTGGATGTAGGTAGTTGGCTTCCCGCTATGATGATAGCTACAGGGTTGCTGGTGCCTTTTGTCCTTTTGCGATGGATACCGCAGATCGCAGGTAGGATGGCGAACGACAGAGCGAAAGCGACGACGCTGATCTTGGGTATAGGTGTACTCGGCTTTCTCGCTCTCGCGTTGTTTTTCGCACATCGCGAAGTTTGTGCGATGCCGGCTGAATTCCGGTGTGAAATTTCTTCCACTATGATCGTCGCAGTGCTGTCTTGGGTTGTTCTCGCTGCACTTTCTCAGACACGCTTTATGATAGCTGCCCTAAAGGGGGCTATGAAGCAGAACCATGAGGGTTAAATGTCCGTCCTGATCGACAAGAACACCAAGGTCATCACCCAGGGCTTCACCGGCAAGAACGGCACCTTCCATTCGGAAGCCGCCATCGCCTACGGCACCAAGGTCGTCGGCGGCGTCGCGCCCGGCAAGGGCGGCAGCACGCATCTCAGCCTGCCGGTGTTCGACACCGTTGCTGAAGCGGTCAAAAAGACCGGCGCCGATGCGTCGGTGATCTATGTGCCGCCTCCGGGCGCCGCGGATGCGATCTGCGAAGCCATCGACGCCGAAGTGCCGCTGATCGTCTGCATCACCGAGGGCATTCCGGTGCTCGACATGGTGCGGGTGAAGCGCTCGCTCTCCGGCTCCAGGTCGCGCCTGATCGGGCCGAACTGCCCCGGTGTCGTCACCGCCGGCGAATGCAAGATCGGCATCATGCCGACCAACATCTTCAAGACCGGCAATGTCGGCATCGTGTCGCGCTCCGGCACCCTGACCTACGAAGCGGTGTTCCAGACCACACAGGCAGGCCTCGGCCAGACCACGGCGGTGGGCATCGGGGGCGATCCGGTCAAGGGCACCGAATTCATCGACGTGCTGGAAATGTTCCTGGCCGACGACAAGACCCAGTCGATCATCATGATCGGCGAGATCGGCGGATCGGCCGAGGAAGACGCCGCCCAGTTCCTGAAGGACGAAGCCAAGCGCGGCCGCAAGAAGCCGATGGTCGGCTTCATCGCCGGGCGCACCGCGCCTCCGGGCCGCCGCATGGGCCATGCCGGTGCGATCGTGTCCGGCGGCAAGGGTGACGCGGAATCCAAGATCGCGGCGATGGAAGCGGCGGGAATCACCGTTTCGCCGTCGCCAGCACGTCTTGGCACCACGCTTCTCGAAAGGTTGAAGGCTTAGTTCAGTCCTTGGTTCTTTTCCGCGCGAAGTTTTGCCCTAAATAGGGTAAAAGGTCCGGCACAAATACGATGCCGATATCAAATCGGACGATTTCTCCCGATTTCTCCGCGCGATAAACCTCAGGACGACCTCATGTCTCGCCAGGACGCGAACGCCAATTTCGCCCTCACTTCCTTCCTCGACGGCGCCAACGCCACCTACATCGACCAGCTTTACGCGCAGTATGAGAAAGACCCGTCATCGGTCGACCCGGACTGGGTCGATTTCTTCAAGTCGCTGAAGGATCAGCCGGCGGACGTCGCGAAAAACGCGGAAGGCCCGTCCTGGGGGAAAACCAACTGGCCCGCGACGCCGAGCGATGACCTGACCTCGGCGCTCGATGGCAACTGGGCGCAGGTGGAGAAGGTTGTCGGCAACAAGATCGCCGCCAAGGCGCAGGCATCGGGCGGCACGCTGACGTCCGCCGACCTGCAGCAGGCGACCCGCGATTCAGTTCGCGCCCTGATGCTGATCCGCGCCTACCGCATGCGCGGCCACTTCCACGCCAATCTCGATCCGCTGGGCATCGAAGGTCAGAAGGATCATGAAGAACTCGATCCGCGCTCCTACGGGTTCACGGATGCTGACTTCGACCGCAAGATCTTCCTCGACCATGTTCTCGGTCTGGAAACCGCGACGCTGCGCGACATCGTGGCGATCTGCCAGCGCACCTACTGCCAGACGCTCGGCGTCGAATTCATGCACATCTCCAATCCGGCGCAGAAGAGCTGGATTCAGGAACGCATCGAAGGCCCGGACAAGGAAATCAGCTTCACCCGCGAAGGCCGCCGCGCCATCCTGATGAAGCTGATCGAAGCCGAAGGCTTTGAGAAGTTCTGCGACATCAAGTTCACCGGCACCAAGCGCTTCGGTCTCGACGGCGGCGAGTCGCTGATCCCGGCGCTGGAACAGATCATCAAGCGCGGCGGCAATCTCGGCGTGCGCGACATCGTGGTCGGCATGCCGCATCGCGGCCGCCTCAACGTGCTGACCCAGGTGATGGGCAAGCCGCATCGCGCGCTGTTCCATGAATTCAAGGGCGGTTCGGCCAATCCCGACGAGGTTGAGGGTTCGGGCGACGTGAAGTACCATCTCGGTGCTTCAAGCGACCGCGAGTTCGACGGCAACAAGATCCATCTGTCGCTGACCGCAAACCCTTCGCATCTCGAAATCGTCGATCCGGTGGTGCTCGGCAAGGCGCGCGCCAAGGAAGACCAGAACGGCGACGCGCCGGACAACCGCATCTCGGTGCTGCCGCTGCTGATGCACGGCGATGCGGCGTTCGCTGGCCAGGGCGTGGTGGCGGAGTGCTTCGCGCTCTCGGACCTGAAGGGCTATCGCACCGGCGGCTCGATCCATTTCATCGTCAACAACCAGATCGGCTTCACCACCTATCCGCGTTACTCGCGCTCGTCGCCGTATCCTTCGGACGTGGCGAAGATGATCGACGCGCCGATCTTCCATGTGAACGGCGACGATCCGGAAGCGGTGGTGTTCGCCGCCAAGATCGCGATCGAATTCCGGCAGAAGTTCCACAAGCCTGTCGTCATCGACATGTTCTGCTATCGCCGCCACGGTCACAACGAGGGCGACGAGCCGGGTTTCACCAACCCGGTGATGTACAAGAAGATCGCGACCCATCCGACCACGCTGGATCTTTATGCCAAGCGCCTGATCGCTGACGGTGTCATCACCGAGGGTGAGGTCGACAAGGCCAAGGCCGACTGGCGCGCGCGCCTCGACGCCGAGCTTGAGGCCGGTTCGGGCTACAAGCCGAACAAGGCCGACTGGCTCGACGGCAAGTGGGCGGGCTTCAAGTCCGCCGAGATGGGCGAGGACCCGCGCCGCGGCAACACCGGCGTGTCCATCG
Organism: Afipia sp.; assembly: GCA_050249215.1. GTDB lineage: Bacteria > Pseudomonadota > Alphaproteobacteria > Rhizobiales > Xanthobacteraceae > Afipia. The sequence goes on from JBFWQX010000001.1 coordinate 726,608, forward strand.
ACGAACTCAAGGACATCGGCCGCAAGATCACCAAGGTGCCGGATGGCTTCCGCGTTCACCGCACCGTGCAGCGCTTCCTCGAGAACCGTTTGAAGTCGATCGAGAACGGAGAGGGGATCGACTGGGCAACCGGCGAGGCGTTGGCGTTCTGCACGCTGCTCAAGGACGGCCACCGCGTCCGCCTGTCGGGACAGGATTCCGAGCGCGGCACCTTCTCGCAGCGTCATTCGGTGCTGTTCGACCAGGAAGACGAAAGCCGCTACACGCCGTTCAACCATCTCGGCGACAAGCAGGGTCACTACGAGGTGATCAACTCGCTGCTGTCTGAAGAAGCGGTGCTCGGTTTTGAATATGGCTATTCGCTCGCCGAACCGAATGCGCTGACCGTGTGGGAAGCGCAGTTCGGCGACTTCGCCAACGGCGCGCAGGTGGTGTTCGACCAGTTCATCTCCTCGGCGGAACGCAAGTGGCTGCGCATGTCGGGCCTCGTCTGCCTGCTGCCGCATGGCTATGAGGGACAGGGGCCGGAGCACTCCTCGGCGCGCCTCGAGCGCTTCCTGCAGATGTGCGCGGAAGACAACATGCAGGTGGTCAATCTCACGACCCCGGCGAACTACTTCCACGCGCTGCGCCGTCAGCTCAAGCGCGAGTTCCGCAAGCCGCTGATCCAGATGACGCCGAAGTCGCTGCTGCGCAACAAGCGCGCGGTGTCGAAGCTCGACGAATTCGGGCCGGAGACCTCGTTCCATCGCATCCTGATGGACGACGCGGAAGCCGGCGGCGAGGTCAAGCTGGCCGAGGACAACAAGATCCGCCGTGTCGTGATCTGCTCGGGCAAGGTCTATTACGACCTGTTCGAGGAGCGCGAGAAGCGCGGCACCAACGACATCTATCTGCTGCGCATCGAGCAGCTTTATCCCGTGCCACTCAAGACGTTGGTGCAGGTGCTCGAGCGCTTCAAGCAGGCCGAGGTGGTCTGGTGTCAGGAAGAGCCGCGCAACATGGGCGCATGGCACTTCATTGAGCCTTATCTCGAGTGGGTGCTGAATCAGGTCGGCTCCGCGCACAAGCGTCCGCGTTATGCGGGCCGCGCCGCTGCCGCCGCGACCGCAACCGGCCTGATGTCGAAGCATCTCCAGCAACTGAGGGCGTTCCTCGACGAAGCGCTCGGCTGATCAATTGAATGCCCGCATCTTGCGGGCATTTCCTTCCATTTCAATTTGTTTGAGGCGCTGACGGCAAAAGCCGCCGCTCATGACGCAAGGGGACTTAAGACATGGCTGAAATTCGCGTTCCGACACTGGGCGAGTCCGTCACCGAGGCCACCATCGGCCGCTGGTTCAAGAAGGCCGGCGAGGCCGTCGCCGTTGACGAGCCTTTGGTTGAGCTCGAAACCGACAAGGTGACCATCGAGGTGCCGGCGCCGTCTGCCGGAACGCTCGCGGAAATCGTCGCCAAGGATGGCGAGACGGTCGCGGTCGGCGCGCTGCTCGGCCAGATCACCGAGGGTGCTGGCGGCGCCAAGCCGGCCGCTGCTCCCGCCAAGGCCGCAGAGCCGCCGAAAGCCGCGCCTGCCGCTGCGGCACCCGCACCGGCACAGAAGTCGCCGCCCGCAGATACGCCGCAGGCGCCGTCGGTGCGCAAGCTGTCCGCCGAATCCGGCGTCGATGCCTCCACTGTTCCCGGCTCCGGCAAGGATGGCCGCGTCACCAAGGGCGACATGCTGGCGGCCATCGAAAAGGCCGCCTCGCTGGCGACGCCGCTCAACCAGCCCGCCGCCGCCGTGCAGGTGCGTGCGCCGTCGCCCGCCGATGACGCCGCGCGTGAAGAGCGCGTGAAGATGACGCGCCTGCGTCAGACCATCGCCCGCCGCCTCAAGGAAGTGCAGAACACCGCCGCCATGCTGACGACCTTCAACGAGGTCGACATGAGCGAGCTGATGGCGCTGCGCACGCATTACAAGGACGTGTTCGAGAAGAAGCACGGCGTCAAGCTCGGCTTCATGGGCTTCTTCGTGAAGGCCGTGGTGCAGGCGCTGAAGGATGTGCCGGCGGTCAACGCCGAAATCGACGGCACCGATCTGGTCTACAAGAACTACTACCACATCGGCGTCGCGGTCGGCACCGACAAGGGCCTTGTCGTGCCGGTGGTGCGTGACTGCGATCACAAGTCGATCGCCCAGATCGAGAAGAACATCGCGGAGTTCGGCAAGCGCGCGCGTGATGGCCAGCTCAAGATCGAGGAAATGCAGGGCGGCACCTTCACCATCTCGAACGGCGGCGTGTACGGTTCGCTGATGTCGACGCCGATCCTGAACGCGCCGCAGTCCGGCATTCTCGGCATGCACAAGATCCAGGAGCGCCCGGTCGCCATCGGCGGCAAGGTCGAAATCCGCCCGATGATGTATCTGGCGGTGTCCTACGATCACCGCGTCATCGACGGCAAGGAAGCGGTGACCTTCCTCGTCCGCATCAAGGAAAACCTCGAGGATCCGGCGCGGCTGGTGCTGGATTTGTGAGTTGATGAAATTGACCGTCGTGGCCGGGCATAGCCGTTCGCAGAACGGCGTTCTAAAGAACACCTATGTCCCGGCCATCCACGTCTTGACTTGCGATGAAGGAAGACGTGGATGCCTGCGACAAGCGCGGGCATGACGATCGAAAGATCGAACCCGTTCATGAAGGCTGGAAGTTCAGATGGATAGCGTCGCCATTGTCACCGGAGGAAGCCGCGGCATCGGCCGCGCGACTTCGCTGGCCCTGGCGAAACGCGGCTATAAGGTCGTGGTTGGCTATGCCAGCAACAAGGCGGCGGCTGACGACGTTGTCGGGAGGATCGAAGCCAGCAATGGCAAGGCCATCGCGGTGAAATGCGATGTCGGCGTCGAGGCCGACATCCTCGATCTTTTCAAGGAGGCCGACGCACTCGGCAAGCTCGGTGCCCTCGTCAACAATGCCGGCGTGGTCGATGCGACCGCCCGCGTTGACGAGATGTCCGCCGAGCGGCTCGCCCGCATGATGAACATCAACATCGTCGGCAGCATTCTGTGCGCGCGCGAAGCGGTGAAACGCATGTCCAGCAAGCATGGCGGCGCGGGCGGGGTCATCATCAATCTGTCGTCGGTGGCCGCGACACTGGGCTCTCCGGCGCAGTATGTGGACTATGCCGCCTCAAAAGGCGCGATCGACACATTCACGGTCGGGCTGGCCCGCGAGGTCAGCACCGAAGGTATCCGCGTCGCCGGCATTCGGCCCGGCCTGATCGACACGGAAATTCACGCTAGCGGCGGCGAGCCGGATCGCGCGCACCGGCTGGCCAACACGGTGCCGATGAAACGTGTCGGCACCGCGGATGAAATCGCCAATGCTGTCGTCTGGCTGGTGTCGGACGAAGCATCCTATGTCACCGGAGCCATCATCGACGTTTCGGGCGGCCGCTAATTTTCATTTCTCTGTGCGTACAGGATAAATCTCATGGCTTCTTATGATCTCATCGTTATCGGCACCGGTCCCGGCGGCTACGTTTGCGCGATCCGCGCGGCGCAGCTCGGCATGAAAGTTGCGGTGATCGAGAAGCGCGCCACTTTCGGCGGCACCTGCCTGAACATCGGCTGCATTCCGTCCAAGGCGTTGCTGCAGGCCTCGGAGCGTTACGAGGAAGTGACGCATATGCTGCCGAAGATGGGCGTCAATGTCGGCAAGCCGAAGCTCGATCTGCCGACCATGATGAAATTCAAGACCGACGGCGTCGATGGCAACACCAAGGGTGTCGCCTTCCTGTTCAAGAAGAACAAGATCGATCCCTATGAGGGCACCGGCAGGATTCTCGGCGCGGGCAAGGTCGAGGTCACCGGCAACGACGGCAAGAAGCAGGTGCTGGAGACGAAGAACATCGTCATCGCCACCGGGTCCGATGTTGCCAGGCTGAAGGGTGTCGAAATCGACGAGAAGCGTATCGTGTCCTCCACCGGCGCGCTGGTGCTTGAGAAGGTGCCGGAAAAGCTGCTGGTGATCGGCGCGGGCGTCATCGGCCTCGAGCTTGGTTCGGTGTGGCGCCGCCTCGGCGCGCAGGTCACCGTCGTCGAATTCCTCGACCGGATTCTTCCCGGCATGGATGGCGAGGTCGCAAAATCGTTCCAGCGCATCCTGGAAAAGCAGGGCGTCGCATTCAAGCTCGGTGCCAAGGTCACCGGCGTCGATACATCCGGCAAGGTACTGAAGGTCAGTGTTGAGCCCGCTGCGGGCGGCGCGGCTGAAGTCATTGATGCCGATGTCGTGCTGCTGGCGATCGGACGTGTGCCTTACACCGAGGGTCTCGGTCTGACGGAAGCCGGTGTCGAACTCGATCAGCGTGGCCGCGTGCAGACCGATGGTCATTTCCAGACCAATGTGAAGGGCATTTATGCCATCGGCGACGTGATCGCCGGGCCGATGCTTGCGCACAAGGCCGAGGACGAGGGCATCGCCATCGCCGAGATTCTCGCAGGGCAGGCCGGTCACACCAACTACGACGTTATCCCGAGCGTGATCTACACGTTCCCGGAAGTTGCATCCGTCGGCAAGACCGAGGAAGAGCTCAAGCAGGCTGGTGTCGCCTACACCGTCGGCAAGTTTCCCTTTACCGCTAACGCCCGCACCAAGGTTAACCAGACCACGGACGGCTTTGTGAAGATCCTCGCGGACGCGAAGACCGACCGCGTGCTCGGGGCGCATATTGTCGGCGCTGAAGCTGGCGAAATGATTCACGAGGCCGCGGTGCTGATGGAGTTCGGCGGATCGGCGGAAGATCTCGCCCGCACCTGCCACGCCCATCCGACCCGCTCGGAAGCGGTCAAGGAAGCCGCGCTTTCGGTGGCAAAGCGCGCGATCCATATGTGAGCATATGGCCGGCATTCAGCCGGTCATGTTGGATGAGAATCCATCATGCGCCGGTTGCTGCGCCCGGATTTCTCCGGCGCCCGCGGCGGCGGATACGGGCGTTGCGCTAGCTACATCAAATGCACCGCGTGCGGGGCGAACAGGCCGATCGCCGTGAAGGCAAGACCGGCCAGCGCCAGCGCACCGGAGATCCACGCCAGCGCCACCATGCCGGTGATGATGGTCGCGGACGCCAGCACGATCCCGATCTGGAATGCGGCCGAGGCGATTTCATAGTGATGATAGCGCGCCATCGCGAGATCGCGGGCGTGCTCGGCTTCCTTGGCGCGTGCTGCCAGTTGTTCGGAGCCTTCGCCGGTTTCCGGCTCGGAGCGATAACGCGCCGCGGTCTTGGTCCAGTCGTCGATCTGCTTGGCCAGCGCCGCTTTCTGCGTCTCGTCGGTTGCCGCGCCAAGGCTGAGTTTGGCGTGCTCGGCGACGGCCTGAACCGTGGTGCGCCGGATGCTCTTGGCCTGGAAGAAGGCCCACAGGTTCGAGGCCTCGACGTTCTTGCTGATGGATTCGGTCTGGGCGCCCTTGCCGAGCGTTTCGGAGAACGCCAGGAACAGCGCGATCACCGCAATCAGCAAGGCGATGCTTTTGTTGGAGCTGGAAGCGTGCTCGGCGTGCTCCGCATGCTCCATGCTTTCGTGTGCGCCCATGTCGAATATCCCCTCCGGATCGAAATGTGCGCCACGATTGACCGAACTACCGTCCGCGCGCAAGGGGCGAGGCGATGGCAGGACGCGACTTATTTATGTCAGGCGCGGGGATGGGCCGTCTTGTAGACGTCAAGCAGCCGGTCGGCATCGACGCCCGTATAAATCTGCGTCGTCGACAACGACGAATGGCCGAGCAATTCCTGAATGGCGCGCAGATCGCCGCCGCGCGTCAGCAGGTGGGTGGCGAAGGAATGGCGCAGCGCGTGGGGGGTTGCGCTGTCGGGCAGGCCGAGCGCGCCGCGCAGACGCTCCATCGTGAGCTGAATGATGCGCGGTGAAAGCGGGCCTCCGCGCGCGCCGACAAAAATCGGGGCGTCCGGCGCAATCGTGTGCGGACATGCCGCGACATAATCCTGAACGAGCGACAGGACGTTTTGCAGCACCGGCACCATGCGCGTTTTGTTACCTTTGCCGGTCACCGTGATTACGTCGCCGTTGCCGGGCAGCGGGACGTCGCGCCGCTTCAGGCCGAGGGCTTCGGAGATGCGCAAGCCCGATCCGTACAGCAGCGCCATCACGGCGGCATCGCGCGCCCAGATCCAGGGTTCGCGGTTTTCGCCGGCGCGAATATCCGCGTCGGTCATCTGCCGTGCGGCGGTCATCTGGATCGGTTTTGGCAGGCTCTTGCCGATCTTGGGCGCCCGGATCGCGGACAGCGCGCCGACCTTGCCCTTGCCCTCGCGTTCCAGAAAACGACCGAATGAGCGCAATCCCGCCAGCGCCCGCATCAGTGAACGCCCGCCGATGTCGTCTGCGCGCCGCGACGACATGAAGGCGCGCACGTCGGTCGCCTCGATGGCGGCAAATTGCTTCAGAGTAACACGATCGCCCCAGTGCCCGCTCAGGAACACCAGGCACTGGCGCAGGTCGCGCGAATAGGCTTCCAGCGTTTTCGGAGACAGCCGCCGTTCGGCGCGAAGATGGGATTGCCATTTCGTGATTTCGGCCAGGAGGTCCGGCGCGGCGCAGGTGAGCTGCGCATCGCTGTCGCTGGAAATGGTTGCTTTGGCGGCTTTAGCCATCATATGCCGGAGGCGTTCGATCCTTGACAGGAATCGGTTTATCGCACCCTTTTCCTTATATCCTCCTTAATCCGGGTCCCTCTCACCATGGCAAGACGAGTTGTCGACGTTCTTGTCCCGGTGGCCCTGAACCAGACCTATTCCTATCGCGTGCCCGATGGGGCCGAACTGAACCCCGGCGATGTGGTCAGTGTGCCGCTCGGGCCGCGCGAGGTCACCGCGGTGGTCTGGGCCGACAATCCGAGCCCCGATCCCCGGCTGCACAACCGCCTCAAGGACACCGGCGACAAGCTGGGCGTGCCGCCGCTGAAGCCGGAGCTGCGCAGCTTCGTCGATTGGGTCGCCAACTACACGTTGTCGGCGCGGGGCATGGTGCTGCGCATGACATTGCGCATGGGCGAGCATCTTGGGCCTGAGCGCGTGCGCATGGGCGTGCGGCTGGTCGGCACGCCGCCGCAGCGGATGACCTCGGCGCGTCATCGCGTGATCGAGGTGCTGTCGGACCGGCTGCTGCACGCAAAATCGGAAACAGCGAAGGAAGCGGGCGTCAGTCCCGGCGTGATCGACGGCCTCGTCGATGAAGGCACGCTCGCCATCGAGCCGATGCCGCGCGACCTCGCGCCGCCCGCGCCCGATCCGTCATTTGCGGAGCCGGATTTCTCGCCCGAGCAGCGGATCGCCGCAGACGCGATGAAAGAGCTCGTTGCGAAGAATGAGTTTCAGGTCGCGCTGCTCGACGGCGTGACCGGCTCAGGCAAGACGGAAGTGTATTTCGAGGCGGTGGCGGAGAATATCAGGCGCGGCCGTCAAACCATGATCCTGATGCCGGAGATTGCACTCACCGGACAATTTCTGGATCGCTTCGCATCGCGTTTCGGCGTGCGGCCGATTGAGTGGCATTCGGAATTGACGCCGCGCACCCGCGCGCGCAACTGGGCGGCGGTGGCAGCAGGCGACGCGCCGGTGGTTGTCGGCGCGCGTTCGGCGCTTTTTTTGCCTTACGCTGATCTCGGCCTCATCATTGTCGATGAAGAACACGATCAGGCCTACAAGCAGGATGAGGGCGCGCACTATCACGCCCGCGACATGGCGGTGGTGCGTGGTTCGATCGCGAAGATTCCGGTCGTGCTGTGTTCGGCGACGCCTTCGGTCGAATCCGAAGTTAACGCACGCAAGGGCCGTTATAAGCGGGTCGCATTGCCGTCGCGCTTCGGCGGTCAGCACATGCCGCAGATCGAGGCCATCGACCTCAGGCGCGAAGGACCGGCGCGCGGCCGGTTCATTTCGCCGCGCCTTGCGGAAGAGATCAGAATCGCGATTGAGCGCAAGGAACAGGCGCTGCTGTTTCTCAATCGCCGCGGCTATGCGCCGCTGACGCTATGTCGTGCCTGCGGGCATCGCTTCGCCTGCACCATCTGCGATGCTTGGCTGGTGGATCATCGCTTTCGCCAGCGGCTGGTCTGTCATCATTGCGGCTTCTCGACACCGCGTCCGCATCAGTGTCCGCATTGCGGCGCAGAGGAATCGCTCGCCGCCATCGGTCCCGGTGTCGAGCGCCTGCAGGAAGAAGCTGCGAATCTTTTCCCCGAGGCGCGGACCATGGTGCTGTCGAGCGATCTCATCACGGACATCGAAACCATGCGCTCGGAACTGAACGAGATCGCGGAAGGCCGCGTCGACATCATCATCGGCACGCAGCTTGTGGCGAAGGGGCATAATTTTCCGCGCCTCAATCTCGTTGGCGTCGTCGATGCGGATCTGGGTCTTGGCAACGGCGATCCGCGCGCTGCCGAGCGCACGTTTCAATTGCTCAATCAGGTGATCGGCCGTGCAGGCCGCGAGCAGGGGCGGGGCATAGGTTTCCTGCAGACGCATCAGCCCGAGCATCCGGTGATGAAGGCCCTGGTCGCCTCGGATCGTGAGGCGTTCTATGCCAGCGAAATCGAATCGCGCGAACGAACGCTGTATCCGCCGTTCGGGCGGCTGGCGTCGCTGATTATTTCGGCGGGCGATCGTCCGACCGCGGAGGGTTTTGCGCGCAAGCTCGCCGCCGTGGCCCCGCTTGACGAGCGGGTTCAGGTGCTGGGACCGGCGGAAGCGCCGCTTGCGGTGATCAAGGGTCGCTATCGCTTTCGCATTCTGGTGAAGTCGATGCGCGGCATCGACCTGTCCGCCTACATGCGCGACTGGCTCGCTGCCGGTCCGAAGACCAAGGGCAATCTCAAGCTCGAGGTCGATATCGACCCGCAGAGTTTTCTCTAAGTGGAGTTTCATGAAAAAGGCCGGTGCGACTGGCACCGGCCCTTTCAACGCGACGTGTTACGCAACTTGACTCAACGCAACGCTTACTGAACTTCCGCGACCACGTGGCCGACGCCACGGCCGGTCAGGCCGACGGCGCGGGCTGCGCCCTTCGACAGATCGAGCACGCGGCCTTTGATGAACGGGCCGCGGTCGTTGATGGTGACGACCACGCTGCGGCCGGCATGGGTGACCTTGAGGCGGGTGCCTAACGGCAGGGTGCGATGGGCGGCGGTCATGGCTTCCTGATTGAAACGCTGGCCCGACGCGGTTCGGCTACCGGATTCGTTGCCGTAGTACGAAGCCTTGCCCGAAAAGCTGCGGCCGATAGAGGCATTGGCATCGCGCCAAGACTTTCCATGTGAAGATTTGCGGTGGCCGGCTTCGCTGGCGGTGGCGCCCAGCGCCAGCATGCTGACGGCGATCAAAGCGACAGAGGCATTCCGATTTGTCGCGGGTCGCCCCGGCGCGCGCTTGATAGCGGCAATCATATAGTTGTCCCTCAAATTGGTATATCCATCCAACGGCTGGCTAAATAGAGCCGCCGCTTGCGTGAGCGGATGGATGTTTCCACAATGAGGCATAAGCACGGCACGAAGAATCGTTCCATGTACCGTCACATATTCGTTCATAATTTGGAGGATGACTTTGATTACTTGAGAATAATCAAGTGCGAAAGTCTTCAATGGAAATGTATACTCTTAACTACTGAATAGTTTGCGCAGCTATTGGCTTCGCCAAGTAAACGCAATATCGCCCAATTGGTTTCGATCATGCGTATTTTGCAATGCTGCATGCGACAATCGGGGGACTCGCAATGTCTTAGGCGGGCAACCCTGCGATTCCGTCAATCTGGACGGCGGACGATCACCCCGTGCCAGCCCAGGCCTCGATAGGTTTCGTAGCCGGGGGTCGCATGGAAGGCCACGAAGGTCCCATCCGGGCGGGTGTAGAAGCCATAGGTCTGGTCGCGGGTCTCAATCTGAAAATGCTGGTCGAGCGTGGTCGCGCCCTCTGATGACGCGATCACCCTGCGATGCGCGTCCACCAGAAGCACCGCGGTTCTCGCCTTTTCCTCAGGTTCGATACGGACGCCGCGCACGATTGTCTCGGCCTGCGGGGCCCAGTCGAAATGGATGGCCAGTACGCCGAGAGGAGTGCCATGGCTTTCGCCGCCTGCGCGGACCGATGCGGCATAGGTCGCGACCTGCGCGCCCTTCAGGCCGGGCGCGGTGCTGATGTGGCCGACCGCATATTCGTCGCCGGATGCGAGCCGGGAGGCCTGCACGAACCAGGGCTCGTGCGCGACATCGAGGCCGGCCACCGAATAGCGATCGGGTCGTCCATTCGCCAGCACCTTGCCATGCAGGTCGCAAAGCCAGAGATCCAGATAAACCGTGTACGCATTGAGGATGACACCAAGGCGTCTTGAAGCATAGGCGAGCGACTGCGGCGTGACATTGGCGGCGCAATCGACAACGGCGCTGTCGGTCGCCCACCAGCGCACATCGCAGGTTCTTTCGTAAAGATTGCGGTCGATAATCTCGATGGCGTTCAGTGCAAGATCGACCAACCGCGTGCCCATTGCGGCATTCGCCATGGATTGTGTATGCGCGCTCAGGGAATCGATCTGCGCGGTAAGCTCTTTTTGAAGCTGCTCCGAAATGAGTCCGACATTGGCGGCGATTTCCCGAACCTCCGCGGCGACCACCGAGAATCCGCGGCCATGCGCGCCGGCGCGCGCGCTTTCGATCATCGCATTCAATGCGAGCATGCGGAGGGAGCCTGTGACGCGCTGAATGCCGCTGATCTTGTCGGCTGCGCTGGTTCGCAGGTCGTTGGTCAGTTCGATAAGTTCTGAAATGGAAATGGCATGCGTCCCGGTCTCGGTGCCGGGCGAAATTGTTTTTGGAAGCGGCATTGCTCACCACGAGTGCTTCACGGCGGGCGCCATTGCCCGCCGAATCGCTTTTGTGCGATGCGCAATCATGATCCTTCCAGGCATAAGGACAATCGCGTATTCCGAGAATTAATCTTTAATTTCAATGTCTTATGTTTATTTTGTGCCGCTTTTCCGGGCTTTCGGTCGTATTTTTAGGCAAAAACTCCTAGAGCGGACGTCAAGCGCTGTTGCGACCGTTGACGCGAAGGCGGCGCATATCCATGCCGGCCTTCAGGCGATTGCAGCTTTAGGGCGGAGCGATCACAGAACGAGTCCTGTGCGACAAACCGGCGCCGGCAAAAGTGCGTTCGCAATCGGCGTCATGTTGCACCTGCGCGCGCCCTATGATAGCAAAACCGCGATTTTAGGCTGCTGGGTGCGTTGCTCCGGCCAGAAATCGAAGTCCCGCTTGAATTCCAAGGACTTGGATCGCTTGGTGTCGTCCCTGACACCGACCTCGCAGCGATGGTCTTTTTCTTGGGCATTCGACAGCTAGAAGAGATTTTTGTGGCAACTGAAGATCCTTCCGTAACTGGCGTGTCCGGCCGCTATGCGACGGCCCTGTTTGAACTGGCGCGCGACCAGAAATCCGTCGATTCCGTCAAGGCGGACCTCGACAAGTTCTCTGCCCTCCTGACCGAAAGCCCCGACCTCCTCCGCCTTGTGCGCAGCCCGGTGTTCACCGCCGACGCGCAGGCCAAGGCGCTCGATGCGGTTCTCGCCAAGGCTGGCATCGGCGGCATCGCCGCGAATTTCCTGAAGGTCCTGACCAAGAATCGCCGGCTGTTCGCCGTTGCCGATGTGATCCGGGCGTTCCGTGCGCTGGTCGCCAAATTCAAGGGCGAAGCCACCGCGGAAGTCACTGTCGCCGAGCCCCTCAGCGACGCCAATCTCGATGCCCTCAAGTCCGCGCTGAAATCAGTGTCGGGCAAGGATGTCGATCTCAACGTGAAGGTCGATCCGTCGATCATCGGCGGGCTTGTCGTCAAGCTCGGCAGCCGCATGGTCGACAGCTCGCTTCGCACCAAACTCAATTCGATCAAGCACGCGATGAAAGAGGCAGGCTGATGGACATCCGCGCCGCGGAAATTTCCGCAATCCTCAAGGACCAGATCAAGAATTTCGGCCAGGAAGCCGAGGTCTCTGAAGTCGGTCAGGTTCTCTCGGTCGGCGACGGCATTGCCCGCGTCTATGGCCTCGACAACGTTCAGGCCGGCGAAATGGTCGAGTTCGAGAACGGCACGCGCGGCATGGCGCTGAACCTCGAAAGCGACAACGTCGGTATCGTTATTTTCGGCGCCGACCGCGAAATCAAGGAAGGCCAGACCGTCAAGCGCACCCGCGCCATCGTGGACGCGCCGGTCGGCAAGGGCCTGCTCGGCCGCGTCGTCGACGCGCTGGGCAATCCGATCGACGGCAAGGGGCCGATCCAGGCGACCGAACGCAAGCGCGTCGACGTCAAGGCGCCCGGCATTATTCCCCGCAAGTCGGTGCACGAGCCGATGGCGACCGGCCTCAAGGCGATCGACGCCCTGATCCCCGTCGGCCGCGGCCAGCGCGAGCTGATCATCGGCGACCGTCAGACCGGCAAGACCGCGATCGCGCTCGACACCATTCTGAACCAGAAGCCGCTCAACGTCGCGGGCGCTCCGGAAGGCCAGAAGCTGTATTGCGTCTACGTCGCGGTCGGCCAGAAGCGCTCGACCGTCGCGCAGTTCGTGAAGGTGCTCGAAGAGCAGGGCGCGCTGGAATACTCCATCGTCGTCGCCGCCACCGCGTCGGACCCGGCGCCGATGCAGTACCTCGCGCCGTTCACCGGCTGCACCATGGGCGAGTATTTCCGCGACAACGGCATGCACGCCGTGATCATTTACGACGACTTGTCCAAGCAGGCCGTCGCCTATCGCCAGATGTCGCTGCTGCTGCGCCGTCCGCCGGGCCGCGAAGCGTATCCGGGCGACGTGTTCTATCTGCACTCCCGTCTGCTGGAGCGCGCCGCGAAGCTCAATGACGAGCAGGGCAACGGCTCGCTGACCGCGCTGCCGGTGATTGAGACCCAGGCCAACGACGTGTCGGCCTACATCCCGACCAACGTGATTTCGATCACCGATGGCCAGATCTTCCTCGAAACCGATCTGTTCTTCCAGGGCATCCGCCCGGCGGTGAACGTCGGCCTGTCGGTGTCACGCGTCGGATCGTCGGCGCAGACCAAGGCGATGAAGAAGGTCGCCGGCAAGATCAAGGGCGAGCTGGCGCAGTACCGCGAAATGGCGGCCTTCGCGCAGTTCGGCTCCGACCTCGACGCGGCGACCCAGCGCCTGCTGAACCGCGGCTCGCGGCTGACCGAACTCCTGAAGCAGCCGCAGTTCTCGCCGCTGAAGATGGAAGAGCAGGTTGCGGTGATCTGGGCTGGCACCAACGGCTATCTCGATGCGCTGCCTGTCAGCAAGGTCCGTGCGTTTGAAGACGGCTTGCTGTCGCTGCTGCGCGGCAAGCACGCCGATCTGCTCAATGCGATCCGCGACTCGAAGGATCTGTCCGACGACAACGCCGCCAAGCTCAAGGGCGTCGTCGAAGGCTTCGCCAAGACGTTCGCCTGATCCCGTCATGGCCGGGCTTGTCCCGGCCATCCACGTCTTCGGGCGTGGCCGGGAAAGAAAGACGTGGATGCCCGGCACAGGGCCGGGCATGACGAACTGAGGAATTGCGGTCGGGCTGATGATCCTGGCCGTCAGGGTGAGATAAAGAATGGCGTCTCTCAAGGACATGCGTGTCCGCATCGCCTCCACCAAGGCGACGCAGAAGATCACCAAGGCCATGCAGATGGTTGCGGCGTCGAAATTGCGCCGTGCCCAGACTGCGGCCGAAGCGGCGCGTCCCTATGCCGAGCGCATGGACGCCGTGATCAGCAATATCGCAGGCGCGGCCTCCGGCTCGGGCTCCGCTCCGGCGCTGCTCGCCGGCACGGGCAGCGACAAGGTTCACCTGCTGCTGGTCTGCACCGGCGAGCGCGGCCTCTCGGGTGCGTTCAACTCGTCCATCGTGCGCCTTGCGCGCGAGCGCGCGCTGTCGCTGATGAACCAGGGCAAAGAGGTCAAGATTTTCTGTGTCGGCAAGAAGGGCTACGAGCAGCTCCGCCGCCAGTTCGACAAGCAGATCGTCGGCAACGTCGAACTGCGCTCGGTGAAGGTCCTCGGCTTCAAGAACGCGGAAGATATCGCCAAGCAGATCATCGCCATGTTCGAGGCGGGCGAATTCGATGTCTGCACGCTGTTCTACTCGCGCTTCAAGTCGGTGATTTCGCAGGTTCCGACCGCGCAGCAGATCATTCCGCTGGTGATCGAGGCCAAGGACGACAAGGCCGGCGCGTCGGCGGTATACGACTACGAACCCGCCGAAGACGAAATCCTTTCAAGCCTGCTGCCGCGCAATCTCGCGGTGCAGATTTTCCGCGCGCTCCTGGAAAACAATGCGTCGTTCTATGGCGCGCAGATGAGCGCGATGGATAACGCCACCCGCAACGCCGGCGACATGATCCGCAAGCAGACGCTGGTCTACAATCGCACCCGGCAGGCGATGATTACCAAGGAACTGATCGAAATCATCTCCGGCGCCGAGGCCCTCTGAGCCGACCGCCGACCAGACCGAGCTTTCAAGGAGATACTCTCATGGCATCAGCCAACCAGACCGGACGCATCGAACAGGTTATCGGCGCCGTCGTCGACGTGAAGTTCGACGGCCATCTGCCGGCCATTCTCAACGCGATCGAGACCACCAACAACGGCAACCGCCTGGTGCTCGAAGTTGCGCAGCATCTCGGTGAATCCACCGTGCGCGCGATCGCCATGGACACCACCGAAGGTCTGGTGCGCGGCCAGGAAGTCAGGGACACCGGATCGCCGATCCAGGTGCCCGTCGGCGAAGGCACGCTCGGCCGTATCATCAACGTCATCGGCGAGCCGATCGACGAAGCCGGCCCGGTCAAGGCGGAAGGCAAGCGCCCGATTCACGCGCCCGCCCCGGAATACACCGAGCAGTCGACGGAAGCCGAGATCCTCGTGACCGGCATCAAGGTGGTCGATCTTCTGGCGCCGTACGCCAAGGGCGGCAAGATCGGCCTGTTCGGCGGCGCCGGCGTCGGCAAGACGGTGCTCATTCAGGAACTGATCAACAACGTCGCGAAGGCCCACGGCGGTTACTCGGTGTTCGCCGGCGTCGGCGAGCGCACCCGTGAAGGCAACGACCTCTATCACGAGTTCATCGAATCCAACGTCAACAAGAAGGGCGGTGGCGAAGGCTCGAAGTGCGCTCTCGTGTTCGGCCAGATGAACGAGCCGCCGGGCGCCCGCGCCCGCGTCGCGCTCACCGGCCTGACCATCGCGGAAGATTTCCGCGACAAGGGCCAGGACGTGCTGTTCTTCGTGGACAACATCTTCCGCTTCACCCAGGCCGGTTCGGAAGTGTCGGCGCTGCTCGGCCGTATTCCTTCGGCGGTGGGTTATCAGCCGACGCTCGCGACCGACATGGGCGCGCTTCAGGAGCGCATCACCACCACGACCAAGGGCTCGATCACCTCGGTGCAGGCGATTTACGTGCCGGCCGACGACTTGACCGACCCGGCGCCGGCGACTTCGTTCGCCCACTTGGACGCGACCACCACGCTGTCGCGCTCAATCGCTGAAAAGGGCATCTATCCGGCGGTCGACCCGCTCGACTCGACCTCGCGCATGCTCTCGCCGCTGGTCGTCGGCGAGGAGCACTACGCCGTTGCGCGTCAGGTGCAGCAGGTGCTTCAGCGCTACAAGGCGCTGCAGGACATCATCGCGATTCTCGGCATGGACGAACTGTCGGAAGAGGACAAGCTGACCGTGGCCCGCGCCCGCAAGGTCGAGCGCTTCATGTCGCAGCCGTTCCACGTCGCTGAAATCTTCACCGGTTCGCCGGGCAAGTTCGTCGACCTCGCCGACACCATCAAGGGCTTCAAGGGCCTCGTGGAAGGCAAGTACGATCACCTGCCGGAAGCGGCCTTCTACATGGTCGGCACCATCGAAGAAGCCGTCGAGAAGGGCAAGAAGCTCGCAGCGGAAGCGGCGTAAGTTCAGCGAATAGCGAATAGGGAGTAGCGAATAGGGGATAGTGGATAACGGGCAGAATTGGTTCTACTCGCTACTCGCTACTCGCTATTCGCTAGGACAAAATGGCCAACACCTTTCACTTCGATCTCGTTTCTCCGGAAAAGATCGCCTTCTCGGGTGAAGTCGAGCAGGTCGATATTCCCGGCGTCGATGGCGATCTCGGCGTGATGGCCGGGCATGCGCCGCTGGTGGCGACCATTCGTCCCGGCATCATGACGGTGACCGCTGGCGGCAAGCACGAGAAGATCATCGTGCTCGGCGGCCTTGCGGAAATCTCCGACAAGGGCCTGACGGTTCTCGCCGATACGGCGACCTCGATGGCGGAGCTCGACGCGGTGGCGTTCGCAGACAAGATCGCGCAGATGGAAGAAGACCTGAAGGAAAAGGAAGGTTCGGTTCTCGATCAGGCGATCGAGCGGCTCGACCACTTCAAGACCATCCAGCGGCAGATCGTCAATTCGACCGCGATGCATTGACTGGAGCCATCCAGATGAATTGAAAAAGCCCCGCAATCGCGGGGCTTTTTTGTATCCGGAAGAAACCTTACTTTCCGGAAAACTTCGTGAATTCCTGCACCACGCGCTCATAGACCGGACGCTTGAACGGCACGATGAGTTCGGGAAGATTCTGCATCGGCTCCCAGCGCCAGTCGATGAACTCGGCCTTGTGACCGGCGGGCGAGGCGACATTGATCTCGCTGTCCTTGCCGGTGAAGCGCATCGCGTACCACTTCTGTTTCTGGCCGCGGAAACGGCCTTTCCAGGCGCGGCCCGCGACCGTGCGCGGAATATCGTAGGTCAGCCAGTCGGAGACCTCGCCCAGCTTTTCGACCGAGCGCGCGTTCGTTTCCTCGTAAAGTTCGCGCTTGGCCGCCGCCCAGGTGTCCTCACCCGCATCGACCCCGCCCTGGGGCATTTGCCAGACATGGGCTTGATCGACATGTTCGGGTCCGCCG
The DNA here is from genome assembly GCA_050249215.1 of Afipia sp. Lineage (GTDB taxonomy): Bacteria > Pseudomonadota > Alphaproteobacteria > Rhizobiales > Xanthobacteraceae > Afipia. The sequence goes on from JBFWQX010000001.1 coordinate 743,601, forward strand.
ACCCGGCGGCCGATGAACACAAGTCCCTCTGGGTTGATCAGGGTAATCCCGACGCAGGTCCGATAGGGCAGATCGTCGTAACGAGTCATCCTGCTAAAACCTCTGATCCCCCGACTCACAATGCGCGTGAGTCACTTCCATGCCGCCGCTCCTTGCGCTCATCGGCCGGTTCCGGCCCGCAGCGCATCTAGCTTGATTTTGGTTTCAGCATCGCTGTTGTCAACGGCACAAGGACGATACCTCTTGCCTCGAGCTGACGCGCCCAGCCTGCGATCCGCTCGATGGAAATCGGCAGCGCCGACGCAACGCCGACGGCGGTTCCGCGCTCCTTCGCAAGGTTTTCGAGCTTGCCCAGCGCCCGGTCGATTTCGGCGGGTGTCGGCACGGTGTCGATGCTGACATCGGCGCGCGCGAACGGCATGGCCTGACCTTCCGCGATCACGCCGGCGATGCTGCGGGGAGCGGTGCCGTCGTCGAGCCAGGCGAGGCCGCGCCGGGCTGCTTCCTTCACCAGCGGCTGCATCGCAGCCTCCGTCGCAACGAAGCGGCCGCCCATGAAATTGGCGATGCCGACATAGCCCTGAAACCGGCTCATGTGCCATGCAAGCCGGTCGGCGTTCTGCTCCGCGGAGAGCGTGGTCAGCAAGGTTTGCGGGCCGGGATCGTTGTCGGGATAGTCGAACGGCTCCATCGGAACCTGCAGCAGCACCTCGTGTTTTTGCGCGCGGGCGCGCTCGACCAGCTTGCCGGGATCGGCGCCATACGGCGTGAAGGCCAGCGTCACCGCGCCGGGGAGCTTGGTGATCGCGTCGGTGGTTTTCGCGGCGCCGACACCAAGCCCCGTGATGACAATGGCGATCACGGGCTTTTTGGCGATGGCAGGCCGGTCGGCATCGTTGCCGGCGGCGTAGGCCCGGAATGATTTCAGGCTGCCGGCGGCCACCGGAATCATGCCGTAGCGCGACGGCTCCAGCAGTTTCGGATTGATGCCAGCCATCAGCGGGGTTTGTGATGGGGCCTTTTCCGACATATCGGCCGCACCGCCGCCGACAACGACGTCCTGCCGCGCGCCGCTCGAGCCATCAATGATGGTGATGGTCTGCTGGCCGGCGGCAGGCTCCTTGACCGGCGCTGCGGCCTCCTTTGTCGCGGCTGGCGCGGGACTTGCGGACTTTGTCGTCTTCTCGCCGGGCAGGGCAGCGGGGTCATAGGACACCCGCGCCAGAGGCTCGCCGCCCAGCGGGTTGTGGTTGAAGATCGCAAAACCGAGGAAGGCCGCGAGAAACAGCCCGCAGACCCCCACGACGGCCTGCGGGGCGCTGAACGGCAGTCTGTATCGTCGCCGCTTGCGCGGCCGATCTTGCCCGAGCGGAGCGCTCAGATCGTCGGTTGTCACGGCGTTCAACCTCGCGAATCAATTCGCGAATCCTATCACGGTCAGGCGGAGCCGGTCGTCAAGGCGGACGGTTCCGGCGCGGTCCGGGAGTTCCGGTTTGCGCGCGTGCCTGCGGCCACGAAAAAGGCGGCCCGAAAGCCGCCCTGATCCAATCGGTATTCGTGTCCGCGCCGTTAGTTGGCGGCCTTGTTGTTGGCTTTCTCGGTCGGAGCCGGAGCCGACGTGGTCTGCTTGATGCCGTGGAGGAGGTCGGCGGCCATCTTGAGCGCCTTGTCGTCCTTGGCATCCGGCGGCACGTAGGATTGCGAACCGGTCTCTTCCTGACCCTCGGCCTTGAGATGGCCGCGCAGCGAGGCTTCGCCCTTGGTATCGGTCTTCGCCTTCAGGTCTTCCGGCACGTCCTGCAGCACCTCGATATCCGGGGTGATGCCCTTGGCCTGGATCGACTTGCCCGACGGCGTGAAGTAACGCGCGGTGGTCAGGCGCAGCGCGCCGTTGCCGGAGCCGAGCGGGATGATGGTCTGCACCGAGCCCTTGCCGAACGAGCGGGTGCCGAGCAGCGTGGCGCGCTTGTGATCCTGCAGCGCGCCGGCGACGATTTCGGATGCTGACGCCGAACCGCCGTTGATCAGCACGATCACCGGCTTGCCCTTGGCGAGATCGCCGGGCTTGGCGGTGCGGCGCTGGGTTTCCTCGGCGTTGCGGCCACGGGTCGAAACGATTTCGCCGCGATCCAGGAATGCGTCGGAAACCGACACGGCCTCCTCGAGCAGGCCGCCCGGATTGTTGCGCAGGTCGAGGATGTAGCCCTTGATCTTGTCCGGACCGATCTGGTTGGTCAGGTTGGCCATCTCGCGCTTCAGGCCTTCGGTGGTCTGCTCGTTGAAGGTCGTGACGCGGATGTAGGCGATGTCATCGCTCTCGACGCGCGCGCGCACCGAGCGGACGCGAATGTTGTCGCGGGTCAGCGTGATCTCGAGCGGCTTGTCCTGACCCTTGCGGATGATCTTGAGCTTGATCTTGGTGTTGACCGGACCGCGCATCTTCTCGACCGCCTGGTTCAGGGTCAGGCCCTGCACCGCTTCATCGTCGAGATTGGTGATGATGTCATTGGCCATGATGCCGGCCTTGGAGGCCGGGGTTTCGTCGATCGGCGAGACGACCTTGATCAGGCCGTCTTCCATCGTGACTTCGATGCCGAGGCCACCGAACTCGCCGCGGGTCTGTACCTGCATGTCGCGGAAGCTCTTCGCGTCCATGTAGCTGGAATGCGGATCGAGGCCGGTGAGCATGCCGCTGATCGCGGTCTCGACCAGCTTGCTGTCGTCAGGCTTCTCGACATAGTCGCTGCGCACGCGCTCGAACACGTCGCCGAACAGATTGAGCTGACGGTAAGTGTCAGACGACGCAGCGCGCGCGGTCGATCCCATCAGGGTCGCACGCGGCTGTGTGAGGAAGAGCGTAGCCGCGGCGCCCGCTGCGGCGCTGAGGAGAACCAGGGAAGTCTTGCGCATCATCCGCGAACCTTTTGGCCTTCACTTGCGGCCCACCATGGACCAGAATCGATTGGAGTGCCGTCCTTACGGAACTCGATATAGAGCACAGGCTGGCTAGACGAGGCTGCCAGAATTGACGCGACCTGAGACGTGGTCCCCATGGTCGCGACCGGTTCTCCAGTCAGAACAAACTGCCCGATCGTGACCGAAATACGTTCCATCCCGGCGATCAGGACATGATACCCGCCGCCCGCATTGAGGATCAAGAGTTGTCCGTAGCTGCGGAACGGGCCCGAGTAAACAACCCAACCATCACAAGGTGTTGTGACCTGCGCCCCGGGTCTTGTCGCGATGGAAATGCCCTTTTCCTGGCCACCTGAGCCGTCGGAACCGCCAAAACTGCGGATCCGGGTGCCGTTAACCGGAATCGGCAAAAGCCCCTTGGCCGAACTGAAGGCGACGGCGGGACTGAGGCGGGCGGGGTCTTTCAGCGCGGCCAGATTGGGCTTGCCGTTCGGCGTGTTCGGAGTGCCCTTTAATTCGGCAGCCGCGGCTGCCTTGGCCGCTGCCTTCACGTCCTGCTCCATCTTGGCGATCAGGTCCTGCAGCGTCTCGGTCTGCTTGGAGAGCGCGACGGCGCGCTGGCGCTCCGCCTCCATGTTTTTCTCGGTGTCGGACTGCTGCTTCTGCCGCTCCTGAACCAGTGCGGCGAGGCGCGTGCGGTCCTCATTGAGCCTGTCGCGATCCGCCGCCAGCCGGTCACGCTCTTCCGCGATATTCTTGCGCAGGCTGACGAGTTCGCCGAGGTCGCTGGCGAGCCTGGCGGCGCGCGCGCGCATATCGGGAACGACCGCGCCAAGCAGCATCGCGGTGCGCAGCGATTTCAGTGCATCTTCCGGCCGGACGAACAGCGCAGGGGGCGCGCGGCGGCCTGCGCGCTGCAATGCTGCGAGCACTTCGGCGATTTCATCGCGGCGCGATTCAAGCGCGGCGCGAATTTGCAGTTCGCGCGCATCCAGCGGACGCAGCCGTCCCTCGGTGTCGGCCATCTTGCCTTCGACATCGCGCACCTGCGCGGCGATGCCGATCAATTGCTGATTGAGCTTGGTGCGATCCTGGCCGATGGCCGCGATCTCGGCCTTGAGTTTCTGTTCGAGCTCGGCGGCTTTCTTCTGCTGTTCGCGGGCTGCTTCCAGTTCTTGCGTGCGTTGCTTGATCGCTTCGGGATCGGGAGCGGCAACCTGTTTGCTCGCGGTCTGCGCCTTGGCGGCGTCAATTCCGGAAGCGTGCAACGCGGCCAGCATGACGGACAACGGCAGCGCCGCGCGGCGCATGAGCCGCCGCAGACCTGCGGGATTCGTCGCTTCAAGGTCCGTCGCTTTGACCACGGGCGGTTTGATCTTTCGAGATCGGATAATGGGCCTCAGGCTTCCGAAAACCACAGACTGCATTTCGGGAGCTTGTCCTACGCGCGATGGTACGGATGGCCGGATAAAATCGTCGCGGCCCGGTAAATCTGTTCCAGCAGCATGACCCGCACCATCTGATGCGGCCACGTCGCCTTGCCAAACGCAACGCTCAGTTTCACCTTGCCCCGCAATTCAGGCGAAAGTCCGTCCGCTCCGCCGATCAGGAAAACAGCGGTGGGAACCGATTCGTCGCGCCAGCGTCCAAGATGCCGCGCGAAGCTGGCGCTGTCGATGGTTTCGCCGCGCTCATCGAGGGCAATGATGGACGATTTGTCAGGGATCAGCGCCGAGATCGCGGCGGCTTCATCGGCCATGCGGGCGGCAGCCTCCCGCGCCCGGCTTTCCGGAACTTCATGAATTTCGAGAGAGCGAAAACCGAGCTTGCGGCCGATATCATCGAACCGGTCGCGATAACGTTCGGCAAGCTCCCGTTCCGGGCCTTGTTTCAGGCGTCCGATGGCGATGACGACAATCCGCATGGCGCGCAAACTAGCATGCGCGCCAACGCATGAACACGCGCCGCTTCAACGCTCCTAGCGCGCCTTCTTCACCGGCTTGTCGGAGTCCCACATCTTCTCGAGATTGTAGAACTCGCGGACTTCCGGCCTGAACACATGCACGATCACATCGCCGGAATCGATCAACACCCAGTCGCAGTTGGGCAGTCCCTCGATATGAGGGGCCGGGGCGCCGCTTTCCTTGAGGCCCTTGGCGACATTCTCCGCGATCGCGCCGACGTGACGGTTGGCCCGTCCCGTGGTCACGATCATGTAGTCGGTGATGGAGGATTTGCCGCGAAGGTCGATGGTGACCGTTTCTTCCGCTTTCATGTCGTCGAGGCGGGAGAGGATCAGGTTGAGTGTTTCGTCGGCGTCAGGCCGCGCCTTGAGGGCGGGGACCGGGCCGGCGGACACAGGCATCGCTTGGGCACGAGGCTTGGACGAGGCGGTTTTGGACAATACAGACGTGGTCAGGGACCATTCCTTTCACTGTATCGCGAGCGCCGAATCCTGGCGCCCGCTGTGATCATACGCATGTGGGGTTAACGGTTTCAATGTTCCAGACATGGCCGCGATGATTTGCGCTGTGCTGTTGCCGGAAAACGTCATTGCGGGCCGGTGTCCTTCCAGCTTCCGTCCGGGTTCCGCAGGCGCGTGGAGGACAGGCTCGATTTCAGGCCGGTCAGGAATGTCCAGGCCGGCGCCCGGCGGCCCGGAAGCAGGCCCGCGTTCCGTTCATCGACGCGATAGGGCATCAGCGTCTGCGCGGCGGCGGAGGCGAGGGCGCGGAAGCTGTCGGGCGGACGGTCGACCACCGCGATCGGCACCATGCTGGCGATGTTCTGCCAGCGTTCCCAGCGGTTGAACTGCGCGAGATTGTCAGCGCCCATGATCCAGACAAAGCGCACGCCGGGACACCGGCGCCGCAAGTAGGAAATCGTGTCCGCAGTGTAGCGGGTGCCGATGACGGTTTCGAGACAACTGATGTCGATGCGCGGATCGTGTGCCACCTTCGCGGCCGCGGCCATGCGCGCGCGCAGGTCATGCAGCGCGCCGTTGTTCTTGAGCGGGTTGCCCGGCGACACCAGCCACCAGATGCGGTCGAGCTTCAGGCGCTTCAGTGCAAACAGGCTGATGGCGCGGTGTGCCTCGTGCGGCGGATTGAACGATCCGCCCAGCAGCCCGATCCGCATGCCGTCGGCATGAATCGGCAACGCGCGCGGCAGACGTGCTTCGCTCGCGGGCGCGGGGGTCACGGGCGGGTTTGGCCGGTGCCGTGCACGCGGTATTTGAAACTCGTCAGTTGCTCCGCGCCGACCGGGCCGCGTGCATGGAATTTGCCGGTGGCAATTCCGATCTCCGCGCCGAAGCCGAATTCGCCGCCGTCGGCGAATTGCGTCGAGGCGTTGTGCAGCACGATGGCCGAGTCCACCTCGTTGAGGAACTTTTGCGCGACACTGGCGTCTTCGGTGACGATGGCATCGGTATGGTGCGAGCTGTAGCGCGCGATATGCGCCAGCGCGTCGTCAACGCCATTGACGACCTTCGCCGAAATGATCGCGTCTTCGTACTCGGTGCCCCAGTCGTCTTCCGTGACAGGCTTCACGCGCGCGTCGACCTTGCGGATGTCGTCGCCGCCGCGCACTTCGCAGCCCGCATCGAGCAGCATGGTCACCAGCGGCTTGAGCTGCGTGTCCGCGCTGGCCTTGTCGACGAGCAGCGTTTCCGCCGCGCCGCAGACGCCGGGACGGCGCATCTTTGCGTTCAGCACGATGGTCTTGGCCATGTCGAGCGATGCGGCCTTGTCGACATAGACATGATTGACGCCGTCGAGATGGGCGAACACCGGCACACGCGCTTCATCCTGTACGCGGGCCACAAGCCCCTTGCCGCCGCGCGGCACGATGATGTCGATCGCGCCATCGAGGCCGCCGAGCATCAGGCCCACCGCCGCACGGTCGCGGGTCGGGACCAGCGCAATCGACTCTTCAGGCAATCCGGCCTTGCGCAGGCCTTCGGTCAGACATTGATGTATCGCGCGGCAGGAGCGGAAGCTGTCCGAACCGCCACGCAGGATCACGGCGTTGCCGGACTTCAGGCACAGTGCACCGGCATCCGCTGCGACATTGGGGCGGCTTTCAAAGATCACGCCGACCACACCGAGAGGTACGCGCACGCGCTCGATGGTCATGCCGTTCGGGCGCGTCCAGGTTTCGGTGACCTTGCCGACAGGATCGGGAATCTCGCGCACCACGTCGATGCCATCGGCCATCGCATTGATACGCGCCTGCGTCAGCGCAAGACGGTCCACGAAGGCGCTGCTCATGCCGCCGGCTTTCGCTTCAGTGAGGTCTTCGGCGTTGGCGGCCAGAATCTGCGCCGCATGGGCGCGGATCGACTGAGCCATGGCGGAGAGAGCGGCGTCCTTCTGCGCGCTCGAGGCCAGCGCCAGCACGCGCGCCGCGCGGCGGGCGCCGGCGCCGAGTTCGGTCATCAGCCGGGTCAGGTCGGAGGCGGCCAGATCTGAGGCGCTATCGAGAGCTTTGAGCGGAGCGGACATGTCGGACTACGTAAGGTTCAATTTCCGTAAGGCCATGCTCTAGCACAGAAATTTTGGCCGGGCGAGGCGCCGGGAACATGGCTGCCAAACACCGGGATCCGCGGCTCGGCCAATGGCCGAGGGCGCTGCTAGGTCATTGGCCGGGTTGTTATTTCGCGCTCTCGGTCCCGCCGCGCGGGCCACCGACCACGAGGTCGTCGCGATGGATCATCTCGGCCCGGCCGCTGATCCCCAGAATCTGTGCCGCGTCCGAGGACGAGCGGCCCTTGATCTGCTCGGCATGGTCCGCGTCGTAGGCCACAAGGCCGCGTCCAATTTCATGGGTGTCCGGGCCGCGCACGATCACGGCATCGCCGCGCGCGAACTGGCCATCCACCCGGATCACTCCGGCGGGGAGCAGGCTCTTGCCGGCGCGCAGCGCCGCGACGGCGCCCGCGTCGATGGTGAGCGTGCCCTTCGGCTCCAGCGAGCCTGCGATCCAGCGCTTGCGCGCGGTGACCGGATTGGCGGGCGTGAGAAACCATGTGCAGGGTCCGCCATCGGCAATGGCCTGCAGCGGATGTTCGATCTTGCCGGAGGCGATCAGCATGTGCGTGCCCGCGCTGGTTGCGATCTTCGCAGCCTCGATCTTGGTGCGCATGCCGCCGCGCGACAGTTCAGACTCCGCCGCGCCCGCCATGGCTTCGATATCGGCGGTGACGGCTTCGACAACGGGAATGAGTTTCGCGTTTGGATTGGCCGAAGGCGGCGCGGTGTAGAGGCCGTTGATGTCCGACAGCAGGATCAGCAAATCCGAACTGGTCATGGTGGCGACGCGCGCCGCGAGACGGTCGTTGTCGCCGTAGCGGATTTCATTGGTGGCGACGGTGTCGTTCTCGTTGATCACCGGTACCGCGCGCCATTCAAGAAGTTTGGCGATGGTCGAACGTGCGTTGAGATAGCGCCGCCGCTCTTCGGTGTCCTGCAGCGTGACAAGAATCTGTCCCGCGCCAATGCCGTAATTGCCGAGCACGCCGGACCAGATGCGCGCGAGCTCGATCTGGCCCACAGCCGCGGCGGCCTGACTCTCTTCCAGCTTGAGTGCGCCGCCCGGCAATCTGAGACGGCTGCGCCCGAGCGCGATCGAGCCGGATGACACGACGAGCACATCTTTGCCCGCCTTGTGGAGCTTCGCGATATCGGCAGCCAGCGCGGCAAGCCAGCTTGCGCGGACCTCACCGGCCGATGAATCAATCAGCAGCGACGATCCGACCTTGACCACGATGCGGCGAAAATTTTCGAGTTTGGGATTCGACATCGGAAAACAGTGTGACGTGACAATGATGCAATGCAGGCGAAAGTTTCAGCGGTCCAGTGGCGTCCAGCCCGATGGCTGTTCCGGCTCCGGCTCCCGCGCGGCTTCGGTCGCCTTCTTCGCGTTCGCCGAGACCGGCGCATCCCCGATCACCGACAGCAGCGCGCGCAAGGCCTCGGGCACGCCCTCGCGCGAGACGCTCGAGAGCAGCAGCGGCGTCCTTTTCGCCGCGCGCTTCAGCCGGGCCTTCTGGTCTTTCAGATGCTCCGGCGAGACAGCGTCGATCTTGCTCAACGCCACGATCTCGGTCTTGTCGGCGAGATCGGCGTCATACGCTTCGAGTTCGGCGCGGATGGTTTTGTAATCCTTGCCCGCGTGTTCGGATGTCGCATCGACGAGATGCAGCAGCACGCGGCAGCGCTCGACATGGCCGAGGAAGCGGTCGCCGAGACCTGCGCCTTCATGCGCGCCCTCGATCAGACCGGGAATATCGGCCAGCACGAATTCGCGTCCGTCGGTGCGCACCACCCCAAGCTGCGGATGCAGGGTGGTGAACGGATAGTCCGCGATCTTCGGCTTCGCGGCGCTGACCACCGACAGAAAGGTGGATTTTCCCGCGTTAGGCAATCCGACAAGGCCGGCATCCGCGATCAGTTTCAGCCGCAGCCAGATCCAGCGCTCCTCGCCCGGTTGCCCGGGATTGGCGTTGCGCGGCGCGCGGTTGGTCGAGCTCTTGAAGTGCGCGTTGCCGAAGCCGCCATTGCCGCCGGTCGCCAGCACGAACTTCTCGCCCACCTTGGTAAAGTCGTGAATCAGGGTTTCGCGGTCCTCGTCGAAAATCTGGGTGCCGAGGGGGACCTTGAGGACGATGTCCTTGCCGCCCGCGCCATGGCGGTCGGAGCCCATGCCGTTGCCGCCCTTCTGCGCCTTGAAGTGCTGCTGGTAGCGGTAGTCGATCAGGGTGTTGAGGCCGTCGGCGACCTCGATGATGACGTCGCCGCCGCGCCCGCCATTGCCGCCGGAGGGACCGCCGAACTCGATGAATTTCTCGCGGCGAAATGCCACGCAGCCGTTCCCGCCGTCGCCGGAGCGGATATAGACCTTGGCTTCGTCGAGAAATTTCATCGGGTGTCCGTTATGCCGCGCCCGGCAAAAGCCCGGCTTTTCCGGGCAGATCGCGCCTTTGTGTCAGGCCAGTGTATGCGCCATGGGTGGGCGAGCGGCAACCCATTCATGCAGGATATGGCGACAAAGCCTGCATTTGTAACGGTTGCCGAACCGTCGTCCGCCTTCTAAACGACGTCATCCGCGCGCTTTTTTGACGAATTAACGCTATCCGGCAACGCTCCCATGTCCGTGCTTGCAAAGATCTCCGCCGACGCCGGGAACCGCTCCGCCACGCTTGCGGGCATCGCGCTGATGCTGCTCGCGGTCTGGATGTTTTCGTTCGGCGATGCGCTGGGGAAATTCATCGTCGCGACCTATTCGGTCGGCCAGTTGCTGCTGCTGCGCGCCGCCGCCAGCCTCGTCCTGCTGTCCCCGGCGATCTGGCAGAACCGCGCCGCGTTCCGGACCATCCAGCGTCCCGGGTTGCAGGTGGTCCGCGTGGTGCTGTCGACACTGGAGGTCGCGGCGTTCTTCGCGGCGTCGGTTTATCTGCCCCTCGCCGACGTCATCACCTACTATCTGGCTGCGCCGATTTTCGTCACCGCGGCGTCGGCGATCTTTCTCGGCGAGAAGGTCGGCTGGCGGCGCTGGAGTGCGATCATGGTCGGTTTCGCCGGCGTCATGATCGCGTTGCGTCCGTCCACACAGGCGTTTAGCTGGCCGGCGATGATCGCGCTGGCCGGCAGCGCGTCTTTCGCGGCGCTGATGATCATCACCCGTTCGCTGCGCGGTACACCGGACGTGGTTCTGACCACGGCGCAATTCTGCGGAACGTTGCTGTTCGGCATCGTGGTCGCGCCGTTCGGCTGGATCACGCCGAGCCTGGCCGATTTCAGCCTGTTCGCTATCGCCGGCTGCATTTCCATTGTCGCCGCCATGGGCGTCAATCGCTCGCTCAAGCTGGCTCCCGCCAGCGTGGTGGTGCCGTATCAGTATACGATGATCATCTGGGCGGTGATGTTCGGCTACTTCGTCTTCGGCGATATTCCCTCGGTGGCAATGCTGATTGGCGCCGCGATCATCATTCTTGCCGGCCTCTATATTTTCCTGCGCGAGCGCGACCTCGTCCGCGAGGAGCCGGTGGTGGTGCCGCCGCCGGGCTGAGTCCCGGGCATGGCCGCGCGAAACGGGCTGCGTTTCTGGCGGTTGTGCGCGGGCCGGTTGCTTCCTAATCAGGACTGATTGTGTTGCGTACCCGTCGTGCGGTCATTGCATTGTCCTTCATCCCGCCTTAGCGCCTGCCATTGCCGATGAATTTTCCGCCCCGCTTCCTTCGCCGCACGACGCCACTGTCGTCCGCGCTCTCCGGCATTTTGTTCATGCTGGCGGCGATGACGATCTTTTCGCTGGTCAATGTCTTCAGCAAGATGATGGTGGCGGCCTATCCGCCGGCGCAACTCTTTTTCATTCGCGGGTTCGGGGCGATCGCGGCGCTGTTGCCGTTTCTCGCGCGGGAGAATTTCGCCGCTGTGCGCAACGTGCCGAGACCCGGCTTGCAGGTGCTGCGCATGATGCTGTCGGTTTCGGACGGCATGCTGTTCTTCACAGCGATCAAATACATTCCGCTGGCCGACGCCACGACCTGCTATCTGGCCGCGCCGATTTTCGTTACGGCGTTTTCCGCGATCTTCCTGCGCGAGCATGTCGGCTGGCGGCGCTGGAGCGCCGTCGCCGCGGGCTTTGTCGGCGTTCTGATCGCGCTGCGCCCGACCGGAGCCGCGATCTCCTGGCCGGCGCTGATCGCGCTGGCGGGATGCCTGTGCCAGTCGATCTTCATGATCGTGACGCGCTATGTGCGCGGCACCTCCAATATCTTCCTCGCGACCACGCAGGTGGTCGGTTCATTCGTGTTCGGAGGGATCGTTTCGGCCTTCATCTTCGTGCAGCCGACGTGGATTCTGGTGGCGGCGCTGCTGATCAGCGGCGTGGTCAACGTCGCCGCCGTGCTGTGCCTCAACCGCTCGCTGATTCTCGCCCCGGCCAGCGTGGTCGCGCCGTTTCAGTACACGATGATCGTCTGGGCCATTGTGCTCGGCTTTCTGGTGTTCGGCGATGTGCCGTCGGCGAACACCATGCTCGGCGCGGGGATCGTGGCCTGCGCGGGTATCTATATCTTCATCCGCGAGCAGAAGGTCACCCGCCGCGAGCCGGAGCCCAATCCACCGACGGTGGTGTGAACTTAGCAGTCGCTCTCGTCATCCTTCGAGGCTCGCAAGTGCTCGCACCTCAGGATGACGAGACAGAAGTCACCGCCGCGCGGCGTTGTGCCAGTTCTTGATCGACGACCACACGCCCCGTTCCAGCTTGAAGCGGTCGACCGGTGTCGACGATCCAAGCGCGAGAAATCGGTGCAGTTCGACGCCGGTCCACTGGAAGCCACACTTTTCCAGCACATGGCGTGACGCAGGGTTCAGGACGCGGGCGCCCGCCAGCAACTGCTCGATGGCGAATTCCTCGAAAGCGTAGTCGATGACGGCGCGCGCGGCTTCGGTCGCATAGCCCTTGCCCCAGTGCTCGACACCGAAGCAGTAGCCGAGTTCCGGCGCGTTCTCGTCTTCCCAGCTCACGCCGACCAGCCCGACCACTGTACGTTCGCGCTCGACCAGAAACACCGTGTCGATGGTGGCGGCGATGGTGGTGACAAAGCTGATGGCATCCTCGGCCGTATAGGGATGCGGCACGCGGCGCAGATTGATCGACACGCGCTTGTCACCAACGACATGCGCAATGGCTTTTACGTCCGCGAGTGTCGGCTGACGAAGGACCAGCCGATCGGTCTCGAGGACGACGGCTCTTGATTCCCGCAAGGTGGGTGTCGGCTTTTCCAGCAGCATGATCAGGCTCCTTGATGTGCTCGTCCCCGTGGGGGTATCCGGGTCGCGAGCGCGCAAACGAAAAGGGGAGGCCGGTTTACCCGTCTCCCCTTTCGAGCCTTCTGGTGCTCTGCCGGTTCAACGAGATCCGGCAGACGCGATGTGTCTACCGTTTATTCAGCCGCGTCCACCATCGGAAGAACCGAGATGTACGTGCGGCCGTTGGCTTTGGCGCGGAATTCCACGCGGCCTTCGACCTTGGCGAAAATGGTGTGATCGGTGCCCATGCCGACGTTCTGGCCAGGATGCCAGGTCGTGCCGCGCTGACGGGCAATGATGTTGCCCGGAATCACATGCTGACCGCCGAACGCCTTCACACCGAGGCGCTTGCCAGCCGAGTCGCGCCCGTTGCGCGAAGAACCGCCTGCTTTTTTGTGAGCCATCGCTCCGTCTCCAAACTTGTGTCTAGTCTATAGACCGATTCCTTGACGGAATCATTTCACTTTTTGTCGCTCTTTGCTGCAGGCTTCTTCGCTGCGGCTTTCTTGGCCGGAGCCTTCTTCGCAGCCTTGGCGGGTGCATCACCCTCAGCGGCGGGTGCTTCGACCTTTGCCTTCTTCGGGCGCGGACCCACGCTCGGGGCCTTGCCGTCGGTCAGAATCTCGGTGACGCGGATCACCGTGATTTCATCGCGATAGCCGCGCTTGCGCTTTGAATTCTTGCGGCGGCGCTTCTTGAAGGCGATAACCTTCGCGCCACGCTTGTGGTCCAGCACTTCAGCCGCCACGGATGCGCCGCTGACGAACGGAGCACCGAGGACCGGCGTGTCGCCGCCCACCACCAACACTTCACCAAGCTGCACGATCGTGCCGACATCGCCGGCGATCTTGCCAATCTCAAGGACATCATCCGGAACGACGCGGAACTGCCGGCCGCCGGTTTTGATGACTGCGAACATCGTTTTTATCCTTCGTGTTCAATCCCGGCGCTCGGATTGATCCGGGCCGGCTTCTTGTTCAGTCGTTACATCTGGAGCGCAACCGGGCGCAAAACCGGTTTCCACTTTTGCTGGTCGCGCTCTGACGGGTTCAATGATCTGCGTCGCCACGACGTCGAGGCCATGCCGCGCAAAAACAAACGGCGCGAGAAACTCCCGCGCCGGGTTGCGGGTGTTATAGCCGGGGCGACCGGTGAGTCAAGGAAAAGTGCCCGGAAAACCGGCCATTTTCGGGTGATTTCGGGCGGTTTTCTGGCGTTTTGGGGCCTCCGCGTCCCGGGCTGGAAACCATCCGGTTCCCTCGCCGTTATCCCCGGCAACAACATGGGGCTTTCGGGATGGCAGAGGACACGCTGGCAACGGCCGGGATTGGCAAGCATGGGGCGGCGCGGCTGCCGTCGGTGGATATCGACAGCTACAATATCGAGCTCAAGGATGAGGACGGCTTTCTCGGCGACCGCGCCAGCAAGGGCGCGTTTCAGGAAATTCTGGATAAGTGGCGGAAACCTTTAAAGAAAAACGACGAAGATCCGTTCGGCGCCAAATCCACCGAGGATATCAGCAAGAAGACCCTGGACGGCATCCTTGTGGGCGACGACGTCGAGGCCGCAGCGCTGGTCCATAGCGCGATCGAGGAATTCGCCCAGGAACTGGCCTATGTCACGTCCCGCTTTCTCAAGACCAAGGCGTGGGACAAGACCGAGGCGATCATTGTCGGCGGTGGCTTCCGGCAAAGCCGGATCGGCGAACTGGCGATTGCCCGGGCCGACATCATTCTCAAGGCCGATGGCGCGAAGGTTGGCCTGATCCCGATCCGCTTTGATCCCGATGAGGCGGCACTGATCGGATGCGCCCATCTGGCGCCGTCATGGATTTTCGAGGGCCATGACAGCATCCTTAGCGTCGATATCGGCGGCACCAACATTCGCTGCGGCGTGGTTGAGACGCGTCAGAAGAAAACGCCGGATCTGTCGAAGGCGTCGGTGTGGAAGTCCGAACTCTGGCGCCACGCGGACGACGAGCCGACCCGCGAAGGCGCGGTGAAGAAGCTGGCAAGCATGCTGAAAGGATTGCTGATGGAAGCGGAAGCCGAAGGCCTCAAACTCGCGCCGTTCATCGGACTGTCATGTCCCGGCGCGATCGACGCCGACGGCTCGATCGAAAAGGGCGCGCAGAACCTGCCGGGAAACTGGGAAAGCAGCAAATTCAATCTGCCGGCGAGTCTGATCGAATTGATCCCCACCATCGGCGATCACGATACGGCGGTGCTCATGCACAATGACGGCGTGGTGCAGGGATTAAGCGAAATTCCCTTCATGCAGGACTATGTGCGCTGGGGCGTTTTGACCATCGGCACCGGTCTTGGCAACGCGCGCTTCACCAACCGCAGGAAAGCCGGCAAGGCCGAAACCAAAGAGAAAAAGGCCAAGGAGAAGAAGGCGTCTTGATAAATGCGTGCCCAGCGCCTTGTCTGGACGGGAATCCTCGCATAGAACTCCGCCCGCAACCCGGCGGTCACCGCCGACTTGGCGCCTGGAGAGGTGGCAGAGTGGTTGAATGCACCGCACTCGAAATGCGGCATAGGTGCAAGCCTATCGGGGGTTCGAATCCCTCCCTCTCCGCCAACTCATCCGGTAACATCCTGATTTAACTACTGAAAATCCTACATCATATTTCTTGCCCCGGTATCTGCCCCAATGATTTTTGTGGATCGCGGTGGACATCGATGGTCAGTCTCAGTCAACTATGGACACTGCCCATTCATCGCGGCAGCAGTTCGTAGCAATCACTTCGATGTCGTGGTCCGATAAGTTCTGCACCCTTGCTGCAGTACTGAATCATCTTCTCCAGCGAGCCTTTTTCTGGATCATACGGCTCGACTTTGACCTCCCCGAAACGACGAAGCTGATGTGCTGAACCGGCGACGAGCAGGGGCCTTCTGAAAGCCTGCCCCTCTGGACGTAAAGCGACAACCGCGTGAACGTGAAGCAGACCGAAGTTCAGAAAGTTTGCCGCTTCCTTCGCCGACATCGTTCCCTTTGAGCCTGGAAAGTCGATGTACGAAACACTCAATGGCTGCTGATAGCGCTTACGGCCCATGTTGTTGCCGCATGCTTCAACAACCAATCGCGTGAACCAATCGCGATACTTGGTCAGGTAGTTCGCAGGATCTCTTTTTGACTCGTTAAAGTCAAAGTGTGCAGAATCAAACTTCATCGTGACCGCGAACACGTTATCGACGATAGCTTGATTCAAGACTGCTTCGTTCGAACCGACATGATCACGATAGATCGACTTGATGACGTAGGCGATAGCATCTGAATTGATGAAGTTGCTCAAGGTTATGACCTCTTTGTTATTGGTTGTTTTGGGTCATGATAAGAAGCGCATCACGATAAGCTCGTGCGAACGCTTTGAACCGTTACATCGTATAAGCAGTCACCAGCCATCAAACGTCAGCATCGCTGGCGTTGTGAAGGTCGGTGGCGCTTCTCAGCGCATCTGGCGAGCACAATCATCGTCCAGAGTGCGAAACATGATGAGTTTGAAGCGTCGATATGACGGTGGTTCAATCGTATATATAAGCGCGTCGCTGTGACTCGACCCGCATTGCAAAAATAATTCGGTGCACGGTCTCGCGCGTTACGTATGATGATTTTGGGTGATCACATACTGAAAATTTTGGCGCCCAATTTACCCGGCGAAATCGCATCCTTTAAAAGGGCTTTATTTAGCCGGTAGGCTCTGGAAAGGCGGCTCGATCTTGTCGGTAAATCTGTTCAGCGGAAGGCTCGCAATCTTACGTTGACATTCTGCCGAAAAAATACGGATAGGGATTGGCGTCTGATCAGGAGACGTAGATGCCATCTAACCCGACGCGCAGAAGTTTCATTGCGGCTTCGCTGGTTGCGCCAGCCGCACTGCCAGTAAACGCTGTCCTTGCGATAGATGATCACGAACGACTTCGCCTGATTCAACGTCGCGAATACCTTCAATCAGAAATTGCGAAGCTCGATCAGAAATGGGCTTTGGCCTACGCGAAGCTGCCGCCTTGGTGTCGACCCGGACCGAAGTATCGAGATCAGGATGGGAGGATGTTTGGTGGAAGGGTCGGGTGGCCGGATGCAGGCCTGGATTCGATCAAGCTAGACACTGGTACTTTTCTCGTTCGACCCTCGATCCGTGAAATCTTCGAACTTCGGAAAGCCGATCGGGCATCGAAGACTTGCAATGAAGGCGAGAGATTTTTCGTGTGTCGGCTTGAAAAGCTTGTTGGTCGTTTGCGCGAGCAACGACGAGTGGAGCGTAGTGTTGAGTTGCCGCGATCGTCTGCGTGGCTACTACTGGAAACCGAGCTTGAAGCAATCGAAGCCGCGATGATGGGTTGGCGAACAGAAGCACTCTGACTTCTAATCTTGGAGTCGAGGGTTCGAGTCTCTTCGCGAGAACAGCGAATATTACGTCACTTGCGACTCATGCGGATGACGACCTGTCCGACAGCGAAGTAATCACCAGTAGATGCCAAAGGTGTTGTGGGCTTCTTTGGTATAGTAATTGAGCGCTCCCGTGGGCGGGGTGCTGTGATCGAATTGCTTCATCGCGTCGTCAATGGCCGCTTGCTTAAACGGGATGTGAATTGAACGTACACTGTTGTTAGCAATCCTCGATGCAAAAGTGGGTGGCCACAAGTTGCTCAACGCACTGGGAGCTAAGATCCAATCATACTGTGTATAGACGGCAATGATCGGGATCTTGCAGCTATCTACCGCATATGCAATTTCGAAGGGCACCCAGTCAGTATCAAAACGCGTAGTGTTCCCGATGATCAGCAGCATGTTGCGCGAGTGATTGAGACGCTCCATCAAGCTTCTTCTCAGGGTAGACTTCAGGCTGCTGTCGCGAACAGCAGAAGTCTTTTCGTGGCTGTTTACGAACCGAAAGTCGGTTTTGTCATGTGCGTGCCAGGCCTTGATCATTCGATAATACTTGATGTCGGATGCTGTTGGGTCTGTTTTGCCTTCAGCATGAAAGGCGATGTATGTGCCGTTTCTGTAGGCCATTTACTTGTGACTCCAGTCCCGCTTGATTTCCCGTATATCTAGTCTCTCAAAGCAATCTTCGGGCAGTACGATGTTGACCTGTTTAGGCAAACCCGTCTTGCGACCGAAATCGATAAGCGAGAGTACGATGAGCCGAAGCAAATGCTGCGGCTCAATGTTTACGCTTGAACGGCCATTCCCGATAAGGGGCAAAGAAATGGTCCCACCGTTCCCAAAGTTATGAATAGAATGAAGTGCGCCGAGAAGTGCATCCCATAGCATCGGTACAGTCGAAGACGCCTTGGAGCTTTGCAAGTCGGTCTTTGCCATTGCGACCAAGAAGATCTTGCGCGCTGCCCGGGGAAGAACGGCTGTCGTGCCGATTGCGTATTTCTTGTTTGGCTTGATTGAGCGTTCCGTGACTTCGGAAGGGTTCCCTTTCAGAGCATCGTCTACGTCTTTACGAAAGCGGCCCGTATCGCTATTCCAAACCTTTTCGATCAGCTTGCCATGCAGCGATTGGCTTGAAACGACGTGGCCTAGGTCGCTATCAAAAAACTCGCCGACTCCGATCAACCAATCGGTATCGGTGCCTAGCAAATCGTCGTAATAGATGTTGATCCAGCTATCAGTCGTCGGCACCCGGAACGAAACAGAGCGAGTCTCGTATATGTGATAGAAAAAGGTCACGACGCACGCGGTCACGACGCCGACAGCGTATTCCGTACCGTGAGCCGTGATGAACTGGTCAACGGATGTAAAAGACTTCATGGTGATTTCGGTGACCAGCCAGATGGCGCCCGCCATGGCGAATGCGCGGGTGATACCCGTCCACCAGCGTCGCCGAAATCCCAGAAGCAAAGACTTCAAAAATAGCTTCATCGTCAATTCCGTAAAAAAGACGCTCAGGAACGACTCCTTTGCGCCAGAACGGAATAATATCACGGCAGACTCACGCGCCAGCGTACCAACGCCCGCATATCCCCCTTTTTCCATGAATTGATTTGGATCGCTTACGGCCAAGGAAGGGCTGGCAACGCGATGGTCGTAACTGGTTGGGGATAAAGTAAGGGGTCTTGAAAAGACTAGGCTATTTTCTCAAATGTAGCTGGTTCTGTGGGGTTAAAAATGGCTTGGCCTTTGCGCCCGTAGCGTCCCGCGACAATCGGACTGGCAGCTTGACTTCATCATGCGAGGGCGTGAGCTTCCGCGGGAAGATGTCCTTCGCGTGCGGAACGTAGTCAAAGTGGCGGTTAGCCCATATGCGCGCTTCGCGTTTCGGCAGCATCGAGCGATAGAGCGGTCTTGCCGGGCTGGCGGCTTCTAATTTTTTGTAGCATGTGTTCGGGCCGCAGGTTCGTGGATCTCCGCGATGTCTTCACTGCTCACCGGTGAGCAACTGGTATCGCAATTCGGGCATCGATCGTCGCAGGTTGCGGACCATTCATCGGCCCATTTCGAGCCGCACGGGCATTCATAAAAGTTGCGAAAAAGCATCTTGTCGTCCGCGAGAGTAAGTTCGGGGGCGAACTGGTTGCTCGCCCCCCAATCTTAATCAATCAGCTTGTTTTCTTACGGGTCGGTGGTGTTCTTGACGCCTGAGCTAATTGCGTATCGAGTTCACCGGTACGAGTAGCAGCGATCAGTGTATCGATCACAGTGGGAAGTTTATCGAGAGACGGCACTGCAATGGCCGCTTTTCCTTTTTCGAACTCCAGGGACTTCGATCCCGACTTGATCGTGAAGAGATACGAGCCGTCGATGTGCTTGCGCCACCATGGGTTCACGCGCTGATCGCTTTCGACGGATTTGCGAACGCCGTCGACCTGCTTGAACGAGCGTACTTTGCGCACGAAGTTCGGATTGGCCAGTAGTACCTTCTGTTCTTCCAGTCTCACAATCGTGCGAGCGCGTCGCTCCAACTTCGGATCCGTTTCCGTCTTGGGGAGCGTCGTGAAGTTCAGCGATTTCAGGGAAGTCATTTGGTCCTCCAACATATGGTTGCTGAGGACGACCAAGTATAATGCCGATTAGCTCAATTACATACCGAAGACTTTGCTCCGAACAGAATCGGTCCCGAACCAAAGCGGACATCCCGGGCTGATATATCCGATCACGTCGATATCAAGTAGTCGCATGCACCTTATGACGGTGAGGAATAAAAGCGATATGTGGTCGTCATTGGCGACTCTCGCTATACAGATAGGATGTGTTGCTGAGGGTGTTGTGTTGAGAAAGTTCGACAACGCTCCGGATGATCTCGGCAAATCTGTGAAATGCAAAGGTCCTGAGGTTAGTATGACAACCCGTCTCTACCGTTTCCGGCCGCTGTGGCGTCTGCTTGATAAAGGCGAGTTGCTCAATCAGGAAGTCTTCTTCGCCAGTCCCGACAGCCTGAACGATCCCATGGAGGGGTTTCGGGACATCTTTTGGCAGGGTGACGCGATCGTATGGCAGAATCTGCTTCGGCACTACCTGCTTTGCCTTGAATGGGGCTATTCGCTTGTATCGTTGGGCGGCGAAGACGAGCCGCTCTCGTGGAAGAACATTCCGATTTTCAACGTCGATGCGATGGCGTTTACTCCGCAATACAAAGACAGAATTGATAAGCTCGTTGCAGCATTCCTCGGAAATGACTCCATCAAGGTTCTGGTTCAGTCGCTTGCAGCGCGAACCTACTCAGTCCGCCGCGAGGAACTCGCCGCCTATCTTCAGCCGGTGCACACCCTGGCCTTGTCGATCATCCAGCAAAATTACCGGGACCACGGGCTTGCCAAACAAACAAATCCGGATCCAGACACGGAAGCCTATCTGAAACGGACCATGGATCAGGCGAAGCAGATGCTTGACCATGTAGGACGCCTCAGTGCGGAGATTACCGACCCCGAACGCGCAGCTGCTGCACTCTTTATGGCACACCGCCATATGATCGAGGAGATCAAGCTTCTTCACCGATATAACAATGCCGACAAGCCAATTGAAGCAAATCGCGCGTTTGTTCTGTTCGAATTTCCGAACGAGTACGTCACAAAGCTTGAAACGCTGGCTTATCCCGATTGGTATACCGCCTGCTTCATGAAGGAATGCCGCGATTCCTCCGTATGGGGAAGTTATGGCGATAATCACACTGCGGCTTGCCTTGTTTTCAAGGTCAGTGATGGAGAGAAGTCCCCATCGCTGCGGCTGAAGCGCGTCGCCGGTTACAGCAGTGGCGGCCCGGTCGTTGATTTCGTACCGCACACGTTTCAGGAGGTTGTTTACGAAAACAAGCATCTTCCGGTCGACTTTTTTCGTTCACTCGGCCGATTGCCGATCCCCGATTTATCGCGCGCATGGTACACGGACCGGACCGGACAGCGCAGTGCCTGCGCCGACGATATTTTCAACAATGAAGACGCGTGGCGGAAGCGCTACTGGGATACGTTCAATCACGGTGTAACGCGAAAACTCGAAGCCTGGCACTACGAGAAAGAGCAGCGCCTGATCCTGACCGGAATGCTTCACGACTTTGTGGAGCCTAAAAGCCGCGTCACGCACTATGACTTTAACAACCTGGAAGGAATTATCTTCGGCATTAAGACGCCGATCGACAAGAAGATCGCGATCTGCAAGATCATTGAAGACAAGTGCCGCGCTGCAAACCGAACCGATTTCAAGTTCTATCAAGCCTACTATGCGCAGGAAAAGGGCTTCATCGAGCATCGGGAGATGACGTTGCTCAAATTTAAGTTCTCTCAAGCGGCCACGGATAGCGAGGGTAACGCGTCCGGTCCGGCCCCAGAGCTTTAACGCCCCGGATGTATCTTTTCCAGAAGCTTGCCTTCACCGCGCTCTTGAATTCTTATCGGCCGTCACGGGGTGGTTCGACGAACCGTCATCTTATTCGACGCGAGGCGGTTCAGGCCGCATATGCAACTCGGCAATGTCGTGCAACGGTCCAAGCTCGAGGTCGATGAAGCCGGTCGCGGGCCGACCGAAACCTGCAAAGAGGAAACGATATTCCTTTTGGTAAGCGAAGCGAAAATCCTTCGACATGGCGTTGTCGATACGCTCCTTGGACCTGCGCTCATATGTATCGAAATACTCGATGGGGCAATGATGAAAATACCAGCCCGGGAGCAAGTTCTTGGCGGCGTGCTCAAGACGCCGGGCGAATTCATCCGGCTCTTTGATGACGACGCAGCAGTCAGTCCCGGAAAATTGGTCAAAGAGAACCGAGTCCCAATCCATCGAGACGCAGTAGAGGAAATAATCGGTTCCGGAAGTGCTGTATTTGAGGTCACCGATCGGACGCACCTGCAGGCCGTCCGGCATGGTCAAGCTGATATACTCCCCAGGTGAATAGGAATGCTTGACTCGCTCGTCGTCCTGCCGCGCTGGATCCTTCTCCATCAAAGCATATTCTTGCGCGGATTTCATGCGCAACCGCCCGAAATCCATGAGGTTCTGCAACCATTTCCGCTCGCCATATCGAAATAGGACATCTCCGGCATTTGGGCCGCGTGGCCGGGCCGGCGCTGCGCTTGAATCGCGCTGCGCGACTATGGGGAGCGGCCGATGGAGTGGCACGTTTCGGAGCGCAAACTCATACCGTGTTTGATGCTCCTTGCGGTACCAATACCATGAGCTCAAAAAGCTATGGATCGGAATGACATTCCGGTCGTCGCTTATGATTGCATGCATGTTGCGGACGATATTGTCATAGCGCGCCCGCAGAGCGTCATCGGTTATCCGCCCCAGGTACCTGTGAATCTCGTACTGGAATTCCCAACAGTCGGATTCATAGTCGGTTTTCGTTTGCTTCGATGATTTGATCGCATCGGAATGAGGCAAAACGGATGGAAGCGGCAAGGTTGGAATATCGGGCATTCGATGCTCAAATGAATGGTATCGCGGATCGAACCATATCATGAGTCGGTGTTATTGCCGGGCAACAAGCGCAACATTTACCGCCCCTGCGGCTACGGGCTATGCTCGTTTCTGGCGACTCATATCCATGCGAAGCAACCGCATCGGCAGAAATTTCATACATGCCAAGGCGCAACGAAAGATGTTTTTGCGGAAGCGGGAAGCGCTACAAGCATTGCCATGGCGCGTGGTCCGTGAATACGCCGGATGCTCCGATCGAAAACTGGCACACCACGCCAGAGCGCGTGCGGGATGCGTTTAATCGTCGGCAGATAGATCGCGTAAACCACTATTCCAATCACGGTTTTCACCGGCCGCCCCTTGTCGCAGGCAATGACCAAGATCGTTTCATCGTTCGGGGCGGGAAGGTGATTCACTGGGGTGGCGGCGACAATTTCATGAATTTTCTTGAAAGTGATCTGCTGCGGGAACTGGGCGAGCCGTTCCGTCGGAACATCAGCCATCCACTTCATATCTGGTGGCAGGCAATGCGTGCGCAGGCGAAATCGCGGCATCACCTTGGGCCTGAACGCGGTCTCATGTCGACGGTTCCTGTGCTCAGCTTCTTTACCGTAGCTCATGACCTCTTTGTCATCGCCGATAATTCGGAGCCGCGCGAGAGGCTTCTCAAATCCCTGCGGGTCGCCGATCAATTTCATGGCGCGCGCTATGAGCTGATGATCGCCGCCTGCCTTGTACGGGCCGGCTTTAGCTTCGCGTTTTCTGATGAAGAGGATCTAAGCTCAGGCCATTCCGACGGGCTTGCCACTCACCGCCGGACGGGCAAGCGCTATGCCGTCGAGATGAAGACAAAGAGCTGGCCCGGCGTCCTTGGAAAATCCGGGGAGAGGCCGCCCGTTGAAACCATGAAAGGCAATGTCAGCCGTCAATTACGAGAGGCTCTTGCGAAGCCCGCTGATGCCGAACGCCTCATCTTTATTGACATGAATTTGCCCCCGCCGCCTCACGACTGGCAGGGGGAGGGGGTGTGGTGGCAGGGTGATGCTGTCGCATCCAAGCGGGCGGTGGAGGAGCAGCCGGGCAACGTGCCTCGTGATGCGACCGGTTTCGTTATCTTTACGAATATGCCATCCAATCACTTGCCGCTAGACGAATTCTACATCGGGTTGGAAACCGCATTTACCGGATATAACCAGCCGAATTTTTCTGCCGACATGCCGCTACTCGGGGACGCCTACCCCGAAATCGCGGATTTGTTTGACGCGTTTCGCAATCACGATCTTATGCCGCAAAAATTCTAGGCTGTTACCGTGCGACGCGTGCATTTCGGACGTCACAGCACACAAGCCGAGCGAACCACTGGAATATCTGGATAGCCTTCCGCGCGCAGCAGGGCCCTAACCATATCTTTGGTCCCGGCTTCGGTATTGGATCATCTCCGAAATCGCGCCTGGGAGGATCGAGCTCTTGCTCGATATAGGGACGGTGATTGAATTCGCGTTGCCACGGATCGAATTTGCTCGTGAGGTTCATGATGATGTCGCGGACCTTGCGCTCTTCCGCATACGTGATGCCCTTTGCAGTAAGGCAGTTCCAGATGAGTTGCGACGCAAGCGACTCGTGCGCCATGGTGATGAGGTAAGGGCTTAGCCGAATCCGGGCCTCGGTTTTGCTTCGCGGAAGTGAAGAATAGGCCATCGCGCCAACTCAGAAATACGTTCGGTTGTCAGAGAAAGGTGCAGTTGGTGATAAGCGTTAAATTTCCCCGGTGAAATTGCTCCGAAAACCCTATCTGGAAATTATTCCTATTTCATGTTAGGCTCAGAGGGTTTTATGGAGCCCACTATGAGCCTCATTGGATACGCCCGCGTTTCGACAGCAGATCAAACGCCCGACCTACAAATTAACGCACTGACATTGGCTGGATGCTCACGCATATTCCTTGAAACCGCGTCGGGTGCAGATGCCGCGCGAGTGGAATTAGCGGCTGCGCTCAACTACATTCGTCCAGGCGATACGCTTGTTGTTTGGAAATTGGATAGGTTAGCGCGTTCGATCACCAAGTTGATCGGAACCATCGAGCAACTCAACGAAGCCGGCTGTGGTTTCACATCGTTGACGGAGGCGATAGATACCACGACGCCAACGGGGAAGCTCGTATTTCATATCTTTGGAGCGCTCACGGAGTTTGAACGCAGTATCATTCGTGAACGAACTCTGGCTGGACTTGCGGCGGCTAAGGCTCGTGGCCGGCGCGGTGGCCGTCCTCGCGCGTTATCGGATCAAAGCATCGGCGCAGCGAAAGCCCTTATAAAAGATGGTTCATTGACGATCGCGGAAATAGCCGTACAGCTCGGCGTGTCCGATGCTACGCTCTATAAGTACATTCCGCATCCGCGATCGACGCCAACACGGTAGTGCAAACGGTTAGCAATCGCGCCCGATGCCTGCGGCTCTTGTAGCAATCGTCAGCGCAAGGGTTTCCAAATGCGATCACGGATAGCCAGCATCACTTCTGCTAGTCGATACACTACTTGCGCAACATAAGGCAGGCAGAAGAGTTACGCAGACGATTTTGCTGTATGCTCCCGGCAGCCGCAAAGACGGCGACGACCGAAGCCGGCTTGTGACCTCCGTCCAATCATTCATCACGATGTACATGCCGCGGGCGAAGACACTCGCCTAGCGCTGTTTCTTGTTCCTGAGTAGCACCTCAACGGCGCCGAGGCGGACTTCTGGCAGGCCTCGAAAGATCGAATGTTGCTGTCCGGGCGTTAAGAGACGACGGGTGAGATTTCAATAGCGGTCATCGGCTTCTTAGACTTCGCAGGTCTCAAATCAGACCCAAACCGAGCTGTTTAGCGGTGCGAACAAGCACTACAAGCCCAAGTACGAAGCGATGGGAAGCACATGCTCGGAAACCAATTTCAAGAAGACCTTTCTGATCGAGGATCGAGTTGTATCCCGCGGATTTTTCAAAACGTCCTGCGGAAAATTGTCGCGGCACAAACGCAAAGCCAGCGGACGCGACATGCTTCCCGGCTCAATCTTTCAGGTGGATTTTTGCGAAACGAGGCAAAGAGCCAGATCGTTACATGAGAGCCCAGCCTATAAAAACGTCGCAGTCATTTCTCGGAAAATCCTTCCAAGTTCTGATTGGTGCTTTTCTTTGCTTTACGATCGCGTTGATAGCGTTCGTTTTTCGCAAGGCGGTGCCACAACTAACTATCGTAAGTCCGATGGCATTCGCTATCACGATAGGTGTCATCGCGAACAACACCGTGGGAACTCCGACAATCGCGAAGCCCGGAGTAAAGTTTTGCATGAGGCACGTCTTAAGACTGGGCATCGCTATGCTGGGCCTGCAGCTGACTTTTCCTCAGATTTTCGATCTCGGCCTGTCCGCGTTCGGCATTATAACCGTGTCTTTAATCGGCTCTGTAGCATTCACGTTGTGGCTTGGTCGAAAGATCGGAGTTGACCGCGGCCTGACTGAATTAATTGCCGCAGGCACTGCGATATGCGGCGCGTCGGCTGTTCTGGCCACTAATAACATCACGCGCGCACCGGAAGAAGACGCGATCTATGCTGTTGCCTGCGTGACAATATTGGGTTCTTTCTCAATAGCACTATACCCCGTTGTATCTTCGCTCATCGGGCTCGGACCGAAAGACTTTGGGTTATGGTGTGGTTCTTCTATTCACGAGATCGCTCAGGTGGTTGCAGCTGCCTTCCAAAACGGGGAGACGGCCGGGGAAGCAGCTACGATTTCTAAACTGAGCCGTGTGGTTCTTTTGGCGCCGCTTGTGATGTTTTTCGGGTTGGTCAAGATGTCGACGCGGAGGAGCTCGATAAACGGTCCGAGCAGTGCGCCCGGTGTGCCGTGGTTCGTGGTCGGTTTTATCGCGATGGTGGGATTAAACAGCGTAGTACATATTCCAGAGGAAAGTCGCACAGTCATAGTTCTATTAACGGCGGTTATGCTAACTGCGTCACTGGCTGCGATGGGATTAGAGACCGACTTTTCGAAACTCAAGGCAAGAGGCGCTAAACCATTCCTCCTGGCCATTGCATCTTGGGTTTTCATCGCAAGCTTTAGTTTGATGCTGATAAAGTTTGTACGGTCCTGAAGCAGGGTCGGTACCTCCGAGGTTTTCATATGATCAAAGTGGTGATTGTAGGTGCAGGACAGGCAGGTGCACTTTGTGCGTTGAACCTGAGACGGCACGGCTTTGAAGGTGAGATTGTCCTGATTGGCGATGAAAAGCATTATCCGTACGAAAGACCGCCGCTTTCTAAGGCTGCTCTGTTAGGAGCAGGAGTTGTACCTGTTTACGTTGGCTCGAAATCAAAATTTGAATCGCAGACAATTCAGCTCAAGCTGAATCTTTGTGCTTTGAGCGTCTCTCGAAACGAAAAAACGATAGAGCTTTCGAATGGTAGCCAGGAGCATTATGACTATTTGATCTTAGCAACCGGCTCTCGCCCAAGGCCCTTCAGTATACAGGGTGGCGAACTACCCGGAATTCACACTCTTAGAACTCTAGACGACGCAAACGAATTGAAAAGGTCCCTCGATGGTGGCGGCGGAGTTCTGATCGTTGGAGGTGGCTGGATTGGTCTAGAGGTCGCTGCATCAGCAAGGTCGAAGGGTTTGCAAGTGACGGTTGTCGAGGCCGGCAGCAAGCTGTGCTCCAGAGCGTTGCCTTCCGAGTTGAGCGACTATCTCTGTGCAGTTCATCAGAGCAAAGGTGTGGAAATCGAACTTGATACCACGGTGTCTACGATTGACGGCCAGGATCGAGTGGAAGTGGCAGCCCTTTCATCCGGAAGGCGGATACCCGTCTCTACTGTCGTTGTCGGGATAGGGGCAATTCCAAATGCAGAAATTGCTCTTCAAAGCGGATTGATTGTAGAAAACGGAATTGTCATCGATGAATACTGCAGAACGTCTGACGCATCAATTTTTGCCGTGGGTGATGTCGCCTGTCAGTTCAACGCGTTTGCCCGTCGACCATTGCGCCTCGAGTCATGGGAAAACGCGCAGCTCCAAGCGATGAAAGTTGCTAAGACCATACTAGGTATGGCCGACACAGCTGCGAACATTCCATGGTTTTGGTCAGACCAGTATGATCTCAGCATACAGATGCTAGGATTACCTGGAGAGTTCGACTCAACCGTTAGTCGCGGATCAATTCAAGCTTCTGAGTTTTCGCGGATCTACCTAAAGGACGGAAAAATCACCTACGTCTGCACCGTGAATCGTCCAAAGGAATTAGCTATGATCAAGAAGCTAATGCTGAAAGGTATAACCATTGAGCCCGACAAGCTGGCGTCGGTCAAAAGCATAAGTGAACTGGCGGCCTAGGACTCTACCTCAGCTCTCATCACGGCGAATCTGACTCGTCAGCCGTCTAAACATTGCTAGTGACGTTGATCGGTCATTTGACCGATAGCTCATGATGATAGGCGAAACGATATCTGTATCAGCAAGCGGAATATATACTACGTCGTCTCGACCAAAGCGACTTACAGAGTTCGGCACGATACAAATTCCTGCACCGGCAGCAACTAATCCTAACGCTGTTTGGAGCTCGCGCACTTCGAAAGCGACGGGCGGCTCAACGCTTCGATCGCGATAAAACGAAAGGACTTGGTCTGCGTAACTCGGCCTCGGCATCTTTGGATAGATAATCAAGGGTTCGCGAGCTGTATCAATCAGCTTCAGTTCTTTTGAGGGATCACTCAACCGGTGGCCTCGAGGTATTGCCGCGGATAATCGTTCTTCGTGTAGCACCTCTCGAGTGATTGTAGGGTCATCAAATCGGATCCGTCCAAATCCAATATCAATTAGCCCATCTTTGAGGGCCGACACTTGTTCGAGCGTAGTCATTTCGAAAAGCGAAACCTCGACAGCAGGGGCAGCTGTTCTGAACTGCCCAATAAGCTTAGGTAAAGCGTCGTACAGAACTGAACCCACGAACCCGATGTTCAAGTGGACGTTCCAGCCTTTGCCAATACGTTTCGTCATCGATTCAATTTCATCAGCGCGTTGCAGCAACTGACGGGATTGTTCGTAAAAGAAACGACCAGCCTCAGTGAGCTTGATTGGCCGTTGGCGTTCCAACAGCTTTACGCCCAACTCCTCCTCGATCTGCTTGATCTGACGGCCTAGCGGCGACTGGGCAATGTGCAACTTCTCCGCCGCGCGGGTGAAATTAGCTTCAGCTGCGACTGTAACGAAATACCGAAGGTGCCGAAGTTCCATCTTTGCGTTCCTAGACCCGAAAGGTCTGAAAGTAGACCAAAATGGAGCTATCCTAAAGGGGCGCTGCCCCCTAAAAAACTCGAAATAACTTGATTGGTCAGTCATGGCAAGCAAACTATCAATTGACGAGATTGAGACCGTTCTGGTCGATATCCCGACTATCCGCCCCCATAAGCTATCTATGACGACGATGAACGTTCAGAGTAGCTTGATCGTTCGAATCCGAACATCTGACGGCGTGATCGGCATAGGTGAAGCAGCGACAATTGGCGGTCTTAGCTACGGCCCTGAAAGCCCAGAGGGGATAAAGCTGGCCATAGATACGTACGTAACTCCTGTCCTGAAGACCTGCGACCCGGAAAATGTATTGGCAACGATGAATGCGATCGACGCGCACGTGCGCGATAATCGATTTGCGAAGAACGCTGTTGAAACTGCGCTCTGGGATGGCATTGGAAGACGATCAGATCGCTCTCTCTCCGATATTTTCGGTGGTCGATACCGGGAGCGGTTACCGATTGCCTGGACTCTCGCAAGCGGTGACACGCACGCGGACATCAAAGAGGCGGAAAATATGCTCGCTTCCCGCAGGCACAACACCTTCAAACTTAAAATTGGCCGTCGCAGCGTCCAAGAAGATGTTGAGCATGTAGCGCAAATCAAACGAGCTTTGGGAAGTTCAGCAAGCGTGCGCGTAGACATCAACCAAGCTTGGTCAGAAACTGAAACTGCTTCGGCCTTGATCAGCCTGCGAGATGCGGGCGTCGACCTCATTGAACAGCCGATCGCCGGTTGGAATCGCGATGGGTTGGCTAGGCTGTCTCGCCAATCCGTTGTACCGATTATGGCTGACGAAGCTTTGTGTGGTCCAGAAAGCGCATTTGACCTCGCCAAACGAGAAGCTGCGAATGCGTTTGCGGTCAAAATTTCTCAATCAGGCGGGCTGGTAGCTGCATCAAAGGTCGCTGCAATCGCGGAGGCTGCCGGCATAGGATTGTACGGTGGAACCATGCTGGAGGGCGCGATTGGCTCTATTGCGTCAGCGCACCTCTTCTCCACCTTTCGAAAGCTTGATTGGGGAACAGAGTTGTTCGGCCCCCTTCTTTTGACGGAAGAGATTCTCACTACGCCGCTAGACTATTCCGAGTTTAGCTTAGGAATTCCTACGGGTCCCGGGTTGGGCGTCGAGATCGACGAAGATCGCCTATCATTTTTTCGACGGGATGCAGCAAGACGAGTGGTTGTGCCGGTAACGTCCCTAGCCGCGCGAGGTTGAAATGCTGTTTCAGGTGAAAATGACAGTGACGATTCCGGCGCATTTGGCCAGTGGCGAGTTTGATTCACTTAAGAAGCTAGAAAAGGCCCGCGCTCAGGAACTTCAGATTGCGGGCGTTTGGCGTCATCTTTGGCGGATTGTTGGAAACTACGCCAATATTAGCGTTTTTGAAGTTACGAACGGCGAGGAACTTCATGAAATTCTCTCAACGCTGCCGCTGTTTCCTTACATGAACTTAGAAGTGACACCTTTGTGTCGGCATCCATCATCGATCGAAGCGCGGGGCTAGCGGTTGAGCGCTTACCAAAAAAGTAAAGGGAAGAGACAATGAGCGATAGGTTCGTATCGGATGAAGTAATTACCAAACTGGCCTCCGAAGCATCAGGATTGAACGCTTCCGGAGGAAATCTTCGTGTCAAGAAGATCGTCAATCGCCTTCTAGCCGATCTGTTTCGCGCGATCGACGATCTAGATATTCAAATGGATGAAGTTTGGGCAGCAGTTGCATACATCGGCGAAGCCGCCAAAAGCAACGAGCTCGGTTTGATCGTTCCCGGCATCGCCTTGGAGCACTTTTTAGACCTTCGCCTAGATGAGGCTGAGCGCCGAGCAGGGGTCATCGGCACGACGACAAGAACAATTGAGGGCCCGCTATACATTGCCGGCGCACCTATGTCGGACGGATATGCCCGGCTTGACGACGGGTTAGACGATGGAGAAGTCCTTTTCATGGAGGGTCAAGTAAAGGACGTTTCAGGAAAACCAGTGGGCGGCGCTGTCGTCGATGTCTGGCACTGTAATACTATGGGTTTCTACTCGCACTTTGGCCCTGAGCAAACGCCATACAACCTGAGGCGGCGCATCAAGACGGGAGCCGACGGTAAGTATAGCTTCCGTTCTATTATGCCAAGCGGGTATGGCGTTCCTCCAGGAGGTAACACTGACAAACTTATGTGTTTGCTTGGACGGCATGGGCAACGGCCGGCGCACATCCATTTCTTTATCACTGCTCCCGGCTACCGACAGTTGACAACGCAAATCAATATTGCCGATGACAAATACCTACACGAGGACTTTGCTTTCGGCACGCGCGAGGGACTTATCCCAGAAATCGAACGTGTGAGCGACTCAGCAGAATTCAAAAGTAAAGAACTAAACCGACCATTTGCGAAGATTAATTTTGACTTCGCAATCGCCAAGGAGACGAAAGGCCTCGTCGACACCATCGTCCATAGAGAACGGGCGTCGGTTTAGACCATTCTTCCGGCCGCGCTAGGGAATGAATTCGGAGTAACCAATGCAATCAACATCGATCCAAGTTTCTCATAGCCTTCGTTCTGATCACTATGTGGACAATAAGATCTACTCTGATCCGGCCATCTTTAAGATTGAGCAGGAGAAGATCTTTAAGAAAGTTTGGAAGTTTGCTTGCTGCGAATCGGAAGTCCCGAACAAGAACGACTACCGCTCGTTGAGTGTTGCCGGTGTTCCATTATTCGTCGCCAGAAGTCCTGACGGTAAGCTGCGGGCATTCGTAAATTCGTGTTCTCATAGGGGGGCAAAAATTGTTGATGTTCCTCGCGGGAACGCCCGCGAGTTGGAGTGTCCTTTCCATCGTTGGACATACAACACCTACGGTGAGTGCACGACAATTCCGAGAGAAGAGGCATTTGCTTCTGCTGGGATCGACAAGAGCAAATGTGGGCTGCCGGAAGTTCGGTGCGAGTCACTACACGGGCTGGTGTTCGTAAACCTGGATCAAGAAGCGAAGCCCTTAGTCGAGTGGCTTGGTGGATGCTTGGAAATCTTTGATGATCTCTTCGGGAAGGCGGAACTGGAGGTTTTTCATTTTCATGAGCAAGTAGTGAAGTCCAACTGGAAGCATTGGCAGGAAACAAACATGGAGCTCTATCACGAGTATCTACATGTCTTGAATCGCCAAACGAGCATGCGCGAACCAGCGTACTTCAAACGTAAATGGCGGGGATACTCTGGCGGACACGCAACACTCGATCCTCTGGTCGTGGATTACAGCAAAATGAAGGGGATGAAATCGCGCGGAGGTTATGAGCTTCCTGGATTGCAGCCGAACGAGTTTCGTTTGGTCGACATATTCCCCGACGTGATGTTGAATTGCCGCGCTACTGTTATGCGAATTGATACGCAAATGCCTATCAGTCCCAGCGAAACCCTCGTGCAATTTCGTGGCCTTGGCGTTAAGGGCGAACCGGCAGACGTGCGAAAAGCGCGGCTACGCGACCATGCAGAATTTTGGGGTCCATTTGGACGCAACTTGCCGGAAGATCAGTTTGCGGCCGAGCGCCAAACAGAGACGATGAAAGGCGAGGCGACTCCGATTTCCCTCATGGCGAGGGAAGAAGACAACATGACGCAAGATGATTTTCCAATTCGAGAATATTATCGGGAATGGTCTGCTCTGACTGGCTTAAATCCAGCCGATCCACGGCCTGCCGCGACAGGTGCTTAAATGCAAAAAAATGCGCCACTGGAAGCGGAACATATCCGAAATAAACTCTCTCGCCCCGAGGTTGTCGGAGAAATACAGAGCACTATCGCCCACGCGAATTATCTGATGGACGCAGAAAAGTTCGTAGATTGGTTGGCTCTCACTCATTCGACTTTCACTTATGGAATCTACGCCTTTAGCCCAGAAATTCAGGGTGAGGTGGTTTTGATGGAAAAGGATCGAGCAGGTCTGAAGTTGCTCTTTGATCAACTGACGATGCATGAACGATATCCGGATAAGTTTCGTAGAATCGTCGGAGGAAGCTTTCTCAGCGGAATGTTTGATAACGGATGCAGCGCGGTGACGGCAATCTCAGTCTATCATACCAATGTAGCTGGCGTATCAGCGTTATTTTGCGTTGGCACCTATGAAGATACCTTTGTGCTCACCGAGGAGTCACGATTTGCTCTGGCTGCTCGCAAAGTTACTCTTGATACTCGTCGACTTCCGTTTGGGTCACACATTCCAATGTAGGAGCAACTAGTGACCTGGCAGTTTGTTATTGATCTCGATGAGCTTGAAATTGGTGAGGTCAAGGAAGTTTCCTTGGATAGCAAAATTTCGGTTGTTGCCCTTCGGACGGATGACTTCGTGAGAGTCATTCCCCCGCTGTGTCCGCATATGGAAGAGCCACTTCGGCATGGTTTCTGCGAGGGAAACACCGTTACCTGCAGTAAGCACTTTTGGGAGTGGAATGCGAACGATGGCTCTGTTCTCGAAAGCGCCGATAAGCCACTTCATATGTATGAGTCTAAAGTAGAAAACGGGAAAGTGTTCGCTTTCATAGAAGAAGAATTCTCATACGAGTACGATTGAATCAAAAGCGAACCATCAAACGGGAGGATCGAGAGTGCTTATCAAGCAATCCAAGACTATAGCTATTGTTGGTGTGTTGATCGGCGGTCTACTAGTAGCGATGATCGAATCAGCCGATGCTCAAGATAAAAAAGCTATGGGTCGTGGGGAAACGGTTCGAATAAACACTTTTCCTGGTTCGATCATTAATCTGCCGATTTGGGTTATGAATGACCAGGGCTTTTGCCGAGAGAGAAACTTAAAATGCGACCCCACAGATATTCCTTCAGCGCCGCTAGCGTTGCAGGCACTTGTTGGAGGTAGTTTAGACCTCAATTTTTCGGCGACCGATGTGGCGCTTCAATCAGTGTCTCGCGGAAACAAAATTAAGATCGTCGGAGCGCTTGCGCCGAATAACATCTTTACGTTGAACGTTGGCAACGAAGTCCCGCTCCCAAACCTAAAGGCAGGCTATCCAGCTGTAATGCAAGACCTAAAGGGTAAGAGAATCGGAGTAACGGCCCGGGGCGCAGCAACTGAAATTATGACGCGCGCCCTTTTCGCTGGAGCCGGTGTAGACCCGGATAGTGTCACTTACGTTGCGGTGGGCTCACCCGCCACCTCTTATCCCATGCTTGTAGCAAAGCAGATCGACGCAGCAATGATGTTTGAGCCTTTCGCTACGCTATGCAGAACGCAGAAATCATGCGTGACGGCAGTCAGCTTAGCTAATGGCGATGGACCTGCGGATGTTAAAGCTCTTAACGGAGCGTTTCTACCCTTGCTTGCCACGGACAGTTACATCGCCGCGAATCCGCACGTAGTTAAAGCATTTGTCGAAGGCATGGCCGACGCAATCGATTGGACTCAAAAGCCCGAAAATTTTGCAAAAGTTCTTAAGATTGCTAAATCGCACATGTCGCTCGGTAATCTCCCTGATCCTGAAACGCTTCTTGAAGAACTTGTTAAAGCCGAGATTCCAACACTGGGTGTGCGTGTCGATCGCAAATCAGTGGCTGCATATTCAGATCTTCTTCTGAAGTACAAAGTAACTGACAAGCCAGTAACCGTGGATGCGATTGTCTATGCCGATGCCCCATAAAGCTAATGTCACTCAGCTTCGGCAGCAATCCATGTCAGCCCCGCGAAACGCGGCATTGGAGATGAACGGCCGTATCCAGGTAGATAACGTAAGCCAAAAGTTCGGAGGGGTGGTCGTTTTAGACGATGTATCACTCGCGGTCGAGCCGAGGCAGTTTATCTCACTTATCGGACCGAGCGGATGCGGAAAGACCACGCTATTAAACTTAATAGCAGGGCTAATACCTCTAGCAAGCGGCTCCATTGGAGTGTCGGGTACCTCGCCGAATGCCGGGCGTCGCGATGTGGCTTACATGCTCGCCAGGGACTCGTTACTCCCTTGGAGAACCGCGCAGCAAAACGCAGAGTTCGGTTGCGAAATCAGGGGCGTTGAGAAAGAGATCCGTCGACTAAAGGCGGAGAAATTGCTCGAGCAAGTCGGTCTTAAAGGGTTCGAAGACTCTTTCCCAAAAATGTTGTCGCACGGAATGCGGCAACGCGTTGCTCTTGCGCGAACGTTTTGCCTAGACGCCCCAATTTTGCTGATGGACGAGCCCTTTGGCGCGCTGGACGCGCAGACCAAACTTCAACTCGGGGAGATACTTTTATCGCTTTGGAACAAGGAGCAGCGCACGGTCGTGCTTGTCACGCATGACCTCGGTGAAGCAATTTCCCTTTCGGACCGTGTTATTGTTGTGAGCGCACGTCCCGGCAAAATTCTTGCTGATGTTGCGATCGATCTTCCCAGGCCCCGTTCTGCTCGTGCGTTGCAAAAAGACCATCGCTTCCACGAACTCTATGCAGAATTGTGGAGCAAGCTTGAGATTGCTCTGGGAGGATCGATATGAGCCAACTTATCCGCCCACCCCTTTGGATCGGGCAAGTAATCTTTCTGTTTGCGCTTGGTGCCCTCTGGCAGGCCTTGGCCAATTACGGTTTCATAAACCCGATTTTAATCGGCGATCCGGTTGGAATCCTGCTATTTCTCTATAATGGGCTTTTCACTAATTACACTCTTGTTCCCCACCTTCTTTGGACGCTTTGGGCGACAGTCTCCGCATTTTTGATCGGGAGCATTCTTGGGATCGGCGTCGGCTCGCTCTTTGTCGCCTATCCCGGGCTCGAAAAATTCTTGGAACCGATATTTGCCGGGCTGAATGCTTTGCCGCGCGTAGCGCTTGCGCCGCTCTTCCTCCTGTGGTTTGGACTTGGAATATCGTCAAAGATTGCGCTGGGTGCGAGTCTAACGTTCTTCATCGTCTTGAGCGGTACGGTCGCGGGTGCGCGAAGCGTTGATTCTGATCATTTAACGCTGTCGCGAATGCTAGGGGCAACGTCCACTCAGATTTTTACCCAGATCACGCTTCCAGGTGCGGTGCCAACGCTTTTCTCCAGCTTACGTCTTGGGCTGATTTATGCTCTCCTTGGAGTCGTCGCCGGCGAACTTCTCGCTGCAAGGGCGGGCCTCGGACAAGCATTGAGCCTATTTGCAGGGAGTTTCCAGACCAACGGAGTGTTTGCAGTTTTGTTTCTTCTCGCTTTGATCGGAAGTTGCATCCTAGCCGCTATGAACCGTGTCGAAGCGCGATTTCTGCGCTGGAAATAGATCAGCCTCGTTCGACCTACCGACGGCCGCCTTCTGAAAGTTGCTGTCGATGGGCAATGCGACCGGCCGGCTATAATGCTATCAAACTCGCTCGGTACGCGATGGAGATGTGGGAGCCCCAAATGTTCGACGCCGATCCGCAATCGAGCCGGTGATCGGCCACCTCAAGGCCGAAGGTCACCTCGGCCGCTGGGCCGATCACGCGCCGGCTTTCAATGCACAAAGTCTTTGCGTCCGGCCGACCCGGACCGTCACGCCGCGGATCTTGACCTCGATCGTTCCGGCACGGGCCTCGGCCTTGCACCGCGGCGCCCTCCGTTGCGGAACAGGAGACGGTCCCGCATTCACAACTGCCGGCACGAACTGCAGCCCGTCAGCCTCAGAACGTTCAGCCTCGGAATCTCGCAATTGACGTCGCCAGCCAAACAACTGCTGCGGTGATAATCCATGGCATCGAGCCACGGCACAGACCGAGTCTCCGCTGGTCGCGATCTCAGCGACAATCCCGGCCTTGTCTTCACGCCATGTCCGCCGCGCCCGGCACCGGTGAACACTTCCAGCCGGCGGACCGGCTCTGTGAGAGCAATATGTTCAGTGTCCATTCTAAGCCTAACGGTCAAAACCAGACCGCAGACTCGCAGATCACGACATCATCCGGAAGGCGGCCGCGGGACACCGCTTACCCTTTAAATTGCTGCTTGCGAGTTGCATACAGGAGCGGCTGCGCAACCAAACTTCCGGCAAGAATAAGTCCGCTCGCAAACGCAAACCCGGTTTTGTAATTACCGAGTGCGTCTCTGAATAATCCGCCCGCCCAACTACCAAATCCGGCGCAGATGAACGATAAGCACCACATCGTGGCCAACCAAAATCCGAACTGTCGAGCTGGAAAGTTAGCACGCGCTGAGGTTCCGTAAGCCGGGAAGGCTGCCCCGAAGCCGATGCCAAAGATAGCCGCTCCTGTGGAAATCAAGAATACAGATTGTTCCGAAAACGCGACTGACCTGCACCCCTGAAACGCCCTCGATTTTGAGTTAGGATTTCTGTTCTCCAGCCAGGAGACAGACGATGCGTAAGAGCAGGTTTACCGAAGAGCAGATTATCAAGGTCTTGAAGGAGCATGCCG
>JBFWQX010000002.1:0-515970 GCA_050249215.1 Afipia sp.
AAACACCGCATGTAATTCTTGCTCCGGTAAAATGTAATCTATTAAAACTTGCACGAGTTGGCCACGGCGAAGGGCCTTCTGTGCGACATATTGGGGCAAGATAGAAATTCCAAGTCCATTTTCTGTGGCTGCCAGGACTGTTGAAAGGTTATTTGATCGCAATCTTCCATAAACATAAACAGGAAAAGAAATGCCATTTGACTCCTGGAGGTGCCAGACAGCATCCCCCTGCACGGTCGTGTAAACGATGCAGTCGTGTTTATTCAGCTGAGCTGGTTCAGAGGGAGCCCCACGATTTTCGACGTAATCTGGTGAAGCCACCATAACCCATGGATTGCGACCGAGGTATCTTCCCCCAAGTGACGAATCTGCAAGTCGGCCCATGCGGAGTGCGATATCGACGCCTTGCGAGACAAGATCTACGTAGTTGTCATCACAACTTAGATCAATTCGAAGACTAGCATTACGATTCATGAAATCAATAAGCAGAGGAGTTACGATGCGTCGACCAAACGCAACCGATGTAGAGATTCGCAATGTACCTTCAAGCTGAACACGTCTCTGGCTGATGATGTTTTCAGCTTCGGCGAGTTCGTGCAAAGCCGCTTTGCACTTCTCATAATATAATGATCCTAATTCGGTGAGACTGATACCACGCGTATTGCGATTGAGTAACCGTACCCCGAGTTGCAATTCAAGCTGGGCAATACTCTTCGTTACAGTCGACTGAGAAACTGTGAGGTCGTCAGCAGCCTTAGAGAAGCTGCCGAGTTCGACCACTCTTGTAAAAACGCCGATCTCGCGAATTCTATCCATAACGGTGTATTGCTCGCAGAATTCGTTCTTGTCCAAATTAAGCTTGCGTCTGCGAAGGCAGTCGGTGCCAAATATCTAGTAATATTAGGTAAAGGAGCAACCACAAAGCTCCGTTAAACAAGGTTTTGGAATAACTGATATCGTCCTTGTGTCCTTCGCGCGAGGGTGTGAATGCAGCACATTGGGAATTCCCTCGCCTAGAGTTGGACTGGCCAGGCGACCTTCATATTCCATTGGCGGAATTCGACGCGATGAAAAGAGATATTGCCCGGCGCAAGCACGTTGAACTCCAGTCCGAGTCCGGTGATCAATCCAATTATCAAGCACACGCTAAAGACAGTGGCGTGCAATCGGTTGATCGCGCAATGCTGCTGATCGAGACCTTGGCCGAGGACGATGAGGGCTATAGGCTGACGGACCTAGCCATTCGCACAGGTTTGTCACGGTCAACGATTCACCGCTTACTCATCACATTAGAAAGGCGCCGCTTTGTACAATTCGACCGCGGGCAAGCTAGTTGGCATATTGGTGCTCAGAGCTTCGCGGTCGGCGCGACATTCGTTCGCCGAAGAAATTTCTTAACGCAGGTCATCCCCTATCTACGTAAGCTGCGAGACCAAACGCGCGAAACTGTAAATCTCGCCGTCGTCGACAACGGCGCGATGTTGGTCCTCACCCGTCTCGAAAGCCGCGAGATTATGCGCTCTGTAACCAAAGTCGGTGGTCGTGTGCCAATGGTTGCATCGGGACTTGGCAAAGCGTTGCTCTCTACTTACACCGAGGAAGACGTTTTCGCGATCATTCACCGAGAAGGCATGCCGAGGTTGACATCAAGGTCAATCGTCCGCGCCGGAGACCTATGCAAATCTCTACATGACATTCGCCAGCGCGGCTATTCCGTAGATTACGAGGAAGCGCAGATTGGATTGCGCTGTGTGTCCGCCGTAATTTATGACAATTGCAGTGAGCCGCTCGCCGCCATTTCCGTCTCAGGTACGGCGTCGCGGGTTCCCGATGATCGATTGCCTATACTCGGTAAGCTCGTCCAGGAGGTCGCCATCGAAATAACATTGGCGCTTGGCGGAACGATCCCTGTAGCGACGGGTAAAAATGATGAATCCGCCAGGAATCCACGGATATGACCGAATCGTCGGCCTCAGCGGCGGTCACTTCTTCACAGCGGTGGCAAGGCAATTCAGGAGCGGATTTCCCATTGGGGTTGGCCCCTTCTAGCGGAGGGGCACCGCGCTCGCTCCTCCATATGATCAAGGGCATTTGCCCGTTCCCTGCGCGATTTATCCAATCGAGGAAAGGACCTGCTAATGACTAGCGAAGTAATTCGAAATCCTAAAACCGATCATCTCCTCACGCCAGAGAACGCTGCTTTCATTATTATCGACTATCAGCCGATCCAAGTTTCTTCGATCCGTTCGATGCCGCGCGAGGAACTCGTATTTAACATCGTCAGTGTTGCTAAGGCCGCAGTAAACTACAACCTTCCTATCGTCCATTCGACGGTTAACGTTGCGACTGGGCGTAATAAACCACCGATCCAAGACTTGCAGGATGTAATAGGTCATCTGCCTACCTATGACCGAACTTCCATCAATAGCTGGGAAGATGCTGACTTCAAGCAGGCGGTGAAGGCGATCGGCCGCCGAAAACTCATTATGACCGCGCTTTGGACCGAGGCCTGTCTGACCTTCCCAGCTCTCGATGCAATTCAGGAGGGCTTTGAGGTATATGTACCGATTGACGCCGTAGGCGGCACTTCCGTGACTGCACATGAGGCAGCGTTGCGGCGCGTCGAGCAGGCTGGAGCGAACCTCATAAGCCGCGTCCAGATGTATTGCGAGCTCCAGCGCGACTGGATGCGCGACGGGACCGTTGCGGGATTTATGGGCGTCTTCGACAACTATGACGGTTTCAACGTCGAGAAGGTTGCTGAGCAAGCGATCAAGCGCACCCCCTAGTGCCAGAAGATAGCGGCACCTAATAGTCTCCGCTGTAGTGATCGTCATGACGTAATTTGGCGGGCAACTGGCGTGCTTCGTGTTAAAGCACGACAATGAAACACCTTATCATTCAAAAGAACGGAGAGATAAAGCCAATGAGCGATACAGCCGAGAAAGTGAAGAAATATGCCGCAGCTTGGAATGAGGCTGATACCACCCATCGCGACGCATTGCTGGCCGCCTGCTGGGCTGACAACGGTATTTATGTGGACCCAAATGTCGAGATTTTGGGACGTGAAAATCTTTCACGTCATATCGCCAAAGTGCAGATGGGGCGTCCCGGTGCGCATCTCGAGTTCATGAGCGGCATTGAAACGCATCACAATGTGCTACGGTTTCTCTGGCGTCTAGTGCACGCTGACGCCACATTTGGAGATACATCGATCGACGTCGGCGAAATCGGGCCCGACGGTCGCTTGATCAAGATGATTGGATTTTTCGGACCTCCGCCTTCACTTTAGCGCAATTTTTTCGTCAACCGCATCACAAGAAAAAGATTGCCGCGACTCCCTTGTAAAGCTCGGCAGGAATTTTCTCGGAAAGCTCGACATTCGGCAGCGCCAGCCTGTCTACATTTGGCCCACCAGAGCGCTTCATCCAGACCGGACTCACGGATCAGGCGTGCTTTCCCTCAGCACAACGACATGCCGCAGGGCAGAGGTTTGGCTGCATCGATACTATTTTACGGCTTGCCGGCGGAATTCGCTAATGCTCATAGGAGCGTCAAGCGGGTAGTGTCGATGTCAAGCCACCGTATTTCGAGTGAATTCTTCGATGTAATCCAACAATTCGTCGGAGGCCGCTGCTGCTGCGCTCGTATCGCCTCGAGCGATTTGTTCAGCCAGATTGGCATGCAGGGCGGCAGTTTCGGCGAGACTTGCATGCTTGTTATGATATTTTACCCAGAAACGTCTGGATAGGCCATGCATGAGTGCCATGGATTTTGCAGCAAATTCATTTTGAGAAGCTTCGTATTCAAGTTCGGTTAGACGGCTGTCCCAACGACTAAATAGCGTCTCATCGTCATCATCGCTGAAACTCCGCAAACTCAAGCCAATGTTGGCGAACTCCATTCTCTGTTCAGGGGTAGCGCGTTCAGCGGATAGTCGCGCAAGCAAACGCTCCGTCTCCCTTCTCATTTCCAGAAGACTAAGCTGTTTG
This sequence comes from Afipia sp., assembly GCA_050249215.1. Classification (GTDB taxonomy): domain Bacteria; phylum Pseudomonadota; class Alphaproteobacteria; order Rhizobiales; family Xanthobacteraceae; genus Afipia. The sequence continues at coordinate 3,993 of JBFWQX010000002.1, forward strand.
TGAACATTCAATTCGCTCACAAGGACTCCCCTGCGAGGGAGAATGAGAACAAGTCCTTCGCGTTCTAATCGTCGCAAAGCTTCGCGGATCGGTGTTCTTCCCATGTTCAATTGACTGGCGAGAGCTTGTTCGGAAAGAGCTGCCCCCGGTTGCAGTCGCAAGGTGATGATCAGCTCCTCCAAGGTGCGGTAGGCGTGTTCAGCTAAACTGATGTCTGAATTAGCGTCGGCGTTCTCGGGGGCGACAGGCTTTTGCCGTTGGCGGACGTCAGTTTTGCGAAGCATCAAAAGAGACTTTCTTGTTCGATATCCAAAAACACATTTAGCCCACATTTGTCCGATCGCAACGACACAAACATTTCGAAGGCGGCTGATTAATAATTAGTTGCAATCCAACTTGACAGCGTATTGGCACGACCGTATTGTCTGACGACAACTGATATTTCACATGTCGGCATATAGGCCGGCTGTATTCGATCGGAGGTAGCGCCATGGAACTGCGAAACTCATCTATGTCCAACAGGCAGCGTGCTTTCCGCGCGACTTATCGTCAGCAGATTGCGACGTGGTACAACGGCTGGCTGCATGTCTCGGTTATCTTTATTGCCGGCTTCTCCATCATTTACGTGTGCTCTGCTAATTTGAGCGACGTTGCTTGGTGGCAGTGGGGCGTCATTCCTGCTGTTTTCTTGACGTATCAGTTCGGAGAATATTGGGCCCATCGTGTGTGGCTTCATCGGCCTGCGCGTAATGGAGCGCTGCGGGAGCTCTACAACCGCCACACACTGCAGCATCATCAGTTCTTTACGGACGACGAGATGCGCTTCGCCGATCATATGGATTGGCGCGTGACCTTCTTTCCCCCATTCACAATGGCGACGATGCTTCTCATTGCGTTGCCCAGCGCGGTGATCGTGGGTTTGCTCATTTCATCGAACGCCGGCTGGTTGGTGATGGCGAGCGTGATTGGCAGCTATATGTGGTACGAGTTCGTTCATTTCTGCTGCCATGTCGAGGACAACTGGTTCCTCGTGTATTGCCCCATCGTCAATACTGCCCGCAGACACCATCGAGCCCATCATGATCACTCGATCATGATGGAGGTCAACATGGGTATCGGGACGCCGATCTTTGATTGGGTTTACGGTACGTCCGATCTTGACCGCGGCTTCTTTGGTCACGTTTTCAATGGCAATAGCTGGGAACATGTGAAGTCAAATCTGCGGCGAACAGCGAAGGCAGCTGACAAGCTTCCTCCCAAGGTTGCAGTGGCCGGCAGATAATCCACCGAAAGTGCCCTCGTAACGTTGGAGGAAAGCGATGGAAGCTGTGCTTTCGGTTGCTCGTTCGGTTGAGCCGGACCTCAGGTCACTTGGATGCTTCGCTATTCTTTGGGCGGCTTGTTCTCTTAGCGGGTTGATTATTTCTGGTCTGCTGCCGTTGGGTGCTCGCGCAAATAGTTCAGCGCCGTTGGGATTTGGCCTCGTGATTGGCAACGCAATATTGCTGGTCCTGTTGCTGATAGGAACGGTTGTATTTGCCGCATCCACCCTTCGTTTATCGAGCATCATCCTGATGGGGAGTTGGATATTTCTTTTTGCGCCAGCCATTTTTAACGTCGTTCCACAGCGGTGGCTCGACAGTTACGCGGGATTGCTGGTCTTGCTCTGTATTCAAGCAGCGGCAGTGATGATGTTGGGCCAATCCGCACATTTCGCAAATGCACTGTCGTTGTGAGCGAGGAAGAAGGTCATGTTGGTCAAGATAAAGCTTGTGATTTCGACTCTCGTTCTTCTCGTCGCTGCCGGCATCGCGTTTTATGACTATCGCATCGGACTATACCCACCCGCCGCAGTGGCATTGGGGGTCGGCATGTTTGTGGTTTTTGCCATCTGGGTATTTCCGGACGTCAAACGCAAAGGCAACGTCAAACGTAACAGCTAACTCAACAACAAAGGGCCTATCGGTGGAATGAGTTCCGGCGATGTCAACGCGGAGTAAGGGGAGTCGATGAGGTTAAAAGGCAGAACATTCCTTGTGACGGGCGCAGCAAGTGGCCTTGGAGAGAGTACGGCTCGCCTTATGGCCAAAGAGGGAGCCAATGTCGTGATTGGTGACATACTCGACGAAGAGGCTTCCCGCGTTGCTCAGTCGATCGTGTCTGACGGCGGATCCGCATCAACCGTTCATCTAGATGTCCGTAATGAGCCGGAGTGGATTGATGCCGTGAAATCTGTTGTGTCAACTTATAGCAAACTCAACGGACTTGTTAGCAATGCGGGAATCAGCGGAATGATTCCCGATGTCATGGATACAGATTATTTCGATCGTCTGATGTCGATCCATGCTCGTGGAACATTCCTTGGCATTAAGCATGCTGCGCCGGTGATCGCGCAGGCGGGTGGCGGTTCTATTGTTGCCACGTCATCCATCGCTGGAAAGATCGGCGCGGATTACGTTCACATGGGCTACAACGCCGCAAAGGCGGCGATACTCCTGCTCGTGAAATCTGCGGCGGGGCGCTATGCAAAGGACAATATTCGTTCGAATGCCGTTATTCCCGGTTGGATGCCGCCAATGCGCACATCCGTTGCATCTGCGGACCCGGAGTTACGTCCAAAACTTTTGCAGTCCGTCCCCTTGGGTCGTACTGGGCTTTTTCCTGAAGTCGCTGAAGCAATAGTGTTTCTGTCGACTGATGCGGCTTCATACATCAATGGGGCAGAGCTGCCGGTCGACGGTGGATTTTTGGCATATCGAGGGTTTCCCCAGCAGCTGTGAGCGGGGGGATGACGGGTTTTCATTGAGCGATTTTTATTCGCTCGCGGGGAAGAAACCACAAGGGCAAGGACATGAGTACGTTTGAAGGTTCGAGAACGATTAACGGCGTGGAAGTGACTGTCGATGGGCGACCGTTGGATCGGGCTCTCCAGATTAAAACGTATGATGGCGGCTTCTTCGAGTGGGGTTACGAAGGCGATGCGCCGATGCAACTGTCTCTAGCGATTCTTAGTGAGTATCTTGGCGATTCGCAGAAGGCACTCTCTCTCGCTAATGGATTCATGAAAGAGATCGTTGCGAACCTGGGAAATGACTGGCAACTCACAAGCGACGACATTCGAACAGCGTTGCTGAATCTGCATGTCAACTGACGGTTTGCGCCGATATGCAGATACTCACCAGAATCTTTCAGACGTTCTTTGCGACATCTCGTGCTTTTCAGAGATGAAATGCAGGAGAAAGATTCGATGAATAAGAGCGGTTAACTCCATAGATGCAATTCGCCCAAGAACTTGTTGGAGCATCCAAATGAAATTCGTTTGGATCATGCGGAGATAGCGTCGAAAACAATAAGTCCTAAGAGCGTGCAAAGCGCCAAATTTAACGGAGGGGTAGTTGTCCGGAGAAGCGGAATCATATTCCGTTGACTTGAACGTCAACGGTCTGTCGTTGTCATTTGGCGGTTTGAAGGCGTTGACCAATGTTTCGTTCTCAGTTGCTCCGGGATCGATCACGGCGGTGATCGGCCCGAACGGCGCCGGCAAGACGTCGCTGTTCAACTGCATTTCCGGTTTTTATCGCCCCTCGGCGGGTGCGATCGAGTTTGCCGGCGAGGACATCAGCAAGCTGCACCCACCTGCACGCGCCAAGATCGGACTCGCTCGCACATTCCAGAATATTGCGCTGTTTCGCGGCATGACCGTGCTGGACAATATCAAGCTCGGCCGTCATGCGCACATGCAGACCAACGTGCTCGATGCGTTGTGGTACTTCGGCCGCGCGCGGCGCGAGGAGCTTGCGCTGCGGTCCGAGATCGAGCAACGGGTTCTCAATTTTCTTGAGATGGAACATATTCGTGACCAGCCGGTCGCGTCGCTCTCCTATGGTCTGCGCAAGCGGGTCGAGTTGGCCCGTGCGTTGGCGATGCAGCCACGCCTGCTGATGCTCGATGAGCCGGTGGCGGGCATGAACCGCGAAGAGACTGAAGACATGGCGCGCTTCATCCTCGATGTGAAGGAGGAGTGGGGCGTCACCATTCTGATGGTCGAACACGACATGGGTCTGGTGATGGACATTTCCGACCATGTCGTCGTGCTGAATTTCGGGCAGGTGATCGCGGCCGGAAAGCCCGCAGAAATCCAGAACAACCCGAACGTGATTGCGGCCTATCTCGGTTCGGGGGACGTCGGCGATCTGTCGCGTCGGATCGCAGGCGAGAGGGCAGCGTGATGGATTGGCTGTTTCTCTTCGAGGTGGTGCTGTCGGGATTGGGGTCGGGCGCATTGCTTGCGCTGACCGGCATTGCCTTCGTGTTGATCTACAAGGCGACGAAGGTGATCAATCTCGCCGTCGGCGAAATGCTGATGCTCGGTGCTTACTTTTTCTTCGGTCTAACGATTTCCCTGACGCTCCCGATTTGGCTCGCTGTTATCCTGACATTGGTGGGTGGGGGCATTCTTGGCGGCGTCTTCGAGCGCGTCCTGATCCGTCCGATGCTCGGCGAGAGCCCGATTTCGGTGTTCATGGTTACGGTCGGTCTGAGCTCGGTGCTAATCGGTTTTGTCGAGTTCATCTGGGGTGGCGATCCGAGGACGCTGCCCAGTTTCCTGCCATCCAAGCCGATCTTCATCGGCGATGCTTATGTCTCGCCGAAGATCGCCGTGTGTTTTGCGATTGCTTCTATCCTGATCGCTGTATTTCTTTTGGTCTTCCGGACATGGCGAGGTGGCGTTGCGCTCCGCGCGACGGCAACGGATCAAGGCGCGGCGCTCTCCTGCGGCATTAACGTTCCAGCGGTGTTCTCGGTGTCGTGGATTGTCGCAGGGATGGCGGCAGCCGGGTCGGGTATTCTTATTGGCTCGATCGGCGGCATCTCACCAAACATGGGCGTGTTCGGCCTCTCGGTGCTGGTCGCTGTCATTGTAGGCGGTCTGGATTCGATCGCTGGTGCGCTTGTCGCTGGCCTCGCGATTGGTGTCGTTGAAGCGCTGGTCGGAACCTACATGGGCGGCGAATACAAGCTGCTCGTCACTTTCAGCATTCTGGTGGTTGCCTTGATGATCCGTCCTTACGGGTTGTTCGGCACAGTTGAAATTGAGCGACTCTGATGCGGATCGGCGCGGTACACGAAACTTACGCCCAGGCGGAATCGCTGCTCGATACCAACGTGCAGCGTCTAATGATGGTCGCGCTGCTCGCGGCGCTGGTGCTGTTTCCATTCTTCGTGGATCAGTACTGGATTTATCTCGCCTGTCTGGTGGCGATCCACATTGTCAGCACGACCGGCCTGAACATTCTCACCGGCTATACCGGCCTCGTCAGCCTGGGCCAAGCGGCCTTCATGTCCGTCGGCGCATACACTGTCGCTATTCTGGAAATCCGGATCGGTACGCCGTTCTTCATTAATCTCGTTGTCGCGGGATTTGTTTCCGCCGCCGTCGGTCTTGTTGTCGGCGTGCCGAGTTTGCGCGTGAAGGGCCTTTATCTCGCCATCGCGACCATTGCCGCATCCTTCATACTGCACTTCATATTTGCCAATGGCCCTGCATTCCTTGGCGGTACGCAAGGGCTGAGCATGCCACCTGCGCGGCTGTTCGGTTACGATCTGGCGCGTCCGTTCCAGCTTTATTGGCTGTTCATACCGTTGACGGCGCTCGCCGTATTCGCCGCGGCCAACCTGTTCCGGACCCGGATCGGCCGCGCCTTTATCGCAATCCGCGATCGCGATATTTCCGCCGAAGTGCTCGGCATTCCGCTCTTGAGATACAAGCTGCTCTCGTTCGCACTGTCGTCGTTCTACGCCGGCGTCGCGGGCGGCATGTGGGCGTATTTCTTCCGCGTCGTGACGCCGGAGAGCTTTCCGCTGATCTATTCGGTCTTCTTCCTCGCCGCCGTCATCGTTGGCGGCATGGGCACGATCCTCGGCGCGATCCTTGGCGCGATCTTCATGACCATGGTGCCGGAGATTCTCAAGATTGCGGTGTCCTACATGACGTTCATTCCGAATGCGGTGGCGCAACTGTCGCCGATCCGGACAATCGTTTTCGGCTTGCTGATCATCGGTTTTCTGCTGTTCGAGCCGCAGGGCCTCGCCGAAATCTGGCGCCGCGTCAGACGTTTCTTTCATTTATGGCCATTCAAGAAATAACACACAGGGAGACACAGTAATGAAACACATTCCGAGGCGTCGAAAAATTCTATCCTACGCAGCAGCAGGTTGCCTGGCATTTGGAATCAATATGCAGGCGTGGGCCGCTGATGATATTGTAATAGGCGCGTCGATGCCGATGACGGGCGTATTTGGATTTGCTGGTATTCCTCTCAACGTAGGATTCCAGGATTATGTAAAGATCATCAACGACGCCGGTGGAATCGATGGTCGTAAGATCAGATATATACCCGAGGATACCTCTTACGCAGTTGATAAATCCATTGCAGCATTTAACCGGATCACCGCCAGCGAGAAGATAAGCCTCTATTACGGAGATTCCACGGGCTTCGCAAAAACCGTCAATGCCGAACTGAACCGGCGCGGCAATATTCTTATGGCTGGAACGTCCTTCGCGACCGAGCTGAACGATCCGAAAGAATTTCCTTTTCAATTCATTCCTGGACCCGATTATTCGCAAATGATCGGCATTCTGCTGGAATACATCGCCAAGACCCAGCCGGGCGCGAGGATCGCTCTGGTCAACTCGGACACCGAGTTCGGCCGCGATCCGGTTACAGCAACCGAAAAGCGTGCGGGTGATTTGGGATTGAAGATCGTCGCAAAGATCGCGACGCCGCCAACCAGCATCGACGTCTCCACCGAAGTACTCAAGCTGCGTCGTGCCGATCCGGATTACACCATCTTCCACGGCTACGTTCTTGCACCACTGCCGGAATTCATGGCGCAGATGAAGCAGCTGGGCCTCAAGAGCAAGTTCATGGGCACATTCTGGTCGATGGATAATGGGATTTGGGCGAATTCGGCTCAAGTCGCTGACGGCTACATGGGCGTGATGCCATATCGATACTATTTTGATACAGAGGGATCTTCACCGATGCTGGACAAGATCCGGCAGCTGCACCGGGAATATCAGCCGACGTACTATACGCAGGGCTTTCTGACCGCGATGTTGATGATCGAGGCTGTAAAGCGCACGCTCGATGCCAAGAAGGATCTCACCGCAACGAACATGAAAGCGGCGCTGAACTCCATCAAGGACTTCGACACCGGCGGCATCATCGGCGTGCCGATCTCGATCCCCGGCAACACGGTGCCCGTCGGCCGCGTCTATCAATATGACGGCGCGAACAAGACCATGAAGCCGGTCTCCGACTGGATCAAGATTGCGAAGTGACGAGCATGCTCGCAGAAAATCTCTTTGCTGAAATGCAGCAAGCGCAGTATCAACAAGCAGCGATTTCGCTGAAGAATGACCTTCTCTCAGTCAATAATATCGAGGTCGTCTATAACAAGACGGTCCAGGTGCTTCGCGGCCTGTCGTTGAAAGTCGACAAGGGAGCGGTGGTCGCATTGCTGGGCTCCAATGGAGCAGGCAAGTCGACCACGCTGAAGGCCATTTCCAATCTGCTCGAACTGGAAGATGGCAAGGTCACAACAGGTGAAATCCTGTTCAAGGGCAATTCCGTATCGCGTCTCGCTCCGCATCAACTGGTGCGGGGCGGACTCTTCCATGTGATGGAAGGGCGACGGATTTTTGAGGATCTGACGGTTGAGGAAAATCTGACTGCTGCGACATATGCAATGTCCGGCCGCAGCGGAGCGAAAACGCCGTTCGATCTTGTCTATACCTATTTCCCCCGGCTGTTCGAGCGGCGCACCGGCCGCGCCGGCTATCTCTCCGGCGGCGAGCAGCAGATGCTGGCCATCGGCCGCGCGCTGATCGCGCAGCCGGAATTGATGCTGCTGGATGAGCCGTCGCTCGGACTGTCGCCAAAACTGGTGGAAGAAATCTTCACCATCATCGCGCGCATCAGCCGGGAGCAGGGAGTTTCGATGCTTCTGGTCGAACAGAACGCCGCGGTGGCGTTTGCCGTCTCCACCTACGGCTACATCATGGAATCCGGAAAGATCGTGACCGATGGGCCAACGGAGCAACTGATCCGCGACCAGGACGTTCGCGAGTTCTATCTCGGCGTGGGCGCGGCAAATGCCGAGACAAAGGGCTTTCGCGGGATCAAGCATTACAAGCGCCGCAAGCGCTGGCTGTCCTGAGGCTGTGTGAGGATTGCATGAGCGATAAATTTCCAGAGTTCACGCTGCCGCAGATGCTGCGCGAAAATGCGCGCCGGTCGCCGGAAGATGTGGCGATCCGCCAAAAGGAATTTGGCATCTGGAATCCCTCGACATGGGAGCGCTACTACCAGCGCGCCTGCCATGTGGGTCTCGGCTTTCGCGCGCTTGGGCTCAACGAAGGCGGCCATGTCGCCATCCTGTCCGAAAACCGGATCGAGTGGGTGCTGGCGCAGCTCGGCGCCAACATTGTCGATGGGATCGCGGTCGGCGTTTATCCGACGAGCCCGTCGAATGAAGTGGCCTACGTTCTGGCGCATTCCGAATCCGAAGTCATCGTCTGCGAAGATCAGGAGCAGGTCGACAAGGTTCTGGAACGCCGCGACGAACTTCCAAGGCTTCGGCGGATCATCGTGATCGAAACCAAAGGGATCAGGGACTATCCCGCCGATCAGGTCATATCGTTCGATGCGCTCGAAGCTCTCGGTGCTGACTTCGAGACGAGCCATGCCGGGCTGGTTGATGCGACGATCGATGGGCAGACACTCGCGCAGATAGGACTCATCATCTACACCTCGGGCTCAACGGGAAAGCCGAAAGGCGCGATGCTGAGCTACAAGAATATCCGCGCGCAGGCGATGGCTTCGGTGGATCGTCTTGACTTGTCGCGACATGAAAGTCTGTTGTCCTATCTGCCGCTGTGCCATGTCGCAGAGCAGATGACAACGGTGATGGTGCCGATCTATCTCGGCTCGCTGGTCAATTTCGGAGAATCGATCCGCACTGTGCAGGAAGACCTGCGCGAGGTTGCGCCAAGCATGTTTCTCGGCGTGCCACGTATCTGGGAGAAATTGCATTCGTCGATCCATATCAAATTGCTGGAAGCCGGAAGCATTCGCCGGGCGCTGTTCGAACGCGCTTATGCTGCGTGCGAGCCGTTTGCGGAGAAGAACGCCGCGGACAGGACATTGTCTGAGAGGATCAGGTTCGGCCTGTCTTACTGGCTGATTTTTCGGGCGCTGCAGAATTTTATCGGGTTGCGCAAAACCCGCATTGCTATGACGGGTGCCGCACCGATTTCGCCGGCTATCGTGCACTTCTTCCGCACCATCGGTGTGCCGCTGATCGAAGTTTATGGTCTTACGGAAAGCTCCGGGATTGCGCTGGGGCAAGTGCTGACGGATCGGCGGGTGGGGACGGTCGGTTATGGCATCGCCTTAATGGATGCGCGGCTGGGAGATTCCAACGAACTGCTGTTGCGCGGCGATACGGTTTTTGTCGGTTACTATCGAAACGACGAAGCCACCAATGTCGCAATCCGCGATGGCTGGCTGCATACCGGCGACGTCGCGGAGTTCAAGGATGGCCACTTCCGCATTGTGGATCGCCTGAAGGACATCATGATCACGGCTGGCGGGAAGAATCTCAGTCCGTCGGAAATCGAGAATACCGTCAAGGCCAGCCCTTTTATCAAGGAATGCATCGTCATCGGTGAGGCGCGCAAGTATGTCTCAGCGTTGATCCAGATCGATTACGACCTCGCCGGCAAGTGGGCGGAAGAGAAGGGCATCGCCTATACCAACTTCAGGAATCTCACCGAGAACGAAAGCCTCCGTGAGTTGATTCAGTCAGAGATCGATACGGCGAATGGTCAGCTTGCGCAGGTTTCGCAAATTCGTAAATTCCATCTTCTGACGAAAGAGCTGGATCACGACGATGACGAAGTGACCGCGACGATGAAAGTTCGCCGCGCCAACGTTCAGAAGAAGTATGCCCTGGAAATCGAAAATCTCTATGTCGTTCGTGAACTGGAGATGGCAGAAAAATAGAGCAGTTAAGGTGCCCGCAGACATCATTCAGGCAGTCAACAGTGGGCGATTCACCCATTTTGGGGATTTGAGGTTGGCATGGCACCTCATAAGGCCTCTGCGCGGGGCTGATAAATTGCCGTATGTTGGCAATGGGCGACAGGAATGCGTTGGTTGGCCACGATAAGTGCGTCTAATTCCACAAACAAATGACCCTTCTTCTCGTAATTAGCTGTTACGCATGCGCGGGCGGCCAAGTTGTCGCTGTCCGCCACGGCTGACAACATCTGCATGCGGCTGCCGACATGAATCCATGGTCCAAGGAGAGCATTTTCCATAAGGACTCTGTTCATGATCCGTTGTAGCACGCCTGGATGGACGAGACCTTCGCGCGCATAAATCGGTTCAGCGTCTCGCACCTCGGCGCGATACTCCGCGCCTACCTCACCTTGCCAAGATCTTGGGGCGGTGCCGAGCCACTTACCGAGCCGATAGGAGTTGGTGTCGGCAGGCGTTCGCGTCTCGACAGGCGCGGTGTCGGGATAGTCAGCGAGAGAAAATGACGGCGCTTTGGCGGCGAGTAAGGCTGTTCCGGTTGCTGCTATTTCACCGCTTCCGACAGTCAGGGCCATCACTTCGCCGGACTCCTCGGCCTGAACCAGCACCATCTCGCCGTCATAGACGGGCTTGGCGAAGCGCGCTTCGATCAATCCTCGTTCGAGAAATGCCCGGCCCCATTTCGCAACGGGAACGTGGATCATGTAGGCGAGCACATCGACGCCGGGCACCAATCCGCCCTTGAAGCCATATTTCAGGGCCACGGAGTCGTCGTGCATCTTATTTTCCGACAGCTTGGCGGTGTTGTAAGCTTTTACACGATACGGCTCTAGCCGCTCAGTCATGATTCATCCTCGCGATGCGAGCGCCAAGCCGTGTGCTCTGCATTCCAAAATGTTAGGGCCGGATAGCGGGAGTCAGGCGGACCGGGCTTTGCTGTTGTGCGCCTGAAATTGGCTCGTCTTGTTGTTACCTGCAATCAACTCGGCAGCTTTCTCGGCCATGGCCATGATCGGCAGATTGGTATTTCCGCTGATCACAGTCGGCATGATTGAACCATCGATGACTCTCAGGTTGTCGATTCCCCTGACTCGCAATTGGCCATCGACAACAGCGTTGCTGTCTTCGCCCATGCGACAAGTGCCAACAGGATGGTAGATCGTTTCGGCGCGCGCGCGAATCCATTTTTTTCGGGAATCGACACTGGTAAACGCATCGATGTCGATTTTTCGTTTGACGAATTTTTTCAGACCCGGCTGATCGATGATTCCGCACAGTTGTCTAACCCCTTCCTGCATGCTGACGAAATCCGACTCGTCAGAGAGAAAACGGGGATCGATAGCTGGAGTGTCGGATGGATTAGCCGACCGCAATCGCAGGGTCCCACGGCTCTTAGGCCGAAGCTGGCAAACGCGTATCGCGAAGCCATGAGCGATGCGTTCATTAGGTGGAGGATTCCGGAGCGCGACGATCAGATGAGCTTGCCACTCCGGCAGCGACGAACCTTGGTCGGGTCCCCAGAAGGCGCCGGCCTCGACCCCCTGGGAGGTTGCAGGGCCGGTACCCCGAAGAATGTATTGCGCTCCTGCGAGGCCTCCCTTGATCAAGCCGAGATAAGGCGTCAGCGTGACCGGCTGAGATGCCTCCATGCGGATCGCGCAGTCGAGATGGTCCTGCAGGTTGTCTCCGACGCCTGCGGAATCAAGAACAGGCTTGATACCAAGCGACTGCAAGTGATCCGCCGGACCGATGCCCGACAACATCAACAGCTGTGGTGAGCTGATGGCTCCGGATGTCAGCAACACCTCGCGCTCCGCCGGGATGGTGACCTCGCGTCCTCCCTTTTCGATCACAACGCCCCGCGCCCGCGTTCCCTCCATAGCGATCCGGCGAACTCTGCAGTTGGCCATAAGAGTGAGATTACGCCGTCCCTTCGCTCGATCAAGATACTTGAAGGCTCCGGATCGCTTTCCTTCTGCGATGGTAAGTTCGTAGAAGCCCGCGCCTACCTGGGACGGTCCGTTGAAGCCGTTGTTTTCCGGCAAGCCGGCCGACACCGCGCTTTCAATGAATGCTTTCGAAATGGGGTGTTGCAGAGTGCCGTAGGACAGTCGGATAGGGCCGGAGTAGCCTCGATCCTGATCTCTCTCCCCGGTGACTAGAGTCGCGTCCTCGATTTTTCTAAGATAGGGGCGCAGGTTCTCGTAACTCCATGACGGTAGGCCCTGCGCGGCCCACGAGTCGTAGTCCCAGGCATTGCCCCGGATTGCAATCATGGAGTTGATGGAGGACGAGCCGCCCACAACCCGTCCACGCGGAATGTAAATTTTTCGATTGTTGAGATTTGCCTGAGGCTCCGTCCAGAACTGCCAGTTATATTTTGGGCTCGTATAGAGAACCCGAATGCCAGCGGGCATGTGGACGAAGATGGACGCGGAAGGAGCACCGGCCTCAATCAGCAGAACGTTGACATTTGGATCTTCGCTCAGCCGCGAAGCCAGCACGCATCCAGCGGATCCCGCGCCGACGATGATGTAATCATATCCGGATAGTTTCATTTTCGAATCCCCTGGGAACGCGTGCGGCTGGCAGGTGCGGCTGATCTGGCATGAAGTGCGTAGCGTCAGTCGTTTGCGATTGCGGCGACGAATTTTTGCCATTGTTTTTAGGTCAGTTTGGATTACCATTTTGGTATGTCCAATTATAAGAACAGCGACTCTGGCGTCAACAGAGAGGTGCTTCGGTGATCACTCGTGTGTTTACGGTCATGCTTGTTGCGGCAGCCTGTGCCGTTTTTCTCTGGTCGGCGAAAGGGTTGCAGCATTGGAAGGCGAGTATGTCGCCACAAGAAAGATCGGCCTTTGAAAAGACGGTCTGGGCCCTCGGTCACTAGTGAGGCTCTCCGCTGCCAGATATTCGGCCTGGCGTATCGGCGCGGACGTCCGTGGTTGCCAACAATGCACCCGGATTATTCGGGCAGCCCGGATTTGGAATGCTGCGGATGCGTTCCAGTATCGACGATCCGGCGGTCGCTGAGCCTCTGAATTTTCGCCTGATCAAACTTTAGCACGGTTTTGAGAACTTGTTCGGTGTCTTCACCTCGAAGCGGCGGGCTCTTCGAATATTCGATCTTCGTTTTCGAGAACTTGATCGGGTTGCCGACGAGAGGCGTAATGGCGCCGGAAGGATGCGGAAGATTGATCTGCAACTCCCGATGGATCACTTGCGGATGAGCAAACACCTGATCCAGCGTGTTGATCGGCGCGCAAGGAACGCCGACCGGTTCCAGCAACGATACCCAGTGATGCGTCGTCTGCTTGGCCAGATGGACATCGAGAAGCGGGATGAGTTGATCACGATTATGAAGCCGGTCGGTGTTCGTGGCAAAACGGGTATCGGCGGCCAGTTCCGCAAATCCCGCCGTCGCGCAAAATTTTCTGAACTGCTGGTCGTTGCCGACCGCGAGCACGAATGAGCCGTCCTTTGTCTTGAATACCTGATAGGGGACGATATTCGGATGCGCGTTGCCGTAACGCTTGGGCGAACGCCCCGTCGTAAGATAGTTCAAGCTCTGGTTGGCAAGCACGGACACCTGAACATCGAGCAAAGCCATGTCGATGTGTTGGCCTTCGCCGGTGCGTTCGCGATGCAGCAGTGCCGAAAGGACACCCGTCGCGCTGTACATGCCAGTCAGAATGTCGACGATCGGAACGCCAACCTTCTGAGGTCCTCCACCCGGTTTGTTGTCGCTCTCACCGGTAATGCTCATCAGGCCGCCGGTTGCCTGAATGGCCATGTCGTATCCTGCGACGTCCTTCATCGGACCGGTTTGACCGTAACCGGTGATGGAGCAATAAATGATATCCGGCTTCAGTTTCCGGAGGGACTCGTAGTCCAGTCCGTACCGTCGCATGTCGCCGACCTTGTAATTCTCAATCACGATGTCGGCTTGCTGCGCCAGCGAGCGTACAATTTCGCTGCCTTCCTCGGTTGCGATGTCGACGCAGATCGAATGCTTGCCGCGGTTAGCGCTGAGAAAGTAGGCGCTTTCGGTCGTGTCGTTGGAGTCTCTGTCCTTCAGGAATGGAGGACCCCATTGCCGCGTGTCGTCGCCGGTGCCCGGACGTTCGATCTTCCAGACCTCCGCGCCGAGATCAGAAAGCAACTGGCCCAACCATGGCCCCGCCAGAATTCTTGAGAGATCGAGCACTCGGTAACCAACCAGAGGTCCAGCCATGACATTTCCTTGTCAGTTTATACGGCGAAATCTGCTCTCGAGAGATCGCATGTTTCTTGGATCTATAATTGGATTTACCAAATCGGTCAAACCAAACAAAATTGAGGTCGATCCGGATTTTGCTGATGCTGAGCGGGGAGATTGCTTGACAGTCGATAAAGGGGGACGTATGGAAGACCAAAATGGTCTGCCCAATTTGGATGACGGTTATGTGGCTAGTTCCCGCGTAACGATAATAATTAGAGGCAACGCGAAGTTAGGTTTTCTATATGGCGCGGGTCACTCTCCAGAATGTATCGAAATCCTTTGGCGGAGATCGAGGGCCTTGGGCCGTTCAGGACTTCTCATTGGATATTGCCGACGGTGAACTGATTGTTTTTGTCGGGCCATCCGGCTGCGGGAAGTCGACGACGCTGCGCATGCTTGCCGGTCTTGACGATGTGACGTCCGGCAAGATTTTGATCGGCGGGCGGGATGTAACCGCGTTGCCGCCGAAAGATCGCAACATCGCGATGGTGTTCCAGAACTACGCGCTTTATCCTCAGAAGACCGTCTACGACAACATGGCGTTCGGCCTTCGTGTCTGGGGCGAGTCGAAGGATGAGATCGATCGTCGTGTGCGAAGCGCTGCGTCGAGTCTTGGTCTGGAGCCGTTGCTTGAGCGGAAGCCGCGACAGTTGTCGGGCGGTCAGATGCAGCGCGTCGCGCTCGGTCGCGCGCTCGTTCGCGACCCCGACGTTTTCTTGCTGGACGAGCCTCTTTCCAACCTCGACGCCAAGTTACGCGTAAAAACCCGCGAGGAGATTGCGACGCTGCATGCCAGGCTTGGTGCCACGATGATTTTCGTGACGCATGATCAGGTCGAAGCCATGACGCTCGGTGACCGGATTGTCATCATGCGAGACGGCTGGATTCAGCAAGTCGGCAGTCCACTTGATCTCTACGACCGGCCGGTCAACGCTTTCGTGGCAGCGTTTATCGGCTCACCCGAGATGAACCTTGCTGAGGGTGAGTTGATCCGCGACGGCGCTGGAATGAAGGTTCGTTCAGGTCAACTGGTGCTCGAACTTCCAGATGGTGAGTTCTCCGAGACTGAGAAGAACGTAACATTCGGTATTCGGCCAGAACACATTACGCGCGCTGATTCAGCATCTGGCATCGAGATGGTGGTCAACCTCGTCGAGCAAATCGGTGCGCAAACATATGTTCTCGGGACGATATTCGATCAGAAGTTTCGTGCGGTGTTCGCGCGTGACGACGTGCTCGCGGCCGGCGACAGAATTTCCGTCTATCTGCCGGCGCAGCAGCTGCACTTGTTCTCGCGCGACGGCGGAAAAACATTGAGGCAATCAAAATCGATAAAAGAAATTAACAAAGGGAGGGAGAATCATGACCAAGTACAATCCAAGCGAATGGAAATTCAAGAATAAGTCTTCCAGCTTTAATCGGCGAAACTTCCTGAAAACATCTGCGGCTGTTATGGCTGGGGCAGCAAGCTCCTTTGCGGCTCCTTACGTCAATGCGCAGGCAAAGGTAACGCTTAGATTTCTGAACAATGAGACCGCGGCCGATAGCCAGACTGTCCTGCGAAATGCTTGCAGTGCGTACGAGAGCAAGTTCGGCGTCAAGATCATTGTCGATTCGACGCCGATCAGCGGTGCCTATGCGAAGACCATGGCGGCGATCAATGCGGGCACGCCTTATGACCTTTCTACCCAAGGTTATATCGCTCATATTCTTCAGTACGCCCGTGGTGGTCATCTTCTTCCGATGACGGAGCTTGTAAAGCAGCATTCGTGGGGCAAGATGGGTGCGTGGACGTACCAGGGTGAGAACTGGTTCTATCCCTACGATTACAACCTGGTGACGTGCTACTATCGAAAGGATCTCTATACCGAGAAGGGTCTGAAAGTCCCGACCACCTGGGCAGAGTATCTCGAAAACTGCCGGGCGCTGACCGTTTCAAAAGACGGAAATATCGAACGCGGCGGTTGCGTTATTCCTCTGGCGAGCGACAGCGCTACCAACTGGGCAAGTTTTGGCAATCTGTTTGCGGAAGCTCCGCAGTTCTACGACGACAAGTGGAACGTTGTTCTGGATGCGCCGGAGAACGCCGGCCGCGCAGGCCGCTTCCTCGATCTTTTCGGCGAGCTCTACAAGACAATGCCTCCCGGATTGAACACGGTGGGTTACGCGGAGCTTATGAGTCTCTTCGTTACAGGGAAGGTCGCGCATACACTTTACTCGGGACGAGTGGTCGAAGCGCTCGAAGCACGAAATCCGGAACTCGCAGACAAGTACGGAATTTTCGCTGCGCCGGATAGCGGTGGCAAACAGTCTGCGCTGCCCTTCGCCTTCGATGGCTTCGTCGCGTTCAAGACCAAGCAGAGTGAGGAAACAATGAAGTTCCTCAAATGGTTCATCGACGAACACTATATCGACTGGTTGCATTCCGCCTGGATGAACTTCCAGCCTGTGCGCCTGGATGTCTATGAAGACCCTCGCTGGAAGAAACACCCGATGATTCAGAAGCATTGGGCAACGATGATGCAGATGAAGTCGTTCATCGATCCAGAGAGCAAGGTCAGGCTTTCGTCCGTCGATCTGATCGGGCCTTCGATCGATCTGCGGCCTTGCAAGGTATTTGACGGCAACATCATGCCGGAAATGCTGCAAAACAAGGTGCTCAAGAACATGTCGTCGGCCGACTGTGTGAAAACGGCCGCCGATCGCATACGGGCGATAGGCTGAGTTGTTGGCGGGAAAGTAGGTTCTTCATGAGGCAGGATTGGCGAATTATTGGCTTGTTCGTCGGGGGTGTTTTGATACTCGGCGCCGTTGTCGGCGGGCCACTCCTGTATTCCATCAAGCTCTCATTCTACGCGGCGGAGTCGTTTATCGCTCCGCCGCGGTGGGTCGGGCTCGATAATTACCTGACCGCGCTCAAGAACCCGAGCTTCTGGGCCGCGCTCATGAATGGATTGGTGATTTCCATTTTTGCGATTATTTCGCAAGTCGTGCTCGGCGTGTCTATTGCGCTCGTTCTGAATCGTCAGTTCGTCGGGCAGACGATTGTACGGGCGTTGTCGATAGTTCCGTACTTTTTGCCGACGGTTGTTGCGTGTCTCATCGCACAATGGATGCTTGATCCAAACTATGGGCTTATCAAGAGTGTCCTCGCGTCGTTCGGATCCAGCATGTTCGACTGGGGCGCAAACTCCGCGACTGCGAAGGGAACGGTTGTTCTCGTCAGTGTCTGGATATGGACACCGTTCGTGGTGACATGCGTGCTTGCCGGTCTACAGACAATTCCGGCTCAGCTTTATGAAGCCGCCCGGGTCGATGGAGCCGGCGCCCTGAAACAGTTCTGGCATATCACACTGCCGGGACTTCGATCTGTGTTGATTGTGGTCATTCTGCTGAGAGGTATCTGGATGTTCAACAAGTTCGACGTGATCTGGCTGCTGACTAAGGGAGGGCCGCTGAACCAGACCGAGACGCTTCCGATCTTGGCCTATCGACGCGCGTTCCTGGAATTCGATCTCGGGGGCGGAGCGGCGGTTGCAACGATCTCGTTTCTTTTGCTGGCGTCCATCATTCTGATCTATCTCAGATTCTTTCCGATCGACGAAGCAAAGCAGGGGCGATGACCGTGACACAGCAATATTCACACCCTTCCGTCGTTGCGGCTGTTTCCGATCCGCGGCAGAAGCCATTCCTTCGCCATTCATCCAGGTCTGAGCCTTTGCCGACGGAGATATCATCGCCTGTATCCGGGCAGAAATCGTTCGGCTGGGTGAGCGGGCCGGTCAAGAAACTTGCCGGCCGCATCGCACTCTATTCGGCTGTCATTTTAATCTGCGTATATTCGTTTTTCCCGATTTACTGGATGATCATATCCAGTCTCCGGGCGCCGCAACGGTTGTTTCTCGACACATCGTTGGTGTTCTGGCCGCCGGATCTGTCGTCCTACAGGTCTTTGCTGGAACTCACGAACTACACGGCCAATTTTCTCAACAGCACCCTGATGGCGATGGCGACGATTATCGTCTCCACGACGCTTTCGGCATTTATAGCCTATGGCGCGACGCGGCTGAGGTTTCGCGGTAAGACAACATTGGTCGCGTCGATGTTGTTCGCCTACATGTTCCCGCCATTGATGCTCGCGATTCCGATGTCAGCGTTGTTCCGCATGGCGGGTCTTTCCGACAGCCTGTGGGGCTTGCTGGTCGCTCATCTCGCAATCTCGCTTCCTTTGGGCGTTTGGCTTTTGTGGGGTTTCTTCAAGTCGATGCCATTTGACCTGGAAGAAGCCGCAATGGTGGATGGCTGTTCGCAGTTCAGCGCATTTATCAAGGTTGTCCTGCCGCTTTCCGCGCCGGGTCTGATCACGGTCGGCATCTTTTCGTTCCTGCTGTCCTGGGCCGACTATGTATTCGCTCTCATTCTCATCATGAGCGACCAAAACAAGACGCTTCCGGTCGCCCTTGCGTCGATGCTGGGAGCGCAGGATCTGCGCTGGGGCGAAATCCTCGCCGGTGCATCCCTCATTGCATTACCGCTCTTTGTAATCTTTACGTTCTGCTACCGTTATTTCGTCGCGGGACTTACGGCAGGGGCCCTGAAGGGGTAGGCGGCATCTGTCTTAGGGCTGGTTCGGGGCGCCAAGGCGCCCGGAACCAGCGTGTACCGCTTGAGCGGCGCGAGCTTGCAGAGAAAGCTTATCGTCTTACGGGTATCTTTGGCTCTCCCAGAAGCGTCTGCCAGGTTTCGATTGTCTGAGACAAGTGCTCATTCATTTTCTGTTCGGCTTGGCCGACGCGCCGTCCCTCGATGGCTTCAAGGATTTCGCAATGATCCTCATAGGAGCGGCGACCGCGACTGTGATCGGAAAAATAAACACGGCGACGCTGCCGGGACAGTTCGTAGAATGATTTTACAACGCGAAGCAGGATATCATTCTTGGTAGCAGCGAAGATCGCAAGGTGAAATGCCTCGTCTTCCAGCTCGATTGTCTGCTTCTTCGCAAGACGCTTCTCGGTGGCGGTTAAAATCGCGCGCAGATCGCGGATATTGTCAGGCGTCCTGCGGGTGCAGGCCAGCCGAGCGGCCTGTACTTCGAGCATACGCCGCACCTCGAAGACATCGGCGATCTCGTTGGCTTGGAATGGAAGGCCGGACTCGGCGTGAAGGACGAGAGCTTCGATGCTGCTTTCATCCGAGTTTCGCAGATAGATGCCCGAGTTGGGCCGTCTCTCGATGACGCGCATGACTTCCAAAGCGGCCAGCGCCTCACGGACGGCGCCCCGGCTTGTTTCGAATTTCTCCGCGAAGTCTCGTTCGGACGGCAGGCGCTCGGAGGGTTGATAGCGGCGTTCACGGATAAACGAAAGGATTTTTCCAATGGCGTTCGAGGGAGCCTCAGGCTTGTCGGTTCGGTTTCGCTCGGTCATCTGCGTCTGCTCTTTCTGCGCTCGTGAGGAGACTGGTACGTCAAGCCTTTTCATGCCGGCCTCTCCAATAGTCACGAATCTGAGTGATATTCACCTTATTTCGAGTGGCGATGACATGACAGGTGCTTTGCGCGCCGGGCCCGGACCGGGCGCCCCGAATCCACAAACCAAATCGCGGCCCGCATGGCTGTCGCTTGATTGCTCTTCACCGAGCATGTAAGACTGGTATACCGAATTGGTAGGACCTAAGCCACCTTACCCCGAAAAATGCTCTTCGCGCACAGTTCCTTGCTATCAGGTTGATAAATGTTGAAGCCTTTGGATCCCACCGGGCAAACCAGCAAGCCCCAAACCGTCATGGCTGACTACGTCGTCGATTTGTTTGTTATCGGCGGCGGTTCGGGCGGCGTTCGCGCCGCGCGGATCGCAGCCAATCATGGCGCCAAGGTCATGCTTGCCGAAGAGTATCGCATGGGCGGCACTTGCGTGATTCGCGGTTGCGTGCCGAAAAAACTGTTTGCCTATGCTGCGCACGTCCACGGGGAAATTAAAGACGCCGCGGGTTTCGGATGGAACATTCCGTACGCGACATTCGACTGGCCGACGCTGGTCGCCAACAAGGACAGGGAAATTGCCCGGCTCGAAGCGGCCTATACCGGCAATGCCGCGAAGGCCGGCGCCAGTGTCGTTAAGGCACGTGCGGTGTTCGAGGATGCGCACACGCTTCGGCTGTCGACCGGCGAAAAGGTGCGCGCGAAATACATTCTGATCGCCACCGGAAGCGCGCCCAATCACGGCGCGGCGATTCCCGGTATCGAGCATGTCATCTCGTCGGATGATATTTTTCACTTGCCTGCATTTCCGAAGCGCATCGTAATCCAGGGCGGTGGCTATATCGCGCTGGAGTGCGCCAGCATCTTCGCAGGTCTCGGCACCGAAGTGACGCTCGTCTATCGCGGCGATAACATCCTGCGGGGATTCGATGAGGACGTTCGCGCGCATGTCCGCGGAGAGATCGAAGCGGCGGGCATTTGCGTTCTCACGGGCTGCACGGTGACCAAGGTCGAGAAGCACGGTGAGAGCTTTACCGCGCATCTGTCCGGGGAAACAACGATCGCTGCTGACCAGGTGCTGTTTGCCATTGGCCGTCATCCCAACGTCAAGGGCCTTGGGCTTGAAAAGGCGGGCGTGGCGCTCAATCCGGACAACGGCGGCATCGCCGTCGACGGTTTTTCGCAAACCAGCGTGCCGCACATTTATGCGGTGGGCGACGTCACCCACCGGGTCAATCTGACGCCGGTCGCAATTCGCGAAGGACATGCCTTCGCCGATACTGTGTTTGGCAAGCGGCCTGTGCGCGTTGACTATGCCGAGATATCAACAGCGGTGTTCTCGCAGCCTCAGGTCGCAACAGTCGGGCTGACTGAAGCCGAAGCGAGGGCGCAGTTCACGCATGTGGATGTTTACAAGACCGATTTCAGGCCGATCAAGGCCACGCTGTCAGGCAGCCAAGGCCGCATTCTGATGAAATTGATCGTCGACCAAATATCCGACCGTGTTCTCGGCTGCCACATCGTTGGTCCGGAAGCTGCCGAGATCGTTCAGGCTGTCGCTATCGCGATTAAGATGAAAGCAACCAAGGCCGACTTTGATGCGACGATGGCACTGCATCCCACCTCTGCCGAGGAACTGGTGACGATGCGAACGCCGACCCACCGTTATGTCCGGGAGGCGGCGGAATAGCCGCTCAGAACTCCTGCCCCCCGGACGCTAAAAGACGGACCGGCGAACAGGCGCGGTCCAAGAAATACCGCTTGACATCGCGCAATTGAGAAGACCAAATTGGTAGTACCAATATGGAGCTGCAGACTTAAGCAGCAGCCGTGTCCACGTGCCGATGGCGCAATGCGGATGCGGCTCGGACTTAGCAGCGGCCAAGAAACAGGCTGACAACATGGATCTGATATCGAATTTGCCCGCCCGCATTCACGGGATACTCGATGAGGGCGCCAAGGGCGACGCCTCTCGGGTTGCGTTTACTGACGAGCGCGGTGTCGATTGGTCCTATCGCCGCTTGATAGACGTCGTTGAACTGGTCGCCGTTGAAATGAGTCGGCTCGGTGTTCGTCCAGGCGATCGGGTCATGATCGTGTGTGAAAATTCGATTGCTGCAATCGTCTTGCTTTATGCGTCAAGCCGGCTCGACGCCTGGGCGGTCATCACCAATGCACGTCTCAGCCAGAACGAGCTGAATTTGATAGAGCGTGATTGCCGGCCACGGCGTGTGTTCTATACCCATACTGTTTCATCCGAGGCTGATGCTCATGCTTGTCGCCGGAATGCGGACATCGAGTCGTTCACCGGCATAGGGAAGGTGAAAGTCGGAGATCTCGATGCGAACTCGGTTGCGGAGCGGACGCACCAGGATCCCTCCCGACAGGTCGCCGTTGTTATCTACACGACGGGCACAACCGGCCGCCCAAAGGGGGTGATGCTCAGTCATCGTAGTCTGGCGTTTGTCGCGTGCCGGGGGAAAAGAACCGATACAATTCGTCCGGACGACGTCTCGCTATGCGTGATGCCGATTTCCCATTCGTATGGACTGACGCTCATGCAGGGCATGCTGTTCGCAGGCGCGCATCTGAAAATCATGCCCAGATTCTCGCTCACGCAGGCCATCGAAGCCATCTTAAGCAAGACGCTCACGATATTTACCGCCGTTCCCGCGTTACTGGCGCGCATCGTCGCTCACGTTGACCAAGCCGGCCTTAAACTTACACCGAACACGCTTCGATATGTTTACACCGGCACGGCTCCGCTCGACCTTTCATTGCGCCAAAACGTCGAACGCGTGTTTGGGGTCGTTCTTCACAACGGTTACGGTCTCACAGAGACGTCACCCACGATCAGCCGAACCCAATATGCAAAGGGAAGCGACGAAATCAATATCGGCCCGCCCATTTCCGGAGTCGAGATCAAGATTGTCGGAGCGGACGGTAACGAGGTCGAAGACGGTTTGCCTGGCGAGCTTCTCGTACGAGGGCCGAATGTGATGCTTGGCTACTACGGTCAGCCGGAACTGACCGCAGATGCTATCGATGAGCACGGCTACTTGAAGACCGGAGACATCGTCAGCCGCAACGCGCGCGGCGAAATGATTATGCAGGGGCGATCGAAAGAATTGATCATCCGTTCCGGGTTCAATGTTTATCCGCCGGAGATTGAGGCGGTGCTTAACACGCATCCGATGGTTCTCAACTCTGCGGTCGTCGGGCGATCGATTGAAGGCAACGAGGAGATCGTCGCCTTTGTTGAGCCTGTTCCTGGAAGCTGCATAGAAACGGACGATCTGTTCACGCTTATCGAGGAACAGCTTGCGCGATACAAGAAGCCTCAGCAGATCATCGTGATGTCGCAACTTCCGGTCGCGCCAAACGGCAAGATCCGGAAGCATGACTTGAAGAAATATGCCGAAACAGCCGGCCTAGCCGTCTAGTCCTTCCAGACCCAATTCTCATCACGCGCCGTTGGACATCGCCATGAATCAGGAACAGGCCTATCCGGATATCAAAATGTTCATCGACGAGACCTGGTGCGAGGGATCGCAGGGCAAGTCGGGCGCCGTGCTGAATCCGGCAACCGGGCTCGCGATTGGGCGCGTTTCACACGCTTCCATCGACGACCTTGACCGCGCGCTGGAGTCCGCATCGCGCGGCTTCGGCATATGGCGCAAGACGTCCGCGTTCGACCGCTACAAGCTGATGCGGTCGGCTGCCGAAAAATTGCGGGAGCGGGCCGGGGAAATCGCTCGCATTCTCACCCTCGAGCAGGGAAAGCCCCTGGCGGAAGCGAAGCTGGAGGTGCTGCTGGGTGCGGACATCATCGACTGGTTTGCCGAGGAAGCTCGCCGATCCTACGGCCGCGCCATTCCTTCACGTTCCGGAGCAGTGCAGCAAGTCGTGATCAAGGAGCCGGTCGGTCCGGTGGCGGCGTTCACGCCGTGGAATTTCCCGATTAATCAGGCTGTCCGCAAAATCTCGGCTGCGATCGCGGCCGGCTGCTCCGTGATTCTCAAGGGACCTGAGGAGACGCCGGCCAGCTGTGCCGCTCTGGTTCGGGCCTATGCCGATGCCGGTCTGCCGCCCGGCGTGCTCACCCTGGTCTTCGGCGTGCCAGCCGAGGTGTCTTCGTATCTGATCGCTCACCCCATCATTCGCAAGATTTCCTTCACAGGCTCGACCCAGGTCGGCAAGCAACTCGCTGCTCTGGCGGGATCCCATATGAAGCGCGTGACGATGGAACTGGGAGGGCATGCGCCGGCGCTGGTGTTCGGTGACGCTGACGTTGCGCAGTCCGCCAAATTGTTGTCGGCGGCGAAGTTCAGGAACGCGGGTCAGGTTTGCGTCTCGCCTACGCGTTTTATCGTGCACAAGAGTGTCTACGAGGAATTTGTCGACCACTTCACATCGGCTGCAGAGAATCTGGTGATTGGCAACGGTCTCGACGCCGCGAGTCAGATGGGTCCGTTGGCCAATCATCGCCGTATCGAGGCAATGGAGGCACTGATCGCGGACGCCACATCGCGCGGCGGCCGCATCAGGGCCGGTGGCAAGCGGATAGGAAACGAGGGATTCTTCTTTGAGCCGACCGTGCTTACGGACGTCCCGCTGAACGCGCGCATCATGAATGAAGAGCCGTTTGGTCCAATTGCACCTGTCAGCGTCTTCTCAGAGATCGATGAAGCCATCGTGGAAGCGAATCGTCTTCCTTTTGGCCTAGCTGCTTATGCTTATACCAAATCGGCCTCCGTCATTAGCGCCATCAGCACGGGCGTCGAAAGCGGAATGATGTCGATTAACCATCATGGTCTTGCGCTGCCTGAAACCCCGTTCGGTGGCATCAAGGACTCCGGCTACGGCTCCGAAGGCGGGACGGAAGCCATGGAGGCTTATCTGAACACCAAGTTCGTTACTCAAATGAATAGCTGAGCGGCGAAGGTCATCGCGGCTTCGCGGCTTTCTCCCGCCAGTTGAAATTCCAGAGCTTCGTTGCGCGGACGCCGGCGGGTTTGCTCTGCCACGCCCGCTTGATGGGGCCATGGTCTCGCAAGAAGGCCTGCGGCAGCGAAGAAATTGTCGATCGGCGATTGAAGATACGCTTGACAAGTAAACTCGCCGGGCATTAATTGGTATTACCAATCTGGATTGGCCAGTAGTCGACCAAAGATTTCCCTCCCGATTATCGGGCCGTACGAATCGGGTCGGACTGACTTTCTGGTTCAACACAAGCGAGGACAAGGAGCGAAGCAATGAATGCACCCCTGAATATGCCAAAAGGGCAGCGTAGGAAGTTCTGGAGTTGGGGTTACGAAGGCCAAGACATTCCCGAGTCTGAAGTGAAGTCGATGCACGAACGCGTCGCCAAGCGTCTCGGAATGAGCGATTTCACAGTTCTGCCGGATCCGACTCTTGACGAGATCGAGTTGCGCGCTCCGCGGATCAAGCCACCGGCGTCCCTTGCGAGCTTCTGCACGACGGAAAAGTGGGATCGCGTCTCGCATACTTATGGCAAGAGCTTCCGCGATCTGGCCATGATCTACAAGCGCAAGTATCCGAATCCGCCGGATGTCGTGGCCTATCCTCGTGACGAGAAAGACATTGCGGCCGTTCTCGACTGGTGCGGTGAAAATGGCTACGCGGCCGTGCCTTTCGGCGGCGGATCAAGCGTCACGGGCGGCATCAATCCACCGGACGACAGCAGCTACAAGGGCGTGGTCACGATCGACCTCGAGAATCTCAATCGCGTTCTGGAGGTAGACCCGACCTCGCGTGCTGCTCGTATCCAGGGTGGCACGTTCGGTCCTTCGCTCGAGGAGCAGCTAAAGCCGCACGGCTTCACATTGCGCCACATCCCGCAGTCCTGGGAGTTCTCAACACTCGGTGGATGGATCGCGACCCGTTCTTCCGGTCACTATGCGACGCATCTGACTCATATCGACGACATGGTGGAGAGTCTGCGCGTCGTCACGCCGACCGGCACGATCACGAACCGCCGGCTGCCGGCCTCGGGCGCCGGTCCGAGCCCAGATCGCGCCTTCATCGGATCAGAAGGTACGCTTGGAATCATCACCGAAGCCTGGATGCGTCTACAGGGCCGGGTGAAGTTCCGCGCCAACGCCTCTGTGTCGTTCAAGACTTTCTACGAGGGTGCGAAGGCCGTTCGGCAGATCACCCAGGCCGGTCTTTATCCCGCAAACTGCCGCTATCTCGATGAGAAGGACGCGTTCTTCTATGGAGCTGGCGATGGCACGGAATCGGTGCTGCTGATCGGCTATGAATCGGCCGATCATCCGGTCGATGCGTGGCTGGATCGCTCGCTGGAAATCTGCAGGGATTTCGGCGGTACGGTGAAGCAAAAGGCCGGAACGGGCAGCGATGCTCTCGAAACCAGCCGATCGGGCGCGCAGGGCAGCTGGCGCAACCAGTTCCGCTATCTGCCCTATCTCATGCACGTTCGCGCGGCCATGGGCATTGTCAGCTTCACCTTCGAAACGGCCTATACGTGGGACAAGTTTGAGGCGCTCGACACGGAAGTCATGCGGCGGGTGGCTGAAGCGGAAAAGAAGATTTGCGGTGGAGGCATTGTCTGCCGTCGCTTCTCGTTCCTTTATCCGGATGGACCGGCGCCGTACTACTCGATCATGGCTCCGTCTTCTCACGAGAAGAACATTGAGCACTATGCGGCCCTGAACAAGGTGGCTTCCGACGCCTTGCTCGAACTCGGCGCCACCATCACGCATCACCATGCCGTCGGACGCAGCTTCCGGCCCTGGTATGACAAGGAGATCGATCCGGGCTTCATCCGCATGATGCAAGCCAACAAGCGCGAGATCGATCCAAACTGGGTGCTCAATCCAGGCATTCTGTTCGACAAGCCCAAGGCTTAAATCGAACGACATTATCCATTCGGCTGTTTCGCAGGACGTTGGTATATGATTGACCTCTACTTTTGGACCACGCCGAATGGATACAAAATCACGATAATGCTGGCCGAACTCGGCCTGCATTATCGGGTTCTGCCGATTGACATCACCAAGGGTGATCAATTCGGCCCCGAGTTTCTCAAGATCAGTCCGAACAACAAGATCCCGGCCATTGTCGATCATGATGGCCCGGACGGGAAGCCGCTGTCCGTTTTCGAGTCGGGGGCCATCCTTCTGTATCTTGCTGAGAAGACCGGCAAGTTGCTGCCGTCCGATGCGCGGGCACGGATGGAAGTCATTCAATGGTTGATGTTTCAGATGGGCGGCGCCGGACCTATGTTGGGTCAAGCTCATCATTTCCGGCGTTATGCGCCAGAGCAGATTCCTTATGCCGTCGAGCGTTACACGAAGGAGGCCGCCAGGCTTTATGGTGTGATCGATCGTCGCCTGGCCGACCGCGAATATCTCGCTGGCGACTACTCGATCGCGGATATTGCGACCTTTCCCTGGATTCGGCCCTATCGATGGCAGGGACAGGAGCTTGACACGTATCCCAATCTCAAGCGCTGGTTTGACGCCATCAAGGTTCGTCCCGCTGTGCAGGAGGGGTTGGCCGTCATGTCCGAGACGAAAAAGTGGGAAGCAAAACCGGGCACGGAATCCTGGAAAAACATGTTTGGCGCGAAAGCGTGACAACGAAGAGATGGCAATCACGCCATCGGCCGCGGGCTGTTCGTCGCGGAGATACATAACGAATGCGGTAGATCGACCGGAAGCAATCGCGCCTTGCCTTAGAATGCCAACAAGGGATTTTTGGGATGTTGACAACGATCGATCGCGTGCAGATTGCCACGCGGGACGCCAAGAGCGTTGCGGAAACCTGGCGCCGCAGACTGGGCGCCGAGGAGATTTCCTCGGACCTTATCAAGGCGCTTCGGGCCAGACGGACCACGCTGCGCGTAGGAACAGGCGAAGTCGAACTTCTGGAGCCGGATGGCACCGGGATTGTGGAGCATGAACTGGTCCGGCGCGGGCGGTCTCATGTTTTCGGCGCCGGAGCGACATCGTTGGATATGTCCGGCCTCGCCAGCAATGCGATCAATGCCGGTGCCCAGCACATCACAGAGGGTGACCAGGATTTCATTCGCATCGAGATCGAAGGCAGCCCCGTGCACTTTGTGATCTCGCCGCTACGCGACGTGAAGCCGGCAGGAAAGCTGGATTTCTTCTACGAAGTCACATTGCTCGCGGCGGACCAAGCCGCCGCGGTGAACCAAATTTCGCGCGTCTTCGGATTGAACAAGGAGAGCTTTGTTACGATCACGTCGGAGCTCTTCGGATATACCGGCGTTCTCACTCTCTTTTCTCCGGATCGTCTCGATAGATTCGAAGTCATCACCCCCACCGATGCGTCCAAGACGATGGGCCGATATTACGAGCGTGAGCGCGCGTCATTCTATATGGCATACGCTGAGAGCCATGAAGTAGGCAGCATTGAGCGGGCAGCACGGGCGGACGGCGCCGGCCTCACCCTGGATTCGCGGGAGGAGCAGCAGGAAGGCCGGGAGCCCGAACAGATCTGGCTTCATCCGAGTGCGCTCGATGGAATGATGCTTGGCATTTCCAGGCCGACGCTCGCATGGAAATGGTCCGGACACCCGGAGCGTGTCTTGGCTCCTGGCTAGAGGCTGGAGCGTGCACTGACATCAAGATCCGTGTTGGACGAGATGGAAGATTCTCTCTCGAACCTTGAAGTGCCCAGCCGCGTGTTCCGATGAAGGGGATGCTCTTGAACGCGATCATGTTTTCCGAGCCGAACAAGGACATACTCGATCGCCGTGAAGCCATCGTGGAACATCTGGCGCGCTTTGTTTCGTCCAATGGGCTTGTCACGGACAGGGATGAGTGCAGGGCGTACGAGACCGACGCGTTCACCGCCTACCGCAAGATGCCGCTGGCCGTTGTGCTGCCGGCATCGACGAACGAAGTCAGTGCTGTTCTCAAGTTTTGCCATGACCACGATGTGAAGGTCGTGCCACGCGGCGCGGGCACCTCGCTTGCAGGAGGGGCAATTCCGACCGAGGACTCCATTGTTCTTGGGCTTTCAAGAATGACCGGCGTCCTGGAGATCAACTATGATGATCGCTTCATACGCGTCGAAGCGGGCGTCACCAATCTAAAAATCACCGCGGCGGTCGCGGACAGGGGCTTTTTCTACGCGCCGGATCCGTCGTCACAGCTTGCTTGCACCATCGGGGGCAATATCGCCAACAACTCGGGCGGTGCGCATTGTCTGAAATACGGTGTGACGACCAACAATCTTCTCGGCGTCAGAATGGTGCTTATGGACGGAACGATCATCGACCTTGGCGGAAACAGTCACGATAGCGGCGGTTTGGACCTGCTTGGTGTCGTGGTTGGATCTGAAGGTCAGCTTGGGGTCGTGACCGAGGCTACCGTCCGGATACTGAGATCTGCCGAAGCCGCGCGCCCCGTTCTGTTCGGATTTTCCTCATGCGATGGAGCTGGCAACACAGTTGCGGAAATCATCGCGGCTGGAATCATTCCGGTCGCGATTGAGTACATGGACAAGGCCGCGATCGAAATCTGCGAAGCCTTTTCCAGGGCGGGGTATCCGCTCGACGCTGAAGCGCTTCTGATCATCGAAGTGGAGGGCTCGAA
This sequence comes from Afipia sp., assembly GCA_050249215.1. Taxonomy (GTDB): domain Bacteria; phylum Pseudomonadota; class Alphaproteobacteria; order Rhizobiales; family Xanthobacteraceae; genus Afipia. Next base: position 33,453 of record JBFWQX010000002.1, read on the forward strand.
GGCGGAAATGGACGCGACGCTTGAACGGATCATATCGATCGCGCGAGCCAACGGGGTGCAGACGGTGCGGGAGAGCAGATCCGCGATTGAAACAGCGGCCATATGGAAGGGGCGGAAGTCGGCGTTCGGCGCGACCGGGCGCGTTGCGGACTACTTGTGCATGGACGGTACCGTGCCGACGGGGAAGCTGTCCTACGTGTTGGCGCAGATCACCGAGATCGTGAAGCGCTACGGATTGCGTGTAGCTAACGTCTTTCACGCCGGCGATGGGAATATGCATCCTCTTATTCTCTATAACGCCAACGATCCGGCGGAGCAGTCGAAAGCGGAAGCTGCAGGCAACGACATTCTCAAGTTATGTGTTGAAGTCGGTGGTTGTCTCACGGGAGAGCACGGTGTCGGATTGGAGAAGCGCGATCTGATGAGATATCAATTCAACAGGATCGATTTGGACCAGCAGATGCGCTTGCGTGAAGCGTTTGATCCAAAATCGTTACTCAACAGAGACAAGGTGTTTCCTATTGACTGCTGAAATCAAGCGTAACGCTGGACGAAATTTCCCATGTCAGGAGATTTGAAGCCGCACGACGAAAAGAGTCTCTCCGAGTCGATCAAAATGGCGGGCGCATGGAATGCACCGCTCGTCGTCCGCGGAGCAGGCAGCAAATCGCAAATAGGCAGGCCGAACGGATATGCGACATCCGTTACAACCCAGCGCATGCGAGGAGTATCGATCTATGAGCCGACAGAGTTGGTGATCGGAGCTCTTCCCGGAACCGCGCTGTCCGAGATCAACGAGACACTGGCAAGCCGGAATCAAATGCTGCCGTTCGAGCCGATGGATTATCGGGCGCTTCTGGGTGGCGATCACGAGCCGACGATCGGCGGAATCGCGGCCGGAAATGTTTCTGGTCCGCGACGGGTCATGGCTGGAGCCTGCCGCGACAGTTTGATCGGCATACGGCTGGTCAATGGCCGCGGCGACATCGTGAAGTCTGGCGGCCGGGTTATGAAGAACGTGACAGGTCTCGATCTGGTCAAGCTCAATTGCGGAGCGTGGGGCACCTTCGGTGTCTTCAGTGAAGTTATTTTCAAGGTTTTGCCAAAACCGGAATCGACATCCTCGCTCGTCCTGCGCGGATTGAACGATGCGACGGCGATTGCCGCATTGACGGCGGCCATGGGATCTCCATTCTCCGTTTCCGCAGCAGCGCACCTGCCGAAGGAAGTGGTGTCCGAACCCCTGACCATCGTCCGCGTCGAAGGCTTCGAATCGTCCGTGATCTATCGTTGCGGGGAAATCGCCAAGCTTTGGCGGCCATATGGAGATGCAGATCTTCTGGAAGAGACGGTCGGCACGGATGTCTGGTCGGACGTGCGGGATGCGCGGTGGCTGGTCGATCCTGCTGAGAGCGCCATATGGCGGCTTTCGCTGGCCCCTTCGAAGGCGCCCGGCGTCATTGACCACATCAAACGAGTGCTGGATGCGCGTCATTTCTACGATTGGGGCGGCAGTTTGGTTTGGCTCGCTGTCAACGCATCGGAAGATGCGGGCTCGACGGTTGTCCGGAACGCGATGCGCGGTCTCGGCGGTCACGCGACGCTTCTGCGCGCATCGCCCCAGGTGAGAAGCACCGTGGATGTATTCGAGCCGCTTTCACCGGCGCTTACTGAGCTGACCCGAAGGATCAAGCTCGCGTTCGATCCCGACCGTATTCTCAATTTCGGAAGAATGTATTCCGGCATCTGAGATAGAAACAGGAATTCCATGCAAACGAACTTCTCGCTGGTCGCGCTTGCCGAGTCGCACATGCGTGAATCGGAGAAAATTCTCCGTGCTTGCGTTCATTGTGGTTTTTGTACCGCCACATGCCCGACCTATCTGTTGCTGGGAGATGAACTCGACAGTCCGCGCGGGAGAATTTACCTCATCAAGGATATGTTCGAGAATGAGAAGCCCGCAAGCGAGAAGGTGGTCAAGCATATCGATCGCTGCCTTTCCTGTCTTTCGTGCATGACCACATGCCCCTCAGGGGTCCACTACATGCATCTGGTGGATCATGCGCGGGCTCACATTACAGAGACCTACAAACGTCCATTGATCGATCGTGTTCTGCGGAGCGCACTGGCCGCGGTGTTGCCGAATCCGAAATGGCTCAGGCCTGCGCTGTTCGCGGCATCGGTTGTCAGGCCGATAAAGAAATGGCTGGTTCGGCTCCCCGGCGGGACACAACTCGGCGCGATGATCGATCTCGCTCCGGCTTTGAGGCCGCGTAAACATGCTCCTCCGGAATTGAACGAAGGAAACCGGCGCGGCAGGGTTGCGATCCTGACAGGCTGCGCCCAGCAGGTCATCGCTCCCGGTATCAACGACGCTGCGATCCGGTTGTTGAGGCGTCACGGCATCGAGGTGACAAGTCCGCGTGGTGAGGGGTGTTGCGGCGCGCTTGTGCACCATATGGGTTATGAAGATTCAGCCCTGGATGCGGCTCGGCGCAACGTCGATGTCTGGACACGCGAGCTAGACGAGAATGGACTCGATGCCATCATCGTCACAGCGTCGGGTTGCGGAACGACCGTCAAAGATTATGGGTTCATGCTTCGCGAGGACAAGGCGTATGCTAGCAAGGCTGCGCGCGTGTCCGAGCTTGCACAAGATATCTCGGAATATCTTCATACACTTCGACTTCAAGGCCCGACTAGAGCTACAGGGCAATTGGTCGCATATCATTCGGCCTGCTCGATGCAGCACGGTCAGCGCATCGTGGATCAACCGAAATCCCTTCTGACTCAAATGGGGTTCGTTGTTAGTGATGTTCCAGAAGGCCACATCTGCTGCGGCTCGGCAGGCACGTACAACGTTCTGCAGCCCGAGATCGCCGGCCAGCTCAGGTCGCGCAAGGTAGCCAATATCGAAAAGCTGAAGCCACAGATCATCGCGAGCGGCAATCTCGGGTGCATAACGCAAATCGGCGCCGGCACGGCTATTCCGATTGTTCATACGGTGGAGTTGCTTGATTGGGCTACCGGCGGTCCCTTGCCAGATGCAATGGAAGGTAATTTCGACTAAGTAGCGTGAGGCATATCAGACGTCCGAAGTAAGGTCGCGAAAGAGCTCAGAGAAATTCAGGGAAAGTATGCAGAGCTCGTCGAGTACAAAGTTGCTGCCGGAGAACAACTCAACGCATCGACATACGAGCTCTTCAAGATGGCGTTGTACACCAATTGGAAATCCATGCGGTTGGGGGAGCCAATGCCAACCAGCCGCTGATGTTGATCGTTCCAGAGACCTATCAATCAACTGTCGAAGCCAAGGTGCCATCGCAAGATATTAACCAGTTACGCGTGGGGCAGCCATTGTGATGCGCTTTGCCGCGTTCAACGGACGATGCCAGAAGTCAAAGGCTTCGGCACGCTTTTCTCAGCCGATGTAAATCAAGACCAGAAAATGAACATGAGTTATTACGTCGTTCGCATAAGCTTAACGGCTGAGGAAACGGCTCATCTAACGGACTTGGATTAATAGCAGGCATGCCTGTCGAGACTTCCGGATCGCAGAAATGCCAGCGTAGTCGCTAGATTTTAAGATTTCTCATCCTACCCAACCCAAAGTGGTGTCATACCCCGTACCACCGTATTGGAGAGCCAGACTGATGCTATCTACGATGTCATCGGTTTCGCCGTGCGGATAGCTGAGAAGTTCTCTTTCGACCAGAGACATGAACGAAGCTTGTTTGGGAAACCGCACATTGCCATCTTTAAATTTGGATTGCTGGGTATAGAGCCGACCTCTTCGATCTTGCTCGATAGGCTGAAGTTTAATTGACGCGCGCCGTGGTAAGCCGCGCTCGCGTTTGAGTGCTTTTGCTATTGCAGTTTCCTCCATCTGGATCTGCTCTGGGTCGTACTTTTGTACGAGTTCGACGAACACTTTGCACAGCTGGGGGTATTCGTAGATGCCCCGCTCTACGTGCAGCAAATAATATTTGTCGCCAAGTCGCATCCAAATTGTGCACACAGTCCAGTCACTCTGCCCGCCATCGTTAAGGGCAGTGTCCCAAGACATAAAAACGCGCTTATACTGCTGATCCTCTGGTAGCTCGCTGTAATAATGAAACCACGGTTGCTTTATGAGATTGCCGGACCATCTAGGATTTTGAGCGATCCAAGCTAATGCGTAGACCGTGGAATCGACCTGATCGTCATAGTTGGAGCTCGGGAATGAAAGCAGTTCGGTTAAGTAGGTATCGAGCCAATCTGCTGCCTTTGGAAATAGAACGAACCCGCTTTCGATCACCGACGTTTGGCCATACAATCGCATGATCTTATTACCGTCCAAGGACGGCGCGGCCTGCACTTTCGAAAGGCCTTCGGAGCGGAGTTGTTGGATTAAAGAAGACCCGGATGACATGTCTTCAATCAAAACGACCGTCGCATGGTGACGCTCAGCTTGGCTTTCGACGGATTTCTTTAGATCGGGGAATGAAAGTCTTTTGCGAAAAACGTCTAGCAAATAAGCTTTTTTGTCCTTAACCCCCCAAGTCGTGCAGACGCTGAAATTTGCAATTTCAGTATCCTTCACGGCTGTATCCCAACTTTGAAGAATTGTTCCGAAATCGTCAGGCTTTTCGTTTGCCGTATAGAATTTTAGCCACTCGCGCTTGACGATGTGGCCTTCCGGCGGTTGCGGGTTCTGTTGATACTGGGCAGCAAAATGATATGGCGTCACTGACGCGCGAAGCGTATCTAGGGACGATCGCGGCATCAGGGATGGTTGAAGAATATCTCCTGCCTTTCGACGAAACTGGGTCGTTTGGTACGGTGTTCGAATTTCATAGGATTCGTCTTCTTCGGCGAGTGCCGAGAACGATAACACTCGCCAGTTTTCCATCTTCTGGACATGGGCGACCAGATCATCGGCGTGCAATCGCTGCATGACTATGATGATCGCACCTTCGACTTGCTTGTTGAGACGGCTGCGCAAGGTGTTATTGAACCATTCGTTCACGCCTTGGCGTCGTGCGTCAGACAATGCTTCATCAGCTTTCAAAGGGTCGTCGATCACGATGACGTCTGCGCCACGACCCGTAAATCCACCTCCGACCGACGTAGAGAACCGGAAGCCACCCTGTGTGGTTTCGAAATCAGCTACGGTGTCTCTTTTGCTAGAAATTCTGGTGTTGAACAGGGCCTGATAAAATGCACTGCCCATGAGGCGACGAGACTGTCGGGCCAGAGTATCGGAAAAATCCTGGGCGTAAGAGACGCATGCCACCTGCTTCTCCGGAAAGTGTCCCAGGAACCAGGCAGGGAACGCGATGGATGCGGAGTGAGATTTCAAGTGCCGCGGCGGAACATTGATGATCAGACGTTTGCAACTGCCGTGGGCAACATCTTCGAGGGCTCGAGCAATTAATTCCTGATGCCAGTTGTATTCGAATGTCGCCGCTGGATTGAGCTCAAGAAAGGAACGATGGATGAATGCAAGCAGATCCTGCCGATAGATTTCGGCCACCATCCTTGCCGGAGATAGAGTCATCAGTCGCTCTCCCGCTGATCGTATGGCCGCAGGCGCTTGTAGATTGCCCGGATCACTATTTGATCGGTATCGCTAAAAGGATATTCGGAAGGTCTGGCTGCCTCGGCACGCGCTTCGATGTCTGCAATCACGTCGATGAATTTCAATAATAGCTTTTCATTTCCCGTTGCACCTGCGTTTGCCAAATGTATCGCCGCTGCTTGTGCTTTAGATATTTTCCGCCGTTTCCCGTCGATGGCGACGGTGACTTGATCGCGCGCAGCTTCCATTACGAGAGTAACGATATTCTTGCTGCCCTTGGGGCGACCCGGTCGAGGTCGGCCATCGCCTTTTCTAAATTGGGTATGTTTCGGCGGCTTGCCGCGTCCAACCGAATATTTATCTTTCTTTTCGGCCGGAGCGTCGGTGTCGTGCGTTGCTCTTGCGCGAGGCCTTTGCTTTTCCTTCGAGGATTTTTTGTCGATCCGACTTTTTTGCTCTGATGTTAGCCGTTGTACCCGCTTGACCATTCTTGTCGTGCTCCGTCCGCGTGGCCTTAACTCGATCGAAACTCAAGCCAGATTCTACATGTATGGCTTTCAGGCTATAGATCTCTTTGAACCGTTGAATGATGAGATCAGCATAATGCGAATCCAGTTCAATGCCGTATCCATGCCGGCCGGTCTTTTCAGCCGCGAGCAATGTGGTGCCGCTGCCGGCAAACGCATCCAGAACGATGCCGCCTCGTTTTGAGCAATCGAGAATGGCGTCGCTGACCAGTGCAAGTGGTTTCGGTGTCGGGTGCCCGGCAAGCGCGGTGTCCCGGTCCTTCCCGAAACTGCTCATGCCGGGATAATGCCAAATATTTGTTCTGCTTCGTCCGAAGCGCCCCAGTTCAACATTATTGATGTGCTTGGCGCGGCCATTCTTATAGACAAAAACGAACTCGTGAGCGGAGCGGTATAAGGAACCCATACCGGCATTGCTTTTCGACCAGACGCAGATGTTCTTGAGTTCCGTATATACATCATCGGCAGCATCGGCCAATTCTCGAATATGCCGCCAGTCCATGCATACGAAATGGATTGAGCCGTCGACGCTGAACGCGGCGAGGTTCTTCAAGGCGCGCCGCAGGAAGTTCGTGAACTCCTGCCGGTTCATCTCGCCTGATGCCATCGCAAATTCCCGGTGCTGCTTTTTGCCCAGACCAGAAACATTGCCTGCAATCGGCACGTTGTAGGGCGGGTCAACAAACACCGCTTGTGCCCGTTTGCCCTGGAGGAGGCGTTTATAATTTTCCGGCTTGAGGGCGTCTCCGCATAGTAGAACGTGGTCGCCGATCTGCCAGCAGTCTCCGTGCCGCGATACCGCGGGAAGGGAGCGATCGATCTCAGGGAGGGCATCTTCCTCGTCTGGTCCACTGTCGCCCGCCTGGCCGACGATCAGATCGATCTCGGCCATCTCAAAACCAGTGACCGTCACATCGAAATTCGGCTGGACGGAAAGCTCCTGCAGTTCAAGGGCAAGCAGGTTAGGGTCCCATCCCGCATTCTCTGCAAGCCGATTGTCGGCGATAACATAGGCCCGGATTTGGGTTGGGCTGAGGTGGTCGACCCTGACAGTCGGAACGTCCGCCATGCCTAGGGATATGGCAGCTGTAATCCGCGCATGGCCCGCTACGACGCCGTCCGAGCCATCGATCAGGACGGGATTGATAAAACCAAATTGCTGGATGCTGGCGGCAATCTGTTTGATCTGCCGGGGCGTATGCGTACGGGGATTCTTGAGGCGAGGTTTGAGCTTGCGCGGGTCTTTGTATTTGATGGCCAGCGTGCTCAAAGCGCCCCCCAAGCCTGATGTGCAAAGATTGTGCACTCACGAATCGCGAATCAAAAATATTGGGAAAGCCTCCCATTTCTTTGGCTGATTTTCCCAATTCTACGATGTGTTTTCCCAATTATTTTTTTGTCCGGATTCCTCAAAATTGGCCTCTGCCGCAGGGGGTTTTCTGCATTTTGCAAATTCGAATCGCACTATTTGCGCGATTTTCCCATTATTTGTCCCATTTCCGCCGCGAGACTGGTTGGGTAATCACTGCGTGCACCACCAATTCTCTCAAGTTGTTATCGTTTCGGATTTTTTTCCCGGTTATCCGGCAGGATAACCGATTGGCGCAGTTTTGCGCCGATCGGCAAGATGGCTATCGCGCGTTGCGAACCAAGGGTACTTCGACTGCGCGTGGCCGGAGAACCCGTCAGTGACCTCTTAGCCTTGACGCAGCAATCATGTTTTCTGCTGCGCGGCTACCGGACAAAGTGTTCGGCTGTTGCCTTCGCTAGCGCCATGTCACTGATGGTTCTAACGAAGTTGGACGGTTTCAATTGGCGGAGATGCTGCCGCCTGGTGTCCTGAGGACAGTCGCGATCGCGCGCATGGCTGTCATTCTATTCCTCATTCAGGTTTTAACTTGCAAAATGAAAGTCAAAACGTCACGCTCGACGGAATGATAAAATCTGCTCAGGGAGCGACTCGTGAAATTGGCCACAGTCAGGTTCGGCGGGCATGAGCGTGTGGCGCTCGTGCATGACAACGATAGCAAGGGTTTCCTGATCGGTTCGGCCGCTGAACGATCCGGAAAGGCCGACGCCGCGTTTCGTTCAATGCTTGCGCTGATCGACGGTGGCGATCGTGCGCTCGACTACACGCGGCGGCTGTTCGATATGTACAGCAAGGATCCTGGCCTGTCGGTTAGTCTTTCAAGCGTTGACATCCTTGCGCCGGTGCCGGAGCCACGACAGATGCGCGACGGAATGTCGTTCCCCATCCACATCGTGCAATCGCCGCGTGGATCGCTCAAGATGAAGGCGCGCATGAGCGGCGATACCAAAGAATTGGAACGGCTCAATGCCGAGCCGTTGCCCGAGCTCCCTGATATCTACCGCAAGCAGCCGATCTATTACATCACCAATCGCTTTAGCGTGCAGGGCACCAACACCACGGTGAAGTGGCCGCGCTACAGCAAAGTGATGGACTACGAACTTGAATTCGGTGTCATCACCAAAGACAAGGGCGCAAATATTTCGGCAGCGAAAGCACGAGATCATATCTTCGGCTATACGATCTTTAATGACTTTTCCGCCCGCGATGCTCAACGGACCGAGATGGAAGGGCGTCTTGGTCCTGCCAAGGGCAAGAGCTTTGATGGCGGAAACGTGCTCGGACCGTGGATCGTGACGCCCGACGAGATCGGAGATCCCTACAAGCTCAATATGGAGGTCCGCGTGAATGGTGAAATCCGTTCGCAAGGAGTCAGCGATGGCATGTTGTTCTCGTTCGAGGAAATCATCGCGCACGTCACGCAAGACGAAACCCTGATGCCTGGCGAGTTCATCGGATCGGGAACCGTCGGAAATGGCTGTGGACTTGAGCTCGGCTGGTTTCTCGAGCATGGCGACGCCATCGAGCTCGAAGTCGAGAAAATTGGTGTGCTGAGAAACAAGGTCGAGCGCCAGGATATTGGCGCATAATCAGGAGAGACGTCGTGTCTGAGGAACTGGTCACGCGCGAGCAGCGCGGTAATATTTCAATTCTGACGATGGTATATCGGCCCTACAATCTGCTGGGTCCCAAGTTGATCAACGCAATCGTTGGTCAGGTCGAGGAAGCCCAAAAAGCCGGAAGCCGTGCAATTGTGATCCGTAGCGGCTTGAGGCATTTCTCGGCTGGCGCGGATCTCGATATTTTTGACAAACGGGTCGCGGAAGGCGCAGCGGATTCAGCAAGCGAGAATCGCCGCATGAGCGGCGTTGAATTCCTCCGCTTCATGGAACTGCTGCCGATTCCCCTTATTGCAAGCGTCCACGGCGTCTGCCTCGGTGGCGGCCTCGAGCTCGCGTTGTGCTGCGATTACATCATCGCTGCGTCGTCGGCGAAGATCGGATCTGTGGAAGCGACCCTCGGGCTTCATCCGCTGCTTGGCGGCATTCAGCGTCAGGTGCAGCGAATTGGCGCCTTGCGGGCCAAGGAAATGTCGATGCTTGCGCGCCGGTACGATGCGCCGACGCTGGAGAAGTGGGGTCTCATCAATCTGACGGTGCCGGAAGAATCTCTGGAGAAGGCGACACTGGCGATCGCCGAAGAGTTTGCACAGGGGCCGACACTCGCGCACGCCGCCACGAAGGAACTCGCTCACATCGCTGTCAATGAGGGCGTCGCCGCCGCCGACGAGGCGATGGTGCGGGTGCAGGCTCCGATCTGGGCATCCGAAGACCTGAAGACCGGCCTTGCATCGTTCCGCAAGAACGGGCCGGGTCTTGCCAAATTTGCGGGGCGCTGACATGAGCGGTCCTCTCAGCGGTCTTCGTGTTGTCGATTTTTCGCGTGTGCTCGCCGGCCCACTCTGTGCCCGCACACTGCAAGACCTCGGTGCCGAGGTTATCAAGATCGAGCCGCCCAGTCCGGACGTTTCGCGCTTCGCATTTCCCTCCACGGATGGAATGTCGGGTTACTACGCGCAGCAGAACGCGGGAAAGCGCAATGTCAGCATCAATCTCAACGTGCCGGGTGCTTATGAGCTGGTGTTGAAGCTGTGCGACACGGCGGACATCATTGTCGAGAATTTCCGCGCGGGAACGCTCGGCTTCTTCGGCCTTGACTATGAAACGCTGTCGAAGCGAAATCCGCGGCTGATCTATGCATCCATCACGGGGTATGGACAGGGCGGTCCATGGCGCAGCCGCATGGCGTATGCGCCGACCGTTCAGGCGGAGGCTGGTTTCACCGAAAACAGTGTGCGCCATTATGGCGAGGCGCTCACCGAACCGCGGACCGACAGTCTGTCCCATGCCGACGTCTATGCCGGCCTTCAGGCTGTGATCGCCATTCTGGCCGCGCTCAACAGCCGACAGGCCAGCGGAAAAGGGCAATGCATTGATGTTGCGATGGCCGCGACTTTGCTCGCGGTCAACGAGCGCGCCCATGTCGATCTGTCCGATGACGACATTGGCGCGGAGCCGGCGGTGCTTGGCGCCACCGACTGCTCGTTCTTCTCAGGTCCGCAGGGTGAGCACTTCACCGTTGCCACAAGCATTGTGGGGAGCCGAACATTCCCGTCATGGATGCGGGCGATGCGGCGGGTCGATCTGATGGACGATCCGAGGTTCTCGTCTGCCGCGGCGCGGCGGCTCAACTTTGGTGTGCTGCATCAAATCATCCAGTCCTGGATTTTGACCTTTCCCGATATGGCGACGCTCGACGCCCAGTTTGACGAAGCCAAGATCGCGATGGGCGAAATCCGGTCGATCAAGGATCTGACGAAGTCGGAATGGAGTGACTACTGGGGCGCAGTGCAACGTGTTTCCGACCGCAGTGGCGGCGAATACCGGTTGCCGGGCCGTCCATGGCGCTTCTCGGGAGAAGAATTGACTCCGATCGGGACACCAGCATTCCAGGGTGAGCATAACCGTGCCGTGTTCGGTGAGCTTGGCATCAGTCAATCTGAACTGGACCGGTTGACCGAGGCGGGAGTGCTTGTCTCGCATCGCCGGGCTCTTGAGCCGGACGCGGTGAAGTCCTCCGAGGAATCAGGCCAGGCGGCCTAGCTCAAATTCCTGTTGCTGAACTGCATGAGCGGCCGCGAGTTCTCGCGGCCGCAACGAGAAACTGTATCGGGGAGGATACGGGGATGAAAAGACTAGCGGGCCTCTTATCCATCGCATGTGTGGCCACGACTGCTCTCGCTCTCGGAGCGTCCGCCAGCGAGAAGAAATACGATACCGGCGCCAGCGATGCTGAAGTCAGGATTGGCAACACGATGCCCTATAGCGGCCAGGGGTCCGCGTGGGGTTTGCTCGGGAAAGCGGAGGCTGCCTATTTCGACAAGGTGAATGCGGAGGGTGGCATCAACGGGCGGAAGATCAGGTTCATCAGCTACGATGATGCCTATAGCCCGCCGAAAACCGTCGAACAGGTGCGCCGGCTTGTCGAAAACGATGAAGTGTTACTGTTGTTCAGCACATTCGGCGTCCCGACCAACACCGCCATTCATAAGTATATGAACTCGAAAAAGGTGCCGCAGCTCTTTGTTGGCGGGGGCGGGTCGAAGTGGAATGATCCGAAGAACTTTCCATGGACCATGGGTTTCCAGCCGTCGTTCCTGAACGAGGGCAGGGTGTACGGGCAATATATCGCAGCCAATCATCCCGGCGGAAAGATCGCTGTGCTGTATCAGAACGATGATTACGGCAAGGACATTCTGAACGGGCTGAAGCAGGGGCTTGGCGCGAAGGCCTCAATGATCGTCGCGGAATCGAGCTATGAAGTGTCTGTTCCGAGCGTCGATTCCCAGGTTGTCGGGCTGAAGGCAAGCGGCGCCGACATCTTCATGAATTTTGCGGGACCCAAGTTCGCCGCTCAGGCGATCCGCAAGGTCGCTGAACTCGACTGGAAGCCGATTCACATCCTGAATATTCCGGCGGCGTCGATCGGAAGCGTCATCAAGCCCGCAGGCTTTGAAATCTCTCAAGGGATCGTCAGCGGCGGTTTCCTGAAGGATGCGACCGATCCGGCCATGGCGAATGACCCCGGCGTCAGGGCTTACCTCGCATTTCTGGAGAAATACTATCCCGGCGCCGACGTGACCGCGACCGGAAATACACAAGGCTATATCATGGCGCAGGCAATGGTGCAGGTGTTGAAGCAGGCCGGCGATAACCTGACCAGAGAAAACATCATGCGGCAGGCTGCCAGTATCAAAAATCTTGAACTCGACATGCTGATGCCGGGCATCAGGATCAGCACCGCACCCGATGATTTCGCGCCGATCAAGTCCATTCAGTTGCGGCGGCTGGTGGGTGAGCGGTGGCAGCCATTCGGGCCAGTCATCGAAGCCAATTCGGGTCCATAACGTCCGTAAGGTGGGCCGATACAGGCCGCCGAACACTGGACATACCGGCATCCGGCTCTGATATAAGACAGGTAACAGAGCCGGATTCGAGGATTGAAGTTGCGATGGCGGATGTGAAGCGGAGCCGCATAGCCAACAGGGAATGTTCAGTCGCGCGCGCGATGGAAGCGATTGGAGACCGCTGGTCCATCCTGCTTCTCCGGGAGGCCTATTATGGGGTCAAGCGGTTCGATGAGTTTCAGTATTATGTCGGCATCGCGCCGAATATTCTGAGTACGCGCCTGAGAAAGCTGGTCGATGCCGGCATCATGGAAAAAATTCCGCTGGCCGAGCACGCCGGTCGCCATGAGTATGTGCTGACGGAAAAAGGCCGCGATTTCTTTCCCACCTATCTGGCGCTAAAGAAATGGGGCGATGACTGGCTGGCGGAACCAGCCGGGCCGCAGGTGGTTTTCAACGATCGTTTCAACGGCGAGGAAATCAAGTATCCCGAAGTTCTCAACGCGCGCGGTGCGCGGCTCCGCCTCGAGGACATCGAAATCGTTCCAGGATCAGGTGCCGTTCCGTTCAACCGGAAGCGATTTGGAGCGGACGGCAAGCCTGGCGCGGCCGCGAAACCTTCGCGTTCGTCCGGAAAGCGCTGATCGTTCGTTGGGTCAAACAAGCCCGCGGACAAACGAGATCAAGAAGTCGCTGACGTCCGACGGGCGCTCCTGCTGAATCCAGTGGCCTGCGCGGGTATCACAACCTTCTTGGTGAGGTTGGGCACATTGCGTTCGATGGCCTCGAATTCCTCAGCCGCGATTTTGAGCACGCCATCCTTTTCGCCGGCGATAAAGATCGCCGGCTGCGAAAGGTTTGCACGGTCGAGGATCACGGGCTGGCCCGTGCGATTCGCTAGTCATCGAATGACGACAGCGCGCGGGCGACCTCCGTGCGGACCAGGTGTTTGCGATATTCTGACGAGGCGTAGTGATCGGACATGCAATCGGCTTGCTCACTCGCAAGCCTTGCTGCCTCGTCGATGTTCTCCCGCGTGAGAGGCTTTCCGAGCAGGAATTGTGTTGCGTTGTCCGCGGCAAAGGCATGGTTGGCCGCTCCCGTGATGCCGATGCCTGCATGTGTGACACTGTTGCCCTCCAGGCTGAGAGCAACGGCAGCGCCGACGACGGCATAGCCGCTGGCCGGGTGACGGATCTTCCGATATCTGAACTGCGTTCCCGACAAAGGGCGGGGAATGTGAATTGCCGTCAGGACCTCGCTGGGGTTCAGCGCGGTCGTAAATATATCAAGAAAGAAGTCCTGCGCGGCAACGCGTCTCCGGCCTTCGGGGCCGGTCATTTCCAGATCGGCGTTGAGCGCAACGACAACAGCGGGCCAGTCGGCCGCCGGATCGGCATTGGCCAGCGACCCGCCGATGGTGCCGCGGTTGCGCACCTGAGGATCGGCGATGATGTCGGCAGCCTGACGAAAGATCGGCAGAACTTCGTTCAGCGGATCGGACGCGAGAAGCCCGGCATGGGTGGTCAGCGCGCCAATTCTGATGGTTTCGCCGATCGCGATTCCCTTCAACTCATCGACATGACTAATGTCGATCAGAAGTTTGGGCGATGCGAGCCGCAGCTTGAGAGTCGGGATCAGTGTATGACCGCCGGCAACGAGCTTTGTACCATCGGGATCGTCCTGCAGCAGGGCGATGGCGTGTGAAAGCGATGCAGCCCGAATGTAATCGAAGGAGGCGGGGATCATGAGCTTGCTCCTGCGCGGGCTTTCTGAATGGCCGACCAGATGCGCGGAGGTGTCATCGGCATATCCAGATGAGAGATATCGAGCGGGGACAGCGCATCGAGCACAGCATGAACCATGCACGGCGGCGCCGCGATCGATCCGCTTTCACCGATTCCCTTCACGCCGATCGGATTTGTTGGAGAGGGGGTTTCCTGGAACGATGTTCTTATGTTGGGAACGTGCTCCGCGCGCGGGACGGCGTAGTCAAGAAGCGAGCCCGTCATCAACTGGCCGGTGTCCGGATCGTAGCTGACCTCCTCGAACAGCGCCTGTGCAATGCCCTGCACAACACCGCCATGGATCTGTCCTGCGGCCAGCAGCGGATTGATGATCGTGCCGACGTCGTCAACGGCGACGTAATCGAGAATGTCGACAATGCCGGTTTCGGGATCAAGGTCGATATAGGCCATGTGGATTCCGGACGGCGAACCCATCCCGACCGGATCGTAAAACTGGGTTTCGTCGAGACCCGGCTCCATCCCGTCCGGCAGCTTGTGGCCGACATAAGCCATGCGGGCAACCTTCGCGAAGGTTAGCGGAGCAATATCCGTGCCGGGGACGCTGAATTGTCCGGCGCGATAGGACACATCCTTCTCGTCGACTTCCAGCATGCCGGCGGCAATCTTCTTCGCCTTGGCGACGATACGCTGCGAGGAAACATGTACGCTCGATCCCCCGACTGCCATGGAGCGCGAGTTGAAGGTTCCATGGCCTGCCTGGACCTGCCGCGTGTCTCCCTGCACGATGTCGATATTCTCAATCGGGATTTGCAGGACGTCTGCTGCGATCTGCGCCAGCGATGTGTTGTGTCCATGTCCCTGACTCATCGAGCCGGAGAAGATTGTCGCTCTTCCGCTGGAATCGATGCTGACGCGCGCGCTCTCCCATCCGCCGCGATTGAAGCCCATCAGTGACAGACGCCGAGATGGCGCCATGCCGCACATGTGCGTATACGCGGCAACGCCGATGCCGCGGTAACGGCCCTGATCGCGCAGCCGATCGCGCTCCGCAACGCGTTCTTTATACTTGAAGGCATCCAGAGCCTTTGCGAGCAACCCTTCGTAGTTGCCGCTGTCATAGATAACGGCCGGCCCGCTGTAGGGACGATGCGGGAAGTCGGTACGCGGGATAAAATTCAGTCGGCGCACTTCGACCTGATCGAGCTTGAGATAACGAGCCACCGCGTCGATTGCGCGTTCCGCGATGTATCCTGCTTCCGGACGGCCGTAGCCCCTGTAGGCATCGACCGGAACGGTATTCGTTACCACCACCCGTGAGACGGCCTGATAGTTGTCGATCTTGTAGGTACCTGTACCGAAGTTGATGGTATTCACCGTCGGGCCGCCGGATGCCATGTTGGAGAGATAGGCCCCTACATTGCCGAGCGTCTCGACCTTCAATCCCAGGATTTTCCCGTCATTGCGGAACGCGACTTCAATGGTTTCGGTATGAGCGCGTCCGTGGCTCGTTGACTGATGGCTCTCAGAGCGCGATTCCCACCACTTCACCGGAGCGCCGAGCCGGCGGGCGAGATAAGGACAGAGCAGCTCTTCCGGATAGAGATGCATCTTGGCCCCGAAGCCGCCGCCGATATCCGGCGCAACCACTCTAAGCTGATGCTCGGGAATCCCTGTGGTTTCAGCAATCCAGCGCCGGTGCATGTGAGGGACCTGGCTCTGGATATTCAGGGTTATCGTGCCGTCGGGTTCGGGAACTGCAAGAATGGAGCGGGTTTCCATGCAGGTCGGTATCAGGCGATTGTTGATGACCTGAAGCCGGACGATGTGATCGGCTTCACTGGCGGCTTTTTTGTAGTCGCCACCGCCCATTTTATAGAACGTCGTGATGTTGTTCGGCACGTTCTCGTGAAGCTGCGGTGCGTCGTCGCGAATGGCCTCTGCTTCGTCAGTTACGGCAGGGAGCACATCATAATCGACTTGGATCAAGCCGGCCGCGTCGTGCGCCAGCGCCTGCGTTTCGGCGACGACGAGCGCGATGCATTCGCCGACAAAACGTACCCGATCAATCGCGACAACAGGGCGATCCGGGATTTTCGTGCCTGGGATCACCCAGTTGGGTTCAATAGGTCCAATCTTTCCGGCAAGGTCGGCGCCAGACAACGCAACACGCACGCCCGGTGCCGCGCGTGCCGCCGTCAGGTCGACACGCTTGATTGCGGCATGGGCATGCGGAGACCGGAGAATGGCCATGTGAAGCGTGCCGGGCGCCTTAATGTCGTCGGTGTAGCGGCCCTTTCCAGTGATGAACTTGAAGTCTTCGCGACGGCGAAGCGGTTGGCCCATATATTTGATAGCGGCTGCTTCAGTCATGGACCTGTGCTCCAGTTGCGAGGGATTCTACTGCGCGAACGATGTTGTGATAGCCGGTGCAGCGGCAGATGTTGCCTGTGAGGTTATGGCGGATATCTTGCTCGGTCGGATCAGGATGTTGTTTCAATAATTGACGGACGCTCATGATCATGCCGGGCGTGCAAAAGCCACATTGCAGGGCGTGATGTTCATGAAATGCCCGCTGGATGGGGTGAAGGGCGCCGTCGCTTCCGGCAAGACCTTCGATGGTCGTGATCGACGATCCGTCTGCCATCACCGCCAAGACGGTGCATGACTTGACCGCTTCCCCGTCAATATCGACGGTGCAGGCGCCACACTGCGACGTATCACATCCGACGTGGGTGCCGGTCAGATTCAGATCGTCCCGTAGCAGGTGAACCAGCAGTTTGCGTGACTCTACAGAAACGGTGTGATGCATGCCGTTGACGCGCACCGAGACGGTGTGACGTTTCTCGCCGCTTTCGACCATTTGTTTCCTCCAATATGTCTTGCTGGCCGCGTTCATGGCGGCATTGCCTGAATTTGCAGTGCTTGCTCAGGAGAAGCTGATATTCGCTATCTCGATATTGACGGGCACTGGCGTTGCCATCGCGGTGCCGTCCGGATTCCGGCGAAATGCACGTCGCCTTGTTGCGATCTTGATACCGTCGAACGTCTTGTAATCTTCCACGTAGTGTGCTGTCGGAATGTTGCCCGCCACAATCGCGCTATAGTCGAGGCGGCAGACCAGGCCATCGGTACTGATGTGAAAAATCTGCTCGGGGCAGTGGGTGGCAACAGTATCGGGGAAGATTACCTTGAGGCGGCGCCGCGCTTCGCCGTTCTCATTCCAAGGGTCGATTTCCTCGGTCTCGAATCCCGGCCAAGCGAACAGAAATGGCGTGCAGAGATAATTCCACATCGCGTAGCCGCTGAAGTAAGCGAGATTGAGCGCATCCCACGGTGTTTCCGGCTTGTGATTTTCAAATGCTGATCGGGGATATTGCCGCTCTTCCAGAACCTGCCCGTCAAGAGTTTCGACGATCGTATGATCTGGCCGATACAGGCTGCGTTTGTCCGGTGCGGTGAACGGATGATAGCTGGTGAACTGAGCCTTCGTGTCGACCGTCACACGGACGTTCTTCAACGCATCGGGCCAGCCTTTTCTGGCCCAAAGCAGGCCGGTGATGGACATATCCCCGTGGATGGACTTTATTTTATTCCAGCGATCGAGGCCTCCATGTGCTTCGATCACGAGGTCGCGAAGGTTACCCATGTTCATTTGCTCTCTGCTTGTGCCTGACGCCCGAGGCTAGAAATGCTGGACAATGTGTAACTCTAATTATAAGAGTGACTAGGAGGCAAGTCTTTTTATGAGATCGAAAGGCTTTGAAGGAATGGCGTGCTCCATCGCCGGCGCTTTGGCCGCGATAGGGGATCGCTGGGCTGTGTTGATTTTGCGAGACCTGTCGCTTGGGCTCAGCAAATACGAAGACCTGCGCCGTTCAACCGATGTGACCAACGCGACGCTTTCGGATCGGTTGAAGCACCTTGAGGAGAGCGGGCTTGTTGAGCGGAGGCGCTATCAGGTGAATCCCGAGCGCTACGAATATGTTCTCACCTCAAAGGGGCGAGATACGATCCTGCTGACCCAGGCTCTTCTTCAGATTGGCGACAAATGGTCCGTATCGGGCAACGCGGGGCCGCCGTTAAAGTTCGTAAACCGGAAGACGGGAGGCGCAGCCAAGCTCGCCCTGGTCGATCAGAAAACGGGTGACGCTGTTCGTCTCAGCGATCTTGAGGCTCAGGCCGGCACGGGCGCGGACGATCTTGTCCACTGGCGCATCTCGTTTCTGCAAAAATAGCCGTTCGGGTGTAGCTACCGCGCCGCTGTCGAGAGTGGCGTGAAAGCCAAACGATTCCCGTTTCGAGTGACAAGAAAAGGTGCATTTCCTTATCAGTTCACAACGACTGAAGCGCCGCGATACCGTTACTGTCGCTCGTGTGGCGCCCTGATAGCACCAGTGCAATGTCCGAAGCCGATCGAGGCGAAGCCCTCTCGCTGACATCGCCCTCTGAAAGTAATTTCATCGCCATCTTCCAAAAAGCCGCGTATCTGCCCGTTGGGCAGCGTTATCGGGCGGGAGCCTGCGGCGGTTAGCTCCAGCATACTGCCTAGTTCGGTATCGCTCGGGCCGGAGATGGTTCCTGTGCCGATCAGGTCGCCCGCACAAAGGTTGCAGCCGTTTATGGTGTGATGGGCCACCATCTGGGCGGTGGTCCAATACAAGTAGCGTGCGTTTGAACGAAGAATTTCCGCAGGCAGATCACCTTCGCGGCGCATTCGTTCGGTAGACAGAAGCACACGCAAGTTAATGTCCAGTCCGCCGCTTGCCTGATCGTCGGCGTCAAGAAGATAGCCGAGCGGTCCGGGCTCTCCCGCTGGGCGTTCCATGGCGGGAACACGAAATGGTGCGAGAGCATCCGCCGTCACGACCCATGGCGAAACAGAAGTTGCAAAACTCTTGCTGAGAAACGGTCCAAGCGGAAACATCTCCCAGCGCTGGATGTCACGGGCGGACCAGTCATTAAGAAGGGAGTAGCCGGCAATGTGCCCGGCTGCGTTCTTGACCGGGATGCTTTCGCTCAACGCATTGCCGCCGGTCACATAGAACCCCAGTTCAAGCTCGAAATCGAGCCGTTTGCAGGGGCCGAATCCCGGTGAATCACCTGGCTGGACGGGAGGCAGTTGTCCAAGGGGCCGTCGGACGTCGTCTCCCCCGATCTGCACCGACGACGCGCGGCCATGATAGGCAATCGGCACCCACTTGTAATTCGGCGGCAGCGGATTTTCCGGCGTCAGCAATGCGCCTGCTGCTTTCGCATGATAAATTCCGGCATAGAAGTCGGTATAGTTTCCGACATTGGTCGGGCGATACAGGCGGCAATCGCTCATCGGCACAAGCAGATCAACAGCGTGGCGGCGCACCGGCGCGCTGCTTTCAGCATCGCTGAGCAGCGCCGACAGTGCATGGCGAAGTCTGGTAAGTGCGCCGCGCCCGAGCGCAAAGAGGGCGTTGAGCGAGTTCTGTTCGATGGCGTCACCCGGAACATCGGGCGGAAGCAATCCGAGACGATGAGCCGCCCTTAGATCGAATATCTGGTCGCCGATGGCGACCCCCGGACCGGCCTCCGTTGAATGACGGCTGAAGATCCCAAGGGGGAGATTCTGGATCGGAAAATCGGTGACGCCGTCATTGGCGGTTTTGATGAAACTCCGCAGCTTAATGTCATGCGTCCTGTCGATCGCTGATTTCATCGGGAAACCTTACGCCGTTGCGGCGCATTCAATCTGTCTGCTGTCGTTGATGCTAGTCGTAGGCGCCAGCCGGGCTTTGACGGCTGAGCAACACGCCACGCATCTTGAGATCTTCGATCCGTGATCTGGGAATGTTGTTCTCGGAAAGAATATCCTCGTTGTGCTCGCCCTGAAAAGCCGGAACGCCGGGTGAGGGGAGAACAGATGCGCTGAATCGCCATGGATTGCCGGGCATGCGCGTGGCGCCGCCGGCGCGGTCATCGACATCGACGATTGCGCCCCACTCCTTTACCCAGTCCGACTCGGCGAACTCACGAACGTCCCGAATGGTGCCGACAGCCAGGCCAGCTTCGCTGACCTGGGCTTGAAGCTGCAGCAGATCCGGGAAGGTCATCAGCCATGCGCGGATTTCTGCAAGGAGCGAAGCAAGATTCTTCCGCCGCAGATGCGCGGTCGCGTAACGCGGATCGCCCAAGAGGTCATTGCGTCTCATCATCGCGCAATAGCGGCTGAACATCGGCGTATAGATGGGACTGCCGGCAATTGTGAGCTGGCGACCGTCGGGCATCTCGAAAATGTGCGACTCGTTCGCGGATAGCGCAATCGGTTCACCATCGGTGTCGATGCCTGAGAGCTGGGCGCCGGCGCGCTCGTTGACCGACAGCATGGTCGCGGCCATCGAGACGTCGATATGCTGGCCTTCTCCGGTTTGGTTGCGATGATTCAGTGCGGCCAGAATTGCAATCACGCCCTGCAGGCCGGTGTAAACGTCCGCATGGCTGCATGCGTCGCCGCGCGGCTCCGACAGTGCGTCGCCAAAGTGCCCCCTGACGATGGCGGTGAGGCCGGTCTCGCCTTGCACTGTTGGCGCGAAAGCGGGGCGGTTTCGCCAGGACGTCTGTTGACCGTAACCGCTGAGTGAAGCGTAGATGACCTTTGGATTGAACGCGCGAACATCTTCATAGGCCAGTCCGAAGCGCGCGAGGGTGCCAGGACGGAAGTTCTCGACGATAACGTCGGCGCTTCGGCAAAGATCGGTCACGATCTCGCGCGCCTCGGCCCAGTTCAGATCAATACTGAGATTCCGTTTCCCGGCGTTCTGTTGCGCAAAGTAAAGGCCCATGTTGCCGACATGGGGAAGGCTGACGCGGGCAAGGTCACCCGAGGGCGGTTCGATCTTGATGATCTGCGCGCCGAGATCGCGCAGGGCCTTGGTGCAATGAGGACCAGCAAGTACGCGCGTGAAATCAATCACACGCAGACCGTCGAGGGGAGCTGCCGACATGTCAGTCTCCCTTGAAGACGGCGGAAGCGGGACCGGTGGCGAAGAAGGCATCAAATCCACGCTGGCGATCGGCGGCGTTCCAGATCATGTTGTTGATTTCAATTTGCCGTGCATCGGCTGCACCCACGCCGCCTCTTGCTTCCAGGTTGGCCTGCATCTTGATGCCCTTGATGACGGCCGTCGGTCCCGCTGCAAGCTGACGCGCCCAGGTCAGCGAAGCGATTGGCAATTCGGCTTCGGGCACCACGAGGTTGACGATACCCCATCGCTCGAACGCTTCCGGCGTATGACGCCGTCCCAGCATTGCGATTTCCTTGGCGCGTGCGGAACCGGCGCGCTGCGCAAGCCGCTGTGTTCCACCCAGCAGTGGCAGAAGACCGACGGTCACTTCAACCTGCCCGAAAAACGCTGTGTCGGCCGCGATGATCATGTCGCAGGTCAGCGCGAGCTCGAGGCCGCCGCCGAGAACGCCGCCATGGACCGCCGCGACTGTTGGGACCGGGACGTCCTCCATCGCCTGCAGGAATTCCTTGAAACGTTTTTCATCATTCTGGATGTGTGTTGTCGTACCGAAGGATTTGAGTTCGGCGCCCGCGCAGAAATGACGCATCGAGCTTCGCAACAGGATGGCCCGGCATCCGGCCGCCGCCACCTGATGATAGGCTGTCATCAGATCTTCGATCATCGCATCGTCGATGAGATTGTGCGGCGGCTTGGCGAGCGTGACGACCCCCACCGTGCCGTCCATGTCGTGCGTGACTGTGGTCATTGTAGTTCCTGCCCGGATGATGCCGGCTACCGTATCGGCAAAGCGATGGGTCTGGCCGACGTTTCGTTGTTGTCGCAACGTGTCGCTGTCCAGACGCCGCGGCAATGTCAAAGAGTGCCAAACTTCGCGTCCGAATCTGCCATGCAGCGCACAGGCGGGTGACTCGGCGGGTCAAAATGTGCCAATCTGAAAGAAAAACGCATGCCCGGAGGAAGCATGTCTTCATGGAAGGTTCTCAGTCCGTTATCGGACGATATCGACGCCTCTACCCAAAGCCTGCTCGGACTGGCCGCGCTTGCGGCTGAACTGGCCACTGAAGGCGTCTCGGTCAAGGATCTGTTCGCGCGCACCGGCGTGCAGCCGTCCCAGCTTGAAGATCCGCATGCCCGCATTTCCCGGCGGCAGCGCCTTGCAATTTATCGAAACGCCATTGCGCTTGCCAGGCGATCCGATATCGGATTACTCGCCGGCGCCCGGCAGCGTATCAGTGACTATGGCATCTACGGGTATGCTATCGTCAGCAGTCCAACGTTCGGAGAGGGGTTGAAGTTCTCGGTCGAGCACATCACCATGGCGGGATCGACGGTCCCGCAAATCAGTCTGAACGTCGAAAACGATATGGCGATTCTGCGGAGTCATGGCACGCAGTTGCTTGGTCAGTTGTTGCCATTCGTCGCGGAATTCTGGCGCAGTTCGATGACGGCGCTGTTCAGCCGTGTGCTGGAAGCGCCTTTTCCCTCAACACGCATGCTGTTCCCGTTTCCGGCGCCACGGCATTGGCGGAACTATGAGCGCATGTTCAATTGTCCGATCGAATTCGGCGCGGGCTCCATGGAGTGGCATTTTCCGGCACCTGTGCTGGACCGGCGCTGTCCCAACGCCAACCCGATCACCGCGCAGGTCTGCCAGCAGTTCTGCGACGTCGTGCTTGCCGAACGTCCCGGCGAAACCGAGCTGGTTCGCCGCATCAGAACGGCGTGCCTGAATAGCCCGCGTCGTTTCCCGCCGGCGGAGGATATCGCAGACCAGCTTGGCCTGTCGCTGCGCACGCTGCACCGGCGTCTGGCGCAGGAAGGAATTTCGTATCAGTCAGTTCTCGACAACATGCGCCGCTCGATCGCAACTGAATTTCTCGAGAACACACAGTTGATGATTGACGAGGTTGCCGAGCGGGTCGGTTTTGCCGATGCCACCAGTTTCCGCAAGGCTTTCAGGAAATGGACGGGTCATTCGCCGACCCACTATCGTCGGGCCAGCCCCGCCATTCCCCAAGCGTAGATTCGGGGCGCGTCCGCCGCTCCCGTGCGTCAAGAGCGCCCACGATTTCCTGCCGGTGGCATTTTTTGACGCGGCATTTGGCAGACTTCGACATTTTCCCGCGCGCGCGGCGCGCACAAACTTCGCGGCGCGAACCGCGGAGAATTTCATGTGCAGCCTTGATCGCATCTACGCCATGCTCACTCTGGAATGTAACAATCAAGCCGATCGTTCCGGCATCCCCGCTCACCAGTCTCGTGGCGCGTTTACACGAGGCAGACCTGACTTGGCGCCCGCACAAAGATCGCGCGCTTCTGTGCGAGGCTATTTTTCGCGGCTGTCGCGGCTTGGGCATTGCGGACAGCGCGATCCGATCGTGAGTGCCGCAATCATTCACTGACTATCTAATCAAGGATAACGGAGGGGATCATGAGGCGCATCACATCGTCGGTTGTGGCGGGTATCGTTTTCAGCGTTGTTGTTGGCACACCAGCCCTGGCGCAGAAGAAGTACGATCCCGGCGCGTCCGATACGACGATCCGGATTGGCAACATCATGCCCTACAGCGGTCCGGCCTCGGCTTACAGCGTCATTGGAAAAACACAGGCGGCCTATTTCAAGAAGATCAATGACGAGGGCGGAATCAATGGCCGCAAGATTGAATTCATCACCTATGACGACGGCTATAGCCCGCCAAAGGCTGTCGAACAGGCCCGAAAACTTGTTGAAAGCGACGAGGTGCTGCTGATCTTCAGTCCGATGGGAACGCCGTCGAACTCCGCAATTCAGAAATACATGAATGCCAGGAAGGTGCCGCAGCTTTTTCCCGCTTCCTATTCGGCAAAATGGAGCGATCCGAAAGCCTATCCGTGGACGATGCTGCTTGGCACCAGCTACAAGACAGAAGGCACCATTTATTCAGCGTACATTGTACGCGAGAAGCCGGACGCGAAAATCGCAATTCTTTATCAGAACGACGACTTTGGAAAGGAATTGCTGAACGGCCTGAAGGCCGGGCTGGGATCGAAAGCATCCATGATCGTCGCGGAGGCGCCTTATGAGGTCGCAGATCCGACCATCGACTCGCAGATCGTCAAGCTCCGGCATTCCGGCGCGGACGTCATGTTCTCCTTCGGGACGCCAAAATTCGTGGCGCAGAGCATCAAGAAGATCGGCGAACTCGGCTGGAAGCCGATGCACTTCATTCCCAACGTCGCTTCATCGGTCGGCACGGTGCTGGTGCCCGCGGGGGTCGAGAATGCGCAAGGCGTCCTGTCGGGGACTTTCATCAAGGATGCGTCCGATCCGCAATGGGATAACGACCGCGGCATGAAGGCGTATACGTCGTTTCTGGCCAAATATATGCCGGACGCGAACAAGGCGGACAGCCTGATGGTGCACGGCTATCTCGGTGCGCAGCTCATGGTTCAGGTTCTCAAGCAGAGCGGCGACAACCTCACACGCGAGAACGTGATGAAACAGGCCGCGGGTATCAGGAATTTTGAATCAGATGTTCTGATCCCCGGCATTGTCATTAACACCGGCAAGAACGACTTTTCTCCACTGGAAGACATGCAGATGATGCGGTTCAAGGGAAGCCGATGGGAGCCCTTTGGCGAGGTGATCCGCGGTGGAAGCGACGGCTAGTTCGACTCTGTTCTGGATGTGCGGCACATCTTCGGTGTTAGGGCTTGCTGACAGGGGCTGTAGCGGTGAAGCGGCCTGCCAAGCCGCAACACGACGGAAATAATAGGCCGGCTGACGGAGAAGAAGCATCGCGGCAGGAACAGGGAAGGCCTCGCCCTCCAGCTTTTCCTGCCGCTGGTGCAGCCGGAAAGCACTAACTCCCCGATCAACCAGATCGACACCTGCATGGGATCGCTGCGATGCAGCATAAGCAGGGCAGATCAGACATCGTGAAAATCGCTCGATTTTCAGCCTCATCTGGTCCATTCTTCTTTAGAACCTAATGAATTCAACGCGCGAACGCCTTGTGGGCGCTCGATCGCGCGATTGGAGGACGGCATGGGACGGGCCGGAGAAGAATATGTTCGCGTGGTCGGCGGGGATCTGGTGTCGTCGGTCATTACCGATACCACAAGCATGCGCATTGAGGTCCTTCGCCGCGAATGCCAGGGGCGGATGTACTGGCACTTCAAGCAGCCCGAACTGTCGCTGTTCTGGTTTGCCAAGGGGGCCGGCCGTTTGAATGCGACCGTCGACGGACGTTCGGTGGATTGCAGATTTGTTGGAAAGTCCCAATTGGCGATCTTTCCGGCGGCGATTGAAATCGAGGGCGAATGGGATGTGGGGCCCGAGCTCGATTACACCGTTGTTTTTCTTAATCCGGCGTTCGTGACCGAGCGGCTGCGGACGGCTATTACGAGCTCGACGATTGCATTTGAACATCCCAGTCTCATGCGCAGTCTCGCGGAGCTATGCCGGGAAGCGGCGACACCCGACAATGTTTTCGACCTGATGGCGGAAGGCTGGTCGATCCAGGCGCTCGCGCACATCGCGCGTGTCAGTGAACGGCAGCAGCCCCAGGCCGCTGGCGTGAAAGGCGGGTTGTCCGCGCGAAGCCTCAAGCGAATCGAGGATTTTGTTCGTGACAATCTTTCGCAATCCATCTCGCTCGGAGAGCTGTCGCAGATTGCCGGCCTCAGCAAGCGCCATTTCCTGCGCGCGTTTCAGGAGAGTGTCGGAAAGACACCTTACAAGTACGTCCTTGGCCTTCGGATCGAGGAAGCGAAGCGGAAACTGGCCGAATCGGATGCCAGCATAACCGACGTGGCGCTGGCGGCCGGTTTCGGTCATGCCCAGCATTTCTCGACCAGTTTCCGCAACATGACCGGCGAGACGCCGTCATCCTACCGCCAGCGCATTTCGTGCTGAGAGCCGGGGATTGGTGCATTCGCCTCGCCAGACTCCAGAACATGACGCTCTTTCGTAGGTTACGGCGCTAATGCGCAAGCCAGCCGAGGCGCTCCTCCCTTACTGCTGACCCATAACAATCCGGGCAGGTCGCTCCGAAAGGAACGATCGAAGCCGGGACTTGCGGTGGGCGGAAACGGCCCACCCTTTCATGTCAGGAGGGAACATGGCCTTTTCATTCAAAGCATATACGCGCTTTGCCGCGGGTGCCGGAGCCGCGGTGGTCCTGGCAGCGGCCGCGACCACAACCGTCCGCGCGCAGGATCAGGCGCCGATCAAAATAGGCTTGATGCTGCCTTACAAGGGCGTCTATGCCCTTCCGGCGGAAAGCATCGACCGCGGTTTCCAGCTTGCGCTGGAGGAATTCGGCAACAAGAGCAACGGACGTCCCATAGAGGTGATCCGTGCCGACGACGAGCTGACGCCGAGTGTCGGTGTGCAGAAATTCAACAAGCTGGTGCAGGGCGACAAGGTTGATATCGTCGCAGGCATCATCGGCTCCAACGTCGGTATCGCGATTTCCGAGCTTGCAGAAAAGAACAAGGTCCCGCTGGTGTTCGCGAACGCCTTCGCGGACGAGATCACCGGAAAATTCTGCAGCCCATATATCGCGCGGACGTCTTTCAGCGCCAATGGCTTT
Source organism: Afipia sp. (assembly GCA_050249215.1). GTDB lineage: Bacteria > Pseudomonadota > Alphaproteobacteria > Rhizobiales > Xanthobacteraceae > Afipia. The sequence goes on from JBFWQX010000002.1 coordinate 60,197, forward strand.
GAATATGCGTCGGGCAAGTATTGGGCTAGCAAGGGTATCAAGACCGCTGTGACGATGGGCCCCGACTATACGGCCGGACGCGCGTTCATCGACGGCTTCAGGCGAGGCTTTGAGGAGAATGGCGGCAAGGTCGTCGAGCAAATCTGGACGCCGTTCCAGAAGACCAAGGACTACAGCGCGGCGTTGACGCAGGCCGCCAATGCCAACGCCGAGATCATCTATGCTTTTTATGCCGGCGCTGAAGCCATTCAGGTGGTTAAGCAGCATGCCGATTTCGGACTGCGGAGCAAGGTTCCCCTGATTGGCGACCACTGGGTTTACGATGAAGCGCTGTGGCCGGCGCTCGGAGACCTCGCCATCAATGCGCGGCACGTCGCGACGCATTATCCGGGTGTTCCGACCGAGGTGAACCGCAAGTTCGTCAAGGCGTACCAGGACAAATTCAAGATGGAGCCCGACGTCAGCGCAGAGCTCGGCTACGACAACGGCAAGGCCATCATGCTGACGCTGGAGAAGCTGGGCGGAAAAATTCCGGAAGACCGCGCGAAGTTTATTTCCACCATGCGCGGTCTGACGTTCGACGCGCCGCGCGGCAAGATCTGGTTCAATGCGCAAAACAGCGCCCAGCTCGAAAAGGTCTATCTGGTTGAGATCATCAAGGGTGCGGATGGGAAACTCCAGCGCAAGGGTCTGGATGAATTCCCTGGCGCGGGCGATCTGCCGGGCTGCACCAAGTCGTTCTAACCGAAAGGCGGGATCCGCCGGAGCGGGGCCCCGTTCTCTTGCCTTCGTGTGAGATATGCAGATTTTCCTGGTTCAAGTTCTCAACGGCATTCAGTTGAGCATGCTGGTGTTTCTTCTGGCCGTGGGACTGACGTTGATCTTCGGATTGATGGACACCCTCAATCTGGCGCATGGGGCGTTCTTTACCATCGGCGCCTACTTCGGGCTGGTCGTCGCCAACGCCACCCACACGTTCTGGCTCGCGTTGCTCATCGGGCCGCTGCTTCCGTTCGTGCTGGGCTTTATCCTGCAATACTTTGTACTGCAGCCGCTCGCGCAGCGGGGACGATCCACGCATCTCGATCTGGCGCTTCTCACGTTCGGACTTTTGTTCGCAACGGCAGGTGCGGTCGAATACATCTATGGTTCGGCCTTCTACAGCATCGCGCTTCCCGACCTTCTCAAAGGGCGCGTTGCCCTGTTAGGGATGGACTATCCGGTCTATCGTCTCTTCATCATTGGTGTCGGGCTGCTTGTCGCCGTCGCGCTGACACTGCTGATTGATCGCACGCTGATCGGCGCAATTTTGCGGGCGGGTGTCGACAATCGCGAGATGGTGACGGCGCTTGGCATCAACATCAACGTGGTCTTCGGGCTTGTGTTCGGCCTCGGTTCGGCACTGGCCGGTCTCGCCGGAATCGTTGCCGCACCGGTCATGAGCATTTACTCCAGCATGGGTATCGGCATCGTGGTGACGACCTTCGTCGTGGTGGTTGTCGGCGGTCTGGGGAATCTCCGCGGATCGTTCTACGCCGCGCTGATCGTCGGCATGACGGATACGTTTGCGCAAGCCTTCCTTCCGGAGGTCGAACTGTTTGCCATCTATGCGCTGCTGATTGTCGTCATGATCTTTCGGCCTCGCGGGCTGTTCGGCGTCGCCGGGAGAGTCGCATGATCATGGACACGGAACTGTCTGAAGTCGTTGACCGTGACATGAACAAGACGGGACTGGTCAGGATATCCGGCTTTTTGCTCACGGCGGCCGCGTTACTGGCCTTCCCCCGCATAGCCTCGGCATACGGAATGACGCTGGCCGTGGAGGTTCTCATTGCCGGCGTATTTGCCTCCGGCATCAATCTGCTCGTCGGATACACGGGCATGGTTTCGCTCGGTCAGGCCATGTTCCTGGGCTTCGGCGGATACGGCATCGCGATCGGAACGGCTTTGCTGGGCTGGCCGTTGTGGGTGTCCGTTCCTGTGACGCTGGTTGTTTCCGGACTGATGGCGGTTTTGATCGGCGCAATCTGTACGCGGACGCGCGGCGTGGAGTTTCTGCTGATTACGCTGGCTTTCTCGCAGATGTTTTACGGCGCGGCGGTGAAGCTGCGCTGGACCAACGGGTCGGATGGCATGACGGGAATTCCGCGGCCCGATCTGTCGCTGCTGGGGTTGAGCGCCGACGATCCGGCTGTTTTCTATTACTATGTGCTTGGCGTCGCGGCGATCGTCCTCTTCCTTGTCTGGAGAATCGTCAATTCGCCCTTCGGGAGTGTATTGATCGGCATTCGTGAGAACGAATCCCGCATAACCGCGATGGGATATTCGGTCCCCAGCTACAAGGTCGGGTCTTTCGCGGTCGCCGGCATGATTTGCGCGATCGCCGGCATTTTGCAGTCTCAATACACCTATTTCATCAATCCCGATTCGATGAGTTGGCAGATGAGCGGCGAGGGCATCCTCATGGCCATCATCGGCGGGCTCAACGTTGTTGTCGGGCCGTTTATCGGCGCGGCTGTGTTCGTCATGGTCAAGAGCATGCTCAGTCAGGTGACCGAGGAGTATCATCTATTCTTCGGAATTTTCTTCATGTTGGTGGTGGCGTTCTTCCGAGGGGGTATTGGTGGAGCAATCCGGACCTTGTGGGAGCGGCGGCGATGAACGCTCTCGAGATCAGGAATCTCCGCAAAGCCTTTGGCGGCCTTGAGGTCATTTCCAACTTCAATCTTTCTATTCCGCAAGGCCAGCGCCATGCGGTGATCGGACCGAACGGCGCAGGCAAGACGACGCTTTTCAATCTGGTCACCGGCTGGATGTCTCCGACCAGCGGCGAGATCATGATTCATGGGCAGCAACTTAAAGCCGGTCATCCGGATGCGGTGACGCGCGGGGGGTTGTCGCGCTCGTTTCAGAAAAACATGCTGCTGGAGAATTTGACCGTTCTCGAAAATCTCCGGATTGCCTGTCAGGCATCGCATTCGTCGCGGCGCTCGCTGCTGCGTTCAAAGGACAAGTTTCCGGACATCATCGAGAAAGCACGCCGCATCGCGGCGCAGATGCATCTTGATTCCTGTCTGGATCGGAAAGTCGGGGAACTCTCCTACGGCCAGAAGCGGCAGCTTGAAGTTGCTATCGCCCTGTGCGCCGAACCGAAGATCCTGCTGATGGACGAGCCTGCGGCCGGAACGTCGCCAGATGAGCGCGAGCGGCTGATCGCGTTGATTAACGGGTTGCCGCGAAATCTGACAATCATCCTGGTGGAACACGACATGGATGTCGTGTTCGGAATCTGCGAGATCATCACCGTGCTCAGCTACGGCAAGGTGCTGGCGACGGGTACCAAGGACGAAGTTCAATCCAATCCTCGGGTGATCGAGGCATATCTGGGACAGCACCATCATGCTTGAGCTCAGAAATGTTCACGCCTACTACGGCGAGAGTCATATCCTTCAAGGCATTGATCTCAATGTCGCGTCGTCCCGTTGCGTAGCCATTCTCGGCCGCAACGGCGCGGGCAAGACGACGACGCTCCGCTCGATCCTCGGACTTGTCCCGGCGCGGCAAGGACAGATCAGGTTCAAAGGACGGGATATCACGCATGCGGCGACCCATCGCATCGTGCGTCTGGGAATTGCCTTTGTGCCTGAGAATCGCGGGATATTCGCGAACGTTACTGTGGAAGAGCATCTTGCGATCGCGCGCAGCGCCGCCAGTCACCGGCCTGCGCGGAAGCCAATTGAATATGTCTATGAGGTGTTTCCGCGTCTGGCTGAACGCCGTCACAGTCTCGGCGGCCAACTGTCCGGCGGCGAGCAGCAGATGCTGGCGGTGGGGCGCGCGCTGATCGCGGCTCCCGATTTGATGGTTCTCGATGAACCAAGCGAAGGCCTCGCACCGGTGATCGTCGAGACGCTGGAACATGTTTTGGTGGATGTGAAGGCGTCGGGCATTCCGATCCTGCTTGTTGAGCAGAATTACCATCTTGCGACACGTTTGGCGGATGACGTCTACGTGCTCAGCCAGGGACGCGTGCAGTTCGCCGGGGAAACCGGGGCGCTGCTGGCCAATGAAGATGTCAGGCGCACCTATCTGAGTGTCTGATCAATTGAGCCGGGCGTTTCCGCTCGGGGCTGTAGTATGAGGAAGAGTATGTCCGGTCCATTGAATGGTGTTCGCGTTCTTGATCTGACGGCGGTGGTGTCCGGTCCTTACGCCACGATGTTCCTGGCGGATCAGGGCGCGGATGTCCTGAAGATCGAGCCGATCGGCGGCGACGGCACGCGGCGCAGCCGGACGCTGATCGACGCGGCGGGCGAGTTCTCGGCGCTGTTCGTGTCGTGCAACCGCGGCAAGCGCTCGCTGTCCATCGACATCAAGAGCGAGACAGGACGCGAGGTGCTGGCGAAGCTGGCCTCGCAGGCGGATGTCTTGGTGCAGAACTTCCGTCCCGGCACCATGGAGCGGCTCGGGCTCGGCCACGAGGAGTTGCGCAGGAAGTATCCGCGGCTGATCTATGTCTCGATCAGCGGGGTGGGCGACAGCGGGCCCTACGTCAAGAAGCGGGTCTACGATCCGATCATTCAGGGCCTGTCGGGTTTCGCCGACATCCAGTCGCAGCCGGTGACCAACCGGCCGCAGATGATCCGCACCATCGTCTGCGACAAGACCACCTCGGTGTTCACCGCGCAGGCGGTGTCGTCGGCGCTCTATGCCCGAGAGAAGACCGGGAAGGGCGATTACATCCAGGTCGCGATGCTCGACACCATGATCTCGTATCTGTGGCCGGAAGGCATGATGCAATACACCGTGGTCGGCACCGAGGCCGCCGCGGCGGATCCGAACGACCGGCCCGATCTCGTGTTCAAGACGCTGGATGGCTACATCACCGCGGGCACCATCTCGGATTCCGAATGGCAGGGCTTCTGCAAGGCCTCGGGCGATCCGGAGCTTGCGAAGGACGAACGCTTCGCGACGCCGAGCGCGCGGTTCATCAACGCCACCGCGCGTATCAACAAGATGCAGGAATATATCAGCCAGCGCACCACCGCCGAATGGCTGGAGCGCCTGGACGCGGCCGATGTGCCGTGCTCGCCGATCCTGCGCCGGGGCGAGATCATCACCAACGATCAGGTGGTGGCGCGCGGCCTGATCGAGGAGTTCGACCAGCCGACGGTGGGCCGAGTGCGCCAGCCGAAGCCCGCGGCGATCTTCGAGGTGAACAAGGCCGCGATTGGCGGTCCGGCACCGCGCGTCGGCGAGCATTCGCGCGACGTCCTGCGCGAGCTCGGTTATGCCGACGCCGCCATCGACAAGATGGTCGCAAGCAAGGCTGTCAGAACTGCCGGTTGAGCAACAGATCAACATACCTATCGAAGCATTGGAGTGCGTGATGTCCGGAAGAAAAGACGGCGTGGTTCTGCTGGTCGGAGCAGGAGACGCAATCGGCGCTGCGGTCGCGCAGCGGTTCGCAGACGGCGGTTACAAAGTGGTTATCGCGCGGCGAGATGCGGAAAAATCCCGTGAACTGGTTGATGACCTGACAAAGGCGGGCCGGGATGTACGCGCGGTGAGCGTCGATGCGCGGCAGGAGGCCGATGTTCAGGCGCTTTTTGCAAAGGTGGAGCGCGAAATCGGTCCGATCGAAGTCTGTCTCTATAACGCCGGCTCGAATGTTGCCAAACCATTACTGGAGACAACCGAAAAACTGTTTTTCAAGGCATGGGAATTGGCCTGCTACGGCGGCTTCCTTGTTGGCCGGGAAGCCGCGAAGTACATGGTGCCCCGTGGTCGCGGTACCATCCTGTTCACCGGAGCAACAGCAAGTGTACGTGGCGGCAAGGGCTTTGCCGCATTTTCGTCGGCGAAATTCGGCTTACGCGCGGTCGCGCAAGCGATGGCGCGCGAACTCGGACCGAACAATATCCATGTCGTCCATCTTCTCATCGACGCGGGTGTGGATAGCGAGGCGATCCACCAGCGGATGAAGGCTGCAGGCGTCAATGTCGCTGAAATTCCCGAGGACAGCCTGACGAAGACATCTTCAATCGCGAATGCCTACTGGTTTACCCATCATCAAAGCCGCGATGGCTGGACGCATGAACTCGATCTGAGACCGTCGGTGGAGACCTGGTAATGACAAATGGTCTCATCCTTTGGGGAGCAGGTACGCCGCGCACGATGCGGCCCTGTTGGACTTTGCATGAACTCGGTCTGGCGTATGAAAAGAGGCCGATCGGGCCTCGAACGGGAGAGACCAAAACACCTGAATACACCCGGCTCAATCCTCGCCAGAAGGTGCCGCTGCTGCAGGATGGCGATTTTGTCATCGGAGAAAGCGCTGCGATTGTTGCCTATCTCGCCAAGACCTACGGCAGTCCGGAACGATCCTTTATTCCCAAAGATCGGCAGAAGTATGCGACATGGCTGGAGTGGAGTTTCTTCATTGTGACAGAGCTCGACTCCACAAGTCTTTATGTGATGAGACGTCATGGTGTGAATCAGGGCCTGGCTCATCTCTATGGCCACTCGCCAGAAGTGGTGGATCGCGCCGCCGAATACTTCCGTGATCAGCTCAAGCATGTGGAGACCGCGTTGTCGGACGGCCGAACCTATCTGATCGGCGACCAGTTTACGACCGCCGACATTCTCCTCGCCACATGTCTCGAATGGGCTATCGCCTATGGCGTAGGGATATGCGACATCGCGAAGCCTTATCTCGACCGCATCGTCGCGCGGCCGGCCTACGTCCGCGCAAGAGATGAGAACGCGCCGGCGCCGGCTCCCGCAATGTGATCTCGTTTATTTCGCGATCTTTCCGGTTTACTGGCTCGCTTTTAGCGGTCTGGCAGCAGGTTTAAATCTTGCCGGCCCGCGAGCGATGTCGGCCTGTTGCTTATCTTTGTATGCGCACTCCGGTCTGTGAGTTTTGCAAATACAAATGCTTGCCGGCGGCGCATTGTTACATAGAGCGGCGCTATCGGCATGAGAGCCAGCCAATATTTCAAACCGGTGAGACCCTCTGACAATCTCCGTTCAGGCATGCGGCGTGTCGCATGTTCCAGTATCTCACGGAGAAAAGTCATGAACATTCTCAAGATCACCTTGATTGCGGCAAGTGCGCTTGGCCTGGCAACGACGGCGCATGCTGGAAGCGGGACCTATACGGGCGGCCCAAAGGGAGCGCCGGCGTTGGAGGCCTCGTCGGCCGCGGACCCCAGGACCAGCAGCTATGCCTCGATGGACCGGGCAGCGGTATCGGTCAATTACGGCCATATCCGTAAGGGCGGTATTGGCGCGCGCGGTTTCTGACAATCTACCCACCGAAAGCCGGTCGGGCCAGAGGCGTGGCCGGCTTTTCGTTGTGGAGTGTGGCGAACGGTGAAATGCCGTATCCGCTTCAATGCGCGATAGCACCGAGAAGATCGTCGATGTCCATGCGTCGGCGGAAATCCGGGTCCACGAAACGCCGCATGATGACTCCGTCCTTGCCCACGACAAAGGTTGCGGGGATCGGCAACAGCCAGGCGTCGTTGCCCTGAAAATCCGGCAGGCTACGCCCGCGTTCGCCCATCATCCTTTCGAGTTCACGGCCCACCCAGATCGCAAGATTAAGTGACAGCGCATAACCATTGTCGAGGTCGGTCAGAATGGGGAATTGCGCTGAACTGTCCGACTTGAATGCGACCGAGAATTCCTGGCGATCGGGAGTAATCGCCACGATCTGCCCGCGCACGCGACGGATTGCGTCGATGTTCTGCGAGATCGCCGCAAGATTGATCCGGCAAAACGGGCACCAATGTCCGCGCTGAAAGGTGATGATGGCGGGTCCTTTTTGCAGCAGATCGTCCAGTGTCACGATTCGTCCGGCATCGTCCGGTAACGCGAATGCCGGCATCGGATCGCCAGGCTTCGGCGCGTTCTCGCCGCAACCGTTCTGCTGCATCCGATCAATGAGACGCTGAACCGCGTCGGCGAATTCCGGATTGATCTTGCGCAGGGCATCCGCATAAGCCGCGAGCCGGTCATTGACCGGCCCCTCCATCTCACGGCAGTGATCGAAGGCTTCCTGCAGGCGCTGACCGATTGTCGCAGAGGTCATGAGGCGATGTCCCGATCCCGAGGCCTGACGAAACGGATTTCTATTCCGCCGCCATTGCCGGCGCACGATCCTCTTCGTGCAGGATGACTCCGGCCAGCGGATCAAATTCACCTCGCCACGGCTTGCGTTCAAGGACGCGGCGCGTGTGAATGTATCCAGCGTGCCAGCGCTGCTTGATTCCCGACGGACTGAAATCGACGTCCTTGGTATGGTTTTCGCGTTCGAGTTGCGGGGCAAGAAGCCTGACCACATGCATGCGTGTCGGGCAGCCATAGGCCGTCAAAGACTTGATTTCGTTGCTCTGGCGCAGATCGTCCGGCAGACGTGCCGCGAGCTCGGTGATGATATGCCGCAGCCGGTGCGCCTGCTCCTGCCGGGCGATGTGACTGGCGATCCGGCTGGAGTACTGGATATCCTTGTGACGATTCAGGACCTCCGCCATCGTCTGCGGTTCGCCACCGGCGGGGTTCCACATGTGAACCGCGAAGATCAGTGAGTCCTTGCGCGGATTGTCGTCAAACACGGCTTCGGTCGGCGTGTTGGAGAGAATCCCGCCGTCCCAGTAAAGTTCGCCGTCGATTCGGATCGGCGGAAATGCGGGTGGCAGTGCGCCGGAAGCCATGATGTGCTTGACGCCGAGATTGTGCGAGCGGCTGTCGAAATAGCGCATCTGGCTGGTGGTGACGTGAGCTGCGCCGACCGTCAGCCGCGGTTCGCATCGATTGACGAGCGAGAAGTCGATGAGTTCCAGCAGTGTGTTTTCCAACGCGCCGGTCGAATAGTAACCGGCCCGATCCGCGCCGAGAGGATAGTTTAAGCCTGTATGGGCCAACGGGTTCGGAGTGAAGAACCCGGGAATTCCTTGCATCAAGGTTGTCCAGTAACCCAGTGCGTCGTGGAAGCCGGGCCATGCGCCCGGAAAGGTGAATACCGGCCGCTGCTCCATGCGCGTCCAGAACTCCTGCAGCCGCTCAAGCCGCTGTTCGGGCGGATTTCCGGCGATCAGGCTTGCGTTGATGGCGCCGATGGAGGTGCCGATGATCCAGTCCGGCTCGATCCCGGCTTCGTGCAGGGCCTGATAGACGCCTGCCTGATAGGATCCGAGCGCGCCGCCGCCTTGCAGCACAAGAACGACCTGACCGGGAAGAGCGTCTTGTTCGTTGCCGTTGTGACGGGTCATGACGCCACCTCAATGCGCGGTCCAGCCGCCATCGACCGGCAAGGCTGTTCCGGTGATTGATGCTGCGGCATCGCTGGCGAGGAAGACGGCCAGCGCCCCGATCTCCTCCACGTTAGCGAAGCGCTTGTTCGGCTGCTGTGCGAGGAGCACGTCGCGGATCACCTTGTCGCGGGAAATGCCATGCGCCCTGGCTTGCCCCTCGATCTGCGTTTCAACGAGCGGCGTATAGACATAGCCCGGGCAGATCGCATTGCAGGTGATGTTTTCCTCCGCGCTTTCCAGCGCGATGGTCTTGGTCAATCCAACGATACCGTGCTTGGCGGCGACATAGGCCGCCTTGAACGGCGATGCCACCAGTCCATGCGCGGATGCGACATTGATGATGCGGCCGAAGCCGTTTTCCCTCATCGCGGGCAGGGCCGCCCGGGTCGTATGGAAAGCCGAGGAAAGATTGATTGCGAGAATCGCATTCCATTTCTCCACCGGAAATTCGGCGATCGGCGCAACATGCTGGATGCCTGCATTGTTGACGACGATATCGAGACGGCCGTGATCCCTCAGGATGCTGCTGATCATCTCGCCAATGGCCGCCGGGTCAGACATATCGGCGGCGGAATAGCCGACACTGACGCCAAACCCGGCTTCGATATTTGCTCGTGCTTTTGCGATCTCGTCCGCGCTGCCGAAGCCGTTCAGCACGACGGCTGCGCCGGCGGCGGCGAGGGCGTGCGCGATGCCAAGACCGATTCCGCTCGTCGAGCCGGTGACGAGTGCGATCTTGCCCCGCAGGGAGAGACTTGCTGCATTTTTTGGCTGGGCCTGAACATTCATGGAAACACCCTTCGGCTATGCAAGATGGCAATGCCTGAAATTGCCCGCTGCCGGTCTGCGGCGGAAATGCCTGACGGCTTCCATGTCCATAGGCCGCCGCTATCGCGTTTCCATTGGGAATTCGGGCAAAGTTCCGTTAGAAACAGCCAGGGTGATCGCGATACGGGGCCGGCACCATGGAGATGCATCAGGTTCGGTATTTTCTGGCCGTGGCCCGCACGCTGAATTTCACGCGGGCAGCGGACGAGTGCAATGTCACGCAGCCCTCGCTGACCCGCGCGATCAAGCAGCTCGAGGCGGAGCTGGGCGGCGATCTGTTTCGCCGCGAGCGTCCGGCGGCACAGCTCACCGAACTCGGGCAGCGAATGCATCCGCTGCTGAAACAGTGCTACGATGCGGCGCTGGGCGCACGCTCACTGGCCTCATCTTTCAAAAGTGGTGATGTCGGTTCGCTTCGCATTGCGCTGACGGAAGGCGTCGATCTGTCTCTGGTGATCCCGTTTCTTGCCGAGATCAATCGCCATTTCTCTGGGCTTGAGTTTCGCTTTCTGCGTGGCACAAGCAAGGCCGTGGGAGAATTTCTCAAGAACGGCGAGGCCGAACTGGGGCTGGCCGCCGAGATTGACAGCGACTGGGATCGGCTTGACGCCTGGCCGCTTTTCACCGAACGGTTTCAACTCGTGGTGAATTCCCGCCACCGCCTGGCCAATCGCGATAGCGTCGATCCTTCCGATCTGGCCGAGGAGCAGATCCTGAGCAGAACCTACTGCGAGCACGTCGGCCGGGTCGCTGAGAGTCTGCGCGAACAGGATATCGAGATCGGTCATCCGCACGAAATTTCATCCGAGCGGGATTTGATAGGCTTGCTCGAGGCGGACGTCGGCGTCGCGTTCGTCCCCAGAAGCTCCGTCGTCCCCGACGCGTTGAAGCGTCTCGACGTCAACAGACTCGATCTCAAGCGTACGCTTAATCTCTATGGCGTTGCCGGCCGTCAGCGCACTGCTGTTGCCGCTGCGGTCGTCCGGCTGTTGCGCGGCTCCGACTGGTCTCGCTTCAACTAGCGTCCAGCCTTCAGCGCGGCGATCAGGTCGTCGATTTCCATGCGCTTGCGGAAATCCGGATCGACAAAGCGTGCGCGGATCACGCCATCCCGGCCCAGCACGAAAGTCGCCGGGATCGGCAGAATCCAGGCATCGTTGCCGTGAAATCGCGGCAAGTCGTTGACGGAAAGAATGTCCTGAAGGTCCGGGGTGAGCCAGATCGCAAGGTCGAGCGACATGGCGTAGCCGTTATCGAGATCGGTCAGCACCGGGTAAGGCGCGTTGGCCGTCTCCTTGAATTGGCGAGCATAGGGCTGGCGTTCGGGCGTGATCACGACAACCTGGCCGCCGGTCGCCGCGATCTCCTTCTGTGCGCGGACCAGCGCGTTCAGGCTCAGGCGACAATAGGGACACCAATGTCCGCGGTGAAACATCACGGCAACCGGCCCTTCTGCGAGAAATCCGTCGAGGCTGCGGAACGCACCGGTGTCGTCCGGCAGTATGAATGGCGGCAGGACATCTCCCGGCCCGGGACCGGTTTCTCCGCCGCCGTTTTCATGGATGCGCGCGACCAGCCGGTCGACAGCATGTCCGTAGGCTGGAAGCGCCTCGAAACTTGCCGCTGCGTACGCGGCCAGCCGATCGCTCAACGGGGCATCCATGTCGCGGCACGTCTCGAATGCCTCCCGGAGCGTGGCGATAATTTCAGGCGTGATCGCTGGCGTATGTGCTGGTGTCATGATGGACCGTTCAAGCCGCGGCTTTCATGCATCATCGGGTGGATGACCTCACAAGTCCAGCGACAACGCCATGTCGGGTCTCTATCGCGTCCATTGCGAAATGGCATTTTATCCGCCGGGGAAATCCCGCTTGGCTGTTCGCCAATTGTTGCCTTTCGTGCAGAATAGGAGCGTCGGCATGTCATTCTCTGTCCTGCTCAATCGTGGCCGCGATATTGCGGAGCAAATTCCACCGAGTTTGGTCGCTCTTGTCGGTCGCCTGGCTGTCGCCAGTGTGTTCTGGCGCTCCGGGCAAACCAAGGTCTCGGGCTTCATGCTGCGAGAGGAGACATTCGTGCTGTTTCGTGAGGAGTACAGGGTGCCTTTGCTGCCGCCTGGCGTCGCAGCCTATGCGGCGACAGCCGCCGAGCATGTCTTTCCGGTTCTGCTTGTCATCGGCCTGGCGTCGAGGCTGTCCGCGCTGGCGCTGCTTGGAATGGTTGGCGTTATTCAGACCTTTGTTTATCCCGGCGCCTGGCCGGAACACCTGCTCTGGGCGGCGCTGCTGCTTGCGATCATCGCGCGCGGTCCGGGAGCGATTTCGCTGGATCATTTGATCTGGACGCGCACGCATACGTTGCCGCAATTCGCCCGGTAGCCGCGATCGGTTCGCTGCGGAACCAATTTATCTTCAGTAGAGCGCGACCACGATATTTGAGCTGATCAGCAACGACAGGTTTTCGGTCAGATCGAACGCGGCTGCGTTGTCAGCCCCCGTATTCAACGCCTCCGCGATCGTACTGCCGCTGTACAACGCATTGAGGAACGCATAACTGCCGTCCGTGAGTAAATGTACCTCAACGTTGAGGAAGGGACGGGAAATCAGTGCAGCTTCTGCGCCGCGTGCATGCGTCGGATGATCCCCGGCGCCGGCCTGGTGGGCCTGCCAGACCGAGACGACCGGAAATCGTGATCTGAGCAGGAATACAGAGGGATGCAGCGTCACTCTTTTGCTCGAAAATTCGTCACCGGAAAGTGCCGCGAACGCTCGGTGGCCTAATGGCGTCGCATCTGCGGCGTGATAGGCACGGCCGCGAGCAATCTCCAGATCTGCAATATCGGCGACATACCTGAAGCACGCAGCCGCCCCGCGGCGGCGCACGAAACCGGGAAATTCATCGCCATACTCCATCAAAACAGCCGAACGCGGCGGGCACGACGCGATAAAATCGCGAGCCGCCGGCAGGAACGACTCGTCGCCCACGATTCGTCTGACAGCGGCAAAACGCGACGCGAGAACGTTGAAAAGTCCGGCGGCAACATTGTTCCGGTAAACATTGAAGCCGGCCAGCGCCCTGGAGCGGTTCGCTGCCGTGAGAAACGGGGGCGTGAGCGAGGCTGGCTCGAGAAGCGCGGCGGCAAAAGCACTCTGGGTCCTGAGATGATTAAACCGCATGATGCGTCTCCGTCAGGCTGCGGCCGTGACGCGGTTGCGCCGTCTGGCTTCGAGGCCGAGAACTGCCCGGGCGCGCGCAGCCTCCGCGGCGAGCACTTTGAATTCGGGAATGTCGTTGTCCCATTCAATAAGCGTCGGGACGGGACCGCTGCGCCTGAGTGTATGGCGGTACAGATCCCACACCGCATCCGCCGTTTTCGCGCCATGGCTGTCAATCAGGAGGCGCACGCCGAAATCATCGGCGTCCTCCGTAAATCCGCCGAGGTGAATCTCGCCGACATGCTTCATCGGGAAGTCGTCGACGTAGCGGTCTGGCGAAATGCCTTGATTGGTCGCGGACACGTAGACATTGTTGACGTCGAGCAGAAGGCCGCAGCCGGTCATCCGGGCAACTTCACGCAGAAAATCGGTTTCCGTCATGTCCGAGTTGGCGAACGTGACATAAGTTGACGGGTTTTCCAGCAGCATGCGCATCCCGAGAGCGTCTTGCACCTGATGCACATGCTCGGCAACCCGCGCCAGCGTTTCGATGGTGTAGGGGAGCGGCAACAGATCGTTCATGAAACGGCCCTCGTGCGATGACCACGCCAGATGCTCGGAGAATGCGGACGGCTCGTATCGGGTGACTAACGCCTTCAATCGCGCCAGATGATCGGGGGCGAGCGGTTCGGCGCCGCCGATCGAAAGGCCCACGCCATGAATCGACAGCGGATAGTCGGAGCGAATCCGCCGCAACAGATGATGAGGCGGACCACCCGCGCCCATGTAGTTTTCGGCGTGAATCTCGAAGAAATCGACCTGGCCGGCGCCCTTTAAAATGTCCGCTGCATGTTCGTGCTTCAGGCCTGCACCGGCGCTGAGGCCCGGCAACGCGCGCATGGGAGAGGCGCGATCAAGCCGGCATTCAGCCTCGATGAGATAGCGTTCAGCAAAGTTCATGCTCGCCTCCGGCTGGCTGTCGTGAAGCGCTGGCGGAAACCGTTCCGCCAGCATCTCAAGGCTTGCGAAAGAGCTATCACGCCGGTCGCTTGATCGGCGTCAGCGACCCTGGTCCGAACGGAGTGGACGTGGTGGTGCAGGTGCCCTTGGCCACGAGCTTCCACGCATTGCCCTGGTAATCGACCTTCGATGTCGCCGCGCAGGTCGTGCCCGCGCCGGCGGCGCAGTCGTTCTGCCCCTTCAGCGAAACGCCGAAACACTTTTCCTTTGAACTCTCCGCCTGCGAAGGCGTCGCAGCGATGGAAAGCGCCGATGAAAGGGCGCTGGCGACGGCGAGTGAGGTGATGACATTGCTCTTGGACATATGGTGATTCCCGTCATGAGGTTGAAGCGGCCCGCTGTTCGGGCCTGCGCATGGAAGGCCGGATTGGGCCAGCGTTAAAATGCCGATGGACGATTGACACGATAGCCGCCGCGTATCCCGCGGCGGGATAGCGGACGGCTATAGACTTGGTAGCAACGCAGCATTTCGCAGGTGACGACGCGGTGGACATGCTGGGTGCAACGTCATTCACACCCGCGAGGTCATGCCATGATCAATCGTCTTTCCAATTTCATTGTCACAATTCTGCTGCTGGCGGTGCTTGTGTCCGCCGCTGGGTCAGTTGTGCGCGCCGACAGCCACAACGGCATCATTCGGGTTAAAAGCGCAGTTCCGATGAGCGAAGCCATCTCCCGGATCAAGGCGGACATCGCGAAGAAGGGCATACGGTTCTTCATGGAGATCGATCAGGCGAAGCTCGCAGCCGATGCGGATGTCAAGCTGCGTCCGTCGATTTTACTGGTCTTCGGCAATCCACCGCTCGGCACGCAGTTCATCACAGCCAATCCGGACGCCGGACTGGATTGGCCTGTACGCCTGTTGCTGACACAGGACGAGAATGGCGACGTTCACGCCGTGTGGACTGATTTTGGCTGGATCGCAAGGCGGCACGGAATCACCAATCGCGATGCGCAGTTCAAGATGGCGACGATGGTGGTGCGGTCCATCACGTCTACGATCACTGCGAAGTAACGTTGCGGAATCCCGATGATCACCGAACAGTTCGATGTCGTAATTTTGGGCGGCGGCAATGCCGGGATCGGCGTCACCGGCCCCGCGCGGGCGGCAGGACTGTCTGTCGCCATGATCGAGGCCCGCGATCTCGGCGGCACATGCCCCAATCGTGGCTGTACGCCAAAGAAAATTCTGGTTGCTGCCGGCCATGCACTCGACGAGATTGCGCGGGCGCAGACCCACAAAATCTCCGTCGGCAGGCCAAAGCTCGAATGGTCGGCGCTGATCGACCGCGAGCAGGCAATGGTCGCGCCGATTCCCTCCCAACTTCACGCCTCGATGCAGCGGCGGGGCGTCGAGATTGTTCGTGGCGAAGCGCGCTTTGTCGCACCGGATACGGTTTGCGTCGGAGATCGCTCTCTCGCCGCGAGGTATATCGTAATCGCGACCGGCTCGAAGCCGCGCCCTCTTGCCTTTCCTGGCGCGGACAATCTTGTGACCTCGGATCATATTCTCATTGACCGGATGTTGCCGCGCTCGGCTGTATTCATTGGTGGCGGCGTGATCTCTCTGGAGTTGGGGCATGTTTATGCCCGTGCCGGTGTCGAGGTCACTGTCCTGGAGGCGCTGCCGCAATTATTGCCGGCTATCGAACCGGCCGCCGTTGAAAGGCTCCGGGCCGAATCCGAACGCATCGGCGTTCGCATTCTGACCGGAGTCGATGTGCGGAGGATTGAGAGGAGGGACGACGGCCAGCTTCATGTTGTCTTTCGCCATCAGGGGCATGAGCACGGCATCGTGACCGACCGGGCGGTGAATGGCGCCGGGCGCATTGCCAACGTCGATCATCTCGATCTGGCTGCCGGGAACGTCACGCACGTCGACGGCCGCATCACACTCGATCCCTGGCTTCGCTCGGTTTCCAATCCCCGTGTTTATGTCTGCGGCGACGCAGTACCGGGCGCGCCGCAACTGTCTCCCGTCGCGACCTACGAAGGAGACCTGGTGGGGCGCAATATTGTCGAGGGCGCCCGCCATACTCCGAATTACGATGCGCTCGCAACCTCCGTCTATACCGTGCCCGCGCTCGCCAGCGTCGGCCTGACCGAGCAGGCTGCGCGTGAGGAGGGGCACGAGATCAGGGTCCGCGACACGGACATGTTGGGGTGGCTCTCGTCACGCACCTATGCCGAAACGGCCGCGTGGGCCAGAGTCATCACCGATGACGCAAGCGGACTCATTCTCGGTGCGCATCTCGTCGGGCACGCGGGTGAAGAACTGATCAATCTCTTTGCGCTGGCTATCGAGCATCGCATTCCGGCGGCGTCGCTCAAGCGTCGGATTTACGCGTATCCGACATTTTCGTCCGATATCAAGAACCTGCTGTGAGCCCCGCACATCGCTGAACCGAGTCCGGTGAAATCCAGGTTGGTCTTCCTGATAGCGCACCGCTATCGACACCAAAGCGAGGCGGCATTTCAGGCGGAAGTCTTGTTCGGCGAAGGTGGCGTCATCGCCGGGGCACCGTCGCTGACCGGCGCAACGCAGGAGATTTCGGTATGTTGGGAAAAGGTATCGCCGCAGCATTGCTGATCGCAGGATCCGGGCTGACCGCAACCGCCGCTTCGGCGGGTGAGTGTCCCGCGGATCAGTTCAAGCCCGGTGTGCGTGAGAAAGTCGACTTCAAGCCGGTCGGCGTGACTGATACGACACTTGGCGCCATTGATCTTGAAAAGCAGCCCGCGAAGATCAAGGGGCGCGAGCTTCGTTTCCGCAAGCTCGTCATTCAGCCCGGCGGCATTGTGCCGTGGCATAGTCACGACGATCGTCCGGCGCTGATCTACATCGCCGAAGGCGAAATCATCGAATATGCAAGCAACTGCGCCGGGCCGATCCTGCACAAGGCAGGCGAAATCCGCCCCGAAGTGTCCGGCACATCGCATTGGTGGAAGAATCTGAGCGATACGCCCGCTGTGCTCTATGTCGGCGACGTCCGCAAGGACCCAAATGATCATCACATGTGATGAATGAGTTGCGGCAGGCCGCTTCCCCCATCCCCTGCCGCGTGATGTGACGCTCCGCTTGCCCCGGCCGCCCTGCCCTGACGGGGCGTCACATCATTCTTTCAGCTCCACAGGCGCGAACTCCATGGCAAGCATGACACATCTGCACGAAGCTGTTGTGCCGGAGCGCGCGTCAGGCGGACTGTTGCGCTCAGCCATTATCGGGCTTACCGCGTTTCTGACCGTGGTCGATCTTTTCGCCACCCAGGCAATCCTGCCAACGCTGGCGCGGCACTATGCTGTATCCCCGGCCGCGATGGGACTTGCCGTCAACGCCAGCACGGTGGGCATGGCTATTTCTGGCCTGGTCGTGGGACTGCTCAGTCCGAAAATCGAGCGGCGCTCAGGAATTCTCGTCAGTCTGGCCGGGCTCGCGATTCCGACCGCGTGCCTCGCATTTGCACCCGATCTGACGAGTTTTGCGATACTGCGTATTACACAGGGCCTCTGTATGTCCGCAGCATTTGCACTGACGCTGGCCTATCTCGGAGAACAGTGCAGCAGCATGGATGCCGGAAGCGCTTTCGCCGCGTACATCACCGGCAATGTTGCAAGCAATTTGATCGGGCGTCTGATCTCGGCGGCGGTCGCCGACAATTTCGGACTGGCGTCCAATTTCTTGTTCTTTGCCATCCTGAACCTGGTTGGCGCCGCATTGGTGTTTTTTACAATCAATCGCGCGCGGCCCGGTGTCATCGCCGGCGAGACGATCCAGTCACCGCTGTCTGCGTTGCGCGATCACTGGCAGGCTCCGCCACTGCGTTCGGCCTTTGTCATCGGATTCTGCATTCTGTTCGCATTCATCGGCACATTTACCTATGTCAATTTCGTGCTGGTGCTCCCGCCGCTGTCGCTGGATCGCATGCAGCTCGGCTTTGTGTATTTTGTCTTTCTGCCGTCGATCGTTACGACCCTCCTGGCCGGCAATGCCGTGATACGGTTCGGATATCGGATCGCGCTATCGGGGGCGCTGGTGTTCGCGCTGGCGGGCCTGCCGCTCTTGCTGTTGCCGTCGCTTACGGCCGTGATGTGCGGCATGGTGATGGTCGGCATCGGGACATTCTTTGCCCAGGCTGTCGCGACGGGCTTTGTCGGGCGCGCCGCCACGGCGAACCGTGGCGTCGCCAGCGGTGTTTATCTCGCCTGCTACTTTCTCGGCGGCCTCGTCGGCACGGCCGTTCTCGGTCAGTTGTTCGATCGCATCGGCTGGCTCGCCTGCGTCGGTGGCATCGCCGTGTCGCTCGCGATTGCGACGATTTTTGTCAATCGGCTGGAAATCCCGGAACTGCGTTGATTGCACAACTGCGCGCGATGCAAGGAGTATTCGGAATGGAGGCCAGCAAGCGCGATCTGCGCGGCGGAAAATGGCGTGCCACACAGGTGAGTATTCGTCTTGCGATATCCGCGCTGGTTCTGACGGCCATTCTTCTGACCGCCGTGATGTCGAGTCTTTTGTGGTGGCGAACGGCCGATACAGTCAGCCGACAACTCGCGAGCACGATCAACGAACAGATCGTGGCCGCCGTTCGCAAGGAAGTCTCCGCGATCGTGGATGAAGCGCGGTCGGCCTTCACCGCGATCCGGACACTTTTTCTGCAAAACGTGCTCGAGACACGCGAGGCGGACAAGCGCGAGTTTGTTTTCCTGTCCCAGTTGCAGTCGCAGCCCGATATTTCGTGGGTTGCGTTTGGATGGCCGGACGGATCGTTCTTCTCGGCCCACAAGCTGGGCGATCGGCGTCTTGAAATGATGGAGATCGCACAGACCGATCCGCACCAACGCAGGATCGACGAATATCAGGTCGTGCCCGGCGACATTGAGTTTGAAAACCGCCGTTTCGAGCCGACGGATTTCAGTGTCCGTGATCAGCCCTGGTTCAGGACCGGGCTGATCTCCGAGGAGCCGCAATGGTTCCGGGTTATCAACCATCCCATTGGAGAGCGCAGCTCTATCGCCTTCGCAGGCCCCATCGACGTCTATCAGGAGCGGCAGGGCGTGCTTGCGGTGATGATCGAATACACCCGTCTGGCCCGTTTTCTTTCCCAACTCGAGGTCGGGCGAACGGGGGCGGCGTTCATTTTCGACGGAAATGGTGATCTTGTTGCTGCGCCTGACAGGCAAGCCGACGAGCTGCAGCATACGCGGAGCGCTCAACCGCTGTTGCCGTTGGCGCGTATGGCAGTGGCGCGCGCCGGCGACGACGGCCGCAAGGCGGCATGGCGGGACAGATTGATCTTTGGAGATGCGGCATACGAGGCCGCTCTCACTCCGTTGCCGTTTCCCGGCTGGTCGCTGGCGACGGTGATTCCTGAATCCGAATTTCTCGGCCCGGTCGAAGCCGCGCTCCGGCGATTGATTGCCGGTCTTGCCGTGGGGGCTCTTCTGGCCGCCATCGGATCAGCCTTGCTCGCGCGCGGAATGATTGCGACCCCGCTCTCGCGGGTGGTCGGCGAAATCCGGCATGTGGAGAGTTTCGCACTGGAGAAGGTCAGGCGTCATCCTTCGCACCTCAAGGAGATCGCCAGCCTGTCCGGCGCCATCGCCGAAATGGCGGGCGGCTTGTCCGCATTCAGCCGCTTTATTCCCGCCGATCTTGTTCGCTTACTGGTGCGGCAGGGCATCGAAGCCCGGCCAGGAGGGACGGTTCGTGAACTGACCGTGATGTTCATCGACGTCGCCGGCTTCACCGGTCTTTCCGAACGAATGGGCGACCGGATCGTACCGCTGCTGTCGAAGTATCTCGACATCATGTCGGAAATTATCGTCGCTCACGAAGGAACCATCGACAAGTTTATTGGCGATGCGGTGATGGCATTCTGGGGAGCGCCCGCGCCGCAGCCGGACCACGCGGCGCGTTGCTGCCGTGCTGCGCTGGCCTGCCAGTCGGCCATCAAGGAATCCGGGCTTTCGGACGATCAAGGCAATCCGTTGCAGATTCGCATTGGAATCAATTCCGGCTGTATGCTGGTCGGCAATATCGGGTCAGAGTTGCGCCTCAACTATACGGTGATCGGCGACGCTGTGAATGTCGCAAGCAGGCTGGAGAGCGCGAACAAGATTTTCGGTACAAGGATTCTGATCGGTGAGGCCACGGAGCGTCTGGCTCGCGGCGCTGTTGTGACTCGGGAGATTGACAGTATCGCCGTTTACGGGCGTGAGGAAGGTCTTTCAGTGCTCGAACTCATCGGGATGTCCGATGGCACAGAAGCCGAACGACACGCGCAATCATGGATCGCATCCTATCAGCAAGGTCTGGCGCGATATCGGACGCGTGATTTTGCCGGAGCCGTGCGCGATTTCAGGTCGGTTCTGGATTCTCGCCCCGGTGACCGGCCGGCTGAGGTGATGCTTGAACGCTGCGGCCTGTTGCTTCAATCGGATGCAGCCGGAGACTGGAATCCGGTTGCAATCCTTCAGTCAAAGTAGAGCAGGGCGAGAGATCGCGGAGTACGGTTCAATTGACCGCATCGCCGGGTCGGAGCAGGTGTTCCCAGGTGGTGCCTCGTGCAGCTACTGCTTCTCTTCTCCGAGCCGGAGTATGGACTTTCGCGCGGCCTGCAGGATTTCATCCGAGCGGCTCGCGTCTGTCATTACTCGCGACAGGGTGACCGCGCCCACCATCATGCACATCAAGGAAATAGCGAGTTCTCTGGAACCGGTATCGCCCATCACGTTCTGCATGTTGTCAAAATACCTCGCGAGATGCTTGCTCATGATCTCGCGGTTCTGATCGTTGGACCGGGCGACATCACCCGACAAGGCAGCCACGGCGCATCCGGAGTCCGGATTGTCGCGATGGACTTTACTGAGATAGCTGTTTGCCACGGACTTTAGCGTGCGTTTGCCTTTCGCCGAACTTGATCTGATGGCGGATGCTTCGCCGTCTGTCAGCGCCTTGTCCAGAGCGGCGGCAACGAGGTCGTCGCGGGACGCGAAGTGGCCGTAGAAGCCGCCGTGGGTGAGATCGACGGCTTTCATCAGGTCGCCGATGCTGACGCCATCGAGGCCGAGTTCGCGCAGTTGCGCGGCGGCGACCTCCAGAATTCGTTCCCGGCTTCGGGCCTTGTCTGCTTGCGAATGCCCCACGGCGAGAAATCCTTCAAATTTGGCGCTTGACGTTTTGCATGACAGGCATCATCCTGATGTGAATGATGGTAGTCATGCACATTGCTGTGAGGCACGGTACTCATGGTTTGCGGCAATTTCCATTGAATTCTCAGAGATCTGCCGGGTCGCGCGGCAGGACGTCGCTTGCCCGGATGCGGAACGGCCTTGCCGCGGCGAGCCAGCAAGCCGCCGTCATCGCTTGTCAGCGTTGATTTCTTTTCGCGTTCTCACACTCCAGGAGCTTCATATGGCAGATACCCAGGAAAAAGCCGGTCGCGTCTATCACGAGACGCACGGTCATGTTCTGAAGATCGTCATCGACAACGCGACAAAGAAAAACGCATTCAGCCCGGAGATGATGCGCGAGCTGTCCGATGCGCTGACGCTGCTGGATGGCGACGAGAATCTATGGGTCGGCTTGCTGTGCGCCAATGGAGCCGATTTCACCGCGGGGCTGGATATGCCGAAATTCTTCGGTCCAAAAGCCACCGTGAAGCCGCTTCCCGAAGGCAACATTGATCCGTTCGGTCTGCGGAGCCGGTGCCGAAAGCCGATCGTAACGGCGGTTCAGGGGATCGTGTTCACCATTGGCATCGAAATCTCGCTTGCCGGCGACATCGTCATTGCGGCCGATGATTCCCGCTTCTGCCAGATGGAATCCAAACGTGGCATCGCGCCTCTCGGCGGCGCGCATTTCCGGTACCTCACGCGTATGGGTTGGGGTGACGCGATGTACCATCTCTTCTTGTGTGACGAGTTCAAGGCCGATCGCGCGCTCAAGATCGGTCTTGTTCAGGAAGTCGTTCCGGCAGGTACGCAGATCGAGCGCGCGATGGACATCGCTCAGACAATCGCGAAAAATGCCCCGATCGGGATTCAGGTCACCAAGCACGCTGCGCTTCAGTTCATCGAGGCCGGCGAAAAGGCCGCCATCGACATCATTCCGGGCATCCGCGATCGGGTGATGAACACCGACGACATGAAGGAAGGCATTCAATCTTTTGTTGAGCGCCGCCCGGCCGTGTTCAAAGGGCGGTAGGCATGTGACGCCTGCAAGGCGGCGGCCGACGAGCGAGGCGTGTCAGGAAAGTCCGGTGCGGGGGGACCAAGCCGAGTTCGGGGCGTACAGAATTGGCTTCGGAGATGTCGTACCGGCGTGATAGCCGGCCCTCGCATTGGTGTGCGCATCAGGAGGGATAGGCTGGTTTCTGGCCGTTCCGCAAACTTTCCGTACGGTTCTGCCCGCCCAACCAAAGGTTTCGCCGCAATACGGTCATGATACAGTCAGAAGGCGGACTGTCGTCGATGAGTACGGTCCGCGGACCGCGTCGCAGACAGAATGCGAATCCTGACGTCATTTCCGGAGTAGGTCGTGGCAAATCCATATGAGGTTCTCGGGGTCACGCCGGCGGCTTCCGCAGCCGAAATTCAGAAGGCGTATCGCAAGCTGGCAAAGCAACTCCACCCTGATCTTAATCCGGGCGACAAGTCGGCCGAGGAGAAGTTCAAGGAGGTTGCCGGTGCTTACGACCTGTTGAGCGATGCCGACAAACGCAAGCGCTTTGACAACGGCGAGATCGACGCGACCGGCGCGGAACGGCCGCAGCACAATTTCTATCGGGACTTCGCGACCTCCGATAACGGGCACCATTACACGGACAATTCCGGTTATGCCGATTTCATGGATTCCGACGATGCTTTTGCCGAACTTCTCAGGCGAGGGCAGCAAGCCCGTGCAAACCGGCGTGGACGGGATCTGCACTACAGTCTCGCCATTGATTTTGCGGATTCCATCTCCGGGACGAACAAGCGCCTGACGCTGCCCGATGGCGATACGCTGGACGTGAGAATCCCGCCGGGGGTACTCGACGGGCAGGTGTTGCGGCTCAAGGGCAAGGGCGCGCCAGGCTCAGGCAAGGGAGCCGCAGGCGACGCCCTGATCGAGGTGGAGGTCGTCCCGGACCGCCGCTTTACCCGCGAAGGTGACGATATCTCGCTCGAACTTCCGATATCGCTGTCCGAAGCCGTGCTTGGCGGCCGCGTCCGCGTTCCGACGCCGACAGGCGATGTCACGATGTCGGTGCCGAAAGGGTCGAACACGGGGACAACGCTGCGCCTCAAAGGCAAGGGAGCGCCCCACAGCGGGGGAGGCTTTGGCGACCAGTTTGTCAAGCTGAAGGTGGTTTTGCCCCGGACGCCGGATCCCGAACTCGAGGCCTTCGTCTCGAATTGGGAGAAGGGCAAGGACTTCAATCCGCGTGAAGACAGGACATCGTGATCATGAACAAGCAAGAGTTTCTGGCTTTTTCCGGCTTGCAGATTCAGACGCTGGACTTCTGGGTTGAGCAACAATGGCTGGTGCCGGTGGAAACCGCGAGCGGAGCCGAGTTTTCCAGCGCCGATGTGGCGCGCGCCCATCTTATTCGCGATCTGAAGAGCGATCTGGGTGCCAATGACGAAGGCATCGACGTCATCCTTCATTTGATGGATCAGATTCACGGGCTGCGTCAGGCGCTCGCCCAATTGCAAAAAGAAATCAATCACTAGCTCTGGCTAGGCGACTTGAATATTTTTCTGCCGCCGGATGCGGTTAAGAGAGCCGCCGCCGACGGGCATGCTTCCGCAATATGGGCTAATACCAAGGAGGCGTTAACCGGGAGCAGACGGGTATTTTCGACAGGATATGATAAAACTCGGATTGGGGTGTATCATCCAGCGTCCCGTCCGTCGTGAGGGTGTCGGCCCGGCAGCTTAAGGAGTTTTGTGTGTCATTCGTTGTCTCCCAGCCGGTTGTCGCAAAACTTTCACGCTCGGCCATTTTCCTTGTGGTGACCATCAATCCGGGATCTGGTCCAGAGACGGCGGTGCGCGGACTATGTGGCGATCTCTCCAGCCTGCTGCGCGGGGTGGGCTTCCGTAATCTCGACGGGAAACTGTCCTGCATCATGGGGTTCGGCTCACAGGCCTGGGACCGGCTGTTCGGTACGCCGCGGCCGAAAGACTTGCATCCCTTTCGCGAGATTCGCGGCGTTCATACCGCCGTCTCGACTCCGGGCGATATCCTCTTTCACATCCGTGCGGCGAGTATGGACCTCTGCTTTGAACTGGCGACGCACATCATGTCACGGCTCGCCGGGGCGGTGTCGGTCGCCGACGAGGTGCATGGCTTCAAGTTCTTCGATGACCGCGATCTGCTCGGCTTTGTCGACGGCACGGAGAACCCGGTCGGTCAGGCCGCCGATGCGGCCACGCTGATTGGCGACGAAGATGCACCTTTCGCCGGCGGCAGCTATGTGATCGTGCAAAAGTATCTTCACGATCTGGAGCGGTGGAACAAGGTCCCGGTGGAAGAGCAGGAGAACATTATCGGCCGTCACAAGTTATCCGACATCGAGCAACCCGATGCTGTGAAGAAGCCCTATGCTCACAACGTCCTGACCTCGCTCGAGGAGAACGGCGAGCAAATCCAGATCCTGCGCGATAACATGCCGTTCGGCGAGGTGGGCAAGGGCGAATTCGGCACCTACTTTATCGGCTACGCCCGCGACCCCCGGCATATCGAGACCATGCTGGACAACATGTTCATCGGCAATCCGCCGGGCACCTACGATCATCTGCTGGACTTCAGCCGCGCGGTCACCGGTTGTCTGTTTTTCGTGCCCACTGCGTCTTTCCTCGACGACGTTGATCCGGACGCGCAGCCGGTGTCGGAAACTGATATCGGCACACCAGAATCACTCACAACCAAGGTCCCGCAGCAAAAGACGTCGCGCGGCGACGGCTCGCTCGGGATCGGATCCCTGAAGCAATGAGGCGTGACATGAACAATCTCCACCGGCATCTGGCACCCATCTCGGAAGCAGCTTGGGAGCAGATCGAGCAGGAAGCCTCCCGCACGCTCAAGCGCCACCTCGCGGCGCGGCGTGTGGTGGATGTGGTCGGGCCAAAAGGCATTGAGCTTGCCGCTGTCGGCACCGGGCATCTGCATCAGATCCAGCCTCCCGACGACGGCATTCTTTCCTCGCAGCGTGAGAGTCAGCCGCTGATCGAGATTCGTGTCCCGTTTGAACTTACCCGCCAGGCGATCGACGATGTGGAGCGCGGCGCAAGCGATTCCGACTGGTCACCGGTCAAGGAAGCGGCGCGCAAGATCGCGTTTGCCGAAGACCGCGCGGTGTTCGATGGTTATGGCGCCGCCGGGATTCAGGGTTTTCGCACCGGCAGCAGCAACAGCGGTGTTGCGCTTCCCGCGAGCGTCAAGGGTTATCCGGACGCCATCGCGCAGGCCGTCAGTCAGTTGCGGCTGGCGGGATGCGAAGGTCCTTATGCTCTGGTGCTCGGCGCGGATGCCTATACCGCCGCTTCTGGCGGCAGCGATGAGGGCTATCCTGTGTTCCATCATATCGAGCGGATCATCGATGGGGGGATCATCTGGGCGCCTGCCCTCAAGGGTGGTTTCCTGCTGACCACGCGCGGCGGCGATTTTGAGCTGGATATCGGTCAGGATTTCTCGATCGGTTATCTCAGCCATTCCAGCACGACGGTCGAGCTCTATGTTCAGGAGAGCTTCACCTTTCGTCTGCTCACCTCGGAGGCGTCCGTCGTGCTTACGCCGGCCGGCTAGGTCCAGTCGGAGTGGCTCGAAAAGCTGCCTCTGTCGAAAATGGAAAGCGCGCAATGTTCAGGCGACCAGGACTGGCCCACTTACAGGATCCTTAAATGGCGTCCGGTTCAGACCTTCACATCGTGATTGTCGGCGCCGGTTTTGGCGGGCTGGAAGCTGCCCGTCATCTTGCAAGCGCGCGGGTGCGCATAACGGTGATCGACCAGCGCAACCATCATTTGTTTCAGCCGCTGCTTTATCAGGTTGGGACTGCATCTCTCGCGACGTCCGAAATCGCCTGGCCGATTCGTTATCTCCTGCGCCGGCACAGTAATATCACCACCTTGCTCGGACGTGTTATCGGCGTGGACACCGGCAACAAGACCGTTATCGTTGAAGATGAAAAGCCGGTCCCGTTCGATACGCTGATTTTGGCGACAGGCGCGCGTCATGCCTATTTCGGGCATGACGAGTGGGAGCCATATGCGCCAGGTCTCAAGACACTGGAGGACGCGACGAAGATCCGGCGGCGAATCCTCTCGGCGTTCGAGCAGGCCGAGTGGGCGACGAACGAAGCGGAGCGCGCCAGGCTTCTGACCTTTGTGATCATTGGCGCGGGCCCCACCGGTGTTGAGCTTGCCGGCACCATCGCCGAACTCGCCCACGACACGCTGCGCGGTGACTTCCGAAATTTCGATACGCGCAAGGCTCGTGTCATCCTGATCGAAGCCGGCCCTCGTATTCTGGCTGGTTTTACCGAAGATCTCTCGGACTATGCGCAGCGCGCGCTGACCCGTCTCGGGGTCGAGATCCGGCTCGGGCATGCTGTTTCAAGATGCAGCGAAGATGGCGTCGAACTCGGCGGGGAGTTTCTCCCGGCCAAGACAATCATCTGGGCCGCGGGTGTGGCTGCGTCGCCGGCGGCGGAATGGCTTCATGCGCCTGCGGACCGCGCCGGCCGTGTTCTGGTGAAGCCGGATCTGACTGCGCCGGAGCATCCCGATATCTTTATCATCGGCGATGCCGCGCATGTCGAATCCGCGGACGGAAAACTCGTTCCTGGCGTCGCGCCTGCTGCCAAGCAGGAAGGGCAATATGTTGCTGGCGTCATTCAGGCGCGCCTTCGCGGAGAAACATTGAGCAAGGGTTTCGTCTACAGGAACGCCGGCAATCTGGCGACGATCGGCAAGCGGGCGGCGATCGTCGATTTCGGCTGGATCAAGCTGAAGGGGCGGCTCGCCTGGTGGATATGGGGTATCGCCCATATCTTCTTCCTGATCGGATTGCGCAATCGTCTGGCCGTTGCCATGAACTGGCTGTGGATTTATGTCAGGGGGCAACGCAGCGCCCGGTTAATCACCCAAGGCGCCGCAAAGAAGAGCGCTGCGAGTTGAGATGCCGATGCGATTGTTTCTTCTGATTCTCTTGTTGATCGCCGCTGCGGTGCGTTCCGCGGAAGCAGCGTCTCTGCCGAAGGATATGCTCGGCGCGTGGGCATCCGAACTGTCTGCCTGCGGAGAGCAGGCGAGTGAATTGGGGATGACCATCGAAACGAAAACGGTTCTGTTCTATGAGCACGGTTTCGAGATCGCGAAGCTGACAAAACTCAAGGACGGATCGTTGAAGGCGTCGGGATTGAGCGTGGCCGACGATGGGCGGGCGAAAAGTACACTGACGTTGAAGCAATTGTCAGCGGATGCTCTTCTGGTCGGAGAGCAGATCTACCATCGCTGCAAAGGAAAGACTCCCTGACGGCAACAAGGCAAGATGCGCCGGTCTCCGGCGCACTTTGCCAAGGTTGCTCAAGCCGCACCCGCCTGCTTTTGCAGAAAGCCTACCGCCTTGATCCATTCACGGCTCATCGTCAGGTCGGTCTGGGTCAACTGATGTCCCGCCGGCAGCACCGGATGCTGAACGTTCGCACCGGCATCGGCCAGCAGGTCCGCAAGCTGCGCAGAGTTGCTTGCCGGAATGATCGGATCGAGTTTTCCCGATACGATCAGCACCGGCTTGTCCTTCAGGTCGGCCTGCGGCGGTTGCGACAGCGGCACCATCGCGCGCAGCAGGATCGTGCCTGCCAGCACATCGGGCCGGAGCAGCAACATCGCAGCCGCGATGTTCGCACCATTCGAGTACCCCAATGCGATGGGTGCGGCGATGCCGTAACGCGCGCGCGCGTTGCTGACGAAGTCGGCCAGCTCGTTTGCGCGCCGGCGAACGTCGTCTTCGTCGAACACGCCTTCGGCAAGCCTGCGGAAGAAGCGCGGCATGCCGTGTTCAAGCACCTTGCCGCGCGGCGACAGCAGAGCCGAGCCGGGCGAAACAGCCTGGCCAAGCGGCAGCAGGTCGTTCTCGTCGCCGCCGGTGCCATGAAGCACGAGGAGAGGCGGAGCTTCGAGCCGGTTTCCCGGCTCGAAGCGATGAACGAAGCTCAGATCGTTGCTCATTACGCAGCCCTTTCAAGTGACGGCAGCACGGCTTCGATGTCCTTGCGATGGGCCTCAAGGAACTTCGGCAGTTTCAGGTCCTGACCGAGCGTGGCCACCGGCTCATCCACGGCGAAGCCGGGATCGTCAGTCGCGATCTCGAACAGTACGCCGCCGGGTTCGCGGAAGTAGATCGAGCGGAAGTAATTCCGGTCCTTCTGCTCCGTCGGATGCTGACGGTGCGTTTCGACCAGCTTTTGCGCCATCTCGGCCTGCTCGGCATCGTCCTTCGCACGGAAGGCAATGTGGTGGACCGAACCGGTCCCCTGCCGTCCGGGCAGGAAGCCCTTGGCTTCATAGATGTCGACCACGCCGCCTGTGGTGAGGCCGGACGCCTTGAAGCGGATCACCGATCCTTCGCGCGCAGTTTCCTCGAAGCCGAACACATCGGTCAGGACCGCGCCGGTGCGTGCCGCGTTGTCGAGCAGCAGCGTCACGCCGTGAAAGCCGCGGATCGCATGCTCGGCCGGGACATCGCCATTGCTCCAGCCAGGCTCGTTTTCAAGGCCGGGAATGCCGACCAGCGCCAGGCTCATGCCGTCGGGATCGGTGAAGGGCAGCACGGATTCGCCAAAGCGCTTTTCGAGCGCTTCGTGGGCGATGCCCTTCTCGATAAAGCGATGCGTCCAGTAGCCGAGCGACCGCGCCGGAACGCGGAAAGCGGTCTGCTGGGTCTGGCCAACGCCGCCACGGCCGGGCGCTGCGCCTTCCCACGGGAAGAAGGTCAGGATCGTGCCGGGGCTGCCGGCCTCGTCGCCATAATAGAAGTGGTAGGTGCCGGGATCGTCGAAATTAACGGTCTTCTTGACGAAGCGCAGTCCGAGCTGGCGGGTGTAAAAATCGAAATTTTGCAATGCATTACCAGCGATTGCGGTGACGTGATGAATGCCAGACATGGTGATCTTCTCCTGCATGAAGAGGCATTTCCGCCTCGGTTGCAGGGATATTGGCTCTTGCCGAAATAAAGACAATTGGCGCTTTTATGGCGTCTCTGTCTATGATTTGATGACAATCCATTTTCCGCCGAAGGGTGCTCCATGGACAAGCTCGCCAGCCTCCGGGCGTTCGTGAAGGTTGTTGAGCTTGGCAGCTTCTCCGAAGCCGGCCGGCAGTTGCGGCTCTCGCGCTCCGCGATCAGCAAATATGTCGGGGACCTTGAGGAGAGCCTTGGCGTGCAGCTTCTCAACCGGACGACGCGCCACGCAAGCCCCAACGAAAACGGCCAGATGTATTTCGAGCGTGCGCTGGGCATTCTGGCGGATATCGACGCTGCCGATCAGGCCGTGGCTCACTTGCAGTCCACGCCGCGCGGGCTGCTGCGCGTCAATGCGCCGATGTCGTTCGGCACGCTGCAGCTCGGCAGTGCGATTGCCGACTTCATGGAGATCAATCCCGAACTGCGAATCCATCTCGTTCTGAGCGATGAGCAGGTCGATCCCGTGCAGGGCGGATTTGATGTCACATTACGGATCGCGGACCTTGAATCATCCAGCCTGATCGCGCGCAAGATCGTTCCGATCGAGCGGGTCATCTGCGCAGCACCATCCTATCTGAAGCAGCACGGCGTTCCCACCCATCCGAATGATTTGCGCAGCCATGCCGCACTCACCTATGGCTTTCTCCTGACCGGTAACCAGTGGAAGCTCACCGGAAAAGATGGCGATCACTGGATTCAGCCGTCATGGCTGCTGTGCGCGAACAACGCGGAAGTGCTGTGCGATGCTGCCGTGAAAGGCCGGGGCGTCGCGCTGCTCCCCACGTTCATCGCCGGTGAGGCGCTGCGCGCGGGAAAGCTGCGTACCGTACTTGATGACTACAAGGCGCCGCCGCTGACGCTCTACGCGATCTATCCGCCGACGCGGCATCTCGCGGTGAAGGTGCGCCTTTTCATTGATTTTCTTGTCGAGCGTTTCAGTTCCGGCCCGGAAGGGCATGTCAAGACAGCGAGCGCCGGCCGTAAGCAATAGGACTGTGCCCTTCCGCAGCTCTCACAGCATGGAGAGCTGCGTGGCATCGTAGATCTGGATCGTGGAAGGTTCGGACAGCATGCTGCGCAACTCCTTCACGAATGCGCGCGAGGCCGGGACCTGAAAGTGAGTCATCAGGGCCTGCTTGTCAGCCCATTGCTCGACAAACACAAGCCGAAGCGGGTTCTCACAATCAATATGGACGGCATGGGAAATGCAGCCCGGCTCGGTGCGCGAGCGGTGAACATGCTCGAGACTGAGCTTGCGGACCTCATCGAATGTTTCGGGCTTGGCGACGGCGTCTCCGGTCACGACAATCATGCGTTTCTCTCCAGGGCGTTTCCGCAGGTGACTTTGCCACCCGACGAAATATCCGGAAAGACCAATCTGGAGGTCATACTAAAATGGACGGTGCAGTGTTTCTGCGCCGTCCATTAAATCCAGTGTCGCGAGGGGCATCAACCCTTGGCGACCGCGTGATTGGCCATCGTTTCAAGCGCTTTCACCATCGCGGAATGGTCCCAGGCCTTCCCGCCATGAGCCACACAGACATTGAAAAGCTGCTGGGCTGTCGAGGTGTTCGGTAGCGACAGACCAAGGGCGCGCGCGCCTTCGAGTGCCAGATTAAGGTCTTTCTGATGCAGTTCGATGCGGAAGCCCGGATTGAACGTCCGCTTGATCATGCGCTCGCCGTGCAATTCCAGAATGCGCGAGGTGGCAAGGCCGCCCATCAGGGCCTGCCGCACCAGCGTCGGATCGGCGCCGGCCTTGGACGCGAACAGCAGGCCTTCTGCGACCGCTTCGATGGTCAGCGCGACAATGATCTGATTGGCGACCTTGGTGGTTTGTCCATCACCGTTGCCGCCGATCAGGGTGACGTTCTTGCCCATCTTGTCGAACAGCGGCTTGACCGCATCGAACGCACTTTGCGGGCCTCCCACCATGATGGTCAGCGAGGCCGCCTTTGCGCCGACTTCGCCGCCCGAAACCGGCGCATCGAGATAGTCCGCGCCCTTGGCGTTGACCTTCTTGGCAAACTCCTTCGTGGCGATCGGCGAGATCGAACTCATGTCGACAACGACCTTGCCTTTTGAAAGCCCCTCGGCAACGCCGCCCGCGCTGAACAATACGGATTCAACATCCGGTGTATCCGGCACCATGATGATCACGACGCCGGCTTTCTCGGCGATTTCCTTGCCGGACTTGCAGGCAATCGCACCCGCGGCAACGAGGTCCTTCGCGGCGGCGGATTTTTCCAGCACGAACAGGCGGTGCCCGGCGGCCTGAAGATGACCCGCCATGGGCCGTCCCATGATGCCCAATCCGATGAAACCGATATCGGTCATTCTGATCTCCCAATTTCTCTAGTCTTCTTGATTATGCATCGACCGTATGCGGCTCGTACCACCCAAGACCTTCGAGGGTGGTGGTCTTCGGCTTGTACTCGCAGCCGATCCATCCACGATAGCCGATCTCATCAAGAGTGCGAAACAGGAATGGATAGTTGATTTCGCCGGTGCCGGGCTCATTCCGGCCGGGATTATCCGCCAGTTGGATATGCGCGATGCGATCCAGATATTTCTTCATGGTCGGGGCAAGGTCGCCCTCCATGATCTGCATGTGATAGATATCGTACTGGACGAACAGATTTTCCGAGTCGACCTCCGAGATGATCTGGATTGCCTGTTCGGTTCCATTGAGGAAAAATCCCGGAATATCGCGCGTGTTGATCGGCTCGATCAGCAGCTTGATATTGTGCTTTGCAAGGGCATCAGCGGCGTAACGCAGATTCTCCACGAATATCGCACGCAGTTTGGCGGGATCGGATCCTGCCGGAGCGATACCTGCGAGGCAGTTCACCTGCCGGCAATCGAGTGCCTTGGCATATTCAACAGCGCGCGAAACGCCGTCACGAAATTCTGCAACGCGGTCGGGAAGGATCGCGATGCCGCGTTCGCCGGCGCTCCAGTTTCCGGCGGGCAGATTGTGCAGCACCTGTGTCAGGCCGTACTGCTGCAGTTGCTCGGCGAGAACGCCTTTCTCAAAGTCGTAGGGAAACAGGTACTCAACTCCGCTGAATCCTGCTTCCTTGGCCGTGGCGAAACGGCCAAGGAAGGGGACTTCGTTGAACAGCATGGTCAGATTTGCGGCAAACTTCGGCACGCGATATGTCCTTGTTGATGGATGGATTCAGACAGGCAGCAGTTTACCGCGCGCCTTGTCCGGGCTGATGGGCTCATCGCCGAGCGGCAGATCGAGCACCTCCTCGAACTCGACGATGTTGTCGATCTCGGTGCCCATCGCGATGTTGGTGACGCGCTCGAGAATAAATTCGACAACGACCGGGACGCTGTATTCTTTCATCATCTCGCGCGCGGTGGCGAACGCGGCCTGCGCATCTTCCGGATGCGTGACCCGGATCGCCTTGCAGCCGAGGCCTTCGGCGACGGCGACGTGATCGACGCCGTAAACGCCCAGCTCCGGTGCGTTGATGTTCTCGAACGAGAGCTGGACATGATAATCCATCTCGAATCCGCGTTGTGCCTGACGGATCAGCCCCAGATAGGAGTTGTTCACGACGACGTGGATATAGGGCAGCTTGAACTGCGCGCCGACGGCGAGTTCCTCGATCAGGAACTGGAAATCATAGTCACCTGAGAGCGCAACAATCTCGCGTTGCGGATCGGCAACGCGCGCGCCCAGTGCGGCAGGGAGAGTCCAGCCGAGCGGACCGGCCTGTCCGGCGTTGATCCAGTTGCGGGGCTTGTAGACGCCAAGGAACTGAGCTCCGGCGATCTGCGACAGCCCGATCACGCTGACAAAGCAGGTGTCGCGGCCGAAGGCCTTGCTCATTTCCTCATAGACGCGCTGCGGCTTGATCGGCACGTTGTCGAAATGGCTCTTGCGCAGCATGGTGCGCTTGCGGTCCTGACACGCTGCAGGCCAGGCCTGACGTTCCTTCAGCTTGCCGGCCTTGCGCCATTCCTTTGCAACCGTCACGAACAGTTCGAGCGCGGCTTTCGCATCCGAGACAATGCCGAGATCGGGATTGAACACCCGGCCGATTTGCGTCGGTTCGATATCGACATGCACGAAGTTGCGGCCCTTGGTGTAAGTCTCGATCGAGCCGGTGTGCCGGTTAGCCCAGCGGTTGCCGATGCCGAGAACAAAGTCGGAGTCCAGCATCGTCGCATTGCCGTACCGGTGGCTGGTCTGAAGGCCTACCATTCCGGCCATCAGGACATGATCGTCCGGGATCGCACCCCAGCCCATC
Organism: Afipia sp.; assembly: GCA_050249215.1. GTDB lineage: Bacteria > Pseudomonadota > Alphaproteobacteria > Rhizobiales > Xanthobacteraceae > Afipia. Next base: position 94,017 of record JBFWQX010000002.1, read on the forward strand.
AGCGTCGGCACCACAGGAACATTGACGATCTCGGCGAATGCCACGAGAAGGTCGGACGCATCGGCATTGATCACGCCGCCGCCTGCGACGATCAGCGGCCGCTCGGCGGCATTGAGCATTTCGAGCGCCTTTTCGATCTGCTTGCGTGTGGCTTTAGGCTTGTAGATCGGCAACGGCTCGTAGGTCTCGTCGTCGAATTCGATCTCCGCGAGCTGCACATCGAGCGGCAGGTCGATCAGAACGGGACCGGGACGGCCCGAACGCATGATGTGAAATGCCTGGCTGAACACGCGCGGCACCAATGCCGGTTCGCGCACCGTGACCGCCCACTTGGTGACCGGTTTGGCAATCGACTCGATATCAACCGCCTGAAAGTCTTCCTTGTAGAGGCGCGCACGCGGAGCCTGTCCCGTAATGCAGAGAATCGGAATCGAATCTGCGATGGCGGAATACAGGCCGGTGATCATGTCGGTTCCGGCGGGACCGGATGTTCCGATGCACACACCGATATTTCCCGCTTTGGCGCGCGTGTAGCCTTCCGCCATATGGGAAGCGCCTTCGACATGACGCGCCAAGATATGATTAATCGAGCCGCGCTTCTTCAGCGCCGAATACAACGGATTGATCGCAGCGCCGGGAACCCCGAATGCGCAGGAGACGCCTTCCTTCTCGAGAATACGCACCGCCGCGTCGATTGCCCGCATCTTCGCCATGTCACACCTCGAATGTTCAGGTTCGAGCGTGATCATCGCGAGGAGAATGGCTTCTCTCAACGGCGTTGAATTTGTTTCCCGCGATATGATGCGCGCTCGAGAATCCTTCGCGCGATCAGACAGGTAGGCGGACGAAACTGTGAAATCCGCCGTCGCGTGGAGACAAGATCGGAGAAGTCAGCTTCTCGCTTCGGCGGCCGGCATGGTTCCGCCCAGCGCAACCGTCAGTTCGGCCGCAACATCGCGCACGATCGTGCCGATGATCGGCACACGTTCATCTGTGACTCGCGAGGTCATCCCCGATACCGAGATCGCAGCCAGCGGCTCGCTGCAATCGTTGTAGACAACGGCGGCAATGCACCGCAGACCCATGCGGGCTTCCTCGTCGTCCACCGCATAACCGCGCTGACGGACGATCTCCAACGCCTTGAATAACTCGCCGGGGCGCACGATGGACTTTTCCGTCAGGCGCGGCATGCCCTGCCGGTGAATGATCGCGTTGACGTCCTCATCGGAATAGGTGGCGAGCACGGCCTTGCCGACGCCCGATGCGACCATCGCAACACGTCCGCCCACCTTGGTCAGCGAGCGCATGATCTCGCGGCTTTCCATGCGGGTCAGCACAATGATGGTTTCGTCGTCGACGACGGCGAGATTCGCGGTTTCACGGGTTTGGTCGCGCAATTTGCGCAGGTAAGGCATCGCATGGGCGACGAAATTCCGGCGCCGCGCGAATGTCGAGCCAACCGAAAAGGCCCGCGCGCCGATATGCCATTTCGATTCGCTGCGGTCGAATTGCACAAAGCGGCGCTTTTCCAGCGTCGTCAGCAGGCGATGAACGGTGGAGGTGGAAAGACCGGCGCGAACCGCAAGATCGGTGAGGCGATAGCCTTCATCGTCTTCCGCTAGGGTCTCGATCAGGGTGAGCGCGCGGTTGACGGACTGGACGCTGCCATCCTTGGCGTCGGCTTCCGCCTCGGTGTGACTGCGCGGGTCTGCGGGTTTTCGCCGGATCATGCTTTTCTTCATTGCTACCTACGGCGGTCGATAGACGTGAAGATCGTGCCGGGAAGGGTGCTGCGTGGCATGAGCAGCACCCTTCTTGGGAAGTTACAGCAAGCCTGCGCCGCGAGCCCACTTGTATTTCGCGCCGAGCACTTCGACCGGAAGCTCGGTGGAGTAGGCATAGGCCGGAATGCCATTCTGGTAAAGATACTCGGCAGCTTCCTCGACCTCGATGTCGCCCGCCAGAGACGCAACCATCGGCTTCACGAAGCCCTTGGCTTCCATCTCCTTCTTCACCTCGACCATATTTTTGGCGAAGACCATCGGTGGCGTGACGATGGTGTGCCAGTAACCGAGGATCAGCGAGTGGATACGGTCATCCGAGAGGCCGAGCTTCACCGTGTTCACATAGGTGATCGGCGGCTCGCCGCCGGTGATGTCCACCGGATTGCCGGCTGCGCCGAACGGCGGGATAAACTTGCGGAACGCCGCGTCGAGATCCGGCGGCATCGCCATCAGCGACATGCCGTTATCGACCACCGCGTCCGACAGCAGCACGCCAGAGCCGCCTGCGCCGGTGATGATGAGCACGTTCTCACCCTTCGGCGTCGGCAGCACAGGGATGCCGCGCGCGAATTCGAGAAGCTGGCGCAGCGAGCGGGCGCGGATCACGCCCGACTGCTTCAGCACGTCCTCATAAATCTTGTCGTTACCGGCGAGCGCGCCGGTATGCGACGATGCGGCCTTTGCGCCGGCGGACGTACGGCCGGCTTTGAGCACGACCACCGGCTTTTTCTTGGAGACGCGCTTGGCGGCTTCCGCGAACGCGCGGCCGTCCTTCAGGTCTTCGCAATGCTGCGCGATAATCGTGGTGTTCGGGTCCTGCTCGAAGAAGGCGAGCAGATCGTCCTCGTCGATGTCCGACTTGTTACCGAGACCGACAATTGCCGAGACACCCATCTTGGCCGAACGCGAGAAGCCGATGATCGCCATGCCGATGCCGCCGGATTGCGACGACAGAGCCGCGTGGCCCTTGACGTCATAGGCCGTGCAGAATGTGGCGCAGAGATTGGCCGGCGTATAGTAGAAGCCGTAGATGTTCGGCCCCATCAGGCGGATGTTGTACTTCTGGCCGACCTTGACGATTTCTTCCTGCAGTTCAGGCGCGCCGGCTTCGGCGAAGCCCGACGGGATCAGAACCGCGCCGGGGATTTTCTTCTCGCCGCACTCGGCCAGCGCTTCGGCGACGAACTTCGCAGGAATTGCGAACACGGCCGTGTCGATCACACCCGGGACATCTTTCACGCTCTTGTATGCCTTGATGCCCATGATCTCATCGGCCTTCGGATGGATCGGGTAAATCTGTCCCTTGTATCCGCCGTTGATGAGGTTCTTCATTACCGAGTTGCCGATCTTGCCGGCCTCGCTCGATGCGCCGATCACTGCAACCGCCTTCGGCTGCATGATGCGGTTCATCGCGGTGACGATCTCTTCATTGGAGCGCGGCGCGGGGCGCGGCTTGTAGTCGAAATCGACGACGATGCGGACGTCGGCGGCAGTGGCGTCCTTCTTGGTCGCGAAGACCGGGTTGAGGTCGAGTTCGACGATTTCCGGGAAGTCGCTGACAAGCTGCGACACGTTGACGATGATGTCCGCGAGCGCTTCCCGGTTCACCGGATCGCCGCCGCGCACACCCTGCAGCATTTCATGGGCCTGGATGCCGTCCAGCATCGAGAGCGCATCGGCGGTGGTTGCGGGAGCGAGACGGAAGGTGACGTCCTTCAGCACCTCGACCAGAACGCCGCCGAGGCCGAAGGCGACCAGCTTGCCGAACGAGCCGTCGGTGATCGAGCCGACAATGACTTCGGTGCCGCCCTGCAGCATCTGCTGCACCTGGATGCCTTCGATCTTTGCGTCGGCCTTATACTTCTTCGCGTTTGCCAGAATGGTGTCATAGGCCTTTTCGGCGTCAGCGGCGGTTTTCACGCCGACGATCACGCCGCCGGCTTCTGTCTTGTGGAGAATGTCGGGGGACACGATCTTCATTACGACCGGGAAACCCATGCCACTCGCGATCTTGGCGGCATCCGCTGCGGACTTCGCGACACCTTCTTTGGGAACCGGAATTCCGTATGCATCGCACACCAGCTTGCCCTCGGGCGCGGTCAGGCTGGTGCGTTTGTCGGCTTTGACGGCGTCGAGAATCTTTCGGACTTCGGCCTTCGCCTGCTGTCCGACGTCAATCTTTCGCGCTGCGTCCTGCGAATGAGCCATTACTTCCTCCTGTCACGTCCATTTTTTGGAAACCGGATTGCGCACGGGGTGCCGGACGGATGTTTCCCGGGCGCTTGAACCTTGTTTTGGCGTCGCTCTTCGCGCTTTCGGGAGGCGTGAAGGCAATTATCCACAATTGGCATTTGGTATGCCAAGAACCAACTTTGTCAAGCCTGTTTGGCGTGCTTTCCCGGTACTGCCTGCGTCGCTTGACACTTTGGCACCTGGTATGCCAAGAACACAGCCAACGCTCCCGTGGTATACAGCCCTCAACCAGTGAGGGAGATGATTCATGGTTACCCAGAAAACGTCAAAGGTGCCGCTGAACGACCAGGATCTCGCGATCGTACGCATCGCGCCGGAGGCCAGTTTCAAGAACAAGGCCTACGACGCGCTGAAGGAAGCCATCCTCAAGATGGACATCTACACGAATCCCGAGCCTGTCATGCTCGACGAGCGCGCACTCTCGGAACATCTCGGTGTCAGCCGTACGCCGATCCGCGAAGCGATCGCGATGCTTGAACAGGACGGTTTTGTCAAAACGGTTCCACGCCGCGGCATTGTCGTCGTGCGCAAGACCAAGGCTGAGATCGTGGACATGATCCGGGCGTGGGCGGCGCTGGAAAGCATGGCAGCGCGGCTGATCACGACCATCGCGCGCAAGAAGGATATTTCGGCGCTGCGCAACTTCTTCAAGGACTTCAACAAGGACCGTCTGCCGCAGGATCACATCGCGGAATACTCGAGGGCGAATATCGCGTTTCATCAGGCGCTGATTTCGTTGAGCGAGTCTCCGGTCCTTGTCGATATGACCAACGACATCCTGCTCCATGTGCGCGGCTATCGCCAGCTCACCATCGGCCGGACGGACCGTACCGCGGTGTCGCTGCCGGAGCATCTGGCAATTATCGAGGCGCTCGAGGAGCGCGACACCGAACTCGCGGAGAAGCGCGCGCGCGACCACACCCTTGGACTGGCGACTTATGTCGAGACCCACGGGCAGGAAATATTTACGTAGACCAACAACAAGAAGATATCAGGGAGGCCACCGATGCTGACAACGGCAAACAAGGTAGAGACGGCTGCGAGCGAGGAGCGGGAGTTGACGGATGGTTTCCATCTGATCATCGACGCGCTCAAGCTCAACGGCCTCGATACCATCTACGGTGTCCCTGGTATTCCGATCACGGACTTCGGCCGCATGGCGCAGGCCGAAGGGATTCGTGTTCTCTCGTTTCGCCACGAGCAGAATGCGGGTTATGCCGCTTCGATCGCCGGCTTTCTGACCAAGAAGCCCGGTATTTGCCTCACGGTGTCCGCGCCGGGCTTCCTCAACGGTCTGACCGCGCTCGCGCATGCAACGACGAACTGTTTCCCGATGATCCTGATTTCGGGTTCGTCGGAGCGCGAGATCGTCGACCTGCAGCAGGGCGACTACGAGGAAATGGATCAGCTTGCGATCGCGAAACCGCTCTGCAAGGCCGCGTTCCGCGTGCTGCATGCGCAGGACATCGGAATTGGTCTGGCGCGTGCGATCCGTGCGGCCATATCGGGCCGCCCGGGTGGTGTGTATCTCGATCTGCCCGCCAAGCTGTTCGGTCAGGTGATGGATGCGGAAGCCGGCCGGAAGTCGCTGGTGAAGGTCATCGACGCGGCTCCTGCGCAGATTCCCGCTCCGGAGGCCGTCAAGCGCGCGCTCGATGTGCTGAAGTCCGCAAAGAAGCCTCTCATCATTCTTGGCAAGGGCGCAGCTTACGCGCAGGCCGACGATGCCATCCGCTCGCTGGTCGAGAAGAGTGGCATTCCCTTCCTGCCCATGAGCATGGCCAAGGGCTTGCTGCCGGATACCCATCCGCAATGCGCCGGCGCCGCGCGCTCCACGGTGCTGAAAGACTCAGACGTCGTCATGCTGATCGGCGCCCGGCTGAACTGGCTGCTGTCGCACGGCAAGGGCAAGACCTGGGGTGACGCCCCCAAGAAATTCATCCAGATCGACATCGAGCCCAAGGAAATGGACTCAAACGTCGAGATCGTCGCTCCGGTGGTCGGCGATATCGGCTCGTGCGTCACGGCTCTGGTGCAGGGCATGGGCGGCAACTGGACCGTGCCCCCGGCGGACTGGATCAAGACCGTCCAGACCAAGCGCGACGACAACGTCGCGAAGATGGCGCCGCGCCTGATGAACAACAATTCGCCGATGGACTACCACGGCGCGCTTGGCGTTTTGCGCACCATCATCAAGGAGCGCCCCGACGCGATCCTCGTGAATGAAGGCGCCAACACGCTCGATCTCGCCCGCGGCATCATCGACATGTATCAGCCACGCAAGCGCATCGACGTCGGCACATGGGGCATCATGGGCATTGGCATGGGCTATTCCATTGCCGCCGCCGTCGAGACGGGCAAGCCGGTTCTGGCGGTGGAAGGCGACAGCGCATTCGGCTTCTCGGGCATGGAAGTCGAAACCATCTGCCGCTATAAGCTGCCGGTCTGTGTGGTGATCTTCAACAACGACGGCATCTATCGCGGCACGGACGTCAATCCGACGGGCGGTCCCGATGTTGCGCCAACCGTCTTCGTCAAGGGCGCGCGCTACGACAGGATGATGGAAGCATTTGGCGGTGTCGGCTTTAACGCGACGACACCGGATGAATTGAAGCGCGCGGTCAATGCGGCGATGGATTCGGGCAAGCCGACGCTCATCAACGCGGTGATTGATCCGGCGGCTGGCCGCGAAAGCGGCCGCATCGGAAATCTCAATCCGCAAAGCGCTTTGAAGAAGAAATAAGGCCACACTGTTGGGCGCGGTTGCCCAATCATTTCAGTCCTCAAACTCGGCGTCAGAAGGCGTCGATTGATACGGAGTAGAAGATAATGACACAGGCGCTGAAGGGCGTTCGCATCCTCGATTTCACCCACGTTCAGTCGGGACCGACCTGCACGCAGTTGCTGGCCTGGTTTGGCGCAGATGTGATCAAGGTGGAGCGTCCCGGCGTCGGTGACATCACCCGCGGTCAGCTCATGGACGTTCCGAACGCTGACAGCCTCTACTTCACGATGCTCAACCACAACAAGCGTTCGATCACGCTGGACACCAAGAACCCAAAGGGCAAGGAAGTCCTGACCGAACTGATGAAGAAGTGCGACGTGCTGGTCGAGAATTTCGGCCCCGGTGTGCTGGATCGCATGGGCTTTCCCTGGGAGGCCATCCAGAAGATCAATCCGAAGCTGATCGTCGCGTCGATCAAGGGCTTTGGTCCCGGTCCCTACGAAGACTGCAAGGTCTATGAGAACGTCGCCCAGTGTACCGGCGGTGCTGCGTCGACCACCGGCTTCCGCGACGGTCTGCCGCTGGTGACCGGCGCGCAGATCGGCGACTCGGGTACCGGCCTGCACCTCGCGCTCGGTATCGTGACCGCGCTCTATCAGCGCACCATGACCGGCAAGGGTCAGAAGGTCACCGCCGCCATGCAGGACGGCGTGCTGAATCTGTCGCGCGTCAAGCTGCGCGACCAGCAGCGCCTCGCCCATGGCCCGCTGAAGGAATACAGCCAGTTCGGCGAAGGCGTTCCGTTCGGAGATGCCGTTCCACGCGCCGGCAACGACTCCGGCGGCGGTCAGCCCGGCCGCATCCTCAAGTGTAAGGGCTGGGAGACTGACCCGAACGCCTACATCTATTTCATCACCCAGGCGCCGGTCTGGGAAAAGATCTGCGACGTGATCGGCGAGCCCGGCTGGAAGACCCATCCGGATTACGCCAAGCCGCCGGCCCGTCTGCCGCGCCTGAATGAAATCTTCGCGCGCATCGAGCAGTGGACCATGACCAAGACCAAGTTCGAGGCGATGGAAATCCTCAACAAGGACGACATTCCGTGCGGTCCGATTCTGTCGATGAAGGAACTGGCGGAAGATCAGTCGCTGCGCGCCACCGGCACCATCGTCGAGGTGGATCATCCGGCCCGCGGCAAGTATCTGTCGGTCGGCAACCCGATCAAGCTGTCGGACAGCCCGACCGTCGTGACCCGCTCGCCGCTGCTCGGCGAGCACACCGACGAAATCCTGAAGCAGGTGCTTGGCTTCAACGACAACCAGGTTGCCGAAGCGCACAACTCGGGTGCGTTGTCGCCGCCTCGCAAGGTCGAAGCGGCTGAATAACGGCGAGTAATTGGTGACACATTGTTGGAGGGGCCGGTGTTCAGCACCGGCCCCTCCGGTTTTATTTTACCCGCGCCTTGTTGGCCTCTTGTGTAAAAAATGAGACATTTTGTCGCAGTAATGAATAATGCGGCGATGCAACAGTACAATTGCTGCTATGCAAAAAGAGTCATTGAGTCTGGTATCTGGTATACATAAATTGCCAGTAATGCGGTGCTGCGCTGCCGCTGAGTTTACCGGATTCAAGAGGTCATCAATGTCCAAAACTGCTTCCATCAGCCTGTCTTCGTCGAACGGTCTGTTCGCGCAGATCATTGCTTTTGTTGATAGTTTTCTGATGAAGAGCGCCAGCATCGCAGCGCGCAACGGCGACCTTCCGCGTTTCGGCCTCTGATTAATAAGTCACTGGTGCCGCGCGTTTAATCGCGCGCTGTATGACACAACAACAAAGCAAAAGGCTCCGGTTTCCGGAGCCTTTTGCTTTTGATTTTGAAGTTTCCATGCCGCAACGCCAGATAGCAGCCTCACCAATAATCCTTGTGTCCTGGCATATCGCATACAACGATGGGCTTCAGGCAGCGACTGTCGCTTTCGCAAACAGAACAGCGCGCCTTGGGGAGGGGACAATGGCAGATGCCGTGTGCGCGGTGTCGTCGCAGTCGAGCCGTCTATTGGCCGGTGGTGCAATAGCCTTTGGCGGCAACTCCCTGACAATGAACATGGCCCTCCCGTTGTGCGGATTCGAACGCGTAAAAGGTTGGGCCGCGCGTCTCGATCACGCGGTTGAATTTTAGGTTCGGGGAGGCAGGCAAACCGGCGTCACCGGAAGCGAAATCCATAACTGCCAGCAAGGCAGATTTCGAAAATCAAGCCGCCGTTGAGCGGCGAAGACAACGAGTGGGAGAAACGCATGATGTGGTCGTCTAATCGAACATTGAGCCTGACGCTGGGCGTTGGGGTTTTCCTCGGAATGGCGCCGGTGGCTGCGTCGGCGGCATGGGAGCCGACCCGGCCGGTGGAAATTGTCGTGCCTGCGGGTACCGGCGGCGGCGCGGACCAGATGGCCCGCACCATTCAGGGCATTATCACCAAGCATGGTCTGATGAAGCAGCCGCTGGTGGTGGTGAACAAGGCGGGCGGCGCGGGTGGCGAGGGCTTCCTCGATGTCAAGGGCTCGGCCGGCAACCCTCACAAACTCGTCATTACCCTGTCCAACCTTTTCACGACACCGCTGGGAACGGGCATTCCATTCAGCCACAAGGATCTGACGCCGGTTGCGATGATGGCGCTCGACGAATTCGTCCTCTGGGTGAACGCGGAAAGCCCCTACAAGTCGGTGAAAGATTATCTTGCGGCCGTGAAAGCGAAGCCCGGCGAGTTCAAGATGGGCGGCACCGGCTCCAAGCAGGAAGACCAGATCATCACGGTCGCCATCGAGAAGGCCGCCAACGCCAAGTTCACCTACATTCCCTATCGCGGCGGCGGTGAAGTCGCGGTTCAGCTTGTCGGCAAGCATATCGACTCCAGCGTTAACAATCCGATCGAGGCGGTCGCACAATGGCGTGGCGGAGCCGTGCGTCCGCTCTGCGTGTTCGACGGGAAGCCGTTGCCATACAAGGATGCAATCGCCGACGGGAAGTCGTGGAGCGATATTCCGACATGCAAGTCGCAGGGACTCGATGTCGAATACGTGATGCTGCGTGGTTTCTTTACCTCGCCGCGCGCCACCAAGGAGCAGGTGGACTACTACATCGACGTATTCAAGAAAGTTCGTGAAACGCCAGAGTGGCAGACTCTGATGAAGGACGGTGCCTTCAACCAGACCATGATGGTCGGCCCCGAATACTCGGCATGGGTCGATAACGAACAGAAGCGGCATCAGGCCCTGATGAAGGATGCCGGCTTCCTGGCAGCTCCGCAATAAACTTCAAGGAATCGATGCTGCCGGCGGACAACTCCGCCGGCAGATCTCCAGCGCGGAAAAGATCATGAGCGAGCATTCCTCTGAAGCCGGCCGAGGTCCGTCACACAAGTGGACGGAGTTTGGTGTCGGAATAGTCTGCATTCTGTTCGGTATCATTACGATCATCGGAAGTATGAAAGCTGGTGCCGGATGGGGGCCGGATGGTCCGAAATCCGGATTCTTCCCCTTCTATGTTGGCGTCATCATCGTGCTGGCGAGCTGCGTGAACTGCATCCAGATATTGATGGAGCAGGACGACGGCCGGCTCTTCGCGGATTGGGGACAGCTTCGTCAGGTTCTCTCGGTTCTCGCGCCCACCACGATTTACTGCCTTCTGATTCCGTATCTCGGAATCTATGTCGCTTCCATTCTCCTCATCGCGTTGTTCATGAAGTGGCTCGGGCAATATCCGTGGATGACGACCGCCGCCGTCGCGCTGGGCGTGCCGTTCGCGGTCTATCTGTTCTTTGAAAAATGGTTCCTCATTCCGCTGCCGAAGGGGCCGCTGGAAGAGTTGCTTGGTCTCTAGACAACGCCGCCGCGGCTGAGGACATTTCGATGGAAGAAATCATAAATCTGTTTCACGGCTTCGCGACGGTGCTGCAGCCGTTCAACATCCTGGTCATGTTGATCGGGATTGTTCTCGGCGTCGTCATCGGAGTGTTGCCCGGTCTCGGCGGCGCGAACGGAGTGGCGATTTTGTTGCCGCTGACATTCAGCATGCCGCCGACATCCGCGATCATCATGCTCTCGTGCATCTATTGGGGCGCGTTGTTCGGCGGCGCCATTACGTCGGTGCTGTTCAATATCCCGGGCGAGCCGTGGTCGGTGGCCACGACATTCGACGGTCATCCGATGGCGCAGAAGGGCAAGGCCGGTGAAGCGCTGACTGCTGCGTTCACCTCGTCCTTTGTTGGCGCTCTGTTCGCCGTGATCATGATCACGCTGGTTGCGCCACTTGTCGCGAAGTTCGCGCTTCAGTTCGGGCCTGCGGAAAAATTCGCGGTGTTCTTCATCGCGTTCTGCAGTTTCATCGGCATGGGCAAGGAGCCGCCTTTCAAGACAATTGTCGCGATGATGATCGGCTTTGCTCTCGCGGCTGTTGGCCTTGACAGCATCACCGGACAGTTGCGTCTGACATTCGGGTTACCCGAACTGCTCAGTGGCTTCGATTTCCTGATCGCGGTGATCGGTCTGTTCGGCATCGGCGAGATTCTCCTCACGATGGAAGAGGGGCTGAATTTCCGCGGCAAGCCCGCCAAGATCAACGCCCGCGTCGTATGGGATACCTGGAAAGAGCTTCCGCGATACTGGATGACGTCGCTGCGCTCTTGCTTCATCGGTGTCTGGATGGGCATTTCGCCTGCCGGCGCAACGCCTGCATCGTTCATGAGCTATGGCATCGCCAAGCGCATGTCGAAGCAGGGCAACAACTTCGGCAAAGGCGAGGTCGAGGGCGTGGTCGCGCCCGAGACAGCCGCGCACGCGGCCGGTACCGCCGCGCTGCTGCCTATGCTGTCGCTTGGCGTTCCCGGCTCGCCGACGGCTGCGGTTCTTCTCGGCGGCTTGCTGATCTGGGGCTTGCAGCCCGGCCCGCTGCTGTTCGTCGAGCAAAAGGAATTCGTCTGGGGTCTCATCGCGAGCATGTATCTCGGCAACTTTGTTGGCCTGCTGGTGGTGCTGACCTGCGTTCCGCTGTTCGCCGCGATCCTGCGGATTCCTTTCAGCATTATCGCACCTGTGATCCTCGTTCTCTGCGCGATCGGCGCCTACACTGTTCACAACAACACGTTTGACGTGTTGATGATGATGGTGTTCGGCGTGATCGGTTATGTCATGAAGAAGTGCAACTATCCGATGGCGCCACTGGTCCTTGCCATCGTGCTGGGTGACAAGGCGGAGGAAGCCTTCCGGCAGGCGTTGCTGGGATCCCAGGGCAGTCTCGGAGTGTTTTTCTCGAACGGCTTGGTTGGATCAATCATGATGCTCGGCCTGGTAGCTCTGTTCTGGCCGCTGATCTCGAACGGGTGGGCGCGGCTGTCAGCGCGCGCACCGAAGGCGGCAACCTAGTTTCGACAAACGGCGTCGAGGCTTTATTTATCGCAGAGTTTTCGTTTTTCGGTGCCGCGAGATCATTCCTGACTATTATCCTGTTGAAAGGCTCCAGCGAAAGCTGGAGCCTTTTTCAGTGCGAAATCCATGCGGACGGAGCATAGCTAAAAAGTCGCAGGTTCCTTCGATTACCTCTTGCAATCTGGCATATCATATACCAGCCTCCGCGCCGGTAGCGCTTGCGATATCCAACAGAACAGAGCGCGCTCGGAGGAACTATGACGGATACGGTGCATACAGCAGTCCCGGCGGCTGCACGTGTCAGCGATACCTATCGCTGGCTTCAACTTGCGATCGGCGTCGGCGCCATGGTGATGATCGCGAACTATCAATACGGCTGGACGTTCTTCGTCCCCGACATTCAGCAAAAATTCGGATGGGACCGTGCGTCGATTCAGTGGGCGTTCACGCTGTTCGTCCTGTTCGAGACGTGGCTGGTGCCGGTTGAAGGCTGGTTCGTCGACAAGTACGGCCCGCGCATTGTCGTTTTGGTCGGTGGCGTTCTCTGCGCAGTCGGCTGGGCGATCAACGCGCAGGCGACATCGCTCAACGGCTTCTATCTCGGCATGATCATCGCAGGCATCGGCGCCGGCGGCGTCTATGGCACCTGCGTCGGCAACGCGCTGAAGTGGTTTCCTGACAAGCGTGGTCTTGCCGCCGGCATCACCGCTGCGGGATTCGGCGCGGGTTCTGCGCTGACGGTCGCGCCGATCCAGTCGATGATCAAGAACGATGGTTTCCAGACCACGTTTCTCTACTTCGGTCTGGGGCAGGGCATCATCATCGTGATCCTCGCGTTCCTGATGTTCGCGCCGAAGGCGGGGCAGGTGCCCGCAGCCGTCCAGAACGCCAACGTGATCCAGAGCCGCCGCAACTTCGCGCCGACGGAAGTGCTGCGCCAGCCTATTTTCTGGCTGATGTATTTCATGTTCGTGATCGTCGGCGCCGGCGGCCTGATGGTGACGGCGAACCTCAAGCCCATCGGTGTTGACTGGAAGGTCGATGCCATGCCGGTGACGCTCATGGGCCTGACAATGACGGCGGTGACCTTCGCAGCCACCATCGACCGCGTGCTCAACGGTCTGACCCGCCCGTTCTTCGGATGGATATCCGACATGATCGGCCGCGAGAACACGATGTTCATCGCGTTCGGCATGGAAGGCGTCGGCATCTACATGCTCTACCTGTGGGGTCACGATCCGATCTGGTTCGTTCTGCTCTCGGGCTTCGTGTTCTTCGCATGGGGTGAGATCTACTCGCTCTTCCCCTCGACCTGCACGGATACGTTCGGATCGAAGTTCGCGACCACCAATGCGGGCCTGCTCTACACCGCGAAGGGAACAGCGGCCTTGCTCGTTCCTGTCGCGAACTACATGCAGCAGAGCTCGGGCAACTGGGACATGGTGTTCATCGTGGCGGCAGGCGCGAACATTCTTGCCTCTGTGCTCGCGATCGCAGTCCTCAAGCCATGGCGCAAGGCCGTGGTCGCCAGATCGCAACAGGCGGTTTGATCCAGACCCGGTGGTCTGGTTCAAGCCTGAGAGGCTCAAGACCCAAAACGCGCCCGTCTCCGGATCGGCGCGTTTTTCTTTTCCGCGCTGATTGACATGGGCCGGACGAGTGGGCAATCTTGGTATACAAAATACAAGAAGGTGCTTTTGACCTCAAAGCCCTGAAAACAGGACGTTTCCTGATTTCGGTCATGACGGGAGGACTGCAATGAATATCCACGAATATCAGGGCAAGGCGGTCCTGAAGAATTTCGGCGTGACGGTGTCGGCGGGTGCGCCGGCCTTCACTGTTGAAGAAGCAATCGCCGCGGCGAAATCTTTGCCGGGGCCAGTCTATGTCGTGAAATCGCAAATCCATGCGGGCGGTCGCGGCAAGGGCAAGTTCAAGGAATTGCCGGCGGATGCGAAGGGCGGCGTGCGCCTTGCCAAGTCCGTCGATGAGGTCGCAGCCTTCGCCAGGGAGATGCTCGGCAAGACTCTCGTGACTGTGCAGACCGGGCCCGCGGGCAAGCAGGTCAACCGGCTCTATATCGAAGACGGCTCCGACATCGCCAAGGAATTCTATCTCTCGATGCTGGTCGATCGCGAAACCTCGCGCATCGCCTATGTCGTATCCACTGAAGGCGGCATGGACATCGAGAAGGTGGCGCATGACACGCCGGAGAAGATCGTGACTTTCTCGGTCGATCCGGCAACCGGTGTGATGGCGCATCACGGCCGTCATGTCGCGCAGGCGCTGGGCCTCACCGGTGAACTCGCGAGGCAGGCTTCGATCCTGACCGCGCAGCTCTACAATGCGTTCGTCGCCACCGACATGGCGATGCTGGAAATCAATCCGCTTGTCGTCACGAAGCAGGGCGAACTGCGTTGTCTCGACGCCAAGATCAACTTCGACTCCAACGCGCTTTATCGCCATCCGGATATCGTGAAGCTGCGCGATCTCACCGAAGAGGACGAGAAGGAAATCGAGGCATCGAAGTACGATCTGAACTACATCGCGCTCGAAGGCACCATCGGCTGCATGGTCAACGGCGCGGGTCTTGCGATGGCGACCATGGACATCATCAAGCTCTACGGGGCGACGCCGGCCAACTTCCTCGATGTCGGCGGCGGCGCGACCAAGGAGAAGGTCGCGGCCGCGTTCAAGATCATCACGTCCGATCCAAACGTGAAGGGCATTCTGGTCAACATCTTCGGCGGCATCATGCGTTGCGACGTGGTCGCGGAGGGTGTTGTTGCCGCCGTGCGCGAGGTCGGGCTGAGCGTGCCGCTGGTCGTTCGCCTTGAAGGCACCAATGTCGAACTCGGCAAGAAGGTGATCGCCGAGTCCGGTCTGAATGTCGTCGCCGCTGACGATCTCGACGACGCTGCGCAGAAAATCGTTCGCGCCACACGGAAGGAAGCTGCGTAATGTCCATTCTCATCGACAGCAACACCAAGGTCATTTGTCAGGGTTTTACCGGGAAAAACGGCACTTTTCACTCCGAGCAGGCGGCGCTTTACGGCACGCGCATGGTGGGCGGCACGTCACCCGGCAAGGGCGGCTCGACGCATCTCGGTCTGCCGGTGTTCGACACGGTTGCAGAGGCGCGTGAGACCACCGGCGCCGATGCGAGCGTGATCTATGTTCCGCCCCCGGGCGCGGCGGATGCGATCTGCGAAGCGATTGATGCGGAAGTGCCGCTGATCGTCTGCATCACGGAGGGCATCCCGGTCGCCGACATGGTGCGCGTCAAGCGTGCGCTCGAGGGATCGCAATCCCGGCTGATCGGGCCGAATTGCCCCGGCGTGATGACGGCAGGTGAGTGCAAGATCGGAATCATGCCCGGCAATATTTTCAAGAAGGGCAATGTTGGCATCGTGTCGCGTTCCGGGACGCTGACCTATGAGGCGGTGTATCAGACCTCCGCCGAAGGCCTCGGCCAGACCACGGCAGTCGGCATCGGCGGCGACCCGGTGAAGGGCACGGATTTCATTTCGATGCTCGAACTGTTTCTCGCCGATCCCGACACCAGGTCGATTGTGATGATCGGCGAGATCGGCGGATCGTCCGAAGAGGACGCGGCGCAGTTCATCAAGGATGAGGCCAGACGTGGACGCAAGAAGCCGATGGTCGGATTCATCGCAGGCCGCACCGCGCCTCCGGGCCGCCGCATGGGCCATGCCGGCGCGATCATCTCCGGCGGGAAGGGCGATGCCGAGTCGAAGATCGCAGCGATGGAGGCCGCGGGCATTCGCGTCTCGCCGTCGCCTGCGCGTCTCGGCAAAACGCTTGTGGATGTGCTGAAGGGGTGATTGACCTGCACGTCATTCCGGACAGTCCGCGCTGCGGACTGATCCGGAATCCAGAAGAGTTAATTTGATCCCATGTCTGGATTCCGGGTTCGCTCGCAATTGCTCGCGCCCCGGAATGACGAGTGCGTTGTGTTGTTATGCCCGGGCTCGTCCCGGGCATCTTGCGTTTTGCTTCGTCATTGCGAGGAGCGATGGCGACGAAGCAATCTACGCTCCTTCGAGGAATCATTTGGATTGCTTCGCTTTGGTCGCAATGACGGGTGAATGAATCCTGCGTGCTCTCAGCACCTTGACCGCCATTTACGGTGTCCGTCCGCTGCATAAGGCGAAACGGCGGCGAACTTTTCCGCAAAGGGCGAGGTGGTGACGAGATAGTGGCGGGCGTGACGCGAACCAGGATTGGCGTTCAAGCCTGAAATGCCGGGGCGGGTGCTCCGTGGCATACCTGCGAAATAGGAATTCGTTCCAGTTGACTCTTGGCATAATGTATACCAATATTCGGAGATCGCGAGGATAGTCATCCTTGCATGGCTCCACCCCGGGAGGAGATCCCGGCCCCGCCCAGAGGAGGTTGTGATGAGAGTCGGAGACATCCTGAACAGGAAGAACACCCGTATCGCCACCGTCCGCATGAACGAGACGGTCGCGACCGCCGCGCGGCTGCTTCGCGACGAGAACAACAGCGCGCTTGTGGTGAAGGATGTGTGCCGCACCGAAGGCAACGTCGCGGTGGGCATGTTCACCGAACGCGATGTGGTCCGCGCCGTCGCCGAACACGGCGCGGCCGGACTGAACATGAAAGTTTCGGCGCTGATCTCCGTGCAGAAGCTGGTGTCGTGCCATTCGACCGATCTGCTCGATTATGTGCGCGAACTGATGAACGATCATCATATTCGCCATCTGCCGGTGATCGACGACCACACGCTGGTCGGCGTCATCAGCATGCGGGACATCAACGCCTCGCCGACGTTCGGCCTCGGCGCGCAGCCCGCGGCGCGGCCCGCTGAATTCGCGTTCGTTTGACGGTTCTCCCCGCAGGGCGCGATCGCATGCACTCCCCGGTCATGTGAAAGCGCCCTGCTTTTTTTCCGCAAGAGTTGGGGGAACGCGATGAAAATCTGCATCTACGGTGCGGGCGCGATCGGCGGCTATCTCGGTGTGCAGCTTGCACTGGCAGGCGCAGACGTCAGCCTGGTGGCGCGTGGCGCGCATCTGGCGGCCATGAAAGCCGACGGCTTGAAGCTCCTGATTGATGGCGAAGAGCGCGTGGCTTATCCGCGTTGCACCGACAATCCCGCAGAACTTGGTGTGCAGGATGTCGTCATCATCTGTCTCAAGGCGCATTCCATCGCCGGCGTGATCGACGCGATGCAGCCGCTGCTCGGGCCGAAGACGCGCATCGTCACCGCGGTCAACGGGATTCCCTACTGGTATTTCTACAAGCACGGCAACGCCTGCGAAGGCGCGACGCTGGAGAGCATCGACCCCGGCGGGCGGCAGTGGAAAGAACTCGGCCCCGAACGTGCCATCGGCTGCGTGGTTTATCCCGCCACCGAGATCGAGGCACCGGGCGTGATCCGGCATATCTACGGCGACCGCTTTCCGCTCGGCGAGCCGTCCGGCGAGATCACCGAAGACGTGCAGGCGCTGTCGGCGCTGTTCGAGAAGGCTGGGCTCAAGGCGCCGGTGCTGGAGAACATCCGCGATGAAATCTGGCTCAAGCTGTGGGGCAATGTCTCGTTCAATCCGATCAGCGCGCTGACCCATGCGACGCTCGATGTGTTGTGTAGTGACCCGGGCACGCGCGCGGTGACACGCGCGATGATGGTCGAGGCGCAGCAGATCGCCGAAACCTTCGGCGTCAAATTCCGTGTTGATGTGGACCGCCGCATCGAAGGCGGGCGCAAGGTCGGCGCGCACAAGACCTCGATGTTGCAGGATCTCGAGCGCGGCCGTCCGATGGAAATTGATCCGCTGGTCACGGTGGTTCAGGAGATGGGCAAGCTGACGAAAATGCCGACCCCGAGCATCGACACGGTGCTGGCGCTGGTCGTGCAGCGGGCGAATGTCGCGGGGCTTTATTGAAATAGTTCGGAGCGGAGCGCTGCAATCGTATGCGTTGCGCTCCCTCTCCCCGCGTGCGGGGAGAGGGGTGGGGTGAGGGGCGCTTTGCGCTCGCACTGAACCAAGCCCCTCACCCGGATCGGCATAGCGCGTCGTAGGCGCGCTTAAATGCGCTAATGGCGATCCGACCTCTCCCCGTAAACGGGGAGAGGTTAAGAGACAATCCCAATGATTTTCTGGAGGTTTCAACGGTGACCAACTGGATTCGCTTTCGCCATCGGGATCAGACCGGCTTCGGCACCCTGTCGGGGCAGGAGATCGTCGTCCATCACGGCGACATGTTCGATGCGCCGAAGGCGAACGGAACGCGATTGTCCTTGTCCGAGGTCGAACTGCTCGCGCCGTGCGTGCCGAGCAAGATCGTCGCGCTGTGGAACAACTTTCACGCGCTGGCGGCGAAGTTCGACAAGCCGGAGCCGCCGGAGCCGCTGTATCTCCTGAAGGCGCCGACCACGGCGGCATCGCCGAATGCGGTGGTGCAGAAGCCCGCCTGGTATGACGGCAAGGTGGTCTATGAGGGCGAACTGGCCATCGTGATCGGCAAGACGTGCCGCGCGGTGTCCGTTGACGAGGCCGATGATTTCATCCTCGGCTATACCTGCGTCAACGACATCACGGCGGCGGATATTCTCAACAAGGACCCGACCTTTCCGCAGTGGGCGCGCGCCAAGGGTTTTGACGACTTTTGTCCGTTCGGCCCGGTGATCGTGACCGACGTCGACCCCTCAAAGCTCACCGTGCGCACCATCCTCAACGGCGCGGAGCGGCAGTCCTACAAGATTTCCGACATGATCTTCTCGGCGCAGGAACTGGTGAGCAAAATCTCGCATGACATGACCCTGCTGCCGGGCGACATCATCGCCTGCGGCACATCGCTCGGCGTCGGCGTGATGAAGGAGCCGGTCAATACGATCACGGTTGCGATCGACGGCATCGGCGAACTGACCAACGAGTTTCGGAATTAGGGGCCGTTTCTTAACCTCTCCCCGTTGACGGGGAGAGGTCGCGAGCGGGTGAGGGGCGTTTTCATTTGTTCGGGTTGCTGTGCCCCTCACCCCAACCCTCTCCCCGCAAGAGCGGGGAGAGGGAGTGCATCGTGCTCGCGGCCGAGGCCACACATCACGTCGCACTCGGTGGTTATGGGTCTCCGCCTCCGCGGGGACGACTCGTTGAGAGACGGTAGCCTTACCGCGAATTCTCAGGCTCGTTCTTCGTCATCTTCGTGCCGGTGAGTTCGGCGAAGGCGGGGCCAAGCCCTGTCATCCGCACGAGCAGCGCAAGATCGTTCTTCTGCGTGCCGTTGAGTTGCGAATAGAACGCGCGGGTCGCGGTTTTCAGCCGCGTGATGGCGCCGCTTTCGGTGTCAAACGAATCGTCGCGGTCCTTCTTCAACCGCTTCTGGTAGTCCTCGATCTGCAGCGTCACCTCGCGCATCGCGCTCTCCACCGGCTGCCAGTATTTCTGCTGGCTCGGCGTGAGGTTCAGCCGCTTCCTGATTCCGGCGAGCTGGCTCTCGTTGAGGAACAGCCGCGACGGCTTTTCGGATCGCGCGGCTTGCTGGCGCGGCAGCGTCACCGGCGCGGCGAGCCAGGCGCGCGCGGTTTCCAGCATGTCGTTGGGCACCGCGGGCGGCTCGGTCTGCGCCGGAGCCGGCGCCGCGACGATGCGGTCCTGCTTCATCATGGTGTTGGAGATCGGATAGCGCGCATTCAGCGTCGGCTCGTCCCCGGTCAGCGATGCGGATGCGCTTTGGAAAAACAACTGGTCGCCGATCAGCCAGCCGCCCGCGGCGGCGAGGATGCCCGCGCCGCTGATCAACACGATATATGCCGTCCGGATCGCCACTTATGAATTCGCGATGTTTGCCAGTGCCAGAAAGCGGCCAGTTTGGCCCAAAATGTTGAACAATTGTGGCTTTCCGAGGCTCCGTGGCTTGCGGGAACAGCCGCGTCATCGTCAATAGCGGGTAAATCGGCGGCGCCGCGCGGCGGGACGCCATGCAGGACATGATTCAGGACATGATTCAAGACACGGCTGCGGGGATCGGCTAAAGGGACCGCTGCAACGATGCGGACGGCGGCGTTCGGGATGGAGTCTTTCAGGTTCCGCCGGGGGCAATCCGAGGGCACGCCTCCGACACCATCCCATTCCGGAGACCGACGATGACCGACAAGAGCGACAGGCCGCCGGGCCAGAACAGCGACGGCAAGACCGTTCCACAATATGAGATCGACGGCCGCGCCGTGCGCGCCAACATGGAAAAGCTGCGTGCGCTGCGTCTGGCGAAGGAAGCCGCCGAGGCCGCTTCCGCGCCTCCGAAGCCCGTGAAGAAAGCGGGCGGAAAGCGAACCGCCGCCGCGAAACAGGAAAAGGCCGCGCCGGCGAAACTGTCCGACTGGCTGGCCGATCAGCGCAAGGGCGGCTTCCGGACTTGAGTTCGATGTCGTCCCGGCGAATGCCGGGACCCGTAACCACGGATTTTCTGTTGAAGCGATGGCTGGATTTTCTGGCCTGAAACGATGACAAGGTGATGGATCCCGGCTTTTCGCCGGGATGACAACCGAGAAGCATGAACGCGAAGCAATCGGAGCAGCAGTGACCACGGTTTACGATTTCTCGGCGGCGAGGCTGGACGGCGCGGAGCAGCCGCTGAAAGACTATCAGGGGCAGGTGCTGCTGATCGTCAACACCGCGAGCGCCTGCGGCTTCACGCCTCAATACGCACAGCTCGAGGAGCTGCAGCGCAAATTCGGCCCGCGCGGCTTTTCCGTGCTCGGTTTTCCCTGCAACCAGTTCGGCGGACAGGAGCCGGGCAACGCGCAGGAGATCGCCGCGTTCTGCTCGACGAAGTATGACGTGACCTTTCCGATGTTCGCCAAGATCGACGTCAACGGCCCCGGCGCGCTGCCGCTGTTCGATCATCTGAAGAAAGAGAAGGCGGGGTTGCTCGGCGCGTCGATCAAATGGAATTTCACGAAATTCCTGACCGATCGCGCGGGCAAGGTGGCCGGGCGCTACGCCTCCACCGTGTCGCCGAACGCGCTGGCCCGCGATATTGAAAAGCTCCTGTAAACAGGGCATCTCTCGAAGCCAAACCGAATCAGGATTCCATGATGAGCGAACTGCCAGACCGTCTCTCCACCGACCCGCGCAGCCCGTATTACAACGCGGAGGTTCTGTCGCGCGATGTCGGCATTCGCTTCAAGGGCGCCGAGAAGACCAATGTCGAGGAGTATTGCGTCAGCGAAGGCTGGATTCGTGTCGCGGTGGGGTCGTCGAAGGACCGTTTCGGAAATCCCGTGACCATGAAGCTCACCGGTCCGGTCGAGCCGTATTTCCGGGACGAGGCGTAAGCCGGTTTCATCGGCGGTAGAGAAACTGGCAGTCTTTCAACCGGTCGTTCCGGCGAAGCTCGCGCAGCGAGCGAAGACAGGCGGGTGAGGGCGTAGAATCTCTCGATAGATTTAGGGCCCCTCACCCCAGCCCTCTCCCCACAGGGGAGAGGGGGCGCATCGTGAATGCTGCGATGTTTCAGCCAAAACAGCGGTCTATCCGCCTTCGCTCACCACAATATGCTCCGGCTTCTGTCCCGCTTTACGGCGTGCGTGCATGGCGGCGTAGGTTTGCTCCAGATGCCGCGTGAAGTGTTCGGTGTCGAACAGCGGCGCGGTCAGGCGATTGGCGGCAAGTTTTTCCCGCAAGGCGTTCAGCCGCTCGGGCTGCGTGGCGAGTTCGACCGCGAGGCGTTCGTAATCGTCCTGCGATGACGTGACGGACTCGGACAATCCCACATTCAAAAGCAGGCTTGCGGCGACTCGGCCCGCGAACGTGCCGCCCGTGCAGGTCAGCACCGGAAGCCCGGCCCACAGCGCGTCGCTCGCCGTGGTGTGCGCATTGTAGGGCAGGGTGTCGAGAAACAGATCGGCGCAGCGGTGCCGCGCCAGATGGTCCTCGGGCGGGACGCGCTCGGCGAACACCAGCCGCAAAGGATCGACGCCATGCGCGCCGGCTTCCTTCCGCAGGTTGGCGCTGGCGAGCGGATTGTCCTCGATCAGCCACAGCACGCTGCCGGGCACGCGCTCAAGGATCCGCATCCAGCCGGCGAAGGTCTGCGGCGTGATCTTGTAGTTGTTGTTGAAGCAGCAGAACACGAAACCGTGCTGCGGCAGGCCAAGCTCGGCGCGGGTGAAAGCGCGATCCGAAATCGCGCGCCTGTTGTCATTGGCCTGATAGCTGTGCGGCAGATGCACGATCTTCTCGGTGAAGAAGTCTCGCTGCGTCTGCGGAATCACGATGGCGTCGGCGACGATGTAGTCCACATAGGGCGCGCCGAGCGTTCCCGGAAATCCGAGATAGTTGACCTGAACCGGGGCGGGGCGCTGCGCGAACACGCCGTTGCGGTCGTCGCCGAAATAACCGTTGAGATTGACCAGGATGTCGACGCCGCTGTCGCGGATCGCCTGCGCCGCCTGCGCATCGTTGAGGCCGCGGATGGGCGTGATGCGGTGGACCGCCGCCGCGATCCGCTTGCGGGTGTCGCTGCCGTCGTCCCAGCCGTTGTCGAACGCATGAATCTCGAACCTGCCGCGATCGTGCTGTTCCAGCACGCCGACCAGAAGGAACGCGGTCGCCTGCGCGCGGAGGTCGCCGGAGACATAGCCGACGCGGATGGTCTCGCCGTTGTCCGGCCGCGCCGGCGGCAGGCCGCGATGGTTCGGCGGGAATATCGCAGCGCTGTAGATTTCGGCGCATTTTTGCAGGCTGCGATCCGTGGTCGCAACGCCCTGCCAGCCGAACGGTTCGGCGGAGGGCTTGCCCGCGGCGATGTCGGTTTCGATCTCCGCGATCAGGTCTGCGATGCCGGACCAGTCGCAGGCCAGCATACGCTGGTGCAGAACAATGCCCTTGAGGAAGGGATAATCCGGATTGAGCTTGCGCGCGGCGTCATAGGCCGCCACCGACTCGTCATGCCGCTTCAGCTTGTGCAGGCAGAGACCGGCCCCGGTCCAGCTTTCCAGAAAGTTCGGCGCCAGCGCCAGCGCGCGCCGGTAGGCCGCCAGCGCATCCTCGTGACGCGCGAGGCCGAACAGCGCGTTGCCCCGGTTGTGATTCGCCAGCGCGTAGTTCGGCTGCAGCGTGAGTGCCCGGTCGAAATCCGCCAGCGCGGATTGATGGTCCTTGAGATCGTTGAAGGCCGATCCGCGATTGTTCAGCGTCTCGGCGTCGTTCGGGTTGATCGCAAGCGCCCGCGTGAACTGGGCGATGGCCTCGCCCGCGCGGCCCAGCGCCTTCAGCGCCAGCCCGTGATTGTACAGCGCTACTTGCGCGTTCGGATTGAGTTTCACGGCGGCGCGCAGGAAGCGCTCGGCTTCGTCGTGCTTTCCGCTGCCGACCAGAATGGCGCCGAGGATACTCAGGGCCAGCGGATGATCGGAAGTCCGGCGCAGCAGCCGGCGCAGCGCTTTCTCCGCTTCATGGGTCCGCCCGGCCTGCAGGAACGAGATGGCTTCGCTGAAAATGACGTCGGTTGTGGCCACTGTCGGTCTCGCTGAAACGGCACGGGCCGGCGTTTTAAGGGGTGACGATGTAATACCCGCCGACGACGAGGATCACGGCAAGCAGCGCAATGACGCCGAGGACGGCGGCGATGATCGCGCCGAGGCCATGCGAGTTCAGCCAGTTTTGAAGTGCCCTGCCAAGGTTCATGGCGGTCTTCTAAAACAGTTTTCGCCACGAGGGAAACCGGGCGATGGCAAAAAACGCCGCAGGGTTACCGGGCTTTCTTGTCCACGACCTCGGTGGAAGGCCGGTCCGTGCCCCGCACGGTCTCCTCGCGCCAGTTGCCCTGGCCATCCTCGAACTGGATGACCTCGGTCCGGCCGGGAACGCGCTGCTCCGCCGCGGCGCGGGTGGCGGCGGCATGGGCCGCTTCGCGGGTGGGGAAGGTCTCCGAAAACACGTTGTTGAACTTGTAGGCCCAACCGCCGTCGTGTTCGACCACTTCGTAAACGACCTTGACCATGTTCCCACCTCAGGTTCGCGGCAGACTTCTCTAAGGTGTTGCCTTTCGCCGCCGATTTCAACACCCGCGGAAGCCGCTGGGTGAGCGCGAGCACAGGGGCAATACTTTACCTCTCCCCGTTTACGAGGAGAGGCCGCTCTTCAGAATTTGACTGAAAATGTAGCTGGCGTTCGTCATGGCCGGATTTATTCCGGCCATCCACGTCTTTTGGGCTTGATTCATAAGACGTGGATGCCCGGGACAAGCCCGGGCATGACGAAGGATATATCCGCTTTCAATCGTTGAACGAATACGTTGCTTTTTAGGTCAGACACTCAGGATGAGGGTGACCCGATCTCCTCCAGCACGCCTTCCACGATCTTGCGTTCCTCTGTCGTGAGCGGAGTTTGCGGCGCGACCGGATCGCCGACGTCATAGCCCTGCAATTGCAGCCCTGCCTTGATGCACGCCGCGAGATTGAACCGCGCAAACACTTCGTTGATCCGCCAGAGTTTGCGCTGAAGCGTCATCGCCTCGCTCCATTGGCCTGCCTTGCACAGCTCGTAAAGCTGCACGCTCTGGCGCGGGACGATGCAGGCCGGCCCCGCCATCCAGCCCTTGCCGCCGATCATCATCACCGCGGCGGGAATGTGCGCCGAGGCCGCGAACACATCGAGCTTGTCGCCGCAGCGGTTCCTGATCGACAGCAGGCGGCCGGTGTTGTTCGAGGCATCCTTGATGGCGACGATGCGCGGATGCTCCGCAAGGCGCGCGATCACATCGAGGGTGAGATCGGAGCGCTGGAAGTTCGGATTGGTGTAGATCACCACCGGAATATCGACGGCGTCCGCGATGGCGCGGAAATAGGCCTCCACCTGCGCGTCCTTCACCGGAAAGTAGGCCTCCATCACCGCGAGGATGCCGTCAGCGCCGAGCGCCTGATAGCCCTTCGCCTGTGCGACGGCATCCGCCGTCGAGGTCGACGCGACACCGGCGATGACGGGAACGCGCTTCGCGGTGGCCTCGATGGTCGCCGTCACGACGGCGGTGCGCTGCGCGGCGCCGAGATAGGCGAATTCGCCGGTGGAGCCGAGCGGCGTCAGCCCGTGTATGCCGGACTTGATCAGGTCGTCGCAGAGCCTGCCGAGCACATCGGTCTTGATCCGGCCGTCGGCTGCGGTCGGCGAGACGAGATAGGGAAACACGCCGTGCAGGTCTTGAGTCACGTTTGCGGTCAGCGGGCTCATGGGGCTTGGTTCTCTTTGGCTCTCGGCGGATGGCGGCGTTAACGATTGATGCTCTGTTTTCGGTGTTTCGCGCGATCCGCGCAACCCTCGCCATGCATGATCTGGATGCGCCGCGCTCATGCGACACAAGATGTCGGTGCGGGAATCGGAGGCCATGGTATGAATCGCTGATTCGGGCGCGTTTCGTTCCACCCGCGTTCCAGGTGTTAAGATCGCGCAAGGTTCTGGCGGCTTTGGCCGTCACGTTATGAGACAGTTTGCGCGGATCGTGCGGACACCTGCACGATGCGGCGATGTTTCGGGAGAGCGGACATGATGAGATTGCTGGTGGGCGCTGTGCTTCTGGCCGTGGCGGGGCATCCGGCGGCGGCACAGGACGTGCCCGGCATTGAAATCTGCACGGCCGAGAAAACCATGGAGCGGCGCACCGGCTGCCTGCAGAGCAATGTCAATTTCCTTAAAAGCTCGCTGACCAAGGCCTCGCTCGAGCATCAGCAGAAGATCGACGCCGCGAACCGGCAGATTGATGCGCTGAAAGCGGCGGTGACCGGCTTGCAGGCCACCGTCGCGCAGTTGCAGGGGCAGGTGCAGGCACTGAACAAGCCGAAGGCAGACGCGCCGAAAGCGCCCGCTGCGAAGTGAGGCAGCGAGGCGAGGCCGCAAAGTGAGGCAGGATGTCGCCATATATTCGATGTCGTCCCCGCGAAGGCGGGGACCCATAACCCCGAACGGTACTGTTCGAGTTCGATATTTCAGCGACCTCCCGCAATCGCAGCGACAGGGAGTATGGGTCCCCGCCTTCGCGGGGACGACGTGTGGTGAGTTCGTGTGATGAGCGCTGCTTCTTCATCGCCATTGAGGCCACGCACCAAGAAAACGAAGCCACGCGCGGCGACGCCGAAGAAACGCGCAGCAAAAGCCAAGCCCGCCGCGTTCGTTTATGTGCTCGGCAGCTTTCACAAGGGCCGCTACGTCTCCTATGTCGGATGGACCAACGACGTGACGCAGAGGCTGGCGAAGCACAACAACGGCACCGGCGCGCGCTCGACCCGAGGGCGGGTCTGGACCCTGCTGCACACCGAGCCGTTCAGGACACGTAATGAAGCCATGAGCCGCGAATGGCATCTCAAGCGCGACCGCGCCTTCCGCAAGAAGCTGATGGACGCGGTGAGGGCGGGGCAGTGATGCCACTTAATCACCGGGTCGTCCCCGCGAAAGCGGGAACCTATAACCCCCGAGCCTTCCATCCGTCCGCGATGGAAGACCGGCCAACAGTTAGCGATCGAGTTGAACAATAGTATAGGGAAGTCTGGGTCCCCGCTTTCGCGGGGACGACCGGTTGAGAGTGCCGTCATGAAGCCAGTCCCATCGCCATGACCCCCGCCACCCCATCTCCGATCATCATCGACGCGGCGCAGACCCGCGCCAGCCTGCCGTTCGGCCGGCTGATCGCGGCGCTGCGCGAGGCGTTCACCGCGGGCGCGGACGTGCCGCTGCGGCATCATCACTTCATGCCGCAGCCGGACGGCTCGACCGCCACCATCCTGATCATGCCGGCGTGGCAGCGCGCGTTCATCGGGATCAAGATCGTCACCATTTTTCCGGAGAACGGCAAGAAGGCACTCCCCGGCCTGTTCTCCAGTTATCTGCTGTGCGACGGCGACACCGGCCAGCACATCGCGCTGATCGACGGCAACGAGATCACCTCGCGGCGCACGGCGGCCATCGGCGCGCTGGGCGCGGATTTTCTCGCCCGCAAGGAGTCGCGCAGGCTGCTGATCTGCGGCTCCGGCCGTATCGCGAGCCTGCTGGCCGATGCGTTTGCCGCTGTGCGGCCGATCGAGACCGTCGCGGTGTGGAATGTCAACGAGGCGGGCGCGGCGCGCCTCGTGTTCGATCTGCGGGCGAGGGGCATCGACGCGCATGTGGCGAACGATCTGGAGCGCGCGGTGGGCGAGGCGGACATCGTGAGCTGCGCCACGCTGGCCGCGAAGCCGGTCATCAAGGGTGCGTGGCTGAAGCCGGGCACGCATCTCGACCTGATCGGGAGCTTCACGCCGTTCATGCGCGAGGCCGATGACGACGTGTTCCGGCATGGACACGTCTGGCTCGACACCTACGACGCGCTGAAGGAAAGCGGCGAACTGCTCGATCCGATCCGCGACGGCGTCATCACCGCGGGCGACATTCGCGGTTCGCTGGCCGAACTGTGCAGGGGAGAACGCGAGGGCCGCACCGGCGACAGCGAGATCACCGTGTTCAAGGCCGTGGGCAACGCGCTGTCCGACATCGCGGCGGCGGGGCTGGTGTATCGGGATTTCAGCGCAAAGACTTAACCTGCGTCATTCCGGACAGGCCGCGCAGCGGGCTGATCCGGAATCCAGAACTGATCTGACGCGACTGCTGGATTCCGGGTTCGCTCGCATGTGCTCGCGCCCCGGAATGACATCGGAGTTCACAAGCCACCCCTGCATCCCCGCTCTGGTCATCGCCGAATCCGCACGATAGGTTTCGCGCGATCCTCATCCTGAGGAGCAGCCGGCAGGCTGCGTCTCGAAGGATGGGCAACAACACTGATCATGGTTCGAGACGCGCGAAGCCGCGCTCCTCACCATGAGGACAGAAAAAACGGGAGGTCTTCATGTCGAATATCCGCGTCATCGCAACCGGTCTTGAATTTCCAGAAGGGCCGGTGGTGATGCCCGACGGTTCGGTGGTGCTGGTGGAAATCCGCCGCCAGACCCTGACGCGGGTTTATCCCGACGGGCGCAAGGAAATCGTCGCGAAGATTCCGGGCGGGCCGAACGGCGCGGCGCTCGGGCCGGACGGCAAGATGTATCTCTGCAACAACGGCGGCTTCTCGTGGGCGCCGGGTCCGCGCGGGAATATCATGCCCGGCGGACCGAAGCCGTCGGAGTATATCGGCGGCTCGCTGCAGCGTGTCGATCTTTCGAGCGGCAAGGTCGAAACCCTGTTCACCCATTGCGGCGAGCGTCCGCTCAAGGGACCCAATGATCTTGTTTTCGACAGGGACGGCGGCATCTGGTTCACCGATCTCGGCAAGCGCCGCGCGCACGATCTCGACGTCGGCGCGGTCTATTACATGAAGAAGGGCGCCACCGAACTGGTGGAAGCCGTGCCGCATATGCTGCCCGCCAACGGAATCGGGTTGTCGCCGGATGAAAAGACTGTCTATGTCGCCGAGACGCCCACCGCGCGGCTGTGGGCGTTCGCTGTGGAATCGACCGGCCAGATCGTGCCGGGCGAGCCGATCTATCGCGGCGAAATGGGCAAGCCGATTTCAGGTCTCGGCGGCTATCAGATGTATGACTCGCTGGCGGTGGAAGCCTCCGGCAATGTCTGCGTCGCCACGCTGATCTCGGGCTGCATCTCGGTGATCGCGCCGGATGGCAAGCTGGTGGAGCAGGTGCCGACCGGCGACAACGTCACCACCAACATCGCGTTCGGCGGGCCTGAACTGAAGACCGCCTACATCACGCTGTCCGGCAAGGGCGAACTGATCGCGATGGACTGGCCGCGCGGCGGCCTGCCGCTGAATTTTTTGAACAAGTAGGCACTTTCACCTCTCCCCGTTTACGGGGAGAGGTCGACCGCAACGCGGTCGGGTGAGGGGCACTTCTCGCATGAAGAAAATTTGCCCCTCACCCCAACCCTCTCCCCGCGAGCGGGGCGAGGGAGCAGACCATCTTCCTTGCAAAGGACGACGACATGACCTGGCTCTCTCCCGTCACGCTCGAAGGCCCGCACGCGCGGCTCGAACCGCTGTCGCGCGATCACAAGGACGGGCTTGTGGACGCGGTGAAGGACGGCGAGTTGTGGAAACTCTGGTACACCTTCATTCCACGCGCCGAAAACATGGATCAGGAAATCGACCGCCGCCTCGGTCTGCAGGCGGCCGGTTCGATGCTGCCGTTCACGGTGAAGGATGCGGACGGCAAGATCGCGGGCATGACCACGTACATGAACGTCGATGCCGCCAACCGGCGCGTCGAGATCGGCTCGACCTGGTATGCGCAGCGCGTTCAGCGCACGCCGCTCAACACCCAGTGCAAGCTGTTGCTGCTGACCCATGCCTTCGAGACGCTGAACTGCATCGCGGTGGAATTCCGCACGCATTTCTTCAATCACCAGTCGCGGCGCGGGATCGAGCGGCTGGGCGCCAAGCTCGACGGCATCCTGCGCAGCCATCAGGTGGCGCCGAACGGCACGCTGCGCGACACGGTGGTCTACAGCATCATCGCGTCCGAATGGCCGACGGTGAAGGCGCATCTGACGTATCAGCTACATGACAAGGCGCGATAGCGGGCGTCATCCTGAGGTGCGAGCCGAGTTCGGCGAGCCTCGAAGGATGACATTCAAGGTCCCGCGTTGCCATCCTTCGAGGCGCGCCATAGCGCGTCGAAAGACGCGCGTAAACGCGCTTATGGCGCGCTCCTCAGGATGACAATGCCCAACCGATTCCTGTTCCCGAATTAACTTGCATCGGCGGCATTAAGGTTTAAACGCGGCTGTCGTTGCGTGCGCAAAGCAGGCGACTATCGTTTCAGCGCGGACAATTGCCCATGTCCGTGAACCACAAGACGGGATCGTCGGACGGCATACTGCGTCCGGCGATCCTTGCCCGTGAGGCCGCCATGTTCGAGGCAGTTTCCGTTCTTGCCCTGGTCTTCGTCGCCGGATTCGGCCTTGGCTACGGTGTGCGCTCCCAGCTCGTTCTGATGCGCAGGGCCAAGGCGCGCCGGCCGGAATAACGGCAGCGGCGAAGCAGGCGAGCGGTCAGCTTGAACAATGTCGCGTCATCCTGAGGTGCGAGCCGCTTTCTTGCGGCGAGCCTCGAAGGATGCGCGGAAAAGAACGAGTAGACCACATCGTCATCCTTCGAGGCTCGCAAGTGCTCGCACCTCAGGATGACGTCAAGTCCGGTGGCGGTGGGTCCCCGCTTTCGCGGGGACGGCCGGTTGGGAAACCGCCTTACACTTCGCGGCGGCTCAGGAACGCGAGACGCTCGAACAGATGGACGTCCTGTTCGTTCTTGAGCAGCGCGCCGTGCAGCGGCGGGATCAGCTTGCGCGGGTCGCGCTCGCGGAGCTGCTCCACGGTCATTTCCTCGTTGAGCAGCAGCTTGAGCCAGTCCAGCAGCTCCGACGTCGAAGGCTTCTTCTTCAGGCCCGGCACCTCGCGCACCTCGAAGAAGATCTTCATCGCTTCCTGAACCAGGCGCTTCTTGATGTCGGGGAAGTGGACCTCGACGATCTCGCTCATGGTGTCGATGTCCGGGAACTTGATGTAGTGGAAGAAGCAGCGGCGCAGGAAGGCGTCCGGCAGTTCCTTCTCGTTGTTCGAGGTGATCATGATGATCGGGCGCTGCTTCGCCTTGATCGTCTCGCCGGTCTCGTAGACATGGAATTCCATGCGGTCGAGTTCGAGCAACAGGTCGTTCGGGAATTCGATGTCCGCCTTGTCGATTTCGTCGATCAGAAGGACCGGGCGCTTCTCGCTGGTGAAGGCTTCCCACAGCTTGCCGCGCTTGATGTAGTTGGAAATGTCCGACACGCGCGGATCGCCGAGCTGGCTGTCGCGCAGGCGCGAGACCGCGTCGTATTCGTACAGGCCCTGCTGCGCCTTGGTGGTGGACTTGATGTGCCAGGTCAAAAGCGGCGCATCGAGCGCGCGGGCGACTTCCTCGGCCAGCACGGTCTTGCCGGTGCCGGGTTCGCCCTTCACCAGCAGCGGGCGCTCAAGCACGATCGCTGCGTTGACCGCGACCTTGAGGTCGTCGGTGGCGACATAGTTTTTGGTACCGGTAAATTTCATCGACGTTTGCCTTGGTGAGTTTGTCCGAGTTCGTTTGTTCTGTTTCGCGTTGTTGCGCGGGAAAATCTCTTCAAACAAGAAGCGACCGCTTTTTTTGAGCGGCCGCTTCGGAAGCCGTTTAGTTCGTCATGCCCGCCGGATCAATGACAGGATGACCAGCACGATGATGCCGCCGATCGCCGCGTTGATGATGGCGCGGATGATGCCCGTGCCGAGATTGATACCCAGTTGCGGCAGCAGCCAGCCGGCGACGACAGCGCCGACGATGCCGATCACGATGTTGCCGAGCAGTCCGAAGCCGCCGCCCTTGACGATCAGCCCGGCCAGCCAGCCGGCGATCGCGCCGACGATCAGCCAGACGATAATGGATTCAATGCCCATCAGCCAAACCCCCTGTTTAAAACGCGGTTATCCGCGTCCCGGTCAACGCCGCGAACCGTCCCGGCCGGAGCGGTCCGGATGGCGTCAAACAACAGTTTAAATGAAATGACACACCGCGCTAGTGTCCCCGATCCGAAGTTCGCCTTGTTTTGCAGCACTTTCCAAGCGAACTTCGGATCGGAAGGGACACTAGCAAACTATAATTGCTCGTGTGATGTCAGTTCACAAAGTCCGCTAAGAGCGTGCAGCAGTTCTGACGGACTTTGTGAACTATCACACGAGGGAGTGCCAGTGCTGATTTTGAACGCAATTCAGCATTGCGAGGGCTCAGATTGTCATTCCGGGGCGCGAGCTCTTGCGAGCGAGCCCGGAATCCAGATGTTGCTTCCGATGAACACTTCTGGATTCCGGATCAGGCCGCCAGCGGCCTGTCCGGAATGACGAGCGTTAGGGCCGAGCGGCGCAGGCCTGCAATGCAACGCAGGTTTCGAGCCTGAGCCGCGCCGGGAACCCTTGACGGGCCGCCGCACGCGGGCGATCTATAATCCCATGTTCCTGCAATTCTTCACATCGCTGCGCGACGCGCAGGTTCCGGTCACGCTGCGCGAATATCTGACGCTGATGGAGGCGCTCGACGCCAACCTCGCGGACCAGAGCGTGGAGCATTTCTATTACCTGTCGCGCGCCGCGCTGGTGAAGGACGAGCGCAACCTCGACAAGTTCGACCGCGTGTTCGGCACCGTGTTCAAGGGGCTGGAAAGCCTGCTCGACGCCATGGAGAAAGCGGAGATTCCCGCCGAGTGGCTGCGCAAGGCGGCGGAGAAATATCTCACCGAGGAAGAGAAGAAACAGATCGAGGCCATGGGCTGGGACAAGCTCATGGAGACGCTCAAGAAGCGCCTCGAGGAGCAGAAGAAGCGCCACGAGGGCGGCAGCAAATGGATCGGCACCGGCGGCACGTCTCCCTTCGGGGCCGACGGCTACAATCCCGAAGGCATCCGCATCGGCCAGGAGAAGAACCGCAATTTCCGCGCCGTGAAGGTGTGGGACAAGCGCGAGTTCAAGGACCTCGACGGCAATGTCGAGCTTGGCATCCGCAACATCAAGGTGGCGCTGCGGCGCCTGCGCAAGTTCGCGCGCACCGGCGCGCCGGACGAACTCGATCTCGACACCACGATCAAGGAAACCGCCAATCACGGCTATCTCGATGTGCACATGCGCCCCGAGCGGCGCAACGCGGTGAAGGTGCTGATCTTCTTCGACATCGGCGGCTCGATGGACGGCCACATCAAGCAGGTCGAGGAACTGTTCTCGGCGGCGAAGACCGAATTCAAGCACATGGAATATTTCTACTTCCACAACTGCCTCTATGAAGGCGTGTGGAAGCAGAACAAGCGGCGCTTCTCGGATCGCACGCCGACCTGGGATATCCTGCATAAGTATCCGCACGACTATAAGGTCGTCTTTGTGGGCGACGCCTCGATGTCGCCTTACGAGATCATGGTGCCGGGCGGGTCCGTCGAGCATGTCAACGAGGAGCCGGGATCAGTGTGGCTGGAGCGTGTGACGCGCACCTATCCGCACGCGGTGTGGCTCAACCCGGTCGCGCGCAAGCACTGGGACTACTCGGAATCCACCACCATCATCCGCAAGCTGTTCGCCGAGCGGATGTTCCCGCTGACGCTGGAAGGCCTCGAAGGCGCGATGCGGGAATTGACGCGGTAAGCATTTCGAGCGACGTTCGGACAGCGAACCGCTGTCCGCAGGATGTTGTGAAGAAGCGCTGGCCGATTGTTATCGCTGCTCTTGCCGCTGTTCTGGGCGGAGCCTTCTATTTTTGGGAGCAGCGCAAAGAACAGCTTCAGTCACGTTCGTTCTTCGATGTCACGCAGGAAGAATTGTGTGACGCGATCAAGTACGTTCGGTCAGCGCGTCAGGACAGTTTCAAAAAGCTCAGGACCAAGCTGGCCGGAGAGTTTGAAACCTGGGACGTCAATTTCACGATGCCGGGCGCTCGCTTCTGCTTCGTTTCCATGACTTCGGCATTTCCGTCCTACTATTCATGTTTGGGTAATTCCCGAAAATTAACCGCCCAACAGGTCGTTGAAGAGCTTGGTGGCGTGGACAAGGAACTGTGGCGCGGCCGCGCGGCGCAACTCGAAAAGAAACTGTCGTTCTGCTTTCCTTTGAAGCCGATGACGAAGAGTCAACTCGACGATCGCCTTGTGCTGGCGATAGATCAGCGCGCCGATACTGATTTTACCAAAAGCCCTCTTTGGATGGAGTTTTCTTCCTCCGAGCGGATAACCATTCCATTTACCGATTGAACCAGGCAGGTTGTTATGAAGCGGATCATTGTATTGCTTGCACTTGTGGCCTTAGCTGCGGCAGCGATTTTCTGGTGGAGCCGTTCGCGTATGTTGCCGCCGCGCGACTTCGACAAGGTCAGCCAGCAGGAGCTTTGCGAGGCGGTCGGTCGCGTCGAGTCCCTCGGCAAGGATGATTTCCTGTCTATTCGGGGAGACAAGTCGACGGCGGTTACCGACATTTTTGCGTCGAAGTATGTGCCGCCAGGCATGGAGTGGTGCAACATTCTGGTCGGTGCGAAATCGGCCCGGCTGACTTGCGGCATCAAGCACGAAATTGCGTTGTCGGACGTTACAAGCATCGGTGCCTATCCGGCCCAGAAGCGTTATCTGGAAACGGTGCACACGAAGCTGGCGGCCTGTCTGCCCCCGGCAGCCAAAACCGAGCGGATCGAAAAGGACGGACGTTATGTCATTCTGTATGAGCGTCCGGGCTTTCCTGCGCTACAGGAAGGAAACAGCGGATTAGGTCTGCGCACCGGCATAGGTGAGTCGATGATGTTGCTGTTCAAGAGCCGTCCTGACTAACTATAGTTGCAAGCGCCGCAAGAGCACGGCAACAACATCCAAGGAAATCAGAATGCCCTCCACCATCACCCGCGGTTACAAGAAACTTCTCGACGAGGCCAACGCCCAGATCGAGACCATCAACGCGGCGGAAGCTGTCGAGCGGTTTCCCAAGGGCGGCGAGGGGCAGGGCGAGATCGTGATCGTCGACCTGCGCGATCCGCGTGAGATCGAGCGCGAGGGCCGCATTCCCGGCGCGTTTCATTGTCCGCGCGGCATGCTGGAATTCTGGATCGACCCGGAGAGCCCATACGCCAAGCCGATCTTCCAGGAAGACAGGAAGTTCGTGTTTCAATGCGCCTCGGGCTGGCGCTCCGCGCTTGCGGCCAAGACCGCGCAGGACATGGGCCTGTCGCCGGTGGCGCATCTCGGCGGCGGCTTCACCGCCTGGAAGGCCGCCGGCGGTCCGGTCGAGAAGGTCGAGCCGAAGAAGTAGGATTGATCGTTACAGCGTCATCCTTCGAGGCTCGCCGGAACCGGCTCGCACCTCAGGATGACGTTCACACTAAAATCGTATTGAGAAGGAGGCCGCCACCCTGAGGTGCCGAGCACGGCGAGGCCTCGAAGGGCGACGGCGCAAAGGAACAATCATGACCACCGATCCTCTCGTTTCCACCGAATGGCTGGCCACGCATCTGAACGATCCGCGCGTGAAAGTGCTCGACGCGACGTTCAAGCTGCCCGGGGTGCTGCCGCTGCCGAAGGACGACTATCTGGCGCAGCATATTCCGGGCGCCGTGTTCTTCGATGTGGACGCGGTGTCGGATCACTCAAACCCGCTGCCGCACATGTTTCCTTCCGCCGGGCAGTTCGGCCGCGACGTGGGCGCGCTCGGCATTTCCAATGACGATACGGTCGTTGTCTATGATGCTGGCGGATGGGTCGCGGCGCCGCGCGCATGGTGGATGTTCCTGTCATTCGGCCACGCCAACGTGCGCGTGCTGGATGGCGGGTTGAAGAAGTGGCTGGCCGAGGGCCGCGCCGTCGAAAGTGGCGAGGCCACGCCAAAGCCTGCGACCTTTGAAGCGGCGTTCGATGCCAGGCGCGTGCGCAGCATGCAGCAGTTGATCGGCAATCTCGAAAGCAAGGTGGAGCAGGTGATCGACGCGCGCCCGGCTGCGCGCTTCGAGGGCAGCGTACCGGAGCCGCGTCCGGGCCTGCGCGGCGGGCACATTCCGGGCGCGCGCAGCGTGCCCTATGCGGGCCTGTTCGATGCAGGGACCGGCGCGATGAAGCCGCTGGCGGATTTGCGCGCGGCCTTCACCGGCGCGGGCGTCGATCTCGACAAGCCGATCGTGACGAGCTGCGGCTCGGGTGTCTCCGCCGGTGTGCTGACGCTGGCGCTGTATCGCCTCGGCGTTGCGGACACCGCGCTCTATGATGGCTCATGGTCGGAATGGGGCGAGCAGGGCGGCCCGCCGGTGGCGACGGGAGCGGCGTAGCTTCAAGGGATGAAGACGGAAGATGGGCTTCCTCTTCCTTCCTCCCGCAAGGGGGAGAGGGAAGAAAGGCAAGCTGTCCGATGTTCAAGCGGCTCGCCCCGAGCAAGACCGGCGCGCACTACCCGCCGAACAGCGGAAAGGCCTGTTGCTGCTGTTGCAACTGTCTGGCGCGGGCGCGGGCTTCCGCGCGCAGGCGGGCCGCTTCACGGCGCTGGGCGATGGCGCGGGCGCTCGGGCGGCGCACCTTTTTCACCACGGGTGGCTCGACGGCGAAGGCCGTCGCTTCCGACGAACGCTCGATCGACGTCACTGTGGACAACGGTTCGGTCGCTTCGGTGGGCGACGTGTTCGGCTGCGTGGCGATGTCGATGGGCGTCAGTTCGGTCGCCTTTGGCTCCGCAGGCGCATTGGCGGGAGCGGCGACACTGTTCTCCCTGACGTCAGGTGTCGTGACGTCGGGCGCGTTGGCTTCCTTCGCCGGTGCGGTGGGTTTCGGGACCGCCGCATCCGCCGCGCCGGTCACCGGCGGGTCGATCACTGGTGCGCTGGCGGTGGCTTCCTCTGACACCTTGTCCGCATCGCGGTTCTCCGGCGGAGCGACATCTTCGGCAGGCGGAGGCAGGGAGGCCTGCAGCGGCGGCTGGTAGCCGGGCGTGATGGTGTCGCGGCGCAGGGTTTCGGGCAGCGGCCTGGTTCCCGCCGGAGCCTCGATCCGGAGCATCGCCAGCACCGGGGTGGCCTCGATCCGGGGCAATTGCGGCGTGAACGGCGTGAGCAGGGGCTGCTGCGCCAGCCGCCAGGCCGGCAGGCTGGCGAATTCCTCATGCGCCGCGCGCAGCAGGGCCGCCGCGCCGAGGCCGAAAACCAGAATGGAAATCGCCAGAACGGTTGTCGCGAACAGGATGCGGAGGCCGGGAAGCATGATGTCGTGTCCTGCCCTCGGTAGGCCGGGAAATGGGCGCGATGCGTGGGTCAAAGGCCACGAATCAAGGCCCGTCAAAAAGGATACCGCAGGCCGCGAAATTGCCCGAAAAAAGTTCGCAAAGAGCTGGGGATGCCGCGACATTGCCAGGAAGCTGTTGCAAGGCTGCAATCTCGCGAAAAAGTCAGCCATTCCGGGCGCTTTTTTCGCTTAATGTCTTGAATGCGCCGCGATCCTGAGCGATCTGCCGTTAACGGTACGGTGGCGGGTTCGCGCTATAAAGGGGCATGATGTTCAATCGCCTTTCCAGACTTTCGGCCCGGTCCTTCGCGGCCGGTTTTGCGGTGTCCACAGTGGCTGGCCTGACGGGCGCCCCGGTTGCGCTGGCGCAGTCCTATCCGCCGCCGCCCGGCTATTCGCAGCCGCTTCAGCCTGCGCCCTATGGCGCGCCCGACTCCGCGAACCGGGGAGTTCCGGATTTCGACCGGCTCGATGGCGATGACCGGGGCGTCGCCCTGTCGCCTCCGGGCTATCAGCCGCAGCCGAATTACCAGCAGCAGCCCGTGCCGCAGCAGCAGAGCTATCAGCAGCCGGGGCTCGACCCGCGCGGCCCGGTGATGTCGCCGGACGATCCGCGTTATGGCCGCCCGACCATCTATTCCGATCAGGGCCCTGCGCCGGCGGGCGGCGACCGCGGCCCCACCCAGCTTTATCCGGATCAGGCCCGTGCGCCGAATGCCGATGTCGCGATGCGTCCGCCCGGCGCTGTCGATGGCGGCCCGACCGGCGCGGTCCAGCCGCAGGGGCAGGGCACCGCGATGGGCGCCAACGGCCGCTCGGTGATGGCGGCCCTGCCGCCGGAAGAGCAGCCGGAAACCGGCCCGCGCAAGGAATTGCCCGAGCGCCTGCGCCGTCAGGAAGTGAACTACCAGACCAAGGAGCCGCCGGGGACGATCATCGTCGATACTCCGAACACGCAGCTCTACTACGTTCTCGGAGGCGGCCGCGCGATCCGCTATGGCGTGCGCGTCGGCCGCGACGGTTTCACCTGGACCGGTGTGCAGAAGGTCACCCGCAAGGCGGAGTGGCCGGACTGGCATCCGCCGACGGAAATGATCGAGCGCCAGCCCTACCTGCCGCGCTTCATGGCGGGCGGCGACGGCAATCCGCTGGGCGCGCGCGCGATGTATCTCGGCTCGACCGTGTATCGCATTCACGGCACCAACCAGCCCTCGACCATCGGCCAGTTCGTCTCAAGCGGCTGCATCGGCATGCTGAATGAGGACGTGACCGACCTGTTCGACCGCGTGAAGGTCGGCACCCGCGTTGTGGTGCTGCCGGGCGGCAAGCCGCCAGCTCCGCCGGTCACCGCATCGGCGCAGCCGCAGCCCTATCAGGGCGGGCCCGCGCCCGCGCCGGTGGCTGCCGCGCAGCCGGCACCGGTCGGTGTGCCCAACCAGGGGCCGACCGTGGTGCCGCCGCTCCCTGCGCCGGTCGTCGTGCGCTAAATCGGATTCCGATGAGAGTTTGAAAGCCCGGCAGAGAGGCCGGGCTTTTGTTCGTGCGTCATGCAACTTTTCCGCCCGTGCGATATTGGTCTGGTCGCCATAGCAGGGAGATCCGCATGCCCGGGAACACCAAGAACATGGTCTGCATCTGGTATGACAAGGATGCCGAAGCCGCCGCGCGCTTTTACGCGAGTGTTTTCCCCGACAGCGCCGTCACCGCCGTGCACAAGGCGCCGAGCGATTATCCCTCGGGCAAGGCGGGCGATGTCATCACGGTCGAGTTCACCGTCGCTGGCATTCCGTGCATCGGCCTGAACGGCGGGCCGGTGTTTCAGCACAACGAGGCGTTCTCGTTCCAGATCGCGACCGACAGCCAGGAAGAAACCGACCGCTACTGGAACGCCATCGTTGGCAATGACGGGCAGGAGAGCGAGTGCGGCTGGTGCAAGGACAAGTGGGGCATTTCGTGGCAGATCACGCCGCGCGTTCTCACCGAGGCACTTGCTGCCGGCGGGGCCGAAGCCAAACGCGCGTTCGATGCGATGATGACCATGAAGAAGATCGACATGGCGACGATCGAGAAGGCGAGGCGGGGATGAGAGTCAGCGCTTTGTCGCGGGCTTCCTGTTACGCAGGTATCAATAAACCACTCATAAAATGCTTGGCTTTTTCGTCCGCAATGGAACCCTGGCAATGTTGCCGGTCCGCTACAGCCAGTTTGCGCGTCGTGGGGCATGTTGGAGCGAGGATATGATTCTTTCTCGCCGCGTACGGCCCTCGAACTTATGGACATTCATATGCGCAAGATTCTTTTGGCGACCGTTGCCGTTGCTGCCCTGACGGCCACCACAGCATCCGCCGCCGACATGGGCCGTCCCTACACCAAGGCTCCGGTGTACGCGGCTCCGGTTTACAACTGGACCGGGTTCTACGCGGGCGTGCACATCGGTGGTGCATTCGGCGACGATCAGGACGCCGTCTTCACCGGTGCTCCCGGCCCTGCGCCGGCGTTCACCAGCAACAGCCGTAACGGCGCGTTCCTTGGCGGTGGTCAGATTGGTGCTGACTATCAGTTCGCGCCGAACTGGGTCATCGGTATCGAAGGCCAGATCAGCGGCCTTGCGAACAACGATCGCTCGTTCGTTATCGGCGCGCTTGCGCTTACCGACCGCACCGAGTGGCTTGCGTCGGTGACTGGCCGCCTCGGCTACACCTGGGGGCCGGGCCTGATCTACGCCAAGGGCGGTGTTGCGTTCCGTGACGACAACGGCGTCAACGTGACTCTGGCGGGCGTTGCCCAGCCGTTCACCCTGAACCGCGAGCAGACCGGCTACACCGTTGGCGGCGGTCTCGAATACATGTTCGCTCCGTCGTGGTCGGCGAAGGTCGAGTACCAGTACTACAACTTCGACCGCACGGACGTTGCTTCGCTGGCATTCGTGCCTGCGACCGGCGTGTCCTACGACACCGACATTCACACTGTGAAGGTCGGCCTGAATTACCGCTTCAACTGGGGCGGACCGGTCGTCGCGAAGTACTGATCCTCGCTTGCTCCAGTCTTGAGAAAGCCCGGCCGCCCGCGCCGGGCTTTTTTTGTTGCCGCGGATTTATGTCATCACCCGCACCGGCGCGCCATCCAGCCATGCGGCGATGTCCTCGACCATGTCGCTGTAATAGCGGCGGTAATTGCTTTCCGTGACATAGCCGAGATGCGGTGTCAGCACGACATTATCCAGCTTGCGCAGCGGATGATCGAGCGGCAACGGCTCAACCGAAAACGTATCGAGCCCCGCGCCGGCGATGGCCTTGCGCTGGAGCGCGTCGAGCAGCGCGGCTTCATCCACGATGGGGCCGCGCGCGGTATTCACCAGATAACTCGTCGGCTTCATGCGCGCGAGATCGTCGCGCGTGATCAAGCCGCGTGTGCGCTTGCTCAGGATGACGTGAATGGAGACGATGTCGGCGGTCGCGAACAGGTCGTCCCTGGTCGCGTAGCTTACGCCTGCGGCGGCGCAGGCCTCCGGCGTCAGGTTCTGGCTCCATGCGATGACGTTCATGCCAAGCGCCTGCGCAATCTTTGCCACCTTCTGCCCGAGTTTGCCGAGGCCGACCACGCCGAGAGTCATGCCCTCGACATCCTGGCCCATGGTGGTCTGCCAGAGTTCGCCGTCATGCATGCGTGCGTTCTCGAAGCCGATCCTGCGCGTCAATTCCAGCATCAGGCCGATGGCGAGGCTTGCGGTGGCATTGCCGACGCCGCCGGTGCCGCACACGGTGACGCCGCGTTCATTCGCGGCCTCAAGGTCGAACGCGGCGTTGCGCATGCCGGAGGTCAGCAGCAGTTTCAGCTTCGGCAGCGCGGTCAAGACCTCGCGCGGAAATGGCGTCCGCTCGCGCATGGCGCAGACGATCTCGAAATCCTGCAGGGCGCGGATCGCGTCATCTTGTGAGGCAAACGGCTGGTCGAACACCGCGATGTCGATCCTGTCCTTCAGCGGCGACCAGTCGGCGAATTTGAGTGCGACGTTCTGGTAGTCGTCGAGAATGGCGCAGCGCAGGGGCATGTGTTGTTCTCATTTTTTGATGGCCGCGAAAACCGCGAGTGCGCTCCCTCTCCCCGTTTACGGGGAGAGGGATGGGGTGAGGGGCGCACGCGCGGTGGGGGGGGGGGGGGGGCCCCCACGCGCGGTTTGCCCCTCACCCGGATCGTTTCACGATCCGACCTCTCCCCGCAAGCGGGGAGAGGTGAAAGCAGCGGCATGTCGGAGCAATGTGTGAACACTCTGCACTCTCGATTGTCATGCCCGGACTTGTTCCGGGCATCCCGCTCATGTGAGTGCGATGCCTGGACAATCGGGATCACCGGGACAAGCCCGGTGATGACACACGACAGGATGCGGGATCAGCTTCGGCGGCGCCGGTCTACTTCGCAGCCTTGCCGAGTTTCTTCGCGCAAGCCGGGCCGGGGCCGCGCATGTAGTGCTGCTCGGGATGGTAGGGATTGAAAGCCGCCTTGACGAAGGTGCGCCAGAACTCGCCGATCTCCGCGAGCATCCGCCGCGGCGAATGGCCGGGGAGCGGGGCGGGCATATCCGCGATGCGGGTTGTAATCGGCGCGCTTGTCGTCATGGCTCGCACTCGACGATCCGTAACCGTAATTCTTGACGGCTGAATATCAGTCGCGATCCGCGTGTTCGCGGTTCAGACCCAGCCTTGCCCCCAGCCTTGCGCGAATTCGATTAAAAAGCCGTTTTCGTTGCGGCAACGGCTTCAGAACGCTGGAAAATTTTCGGCACAGCCTTTCCAAAACCCTACCTTTCAAGACCGTGCCGGTTGCCCTTTGCGGTTCCCGCCGCTACATCAGCACTCAGCAAATCTCCCCGCAAAACGCAGGTTTCCCGGAACCGTCAAAGCATCACCGAGGCTTTCAAGAATCATGGCTCGCCAGTTCGTCTACTTCATGCAGGGTCTGACCAAGGCCTACCCGACCCGCAAGGTGCTCGATAACGTGCATCTGTCGTTCTATCCGGACGCCAAGATCGGCGTGCTCGGCGTCAACGGCGCCGGTAAATCGACCCTGCTCAAGATCATGGCGGGCATCGACAAGGATTACTCGGGCGAAGCCTGGGTCGCCGAAGGCGCGCGCGTCGGCTACCTCGAACAGGAACCGCAATTGGATGCGACCAAGACCGTTCGCGAGAACGTCATGGAAGGCGTTGGCAAGCAGAAGGCGATCCTCGACCGCTATAACGAACTCGCGGTGAACTATTCCGACGAGACCGCCGACGAGATGACGAAACTGCAGGACGAGATCGAGGCCCAGGGCCTGTGGGATCTCGATAGCAAGGTCGATCAGGCGATGGACGCGCTGCGCTGCCCGCCGGACGACGCCGACGTCACCAAGCTCTCGGGCGGCGAGCGCCGCCGCGTCGCGCTGTGCAAGCTGCTGCTCGATCAGCCGGACCTCTTGCTGCTCGACGAACCGACCAACCATCTCGACGCCGAATCCGTGTCGTGGCTGGAAGGCCACTTACGCAACTATCCCGGCGCGATCCTGATCGTGACCCACGACCGCTACTTCCTCGACAACGTGACAAGCTGGATTCTCGAACTCGATCGCGGCAAGGGTATTCCCTATGAGGGCAACTACTCGTCATGGCTGGTGCAGAAGCAGAAGCGCCTCGAGCAGGAAGGCCGCGAGGACGCCGCGCACCAGAAGACGCTGGCGCGCGAACAGGAGTGGATCGCATCGTCGCCGAAGGCCCGTCAGGCCAAGTCCAAGGCGCGCTATCAGCGCTACGAGGAACTGCTCAAGCAGGCCAGCGAGAAGCAGAGCCAGGCCGCGCAGATCATCATCCCTGTCGCTGAACGCCTCGGCAACAACGTGGTGGACTTCGAGGGCCTGTCGAAAGGGTATGGCGACCGCCTGCTGATCGACAATCTCACCTTCAAGCTGCCGCCGGGCGGCATTGTCGGCGTGATCGGCGCCAACGGCGCGGGCAAGACCACGCTGTTCAAGATGATCACCGGGCAGGAGAAGCCGGACGCGGGCACCATCACGGTGGGCGAGACGGTGCATCTCGGCTATGTCGACCAGTCGCGCGACGCGCTGGACGGTAAGAAGACCGTGTGGGAGGAAATCTCCGGCGGCAACGACCTGATCCTGCTCGGCAAGAAGGAAGTGAACTCGCGCGGCTATTGCTCGGCGTTCAACTTCAAGGGCGCGGACCAGCAGAAGAAGGTCGGCGCGCTGTCGGGCGGCGAGCGCAACCGCGTGCATCTGGCCAAGATGCTCAAGTCCGGCGCCAACGTCCTGCTGCTGGACGAGCCGACCAACGATCTCGACGTCGATACGCTGCGCGCGCTGGAAGAGGCGCTGGAGGATTTCGCCGGCTGCGCCGTCATCATCAGCCATGACCGCTGGTTCCTCGACCGCATCGCCACCCACATGCTCGCCTTCGAGGGCGACAG
Organism: Afipia sp.; assembly: GCA_050249215.1. Classification (GTDB taxonomy): domain Bacteria; phylum Pseudomonadota; class Alphaproteobacteria; order Rhizobiales; family Xanthobacteraceae; genus Afipia. The sequence goes on from JBFWQX010000002.1 coordinate 137,409, forward strand.
CCATGTGGAATGGTTCGAGGGCAATTTCCAGGACTACGAGAAGGACAAGATGCGCCGTCTCGGTCAGGACTCGGTGATTCCGCATCGCGTGAAGTACAAGAAACTGACACGGTAACCGTGCTTGGTTGAAGAACGTCATGAGCGGTAATCATCTGGCAGATTTGCTCTACCGATTTATCGCCCATTACAAGTGGGAGCCGCAGCATCTTCGCGGCTCTATGGAGGAGTTTGACGAGAGGTTGCGGCGGCAGGAAGTGCCGCTCAATTTTTTGTTAAACGCATTATTCCGCTACTCGTCTTCTGAAACCATCTCCTTTCTTCTTCAGTCGATGGGATGTTCCGTCGCAGAAAATTTTGAACTCAAGTTTCCACGCGAGACAGCGTTCACACAACCGGATGTCCTGATCGAGTCGGATGATGTTCGTGTTTTCATCGAGGTGAAGGTCGACTCCAGGGTCGATCTTCAACAAATTCAGAAGTATCTCCTCCTTCACGCTTTTATGGACGCGCAGGAAAAGAAGAAGCCGGTTCTTTTGCTGCTCACAAAGAGCAAATTTCCGAAGTGCTGGTCTCCACCCCAAGAGCGATCCGATCTGGACATCCGGAGCTTTCTTTCAAAAGCCCTGAACCAGAGCAATGCACCTGAATTTCGCGGCTTGTCTTCTGCAGGGGACGTGCTGAAAGACTACGACGATGTCAGGTCGCGTATCGTGTTTGGCGAGAGCAGTTGGAATGAATTCGGCGGTTATCTCAGGCAGTGCGTCGCGAAGTTGAAGCATCTACCTCGTTCCGAGGTTGAGGTTCGCGTGATTGAAGACTTCATCGTTGATCTGGAGCAACGGAAACTTTCTTGAATGGCTAAAGCGAATTTCGAGATGGGATGCGGGCAGCTTGAGCATGTTGCGATGGCCTGCGGGACATTGCGATGACAGCTAGCGCACCGCTTGACAGCAGCATGAATGCGCAGGAGCGTGCGCTCCTCGCCATGGATGTCGCCTGGGTCGAGTGGCGGTCCGGGTTTCGCCGGAAGCTGTTCAACGACGGCGTTCTCGGCCGCCCGATGCGCAGCGTGTTCGAGGCGGACATGATCTTCAGCATCGTCGCGCATCATGCGCTGCTCGGGCGGCCTGTCACGCTCAAGGAGCTGGCGACCTATTTCGGCATGATCGCGACGGCGGCCACGGTCTCGCGCCACGTCGACGACATGGAGCGGGGCGGACTGGTCGAGCGCCGTCTCGATACGAACGATCGCCGCCGCATGTTTCTGGTGCCGACGCGGCGGCTCGAAGGTCTTGGCCATGAATTCCAGCAGGCGCGATTGCGCATCATGCGGGACAATGGCTTTGTCTGGAGCAATAATAACAACAAGGAATGACGGGCCAATGGGGGACGACGACAAGGCGGTCACATCCGCCGATATCAGCGCGGCCGCGGCGGAAACGTTCGATCTCGAAGACTGCACCATCAATGACGAAGAAAGGGCGGCGCTGGGTATCGACGTCGCCTATGTCCAGTGGCGCTCCGATTTCCGCCGCACCGTCATCGCCGCGGGTGTGCTGAACCGGCCCTGGCGCAGTGTGTTCGAGGCCGACATGATGTTCAGCATCGTCGCGCATCGCTGGCTCGCCGAGCGCCCGATCACCCACAAGGAACTTGCCACCTATTTTGAACTGTTCGTGACCGAGGCTACCGTCTCGCGCCATCTCGACGATATGGAAGAGAGCGGCATGATCGTGCGGCAGACCGATCCCGCCGACCGCCGGCGCATCTTCCTGATGCCGACGCGGCGGCTGGAGACCATCGGCCACGGCTATTTGCAGGCGCGAATCCGTATCATGCGCGAACACGGTTTTGTGTGGACCGGACGCAACGCAATCGACAGCGAAACTGCAAACGATCCTGCGTGAACCGGCGGGCCCGAGCGGCTAACAGGCATGATCTTTCGTGGAGAAGGGTCATGGTTCTTCGTTTTATCGCGCTTGCGCTGATGTTGCTGTTGTCGATGCCCGGCTCGGTTCTCTCGGCCTTCGAGTCCGGCGCGAAGGAGAGGCATCACGCATCCCCTGATGGCGCCGTTTCCGGCGGCGTCCCTTCACGTTAAATAAATGTGACGGTTTCCCAATCTGGTCTTCGCCGGTCCGCTGACGTACAAAGGGGGCGGCCGAAAGCGGAGCCGGTGAATGTCGGACTGGGATGCGCAGCAATACCTGAAATTCGAGGATGAACGGACGCGGGGCGCGCGCGATCTGCTGGCGCAGGTCCCCGTTCAGGATGCGCGCGGCGTGGTCGATATCGGCTGCGGTCCCGGCAATTCGACCGAGCTGCTGGCCCGCCGCTGGCCGCAGGCGAAGATCACCGGCATCGACACCTCGGCGGACATGCTGCGGCAGGCGCGCGAGCGGCTTCCGCAGCACACATTCATCGAGGCGAACATCTCGCACTGGGCGCCGCCCGCCGGAACCGATGTGCTGTTCGCCAACGCCATCTTTCAGTGGGTGCCGGATCACATGGCCCAGCTCAGGCGTCTCACCAAGACACTGCAGCGGGGCGGCGTTCTGGCCGTGCAGATGCCGGACAACATGGACGAGCCCACGCATGTGATGATGCGCGAGGTCGCGCGCCTGCCGCAGTTCCAGAGCCAGCTCGCGCATGCCCTGGAGGCGCGGGGCAATCTGCCGAAGCCGGGCGAGTATTACGACGCGCTGCGCCCGCTGTGCAGCCATATCGACATCTGGCACACGGTCTACAATCACGTCATGGACGATGCCGCCGCCATCGTCGAATGGGTGAAGGGCACCGGCCTGCGGCCGTTCCTCGATCCGCTCGATTTTCCCGAGCGCAAGGATTTCCTCGAAGCCTACAAGGCGCGCATCGCCGCCGCCTATCTGCCGCAGGACGACGGCAAGGTGCTGCTGCGGTTTCCGCGGATTTTCATCGTGGTGGTGAAGTAGGCGTCATGAGGGCTGGCATAGCCGCGGAAGCATGCTAAATTAGGCCGTTTCCAGTTTCCGAGCATGCCGTGACCGAAATTGAGAACATCGTCCTGGAACATTTGCGCCATATTCGCGGTGCAGTCGATTCCGTGCGTGAAGATATTCGTGAAATCAAAGGCCGTCTGGGCATCCTCGAGAGTCAATACGCCCACATGTCCAATCGCATTGATCGGCTGGACGCTCGTGTTGAGCGTATCGAGCAGCGGCTGGAACTCACAGAGGTTTGAGCTCGTTGCCGGCCGCAGCTATTCCACCTTCTCCGCCAGCCACATCTTGATGAGCGACTGATACGGTACGTCGCGCTTGTTGGCGGCGATCTTGATCTGCTCCAGCAGGCTTATGGGCAGCCGCAGCGAGATGGCTGTGGTCGACGGTTTCAGGTTTGGAAAGCGGACCGGAACTGCTTTGCTGAGATCAAAGTAATCAGCGGTGTCGTGAGACTCCCAGAAAGCGCGCTCTTCGGCCTCGGTCGCGAACCTGGGAACAGATTTAAGTTTCTTTGGCATAGCGTGCGCGCTCCTTTGCGCTCATCGGGCGTCCCGAAATGACCCTCAATAGCGTTCCGTCTTGCCTTAACGTGAATGCGATCTGCAGAAGGCGACCTGCATGGGTTTTTCCATAAGCATGGAAGCGTGCTTCAACTGTACTGTGCCCCGGATCGTGTAACAGAAGCAGAGGCCTGTTCAGAAACACCTGCTCTGCCTCAGCCGGGCTGACGCCGTGCTTGTCCGCGCTCTTCCGGCCGTCGTCCCAGTCAAATCCGGTGACCTGGCTCAAGTCGATCATGCGAAACCTTGTTGTATATGATTATAATATACACTTCCTGGGGCCGCAATAGAGCGCTAAACGTGCTGGCAATATGACGGTCATCGCTGGTTTCGCTGCGATGAATGGCCGCTGCGGCGCGGCTCGACAGAATCGGACATTCTCCCTAGCTGAGTACCGCCTTTAGACCTGCCAGCCGGAGCCCTTTCCGCATGTCCCTGACCCCTGAAACTCCCCTGCCGTCGCGCGGCGATACCTCGCTGCGCCCGATCCCGATGCTGATCTTCGGATCGCGCTGGCTGCAGTTGCCGCTCTATGTCGGTCTGATCGTCGCCCAGGGCGTCTATGTCGTTCTGTTCCTCAAGGAGCTCTGGCATCTCATCGCGCATTCATTCGACTTTACCGAGCAGCAGATCATGCTGGTGGTGCTCGGCCTGATCGACGTGGTGATGATCTCCAACCTGCTGGTGATGGTGATCGTCGGCGGCTATGAGACCTTCGTGTCGCGCCTTCATCTGAAGGGCCATCCGGACGAGCCGGAATGGCTCAGTCATGTCAACGCCAGCGTGCTGAAGATCAAGCTCGCGATGGCGATCATCGGCATCTCCTCGATCCACCTGCTGCGGACCTTCATTGAAGCGGGCAACCTCGGCGGCGCGGGCCGCACCACCAACTATACCGAGGCCGGCGTGATGTGGCAGACCATCATCCATGGCATGTTCATCCTCTCCGCCATCGGCATCGCCTATGTCGACCGGATATCCAACGGGCCGGTGATCGAGAATGGCGCACATAACGGGCATAAGAACGGACACGGCAAGCATTGATGTAGCCACGCGAAAGCCGTCATTGCGAGCGAAGCGAAGCAATCCGGTTTTGGAGACTATCCGGATGAAACGCTGGATTGCTTCGTCGCGAATGCTCCTCGCAATGACGGTTTTGCTGCTGGTTGCGTCCGCTCCATCCTTCGCCGCCGATGCCGGCTTCACAAACTTCATCGCTTCGCTCTGGCCCGAGGCGCGCGAGGCCGGCGTCTCGCGTGCGGTGTTCGATCGCGAGACACGCGGGCTTGAGCCCGATTACAAGCTGCCGGATCTGCTGCTGCCGGGCCGCCCGAAAACCGGCGCGCCGTCGCAGGCGGAATTCGTCCAGGTGCCCGCGGACTATGTGAAGGAAGCGAGCATCGCGCGGCTCGCCGCCCATGGCCGCAGCCTGATGCAGAAGCATGCCGCGACCCTCAAGGCCATCGAGCAGCGCTTCGGCGTGCCGGGTCCGGTCATCCTGGCGATCTGGGGCCGCGAGACCGACTACGGCCGTTATGCGCTGCCCTATGACGGATTGCGCGTGCTGGCGACGCAGGCCTATGTCGGCCGCCGCAAGGATCAGTATCGCGGCGAGTTCATCGAGGCGCTGAAGCTGATTCAAAATGGTGACGTCACCCGCAAGCAGCTCCGCACCTCCTGGGGCGGTGCGACCGGGTTGACGCAATTCCTGCCGTCTGAACTTGCCAAGCACGGCGTCGATTTCGACGGCGACGGTCACATCAATATCTGGACCTCGGTGCCGGACGCGCTGGCCTCCGCCGCGCAGCAGCTCAAGAACAAGGGCTGGGTGCCGGGCCTGCGCTGGGCCTATGAGGTGCGCGCCCCGCGCGGTGTGGACTGCACCCAAGGCGTGCCGGAGGTGACAAGGCCGATCTCGCAATGGCTGCGCGACGGCTTTGTGCCGGTGCGTGGCCTGCGCCTGTCCGCCGCCGAGCAGGCGCAGGAGGCGTCGCTCTTGCAGCCGGAGGGAATCTACGGGCCGTCATTCCTGACCACGAAGAACTACTTCGTCATCAAGGAGTACAATTTTTCCGATCTTTATGTGCTGTTTGTCGGTCATCTCGCCGACCGCATGACCGACGGCCAGCCGTTCGCGACGCCATGGTCGGCCTCGACGCAGATGCGCAGCGCCGATGTCGAGTCGATGCAGAAGCATCTCACAAGGCTTGGTCTCTATTCATCGAAGCTCGACGGCAAGGCCGGGATGCAGACCCGCGCCGCGCTCGGGGCGTATCAGAAGAAGGCCGGGCTCAAGGTCGATTGCTGGCCGGGCGCGGATGTGCTGCGCGCGATGAGCGCGGGGCGGTGAACCATCAATGCTCACGATTGTCATCACCGGGCTTGTCCCGGTGATCCCGATGGATTGAGCATTGTGCCTTGATTGTCGGGATGGCCGGGTCAAGCCCGGCCATGACAGGAGGATAGTTCTGAATCGTAGCAGAAACAAAAACCCGGCCGCGAGGCCGGGTTTTGAAACTCATGTCTCGCGGTGATCGCGAGCGATATTCATTGATTGTCTGTCGTGTTTTCAAGCGAACCGGTGACCACTTCGCTTGAAAACACTCCGGATCAATCGCAGACCTGAACGCGGCGGACGCGCCAGCCGTAGCCATCCCAGAAGCGCTCGCGCACGAGGCGGCAGGCGGGCTCTTCGACATAGACCGGGCCGGGCGCGTAGCCATAGCCGTAAGCCGGGCGGCTGGAGGCGATCGCGCCGCCGATCAGGGCGCCGCCGATCAGGCCGCCGGCAACACCGGCAGCGATACGGCCGCCGTCAGCCTTGGCGGCAGGCATCGCGGTGGCGAGCGAACCGGCGACCGTGGCGACCGCGAGGAACGCTGAAAGAACCTTCTTCATGTTGTCTCTCCTCAGAACACGCCAAAGCCTGGCGCAAGGCGATTGGTCGGCAAGGATCCAATGACGGTACTCTAATAGCCCGATTTGGCCCCTGTTTAAAAGGTCCGGCGGCTCTGCCGCCGAGCCTTCAGCGAGTGTCCCCACGCAAATATAGCGGGATTCCGGCGTTTTGACCGCAGTAAAAAACGCTCCGAAGGCTCATTTTGCCCTCCGGAGCGTTACTTTTTTCCAAGCTGTGGCGGCTAAAAAATGGCTGACCGCCAAGGATTTGCGTTAATCGCAAACCTGAACGCGGCGCACCCGCCAGCCGTAGCCGTCCCAGAACCGCTCGCGGCGCAGATGGCATCCGCCGCCGTAGTAGACCGGAGCCGGGCCGCCGTAATAGCCGTAGCCGGGGCCGTAATAGCCGCCGCTGTTGGCGATCGCGCCGCCGATGATGGCGCCGCCCAGGAGGCCGAGGCCGACGCCTGCCGCGACACGTCCGCCGCGCGCTTCGGCCGGTGCCGGGGCTGCGAGTGTGGTGACTGCGAGTGTAGCGGCCGTGGCTGCCGCCAGAATGATTGTCTTCATGGCTTTCACCTTTTGTCTGCTGACCCGTCAGATAACGGATCGTGACGGTGAAAGTTGCACATGTGCCTTGAACCGGAACTGAATGGCGAGGCCGGATTTGGGCCATGTTTGCGGGCGGACCGATATCTCTCCTGTCATCACCGGGCTTGTCCCGGTGATCCCGATGGACTTGGCAGAGTGCCGAATAGTCGGGATGCCCGGAACAAGTCCGGGCATGACATTGGTTATGTGTCGGCGCAAACGAAACGGCGCCTCGCGGATGCGAAGCGCCGTCGGAAATTTTTAGCGATGCGGACGTGTCCGCGGAACAATCAGAACAGCGAAGCGTACTGCTGCAGGCCGGCCTGCTGGACGAGGCCCATCGCGGTGCGCTTCTGGTCTTCGTCGAGGCGGGCAAACAGTGCGGAGGCGGCCGGAGCGAAGCGGCGCACGGCGGCTTCGTTCACTTCCGGTTCGCGGGCGAGGGCGCGGAGCGCGCTGGCGACGGCGGGCCAGTACTTGACCTGCTCGGCCTTCAGCTTCAGCGCGGCGCGATAACGCATGATGGCGACTTCGCTCATCGCCGACTGGAGCATCGACAGCTTCTTCTTTGGCGCGGGCGCAGCTTCGGTGCTGAACGATGCCGTCGTGACATCCTGGGCGCGGGCCGGTGCAGTGGCGGAAATTGCCAGCATGGCAACAACGGACGCAATCGCGATTGGCAATCTTCGCATTTGTCTCACTTCGATGTGTGGAATGATGGTCGCGATGTACGGGCCATATGTGACGAAAATGCGATGCGTTGGGTTAATAAATCCGGAAAATCGGGCGTAACGCGTTGTTAAGGTTTAGGGGGCGGATTTGTTCCGCAAAAACAACGTTGTTTTTCACGCCGTAACATTCGCTCATCAAAGGTGAAGCGAGTTCCGTGGTTAATCGCAGGAACCGGAATCACTGATTTTACCGGGACATGCGGGATAATTCACATCGCTGCGATTCGATGCAGTTTGGTTCAGCGCACCGCGCCAATCGTTTCGGCGAACAATTCCATCGCACGAAGCGCAAACGCGCGCATGTTCGCAACACGGTCATCGCTGCCGGTCTCAAGCGTGATCACGCGCATCTGCGGTCCTGCAATTGCCATGCATGAATGCCCGGCGGCATCGCCATAGCGATTGCCGGAGGGACCTGTCGCGCCGGTTTCGCTCAGCCCCCAGGTGGTGTTGAGCAGGTCGCGCGCGCGATTTGCAAGCAGCGTGGCGTAGGGCTCGGTCGCGCCGCGATTGCCGATGGCTTCCATCTCGTCTTTCGTGATGTTCACCAGCGCGGCGCGCGCACGCGGTGTGTAGATCACGCCGCCGCCGCGATAGTAGGCCGATGCGCCCGGCACCGCGAGCAGCGCCGCCGAGATCAATCCGCCGGTTGAGGATTCTGCGACCGCGACGGTTTCCTTCCGCGCGATCAGGGACGCGGCGATCTTTTCCGCGAGGGGAAGCAGGGTGTGCATGATGGATCCTGAGCGATGTGAGTTTATCGAGCCGGTATATCCCACTCGTCATGCCCGTGCTTGTCACGGGCATCCACGTCTTGGTGTCAGTTTTAAAGAAAGACGTGGATGGCCGGGACGCAGCCCGGCCATGACGGGTGATTTTTCGGAATCTGAAATGCGCGGTGAATCATCGCAAGTCGCTAAAGCTGCGTCTTGTAACGCGCCTCGACGGCGTCCTGCGACTCCGGCGTGCCCTGTCCGGTCTGTTCGTGAATCACCTCGCTGATGCTCGGCTGCGCCGAGCGCGCCACGCGCGAGTCCGGCGACCACAGCTTCGAGCGCATCAGCGCCTTGCCGCAGTGGAAATAGACCTCACGCACCGCGATGTCCAAAACAGCGCGCGGCGGCTTGCCGAATTCGATCATGCCGGCCAGCAGATCCGCATCCGCCGAGAGCTTCGCGTCGCCGCCGACGCGCAGGGTCTCGTCCAGACCGGGCACGAAGAAGATCAGTTGCACATAGCCGCTGCCGGACAGCACGTTGCGGAAGCTGTCGATCCGGTTGTTGCCGGGGCGGTCCGGCATCAGCAGCCGCGTCTCGTTCTCGATGCGGACGAAGCCGGGATTGCCGCCGCGCGGGGAGGCGTCCACGGTGCCGTCGGGACCGGAGGTGGCCAGCACGCAAAACGGCGACATCCCGATGAAATGGGCGGCGTGGCGGTCGATCCGCGCGAGCTGCTTGGCGATCACGCGGTCGGTGGGTGGTGCGTAGATGGTGCCGAGATCGTCGAGGCCGATGCTTGTCACGCCGTGCTCCTTCATTCCCATGCCGACATTTAGCCCAATCCGCCCGGCCGTGCATTTGCAGCTACTTTAGATTGATTCCAGACTGACACGCAGGCCGTGGCCAGTTTGGAATAGCTTGAAAGTGGCTGTTTTCCTTTTGCATCCCGGCGTCCGGTTCAATACCTGTTGGTCAACAGTCCTTACAGGTTCTCCGGGCATCCATGATCGTTTGTTCCTGCAACGTCCTGACCGACCACGACGTGCGTAACGTTGTGAGCCAGGCCAAGGATTTTCCGCGCACAGCCGGGCAGGTCTATGGCTGTCTGGGCTGCAGCGCCGAATGCGGACGGTGCGCCCGAACCATCAAGAAGATCATGGACGAAGCCCTCGGCGCCTGCGCCAAGGCCTGCTGCGCCGGATGCCCCCACAGCGAGCAGCATCAGGACCACGCCGCCACGGATCATCACCATGCGGTGATCCTGACCGCCCAAGCTGCTGCCTAAGTCATTCCATCGGCTTGCTTTTCTCCCTTCGTGGCGGCCTTTGCCGCGAGGGGTTGTACTTGTCGTAAATCTGATTTAGAACGTTTCTAAAGTAGATTCTGGTCCGTCGGACGACGGTTCCGCAATGGAGTGCAAGATGAAGGGCGACCCGAAGGTCATCGACTATCTCAACAAGGGCTTGCGCAGCGAACTGACTGCGATCAACCAGTACTGGCTGCATTTCCGGCTGCTGGACAACTGGGGCCTGAAGGAAATGTCCAAGGTCTGGCGCAAGGAATCCATCGAGGAGATGCACCACGCCGACCGGTTCACCGACCGGATCCTGTTCCTGGACGGCTTTCCCAACATGCAGGTGCTGGACCCGCTGCGGATCGGTCAGAACGTCAAGGAAATCATTGAGTGCGACCTCGCCGCCGAGCACGGCGCCCGCGACCTTTATCAGGAGGCGGCGACCTACTGCCACGGCGTGAAGGATTACGTGTCGCGCGACCTGTTCGAGAGCCTGATGAAGGACGAGGAGGGCCATATCGACTTCCTCGAGACACAGCTCGACCTGATCGGCCGTATCGGCCTCGAACTCTATACCCAGAAGCATATGGGCAAGCTCGCCGAAGACGATCACTGAGCGTCGCCTCAGTGGCGGACGCCCGTACGCGGGCGTGATTTTCAACGGGTCGCCGCCGCGAAAGCGGGGCGACCCTTTGTCGTTTGTGAGGCGCTTGCGTCATCCTGAGGTGCGAGCCGCGCTTGCGGCGAGTCTCGAAGGATGCGCGTCACGCCGTCGTCCTTCGAGGCTCGCAAGTGCTCGCACCTCAGGATGACGGCGATCATGTTTTGCCTCACGTTCGGTGGTTATGGATCCCCGCTTTCGGGACGCATGTTTTCCCGCCTTTGCAAAAAAAAGCGATGAGCGGGTTTCCACTTCGCTGGAAAACGCTCTAGCCTTGCGAACAACAAGAAACATCCGGGAGAAACGCGATGACCCATAATCCCACTTACGACTGGCCTGCGATTGTCGACGACCTGAACGCGCTGTTGAAGCTGCGCTCGATTCCCTTCGGCATGAAGATGTTCGCGCGGCGTGCGGAGATGGAGGCGATCCCGAAGATTCGGCGCCCGCAGGCGGTGCATACGCTCGATCAGGTGGTGGCGCAGGCCGCGCGCATCGGCTGGACAGTCGGCATCACCAGCGACGATCTCGTCGGCGCGCAGTGCCGCGCGGTGGTCGGTCTCGGCGGCGCCAAGACAGATACGTGGCAATCGGGTCAGCACATGACGGGGGTGTGGTTTTCAACGCAGCAGGACGCGCAGGCGCATCAGGAGGCGATGCATTGTGTGCCCGATGGCAAATACGACGCGCTCGCGGTCGGCCCGCTGGCATCCGGCAAGCTCGATCCGCCGGACATCGCGCTGTTCTACGCGACGCCGGGCGCGATGATCTATTTCATCAACGGGCTGCAATGGTCCGGCTACAAGCGGTTCGACTGGAGCGTGGTCGGCGAATCCGCCTGCGCCGATTCCTGGGGCCGCGCCCTGACCACGCGGCTGCCGAGCCTGTCGATTCCGTGTTTCGCCGAACGCCGCTATGGCGGCGTGCTGGACGAGGAAATGCTGATGGCCACGCCGCCGGAATATCTCGTCAGCGCCATTGCCGGCATGAAGGCGCTGTCGAAGAACGGTTTCCGCTATCCGTTCGCGCAGTACGGCGTGCAGCAGGACGTGCGCGCCGGCATGGCGGTGAGCTATCCGGGCAGGGCGTAATCCTGCTAACTGAGGATGCAGTGGGTTGCGTGATATTTCCACGGGTCGTCCCCGCGAAGGCGGGAGATCCATAATCACAGTGTATATTTCAGGTTTCGATGTTGGACACTCTGTCTCTCACTCATGCGGACTGAACGATAATTCAGGGAGCATGGGTCCCCGCCTTCGCGGGGACGACCGGAGTGAGATCGTGCTCGCACCTCAGGATGACGACGGGTTCAGTCGCGCGGCTCACGATCCGTCAGCAGGCACGAAGCACGTAATCATCAGCTTGCCCTGATAGGTCATGTACCAGACCACGGCGCCGCCGGTGGGATTGCCGCCGGTGCGGATCACCGCTTTCTCCGGCACCTCGCGCCAGACGCCGTCGATCGGCACCCAATAGACTCCGCCGCGCACGTCGTACTCGGTGCGATAGCCGTCCGAGACATCGCAGCAGGGCACGCCTTCCGGGCTGCGCGCATCCTTGAACCATTTCCTGATGTGCTCGGGAACATCGCCGAACTGCCCGCGGTCCACCGCAAGCGCCGTCGCGGCGGGCGCGATCAACGGAATCATCAGGGCAACGCGAGCCGGCCACCTCATGCGATCCTCCGTCATCGGAAATCGTGGGAAGTGTCCGCGAGACTCGCGCAAGCGTCCAGACACGGCCGCGCGAGGCGCAGCGCCCGTCCCGCACATAGATGAGGCACGATGCGCCGCAGCATGCTTAACGCGAAGGAGCCGGAACCCTCATGGTGAGGAGCGAGGCGAAGCCTCGCGTCTCGAACCATGGGGGCGATATCGGCGCCGTCTCATTCATCCTTCGAGACGCGCGCAGAAGCGCGCTCCTCAGGATGAGGGTTACGGTTGTCGCCGCCTGCCGTTTATCCCCGCGCCACGCGCTTTTTCCTTTTCGTCTCCGGCGGCGGAGGCGGCGTCAGCGGACACCCGGCGAAGGCGGCTTCAATGGCGGCGGATGCACCATCGAGCTTGTATTCAGCGGTGGTGCGGCCTGCCGTAAGCGAGCGGATGCGGACGACAAGCGTGCTTGAGGATGCAAGCTCGTTGACGAATGTCGTGATCGCCGTGCGGTCCTCGATCACCACCGTTCGGTATTCCTGAAGGAATCGCGCAGCGATATTGTCGTGGCCCGGCTTCTCGTCGAAACGATAGCCGAGCGTCGAATTCGGATCGGTGCCGACCTTGAACGAGAAAGCAAAGCGGACCAGCGGCGCGCCATCGAAGCAGGTGAGCTGCAGCGAGGCAGGCTGCGCGTAATCGGCAAAGGTGTTCGAGGCGTTGTTGATGATGAGCGTCGCGCTCGGGACCGGCACGCCTGTGATGCGGTCGTTCTGCTTCTCGATCTTCCAGTTGCCGGACGTCGTGGTGGCGGGAGCGGCGACATAGGGATCGCGCATGGCGCAGGCGCCAAGGCCCGAGCCCAGCAAGACGGCCATCACGGCGAACGCGACACAACGCACCACGCAATCCCCAGCCCACCCTTATCCTGCAGCCGGAGCGGGTGCTGCGCAAGCGGCTTATGCGGGGGCGGCTTCCTCGATCCGGATCACCGAGGCGGCGAGGCCGACAACAACCGACACGGCCAGACACCAGAAGCCGACATAGACATACATCACGGCGGCGACCGCGCAGCCGAGCGCGAAAAAGCAGATCGCCAGCGCGAGGCGGCTGAAGCGGGTGCGCACCTGCGGGCGGCTTTCGGGCTTGGCGCCGGTCATCAGGTCGACGGCATCGAGCGTCACCTGAACGGTCGAACCGGTCATCATGGTGGAGGGCGGCAGGCTGGCCATATGCACGCGCTGCACGGCGTTCTGCATCGCCATCGCGGCGACGCCGGCGAAGCCGGTCAGCAGCGCCATCGGCGTGTTGGCGTCCGGAAACGGACCGAACCGGACCGCGAGGAGAAAGAAGGCCAGCAGCAACGCGACCTTGATGCCGAGCAGGATCTGCATCGCAGGCAAATTCAGCGCGCGCAACGCGGTGCCCGCGAGGCGGGCCAGCGCGATCACCGCGATGAATTCGGGCAGCGCGAGAATCTTGCCGACTATCCCATGGCTGCCATGGACCAGCGCCGCACCGAGGGTGACGAAGTTGCCGGTGACATGCGCGGTGAAAAGCCCCGCGAGGCCGAGATAACCCGCGGTGTCGACAAAGCCGCCGTTGAAGGCGAGCAATGCCGCGACAATGGTGGAGTTGGTGATTTTCGTCATCGGTGTGCCCCCGCCTGATCCCGGCATGACGCCAGAGCGTTTTTGCGCCGGACGGAATCCGGTTGAACGTCAACCGGGCAATCCCACAGCTTCGCGCACCGCGTCGATCGGCTGGATCGCCGCCGCCCAGAAATTCCAGTCGGGGCCGAACAGGTCGAGCGTGGTGTCCTCGCCGCGCGCCCAGGCGTAGAAGAATTCTTCCGGCTCGAACGCGCCAGTTGCCGAAGCGCCGGTCTTGTCGAGCGGAATGCCGAGATGCCAGTTCAGCAGCGCCGGCAGGACATGCCCGGACATGGCGTGACTGCGGTGCATGGTTGCGCTCAATGTTGCGGTGAGCAGTTCGCCGCTCGGCGAGGTGTCGTATCCCGCAAGCACATGGACTGAATCGTGCCGAACCGCGAACTCGAAGTTGAGCGCCGCCGGTTCACCCGGATAGACGTAGTTGTTGTCCTGATAGAACGCCGCAAATGCATAGCCGAACGTGGTGTCCGGCAGGCGCGAGAGGGCGTGAAAGCGCGTCGCCAGCGCGGCATCGGGCTGCTTGTCGTAGGGCCGCAGCCACGGGCCGATCTGCGCATTGCTCCATTCGCGGCCGGTGATGCTCTCGATATTGGCGCGAAGCATGTGGTCCCGCGCCTCCTTGAGGTCGCCGAGCGCCAGCCGCGCCAGATCGTTGACGAAATCGTCACGGACGCCGAGCTGGTCCGCCAGCCTGACCGTGGCGCTGAGTCTGGCCTGATCGAGCGTGCCGCCGACAAAGGCCATGATCGCCGCGAAGCTCACCGCCTGCCGCGCCAGTTCGGGGTCTTCCATCATCTCGGCCTGGCGGACGGGACTGAGCGGCGTCAGCCCCGCAAGGCCGAACTGCGGCTCGAGATGGAAGATATAACGTGTCGCGGCCGCGATGGCGGCATGGTCGATATCGGCGGGCATGCTCTCGGTCGCGGCGATGCCGAGCATCACGGCAAGTGTGTTGCGGGCCTGATCGAGAGTTGCGGGAATATGCATGAACCGGTCGCGCTTACCTGAACTGTGTCCGGCACAGAGGACTGAGCTTGCGCACGTTCTTTTCCATGCACGCGGTGATGAGCTTCACGTTCGGAACGAAGTCGCGGCAGAACTTCATCGCGTCCTTGCGGCAGGCGCGGCGCTGGTCCGGCGTTCCCTGCGATTGCGCCTGCGCGGCGGACGGCGCCGCCACAAGCAACGCGGCGGCGGTGAGGGCAGTGCGGAGTCGGACGTGCGATCGGGTCATGGTTCGGATCCTCGGGATGGAACCGTAACCTGATCGTGATCGTCCATCAAACGGTAAACCGCCGCGCGGCCATGCCCGGGCATTCCACCGCGCGGGCGCGTGACGGTGCCTTGTCCTCAGTGATGCGCAGGCACATTCATGCCTTCGGCGGAGTACAGCCGGATCTTGTTACGCAGCGTGCGGACCGAAAGGCCGAGAACGCGGGCGGCGTGGGTGCGATTGCCGCCGCAGCGGGCCAGGGTTTGCAGGACAAGCTCGCGCTCGATATCTCCGACCGTCGCGCCGATCAGCAGCGGCACGATTTGATCGGGCGCCATGGCGGGTCCCTCGATCAGCGGTTCGGCAGGCGATGGCACGTTTTCCCGGATCATTGCGACCTCCGTAAAATACCGTACTGCAAAGGCAGCATGGTCAAGTCAGCGATCCCAGCCCCGAGATGGATCAAGGGTGGGCCGATATGGTTAACGAAATCCTAATTTCCGGCTAACCCGTTCAGGAGCCTCGGAAAAGGAACTTTGACGGAACCGGAGGAGATCGCTGCGGAATTCAGGCTCGCCGTCACGGCGTGCCCAGAATTTGCTCGTGCTCTTGTCCGAAATTCGCTGAAATGCGCGCCTGCACCGCGCCAGTCTTGGGAAGGAAAGCACCATGTGCCGCAACATCAAGACGCTTTTCAATTTCGAGCCGCCCGCCACCGAGGACGAGATTCACGCCTCGGCGCTGCAGTTCGTGCGCAAGCTCTCCGGCTTCAATGCGCCGTCGAAGGCCAATGAAGCGGCGTTCGATCTTGCCGTCGCCGAAGTTTCCGCCAGCGCACAGAAGCTGCTGGCCTCGCTGCACACCCATGCCCCGCCGCGCGACCGCGAAGTGGAAGCGGAGAAGGCCCGGGAGCGCAACCGGGCACGATTCGGATAGGGACGACGAGTCCTCTGGCGATCCTGCGCCAGGAAAGCGGATCAAGTCATCCCGGCGAGGCGGTGGTTTGTCAGTGCGGCAGTGCAACCGCAACAAACCGCGGATCGTCTGATGCCGCGCGCTGTTCGCTCGCTTCAACCCGCATCAGCGCCTCAAGCCTTAATAGAAAGATTTCCGCCAACATTGTCACAATCCACTTCCTGAGTGTCTGGATATGTCTGGCAGTCGGGCTCCGGCTGACTGCCAGTGCCTTTCATGTCTATCCTTCAAGCTATGCCTGGCGGAACGGCTGCGCAATGGCCTTGCCGCCGCTCAATGGCAAGTTAACCTGACGGCGGCTGTTCGCGCCGGAGGCATTCGTTGAAATTCGCCGCTGCCCTCTTTGTCATACTGTCGGCTGTGCTGCCGTCATCTGCCAGCGCCGACACCTCCGACCGTTTTGCCATGGGCGGCTGGATCGAGAAATTCCAGCCGGCGATTGATCGTGCCAACGCCACGGGCGAACTGTTTCGCATCCGCGGCCACTGCCAGTCGAACTGCACATTGTTTCTCGGCGTCCGCAACGTCTGCGTCGAGCGCGGGGCGCGGCTGCTGTTTCACGCCGGACACGGACGCGGACCCAACCGTCATGTCATCAACGCCGGTTCCACCCAGCGGATGCTCAACGCCTATAACGCCAGGCTGCGGCAGTATGTGGTCGCGAACGGCTATCTCACGAGGCTGGAGTTCAGCACCATCTCCGGCGCGCGGATGATCGACGAATTCGGCTACAAGGAATGTCCGCGCGGCGGCTGATGCCTCACGCCGCGCGCTGCGCCAGAAAACCCCAGTCCCATGGCAACTGCTTCGAGCCGCGCGGCTTGCGCAGGCCGTCCACCGACCAGGGATAATACACCTTCGCGATGCGCGTGATGTCGAAGCCTTTTTCCGACACCGTGGAGATCAGTTCATCCCGCTCGTAGAACTTCTGCCAGACGCCGTCGCGGCTGACGAGGCCGCCGGCCTTGATCTTGTCGGCGGATGCGCCGAGCTTGTTGACCATCAACTGCGATTCCATCGACGGCACCACCACCAGCGCATGGCCCGCGGGCTTGGTCACCGCGGCCAGCGTCGCCCACAGCGCATCACGCTTGGCCTCGCGCGGCGAGGTGATGACATTCAGGCAAACCGCGAGATCGGCGACGCGGCCAAGAACATCCGCGGACTTGCAGACATCCATCGCCAGCCATGTCGCGTTCGGCATCTCGCCACAGCGCTTCTTCGCGCGCGCGACGATGCGCGGCGCGAAGTCGATGCCGGTGATTTTTCCGAAGCGATGCCCGAATGTCTTGATGAAGCTGCCGACGCCGCAGCCGAGATCGACCAGTTCGAGATTCTTCCGCGAGCGGCAGGCCGACGCGACGAAGCGCGGCATCTGGCTGCCGGTTTCATCGGTGACGATGTCGCACACCATCGACTCGAATTTGGCGGCGTGCAGATCCCATTCAGCGCGATTCACAGAAACCTCCCGTTGGTCGTTCTGAAACCGAATCGATTTAACAACAGAATGACGCGTGGTGAAACCTGCGCCGCCGTCAAACCTGTTGACCGATTTCACGCCTTTCGAGTTCCGCTTGCGTCATGAGCGTTTTCCGAATCCGCGTGATGCGCTAGAGTTGATTCGGTTGTGCCGCTTCATTTGCAAACATTTGCCCGCTCACCTCGTCTGTCACATCAATATCTGCCACATCAATCCGGAGAGATATCATGCGTTTGCCATCCGCCATTCGCGCCATGCTGATTGCTGTCGCCGCTGTTATCGCAGCGGGCCTGTCGCCGGCTCATGCTGACAGCGGCAGCGTCTCGCTCGTGATCTACAAGGCCGGATGGTTCATCGGCGGCTCGGGCGGAACGGGCACGCTGAACTTCCGCGGCCGGAACTATGCGCTGTCCACCGGCGGCATCGACTACGGCCTGGTGTTCGGCGGATCGAAGACGGTGCTGCGTGGCCGCGTCAGCAACATCAACCGGCCATCGGATGTCGCCGGTGTTTATGGCGCGGCGGGCGCGGGAATCGCGGTGGGCCGCGGCGCGCGCGCCATCGTGCTCACCAACCAGAAAGGCGCGGTGCTCGAACTTTCCGGCCAGCAGACCGGCCTGATGGCGAACGCGGACCTCAGCGGCCTCGCGATCACGCTGAAGTAGCAGCCGCAATCCGGCTTCCGAAAACGAAAAATGCCGCATCGTTCGATGCGGCATTTTTTATTGGATTGTGTTAGGGGCAGAACCAGAGCGGGCCGACCATCACGCAGCCGCGCCTGTGCCAGTTATACGGCCGGGCGTGATAGCGCCGCCAGCCGCGATAACGTTCGTAGCGATTGAAATGCGGCCGGTTCCAGTGATGATGGCGCCGCCAGTGATGATGGCGGTGATGCCGTTTCATTTTCACGAGTTGCGGTGTCTGCGCCTCTGCGGGGGCGCCGATCGACGGAGCGGATGCCGCCGGAGCCGGAAGCGCCGCCGCCGATCCGTATCCGCCGAGCACGATCGCCGCGGCCAGCAATATTTTCTTCATGGCATGTCCTTCCCAAACGATGACTTTGCCGTCGTGGAGGCGAATGTTCGAGCGCTCGTCAGGCTGCCGTCGGAGGTATCGACGAACCCTTCCGCGTGAAATTCTCCTCTCGTGAGCGTCGCGCAACATTTGAAATGTTACGCGGGTCAACAACAGGCGGATGCCATCGTTCCTGATGTGAAGGAATGGTAAGACTCATGGCGGGGCATGCGCGGAATTGTCGCGAGATGTGAGATCGCGGCGCAAAGAATGCAGCGCGGTCCCAAATGCTCGGGCTGCATTAGACTTGCCCCGGCCAAGTGAGGCGAGCAGACATCAACGCGCAGCCTAGATCCGCGCGCCGCGATTGTAGGCGTCGATCAACTGGTTGTAATCGCGCAGCAGCCTTTCCGGCGTTCCTTCGATCATCCAGCCGCTGCCGGCGTTGATCATCATCCTGTCGCCCTGGCTGTAAGGCGTCTTGTCGCGAATCCGGCGCATGAGCTGCTTCGCGGAGGTCAGAAAGGATTTCGTGCTGCTGATGAACATCGAGCCGATCTTCTTGCCGTCGTCGGCGCTTGCCGCGCTTTCGAGATCCTTCGCGGCAGCTTCGTAGTCGTTCAATGCCTGCGTCAGCGCGGCGAGATCGGGTTTATCGACATTCTGCGTCCGCAGCACGCGCTTGGCCTGGATCATGGTCGCTTCGACATGATAGCGCGCCTTGCGGCCCTCGCTCTGCTCGATCGCGGCAAGCCGCTGCAGCGCGCGCTTGTCGTTGATGAGTTCGACATTCTTCCGCAGGTCCTTGTCGGCCTTCGCGAAGGCGTCCCATGCCGCGACAAGCCGGGGATGCATCGCCTTCCCCTTGGCCATCTTGTCGTCTTTATAATTTTCCTGTGTGTAGTAGTCGTCGGCTTCCTTCAACAGCGGTTCGAGCTTGCTGACCGCGTCGGCGTAAGCGGAGCCTGCGGCTTCCAGTTCGGCATCGCGCGGCTCAAGCGCATTGGCCTGCTCGACATTCTTGCGGCAGTCGGAGGTGTCGTAGATCGTATAGGTGCCGTAGATGATCCGCTCCTTGCCGGTCGGACCGCTCGGCCTGGCCCAACTGAAATAGCGGCTGCGCGAACTGTAGGACCGCTCGGACAGGCGATTGATGCAGCCCACATAGGCGTTCATCTTCTCGGTGAGCGTCGCTTCCGGGTTGGGCGCGGGAGGCTTGGTTTGCGCAGGAGCCTGCGAGGTCATTGCCGCTGCGGCCAATACGGCGAGTGTGAGGCCCTTGCCAGCGAGGGAAAACTGAACTGCGTTCATGATGGCCGCCCCTGTCCCGAGGATGATGGATGATTCTATGGCGAACGTGATCGCGCCGCCACCCGCCCTGTGCGATTTGTCGCCTGCAGGGAGTATTGGGTTCAATCGCGCTGTCTAACCTGATCGTCCGCCGGCCGCAGATCGTCATCGAAGCGCGCCGGACCGTAGCCGGCGACACCGAGCACGACGGGCTCAAATACCCAGTCCAGCCGGTCCAGCCATGCATGGAGTGTGTCGGCGGGAAAGCCGGCCATGCGACCGCCGGCGTGCGGCCCGAGATGATAGATGAGGTGCATCAGAACCTGCCGCTGCACGCGCGCGGCGCTCCGCCGGGTATCGCGGCCGCGCCGGCGCGGGGGCGTGGCGGCAATCACATCCATCGCATCGTACAATCGCCAAAACGCGGCCTGGTCAAAGAATTCGCGTTCATGGACGGCGTGCATGAACGAGCCTTCCGCGGCAATATCGTTGGCGGCGAGAACGGCGCGTGCGCGGGACAGGTCGGACCTCATGGATATTGGTTGCCCGCGCACGCATAACGGTTCACATGGCGATTGCTCCTGAAGCGCTGTCTGCCTCAGAACGCCTTGTTGCTTTCCTTCACCGCGTCCGCTTCGACATAGACCTGTCCGCCCATCCTGACGAACTTCCCGCTCATCTGCGCCATGCGGTTCGATCACCGCTGCGAAAATTCGGTAGGAGTAAGGCGGCTGGCTCTAAGTTCCAGCCGCTCATTTTACCGCTTGTCCTTCTTCTTTTTCTTCTTCTTGTCGTGATGGCCGTCCTCGTCCTCGCTCTCCTCAATCGCGCGGGCGGCGAGTTCGGCGGCATGGCGATCGGCGGCTTCCTGCTCCTCGCGCTCCGCAGCTTCGCGTGCGCGTTTGGCGCGGTGCTCTTCGTAAGCGTCGAAGATCGTCTCCAGCCACGGCAGGATTTCCTCGAACGAGGGCAGGCGGCCGGGAGGGCCTTGCTCACCGCGCGGGCCTTGTGCGCCGATGGCACCTTGCTTGCCTTGCGGACCTTCCGCGCCGCGCGGACCCTGCACGCCGGGCTTGCCGGGAACTCCCGGCTTGCCCTGCGGGCCGGCTTTTCCCTGCGGCCCCGGTTTGCCCTGCGCGCCTGTCTTGCCCGGTAATCCGGTCTTGCCGCGCGGGCCTTCGGGACCGGGGCGGCCGGGATGACCCTGCGGGCCGGGATGTCCGGGCTTGCCCTGTGGTCCCTGCGGGCCCGGCCGCGCCTGCCGCGTTGTATCTTTCGCCACCTGCTGCGCTCCATGATTCTGCGTTGCGCATTTTTAGCAGCGTTTGGACGACAGCTTCAATTCCGCGATTATGACAGCGCCGTCGCGGATGCGCTCGCGCAAGCAAAAGGCCGGGAGCGTCCCGGCCCTGAATTTTTGCTGGATGCTCTGTCGCAACACGACGGGCCCTCATGCTGAGGAGCATCGCGTAGCGATGCGTCTCGACGGACGAGAGCGGCTCATGGTTCGAGACGCGCGGCGTTGCCGCGCTCCTCACCATGAGGTGTTCGTCTAGAACGCCTTGTTGCTCTCTTTCACCGCGTCCGCTTCGACATAGACCTGTCCGCCCATCTTGACGAACTTCTCGCTCATCTCTTCCATGCCTCGCTTCGCAAGGTCGGCCATGCCGTCGGCGATCACGCCGGAGATCGACATGCCGACGCCCGGCAGCTTGCCGTCGAGATTGAGCGCGGCCTTCTCGTTGTCGCCGAGGGTCGCCGCATAGTCGCGCACATCCTGCGTGATCTTCATCGAGCAGAACTTCGGGCCGCACATCGAGCAGAAATGCGCGACCTTGTGCGCTTCCTTCGGCAGCGTCTCGTCGTGATAGCTGCGCGCGGTATCCGGATCGAGACCGAGATTGAACTGGTCCTCCCAGCGGAAGTCGAAGCGCGCGCGCGACAACGCGTCGTCGCGGAGCTGCGCCGCTGGATGGCCCTTGGCAAGATCGGATGCATGGGCCGCGATCTTGTAGGTGATGACGCCGACCTTGACGTCGTCGCGGTTCGGCAGGCCGAGATGCTCCTTCGGCGTCACGTAACAGAGCATCGCGCAGCCGAACCAGCCGATCATCGCAGCGCCGATGCCCGACGTGATGTGGTCGTAGCCCGGCGCGATGTCCGTGGTCAGCGGTCCAAGGGTATAGAACGGCGCTTCGCCGCATTCCTTGAGCTGCTTGTCCATATTGATCTTGATCTTGTGCATCGGCACATGGCCGGGCCCCTCGATCATCACCTGACAGCCCTTGTCCCACGCGATCCTGGTGAGTTCGCCCAGCGTTTCGAGTTCGGCGAACTGCGCGCGGTCGTTGGCGTCGGCGATCGAGCCGGGACGCAGGCCGTCGCCCAGCGAGAACGAGACATCGTACTTGCGCATGAGGTCGCAGACTTCGTCGAAGTGGGTGTAGAGGAAGCTCTCCTTGTGATGCGCGAGGCACCACTTGGCCATGATCGAGCCGCCGCGCGAGACGATGCCGGTGACGCGATTGGCGGTGAGGTGGATGTAGGCGAGGCGCACGCCGGCATGGATGGTGAAATAGTCCACGCCCTGTTCACACTGCTCGATCAGCGTGTCCTTATAAAGTTCCCATGTCAGCTTGGTGGGATCGCCGTCACACTTTTCCAGCGCCTGATAGATCGGCACGGTGCCGATCGGGATCGGCGCGTTGCGCAGAATCCATTCGCGCGTGGTGTGGATGTTGCGGCCGGTGGAGAGGTCCATCACGGTGTCCGCGCCCCAGCGGATCGCCCACACCATCTTGTCGACTTCTTCCTCGACCGATGAGGTCACCGCCGAGTTGCCGATGTTGGCGTTGATCTTGGTCAGGAAGTTGCGGCCGATGATCATCGGCTCAAGTTCGGCGTGATTGATGTTGCAGGGGATGATGGCGCGGCCGCGCGCGATCTCGCTGCGGACGAATTCCGGGGTGATGAACGCGGGAATGTCGGCACCGAAGCTCTCGCCGTCCTTCAGGGCGGCTTCCGCGCGCTCCAGTTGCTGTTTGCGGCCGAGGTTCTCGCGCGCGGCGACGTAAATCATCTCCTTGGTGATGATCCCCTTGCGGGCGAATTCAAGCTGCGTGATCGGGGCATCGCCGACGCCGCGGATCGGCCTGTGGTGGGCCTTGAAGGCGGCGGCGGCATGGGACGCGCTGACATTGCCGTTGTCTTCCGGCTTGATTGTGCGGCCTTCATATTCCTCGACGCCGCCGCGCTCCTTCACCCATGCGAGGCGATTGCGCGGCAGGCCGGCGTTGACGTCGATGATGACATTCGGATCGGTGTAGGGACCGGACGTGTCATAGACCGGCAGGTTCGGCTCATTCGCGCCTTCGGAGAGGATGATTTCGCGCAGCGGGACGCGCAGGTCCGTGGCCTCGTCCGGCGTCACATAAATCTTGCGCGACGACGTCAGGCCGCCGGTGGTGACGGCGGGCTTGATGTCGGCCGTATTGATCTGCTTGTTCATGGCGTCCTCCTGTGGGTCGCGGGCATTAAACGGGTTGGGAAGCGTGATCGAGCCAGGCGCGCACGCGCGCGTCCGGATCTGCGTTCTGGGTGATGTCGCTGACGACGGCGATCGAATTCGCGCCGGCGGCAAAAATGGGTTCGGCCTGTTCGAGCTTGATGCCGCCGATGGCGACCAGCGGAATGTCGCCGATCAGCAGCTTCCACGCGGTGATGCGCTCGATGCCCTGCGGCGCGAACCGCATTTTCTTCAGCGTGGTCTCGTAGATCGGGCCGAGCGCGATATAGTCCGGTTTGTAAGCCAGAGCGTTGTCGAGTTCGTCCTCGTCATGGGTCGAGACGCCGAGGGTCAATCCGGCGCGGCGGATGGCGTGCACGTCCGCGGTGTCGAGATCTTCCTGACCAAGATGAAGGTGCTCCGCACCGGCGTCGATGGCCGCGCGCCAGTAGTCATTGACCACGAGTTTTGTCTGCGTGCCCTTGGTGACAGCCAGCGCTTCTTTCACGATGGCGAGCGCAGCGGCGTCATCGAGATTCTTCGCGCGCAACTGGATCGTGCCGACGCCAAGTCTGGTCAGCCGTGCGACCCACGCCACGGTATCGACGACGGGATAGAAACGATCAGGATAAGGCATGCCAGAACGGTGTCCCAACGACAGGGGTTGAAGGTGAGGCGAAGTCGCGCGCGCCCATGAGTCCTGCTTCAAAGCCGGCGCGGCCGGCCTCGGCGGCAAGGCGGAACGCATGGCCCATCCTGACCGGATCGTCGGCCTTGGCGATGGCGGTGTTGAGCAGCACGGCGTCATAGCCCAGCTCGAACGCTTCGGCGGCGTGCGACGGTGCGCCGATCCCGGCGTCGACCACGAGCGTGATGTCGGGGAAGCGGGCGCGCAGCAGCTTCAGTGCATCGCGGTTGGTGATGCCGCGCGCGCTGCCGATGGGCGCAGCCCAGGGCATCACCACCTTGCACCCGGCATCGACGAGGCGCGACGCGACGCTGAGATCCTCGGTGCAGTAGGGGAACACCTCGAAGCCGTCCTTGATCAGGATATTCGCGGCTTCCACGAGGCCGACCACATCGGGCTGCAGCGTCTCGTCGTCGGCGATCACTTCCAGCTTGATCCACGGCGTATTGAACAACTCGCGGGCGAGCTTGGCGGTGGTCACGGCCTCGCGCACGCTCTTGCAGCCCGCGGTGTTCGGCAGAACGGTGACGCCGAGCTCGCGGATCAGCGACCAGAACTGGTCGCCGGTCTTTCCGCCGGCGCTCTCGCGGCGCACGGATACGGTGACGATCTGGCTGCCCGCGGCGCGGATCGCGTCCTGCATGATCTTCGGCGAGGGATACAGCGCGCTGCCGATCAGCAGACGTGAGGAGAATTCGCGGTCATAGAATTTCAGCATGATGTGAGCCTCACGCGACTCCCTCCCCCCTTGGGGGGGTGGGTGGGGGGGGGGGAGAGCCGCAAGGACAGTGGTTGTGAAACCCCCACCCCCGACCCCTCCCCGCAAGGGGGAGGGGAGCAGCAAGGGTCGCCATCCTTCGAGGCGCGCAAGAAAGAGCGCGCACCTCAGGATGACGGCAGTGTTTGTGGAGAGCCATTATCATCCTCCCTGCCGTGGCGTGAGGATTTCCACCGAATCATTGTCGTTCAGCGCGGTCTCGGCCCAGCGGGCGCGCGGCACCACGTCGTAGTTCACCGCGACGGCGAGATGCGTGCCTTCGTAATCGAGTTCGGCCAGCAGCGCGTCGACGCGCGTGGCTTTCGTCTCGATACGCTCGCCGTTTACAATTAAAAACATTGGACGATCAGGACCATTGCATCACCTCGTTGTCGATCGCGCCGCGCTCGACATAGGCGAGCGTCAGTTCCGCAAGAGCAGGAGCCAGCAGGAAGCCGTGGCGATAGAGCCCGTTGACGGAAATGCGCTTCGCGTCGATCGCGATGCGCGGCAGGTTGTCAGGAAAAGCGGGGCGCAAGCCTGCGCCGATTTCGAGAATGCGCGCCTCGGCGAATGCCGGGTGGACGGCATAGGCGGCCGTCAGCAGTTCGAGCGCGGAGCGGACGCTGACGCCGGTGTCCTCGCTCTCGATGGAGGTCGCGCCGATCATGAAGCGGTTGCCGTCGCGCGGAATGATGTAGAGCGGCCAGCGCGGATGCAGCAGCCGCACCGGGCGTGACAGTTGAATCTCGGGGGTCTCGACGATCACCAGTTCGCCCTTGACGCCGCGCAGTTCGGGAAACTTGTCCCGCGCGCTCAAGCCGCGGCAGTCGATCACGATGCCGTCTGGGATATCCTCGGGCTTCCGGTCGCTGCCGAAGCTGATGGTCGCACCGGCTTCCGCGAGTTTCGCGTGCAGCTTCGGCAACACGGCGCGAGGTTCCACATGACCTTCGCCCGGGAACAGCAAGGCTTCGCGGAATCGCCCGTCGAGCGATGGCTCGACATTGGCGATGCCGGACGCATCAAGGCGCTCGTAATCGGTGGTGAGCCTTGCGAAGCGCTCGAAATCGGTGCGGTCGCGCGGATGCGCCACCACCAGCGAGCCATTGAACGGCGTTTCCGGAACGTGCTCACGCCACAGATCGAGCGAGCGGATGCCGAGGCGCGCGATGACCGGTTCGGAGGCTTCGCGCTCGCACCATGGCGCCAGCATGCCGCCGGCCCGGTGGCTGGTGGCCTGCGTCATCGCCGCGTCATCGCGTTCATGCAGGGTGACGTCATAACCCGCGCGCGCGAACAGCAGCGCATGCCATGTGCCGGCAATGCCCGCGCCGATGATATTGACGGAAGAGTCTCCTCGCGGAGATGATAACGTGTCTCGATACATCCCTGTCCCTTCGCCGGCATGACCCGGATCAGGTTCAAAGGGTCACCGCGCATTCTGCGGTATCTCAGCTCCACGCCGGAGCCCCCCTCGGAACAAGACTTACGATAAACCCGATGCATAGGGGTTTCAATGGTCCGCGCCTCGATGGAGCATGGCTTTTCCGCATCGTGGGACCGCGTTTTCGGTCTGACTCCCGCGATGGTTTCGCGCATGCAGCATCGTGGTTTGCGAAATTTACCTGGAATTATGGCCCCGGTGCTTAGGTCTGGAACTGCTTCTCCAGCCGGACCCGCGCATGATCATCGCCGCATATTTTGACCTGCCTGCGAAGGCTGTATCGCGATGAGCAGCCAGACTCCCGATGCGGCGGCTTCACGGCGATGCATGCTGCCGTGCGTGCTCGGCGTGTGCCTGTTCGCCGGATTGCTCCTTCTCGGAAATCGCTTGCTGGCTGATCCCGACACGTACTGGCAGATCAGGATCGGGCAGCAGATTCTCGAGACCGGCGCGCTTCCGCGCACCGACACCTTCTCGTTCACGATGCTGGGGCAAAAGTGGATTTCCACGCAGTGGCTGGCGCAGGTGCTCTATGCAGCCGCCTTCGCGCGCGCGGGGTGGGCCGGGCCGGTGGTGCTGACAGCGGCCTCCATCGCAGGGGCTTTCGTCATTCTTGCCTGGTTCGTTCGGCGCCGTCTCGACGCGGTCCCGGCGCTCGTTCTGGTGATGGCGGCGCTGGCGATTGCCTCGCCGCATTTTCTGGTGCGGCCACATGCGCTGGCGATGCCGGTGATGGTGGCGTGGCTTGCCGGATTGATCGCCGCGGCGGACCGGAGCAGGGCGCCTTCATACTGGCTGCTGCCGCTGATCGCGCTGTGGGCCAATCTTCATGGCAGCTTCATTCTCGGTTTGGCGCTGATCGGGCCTGTCGCGCTCGATGGGGTGCTGAAGGTGGACGCGCAGGCGAGGGCGCGGATGCTGCTGCGCTGGTTCGCGTTCGGTGTTGCGGCGCTTGTTGCAAGCTGCCTGACACCCTATGGCGTTGACGCCATTCTCGCGGCCCGCAACATCCTCAATCTCGGCGCTGCGCTACCGCTGATCACCGAATGGCGGCCGGCGGATTTCTCCCGGCTCGGCGCGTTTGAAATCTGCCTGCTGCTCGGGCTGGGCGCGGTTTTGCTCAAGGGCCTGACACTTCCGCTGATGCGCGTCGTGCTGGTGCTGGCGCTGCTGCATATGGCGCTGTCGCACATTCGCAATATCACGGTGCTGGCGCTGCTGCTGCCGCTTGTGATCGCAGCGCCGCTGGCGGCCCGTTTCGGGCGGGCGGATGACAATCCGAAGGCCGCGCGCTTGTGCGGGCCGTTGGCGGTTGCCGCGCTGGTGGCGATCGCCGCCATGTCAGCCTTCGTCATCGCGGGCAATCGCTACGCGCCGTCGTCAAGCCTCGCGCCTGCCGTCGCGGCGTTGAAAGAGCGCGGTGTGTCGCGCGTGCTGAACGATTACGATTTCGGCGGCTATCTGATCTGGGCCGGCATTCCCGTGGCCATCGACGGGCGCACAGAGCTTTATGGCGAGCGCTTCATGGTCGAACTCGATGACGCCATGATGCTGAAAAATCCGGATGCGTTGTTCAGGCTGCTGGCCTCGCAGCGGATCGACGCCACCTTGCTGCGGCGGCAGACGCCGGCCGCGCAACTGCTCGATCATGTCGACGGCTGGAAGAAGGTGTTTGCGGATGACAACGCGGTTGCTCATGTCCGCGATCCATCCGCGCGGCACACCGCAGAACCAGAAATAAAGCCGGCCTCAAATTGAGGCCGGCTATTTCAGATCGCACCCAACAAGCTGATGTCAGTGGCGATGACGCCGGTGCTTGCGCGGGACCGCCTGCGCGTTGGCGTCGAACAGTGTGATGCCTTCCGGCGCGGCGTTGGCCGCCTGCTGCTGCAGCCGCCCCTGACGCTTCGCGGCGTAGTAATAGCCGCCCGCATAATAGGAGACAGCGCGGTTGTGATCGCCGCCCGCGGCACGGTAGGCGCCCGCGAGATACTTCACGGCGTAGGTGAGATTGGTGTCCGGATCGAGCAGGCCTTCGGCGGTGCCGGTGTAACCAAGGCCGCGCGCCGTCGCGAGCTTGATCTGCATCATGCCGTAATTGCCCTTGCTGACGGCGCGGGGATTGTAACGGCTTTCGCGCACGATCACGCGGTGCACGAGTTCGGGCGGAACGCCGTTCGCGGCCGCGTGGCTGGCGACCATGGATTCGTAGTTGGCGCGCTGTGCGCTGGCCGGATGAATCATCATCGCCGCCACAGCGGCGGCGAGCAAAATCCGTTTCATGATGTCTGTCCTCAGCGGTTCGGGAAAAGGATCAGCGTGGAACGCAATGCCAACGCAACGGAACGGCCCGGCTCAACGGCGGCGGGCATGTGACGGTTCCGTGACCCGGAAATGTGGAGAGAACGTGACGGCCAAATTAGTGACTCTATATCAATGACTTGGAGCCATGCGAATGCGCAGTCGGGCTATGCAGTCACACTCACCCGGTCACTGCTGAAGATTCGGCAGGGATGTCACCGCAACACTGATCGCGCCTTCCGCCTCGGCGATAATGCGGAGCGTGCTGGAGTCGAAGGCGATGCTGCCGAGCCGCACGCTCGACACCGAGGCATCGACGCGAATGCCTTCATCGCTCTTTCGCATGTCGGCGACGACGGACGATATCTTCTGTTGCGCGTTGGCGGCGAAGGTTTTGAGGTCGATGGTGGCGCGCTGCTCGAGCGCGCGTTGCAGATAAGGCACGGCGGGCCGCGCGGCTGCGCCGAGCAGGCCGAATGCGGAATCCGATTCCACCGCGAGTTCGAGATCGGTCAGCCGCAGAATCTGCTGCGCCTGATCCAGCACCGGGCGGCCCCAGATATGGATGGTCGCTTCGCCGCCGAGGCCGAGGAAGCTCTTTTTCTCCTTCGCGTTGACGAGAAGCGAGATCAGCAGGCGCTGGCCGGCGGCGGAGACGTTCGCGCTTTTCACCGTGACATCGACCGAGCCGCTGCCGTCTTCGGGAAACTTGCGGCCTTTCAGTTGCAGTTCGACGATCTTGCTGACTTCGGTGAAGGGCAGGTCGATCGGCACGCCGATGGTCACGCGGCCGCGATCGGGCTGCGGCATGATGTCGAGCGTTGCGGGGAACGGGCAGTCCGGTTTCGTCTCGGTGGGCAGTACGCGCGTCTCGGCCTGCAGTCCGAGCGTGAAACTGACCCAGTTGGCGTCGATACGCGGCTGCGCCGCCATGGCGCGGACAGGCCTCATCTCAAGCCACAGCACCGGCATCCCGGTTGCGGCCGGAGGCAGCGGAATCGAGCGGCAGAGCTTGGCCCATTCGCGCCGTGCGTTCTGTTCGAGCGAGCGGTCGTTGCGCAGGCGCTGCTGCAATAGCGCCATCTGCTCGCTGACGGTCTTGTCGATCAGCGGCTTGACTTGCGCGGGCACCGCGACTTTCGCGCCGGCGATGGTGAGGCTGCTCTCGCCGAGGGTCACCTGCGCCGCGAGCTTCGGATCAATGCGCCACTCGCGCAGGATTTCCGGACGCGCGGTGATGCCCACATTGCCGTGGATCGCGGCGCTGGCGTTGAACTGCTTGATCGAGACGCTGCCGAGCTGCTTGACGGCGTTGCTGCCGAGAACATTTCCCAGCGCATTGCCGAGCGCGGTGCCGCTCGCCGCCGACAGCGAGCCGAGCACCGTCAGCTTGCCGTCCAGCGGCGTCGACAGCGACAGCGCGTTCTGCGCGCCGGACGCGGCGATCGGTCCGCGTGTCACGGTCCAGTTGATATCGGCATTCTGCAAAATCTGGCTGACCGGATTGTCGGCCTTGCCGCCGATGTTGCGCGGCGCGGCGCGGTCGAGACTGTCACGGAGCGCCGGGATGGAGATCGCAATCGGCGTCAGGATTTCGGAGTTGCGCGCCACCTGTGGCAGCGGCGGCAGTTTCGCCAGCACAGGTTTTTCGACAGCGGCGGGCCACAGCCAGTTCATCGCATACAGGCTGGCGGCGAACGATGTGACGAGCACCGCCAGTCCGAGCAGAATGATTTTCAGGCGCATGGCAACTCCGGCATCAGGACGGCGATGCTACAGGGCGCGTGTGATGCACGCCACCCCGCGTGCCGATGAAGCGGTTTATCGGTCAACCGAATGCGGCGGTATCAATCGACCTATCGCAGCAGCTCCTTCGGGAGCTGCCTGTCCTTCGGAAGCTGTGGCGGCTTCTTTTGCAGAGCAGGAACCGCAGGCTGGCCCGTGCGCGGCGCAGCCGTCGGCACCTGCGGGACGCCGAGACGGCCGGGGACGCCGAGGCGATTCAGCAAGCCTCCCGCACCCTGCAGCGCGGACCCGCCGGGCGCAGCCGCTGGCCGCTGTAATCCGCCCGGCATGCCGCCTTGCTGAATGGCAGGCCGATTCGGGAGTCCTGGCTGGCTCGGTATCGGCGGGCGCGAACCGAACTGACCCGGTGCTCCGGGCGGGCGCTGGAATCTGCCAGGCGGCTGAGCGCCCGGTTCGCGCGGAAGTCCGGGCTGATTGGCAAGACCCGGCTGGCGTTGCATGCCCGGCTGCAGGTTGCCGCGCTGCCCGGGTGCGTTCTGCAGACCCGGACGTCCGGGTTGTCCTGGCTGATTCAGTCCGGGACGGTTCGGTTGTCCCGGTTGATTGAACTGACCCGGACGATTCATCCCCGGCTGACCGTGCTGACCCGGGCGATTCATTCCAGGCTGCCCGCGCTGTCCCGGCTGATTCAGCCCCGGCCGATTTCCTGGCGGATTTCCCGGCTGGTTGCCAAGCCGGTTTCCGGGCTGGTTGAATCCGCCGCGCTGCGGCGCGCCGCGATTATATCCGGGCCGTCCGAAGGCCGGCGGGCGGTTTGGATTCTGCATCCGGAAATCGCGCTGCTGCCTGACGATGTTGCGTCCGATGCCCTGCATGGTGTGAACGCGCTGCATGAAGCCGCGGTCCCGTGCGATCATCTGCGCCGACATCACCATCGGTGTCGCCGACATCCGCATGCCAAAACCCGGCACCATCATGCCGCGCACCGTGAAGCCGCTCGCCGCCTGCGTCAGCATGCCGAGCGGCGCGCCGTCGCGGCCCCGGACGTCGATCCGTCCGACCCTGCCATCAGCGTCGGGATAGAGCTTGATGCCGACATTGCTGGCGCTGGCCGTGCCGGCTGCGGCGCCCTCCGGCACTTCGACGACGCCGGTGGTGCCGCGAATGCCAAGCGTCGCGGCCGGCGTTTCGATTTTCATGTCGCCGGTCTTGGCGACGGCGGCGGCGACGAACGCCATGGTGCCGCGCGTGACGTTAATGAGAGCTGCGTTGTCCTTCGCGCCGCTCTGATAGACGAAGTTGTCGACCACCACGCGCGAGCTCGCGGAGAGATTGAGCGTGGTGTCATCGTTGAAGGTCACGCCGAGCGTGGCGTTCGTGTCCGTCTGGAGGATGTCGCCCTTGAAGATTTCGTCCTGCAGCTTCAGGGGACCGATCATGCCGCCGCGGGTCACCGTCGCGCTGCCTTTCAGAGTGACGACATTGCCTGCGGGTTCGTCCGAAGCCTGTTGCTGCTGTGCTGCGTCCGCTGCCGACGGACCGGGCTGCGCGGGTGTCGCGGATGGGTCCGGTTGAGTGGCGGGCGCCGGGCTTGCGGGTGGCACCGGTGCCGGTTGCGCAGGCGCAGCCTGAGCGACGCGGATGGATTGTTCAGCATGCATTGGTGTAGAGGCGAGGCCGCACAGGATCGCCGCGGTGAGCAGGACAGAACGGATCAAAGGATTCACCTGCTCAACGAGCTATGAAACGGACGGGCAACGGCGGTATTTTTGACAGCCTCCACGCGGGGATGCAACGCCGCGCCGCCGGGATTTCATTGCATTTTTGCATTTTGCCGTGACCGGGCCGTTGCCTTGTCAATCGTTGTACACGTCCCTGAATGCCAGCATGCGGGCGAGGTGCCGTTCATTCTGGCGCGGGAAACCGCAGGCCTCGGCGAAGGTGTCGGTGTCGCGATAGGTGCCGAACAGGCGGTCCCAGATTGGCAGGTCGGCATAGTTGAAGCCATGCACATCAAGTTGGTGATGGATCGAGTGCAGTTCGGGCGTCTGGATGATGTATTTCAGCCAGCGTGGCGACTTGAAATTCGAGTGGTAGAAGAACTCGCCGGTCGCGGCGAAGAAATTGAACCACATCGCGCCTTCCAGCGAACAGCCGAGCAGCGGATAGAGCACGGCCGCGGCAAGCGCGGAGTCGGCGAGAATTTCGACGGGGTGCTTGTAGAACGAGGTGATGGCCTCGATCCGCGCCGGCGAGTGATGCACCTGATGGAACACCAGCCACCATCCGTTCATGTGCCGGATGCGGTGCCACCAATAGAAGAAGAACGTGCCGACGAACCAGCCGATGAAGCCTTCCAGCACCGGCATCCGCAGCGCGTCGAGATCGAACAGCGAGGCCGAGCCGAACAGCTTGCTCCAGAGTGAATTGGTACCGAGGGTGATGGCGACCTGAAAGCCGGTCACGATCAGCGCGCGCAGATACCAACCCGGCGCATTCGGCAGTTCACGGCCCGGCCGCAGCCGTTCCAGCGTCATGAAGATGGCGGCGGACGCGATGATGAGCAGGGTCGGCAGCGCAAGAGCCATCATGATGTGCCCTTACCCTGCGGGACAAACATCGCCGATCCGTCAAGGATGAAAAACATGGTTCGCTCCTGCACCGCATTTGTCTGTGCGGGAGGAAAAAGGTTCATGATCCCGGCGCGATCCGGCCGCCCGCGATCCGCCAGGCTTCGATGCCGCCTTGGATGTGGCGGGCGGTGGTGAGGCCGGCGTCCTGCGCGGCCTGCACCGCCATCGCCGAGCGTTCGCCGAACGCGCAGTAGAACAGCAACTGCTTGTGCGTCGTTGCGGCGAGGTCATGCAGAATGCCGCCCGCTTTTACATTGTCCTGAAGATCGGGATAGGGCGCGTGGAGCGATCCGGGAATGATGCCGTGCTTTTCGCGCTCGCGGCGTTCGCGCAAGTCGATCAGAGCAACGTCCGGACGCCCGACGATCTCTCTGGCCTGCGTGGCCGTGAGCGACCAGCCGCGCCGGGCCACGTCGTCCTGCGCGAGGCCCATATGCAGGTTCGCAGGCACCGCGACATCCATCATCTTCGGGTTCGGCAGATGCAGGTTGTTCATCAGGTCGACATACTGGTCGACCGATTTGACCTGAAGGCGTGGATTGCACGCCCTTTCCTCGCCGATGGTCGAGACGGTGTCGCCCTTGTAGTCATGCGCGGGGAAGATGAGGGTCTGGTCGGGCAGCTTCAGCAGGCGGCCAAAAATCGACTCGTACTGCGCGCGCGGATCGCCGTTCTGGAAATCGGTGCGTCCGGTGCCGCGAATGAGCAGCGTGTCGCCGGTGAAAACGCGATCCGGCAGGATGAAGCTGTAGGAATCGTCGGTGTGGCCGGGCGTGTAGAGCACGTCGAGGCTCACGCCTTCGATGTCGATCTTGTCGCCATCCGCAACGCGCATCGAAACGACATCGACGCCGCTCTGTTCGCCCATCACGGTGATGCAATGGGTCTTGTCGCGCAGCGCACCGAGGCCGGTGATGTGGTCGGCATGGACATGCGTATCGACCGCCTTGATCAGCCGCAGATCGAGATCCTGCAGAAGCTGGATGTAGCGGTCGACCTTCTCCAGCACGGGATCAATAATCAGCGCCTCGCCGCCACGGCGGCTGGCGAGCAAATAGGTGTAAGTGCTGGAAACGCTGTCGAAGAGCTGGCGGAAAATCATGACCGTCATGATCGCAGATTCAGCGGCTTGCGATCAAGGGCGCGCCTGTCATCCGATATGGTGATGAAACGGGCGGTTGATATCCGGATATCGAACGGCGGCTAGAACATGCCCAGCACGATCGCGCCGACGAGAATAAACGACGCATAGGCCGCGACGACACTCAAAGGTCCGACGATGGTCATGGGAATCTCCCTTGGCTCAACGCTGGGTCATGTAACGCCGACGTTACCCGGACGTTCCATGTTCAAAAAGGCAGACGTCCTGACTCATCGTGTTCCGTCGCGCGGGTTATGGTTAATAAACATTGAATAACAAGGCGTTGAAGAGTCTTTAATTATCTTCGGTGACCTTGCGCGGATGACGCGCGGAGTATGTTGGTTTGTTGTCGGCTCCCTGATTCTCGTCGCCCTTGCGGGTTGCGGCCGCGGCTTCATGTCCGCGGAACGCGCGCCCTGGCGGGCCGAGGCCGAAAAGGCGTGCCTGAAATCCGGTGCGGTGAAAGAGAGTGCCGATCTCGTCCGCATTGATCCGATCTCGGGTCCGGGCGCGTGTGGCGCGGAGTTTCCGCTCAAGGTCGCAGCCCTCGGCGAGAGCATGAGCAGCCTCGGTTACGCCGACGATCTGCGGCCGCCGGGAAGCATCGGCAACCAGCCGCGCTGGCCGGTGGCGCAACAGCCGCCTTCCTATCGGCCGTCGTATTCGTCATCGCAGCCGCCATCCTATCCGTCACAGTCTTATCCATCGCAGCAGCCCTATCAGGCCTCGCAGCCGGGTTATCCCGCGCAGGCCGGTGCGCCGATGCGCCTGAACGCCCCCGGCGTCGAGCCGCCGGATGAAGAAGATCAGGTCGCTGGACCCGACACGGTGTCACCGGCGATGAGCCGTTCGCCGCGCGCACCCTATGCGCCTCAACCATATCCATCGGCTAATCAGCCCTACACGCCGCCGCGCCTCGGCCCTTCGCAAGGCTCGCCGGTCAGCAGGTTCGGTGCTGTGGCGGTGAAGCCTGCCGCGACGCTGGCCTGTCCGATCGTCTCGGCGCTGGATCGCTGGCTGGCGGATTCGGTGCAGCCTGCCGCGCAGCGCTGGTTCGGCTCGCCGGTCGCGGAGATCAAGCAGATTTCGGCTTACTCATGCCGCGGCATGAACGGCAATTCGCGCGCGCATATTTCCGAACATGCCTTCGGCAACGCGCTGGATATCGCGTCGTTCACGCTTGCGGCCGGACGGCGCATTTCGGTGAAGGATGGCTGGAAGGGTCTGCCGGAAGAGCAGGGGTTCCTGCGCTATGTGCAGGGCGCGGCGTGCCAGCAGTTCAACACCGTGCTGGCGCCGGGATCGAACGTCTACCACTACGATCATATTCATGTCGATCTGATGCGCCGCGCCAGCGGGCGCGTCATCTGCCAGCCTGCGGCGGTCTCCGGCGAGGCGATTGCGGCGCGCGCCGCGCCGCGCGGTTACGCCGTTCGCGACAATGGCGTTACCGGCTCGATCAGCCAGCGTGTGAAGCGGATATTCGCGCGCGGTCCGTTGTCCAAGGAAGACCGCGACTCCATCGAGGACGAATCCCGTCTCCGGGAGCGCTGAGGTCTTCAGCTTTTTGACGCGCGATAGCCGGCGAGGAATACCCGCACAGCGCTGTCGACCACCGTTGCGATCTGGTCCTTGTTCGGCGCGGGCTTGGCCTGAAAGACGTAGGGCTCGAACAACGTCGCCTGACACATCCTCATATATTGAGCGGCGGCAAGCTCGCAGTTGTCGATCGCGAGTTCTCCGGCCTCGACCCGCGCGGTGAGATAAGCGGCAAGGAGGCGCATCGTGTGGGCAATGACCCGGTCATAAAACCGGCGGCCGACATCGGGCATCCGCTCCGCAATCGCCATCACCGTTCTGACGGCAGAGCCGCCATCGGGCCGGCAGACGATTTCCAGATAGGCGCGGCCGAAGGCGCGCAGGCTGGTTTCGGCATCGAGCGCAGGATCGAAGTTGAAGGCCTTCTTGCCCTGATCGAGGCTTTCCCGCTCGACAATGGCCTCGAACAGCCGGTTCTTGTCGGCGAAGTAGACGTAAAGCGTGCCCTTCGAGACGCCCGCGGCCCGCGCGATCTCGTTCATGCTGGCGCCGTCAAAACCCAGATCCATGAACACCCGCCGCGCGCCATCCATGATCTGATGGCGTTTCGCGCTGTCCTCATCGCCTTGCGGCGCGACAGAGGGGTGGGTTTGGGCAGCAACCATTCGTTTAGCCTGTTTGCCGTTTCGCTGTGGAGCGCGGGCCCTGAGCCGGCGCGGGACCCTGAACTGCTATACGAACTGACGAACCAAAATATCATTGACCGAACGGTTCGGTCAATGATATTTATGTCGCAGGCCCGGCGGCAATCCCGCCGGGTGCGAGCGTTTTGACACGTATGGAGGCCATGATGGCCGTGCCTGCCCGAGACCAGGTTGCGCGCGTTGTCCACCCGGAGCCTGACGAGACCGACGCGTCGCGCGCGGCGGCTATCGAGCAGCGTGCGCGTCCGGCCGAGCAACCTGCGGCGGATGCTCCCGAGGCCGCGCCTCCTGCCGAAGCGAACGACGACTCTGCGAAACCGAAGTCTCCGACGCGCAGGCGCATCATCGTCGGTGTTGGCGCATTGGTTGCGCTGGCCGCCATCTATTTCGGTTATCACTACATGGTCGTTGGCCGTTATCTGGTCACGACCGACGACGCTTATGTCCGTGCCAACAACACGACCATGGGCGCGAAGATCGCCGGGCACATTTCAAAAGTCATGGTGCGCGACAACGCGCGCGTCGGCGCGGGCAACATCGTTTTCATGATTGACGACGGCGACTATCGTCTGGCGGTCGAGAGCGCACGCGCCAAGGTCGCGACGCAGGAGGCGACCATTGAGCGCATCGGACGTCAGGCCAAGGCGCAGCAAAGCGCTGTCGATCAGGCGCAGGCGCAACTGATGTCGGCGGAAGCCGCGATCAAGCGTGCTGAAGCCGATTTCGCGCGTCAGGAAAGCCTGAGCACCAAGGGCTTCGCCTCGAAGGCGACGTTCGATGTGTCGCAGGCTGGCCGCGATCAGGCGCAGGCGGCGGTGCAGGGCGCCAAGGCGGCGCTGGATGCCGCGCAGACGCAGGTTGATGTCATCAACGCGCAAAAGGCGGAAGCCGAAGGCCAGTTGCAGGAATTGCGTTCGGCGCTGGCGAAGGCGGTGCGCGATCTGTCCTTTACGATGGTGCGCGCACCGGTGGACGGCATCTTCTCCAACCGCATCGTCAGCACCGGCGACTATGTGCAGCCCGGTCAGCGGCTCGCCAATGTGGTGCCGATTGACGACGTCTATATCGACGCCAACTACAAGGAAACGCAGCTCGGCCGCCTGAAGCCCGGCCAGCCGGTGTCGATCACGGTCGATGCGGTGTCGGGCCGCACCATCAAGGGCGTCGTCGACAGCCTCGCGCCGGCGTCAGGCTCGGTCTTCACGCTGCTGCCGCCGGACAACGCCACCGGCAACTTCACCAAGGTGGTGCAGCGCGTGCCGGTCCGCATCCGCGTGCCGTTCTCGGTGGCGCGCGAGAATCTGCTGCGGCCCGGCATGTCGGTGATCACCACGGTGAACACCAAGCCGAACCCGGACCACGTCGATCCGATCAGCGCACGATAACCGCATGGCACGCGGCATGCCAGGCCGTACGAACTTCACCTCTCCCCGTGGGGGAGAGGTCGCCCGCATCTTGCGGGCGGGTGAGGGGGATCGGATTTCAGTTCTGGCATTCAGATCCCCTCTTCCCGCCGGGGAGAGGGAGCGCATTCGTTACATGGCGAAGCTCGAGAACTGACAATGGCAGACACCGCATCGCCGACGATGAGTGGCGGCCCCGCCGTCCCGGCGGGAACGGAGACGATCAGCACCCGCCGGCTGATCGCCTTCCTCATCATGGTGTTCGGGATGTTCATGTCGATCCTGGACATCCAGATCGTCTCGGCATCGTTGAATGAAATCCAGGCCGGTCTCTCCGCCAGCACCAGCGAGGTCGCATGGGTGCAGACCTCTTATCTGATCGCCGAGGTGATCGCGATTCCGCTGTCGGGCTTTCTGTCGCGCGCCTTCGGCACACGGCTGCTGTTCGCGATTTCTGCTGCAGGCTTCACCTTCGCGAGCTTCATGTGCGGCCTGACCTCGACCATCGAGCAGATGATCCTGTGGCGCGCGATCCAGGGCTTTGTCGGCGCGGGCATGATCCCCACCGTATTCGCGTCGGCCTACACGGTATTCCCGCGCAACAAGTTTCACATCGTCGGCCCGATCATCGGCCTTGTGGCGACGCTGGCGCCGACCATCGGCCCGACGGTGGGTGGCTACATCACCGACCTGATGTCGTGGCACTGGCTGTTCTTTATCAACGTCGTGCCGGGCATCGGCATCACCATCGGCGTGCTGGCGCTGGTGGATTTCGACAAGCCGAACTTCGCGCTGCTCGAGCATTTCGACTGGTGGGGCCTGATTTCCATGGCGGGCTTCCTCGGCTCGCTCGAATATGTGCTGGAGGAAGGTCCGCGCAACGACTGGCTGCAGGACGAATCGATTTTCTTTTTCGCCGTCGTCTGCGTCGTCTCGGCCGTGGTCTTTTTCTATCGCGCGCTGACGCAGAAGGAGCCGATCGTCGATATCCGCGCCTTCACCGACCGTAACTTCGCGCTCGGCTGCATGTTTTCGTTCTGCGTCGGCATAGGCCTCTATGGCCTGACCTATATCTATCCGCGCTATCTCGCCGAGGTGCGCGGCTACAGCGCGCTGATGATCGGCGAGACCATGTTCGTGTCAGGCGCTGCGATGTTCGTCAGCGCGCCGATCATCGGGCGGCTGATGACCAAGGTCGATCTGCGGTTGATGATCGCCACGGGGCTGGTGATTTTCGCGATCAGCTCATGGATGATGACCGGCATCACCCGCGATTACGATTTCTATGAACTGCTGGTGCCGCAGATTCTGCGCGGCGTCGGCATCATGATGGCGATGGTGCCGGTCAACAACATCGCGCTCGGCACGCTGCCACCCTCGCGCCTGAAGAACGCCTCCGGCCTGTTCAACCTGACGCGCAACCTCGGCGGCGCGGTGGGGCTCGCGGTCATCAACACGGTGCTCGATCACCGGACCGACCTGCACATCTCGCGCCTGCATGACCGCGTCACCTGGGGCAATTCGGTGGCGGTCGAAACGCTGAACATGCTGACCCAGAAGTTTCAGGGCGCGGGAAATGCCTCGCTGATGGCGCTGAAGCAACTGTCGATGATTGTCCACCGGCAAGCCGTGGTCATGAGCTTTGGCGATGCCTTCTTCATTCTGACCTGTTTCTATCTGGCGCTGAGTACGCTGGTGCTCTTTGTCAACAAGCCGAACATGATGGGACCTCCGCCGGACGCGCATTGATGTCGCATCGCAGCCGTGGCACATCAGTCACGGGCATGGAAACGGCAAGCGCGGGCATATGAGTTTCATCAGCGGCGTTGGACTGACGGCTTTCGGCAAGCATGAGGGGCGTTCGACCCTCGATCTGATGACCGAGGCGGCGCAGGGCGCGCTGTCCGATGCGGGTCTCAAGCGCCGCGACATCGACGGTCTTCTGACCGGTTACTCCACCACCATGCCGCATCTGATGCTGGCGACGGTGTTCGCCGAGCACTTTGGCATCCAGCCGTCCTATGCCCATGCGATTCAGGTCGGCGGCGCGACGGGCCTTGCCATGGTGATGCTGGCGCATGAACTGGTCGAGGCCGGGGTTGCGAAGGCGATTCTGGTCGTTGCCGGCGAGAACCGTCTTACCGGGCAGGCGCGCGATTCCGCCATGAGCACGCTGGCGCAGGTCGGTCACCCCGACTACGAGGTGCCGCTCGGGCCGACGATCCCGGCTTATTACGGCTTGCTCGCCTCGCGCTACATGCACGACTATGGCCTGACGCCGGAGGACATGGCGGAATTCGCAGTGCTGATGCGCCGGCATGCCATGTTGCATCCCGGCGCGCAGTTTCATGAACCCATCACGGTGGCCGACGTGATGGCGTCGCGCGAAATCTCGTCGCCGCTCAAGCTGCTCGATTGCTGTCCGGTGTCGGACGGCGGCGCGGCGTTCATCATCAGCCGCGAGCCGACCAACGACCGTCATGTCCGCATCATGGGCTGCGGGCAGGCGCATCTGCATCAGCATGTGACGGCGGCGAAGTCGCTGTCCGATGTCGGCGCGGCGGTGGCGCTGAACCGGGCGCGGACGAAGGCAGGCGTTGATGTCGGCGCGATCAAATATGCCGGTATCTACGACAGCTTCACCATCACGCTGGCGATCCTGATCGAGGAGCTTGGTCTTGCAAAACGCGGCGAGTCCGCGGCGCGTGTGCGCAATGGCGATTTCGGCATCGACGGTGCGTTGCCGCTGAATACGCATGGCGGACTTTTGAGTTACGGTCATTGCGGCTGCGGCGGCGCGATGGCGCATCTGGTCGAAACGCAGTTGCAGATGACCGGGCGGGCAGGGTCACGTCAGGTGCGCGATGCATCGCTGGCGCTGCTGCACGGCGACGGCGGCGTGATGTCGTCCCATGTCAGCATGTTTCTGGAGCGGGTGCGATGAGCGAAGCGGCAGAATTGAAAGGCTGGACCGACGGCGCGGACGCGATCCTCTACCAGTCATGCGGCAAATGCCGTCATCTCTGGTATTTCCGCCGTGCATTCTGTCCGTCATGCGGCGATGCTTCGCCGACGACTCATCTGGCGAGCGGCCAAGGTGTGGTCTATTCCGCGACGGTTGTTCGCCGCGCCGCGACGCCGGAAGCCAAGGCCCACGTGCCTTACGCGATCCTGCTGGTCGATATGCCGGAAGGCTTTCGCATGATGGCGCATGGCGATGTCGATCTGCGCATCGGCGACAGCGTGGTTGCAGAGTTCAGACCGTTCACGGGTTTGCGGACGCCGTATTTCGTCAAATTATAACGACGGTCATTCCGGATAGTCAGCATCGCGGACTGATCCGGAATCCAGAAGAGTTCATCGGAAGTAACTTCGGGATTCCGGGGGCACTCGCTTCGCGAGCACTCCGGAATGACAGCTTGGATTCAAGTGCGGCGTGTCGCCGCGTGTACATCGCCGAATTTCAATTGGCTGGTACAAAATTTGCCGCAATTATTGCCCAAAACATCATCAGCGGATTTCGCCCCTGAGTCCGCATTGCTCGAACGCGGGAGGATCGCATGAATTTGAAGTTTGCGTTTATCGCGACCCCGCGAGTCCTGCGCGTTCGCGCCTCTGCCTCCGGATACCCCCTCGGTTAACCGCGCGGTCCACCGCGCAAGGTTGCCGGCTGTCATCGGTTCTCCGATGGCCTGTCCGTGGTCGTCCGGTTCGGATTTTCGCGAACCTTCGCTGACCGAATTCCACAACCTGTTTCTTTGACACATGACGATCGCGCGCGGCGTTGCCGCCGCATCGTCCATATTTCGGAGTCGGCTTGCGCCTGCGCAGCCGAAACACGCCATGACTCTGTCTCGTAATAAAAAGTCCGCCCTGCGCGCGGTGCTTCCGTTCGTCTTCCGTCACTGGACCCGTCAGCCGGGACGATTGTCCGTGGTCGCCGGCGGCCTGATCGCCGCGGCAGCGGCGGATGTGTTCATGCCGCTGTTCGCGGGCCGGTTGGTGGACGCCATCGCGCTCACCGATCCGGCTGCCGCGAGGCGCGGAACGATCATTGCCTTCGGCGCCATCGTCGCGCTCGGCCTTGCGGCGATGATCACGCGCTTCATCGGCCTGAAGGCGATCATCCCGTTCACGCTGCGCATCATGTCGGATGTGGCGCAGAATGCCTTCGTGCGCATTCAGCGTTTCTCGACCGACTGGCACGCCAACAGCTTTGCCGGCTCGACCGTGCGCAAGATCACGCGCGGCATGTGGGCGCTCGACCTGCTCAACGACACCATCCTGATGGCGTTGATCCCGTCGCTCGTTGTGCTGCTCGGCTCGACCATCCTGGTCGGCTGGCACTGGCCGGTGCTGGGTGCGGTGATCGCGCTCATGACGGTGATCTATGTGACCATGACGGTCGCGCTGACCACGAACTACATCGCGCCGGCGGCGCAATTGTCCAACGCGCTTGATACAAAAGTGGGCGGCACGCTGGCCGACGCGCTGACCTGCAACGCGGTGGTGAAGTCGTTCGGCGCGGAGGCGCGGGAGGACGAGCGTCTCGGCGGCGTGCTCGGCAAATGGCGCCGCCGCGCGAGCCGGACATGGTCGCGTTACACCTATGTCGGCACGGCGCAGCATGCCGTGCTGGTGCTGATGAGCGTGACGGTGATCGGCGGCGTCCTGCTGCTGTGGGCGGCGGGCCGTGCGACGCCGGGTGAGGTGGCCTATGTGGTGACGACCTATTTCGTCATTCATGGCTATCTCGGCGACATCGGCCAGCACATCAGCCATCTCCAGCGTTCGGTGAACGACATGGAGGAACTGGTGGCGATGCATGACGAGGTGATCGGCATCGCCGATGCGCCTGATGCGAAGCCGATCGAGGTCGCCGGCGGTGGCATCGTGTTCGACGACGTGACGTTCCACTATCGCGGACATGAGACACCGCTTTACGAGCGGCTTGCGGTCAGCATCAGGCCCGGCGAGCGCGTCGGTCTGGTTGGCCGCTCCGGCTCCGGCAAGACGACCTTCGTCAAGCTGGTGCAGCGGCTGTACGACGCCACGGATGGCCGCATCCTGATCGACGGTCAGGATGTCGCGAAGGCCACGCAGCAGTCGCTGCGCAGCCAGATCGCTATCGTGCAGCAGGAGCCGACCCTGTTTCATCGCTCGCTCGCGGAGAACATCGCCTACGGGCGGCCGGGCGCGAGCATGACGCAGATCGAGGAAGCGGCGCGTCTTGCCAACGCGCATGACTTCATCATGCGGCTGCCGAAGCGTTACGAGACGCTGGTGGGCGAGCGCGGCGTGAAACTGTCGGGCGGCGAACGTCAGCGTGTGGCGCTGGCGCGGGCCTTCCTCGCCGACGCGCCGATCCTGATCCTGGACGAGGCGACATCAAGCCTCGACTCGGAATCGGAGGCCTTGATTCAGGAAGCGATGGATCGCCTGATTCAGGGGCGCACGGCCATCGTGATCGCGCACCGTCTGTCGACCGTGCGCAGCCTCGACCGGATCATCGTGTTCGACCGGGGCCGGATCGCGGAGGAGGGGACGCATGCGTTCCTCGCCAGGCGCCCCGGCGGCATCTACCGCTCATTGTTCGAGCGGCAGGTGCTGGAACTCGACCGCATGTCGGCGGCGGAGTAAGGTGAGCGTCATGAAAGGAGCGAGGCTCAGCCTCGCTCCTTATTCATCTTCGTCATGGCCGGGCTCCGTCCCGGCCATCCACGTCTTTGACTTGCGGAAACATTGTGAAGACGTGGATGCCCGGCACAAGGCCGGGCATGACGACGGGAACTGCGAATTCTGCGGCAGACTTTCCGGATGATGTTGGAGGATTTTGCCCTAACGCAAACTCACTGTCTTGCGGTTGACTGTGTGGTTGTCCTGAAAATTGTCGCCGTCGATCGGCGAGGGAACGAGATGCGGCGCGACCGTATAAACGGCGTAGCCGCTTCTTGTTCGTTTGGCCTGATAGAGCGCCTGGTCGGCACGGGCGAGCAGGTCGTCCGGCGCCATGTCTTCGCCGGTCAATAGCGCGATGCCGACGCTGGTGCCGATCTCGATGGTGTAGCCGTTGATGTTGTAATAGCTGCCGATGTCCTCGACGATGCGTGATGCGAGGCCGATGGCCTGTTCGCGCTCCGCCACGCCGGTCTGCACCAATACGAATTCATCGCCGCCGAGCCGCACCAGAAGATCGCTTGCACGGGTGAGCCGCGTCAGCCGCCGTGCGACTTCCTTCAGGATCGCGTCGCCGGCGGGATGGCCGTAAAGATCGTTCGCGGCCTTAAAGCGGTCGAGATCGAGGCTGTGGACCGCGAGGCCATAGCCGCTGCGCTGCGCGTCTGCCATCACGGTTTCGAGGTTTTCACTGAGGCCCAGCCGGTTGGACAGGCCCGTCAGCGCATCCTGTTGCGCAAGACCTGCAAATTTCCGCTTGAGAGTGAGCTGGCTGACCGCCGTCGCGTAAGCGTGCTGGATGATGTCGAACGCGCCGAACAGGAAAATCAGCGTGATCAGTCCGAGCGAGATGTAGATCAGGCTGCCATGAAGCATGCAGGCGATGCTTGGCGGGACGGCGACGATGAAAAGATTCAGCAGCGCCAGCCGCGGGCGATAGGCCACGCGCGTCACCGTGCCGGCCCCATA
Organism: Afipia sp.; assembly: GCA_050249215.1. Taxonomy (GTDB): domain Bacteria; phylum Pseudomonadota; class Alphaproteobacteria; order Rhizobiales; family Xanthobacteraceae; genus Afipia. The sequence goes on from JBFWQX010000002.1 coordinate 181,650, forward strand.
GGTCGAGACCACGCCGATGATCAGCATGTGAACGGCCGGGTCCGGCAGCATGAAACAGCGCACGCCGATGGCGCTGACCACGACCGCCGTCGCGACGCTCCGGACCGCAAACTGCCGCTCCCACACCTGCGCCTCGTCGCGCGGCAGCTTTCTGCCTGCCGTGGCGCGATGATAGCGGCGGATCATCCAGATTCGTTCCGCCGAGACAAGGACCGCAAGGAGCGTCAGGGCGAGGATGATACGGTCGCCGGTCTCCAGAAAGATGACGGTGCCGATGATGCACTGGCTGACCAGAAACACCACGATGGACGGCGTGGCGCTGAAGAGATCGCTGATGATCTCGACATAAATACTTTCGGGGAGCTGGCGCGGGCGCAGCAATTGCAACAGTGAGAATTTCATGTCCGCAACGTCTCTCGCGCGCATGCGCCATGAGCCTGCGGTTGTTCTAGGCGTATCGGGTAAAATGAAGGCCCCGGGAAAGGCTCCAACTTGAGGGAACTGGAACCCCGGGCAGGCGGGGCGTGCCGTCAGCGCGCGCGCTTCGGAAGGACGAAGCTCTGGCCGGGGTAAATGAGATCCGGATCCCGGATTCGGCTCCGGTTCGCCCTCAAGACCAGTGGATACAACTCGCCCGAGCCGTAGGTGGCGCGGCTGATGCGCCAAAGACTGTCGCCGGGGGATACGACCACGGCGGATGGTGCGCGCTTTTTGGACGGAAGGCGCACGTCCGAAGGCCCGCCAGCTTCCGGCACGGAACGGCTCGCCATCTTGTTCTCCGCAACGGGACCGGGCGCTTCAGCGCGTGAGCGAACCGCGGCGGAGGCGGACTCCGCCGCGTCCAGCGCGACCGCCATTTTCTGTTCGGATGTCGCCTGTTTCCCGTCCGGCAATCTGGACCTCAATGTCAGCTCGTAGTTTCCGGGAGGAAGCGGCGGAGGGGTCATGACGAATTGTCCCGATTGATCCGCGACGGCCCGGCCGAGGGATTCGCCGTCGCGCAACAGTTCGACGGTCGCGCCGGGCGCAGCCCTGCCGGCGATGACAGCGTCACCTGTTCGCTCGACGCGGGTGATGTCGAAGCTGGGGACGGACCTGTCCGCATCCGCTGGACGGGGTGGCTGTGCAGGCGCGCCAGTCTCTGCCTTGGCTTCAGCCTTCGCCGTGGCGGGCGCGGACGAGCTCTCGGCTTGGGGGCGCGAGCCGGGCGGGGATACCGCTGGTGCCGCTGCGGCCGCAGGTTTTGCTTCAGTCGCGGGCGCGGCCTTGGCTTCAGCTTTGACGTCGGCCCTGGGTACAATGTTGGATTCAGTTTTTGGCTCAACCTTGGGTTCGGCCTTCGCTTCAACCCTGGTTTTGGTTTCGCCCGAGCGCTCGCGCTGCATGTACGACAGGCCGAACACAAGCGCTGCTACAAATGCAACAAGCAGCAGAACCAGCATGACCGTTCGGCCCGTCGTCGCAGTCATCGCGCGCGCCCCTTCGATTGGAATTCGTCAGCCCTCGGTGAGCTTGCGCCGATTTGGTCCGGCCATCAACCCTTCACGATGCGCCGTTTCCCGCATGAACTGTCATGAAATGGCGAGGGGCCCGGCGTGTTTGCGCCGAACCCCTCATTCTCGATCAGCCGGCCTGTAAGCCGGGTTCTGTAGGGCCTGAATGGTTTTCACCACACAGACGTGACGGCCATTCCTCTGGGACACAACTTGCGCTGCGCCTCAAGCAACCTACCCGGACAGCGGGCCTGACATCGCCCCGCGGAGTTATTGTCCGAAGACAAACTCGCCGCTATGCCGTCCCTATTCGGTTTTGCTCCCGGTGGGGTTTGCCATGCCGTCTCCATTGCTGGAAACGCGGTGCGCTCTTACCGCACCTTTTCACCCTTACCCGGCTTCGCCTTGCAGCTTCGCCGGGCGGTTCGTTCTCTGTGGCACTTTCCCTGGGGTCGCCCCCGCCGGGTGTTATCCGGCACCGTATGTCGATGGAGCCCGGACTTTCCTCCCCGGCGACCTTTCGATCCTTGCCGGAGCGGCCGTCCGGCCGACTGACGCCGCAGTGATGGGCGCGCCGGCGCGCGAGGTCAAGAGGTCAGGGTTTCTTCTTTCGGCATCAAGGCCAGGAGATCGTTCAACGTGGTCAACGTCGAGGTGTCGGCAACGCCGTCCACGCGCTCGGGGCGGAAGTGGCGCTGGAAGGCGGTGACCACATCCATGGTGGCGGCGTCATAAAGGCCGTGGAGGGGAATGCCGTAGCCGAAGCGCGCGAACAGTTTTTGCAGGGCAAGAACGTCGTCGCCGGATTGGCCGAGCATGGTCTGCACGCCACGCACGATCGGCGCGGGCTCAACCCAGAGGCCGACACCGGAATCCGCCAGCAGCCGCCACGGGAATTTCTCGCCGGGGTCCTTCTTGCGGCCGGGCGCGACATCGGAATGTCCGAGCACGCGATGCCTGGGAATATCACGGCGGATCATGATGCCCTTGCACAGCGCGATCACCGCTGCGGTCTGGCGGATCGGAAAATCGTTGTAGCCGAGGTCGTGACCAGGATTGACGATCTCGATGCCGATGGACAGCGAGTTGATGTCGGTTTCGCCGGCCCATGACGACGCGCCGGCGTGCCATGCGCGGTCCGCTTCGCGCACACACTGGATGATGTTGCCGTCTTCCAGCACGACATAATGCGCCGAGACCTCCGTGCCGGTGGTGCAAAGGCGTACAATCGCGCTCGCCGGATCGGCCATGCCCGTGTAGTGCAGCACGATCATGTTCGGTGAGAGAACACCCTTGCGGTCGCCATAGTTCGGCGACGGCGTGACGTTCGAGACGACGGATGAATCCGGCACGAAGTTCGGCATTTCAGCAAAGTTCCCCAAGTGGCAAGTCGGGACGCTGACGCTTTGAACTCAATCCAGCAGACTCAAACGATCCTCGCGGCATACGCAACTCGAAACAGGGCGAGAGAAGGGCGGTACGGAGTTAGTGATAGGGCAAACCACACGCCGCGTAATCAGGACCGGTTCCATTACCCCCAGAACGTTGCGCATGGCCGGGTTGTCGGCCGCCATGGCCGGAATTCACCTTCTTTAAAGTGAAGCGACCACGTCAACCATTCCTTAACGATAACTGCCGCTACTGAAGGATGTGGAGCCGCGCCGATTTGGGGCGGCTACGGTTCACCGATGCGCAATCTCGATGGCTGGCCAGAAAATCCCGTGCGGAACCTCGAATTTGCGGCGCGTCATCGCCAGCGCGTCCGCGTTCAGGTCGGTCTGGGTGCCGGAACGGGCCAGTCTCGGGCTTTTCGGGCGGGATCTGGCGGACCGGCCCGGCTATTCGGGCCGTCACGCGGCCCTCTTTCACCGGCAGGCGTTTGAAATGTCGCCCGACGATGCACCTGTGCGCCATGTTCCGGTCCTCGGCGTCGAGGCCGTGGAGGCGCTCGCGCCGCGCGATGGCGGTGTTTACGTCGATGCCACCTTCGGCGCCGGCGGCTACAGCCGCATGATCCTGAAAACGCCCGGAGCCCGTGTGATCGGCATCGACCGCGACCGCACCGCGATTGCGGGCGGTTTCGATCTGGTCGACGCCGCCGGCGGACGTCTGACATTGGTTGAGGATCGTTTCTCCAATCTCGCCGATGTCTGCGCAGGCCAGGGCCTGAGCGCGGTCGATGGCATCGTCATGGATGTCGGCGTTTCATCCATGCAACTTGATCAGGGCGAGCGGGGTTTCTCGTTCCGTCTCAACGGTCCGCTCGACATGCGGATGGCGCAAAGCGGCCCGACCGCCGCCGACGTTGTGGCGAAGGCTTCTGAAACCGATCTCGCCAGCATCATCTATATTTTCGGCGAGGAACGTCACTCGCGCGCGGTGGCCCGCGCCATCGTCGCCGCGCGGAAAGAAGCGCCGATCGTCACGACACGGGCGCTGGCCGACATCGTCTCGCGCGTGGTGCGCTCCAAGCCCAACGAAATTCATCCCGCGACCCGCACCTTTCAGGCGCTGCGGATTTTCGTCAATGAAGAACTGGACGAACTGCACGCGGCGCTGGTGGCGTCCGAGCAGATGCTGAAGCCGGGCGGACGGCTCGCGGTTGTCTCGTTCCATTCGCTCGAAGACCGCATCGTCAAGAACTTCCTCAACGAACGCGGCAAGCGCGGCGGCGGCTCCCGCCATCTGCCCGCGGTGGATCAGACGCAGCCCAGCTTCGAGATTCTCACCAAGCGGCCGATCGTTGCGGGTGACGAGGAAGTCGCAGCCAATCCGCGTGCGCGCTCCGCGAAGCTGCGGGCGGCGGCACGAACGGATGCCCCTGCGCAATCGGAGACGGCGTCATTCGACTGGCCGCAACTGGCCGACGTGATGAGGGGAGGCTGACATGCGCATCGTCCACCTCTTCGTCATCTGCGCGCTGGTCTTCGCGGCAGCCTATGTCTACCGCGTCAAAATGGAATCCACGGTGCGCACCGAAACCGTGATGAAACTGCGCAGCGACATCCGTCAGCAGCGTGATGCCATCGCGAGCCTGAAGGCGGAGTGGGCCAAGCTGGATTCGCCGAAGCGTTTGCAGGAACTGGCGTCACGCCATCTTTCCCTGCGCTCGGTTGAAGCGACGCAATATGATTCGCTGAAGAACCTGCCGCCCCGGCCGCCGAGCTTCGTCAAGCCGAACGATCCCGATCCGATCGGCACCATGATCGAAAGCGTCGATATCGAAGCGCTGGCAAAGGCTGCGCTGGAAGATGATTCACTGACCGGTTCGATCCCCAAACCGGAGGGCGCCCGGTGACCGACACGATCACACGTCCCCCCGAACCATGGCGGCAGCGGTTGATCCGCACGCTGCTGTACGGGCGTAATGTCGACCGTTCGGCCAAGGCGCGCGCACGCGTCGGCCTTGCGATCATCGCGTTTTCGCTGGTTTACGCCGTGATCGGCGGCCGTCTCGTGATGTTCGCGGTGAATGGTGATGCGCATGGCGCCCGGCGCACGGCATCGCAGGACGCGATCGCCACCGCACGGCCGGATATTCTGGACCGCAACGGGATGATCCTTGCGACCGACGTCAAGACACCGTCGTTGTTCGGCGAACCGCGCCGGCTGATCGACAAGGACGAGGCCATCGAGCTTCTGACCGCGACCCTGCCGGACCTCGACGCGGGCGAGGTGCGCGACCGGCTCTCGTCGCGCAAGGGGTTCGTCTGGCTGAAGCGTGAAATCACGCAGCAGCAGCAGAAAGACATCTACCGCCTGGGCATTCCGGGCATCGGCTTCCTGCGCGAGAACAAGCGCGTCTATCCGAACGGTCCGGTCGTGTCGCATCTGATCGGCCATGTGAACATCGACAATCAGGGCATCGCGGGAATCGAGAAATGGCTCGATTCAAACGGTCTTGCGGATTTGCATCGTGCCGGCTTCGCCACCGATCGCCAGCAGGAGCCGGTGGAACTCGCCGTCGATCTGCGTGTCGAACATGCGCTGCGTGATGAGTTGCTGAAAGCGAAAGACAAGTACAAGGCAAAGGCGGCTGCCGGCCTGGTGTCCAACGTCAACACCGGCGAGATCGTCGCGATGGTGTCGGTCCCCGATTACGATCCGAACAATCCGCGTGAAGCGAACGATCCGACCCGCATCAACCGCCTGACCACCGGCGTGTTTGAAATGGGATCGACCTTCAAGTCGCTGACGCTGGCCATGGCGCTGGATTCCGGACGGGCCACGATCAATACGCTTTATGACGCGCGCGCGCCGCTGGTCTATGGCAAGTTCAAGATACACGACACCCACAATCTCGGCCGTTCGGTGCCGATGTGGGAGGTCTTCACCGAATCCTCCAACGTCGGCGCGGCGCGCGTGGCGCTGTCCATGGGTGTCGAGGCGCACAAGGCGTTTCTGCGCAAGCTCGGCCAGTTGACCCGGTTGCGCACCGAACTGCCGGAGAGCGCGGAGCCATTGGTGCCCAAGCGCTGGGGCGAATTGAACACCATCACCATCGCCTTCGGCCACGGCATGGCGGTGGCGCCGCTGCAGGCAGTGATGGGAATCAACGCGCTGGTGAATGGCGGCAAGCTCATTCCGCCGACCTTCCTCAAGCGTTCGCGCGAGGACGCGCTGAAGGTCGCCAAGCAGGTGGTGAAGCCGGAAACCAGCGTCGGCCTGCGTTACATGATGCGGCTGAACGCGGAGAAGGGCACAGCGCGCAAGGCGGATATCAAGGGCTACTATATCGGCGGCAAGACCGGCACCTCGGAAAAGGTCGTCAACGGCCGTTATTCCAAGAAACAGGTGCTGAATTCGTTCACGGCGATCATGCCGGCCGACAATCCGCAATATCAGCTTCTGATCATGCTGGACGAGCCACCGCCGCTGCCTGAAACCCATGGCTTTATCACCTCGGGCTGGAATGCCGTGCCGACCGGCGGCAAGGTGATCGAACGGATCGCCCCGCTTTTGGGAATGGTCCCGCGGTTCGATTTGCCGCCGTCCGACCGCCTTATTCTTGCGGCATCGAAGGAAAGCCGGTAACCGCGACTCTTCACCTCTCCGCCGAAAGGGCGTTTACGCCCGTCTTCGACGGACTATGGGGGAGAGGTTGGCACGCGAAGCGTGACGGGTGAGGGGGATCCGATTTCAGTTTTGACAACTAGCGCCCCTCACCCCAACCCTCTCCCCAGCGGGGCGAGGGGGTTCTATCGTGCGTACGGCGGATTCGATGTGATGTTTGTTCGATTCGGTTTTGGTCTATGACGAAACTACGCGACCTTTTCAGCGGAGATGCCGTGATCGGCGCGCAACATGCGGATGTTGCGGTCACCGGCCTTGCCGTGGACAGCCGGGTGGTGGAGCCAGGCCATGTGTTTTTCGCGCTGGCCGGGGTCAAGACCGACGGAGCGCGGTTCATCGACCAGGCAATCGCGGCGGGTGCTGTGGCCGTGGTCAGCGATCGTATTCCCGACAACGACAGCCGGGTTGCTTTCATCGCTGTTCCGAAACCGCGCCGCGCGCTCGCGCTGGCCGCGGCACGTTTCTATCCGCGCCAGCCGCAGACCATCGCCGCCGTCACCGGCACCAGCGGCAAGACCTCGGTCGCCGTTTTCACCCGGCAGATCTGGCAGCAGCTCGGTTTCGCCGCGGCCAGCATCGGCACCATCGGCCTCGTTTCCCCGAAGCGTACGGTCTATGGCTCACTGACCACGCCCGACCCGATTGCATTGCATCGCTCGCTGGACGAGATCGCGGGTGAGGGTGTCACGCATCTGGCGTTTGAGGCGTCGTCGCACGGTCTCGATCAACATCGCCTTGACGGCGTGCGCGTCAGCGCCGGTGCATTCACCAATCTGTCGCGCGACCACATGGATTATCATCCGACCGTCGAACATTACCTCGCGGCCAAGCTGCGGCTGTTCACCGACCTTGTTGTCGATGGCGGCGCAGCGGTGATAGCCGCGGACCACGATCACTCGGCAGCCGTGATCGAGGCGGCGAGGGTCCGCAAGCTGCGGATCATCACGGTTGGCCGCGACGGTGACGCGATCCGGCTGCTCGACGTTGCGGTTGACGGCTTCGCTCAGAAGCTGACAGTCGAACATGACGGCAAGCGTTATACGGTGCGCCTGCCGCTTGTCGGCGGCTTCCAGATCGAGAATGCGATGGTCGCAGCGGGTCTTGTGATTGCAACCGGCGGAGATCCGGTTCGCGTTTTCGCGGCGCTGGACAACCTTCAGGGCGCGCCGGGCCGTCTTGAACTGGTCGGCGAACGTAATGGCGCGCCGGTGTTTGTCGATTACGCCCACAAGCCGGATGCCTTGGCGAAGGCGTTGGAAGCGCTGCGGCCTTACACCCGGCGCAAGCTCGTCGTCGTGTTCGGCGCGGGCGGCGATCGCGACGCGGGCAAGCGGCCGCTGATGGGCGCCATCGCGGCGGAGAATGCGGATACCGTCATTGTCACCGACGATAATCCGCGTTCGGAGAATCCGGCGGCCATTCGCGCGGCCATCATGGCGGCGGCAAAGGGCGCAATGGACATCGCGGACCGCAATGAGGCGATCCGCGTGGCAGTCGCCGAATTGCAGCAGGGCGATGCGCTGCTGATTGCCGGCAAGGGACATGAGACCGGACAGATTGTAGGAGATAAAGTGTTGCCGTTCAGCGATCACGAAGCCGCCATCGCGGCACTGGCGGAGCATGCGGCATGATCGCGGCATTGTGGACCAGCGCGGCGATGACCGAAGCGATGCGTGCTGCAAGGTGCGGCGCGCTGCCGGACGATGTCACCGGAATTTCCATCGACAGCCGCACCCTGACGCCGGGCGAAGCGTATTTCGCGATCAAGGGCGATGTGCATGACGGCCACGATTTCGTCGAGGCCGCGTTGAAGAACGGCGCATCGCTCGCGGTCGTCGCAGAGTCTCACGCGGCCAAGTTTCCGGTCGATGCGCGTCTCTTGATTGTTGACGACGTACTCGCCGCGCTGGTCGATCTGGCGAAGGCTTCGCGCGCGCGCCTTGGCGGAAAAGTCATCGCGGTGACCGGTTCGGTCGGGAAAACCTCGACCAAGGAAGCGCTGCGCACGGTGCTCGGTCCGCAGGGCGAGACTCATGCCTCGGCGGCCTCGTTCAACAATCATTGGGGCGTGCCGCTCTCGCTGGCGCGCTGCCCGGCCTCGGTGAAGTTCGCGATCTTCGAGATCGGCATGAACCATGCGGGCGAGATCGAGCCGCTGGTCAAGATGGTCCGCCCGCATGTGGCGATCATCACCACGGTCGAGCCGGTGCATCTGGAATTCTTCTCTGACGTTGAGGCTATTGCCGACGCCAAGGCGGAAATCTTCGCGGGCGTCGAGCCCGGCGGCGCGGCGGTGCTCAACTGCGACAATTCCCAGTTCGCGCGCCTGAGCAAGAGGGCGAAGGCTTTGAGGATCGAGCGTATCGTTTCGTTCGGCAGTGACGAAAAAGCCGATGCGCGGCTGATCGACGTGTCGCTGCACGCCGCGTTTTCGGCGGTGCGCGCGGATATTCTCGGTCATGACGTCACCTACAAGATTGCGATGCCCGGGCGGCACATGGCGATAAATTCGCTGGCCGTGCTCGCCGCCGCGTCGCTGGCAGGCGCGGACTTGGCCCTGGCGGCGCTGGCGCTTGCGCAGCTCAAACCCGCCTCGGGGCGCGGCGTGCGCGAGGGGCTGACGCTCACGGAAGGCGCCGCTACGCTGATCGACGAAAGTTACAATGCCAATCCCGCCTCGATGGCGGCGGCGATCACGGTTCTGGGGCAGGCGGAGGTTGGGCCGCGCGGGCGGCGGATCGCCGTGCTGGGCGACATGCTGGAACTCGGCCCCACGGGTCCGGACCTGCACCGCGGGCTCGCCGACGCGATCAGGATGAACGGGATCGATTCGGTTTTTTGCTGTGGTCCGCTGATGCGCAATCTGTGGGAAGCCCTTCCTTCCACGAAGAAGGGCGGCTATGCCGATAGCTCGGCAGCGCTCGAGCCGCAGGTGGTATCCGCGATCGGGGCGGGTGACGCCATCATGGTCAAGGGTTCGCTCGGTTCGCGTATGAAATTGATTGTGACGGCATTGCAAAAGCGCTTCCCTGACAAGGCGGCGCTGGATGACGTCGCACCATAAGGCAATTGGACATGTTTTATTGGCTCACTGAATTGGCCGGCACCATCCCCGGCATCAATGTGTTTCGTTACATTACGTTTCGCACCGGCGGCGCCATGGTCACCGGCGCGCTGTTCGTGTTCCTGTTCGGGCCGTGGATCATCGCCCAGCTTCGCCTGGCGCAGGGCAAGGGCCAGCCGATCCGCGCCGATGGCCCGCCGACGCATCTGGTGACCAAGAAGGGCACGCCCACCATGGGCGGCCTGATGATCCTGTCCGGACTGGTGGTCGCGACGCTGCTGTGGGCCAACCTGCGCAACGCCTATGTCTGGATTGTGCTGCTGGTGACGCTCGGCTTCGGCTTCGTCGGCTTCTATGACGACTATCTGAAAGTCTCGAAGCAGACCGACAAGGGATTTTCCGGGCGCTCGCGGCTCGCGGTCGAGGGATTGATTGCTTTGATCGCCTGTAGCTGTGTCGTGTGGTTCGGCCGCGATGTGACGGTGACGGCGCTGTCGATCCCGTTCGTGAAGGAATTCCTGCTGAACATCGGCTGGTTCTATGTGCTGTTCGGCATGTTCATCATCGTCGGCGCAGGCAACGCGGTGAACCTCACCGACGGCCTCGATGGTCTCGCCATCGTGCCGGTGATGATTGCGGCGGCGAGCTTCGGGATGATCGCCTATCTGGTCGGCAACGCCGTGTTCGCTGAATATCTGCAGATTCGCTACGTACCCGGCACCGGCGAACTTGCCGTGCTGTGCGGTGCGGTGCTCGGCGCGGGCCTCGGCTTCCTCTGGTTCAACGCGCCCCCGGCGTCGATCTTCATGGGCGATACCGGATCGCTCGCGCTCGGCGGCATGCTCGGCGCCATCGCGGTCGCGACCAAGCATGAGATCGTGCTGGCGGTGATCGGCGGGCTGTTCGTCGTGGAAGCGCTGTCGGTGATCGTGCAGGTCGCATCGTTCAAGCTCACCGGCAAGCGGTTCTTCCGCATGGCGCCGATCCACCATCACTATGAGCAGAAAGGCTGGACCGAGCCGCAGATCGTGATCCGGTTCTGGATCGTGTCGGTGATGCTCGCGCTCGTCGGCCTTTCGACCCTGAAGCTGCGGTGAGCAAGATGCCCGCGCGCGAACGTCTCTCTGCCGTCATCCTGAGGTGCGAGCTCTTGCGAGCCTCGAAGGACGACGGCAGGTCGAATGCGCGCATCCTTCGAGGCTTGCCGCAAGGGCGGCTCGCGCCTCAGGATGACGCGCATAAGTCACATGATGGTTGCGGAATCGTCCCATGACCCCGGTCACCTCCTTCAAGGGCAAGACGGTCGCGGTTTTCGGCCTCGGCGGGTCGGGCCTTGCGAGCTGCCGCGCCCTGAAGGCGGGCGGCGCGGAGGTGATCGCCAGCGACGATACGCCCGCGAAGCTCGCCGAAGCCGCGAGGGAAGGCTTCATCACCGCGGATCTGCGCACCGTGTCGTGGGAGAATTTCGCGGCGCTGGTGCTGACACCGGGCGTGCCGCTGACTCATCCCAAGCCGCACTGGACGGTCGATGCGGCGAAGGCTGCGGGCGTCGAGGTCATCGGTGACATCGAGCTGTTCTGCCGCGAGCGCAGACGCCATGCGCCGGATGCGCCGTTCGTGGCCATCACCGGCACCAACGGCAAATCCACGACCACGGCGCTGATCGCGCATCTGATGCGCGAAGCCGGATACGACACGCAGATGGGCGGCAATATCGGCACCGCGATCCTGTCGCTGGAGCCGCCCGCAAAAGGCCGCGTCCATGTGATCGAGATGTCGTCGTATCAGATCGACCTCACGCCGTCGCTCGATCCGGCCGTCGGCATCCTGCTCAACGTCACCGAAGATCATATCGACCGCCACGGTACCATCGAACATTACGCCGCGGTGAAGGAACGGCTGGTCGCAGGTGTCCAGAACAATGGCACCGCCATCGTCGGCGTTGACGATGCTTTTTGTGCAGCGATTGCAGATCGCGTCGCGCAGGCGGGCAAGAATGTGGTGCGCGTTTCGGTGAAGCGTCCGGTGGCCGATGGTATTTGCCTTGAAGGCGAGACCATCGTGGGTGTCGATGGCGGCGCACGCACCCGCATTGCCAGCGTTGCCGGGATCGGCTCGCTGCGCGGTTTGCATAATGCGCAGAACGCGGCCTGCGCGTCGGGGGCGGTGCTCGCGCTCGGGGTCAGCGCCGAGGTTTTGCAGAAGGGACTGCGCAGTTTTCCCGGCCTCGCGCATCGCATGGAGCAGATCGGCCGTCAGGGCAACGTGCTGTTCGTCAATGATTCCAAGGGCACCAACGCGGATGCGGCGGCGCGCGCGCTGTCGTCGTTCAAGGAGATTTTCTGGATCGCCGGCGGCAAGCCCAAGACCGGGGGCATCGAGAGCTTGCGCGAATTCTTCCCGCGCATTCGCAAGGCCTATCTGATCGGCGAGGCTGCGGAAGAGTTCGCCAAAACGCTTGGCGATGTGCCGCATGACATCAGCAGGACGCTGGAAGAAGCCGTGCCGCATGCGGCGCGGGATGCGGCGGCGTCGGGTCTGAGTGAGCCAGTGGTGCTGTTGTCACCAGCCTGCGCGTCGTTCGACCAGTTTCCGAATTTCGAGAAACGCGGCGATCGGTTTCGCGACGTGGCCCATGCCTTGCCGGGCGGCCTGACGCCGCCGTGAGTTTGCTTCACCTCTCCCCGCTTGCGGGGAGAGGCCGACCGCGTAGCGGTCGGGTGAGGGGTGGGTTTTTCAGTACAAGAATGCAGTTGCCCCTCACCCCAACCCTCTCCCCGCAAGCGCGGGGCGAGGGAGCGCATAGCGGTCCCGGCGATTCGGTGCTCCGGATATTCAGACGCAGACACTTTGACGAGATTTTTTCTCGTATTCGCCCATCCTTAACCCTCCGGAAACCATGATGCGGGAGTAATACCCCGTTAACCTCTGGCAGAGGGGCGACGGCCCATGATTTCCCGCGAGCAACGCACGCCCCTGAGTGAATGGTGGTGGACGGTAGACCGGCTGCTGCTGGCTGCGTTCGTCACGCTGATGCTGGGGGGTGTCATTCTCTCGCTGGCTGCAAGTCCGCCGGTGGCGACGCGCATCGGTCTCGATCCCTTTCATTTCTTCAATCGGCATGTGCTGTTCCTGCTGCCGTCGCTTCTGGTGATGCTGGGCGTCTCGTTCCTGTCGCCGCGTCAGGTCCGCCGTAGCGCGCTGATCGTGTTCGCGGTCAGCGTGGCACTTGTTGTCGCGACCCTGTTGTTCGGGCCGGAGGTGAAGGGCGCGAAACGCTGGATCACTATCCTCGGCATCAACATTCAGGCGTCGGAATCGCTCAAGCCAGCCTTCGTTGTGCTGGTGGCATGGCTGTTCGCGGAATCCGCCAAGCGGCCCGAAATGCCCGCGACCTCGATGGCGCTCGCGCTTCTCCTGATGACAGTGACGCTGCTGGTGCTGGAGCCGGATTTCGGCCAGACCATGCTGCTGCTGATGGTGTGGGGCGCGCTGTTCTTTATCGCCGGGATGCGAATGATCTGGGTGTTCGGCCTGATGGGCGCGGGCGCGGCCGGTTTGTTCGGCGCCTATATGATGGTGCCGCACGTCGCGGGCCGCATCAAACGCTTCATGGACCCGGCCTCGGGCGATACCTTCCAGGTCGATACGGCCATGGAAGCCTTCACCCATGGCGGCTGGTTCGGGCAGGGTCCGGGCGAAGGCACTGTGAAACGCATCCTGCCTGACAGCCACACCGACTTCGTGTTCGCGGTGGCTGCCGAAGAATTCGGGATCATCCTCTGCCTCGCGCTGCTGGCGTTGTTCGCCTTCATCGTTATTCGTTCGCTGTCGCGGGCCTATGCCAGCGAGGATCTGTTCGCGCGCTTCGCCGCTGCGGGTCTCGCCATCATGTTCGGCATTCAGGCCTCCATCAACATGGCGGTGAATCTGCACCTGATGCCGGCGAAGGGCATGACGCTGCCGTTCATTTCCTATGGCGGTTCGTCGATGATCTCGCTGGCCTATGGTGTCGGCATGCTGCTGGCGCTGACGCGACAGCGTCCGCGCGTGGAGATGGAATCCATCGGCGCGGCGCAAGCGGCGCACGGCTTCGCGTAACACGCAGCGGTCCGATGTCTGACAAACCCCTCATCATGCTGGCGGCGGGCGGAACGGGCGGCCACCTGTTTCCCGCCGAGGCGCTCGGCGTTGCGCTGATCGAGCGCGGCGCGGAGGTGCGGCTGATGACGGATTCCCGCGCGCTGCGTTATGGCGGGATGTTCACGCGCGACATGATGGATGTTGTGCCGAGCGAAACGGTGCGCGGCCGCACGCCTTGGGCGCTGGCACGCACGGGCGCGATGCTGGCCGCCGGCGGCGCCAAGGCGCTCGCCTTGCTGATAGCCCGCAGGCCCAAGGCCGTGGTGGGCTTCGGCGGCTATCCGACGCTGCCGCCGCTGATCGCGGCGAAGCTGCTCGGCATTCCGACTGTCATTCATGATTCCAATGCGGTGCTTGGCCGTGCCAACCGCCTGCTCTCGACCCGCGTGAGCGCAATTGCGACCTCGCTGCCCGGCGTGCTCGATCGCGATCCGTCCCTCGCGGACAAGACCACCGTGACCGGCACGCCGATGCGGCCCGCGATCCTTGCCGCTGCTGCTGTACCCTATGTTGCGCCGACGCCAGATGGACCGCTGCGTCTGCTGGTCGTTGGCGGAAGCCAGGGCGCACGGGTGATGGCGGACATCGTGCCCCCCGCCATCGAGCGGCTGGAGCCGGCGCTGTGGCGCAGGCTGAGCCTTGTGCAGCAGGTACGCGAGGAAGACATGCCGCGCGTGCGCGCGGTCTATGACAAGCTCAAGATCGAGGCGGAGCTTGCGCCGTTCTTCACCGATCTGCCCGCGCGCTTCGCCGCCACGCATCTTGTGGTGTCGCGTTCGGGGGCGGGCACCGTTGCCGAACTTGGCGCGATAGGCCGCCCCTCAATCCTCGTGCCGCTGCCCGGCGCGATTGACCAGGATCAGCATGCCAACGCTGGTGTGCTGGAAAAGGCCGGCGGCGCGATCCGGATTCCGCAGGCCGAATTCACGCCGGACCGTCTGGCGTCTGAAATCTCCGCGCTCGCCGCCGATCCGGCGCGGCTGGCCGCGATGGCCACCGGCGCGCGGACCGTCGGCAGGCTCGATGCGTCGGAACGTCTCGCGGACCTGTTGATGAAGGTCGCCGGACTTTAAAGCCGAACGTTCTCCACGAGATAATCCAGAAACGCCCGGACGCGGGCGGGCAGATGTCCGCCGTGACCGAGGAACACCGCATGCACCGGTTCGAGATCGCCGGGGTTGAAATCTTCCAGCACCGCGATCAGACGCCCGGCCTTGATGTCCGCATCGACATGAAAGCGTGCCAGCCGCGCAAGGCCCGCGCCCGCCACTGCAAGGCGCTGCATCGCTTCGCCGTCCGAGACGAGGGCATTGCCCACGGGCGCCACCGAAATCGTCCCGCCATTGCCATCGCGAAACGGCCAGCCGTCGATCTGCTTGGAAAAGCAGAAGCCAAGCATGTTGTGCTTGGTGAGATCGGTTGGCGTTTGCGGCGTGCCGTGTTCTTTCAGGTAGGACGGCGCTGCGACCACCACCATGCGGCTCTCGCCGAGTTTGCGCGCGAGCAGGCGCGACTCGCGCAGCGGGCCGACGCGGATGGCGATGTCCGCGCGTTCCTCCATCAGGTCGACGACCGTATCGGTCAGCGCCACATCCACGCTGATGCCGGGATGCAGCCTGAAGAAGCCGGGCAGTAGCGGGAGCAGCCAGTGCAGCCCGAACGGCACGCTGGTATTGACCCGCACCCGGCCGCGCGGAACCGCGCCGATGGCAGCTTCGCGCTCCGCGGTGTTGATGTCGTCGAGGATGCGGATGCTGCGGTCGTAATAGGCCGAGCCTTCCGGCGTCAGTTGCAGCTTGCGGGTCGAGCGGTTGATTAGCCGCACGCCGAGCCGCGCCTCCAGCCGGGCCACGAGTTTGCTGACCGCCGACGGACTCATCCGGAAGGCGCGCGCCGCCGCCGAGAATCCTCCAAGTTCGACCACGCGGGCGAACACTTCCATTTCGCCGGAGCGGTTGACGTCCTGACTGGCCATTGTGACTTTATTTCACAAATACTGTTACTTTCCACAATCTAATTCACCAATGGCTTTGCGTCCATCTCTCGGACGATGCCGGCATCTGGCCGGATTTGCCCGAGGACTGTTCCATGCCACTCGCACTCTACGCGCTCACCGCCGGCGCCTTCGGAATCGGCGTCACCGAATTTGTCATCATGGGCCTGCTGATCGAGGTCGGCGCCGATCTCGGTGTTTCGATCCCGGCGGCAGGCCTACTGATTTCCGGCTATGCACTGGGCGTCGTTCTCGGCGCGCCGATCATGACCATCGCCACCGCGCGCTGGCCGCGGAAGACCGCGCTTCTGGTGCTGATGGCGGTGTTCACCGTCGGCAATCTTGCCTGCGCGCTGGCGCCGAACTACTGGACCCTGATGGCCGCGCGGGTGCTCACGGCCTTCGCGCATGGCACCTTCTTCGGCGTCGGCTCGGTGGTTGCGACCTCATTGGTCGCTTCCGACAAGAAGGCGTCGGCCATCGCGATCATGTTCACGGGTCTGACCGTTGCGACTATCCTTGGCGTGCCATTCGGGACCTGGCTCGGCCAGCACTTCGGCTGGCGCTCGACTTTCTGGGCCGTCACGGTGGTTGGTGTCATCGCTTTCGCGATCATCGCGCTGCTGGTGCCTGCCAGCAAGGAAGCGCCTGAAGCCTTCAATCTGCGGGAAGACCTTGCGGTTTTGAAGCGTGGTCCGGTGCTTGCCGGATTGCTGACGACTGTTCTCGGATGGGTCGGCGTGTTCGCGGTCTTCACCTATCTCGCGCCGCTGCTGACCAAGGTCACGGGCTTTTCCGATGCCGCGGTGTCGCCGATCCTGCTGGTGGTCGGGATCGGTTTGCTGATCGGAAACCTGCTCGGTGGACGGTTCGCGGACAGGCATCTGATGCCGACAGTGTTCGGGAGCCTGTTCGCTCTCGCTCTTGTGCTCGCCCTGATGACCCTCGCCGTTCATAACAAGGTCGCGATGGTCGTCTTTGCCGCGCTGTTCGGCGTCGCCGCCTTCGCGACGGCGCCGCCGCTGCAGATGTGGGTGCTCGAAAAAGCCCATGGCGCGGGTCAGTCGCTGGCGTCGAGCTTCAACATCGCGGCGTTCAACCTCGGCAACGCCATCGGTGCGTGGCTGGGCGGGGTTGTGATCGCGCGCGGACCGGGACTCGAATCGGTGCCGTGGATCGCGGCGCTGGTGCCGCTGGCCGGCATGGCGCTGGCGATCGCGAGCCATCGGCTTGAGACGCGCGCCAAGCCGGTTCCGGCCGCTGTTTGCCCCGCGGCCGCCGAATAGAGGGCCAAGTTGGGCCTTTCCGGCCCGATCTGAAAAGAATCGTGTATTTTTCCGAACCGGCCGGGCTTGTCCCGGTCGGCTTCGTCTGTTTGAAGGACGCCATGGATGCCCGGACGGCATCTCCCATGACCGGAAGATATGTATGAGACTGCCGCGCGAGATCGGACCCATTCACTTCGTCGGTATCGGCGGCATCGGCATGAGCGGCATTGCCGAGGTGCTTTGCAATCTCGGCTACACCGTGCAGGGCTCGGACGCCTCCGAGAATGCCAACGTCACCCGGCTGCGCGACAAGGGCATCAAGATCAGCATCGGCCACAAGGCCGAGAATGTGAACGGCGCGGACGTGATGGTGGTCTCCACCGCCATCAAGCGCGATAATCCGGAACTGATCGCCGCGCGCGGCCTGCGCATTCCTGTCGTCCGCCGTGCTGAAATGCTGGCCGAGCTGATGCGGCTGAAAAGCTGCATCGCCATCGCCGGCACCCACGGCAAGACCACCACGACTTCGATGGTCGCAACGCTGCTCGATGCGGGCGCGCTCGATCCGACCGTCATCAATGGTGGCATCATCAACGCCTACGGCACCAACGCGCGGCTTGGCGCGGGCGAGTGGATGGTGGTGGAAGCCGACGAAAGCGACGGCACGTTCCTCAAGCTGCCGGTCGACGTCGCCATCGTCACCAATGTCGATCCCGAACATCTCGATCACTTCAAGACATTTGACGCCGTGCAGGAGGCTTTCAAGGATTTCGTTGAAGGCGTGCCGTTCTACGGCTTCGCGGTGATGTGCATCGACCATCCGGTGGTGCAGGCGCTGGTCGGCAAGATCGAGGATCGCCGCATCATCACCTACGGCGAAAACCCGCAGGCCGACGCGCGGCTGGTCGATCTCGAACCGTTCAGCGGCGGATCGAAATTCGAGGTCGAATTCCGCCACCGCAAGACCCAGGTCGGTCACCGGATTTCGGACCTCGTGCTGCCGATGCCTGGCCGTCACAACGCGCTCAACGCCACGGCGGCGATTGCCGTGGCGCACGAGATCGGAATCTCGGACGATGCGATCCGCAAGGCGCTCGCCGGCTTCGGTGGCGTGAAGCGGCGCTTCACGCGCACCGGTGAATGGAACGGTGTCACGATTATCGACGACTACGGCCATCACCCCGTGGAAATCGCCGCCGTGCTCAAGGCCGCGCGGGATTCGACCAAGGGGAAGGTGATCGCGGTGGTACAGCCGCATCGTTACACCCGCCTGCAGTCGCTGTTCGAGGAGTTCTGCACCTGCTTCAACGATGCGGATACGGTGATCGTCGCCGATATCTACGCGGCGGGCGAAGATCCGATCCCCGGCATTGACCGCGATTCCTTCGTGCAGGGTCTTCGCGCGCACGGGCATCGCGAGGTGATCCCGCTCGATGGCGCCGACAGTCTGGCGCCGCTGGTGCGCAACATCGCGAAAAAGGATGACTTCGTGGTGTGTCTCGGTGCGGGCAACATCACCCAGTGGGCCTATGCGTTGCCGGGTGAACTGAAGGCCCTAAGCTAGCGCGGGATGCTGCGAATGGTTCTCAGCGATGAGACATGGCGCCGTCATGCCAATCCCTGGAGTGTCTGGACGCGCTATGCCGCGTTTCCGGCGCTGGTCGCTGCGATCTGGAGCCGGATGTGGCTGGACTGGTGGGCGGTCGTTCCTGTTGTGATTGTCGTCGCGTGGTTGATATGGAATCCGCGGGCGTTTCCGCCGCCGGCTTCCACCAACAATTGGGCCTCAAAGGCTGTGCTTGGTGAGCGGGTTTGGATGAACTTGAAACGCGAGGAGGTTCCGCCGCGCCATCGGATTGCACCTCGCGTTGCGACGTCATTCTCAGCGGTTGGTACGCTTGCGTTAATATGGGGGCTTGTCGAGTCGAACGCCCCCGTGACCGTTTTGGCGATGCTGCTGGTGATTGTCGCCAAGACCTGGTTTGTCGATCGCATGGTATGGTTATTCGACGACATGAAAGACACCAGGCCGGAGTATCGTTCT
Organism: Afipia sp.; assembly: GCA_050249215.1. Classification (GTDB taxonomy): domain Bacteria; phylum Pseudomonadota; class Alphaproteobacteria; order Rhizobiales; family Xanthobacteraceae; genus Afipia. The sequence goes on from JBFWQX010000002.1 coordinate 200,728, forward strand.
TGGCTGTACTGACTTTCCCCGATATCAGCGCCGATCTGAAATCCGCGATGCCCGATCTGCGCGGGCGCCTGCTCGCGAATGAATCGCTTGCGCCTTTGACGTGGTTTCGCGTCGGAGGCCCGGCACAGATTCTGTTCACGCCCGCCGATGAAGATGATCTCGCTTACTTTCTGTCGAAGCTGCCGCGGGACATTCCGGTCTACACCGTCGGTGTCGGATCGAACCTGATCGTGCGCGACGGTGGCGTCAGTGGCGTTGTCATCCGCCTGTCGCCACGCGGATTCGGCGAGGTGAAAGCCGAGGGCGATACGGTGCGCGCGGGAACGGCGGCGCTCGACAAGCGCGTGGCGGAAGCCGCCGCCGCGGCCAATATCGGCGGGCTTGAATTTTACTTTGGCATTCCCGGCTCGATCGGCGGTGCGCTGCGCATGAATGCGGGCGCCAACGGCGGCGAAACCAAGGATGTGCTGGTCGAGGCGAGGGGCGTCACGCGCACGGGCGAGCGCGTCACCTTCTCGAACGCCGACATGAAATTCGTGTATCGCAATTCAGGCGTGGATGCGTCGGTGATCTTCACCTCCGCGCTCTATCGCGGGACAGTCACCGATCCCGAGACGATCCGCGCGCGGATGCTTGAGGTGCAAAACCATCGCGAGACCGCGCAGCCGATCCGCGAGAAAACCGGCGGTTCGACCTTCAAGAATCCGCCGGGCCACAGCGCATGGAAACTGGTCGATGCGGCGGGAATGCGCGGTTTCCGCGTCGGCGGTGCCCAGGTCTCGGAGATGCACTGCAACTTCCTGATCAACACCGGCGATGCCACCGGGCATGACATCGAAACGCTCGGCGAGACGGTGCGCGCGCGGGTAAAGGAAAGGTCCGGCATTGACCTGCACTGGGAGATCAAGCGGATCGGAATTCCCTTGCCCTAGTTCAGGGGCCGCGGCGTAACTGTTTCGGGGAGCGACAGCAGTTGCGCGATGGGCGCCGGCGAAACCCGGAACGCGCCGTTGAAGGGATATTCCTGCAGCGCGATGATGCCGAGCGTGACGATCACGGCGCTGGAAAACACCATCATCGACGCTGCGAAAGCGCGAGGCCGTTCGAGATGAACCACCGCGATGGCCATTTGCGTGAACAGCCCCAGCAGGATCACGACCAGCCATTTCAGGTCGTTGGTGTGGTCCGACGCGATGGCTATGCGTTCGTATCGCGTCGTGCCGATCCGCCGCGCCGAGCCGAGCATTGCGGACTGCACGGCGGTGCCCGATGCCTTTCCGATCGACGGGACGCTCACCTCATGCAGGAGTTCATCGTAGGCGGTCGCTGTGACTGGCGAGGTCTGGCCCTTGTCGAGCAGCCGCCATTCATCGGTGACGACCGAGGCGACATAGGTCTTGATCGCCTTGCGGATGGACTGCATGTCCGAGACCGACGCAACGCTCAAGGTGTGGAGATTGTGGATTTCACCGGCTTCGGTTTCCACCGCGCGATGCGCGCGGCGGTTGCGTTCGCTGACATCGTTGGCGAGAAATCCGGTCAGCAGCGCAAACAGGATCGCAACCGAACCGAAGAACGGCGCGACCACGCCGTTCAGCGACATGACATGCTTTTTGAAGGGCGAGCAAAAAACAATCAGCGCCAGGCCGAGCGTGAAGCCGAAATAAAGTCCGATCAGGGACAGGAAAATCCCCAACGGGGACATGTCGAGCCATGCTCTGATCAGGGAAACGGCCTTCTTTCTTGATTGTAGTCCGGCGCGGGATTCGCTGGCCGCGAACCTATCTGACTCGCTGCGGCTTGGTCATCGGCGCAAATCAGCGTTGGTAAGGCTTGGAGTCCCGGGCTTTGATAGAATCAAAGCCCGGGACTCCGCGCTATGTTCTGACGCGTTTTCTTCACGCGAACCGGTACCCACTTCGCTCGAAAACGCTATGGCGGGAGATGTCATGACTCGATTCAAGCATGTCGCTGTTCTGATGGGCGGCTGGTCGTCCGAGCGGGAGGTCTCGTTGCGGTCGGGCAAGGCCTGCGCCGACGCGCTGGAGCGCAAGGGCTATCGTGTCACACGCATCGACGTGAAACGCGACATCGCAACGGTGCTCGATCAGGTGAAGCCGGATGCTGCGCTGGTAATGCTTCATGGCCGCCCGGGTGAGGACGGCACCATTCAGGGCGTGCTGGAGACGCTCGGGATTCCCTATTCGCATTCCGGCGTGCTGGCGTCGTCGCTGGCGATGCAGAAAGACCTTGCCAAGACCGTAATGGCGACGGCGGGGGTGCCGGTGCCTGAAGGGTTGACGCTGACGCGGGCCGAAGTCGCCAAAGGCCATGCTATGGCGCCGCCCTATGTCATCAAGCCCGTGGCGGACGGCTCCAGTGTCGGAGTTTTCATCGTCACGGAATCCCATGCTCATCCGCCGCAGGAACTGTTCCGCGAGGACTGGCCCCATGGCGACCAGCTTCTGGTGGAAAAATACATCGCCGGGAAGGAACTCACCTGCGCCGTGATTAATGGTGAGCCGACCGGGGTGATCGAGATCGTACCTTTAATTAAATTCTACGATTACGAGGCAAAGTACTCTCCGGGCGCATCAAAACACATCCTGCCCGCACCTATTTTACCTTTTGTTTACCAGGAAGTCCGAAGGTTAACGCTGGCGGCGCATGTTGCGCTTGGCTGCCGGGGCGTTAGCCGTGCGGATTTCCGCTACGACGACCGCATCGAGGGTATTGGGGGATTGACCTGCCTCGAAGTGAACACCCAACCCGGCATGACCGAGACGTCACTTGTGCCAGAGCTTGCAGCGCATGCAGGCATCACATTTGACGAGTTGGTGCAATGGATGGTGGAGGACGCCTCTCTCGGTCGTTAAGCCGGACGAGGTCCCAGTCTAATCCTCAGCAGGCCAGGGCCGCTTCCGCGGCCCAGCGTCCGCGCGCCCGCGGGCAGGAGTCCGCGCGCCGTGCCGGCGTCACTGTGATTTCCCGCCAGGAAGACCCGCGCTGGATTTCAGAACTGGAGCGCCGTCGTCCGCGCGGTTTCGGTCTTGCCGCGACCGTCGTTGTGCTGCTTGGCGCTGTCGTGCTCGGCGTGACCAAAGGCGGACACACCGACGATGTGCTCGGGGCCTTGAGCGATACCCGCAATGCCGCGGCCAACGCGCTCGGCTTCCGCATCACCAGCGTCGCGATCACCGGCCGCAAGCAACTCACGCAGGACGAAATCCTTGCCGTCGGCGGCGTCAACGGGCGCTCCTCGCTGCTGTTTCTCGATGCTGCCGCGGCGCGAGACAAGCTGAAGGCCGATCCGTGGATCGCCGACGCCACGGTGCAGAAGCTGTATCCGGGCGCGTTGCAGATCGACATCACAGAGCGTTCGCCGTTCGCACTCTGGCAGGAGAACGGCCGTGTGTCGGTGATCTCGTCCGATGGCACGGTGCTCGAGCCGTATGTGGCACGGCGCTTCGTGTCGCTGCCGCTGGTGGTGGGCAAGGGCGCTGAAACCCGCGCGAAGGATTTCCTCGGCCTGCTGGCGCAATATCCGCAGGTGAAGTCTCAGGTGAAGGCCATCGTCTTTGTCGGCGAGCGCCGCTGGAACTTGCGCCTCGCTGACGGCATCGACGTCCGGCTGCCGGAATTCGAGGTCGAGAAGGCGCTGGCGACCCTGTCGAAGATGGATAAGGAGACCGGCCTGTTCTCGCGCGACATCACCGCCATCGACATGCGGCTGCCGGACCGGCTGACCGTTCGCCTGTCGGAAGAGGCGGCGAAAGCGCGTAACGACCTGCTCAAGGACAAGAAAACCCCGAAGAAGGCTGGAAGCGCATGACCAGTCTCGATGGCGTTCAGACCCCGAAGACCCGGCAGATGCCGCCGAACAAGACGGCGCTCGTGGCCGCGCTCGACATCGGCACCAGCAAGATCGCCTGTCTGATTGCGCGGCTGAAGCCTTGCGCGCCGAGCGATGCGCTGCGCGGGCGGACCCATGCCGTCGAACTGATCGGCCTGAGCCACATTCAGTCGCGCGGCGTCAAGGCTGGCGCGGTGGTCGATCTCAACGAATGTGAGCAGGCCGTGCGTCAGGCCGTGGCGCTGGCCGAGCGGATGGCCAAGGTCCGGGTCGAATCGGTGCTGTTGTCGGTGTCCGCCGGCCGCCTGCAGGGCAGCATGGTCGAGGCCTCCTCGGAATTGCGCGGCGGCGGCGTGACGCCTGCCGACATGAGCCGCGTCATCAGCGCCGGCATGCACCATGCGACGCCGCAGGGCCGCACCGTGCTTCACGTCCTGCCCGCCAGCTACTCGCTGGACGGCGTCAAGGGCGTGCGCGATCCGAGCGGCATGGTCGCCCGCCACTTCGGCATCGACATGAATGTCATGACCGCAGACGCGACGGTCGCGAAGAACCTGATGCTGGTGGTCGAGCGCTGCCACCTCAATGTCGAGGCGATGGCCGCCGGTCCGTATGTCTCCGGTCTTTCGGTCCTGACCGACGACGAAGCCGACCTCGGCGCGGCCGTGGTCGAGATGGGCGCGGGCACCACGACCATCGCGACCTATTCGGCCGGGCAGTGCGTGCATGCCAGCGGATTCGCTGTCGGCGGACAGCATGTGACAATGGATTTGGCGCGCGGACTTGGGGCTTGCGTTGCGGATGCCGAGCGAATCAAGACGTTATATGGCACGGTGCTGACGGGTGGGTCTGACTCGCGCGAAGTCATGAGCGTGCCGACGGTGAGCGGTCACGACGGCGACGCACCGCAGATTGTTTCCCGCGCCACGATTGCAAACATCGTGAAGCAGCGGGTCGAGGAGATTTTTGAGATGGTCAGGGACCGGCTCGCGGATTCCCCCTTTGCGGCAGAGCCGCGGGCGCGAGTGGTGCTGACCGGCGGGGCTTCGCAGCTCACCGGCATCCCCGATCTCGCCAGCCGCATTCTGGGCCGCGAGGTCCGCATCGGCCGCCCGCTCGGTTTCTCGCGGCTGCCCGTTGAGGCCAAGAGCGCATCCTTCGCGGTGCCGACCGGCCTGCTGGTCTATCCGCAATTCGCACATCTAGAACACGTCGAACCGCGGCACACGCGGCAACTTGTGACAGGGACCAACGGCTACTTCGGAAAGGTCGGCAGATGGCTTCGAGAGGGCTTCTGATGATCTCAACACCGGATCGGACCAATTCATCAACCGCTTTGGCGTGCAGCCCAAGCCCCCACGCGCGCGCATAATCGAGAGGCACTCATGACCATCAATCTCACCCCCCCTGATGTACGCGAGCTGAGGCCCCGCATCACCGTGTTCGGTGTGGGCGGAGCGGGCGGCAACGCGGTCAACAACATGATCACCGCCGGTCTGCAGGGCGTTGATTTCGTCGTCGCCAACACCGACGCGCAGGCCCTGACCATGTCGAAGGCCGAGCGCATCGTGCAGATGGGCACGCAGGTCACCCAGGGTCTCGGCGCGGGTTCGCAGCCGGATGTGGGCGCCGCAGCAGCTCAGGAAGTGATCGACGAGATCAAGGATCATCTCACGGGCGCGAACATGGTGTTCGTCACCGCCGGCATGGGCGGCGGCACCGGCACTGGAGCTGCTCCGGTCATCGCGGCCACCGCGCGCGAGATGGGCATCCTCACGGTCGGCGTCGTGACCAAACCCTTCCACTTTGAAGGCCAGCGCCGCATGCGCACCGCTGAAGCCGGTATCACCGAGCTGCAGAAGGTGGTCGACACCCTGCTGATCATCCCGAACCAGAATCTGTTCCGCGTCGCCAACGAGAAGACGACCTTCGCCGACGCCTTCGCGATGGCCGACCAGGTGCTTTACTCGGGTGTCGCCTGCATCACCGACCTGATGGTCAAGGAAGGCCTCATCAACCTCGACTTCGCCGATGTCCGCGCTGTGATGCGCGAAATGGGCAAGGCGATGATGGGCACCGGCGAATCGACCGGCGAAAAGCGCGCCCTGACCGCAGCGGAAGCCGCGATCGCCAACCCGCTGATCGACGATTCGTCGATGAGGGGCGCCAAGGGCCTGCTGATCTCGATCACGGGCGGCAAGGACCTCACCCTGTTCGAGGTCGACGAAGCCGCGACCCGCATCCGCGAGGAAGTCGACAGCGACGCCAACATCATTGTCGGCGCGACCTTCGACGAAAGCCTCGACGGCGTGATCCGCGTGTCGGTGGTCGCCACCGGCATCGACGCCGTGGCCGCCACCCGCGCCGCTACGCCTCCGGTCACCACGGCCGGTGCGCCGGAAAGCCGTCTGGCCGAACTGACTGCACGCCTGCGCGCCGACAACCAGCGCATGCAGGAGCGCGCCCAGCAGCAGAAGCAGGCTGCCGCCGCGGCGCCTGCGCCGGTTCGCGCCACCGCCGACCAGATCGACCGCGCGGCGCTCGCCGCCATCGCGGAAGCCGTTGCGCCGTCGGCTCCGGCCCCGGCTCCGATGCAGCCCGCCGCCTATGGCGACGTCAGCGTTCGCCCGATCCCGCCGAAGCCCTCGCTGTTTCCGGATCACGAAGAGCCGATGAACCTGCAGGAAGCGGCGCCTCCGTCGTCCTTCATTCCGCAGCAGGCGGAGCGGATGCCGATGCGTGCGCCGCGCATGCCGCAGTTCGATGAACTGCCGGTGCCGGCGCAGAATCAGATCCGCCAGGCGCGCGGTGAAGCCACCGAGGAGCATCCGCCGCAGAAGCGCGCGTCGCTGCTGCAGCGCCTTGCCAATGTCGGCCTCGGCCGCCGTGACGAAGAGAGCGAGCCGCCGATTGCGGCCCGTGCCTCGGGTCCGGCGATGGCGCCGATGCCCCCGCTGCCCGAGCGCAAGCCGCAGCGTCCGGTTCCCGCCGAGTTCGGTGGGCCCGGCGCTCCGGTATCCGAGTATGCGCGTCGTCCGGCGCCGCAGGGTCTTGATTCGCATGGCCGTCCGGCTCCGGTTGCACCGCAGGGCGGTGCCGAGGATCATCTGGATATCCCCGCCTTTCTGCGGCGGCAGGCCAACTAAGCTCTGTTACAATCCGTGAACGTTTCAATGCCCCGGCCAAAAGCCGGGGCATTTTGCTGGACAGCCTGGGGATTCATCGACGTGTAAATTAAATGTTTGTTTTTGCTGGTAAAATGTGCGAACTGCAGCCGCGCTGATGCAGCCCTTGGACCGCGGTTTCGGCAAGCAATTGGGCCAGACCGGCGGCGCGAATGCGGCGAGTTTGGGGTAACAATCTGTAAACAAGCGTGAGTGGCGCTCTCACGTGTAAGGGTTAAGGTCTGTCCACTTGGGGACGATCCTTTGTCGCGGCGCCGGCCAACAGGCGAAACCGGTTTGGTTACAGCGAACTGTTTTAAGCGACTTGGATGGCTGAACTTTTTGGGCAAGCGGGAATGAAATCCAGTCGGCAGACAACGCTCCGGTCGCACGTCACCGTGACGGGCATCGGCGTTCATTCCGGAACTCCGGCCAGCGTCACAATCGGACCGGCCGAGATCAATGCCGGTTTCATTTTCATCCGCACCGGCGATGAGCGCGAAATCGCGGCCACCACATCGTCTGTTGTTGCGACCGACTTTGCCACCGTGCTCGGCGACCACGAAGGTCCGCTGGTTTCCACCGCAGAACATGTTCTGGCCGCGCTGCGCGGCATGGGCGTCGACAACGCCACCATCGAAGTCGATGGCCCGGAAATTCCGATCATGGACGGCAGCGCCGCGCCGTTTGTCGATGCGATCGACCAGGCCGGTCTCGTGCAGCAGAATGCGCCGCGCCGGTTCATTGAAATCCTGAAGACCGTGCAGGTCACGCTCGGCGAATCGTTCGGTGAACTCCGCCCGCATGCCGGCGGCTTCCGCGCCGAACTCGAGATTGATTTCGTCAACACGCCGATCGGCCGTCAGGCTTATGCCTTCGATCTGTCCGCCGACAGCTTCCGCCGCGACATCTGCCGCGCCCGCACCTTTGGCCGCATGGGTGACGTCAACAAGCTCTGGAGCGCTGGCTTCGCCCTTGGCGCCTCGCTGGACAATTCCGTCGTGGTCGACGAGACCCGCGTCCTCAACACCGAGGGCCTGCGCTATGCCGATGAATGCGTTCGCCACAAGGTGCTCGACGTGGTGGGCGATCTCGCGCTGGCAGGACTGCCGCTGCTCGGCCTCTACCGCTCGGTGCGCGGTGGCCACAAGCTGAACCACGCCGTGCTCACAGCGCTGATGGCCGACCGCCATGCCTGGCGGGTCGTGGAAGCCACCGAGCCCGTGCTCGAACGTCCGGTCGTTGCCCGCCGCGCGCGTGGCCATGCCGATGTCGCCGGTGGCATGGTGGCCGTTGCTTTCGCCCCGGATGTATCCTGAACCCCGGCCGTCCGGCGGGTTTTGGAACCCCGGATCAGACCGGTTTGCCGCTTAACCACGTCACTGTTGCGCTGGCCAAACCCGCCTTAATCCCGGCGAATTGTCCTCCTATCCGGTTGGTTAAGGACCGTTTTTCAGTTACATAGGCGCGCTGGACGAGCCTTTAGACTGCTTGTGCCGCGACGCGGCGGCAGACATGTCAGCAACCCAGAGCCGGTGGTCGGTTGATCCCGTGTCGGATGTCAAATTCAGGTCGGCCCAACGCATGATGCTCGAACCGCGCAAGATTTCCGGCCCATTGCTCATGAGCCGCCTTGGTCGTCACGTGCGCCTTGCGCTCGGGCTGACGCTGCTCGCCGTGCCGCTCAGCGGCTGCGGCACCGGTGCGCTCTGGGACAAGTTCATGGCGAAGGAGGAAACCTTCGTCGATGAGCCTGCGGACAAGCTCTACAATGAGGGCCTGTACCTCATGAACAAGAAGGGCGACCGCAAGTCCGCGATGAAGAAGTTCGAGGAAGTGGATCGCCAGCATCCATATTCCGAGTGGGCGCGCAAATCGCTGCTGATGTCCGCCTATGCCGCCTACGAGAACGGCGACTACGACGAGTGCATTTCCTCCGCGAACCGTTACGTGGCGCTGCACCCCGGCAGCCCGGATGCGGCCTACGCGCAGTACCTGATCGCGGCGTCGAATTTCGACCAGATCCCGGACATCTCGCGCGATCAGGGCCGCACCGAAAAATCCATCGCCGCGCTTGAGGAAGTGATCCGCAAGTATCCGACCTCGGAATACGCCACCAGCGCCAAGCGGAAGATCGAAGCGGCCCGCGACCAGCTCGCCGGCAAGGAAATGAACATCGGCCGCTACTACATGGACAAGAAGGACTACACGGCCGCGATCAACCGCTTCAAGGTGGTGGTGACGCAGTACCAGACCACGCGCCATGTCGAGGAAGCGCTGGCCCGCCTGACGGAAGCCTATATGTCCATCGGTATTGTTCCGGAAGCCCAGACGGCGGCGGCGGTTCTTGGCCACAACTTTCCTGACAGCCGCTGGTACAAAGACGCCTACAATCTTGTAAAGTCCGGCGGTGTCGAACCGGCGGCCAACAAGGATTCGTGGATTACCCGCGCATTCAAGAAGGTCGGCCTCGGCTGATTTCTTCCTGCAGGACTAATTCCGCATGCTGGCCCGGCTTTCGATCCGCGACATCGTCCTGATCGAGCGGCTCGATATTGATTTCCTGAGCGGCCTTGCCGTCCTTACCGGCGAAACCGGCGCGGGCAAATCCATTCTGCTCGACGCTTTTGCGCTGGCGCTTGGCGGGCGCGGCGACGCCAGCCTCGTGCGTCATGGCGCGGAGCAGGGCCAGGTGACGGCGGTGTTCGATGTTCCGAAGAAACACCCCGCCAGCGCCATTCTGCGCGAGAACGGCCTCGACGACACCGGCGAGATGATCCTGCGCCGTGTCCAGTTCGCCGACGGGCGGACCCGCGCCTTCCTCAACGATCAGACCATCAGCGTCCAAACCCTGAAAGCACTCGGCGCGACGCTGGTTGAAATCCATGGCCAGCATGACGAGCGCGCGCTGGTGGACACCGCCACGCACCGCCGCCTGCTCGATGCGTTTGCCGGGCTTGAAAAAGATGTCAGCGCCGTCGAAGCGCTGTGGGAGGCGCGCCGCACCGCGCGCGCGGCTCTTGATGAGCATCGCGCCGGAATGGAGCGCGCCGCACGCGAGGCGGATTATCTGCGCCATGCATCCGAAGAACTCAAAACGCTCAATCCGCAGGATGGCGAAGAGACGTCTCTGGCGGAGCGCCGCACCACCATGATGCAGGGCGAGAAGATCGCCGAGGATTTGCGCGAGGCGCAGGCGGCCGTCGGCGGTCCGGGGTCACCGGTGTCATCGCTTGCCGCCGCCGTACGCCGTCTCGAACGCCGCGCGGGCAGTGCGCCGTCGCTGATCGAGCCTGCGGTGAAAGCGATGGATGCCGCGATCAACGCGCTGGAAGAAGCCGACCAGCATTTGAATGCAGCGCTGATCGCCGCCGATTTCGATCCGCATGAACTTGAACGTATCGAGGAACGATTGTTCGCTCTGCGCGGCGCGGCGCGGAAATACTCGACGCCGGTGGATGAACTGGCAGCCCTGGCGCAGCGCTATGCCGCGGATGTCGCGCTGATCGACGCCGGCGCGGGGCAGCTCAAGGTTCTGGAGAAAGCTGCGGCCGCTGCCGGCAAGGCTTACGACACCGCCGCGCAGAGGCTATCAGCCGCACGCGCGAAGTCGTCCGAGAAGCTGAACAAGGCGGTCAATTCCGAACTCGCCCCGCTCAAGCTGGAACGCGCGAAGTTCACCACGCAGATTGAATCCGATGCCGCATCACCGGGGCCGCAGGGCTTCGACCGCGTCGAATTCTGGGTGCAGACCAATCCAGGCACCAGACCGGGGCCGCTGATGAAGGTCGCGTCAGGCGGCGAACTCTCGCGTTTTCTGCTGGCGCTGAAGGTCGTGCTCTCCGATCGCGGCTCCGCGCCGACCCTGGTGTTCGATGAAATCGACACCGGCGTGGGCGGCGCCGTGGCGGACGCCATCGGCGCGCGGCTGGCACGGCTGGCCGAGAAAGTTCAGGTCATGGCCGTGACCCATGCGCCGCAGGTGGCGGCGCGGGCGGATCAACACTTGCTGATCTCAAAGGATGCGCTCGACAAGGGCAAACGCGTCGCGACGCGGGTAGCGACCTTGGCGAAGGATCATCGCCGTGAGGAAATCGCGCGGATGCTCGCAGGCGCGGAAATCACCGCCGAGGCGCGCGCGGCGGCGGACCGTCTGCTCAAAGCTGCGACGGCGTGAGTTTGGCTATTTTGGTTATGATGTCGTCCCCGCGCAGGCCGGGACCCATACTCCCTGGATTACCGGTTGAGTCGTGGGTCGAAGACGTCGGATAATGACAGCAGTCGGTGGTTATGGGTCCCGGCCTTCGCCGGGACGACCCGAGATAATGAAAATGGTCAAGTCTTCCAAATCGAAGCCCCCCGTCGCCGTTGACAAGCTGACTGAAACGCAGGCCAAGGTCGAACTCGTGCGGCTCGCTCTTGAGATCGAGCGCCATAACGAGGCCTATTACAACGCGGACGCGCCGAAAATTTCCGACGCGGCCTACGACGAGTTGCGCAAGCGAAGCGATGCCATCGAGGCGCGGTTTCCGGGGCTGGTCACGCGAGACTCGCCGTCGCAGAAGGTGGGCGCCGCGCCATCCGGACGGTTCGCGAAAGCGCCGCATGCCGTTCCGATGCTCTCGCTCGGCAATGCGTTCACCGACGAGGACGTCATCGACTTTGTGGATCGGGTGCGGCGTTTCCTGAAGCTGAGCGATGACGAAATCCCCGCCATCGTCGCCGAACCGAAGATCGACGGGCTGTCGCTGTCGCTGCGTTACGAGGATGGCGAACTGGTGCGCGGCGCGACGCGCGGCGACGGTTTCACCGGCGAAGACGTGACTGCGAATGTGCGCACCATCGCCGACATCCCGCACAAGCTGAAGGGCCGCAACATTCCGGCCGTCTGCGAAATCCGCGGCGAAGTCTATATGCTCAAGAAGGACTTCCTCGCGTTGAACAAGCGGCAGGCGGAAGCCGAAGACACCGTGTTCGCCAATCCGCGCAATTCGGCGGCGGGATCGCTGCGTCAGAAAGATGTTTCGATCACCGCCTCGCGTCCGTTGAAATTCTTCGCCTACACCTGGGGCGAAATGAGCGAAATGCCGGCGAAGACCCAGTTCAGGATGATCGAGTGGATTGACAAGGCGGGGTTCGTCACCAATCCGCTGACGACGCTATGTGATAGTGTCGATGAGGTTCTGAAGTTTTACCGGAAGATCGAAACCCAGCGCGCCAAACTCGGCTATGACATCGACGGCGTGGTCTACAAGGTCGATCGGCTCGATTGGCAGGAGCGGCTGGGTTTCGTGTCGCGCAGTCCAAGATGGGCCATCGCGCACAAGTTCGCGGCCGAGCAAGCCACCACGATTCTCAATGACATCGAAATCCAGGTCGGACGCACCGGCGCACTGACGCCGGTGGCGAAGCTTGCGCCGGTGACGGTCGGCGGCGTCGTGGTGCAGAACGCGACGCTACACAACGAGGATTACATCAAGGGCATCGGCAATGACGGCCAGCCGATCCGCGAGGGCGTCGATATCCGCGTCGGCGACACGGTGGTGGTGCAGCGCGCGGGCGATGTGATCCCGCAAATTGTCAGCGTGGTGCTGGACAAGCGCCCGAAGGATGCCAAGCCCTACAAATTCCCGACGGTGTGCCCAGCGTGCGGCAGCCATGCGGTACGGGAGGAAGATCCAAAAACAGGTCGGGCGGATTCGGTGCGCCGCTGCACCAACTCGCTGGCCTGTCCGGCGCAGGCAAAGGAACGGCTGAAGCATTTCGTCGCTCGCAACGCATTCGACATTGACGGGCTTGGCGACAAGCAGATCGAGGAGTTTTTCACCGATGGGCTGGTGATGTCGCCGGCCGATATCTTCACGCTGGAAAAGCGTGACGCCCGCTCAACGAAGAAGCTGATGGACCGCGAAGGTTATGGCACGACCTCGGTGCGCAACCTGTTCGCGGCGATCGACGCGCGGCGGACCATCGCGCTGGCCCGCTTTATCTTCGCGCTTGGCATCCGTCATGTCGGCGAGGGCAACGCCAAGCTGCTGGCGCGGCATTATGGAACGGTCGAAGCGTTCCGCGCGGCCATGATCGCGGCGGGCGAAGGCGAGGACTCCGAAGCCTATCGCGACCTCAATGGCATCGAGGGTGTCGGGACCGTTGTCGCCAACGCGCTGGTTGAATTCTTCAAGGAGCCGCACAGCGTCAAGGCGGTGGACGATCTGCTGGGCGAGATCACCGTTCAGCCCGCGGAAAAGGCGAAGACGGACTCGCCCATCGCCGGAAAAATCGTGGTGTTCACCGGCTCGCTGGAGAAATTCACCCGCGACGAAGCCAAGGCGACGGCAGAGCGGCTCGGTGCCAAGGCGTCGGGATCGGTGTCGAAGAAAACCGATTACGTCGTCGCAGGACCGGGTGCCGGATCGAAGCTCACTGAGGCCAACAAACTCGGCGTCAAGGTGCTGACCGAAGACGAATGGTTGGCGCTGGTGGGTGGCGCTTAACTTGGGAAAAAATCGTCATCCTGAGGTGCGAGCTCTTGCGAGCCTCGAAGGATGGCGGACCACGAAGCGCCGTCGCCCTTCGAGGCCTCCGCTTCGCTTCGGCACCTCAGGGTGACGGCGGATGGGCCTCAATCTGATTGATCGTTTTCAGATCAATCCCGTCTCTTCGGCTTCCGCCTCAACAATTTTCTCTGTCGTCACCGCGACACGCGTGCGCGGCACCAGCAGCACGATCACGACGGCGCAGGACGCCGAGATGATCAGGATCGCGATGTTGAGCGGCAGCGGGGTCGCGAACTGGCCGCCGAGATAGGCGCCGAGTTGCGAGCAGAGCGAGCCGAAGCCCATTTGCAGGAAGCCCATGGCGCCCGCCGCTGTGCCCGCCGCCTGCGGGCGGATGCTGATCGCGCCAGCCGACGCATTGGCCATCGCGAAGGCGTTGCCGAACATCACGATCATATGGGTGCCAAACAGCCACGACGGCGTCTGGTTAAGTCCGGTAAAGCCAAAGATCACATTGAGGACGGATCCCGCGATCTGCAACGCGATTCCGAGCCAGATCATCCGGTCGATGCCGTGACGCGGCGACAGCCGCACCGAGACCAGATTACCGAGCAGATAGGCAAGGCCCGATGTGGCGAACCACAATCCGTATTCCGCGGTCGAGCGGCCCATCTGGTTGACCACGATGTAGGGGCCGCCGCCCGCGAAGGTGAAGATGATCGCCGAGGCCAGCATCTGGCAGAGCACATAGCCGAAGAACACACGGCTGGCGGACAGCGCACGCACATCCTTGAAAAATCCGTTGTCGTCTGTCGAGACCCGGGCGGGCCGTGTTTCCGGCAGACCCAGGGCGATGCCCACGGTGATGACGATCGACGTCGCCGCCATGAAATAGAAGATCGCGCGCCAGCCGAAGCTGGTTTCCAGAAGGCCGCCGATCAGCGGACTGAGAAGCTGCGCGATCATCATCACGGCGATCACAAGGCTGATCATGCCGCCGACGCGCTCGCGCGGATAAAGATCGCGGATGACCGCGCGGCTCATCACCATCCCGGTGGCGCCGCCCAGTGCCTGCAGGAAGCGTCCTGCGATAAGCTGTGGCAGGGTTTCCGCGAACATGCAGATGATGGTGGCGATCACGGCCAGCCCGAAGCCACCGAGCAGAACAGGGCGGCGGCCGAAACGATCCGACAGCGATCCGGTCACAAGCTGCGAGATCGCAAGGCCCACCATGAACAGCGAGACGTTGAGCTGAATGGCGGAGACATCGCTGCCGAGGGTCTTGGCCAGGATCGGAAGCGCGGGCACAAGGATATAGAGCGAGACCGGCGCGAGGCCGTTCATCGCCACCAGCATCAGCAGCAGTTTCCATGTGGCAGGCGGCGTCGTCTTTGCGGCGGCGAGGTCGGTCTTGGGGTCGGTCACGTTGTCCGGACTCTGTTCTTTTTGGTCGGCTTGCGGTTATCGTTCATCGCGTGTGGGTCATCGGCTCCGTCGCCGCGTCGAGCCAGACCTTCGTCGCTTCATCGACCAGCGGGCGGATCTCCTCGCGCACCCGCGCATGATAGGCGTTGAGCCAGCGCAGCTCCTGCTTGCTGATCCGGTCGGCGTCGATCAGCCGCCGGTCGAAGGGCGCGAGCGTCAGCGCTTCAAAGCCGTTCATCGGCTTCTCCGCGCCTTCGATCATCTTCTCGACAACCAGTTCGAGATTTTCGATGCGAATGCCGAACGCATCGGTCTTGTAGTAGCCCGGCTCGTTGGAGAGGATCATGCCGCGCTTCAGCGGCGTTGTGCCGAGCTTGGAAATGCGCGCCGGGCCTTCATGGACCGACAGATAGCTGCCGACGCCGTGGCCGGTGCCGTGCTCGAAGTCGATGCCGGCATGCCAGAGGAATTGCCGCGCGAAGGCGTCAATCTGCGCGCCGCTGACGCCGTCGGGAAACACCGCGCGATCAATCGCAATATGTCCGCGCAGCACGCGGGTATAGCGGTCGCGCATTTCGTCCGTCGGCTCGCCGATGGCGATGGTGCGGGTGACGTCGGTGGTTCCGTCTTCGTATTGCGCGCCGGAATCGATCAGCAGCAGGTCGCCGGGTTCGATCCGCCGGTTGGATTTGCGGGTGACGCGATAATGCACGATGGCGCCGTTCGGACCGGTGCCGGAAATGGTCGGGAACGACACATCTTTCAGCGCGCCGGTTTCGCGGCGGAAGGTTTCCAGCGCTTCGACGGCGTCGATCTCGGTCAGCTTGCCTGATGGGGCTTCGCGGTCGATCCACGCCAGGAATTTGGCCAGCGCCGCGCCATCGCGCCGGTGCGCGGCGCGCGTGCCGGCGATCTCGGCGGCGTTCTTCACCGCTTTCAGCATCGCAACCGGGTCCGGCACGCGAACCGGCTTGCCGCCTTCCGTTGCGATCAGGCGGCTCAACGCATCGGCGGCTGTCGCAGTGTCGAGGCCGATGGCCGCGCCGGTCTGCGCCAGTCCGGCAAGCTGTCCTATCAGCGCCGCGGGTTCCTCGACGGCCGCGTTCTTTTCGAGATGATCGCGTACGCTGTTCGAGAGCTTGCGATGGTCGATAAAGATTTTGGCGCGCCCGTCTTTCGGAATCAGCGCATAGGAGAGTGGCAGCGGTGTGTGCGCGACATCCGCGCCGCGGATGTTGAAGGTCCATGCCACCGCGTGTGAATCAGACAGAACGAGCGCGTCGACCTTCAGCTTCGCAATCTCCGCGCGGATTCGCGTGAGCTTGTCATTCTCGCTTTCTCCGGCCAACTGAGTGGGATGGATTTTCACCGGCCCGAGCGGCGGCGCGGGGCGGTCCGTCCAGACCGCATCGACCGGGTTGCTGTCCACGGCGACCAGTTCGGCCCCGGCTTTCTCGCAGGCTTTGGCCAGTCGTTCGGCTGCCGCTGAAGTGTGCAGCCAGGGATCAAATCCGAGGCGGTCGCCCGGTGAAAGATGCGCGGTCAGCCAGCTTTCAGGCGGCGGCTCGATCAGGGATTCGATGCTCCAGGCGCTGGTGTCGACCTGTTTCGCGGCCTGAATCGTGTACCGGCCGTCCACGAACACCGCCGCTTTTGCGGTCAGGACGGCAGCCATTCCCGCCGAGCCGGTGAAGCCGGTCAGCCAGGCCAGCCGTTCGTCGCTGGGCGGCACATATTCGTTTTGCTGGCTGTCGGCGCGGGGAATCACGAAGCCCGTGAGTTGCCGCCTCAGCAGTTCCTCACGGAAGGCGGACAGCCGCGCAGCCAGGGCGACACCACCCTCGGGGTCCTCGAATGTCTGGAATTGGGCTTCAAACATCATTCAACCTTAGGAGGCGGAGAATTGCGGGGCAATCGGCAGCGCAGGAATAGGGCTGCGTCAATTGTGAATGGCACGATCCGTGCTTTGTAATCGGTGCCTACAGGGAAGGCCAATGAGAGGAACCATTTGAGAGCGAAGATGCTTCAACGAAGTGGACCTCGCGGAAATGCGAAGGGGTGTGTTTTTCAACTCAACGAAGAGGGGATAGGGCATGCCAGCTTTTATGTTTGAGAAGATTTCGCCGCCGTCTCATCAGGGCGGCAGCATTCCGGCGGTGACCATCAAGGAGCCGCGCGGGGTCATCGTCCAGATGCTGGACCGTCTGACGGAAAGCCGGCTGCAGCGCGCGGCGCGCCGGGCGCGATTTGAAGCTGGCTATACCGAGGCCGACATCACGCCCCATCGGATGAGGCGGGAGTAAGTTCGGGACAGGAATACTTCAGAATTTCATCACCGGCCTCGTGCCGGTGATCCCGATCACTGGGCACGGTATTTCGTCAGTCGGGATGGCCGGGACGCCGGCGAGCGAAAGCGACGCCGTTCTTTGAACGGCTACGCCCGGCCATGACATTGGTGAGGTTGACGCCTCAACGTGAAGCATCCGCCGCATCTTCCGATTCAATTTTCAAACAGCCACTTTCATTCACACATACGCATTCGTTCTCGCGCCTTGCGCGAGGTGAGCTGTCGTTGTGCCCCGTCACAATGAGGGGCGTGGCGCGCCGAAAGGCGCAATGGATAGAGTTTCGCTTCCCTCGGCGAGAAGGAAGCGCGTCGCCTCACGGCGCGCCATCAGCGGCGATTTTGGGCGAGGGGAGCGCTCTTCCGGGACAGGACAGACGCTTTCACGCCCCGATCCGGCGGCTTTCGCCGCGTTCATTCCTGTCCGCGTCCAGCCATTGAAGGCAGAGCCACATAGTTGGCCCGGGCGCCGACCCCAGCCTCCCGGACGTGTGGTTGCGAACCACATCGCGCAGGCGCCGCATCCTGCTCCGCTCTCAAGACGCCTCTAGAAAGCGCCCCTCGTGAACAGGATAATGGAGAATATATTCCTAGATAAGCAAAATGTCAAGCACCGCGTCATCCTTCGAGGCTCGCAAGTGCTCGCACCTCAGGATGACGCTTTGCTATCAGCGCCGCTGCATCAAAAGGCTGCTCCAGCCGTCGATCTGGATACGCTTGAGCAGCTTCAACCCCGCGCCGCGATAGGCGGCCACCACGCTGTTGGCCTGATGCGGCAGCAATCCCGACAGGATCACGAAAGCATGGGGCGCCAGATGCCGCGCCATGTCCGGGGCGAGCCGCCGCAGCGGGTTGGCCAGGATGTTCGCCATCACGAGGCCAAACGGGCCGTTGGCGGCAAAGTCCGGGGCATGAAAGCCGGTGGCGTGGACCGCCTCGACCAGAGGTCCGACACCGTTGAGGTGGGCGTTCTCCCGCGCCACGATCACCGAACGGAAGTCGATGTCGGTCGCCAGCACCCGGCGGCGGAGCGCCTTCGCCGCTGCGATGGCCAGCACCCCGGTTCCGGACCCGAGGTCGAGAACTCGCTTGGGGGTGCGCTGGTTCAGCACCTGATCGAGCAGCAGCAGGCAGCCCCGCGTCGTGCCATGGTGGCCGGTGCCGAAGGCCAGCGCCGCCTCGATCTCGATCCCGAGCTTGTTGGGCGGCACCCGGTCGCGGTCATGGCTGCCATGGACGATGAACCGGCCGGCGCTGACCGGGACCAGATCGGCGAGGCTGGCCTTGACCCAGTCCTTGGTTTCGACCGCGCCGAACACGATGGAACTCGCGGCGGCTTCGCCGGCGGCGTCAGTCACCAGCGAGCGGATGAAGTCCTCATCAGGCGGTTCGCCGAAATGCATGGTGATGTCCCAGCGGCCGCCCGGCGCCTCGAAGGCGGCGATGGCAAGGTCGTGGCTGGGATAGCTTTCGGTGATCGCATCCACGATGCGGCTGGCCGTGCGTTCGTCGCCGATGGCGAAAGTGGCTTGGGTCACGGGCGGGGAATCTGATGCGGTCACGGGCAGGTCCAGCGGGCTGAGAATCCTGATTGCATCGCCCATTTTCCCACAATCTGTCCACCGGTTACGCACCGAACATACCGGGGTTCTTCACACTTTGTTAACCCGGGTTTTCCACACGTTAGTAAAACCTTAACCAATGGGAAATCCACTGATTATCCACAGGGTTATCCACAGCTTCTCAACAGCCGTGAAGCGCTCTTTCCACAGCCCTTTAAGCGAAGATTCCCTGATGATCCCGCAGGATAACCGCCGCCGCGTTGTGGCCCGGCGCGCCGGTCACGCCGCCGCCGGGATGGGCGCCGGAGCCGCAGTGATAGAGGCCCTTCAGCGGCCCCCGGTAGCCGCCATGGCCCAGCATCGGCCGGGCCGAGAACAACTGGTTCAGCGTGAGCGCGCCGTGGAAGATATCACCCCCGAGCAGCCCGAACTCGCGTTCCAGGTCGAGCGGGGAGAGCACCTGCCGGCCGATCACGCTGCGCGCGAAGCCGGGTGCGTAGCGGTCCACGGTGGAGATCATCAGGTCGGCGACTTCCTCCCGATGGTCGTCCCATGACCGCCCGTCGGGGAGTTCCGGCGCGACATGCTGGCAGAACAGGCTGGCGACATGCCGGCCCGGCGGCGCCAGCGAGTTGTCGAGGGTGGAGGGAATCAGCACCTCGACCACCGGTTCCCGGCTCCAGCCATGAGCGCGGGCGTCGAGCCAGGCGCGGTCCATATAGCCGAGGCTGGGGGCGATGATGATGCCCGCGGTCAGGTGGTCGCCCTCGCCGGGG
Organism: Afipia sp.; assembly: GCA_050249215.1. GTDB lineage: Bacteria > Pseudomonadota > Alphaproteobacteria > Rhizobiales > Xanthobacteraceae > Afipia. The sequence goes on from JBFWQX010000002.1 coordinate 220,349, forward strand.
AGCGCCTTGAAGGACGGCAGGGCCGACAGCGCGACGTTCATCCGGAAGGTGCCGGACCCGTTTCGCCACGTCTTGATGCGGTCGAGGAACGGCTTCGTCAGGGTGTCCGCCGGGATCAGCCGGGTGTAAAGCAGCTTCGGATTGACGCTAGAGGCGACATATTTCGCCCGTATCGAAGTACCGTTATCGAGGATGACTCCGATCGCGCGGTCGCCCTCCACGATGACCTCCCGGACACCGGCATCGGTCTCGATGTCCGCTCCATGGGCGCGGGCTGCCGCCGCCATGGCCTGGGTGATCGCACCCATGCCGCCGATGGCATGGCCCCAGAGGCCCTTGCGGCCGTTCACCTCGCCGAAGGCGTGATGCAGCATGACGTAGGCCGACCCCGCCGCGTAGGGGCTGGCGTAGTTCCCGACCACCGCATCGAACCCGAACAGCGCCTTGACCAGATCGCTCTCGAAGCGGTCGTCCAGCATGTCGCCCGCCGAGCGTGTAAACAGGTCGAGCAGCAGGCGCTGGCTGTCCAGCGACAGGCCGCGCAGGATGTTGGCGCTGGTCAGCGCGTTGAACCCTTCGCGGATGGCGCGAAGGCCGAAACCCTCGACCAGATCCGGCGGCGCGCGCAGCACGAAAGCGCGCAGCACGTCGGCGATGGTTTCCAGGTCGCGGTTGAAGTCGTCGATCCGCAGCGCGTCGCGTTCGCTGAACTTCGCGATGGATTGATGGGTGCGTCCGTCGCCGGTGAGCAGATAGCGGCCATCCGGGGAGGGCAGGAAATTCTGCGCGCGGCGCTCCACGATGCGCAGACCGTGGTGATGCAGGTTCAGATCGGCAATCACCTTTGGATTGAGCAGACTGACAGTGTATGCCGCCACGGAATTCCGGAAGCCGGGGTGAAACTCCTCGGTGACCGCCGCGCCGCCGACCACCTTGCGCCGGTCGACGACCTTCACGCGCAGGCCGTTCATCGCGAGATAGGCCGCGCAGGTCAGGCCGTTGTGGCCCGCGCCGATAATGAGTGCATCGTACTCGGACATGCAGCAGTCTTAGTATTGGAGCACGTCACGCGCGAGTGATTTCTGTCACGCGCATGTTATTGCCCGCCGCTGGCGGCTGTGCTCCATTCGGCACCGTCTCCGGTGATGTGCCGGACATGTTCCGGAGCCTTCATGAATTCGATACTGTCCGACACCACGGGCCAGTCTTCCGGCGCGAGGAACGCGCTTGTGCTGGTGGTTTACACCGTTGCGATTTTCACCAGCGCCCTGCTGCTGTTCTCGGTCCAGCCGCTGTTCACGAAAATGGTGCTGCCGCGGCTCGGCGGATCGCCTGCGGTGTGGTCGGTGGCGATGGTGTTTTTCCAGTCGCTGCTGCTCGGCGGCTACGCCTATGCCCACTATCTGATGACCCTGAAAAGCCGAACGGCTCCGGTCGTCATCCATCTGCTGTTGCTGATCGCCGCGCTGCTCACCTTGCCGCTGTCGATCGCGAGCGGGTGGGGGGAGCCGCCGGCCAGCGGCTATGCGTTCTGGCTGCTCGGCCTGTTCGCGGTGTCCATCGGGCTGCCGTTCTTCGCCCTCGCCGCCAACAACCCGATGCTGCAGGCCTGGTTCGTCCGAACCGGACATCCCGACGGTCCCGATCCGTATTTTCTCTACGCATCCTCGAACATCGGCAGCTTCCTCGCGCTGCTGTCCTATCCGGTGCTGTTCGAGCCGATGTTTTCGCTGCGAACCCAGAATGTGATCTGGACCGGCGGCTATGCGCTGCTGATCGTGTTGATCGCAGCATGCGGTGTTCTGTTGTTGCGCTCTCCGCCGATGACGGTTGACGCCGTCAGTGCAACGGACGGGGACGCACCCGCGCCAGGCTGGCCGACACGGCTGCGCTGGATATTCCTGGCCGCCGTGCCGTCGGGCCTTCTGATCGCGGTGACGGCGCACATCTCCACCGACGTCGCGGCAGCGCCGCTGCTGTGGGTGCTGCCCCTGTCGCTGTATCTTCTGACATGGGTGCTGGTGTTCCAGTCGCGTCCGCTGTTGCCGCACTGGCTGATGTTGCAGCTCCAGCCGTTCGCCATCGCGGGCGTGATGATCCTTCTGGTGATTGGCGGCGAGCAGAACCTGCTGCTGACGCTTGGCGGGCATCAGCTTTGTTTCTTCATCATCGCCATGGCCTGCCATGGCGAACTGGCGCGCACGCGGCCTGCCGCGCGCTATCTCACGGGCTTTTACGTTGCGCTGTCGTTTGGCGGCATGGTCGGCGGATTGTTCGCGGGCCTGATCGCACCCTACACCTTCTCGTGGATTGCCGAGTATCCGATCCTGCTGGCGCTCGCCGCGCTGTGTCGTCCGGCCGGGACGACGGCAAAGCGAGGAGGTTTCGGTCTCTGGCTGCTTGCGGTGATCGCCGGACTTGCTCTGATTGCCGTTTCCTACGGGCAGGGAACAGTCACTGAATTTCTGGAAGCCAATCGCATCTGGTTGGTTGCCGCTTTTGCCAGCGTCATGATGGTGCTCGCGGTGCTGTGGCGCATCGGCCGCTGGAGTATCGCCGGGCTGGTCGCCCTCGGGCTCATCCTGATCCGTGTCTACCCCGCCGACGACGGGCGTGTGGAAACGGTGCGCAGCTTCTTCGGCGTCCACAAGATCGTGGTGACCTCGGATGGCCGGTATCACGTGCTGATGCACGGCACGACCATTCACGGCGCGGAGAAGTTTCTCAACGATGACGGCACGCCGATCGCGGGGCGGCCCGAGCCGATCAGCTATTATCACAAGGACGGCGGCATCGGCCGCGCGATCGCCGCGATCCGCGAGCGCAAGGGCGGGCCGATCCGTGTCGCGGTGATCGGGCTCGGCTCCGGCACGCTCGCCTGTCAGTCCATGCCCGGAGAAAACTGGACGTATTTCGAGATCGACCAGACCATGGTCGATACGGCGCGCGATCCGAAATACTTTACCTACATCAGCGCCTGCGATCCCGGCATGAAGCCGGTGATCGGCGATGCGCGGCTGACCTTCGCCAAGGAGCCGGACGGTGCTTACGACCTGATCATCGTCGATGCCTATTCATCGGACGCGATTCCGATCCATCTGGCGACCGAAGAGGCGATGGCGATCTACAAGGCCAAGCTCGCGCCGCAGGGCGCGGTGGTGATGCATGTGTCGAACCGGCACCTTGAGCTTGCGAGCGTGGTCGTCGGCATCGCCGAGGAGAACGACCTGAAAAGCTGGGTGTTCAACGAGGATTCCGGGCGTGATGCCGACTACATCTTCACGACCAATGTCGTGATCTCGGCGCGCGAGGAAGCTGATGTCGGCAAGATCGCCTCGGATGCGAAGTGGGCCATGACCGAAGCGACCGAAGGCCAGCGGGTCTGGACCGACGACTATTCCAATGTGCTCGGCGCGGTGTGGCGCAGGCTCAGGACGCCGGACGAATAGCAGCCGCGCTCACTCCGCGTAGTAGTAATAGCCGCCGCGCGGATAGGCGTAGCGCTGCTGCCGCTGATAACGCGCGTCCTGCTCGTAGCCCTGATAGTAGCCGCGCTGCTGGTAGATGCGGCGCTGCATCGGGCCGGCGTCCGCCGGTCCATAATAGGCCTGATCCTGCGGATAGGACGGATCGCGGTAGACACGATCGGGCGAAACCTGACGCGCGCGCGTGTTGGCGTCAAGATCTTCGCTGTAGCCGCCCTGCGGCGCGATCTGCACCGGCTGGCCCACGGCATCATCGCCGCGAGCGACCGCCGTGCGGGTGCGGGGATTGCGCGCCAGCGCAACGCGCGACGATCCGGTCAGCGTCACCGTGGTGTTGAGCAGGCCTTCCGCCTTGACAAGAGCCCACAGTTTCAGCGCGTTGGCACGTGACAGCCGCACGCAGCCATGCGAGGCGGGGCTACCAAGGCGGCTGACGGCATCGGTGCCGTGAATGGCGTGACCCTGCTTGGTAAAGAAGATCGCGTTCGGCATCGGCGCATCGTCGAATTCCTTCGAGTAATGATCCTCTTCCATACGGAACGCCTTGAAACTGCCGTTCGGCGTTTCGTGCGATGGATTACCGCTGGAAACGGGCCAGGTGTAACGCGGCGTTCCGTCCACCGAGACGGTCATCTGCTGCGTATCCTTGTTGACCTGGATGGAGACAGCCGCGTTCGCAGCGCTGCCCGAGAGCAGCACCAGACCGGTCACCGAAATCAAAATCGCACGCATGACGTTCGCCTTGTCTCCGCCCCTCTCGCTTCACTGAATAAAGCATGGAAAGTGGCTTTTTTCACAGTGACTTCGTCTTAAGGTTGATGGAGACAGGTAAACGCTTTCGTGAACAACTCTTGTTTACGGCGTGTTTTCGCCAAATTGACGCAACCTTTCAGCGTGGCGGGCGTTGCTGGAAACGGCAAGATTTCATCAGTTTGAGGAGATGTCCGCAATGAAGACCGAAGCCCTGTTCATGTTCATGGCGGCGCATCGCCGCTTCACGTTTGTTGCGGCGGCCCTCGCCATTCTGGCGTTGCCGATCGCCGCGCATGCGCAGGGTGTCATCAGGGGCATGGAAGGCGGCGCGAGGGAAGGCTCTTATCGCGGCAACCGCGCGGCGGGGCCGGTGGGTGGCGCGGTCGGCGGGGCCGTCGGAGCAGGTGTTGGCGGCGTTGTCGGAGGCGTGAACGGCGTGCTCGGGATCGACAACCGCCGTCACTATCGCCATCGTCATTATCGCCACCGCCGTCACCGCTAATCGACTCTGCGGCTATATCTCGAAGGCGCGTCCGGCTCTCGGGTGCGCCTTCCTTGCTGTATGCGGCAAGTTGCCGTTGTGACTTTTAAGACATTCCAGCCGGAAACCGCCGCGCGCGCGGTTCTTCCGCATTGTATTTCCATGCGCGCTGACGCAACCTTCCTCTGCTGATTTGCTTCGAGGCCGGATTCGGCCGGGCGGGGAGGTTTTTTCAGATGAAGATTGCAGCTTCGTTCATTTCCACAGCGGCCGCGCTGACGTTTCTGACGATGCCCGCCGTGGCTCAACAGGACCCGGTGAATGGCGCCATCAGCGGCGCCGCGCAGGGCACCTATCAGGGAAGGACAGCCGCAGGACCGGTCGGCGGACTGGTCGGCGGCGCGCTCGGCGCAGGTGTTGGTGCTGTGGCAGGTACGCTTAATGTAGTCGGCACCGGTGTCAGCAATGCGGTGCGGCCGACCACGGTGCCTCCGCCACCCGGCAGCGGGGCTACCGGCTATTACGACAGCAATGGCAACTGGCGTCCGAACTGAACGCTCTTGTCATCGGTTTTACCCATTGGTTTGCGCCCCGCCTGCGGGGCGCTTTTCGTTCGGGATCAGGTCTTGAGCCGATAGCCGGTACGGAAGATCCACCACACCGCAACGAGACACAGCGCGAGGAAGCCCAGCGTCATGCCGAGGCTGAGGGCCACGCTGACATCGGCGATCTCGAAGAAGCTCCAGCGGAATCCGCTGACGAGATAGACCACGGGATTGAACAGGGTCACGGTCTGCCAGATCGGTGGCAGCATATGGATGGAATAGAAGCTGCCGCCCAGGAAGGTCAGCGGCGTGATCACCAGCAGCGGGATCACCTGCAGTTTCTCGAAGCCGTCGGCCCAGATGCCGATGATGAAGCCGAACAGGCTGAACGTCACCGACGTGAGCACCAGAAACGTCAGCATCATGAACGGATGCGCGATCTTCAGCGGCACGAACAGTCCGGCGGTGGCGAGAATGATCAGGCCCAGAATGATCGACTTGGTGGCAGCGGCGCCGATGTAGCCGACCACGGCCTCGAACGACGAGACGGGTGCGGACAGCAGTTCATAGATCGTGCCGGTGAACTTCGGGAAGTAGATCGCGAAAGAGGCGTTGGCGATGCTCTGCGTCAGCAGCGAGAGCATGATCAGGCCGGGTACGATGAACGTGCCGTAGCTGACGCCGTCGATCTCGGTGATGCGTGAGCCGATCGCCGAGCCGAACACGACGAAATAAAGCGATGTCGAGATCACCGGCGAGACGACGCTTTGCAGCAGCGTGCGGAAGGTGCGCGCCATCTCGAACTTGTAGATCGCGCGAATGGCATGCAGGTTCATTGTTGATGCACCAGGCTGACGAAGATTTCTTCGAGCGAACTTTGGGTGGTGTTGAGATCGTTGAAGCGGACACCGGCGCCGCTGAGGTCGTTGAGCAGGGCTGTGATGCCGGTGCGCTCGCCCTTGGTGTCGTAGGTGTAGATCAACTCGTCGCCATCGGCCGACAGTTCGAGATGATGCGCGGCCAATGACGGCGGAATGGCCGCCAGCTTTTCCTGCAGATGCAGCTTGAGCTGCTTCCGGCCGAGTTTCTGCATCAGCTTGGCCTTTTCCTCGACCAGCACGATCTCGCCCTTGTTGATGACGCCGACGCGGTCCGCCATCTCCTCGGCTTCCTCGATGTAATGCGTGGTGAGGATGATGGTGACGCCCGAGGCGCGCAGTTCGCGCACCACGTCCCACATCGCCTTGCGCAGTTCGACATCGACGCCGGCAGTCGGTTCGTCGAGGAACAGGATTTGCGGCTCGTGCGCCAGCGCCTTGGCAATCATCACGCGGCGCTTCATGCCGCCGGACAGGGTGATGATCTGGCTCTTGCGCTTGTCCCACAGCGAGAGGTCCTTGAGCACCTTCTCGATATGCGCGGGGTTCTTCGGCTTGCCGAACAGCCCCCGGCTGAATGAGGCGGTGGACCACGGGCTTTCCCATGCGTCGGTATGTAGTTCCTGCGGCACCAGTCCGATCATCGCGCGCGCGGCGCGGTAGTCCGTGACATTGTCATGGCCGCCGACGGTGACAGTGCCTTCGGTCGCGCCAACCAGCCCGCAGATGGTGCCGATCAGCGTGGTCTTTCCGGCGCCGTTCGGGCCGAGCAATGCGAAGATTTCCCCGGCGCGAATATCGAGGTTGATATTCTTCAGCGCCGTGAAGCCGGAGGCATAGGTCTTCGAGAGATTTTTGATCGAAATGATGGGGGACATGGTGGGGTCTGCCAGGGCGGGAGCATGACATAGGCGCGCAGACGCCCTTGCGCAATATGGAATGACTGCTGGATGGCTGCCGCGCGCAGCGAAAATTCTACTGCGACAAATTCAAATTTGTCATGTGCAGCGGCAAGGCCCGCTACGCGCGGGTCACAAAGCTGTCGACCACCTTCTTCTCGCCGGCTTTCTCAAACGCGATGGTGAGCTTGTTGCCGTCCACCTTGGCGACCTGGCCATAGCCGAATTTCTGATGGAACACACGATCGCCCGGCGAATAGTCCGAGTTGGTGCCGGTGGATTTCGCGATCAGTTCGCCTTCGATCACCATGGGCTTGCGGCTGACATTGCCACGTGAACCCGAACCGTAGCGTGCGCCGGTTTCGTCAAACCCTCCGCCGCCGCTGCGGGCGCGGTTGGCCTGCGCACGCTGCCAGCCCGGCGTTGAATAGCTCGAGCCGAATGTCTCGACATTGTCGAAACGCGATGCGCCGTAGCCGCCGGAGCCGCCCCATCCCGAGCCGCCCTTGCTTTCGGTGATTTCGACATTCGCAGCCGGCAGTTCGTCGAGAAAACGCGAGGGAATAGTCGTGGTCCACGAGCCATGGATGCGCCGGTTGGTGGCGAAGTAGAGCATCGCGCGCTTGCGGGCGCGGGTGATGCCGACATGGGCGAGGCGGCGTTCTTCCTCGAGTCCGGCGCGACCCTGTTCGTCGAGGGTGCGCTGGCTCGGAAACAGGCCTTCCTCCCAGCCGGGCAGGAAGACATTGTCGAATTCGAGTCCCTTGGCGGAATGCAGCGTCATCAGCGACACCGCGTCCTCGTCGGCGCCGCCCTCGCGGTCCATCACCAGCGAGATGTGTTCGAGGAAGCCTTGCAGGTTCTCAAACTCTTCCATCGAGCGCACGAGCTCTTTCAGGTTGTCGAGCCGGCCTGCGGCATCGGCCGAGCGGTCCTTCTGCCACATTTCGGTATAGCCGGATTCATCCAGCACGATTTCGGCGAGCTGCGTATGGGGAACAATATCGCGCTGCGCGCGCCAGCGGTCGAAATTGGTGATGACATCGCGCAGGCTGCCGCGCGCCTTCGGCTTCAGTTCGTCGGTCTCGATCACCTGACGCGCCGCTTCGGTCAGCGGAACGCGGCGCTTGCGGGCGATGTCGTGCAGCATCTGCACGGTGGCGTCGCCGAGGCCGCGCTTTGGCACATTGACGATGCGCTCGAAGGCAAGGTCGTCAGCAGGCGAATTGATGACGCGCAGATAGGCCAGCGCATCGCGGATTTCCGCGCGTTCATAGAAACGCGGGCCGCCGATCACGCGATAGGGCAGGCCGAGGGTGACAAAGCGGTCTTCAAACTCGCGCATCTGATAGGAGGCACGCACGAGGATGGCGATCTCGTTCAGCTTCTGGCCGGCGCGCTGAAGCTGCTCGATCTCCTCGCCGATGCCGCGGGCTTCTTCCTCCGAATCCCATGCGCCGGTGACAGTGACCTTTTCACCGTCGTGATCTTCGGTGCGCAGCGTTTTGCCGAGGCGGCCTTCATTGTGCGCGATCAGGTGCGAGGCCGCCGCGAGAATATGTCCGGTCGAACGGTAGTTGCGCTCGAGACGAATGACTTTCGCGCCCGGAAAATCGTGCTCGAAGCGCAGGATGTTGTCGACCTCCGCGCCGCGCCAGCCATAGATCGACTGGTCGTCGTCGCCGACGCAGCAGATGTTTTTGGGTTTTGTCATTCCGGGATGCGCCGCAGGCGCAGACCCGGAATCCAGGAGTGATTGCACGGTGGATTCCGGGGGCGCGCCTTCGGTGTGCCCCGGAATGACGGGTCGCGGCGACGGCGCCTGCGCCAGCAACCGCAGCCAGAGATACTGCGCGACGTTCGTGTCCTGATACTCGTCGACCAGAATGTATTTGAATCGGCCCTGATACTGCCGCAGCACATCGGGGTTCTCGCGGAACAGGCGGATATTCTCCAGGAGCAGATCGCCGAAGTCGGCGGCGTTGAGAATCTTCAGCCGCTCTTGATAGGTCGCATAGAGCTTGCCGCCCTTGCCGTTGCCGAAGACGGCGGCTTCACCGGCGGGCACCTGCGATGGCGTCAGCCCGCGGTTCTTCCAGCCGTCGATCAGTCCGGCCAGCATCCGCGCCGGCCATCGTTTGTCGTCGATGCCTTCGGCCTGCAGCAACTGCTTGAGCAGGCGGATCTGGTCGTCAACATCGAGCACGGTGAAGTTGGATTTCAACTGCACCAGTTCGGCGTGATAGCGGAGAATTCTGCCGCCGATGGAATGGAAGGTGCCAAGCCACGGCATGCCCTCGACCGCCTGGCCGAGCATCTGGCCGAGGCGATGCTTCATCTCGCGCGCCGCCTTGTTGGTGAATGTGACGGAGAGAATTTCATGCGGCCGGGCGCGGCCGGTGGAGAGGATATGCGCGATGCGCGAGGTCAGCACGCGGGTCTTGCCGGTGCCTGCGCCCGCCAGAACCAGAACCGGGCCCTCAAGCGTCTCGACCGCCTCGCGCTGCTCCGGATTGAGCGCGGTCAGATACTGCGGGGCTGCCGACGCACGCGCGCGCGCCGCGATGCCGCCAGCGGCAGGCTGGTGGCTCGGCACATCGCGAAAGTCTGAGGGCGGCAACTTGTTCGGTTCGGTCATGCGATTCGTCTTTGCCGTCACGATGGCACTTCGGAACGCGATCAGCAAAAGTGGAGGCCGGTTTTGCGTTGATCGCGCTCCAAAATATTGATTTGCGCACGATCCTGTCGCCGAACCGCTTCACACTTCGGCGGATCGTGCGCCGAGGCGGGAAAGGGGAGGTTTCATATCAGGATATCGGGACATATAGGCATGATTGGGTACGCCTGCAGGCCGGTTTCCCCGGAAAACCGGCCTGCAGGGAGCCCAACCGGGCGGATTTGTTCCCGTCAGCCCCCCGTTTCTGAGGAATTTAAACGCATTTATATACTTGACTTAGCACATCGGCGCGAATATTCCATAATCTGACAGGCCGGTGTTCTACGTTTTAGTATGTAGGTGCGTCCCAAAATGAAAGGGACGCCCGATGGGCGAGTGTATTCCAAAGGAAGTGGTTATTTCGCCGATCACTCCCCAGATGCGTCAGGCGGGCGCTTCTGTTTATCGTGAGTGGCGCGAGGTTTTAGACCCGGAGTCTTTGGCGGCTGAAATTTATAGCGCCATGGTCTGTGCACGTTCCGATATAGACTTGAGCTAACAATCGGCGATTGTTGATGCGCGCCGGAGGCTATTTTGTGCAGTCGGAGCAAAATCTGGATGCAGTCTGACTGCATCTCCGAAAGTTCGTTCAGTTCAAAAACCTCATTTTCTGTCACTTTCGCTGACCTAGACGTCAGCGCATTCGTCACTAAGAACTTGCCGTCTATAAAACTGGAAGCGCGGTGAACCAAACTGTGCCTCCGCTTTGCGATAAGACCAAGCTGGCTTAGGCAAGCCTCGATATCCTCGAAAATCCGAGCGTCGAATTCAGGGTCTAACTTTGCAAGAGCTTTGATGGTGTCTGTCAGGTCGCCTAGGCGCATACCGCTGAATATGACCCTGGCTTTGTCATCCGACAGGCCAGAAAGGCGGCGGGCTACGAGGTGTGCGGCGGTTTCGGCATTGGCAAAGCTCGTGACAAATCGGCCTATAGCTTCATACAGTGGGGTGTCTGATTTTATGTCAGGCGGTGTTGAACCAAGCAGATCATCAAGCGCGCCCATGGCAAAAAACCCCGTTAAAGACCCTGTTTTCAAAAAGACGCTCGCAAACCTATTGAGCGCGAAGCCTAAGACGCAGGCTGAAATGAAGATTGGCAAGGCTACCAAGACCGCAACGCAAAAGCGAAGGGCCGGGAGGCCTAAGTCCACTTCAAAGAAGGATTGACCCGCCGCGACTCCTGCCTACGTTATGCCTCGGGCATAGAGGGGGAATTTATGGCTAAGAAAGCTAAGAAGGCCAAAAAGGCAAAATCGGCGGTCAAGAAAACAGCGAAGAAGTCGCGAGTTAATAAGAGGAGGCGCAAGTCTCCTGCGGGGCCTCGCCCCCCAAGATGATAGAGGAATATCAGCAATGGGCAGCGAACAGACCAGCCCCGCCGCAGCCTCCGAAGCCGCAGCCTCCGAGGCCATCTCCGGCTCCGGGGGAAATAAAGAACATCCCGCCGGGACCAAGGCCGCCGAGGGGGCCGCCGCGTTAGACGCGCTGACCTCCTTCCAAATCGAGTGCTTGAAAAATGCTCGCTATCATGAGGATCGCGAAATCTTTTTCGCTCGACTTCACAAGCTGACAATGCTGGTTGCCGTTCTTGGGGGCACGGCTACTTTTGCCTTTGTCAGCCAGTTCAAGCTTTTCGCGGGTCTTATTGCTATCGCTGGCATTGTCGATTTGGTCTTCGATGTGAGTGGTAAGGCTCGTCTGCATGCGGCGCTTCGCCGTCGCGTCTATGACGTGATGGCGCAAGCGGAAAATGCTAATCGTGATCTATCCGAGTTGAAAGAACAGGCAGCTCGTATTTACGCAGACGAGCCGCCCTGCATGCATGCTGTGAACGCCCTAGCTTACAACGCCGCTATGCAGGCGTTTGACAGGCCGGTAAAATATCAATTCCCCGTCACGGGCTGGCACAGGGCACTTAGGCATTGGTGGCCGTTCACCGCTGATGATTTCAAGACCCATGACGAGATCGCCAAAGCAAGAAGCGCTTAACCGCTTGCTTGCGGTTCTTTAGCTCAGTTAGGCCGTCGATATGTCAGGCGCTTGCCTTCGATGCCCTTGAGCAGGTCATCGGCGCGCATCTTGTCGTTGACGCCTAGCGCAGTGCGGCGGTTGAAGCGGAATTCAAATTCCGTGACGTAACGCTGCAAGTGCTGAGCGTCGCACTTGTGATAGGTGCCGACCATGCCGCGCTTGAACACGCCGAAGAAGTTCTCAGCGGCGTTCGTGGTCTGGCCATCTTCGCCAACGTAGTAGCCACGGCCATTCCAGCCGTGATTGACGGTCTTATGCGCGGCGAATTCCTTGCCGACTGCTACGTAAAGGTTGCTTTCGTCGGTGTGCAGTTCTGACTTACGCGAGGCGTTCGTAACGAGGATTTCGCGGACGCTCTGCTTGGTTGCCTTCTTGACGTGAACGGCCTTGGCCTTTCCGCCGGGTTCAACCAGCGCAACAATCTGTTCCTTGTGCGAATGGCCCTTCTTGTAGCCCTTCGCACGCTTGGACGAATTGCCGATGTAGGTTTCGTCGGCCTGTACCGATTTACCTTCGCCGCCCAACGGGCCAGCCTTGGTGTCGATCATCGCTTCACGGATGCGATGGGCGAGGAACCAAGCCGACTTATAGGTGACGCCGAGCATGCGGTGAAGCTGATGGGCGCTCATGCCCTTCTTGCTGGACGCCATCAGGTGAATGGCCAGCAGCCACTTATGAACGGGGATATGCGAGCGCTCCATGACGGTGCCGGTGCGGCAAGTGAACTTGTCGCGGCAATCGTTGCAGAGCCAGTAACCGGCCTGCGTGGTGCCTTCCATCTTGCGGACGGCGAACGAGCCACAATGCGGGCAATTCGCACCGGAGACTTCCCAGCGGGACTTCTCAAGGTGGGCAATCGCGGCGGCTTCGTTCGTGAATTCGGGTGCGTAAATATCGGCCATGGTGCTCTCCAATGGCCTTTTATGCCCTAATCCGGACTGCTAAGTCAAGTATATAAATGCGAATTTAAACGGGCGGCACAGGGCGGAACTCCGGCCCCGCTGGCGGATTGGTTTCTCAGTCGGAGCGCTGGCTTCCGCGCTCGAAAACAAACCGCAGGAGCATGTCATGTTGAGCTGGGTGGTCACATTTCTGGTTATCGCGCTGGTCGCGGCCCTTCTGGGCTTCGGCGGCATCGCGGGCGCCTCGATCGAAATCGCCAAAATCGTCTTCTTCGTCGCCCTGATCCTGTTCCTGATCTCGGCGGTGGTGGGTCTGGCGCGCCGCAGTGGCGGGCCATAAGCGCCTTGCCGGGGCCGCGATGGCGTTATCTGGCCGGCATGCCAACGCGCCGGCCGATGCCATCCGGCCTGGGCACGGTGCCGTGTGCTGCGATGACATCGCGGATGCGCGTGGCGATATCCGGCGGGAACGGAGCGGTCTTCCGCGCCGTCATGTCCATGTGAAGCGTCATGTTCTCCGAGGTGGCTGAAATCCAGCCCTCGGTGGCGTGGCGCAACTCTTCAAAGGTGTGGAGGCGCTTGTCGTCCGCTGCGATCAGGTAGACCGAGACCTGGACCGGATCGCCGAGATGAACCTCCCGCAGGTAGCGCACATGCGCTTCCGCCGTGAATGTCGAGCAGTTGCGCTCTTTCATGTATTGCGGGCCGATGCCGAGTTCGAGCCACATCTGGTCGATGCCGCGATCGAACAGGACATTGTAATAGGCCATGTTGAGATGGCCGTTGTAGTCGATCCATTGCGGCTCGATCTGCATCACGGTCGTCAGGAACGGCGCTGCGATATGTTGCGGCGCATTGTCTTTTGGAAGCGTGCTGGACGTCATCTTCAATTCCGTGCCGGGTCGGTACCATTCTCTTGACCCGCTATACATCCTTTGCCACGGTTCGCGCCATAACAGCCTCAAAAGAAAAGAAACGAGCAGCCGTGGCCTTCTCAAGCGCAGCCCTGACACGCCCCCCAGCATCCGCTCTGTCCAGCGCCATCGAAGCGCTTGCCGCACGTTTCGGTAACAGCCTCATCACATCGCAGGCGGTGCGCGAACAGCATGCCCATACCACCACCTGGCTGCCGATGCAGCCGCCGGATGCGGTGGTGATGGCGCAAAGCACGGCGGACGTTCAGGACGTGGTGCGGATTTGCGCGAAGCATCGCATTCCGGTGATCCCGTTCGGCACCGGCACCTCGCTGGAAGGACAGGTCAACGCGCCTGCGGGCGGCATCTGTATCGACCTGCGCGAAATGAACCGTATTCTTGCGGTTCATGGCGATGATCTGGATTGCGTGATCGAGCCGGGCGTGACCCGCAAGGCGCTGAACGAACATCTGCGCGATCAGGGTCTTTTCTTCCCGATTGATCCGGGTGCCGATGCGTCCATCGGCGGTATGGCCGCGACCCGTGCGTCAGGCACCAATGCCGTGCGCTACGGCACGATGAAGGACAACATTCTCGCGCTGAAGGTCGTGCGCGCCGATGGCGAGATCATCACCACCGGCACCCGCGCCAAGAAATCCTCGGCCGGCTATGATCTCACGCATCTGTTCATCGGCGCGGAAGGCACCCTCGGGATCATCACCGAGATCACGCTCAAGCTGCGCGGCATTCCGCAAAGTATCGCCGCGGGCGCCTGCTCGTTCGCCACCGTAAAAGGCGCGTGCGACGCCACCATTCTGGCGATCCAGACCGGGATTCCGGTGGCGCGCATCGAACTGCTGAACGCGGCACAAGTCAAAGCCTGCAACGCTTATTCCAAGCTCACGCTGCCGGAGACGCCGCTGCTGTTGCTGGAATTCCACGGCACGGAGGCGGATGTCGCCGAGCAGTCCGCGATGTTCGGCGAAATCGCCAAGGACTGCGGCGGCGGCGGGTTTGAATGGGCCACGCGCCCGGAGGATCGCACCCGGCTGTGGCAGGCGCGGCATGATGCCTACTGGGCGGTGCGCGGGCTTCGTCCGGGCGCGCAGGCGGTGGCGACCGATGTGTGCGTGCCGATCTCGCGGCTCGCCGATTGTGTGGTGGAGACGGAAAAGGACCTTGAAAGCGTGGGCCTGCTGTCTCCCATTGTCGGCCATGTCGGCGACGGTAATTTCCATTGCTCGATGCTGGTGGACGTCAACGATCCGGACGAGATGCAGCGCGCCGACGGTTTCCTGCACCGGCTGGTGGAGCGCGCGCAGGCCATGGGCGGCACCTGCACCGGCGAGCATGGCATCGGGCAGGGCAAGCAGAAGTATCTCGAAACCGAGCTTGGCCCCGAGGCCGTGCAGGCGATGCGCGCGCTGAAAGCCGCGCTCGATCCGCAGAACATTCTCAACCCCGGCAAGATACTGCCGGCATGAGCGCAGCCACTGCCATCGAAGCGGGCGCCCGGAAGGCTCTGCTCGGTGGTCTCGATATCCGGTTCGGATAGGTCTCAGTACTTTTTCCGGAAGCTGTAGCGCATCAGGCTGACCATCCCGCCGCGAAAGCCGACAGCGGACATACGCAGGTAGCGGCGGAATTCGTCGGTGCGCGCCTTGCCGACCAGGGCGACCGCCTTGTCGTAATTCGCGAGCAGGTTCTGCTCCCACAGGATCAGCGTTCTGTAATAGTGATCCGCATCGTTACGCGCGGCGATCAGGCTGAAGGTGCCTTCGGCCGCGGCGATCGGCTCCCATTCCAGTGGCAGGTCGCTGTCGGGAAAGGTCCTGTCCAGCAGCGGCTGCACCTTGGTGCGCTCGGAGTAGGCGATGGTCTGCAGCGACAGCCTGCCGCCGATGGCGAGAACCTTGTCGCAATAGGCGAAGAATTCGCGATAGGCGTCGAGCTTGACCTTGGGGTCGAGGCCCTTCTGGACGAAATGCTCGAAGGCGCCGACCGAGATGATCGCGTCGTACCGGCGCTCCGGCCTGTGATCGCGCCAGTCCTGCTCCAGCACCTCGATCTTCGGGTTGTCGTACTCGCGGATCCAGCGGGCCTGCGATGGACTGAGCGTCAATCCAACCGCATGCGATACGCCGGCATGATCGACCAGCCGTCGCAGCATCGCGCCCCAGCCGCAGCCGATGTCCAGCACCCGCGCGGTCCTCGCGGCGCCCGATGCCTCGATGTGATGGTCGAGCTTGTGAAACTGCGCCGTGATGAGGTCGTCATCGTCTTTGAACAGGGCGCAGGAATAGATCATCTCCGGGTCCAACACGAGCCGGAAGAAATCGTTGCCCATGTCGTAATGCGACATGATGGCTTCGGGCGAAGCGCCGGTTCGGTCCGCGGGCCGTGCCTGCTTTTCGGACATCGTGGTCACACAGGGTTGTGAACAAGGGACGTTAAAATTAGTATTCCAGGCCATCGGCTGGTTCAATGTTCGCAGCTTACGGCGGTGACGCGCTGTTGCCATCCCGGATCAACCGATCTCACTGAGGAAAGACCTTGCAGACCACGCTGCTTGGACTGGCCATAGCTCTCATCCTTGCGCTGATCGCGGCGCTGGTCGGGCCGTATTTCGTTGACTGGAACCAGTTCCGGCCCCAGTTCGAGGCGGAAGCGTCCCGGATCATCGGCGCGCCGGTACGGGTGAATGGCAGGCTCGATGCCCTCCTGCTGCCGACGCCCACGCTGCGGCTGTATGACGTCGCGGTCGGCGAAAAGGGCGCGCCATGGGTGAGCGCGGGCAAGCTCGATGTCGAGTTCAGCCTCGGATCGTTGATGCGGGGAGACTGGCGCGCCAGCGAACTGACGCTGAACGGCTTCTCGCTCGACCTCGGTCTCGACCGGCAGGGCCGCTTTCGGCTGCCGTCTGCCGGGGGGCGCGTCAATCTCGGCTCGCTCACCATCGACCGCATGAATCTCGCGGGACAGATCGTGCTTCACGATGCCGCCAGCGGCGGCACGCTGCGGATGGATGATCTGAAATTCAGCGGAGAGGTCCGGGCGCTCGCCGGCAGTATGCGGGGCGAGGGCTCGTTCCAGTTGCTTGGCGCGACAACTCCATTCCGCTTGTCGTCGGGACAGACGGGCGATGGCAAAGGCACGCGCGTGCACTTCACGGCGGACCCCGGTGTC
Source organism: Afipia sp. (assembly GCA_050249215.1). GTDB lineage: Bacteria > Pseudomonadota > Alphaproteobacteria > Rhizobiales > Xanthobacteraceae > Afipia. Next base: position 237,139 of record JBFWQX010000002.1, read on the forward strand.
CGCCCGCTGATGGCCGATCTCGATGGCACACTGACCTTCAACAACGGGGTGCCGAATTTTAACGGCGCACTGGTGCTCGCGCGCGCATCCGACGCCAAGACCACAGACAAGGCCGCAGACAAGAGGCAGCCGTGGAAAATTTCATCGCGGATCAAGGCCAGTCCGTCGTCCGCCGCCTTCGATCAGGTCGAAGCGGCTTACGGTCCCGATGACAATGCGCTGCGGCTGACCGGTGGCGGCGATATCCGTTTCGGCGCGGCGCCGTTGTTGAAACTGGCGCTCGCGGCGCGGCAACTGGATGCAGACCGCCTGCTGGCGACCGGCGCGGCGGCTGCCGAACCGCTGCGATTGCTGCCGGCGTTGCGCATGCTGGTGACGTCGATGCCTGTGCTGCCGATTCCATCGCAAATCGAACTGAGCGCCGATCAGATCGGGCTGGGTGGCCGGCCGCTACAGAACGTCGCTGCGACGCTGCAAGCGGACGCCAGGTCCTGGACTATCGAAAAATTCGAGATGCGCGCGCCGGGCGCGACCCGCGTAACCGCCAGCGGCGTGATTTCGGCAGCCGAACCATCGGCGCGTTTCAGCGGGCCGGTGAGCGTCGAATCCGGCGATCCGGATATTCTGACGGCGTGGCTGCAGGGGCGCGGCGATGCGACCTATCGCAACCAGAAGCCGTTGCGGCTGCGCGGCGAGGCGACGGTCGCCGCTGACAGGATCGGTCTCGATGGCATGACGGCCGAAATCAACGGCGGCACGCTCGATGGGCGTCTTGCGCTGCTGACGACCGACGGCGGCAAGTCCCGGCTTGAGGCCGTACTGTCCGCCGAGAGCATCGATGTGGATGCCGTGTCATCGCTTGTCGCGGTGCTGGCCGGACCCCAGGCGACGCTTCCGGATGAGGCGCGGATTGTGCTGGATGCCGGTCGCGCGGTGATCGCGGGGCAGGAGGTGAAGCCGGCTGGCCTCACACTCAGTTACGGGCCAAAGACAATTGCCCTTGAGCGGATTCAGATCGGGGACGCGGGCGGCGATCTTGCCGTCACCGGCACCGGCTCGTTCGACCGGATGGATGGCAAGGGCAAGCTGGCGCTGGATACGACCGCGTCGTCATTCGCGCGGATCGGTGGAGTGGTCGCACCATTTGCGCCCGCCGTTGCCGAGCGGCTCAATGCGCTATCGCTTTCCGGACCCGTGAAAGCCCGGCTGTCCGCGGATGTCGCGCGCGAGCGCTCTCGCGCCAGCGGCCGTGTCGTGCTCGACCTCGATGCGCCGCAAATCAAGGGCGCGGTCACGCTGACGGCGGCGCCCGTCATCGACATCGCAACCGGACTGGATATTTCCGCTTTGGGCGGAAGCGATTTTACCGCGGAAGCAAAGCTGTCCTCCGAGACGACAGCGGCGATGATTCAGGCGCTGGGACTCACAGGCGTTCTGTCCGGCGGCGGCGGTTCGGCCCAATTCGAGGCTTCGGTGAACGGCACCTGGGGTGCGCCGCTGCAACTGAAGGCGAAGCTCTCGGGCGCGGAGACCGACGGCGAGTTGCAAGGCACGGGAAATCCCTGGGCCGAGAATCCCGCCGCGATGCTTAACCTTGCCGTGCGCCGTGCGGATATTTCGGCGCTCATCGGGGGAACGCCCGCAAATGCTTCGCCGATATCGCTGTCATCGCGGCTTGATGTGGCGGGCAACGTCTTCACCTTCGACAATCTCGACACCATGATCGGCGGATCGCGTGTGCGCGGACGTCTGGTGCTGACGCGCGGCGAGGAGACCGGCGTGGATGGCGAGATCGGACTGGACACGCTCGATCTGGCCGCCGTGACCGGCCTGGCTTTCGGTGCGGCGGGACACGATCCATCGGCGCCTCTGGATCGCGGCTGGTTGCGCGGCTGGCGCGGCAAACTGGCGTTTCAGGCCTTGAGCACTGTTCTGCCCGGAGGTGCCGAGCTGCGTCCGTTTGGCGGAGCCATCAAGGGCGATGGCCAGTCGCTGGTTCTCGAAAATGTCAAAGGCCGTATCGGCGGCGGTGAAGTCTCCATTGATCTCGATGCCCGGCAGGGCGCGGCAAACCAGGGCACGTCATTCACCGCGCGTATCCAGGCCGACGGTGTCGATGGTACCGCGCTCCGCTATCGCGGTCTTGTGTTGCCCGAAGGCAAGGCCGCGCTGCAGACGACGCTATCCGGGCAGGGCCGCAGCGCCGCCGGTCTGACCGGCGCATTGTCCGGCGCCGGCACACTTGCACTGACGGATGCGCGGATCGCGGGTCTCGATCCGCGCGCGTTCGAGGCGGCGATGCGGGCCAGCGACCGCGGCCAGGCGACCGACGACATCAAACTCAGGGATATTGTCGATCCCGTGCTGGCTGCCGGGACGCTGACGGTGCCGTCGGCGCAGATTCCCTTCAGCATCAAGGATGGGCGGCTGCGGATCGAGACCGCTTCCCTGGAAGCGAAGCGGGCGCGTGTCGCGATCGCGGGTGGATACGATCTGCTGGCGGATCAGGCCGACCTTCGCGCCATCATGTCGCCGGTGACCGCGCGGCCTCTCAACGGGCGGCCCGAAATTCGCGTCGACCTCAACGGGCCGCCGGACCGGCTCGTGCGCACAGTCGATGTCGCGGCGCTGTCGTCGTGGCTGGGGCTGCGCGCGATTGATCGTGAGACCCGCCGGCTCGACCAGCTCGAACGTGGCGTGACGCCGGCGCCGGAGACAGACGAGCGATTGTGGGAGGACGATCTTCCGTCGGCGGAGCCGCTTCCGCCATCGCAGGTGAAAATGCCGGCTCCTGACCCGCGGCGGAAAACGCCCGCGGCGAGGACACCGGCACGTCCGCCTGTGGCGGCCAATCCACCACCGGCTTCACCACCAAGCGTTGCTCCGGCACCTGGTCGTCCGGGCGGAAACGCAACGGTGCAGCCATTGCCTCCCCCGATCGACATCAGGCCCGCGCCGGGTGCGATGCGGCTGCAGAAACAGCGCCCCGCTGCGCCAGCGGGCACGTTCTAGCGTGCGATGTGATGCGACGGTTGCCGTTCGCCGATGAAGACCGATGTCACCGCGCGGGTGCGGAAGTGATCCAGCACGAACAGGCGAATCGCGGATGAGAGATTGGCGGTCCTGCGCGTGCGGTCGATGGCGTCGATCTGGCTGGAGAGCGGCAGGCCGCGTCGCGTCGCGATGTCTTTAAGGCTGGTCCAGAACGCATCTTCGAGGCTGACGCTGGTCTTGTGACCGCCGACGACGACGGAGCGTTTCACCACGGCGAACTCCTTGACGCCGCGGACGGAGCCGCCGTCCGCATGGTCAGCGATGTTTGTGAGATTGTCATTCTGCATCGGAAGGCCCCCGTTCTGGCCAGGCGATCCCGTGCCGCGAGACGATGTCTCGCGGCCGGCGACTAGCTGGCCATGCACGATGTTGATCTCGCTGCGCGGATCAGAATTGCAGCCGCCCCCGCAGCCGGTCTCGAAACGGTATGCATTTCGAGACACAGGTACATAGTAACGGAAGCGGACCCGCCGCGGTATTCGGACGAAAACCTACGGCGGAGTCACGATCGTAACTGCACGGTGCGGAAAATTACGGATGAGGCCCCTCGGCCTGCAATCTCGTGCTGCCGTTTCCTGTCGGATGAACAGCGCGCGAACGGAAGTAGTCCAGCACGAAGAGGCGGATCGCGGAGGAGAGGTTTCCTTGCTGACGGCCGCCGTCGATTTCGCCCACCAGTTCGGAGAGGGTGAGGCTTCTCACCGAGGCGATTTCCTTCATGCCGTTCCAGAAGGCTTCTTCAAGGCTGACGCTGGTCTTGTGGCCGGCGACAACGATCGAGCGTTTTACGACAGGCGATTTCATGCTGGCGTTCCATCGTCGAGGCGGTGCTGATCGAGGATGCCGCTGGCGCGCTTCGCCTGAAATTCATCGCGGCTCCGTTCGTTCTTGGTGCGGCCGAAGCGGGCGCGGTTGGTTTCCGCCTGCTTGTCAGCCGCTTCGCGTGCGATGCGTTTCTTTACCTGTTTCAGGTTCACCAGATCACCCATCACGCCTCCTTGTTTGTGAGAACAGCGCTTGAGCGGCACGTGATGAACGCCGGTGCGCTTGTCCTGTTGGGGACTCGTCAGAGCAAATTGCTCACGCGCGTCCGTTTTGAATGTGGTTCGTTTTTCCATGCGCTGATGCAGCGCGGCGCAACTGAAAGGCTAGCATGCGTCGCGCCGCAGATGGTAGCCGTTAGACCTAGGACTTTCGGTGGTGCGACGACATGTCCGCTTAAGATTACAGTATGTTAATGTAAGCGATCCGCTATTGACCCGGACGAGTCATCTTTTCCGGCTTTACAAGCTGATCGAACTCCGCAGCGGACACAAGGCCAAGACGAGTTGCCTCTTCTTTCAGTGTCGTGCCGTTTGCGTGAGCAGTCTTGGCTACCTTCGCGGCATTGTCGTAACCTACTTTCGGTGCGAGCGCGGTGACGAGCATCAGCGAACGGCGCATCAATTCATCGATTCGCTTTCCGTCGGCGCGAATACCGACAACGCAATGCTCGGTAAACGACCGCGACACGTCCGCCATCAATTGAACCGATTGCAGCATGCAGTGCGCCATCACCGGCTTGTAGACATTGAGCTCGAAATGTCCCTGGCTGCCCGCGACCGTGATAGCTGTCTGATTTCCGAAAATCTGGCAGCACACCATGGTCATCGCCTCGCACTGTGTCGGGTTGACCTTGCCGGGCATGATCGACGAGCCGGGTTCGTTTTCCGGCAGGATCAGTTCGCCGAGACCGGAGCGGGGACCTGAACCGAGCAGCCGGATGTCATTGGCGATCTTGAAAAGTCCGGCCGCGGTGGAATTGATCGCGCCATGCACGAACACATAGGCGTCGTTCGATGCCAGCGCCTCGAATTTATTGGGCGCGGTGGTGAAGGGCAGCTTGGTGAGGGCCGCGACTTTCTTCGCGAAGAGCCTGGCGAAACGCGGATGGGAATTGAGGCCGGTGCCGACGGCGGTGCCGCCTTGCGCCAGCGGATACAGATCCTTGGCGGCGGCGCGGATCCGCGCGACGCCGCTCTCGACCTGGGCGGCATAGCCGGAGAATTCCTGCCCCAGCGTCAGCGGTGTCGCATCCTGCGTGTGGGTGCGGCCGATCTTGACGATTTTCGCGAAGGCCCTTTCCTTTTGCCGCAGCGCTTTCAGCAGCACGGTGAGCGCCGGAACGAGGTCGTTGACGATGCGTTCGGCGGCGGCTATGTGCATGGCCGTCGGAAACGAGTCGTTCGACGATTGGCTCATGTTGACATGATCGTTCGGATGCACCGGCTTCTTCGTCCCAAGCACGCCGCCGAGCAATTCGCTGGCGCGGTTGGCGATCACCTCGTTGAGATTCATGTTGGACTGCGTGCCCGAGCCGGTCTGCCAGACCACCAGCGGGAAATTGCCGTCCAGTTCGCCGTCGATCACTTCGCGCGCGGCGCGGATGATCGCGCGCGCGCGGCGCTGGTCGAGCAGCCCCAGCTCAAGGTTGGTCTGCGCGGCGGCAAGTTTGACGATGGCAAGAGCGCGCACGATCGGCATCGGCATGCGTTCGTTGCCGATGCTGAAGTTGTGCCTGGACCGTTCTGTCTGCGCGCCCCAATAGTGATCCGCCGGCACCTCGATCGGTCCGAAGGTGTCAGTCTCGGTGCGCGTGTTTTTTCTCTGAGCGGCCATCGTCACTTCCAGTGTGTTGCGGGAACACGGAAGTCTGGACCTCATCAGCAAGGCATGCAACCGCGTCAGCGCTTCTCGCAACGCGAAAAACCTTTTCGCGCTTAGAAAGCCTCAAGATGATGCGGTTGAGATCGCTTGGCGATGTTACTTCTTGCGGAAGCGATCCAGGCGCACAACTTCGGCGCCTTCGCCTTGCTTCACCGGCTCTTCTTCCGTCTCGGCGGATTTTTCCGGCGCAGCCGTAACCGGGAGCGATTCCACCGGTGTATCAGCCTCGGCGGCGGGAGCGTCGACGGGCTCGAACTGCAGCCCGAATTGCACCGACGGATCGAAGAAGCTCTTGATCGCGCTGAACGGGATCACAAGCCGCTCGGGAATGCCGTTGAACGACAGTCCGACCTCAAAGCGGTCGTCGGTCACGACCAGATCCCAGAACTGATGCTGGAGGATCACGGTCATCTCCTGCGGATACTGCGACAGCAGGCGCGGGGAGAGCTTTACGCCCTCGGCCTTGGAGAGAAACGTAATGTAGAAATGATGCTCTCCGGGGAGACCGTGTTCGGCGGCGTCCGCGAGCACATGCTTGAGCACGCCGCGCAGCGCGTCGCGCGCGAGGACATCATAACGAATGTGATCGGTCGCCATTATCCGGTCCTGTAAAGGTCGTCTGCTCGAATTCAAATGGTGCGGGGTGGCCGGACATGAATGGTCCGACTCGCCGTTCGATCCATGCTACCCGGTCATGGCCCGCAGGTCAGCCTCCGCGACAGGCAGATCGCAGATATTCTGGCGGGCCGCAATGCAGGCGGCCAATAAATCCGGCGTGATCCAGAGGCGGAGATAAAGTGGAGGCTTCTGTTGCCAGGTGCCTCCGAACCCCGCCTGACGGGGCTTAATCCATCAGGACTTTAAGTCGGTATTTCAAACTGCGTTACGCAGCCTGAGCAACCGGAGCATAGTTGTCGTTTGCAACTATTGTAGAGCCCGATAACGGCGGAACAATACCGGGAAAAAGCGAGTCCTTTACGCCCTCGTCGATCCTGTTTCGCCCCCGCCGAAACCCGCCTCCTTGATTGAGGACGGTCCGGGTTCTGGTGGAGGCGCCGGGTGCTGCCCCCGGGTCCGAATGGTTTATTACGACGGCCATTTATTTCCATAGCCGGCGAACCGGCACTCCCAATATAGGGGGCAAATCGCGGATGCAAAAGCCCCCGGTTTGCAGGTTATGGACAAGGCCGATTGGTCCGGTTTGCATCCAGCGCATGCGCGCCGCATCGGAATAGCGTTTGGCCACGGCGTACGGTCATTCTAAATCGGGCCATGTCTTCAGAAAGCATGTCTCCAGACAGTACGCCTGCAGGAAGCACGTCCGCGCTATCCCCGCCTGACGATGCGGCGATGCCGATCCGTCCGGGACTGTTTGAGCTGTTCGTGGCCTTCGCCAAAATGTCGCTGGCCGGCTTCGGCGGCGTGCTGGTGTGGGCGCGCCGCGCGATTGTCGATCAGCATCGCTGGATGACGCCGGACGAGTTCAATGAAGCCTTCGCGCTGTGCCACTTTTTGCCCGGGCCGAATATCGTCAACCTGTCGGTGGTGTTCGGTGCGCGGTTTCGCGGCATTCCGGGAAGCATCGCCGCGTTTCTCGGTCTGGTCGGTCCGCCTGTGGTGATCGTCACCGTACTCGCGGCGATCTATGCGCGGTATGGCGAGATTCCGGCACTGCAGCGCACGCTCGCCGGCGTGTCCTGCGCCGCCGTCGGCCTGTTTCTCGCGGTGATTGCGCGGATGATGCTGCCGCTTCTGAAGCGCCGCGACCCGGTTGCGCTGACATTGCTCGCTGCGGTGTTCGTTGCGATCGGCGTTCTGCGGTTTCCACTGGTGCCTGTCCTGCTTGCCGCAATTCCCCTCAGCCTCGCGCTCACGTTCGCCACGCGAAGAAAGGCGGCAGCGTGAACTCACCGGCAAACGTGCTTTTCACAATGGCGTGGACGTTCGGGTTGATGTCGCTGCTTGCGATTGGCGGCGCGAACTCGACCATTCCTGAGATGCATCGCATCGCCGTCGAGGTCCGGCACTGGATGACGGACGCGCAGTTCGCCGACATGTTCGCGATTTCGCAACTGTCGCCGGGGCCGAATGTTCTGATCGTGACGTTGATCGGTTATCACGTTGCGGGGATCGCCGGCGCGCTGGTGGCGACATTCGCCATGTGTGGTCCGTCCGCGGTTTTTGCCTATTTCGTCAGCAACATGCTGACCCGTTCCAGCCAGTCGGCCTGGCCCGGAATTCTGCAGGCGGCGCTGGTTCCAATCTCGATCGGTCTGATGTGCGCGAGCGGGCTCGTCCTCACACTCGCATCGGATCGGACATGGATTGCTGCGGTGCTTACAATCGGCGCGGCCGTTGTTGCATTCATGACCCGGCTCAATCCGCTCTGGGTGCTGGTTGTGGGCGGCCTTCTTGGTTTCGCTGGCATCGTCTGACGAAAGTAGTTAAGCAAAAGAGAGGGGACGACCCTGAGCGACAAGAACAGACCGGGCTGAAGCCCGCGACTGAGGGGGACGACAATGACTGAAGCGCCGGACAGCGCTGGGGCGAAGCCCGTGCGTGGGCTCATCAAGGGACCACAGGATTTTTGGGGTGGCGTCGCGCTGATGGGGATCGCGCTGTTCGCTCTGTGGGCAGCGAGCGACCTTCCGGGCATGCGCGGATTCTCGTTCGGTCCCGGAACTGCGCCGCGGATGTTCGCCTATCTGTTGCTGGCGCTCGGGGCGGGCGTCGCCATCACCGGATTATTTTCGGAAGGTCCGCCGCTGCAGCGTTACGGCATTCGCGGCCCTGTCTTCGTGACGCTGTCGATCCTCGCCTTCGCAGCCATGATCCGTCCGCTGGGCCTCATCGTCTCCGCGTTTGTGAGCTTCATGATCGCCGCGATGGGCAGCGACGAGACCAAGTGGACGGAAGCCGTCGTCGTCGGGATCTGCCTGACGATCGGATGTGCGCTTCTGTTCCCGTATGCGCTCGGGCTTCCGCTCGAACTGTACCCACGCATTCTGCGCTGAGGGCATCATGGATCTCGATATTTTCTCACACCTCGCCCTCGGTTTCGGCGTCGCGTTTTCTCCTGTCAATCTCGGCCTTTGCCTGATCGGCGCTCTGGTCGGCACCCTCGTCGGCGTGCTGCCCGGCATCGGCACCATCGCGACCGTCGCGATGCTGCTGCCGATCACGTTCGGTCTTCCTCCGGTCGGCGCGCTGATCATGCTCGCGGGCATTTATTACGGCGCGCAGTACGGCGGCTCGACCACCTCGATCCTGGTCAATATTCCGGGCGAGGCGGGCTCTGTGGTCACAGCGCTCGACGGCTTCCAGATGGCCAAGCAGGGCCGCGCCGGCCCGGCGCTCGCCATCGCCGCCATCGGCTCGTTCTTCGCGGGTTGCGTCGCCACCGTGCTGATCGCGCTGCTCGGCGCGCCGCTGACCAAACTCGCGCTGGCGTTCGGTCCGGCGGAATACTTCTCGCTGATGGTGCTCGGCCTGATCTTCGCCGTGGTGCTCGCGAAGGGGTCGGTGCTCAAGGCCATCGCGATGATCGCGTTCGGCGTGCTGCTGTCGATGGTCGGCTCCGACATCGAAACCGGCGCCTCGCGCATGTCGTTCAACATTCCCGAACTGGCCGACGGTCTTGGCTTCGCCACCGTGGCGATGGGTCTGTTCGGCTTCGCCGAAATCATCCGCAACCTCGATCCCGGCGCCTCGATGGAGCGCAGTCTGGTTCAGCAGAAGATCTCCGGACTTATGCCCACCAAGAAGGACCTGAAGGATGCCACGCCTGCGGTGCTGCGCGGCACGGTGCTGGGCTCGATCCTCGGCATCCTGCCGGGCGGCGGCGCGGTGATCGCGTCGTTCGCGGCCTATACGCTGGAGAAGAAGATATCCAAGCAGCCGCAGCGTTTCGGCCGCGGCGCGATCGAGGGCGTTGCCGCGCCGGAAAGCGCCAACAACGCCGCGGCACAGACGTCGTTCATCCCGCTGCTCACGCTCGGCATTCCGCCGAACGCGGTGATGGCGCTGATGGTCGGCGCGATGACCATTCACGGCATCGTGCCGGGTCCGCAGGTGATGCAGAAGCAGCCGGATCTGGTCTGGGGCATGATCGCCTCGATGTGGATCGGCAACCTGATGCTGCTGGTCATCAACCTGCCGATGGTGGGCATCTGGGTGCGCCTGCTGCGGGTGCCTTACCGGCTGCTGTTCCCGTGCATCGTCATCTTCTGCGCCATCGGCATCTATTCGGTGAACAACGCGCCGATGGACGTGGTGCTGACGGCGGCCTTCGGCCTTGTCGGCTACTGGCTGGTGAAGCATGACTTCGAGCCCGCACCCATGCTGCTCGGCATGGTGCTCGGCCCGCTGATGGAGGAAAACCTGCGCCGTGCGCTCCTGATCTCGCGCGGCGACTGGTCGGTGTTCCTGACGCGGCCGCTGTCGGCCACGCTGATGGCTGTCGCGGCATTCCTGCTGATCCTCTCGCTGCTTCCCGCATTGCGCAAGAAGCGCGACGAGGTCTTCGTTGAGTCTGAAAACTAGGAAGGCCGTGCGGCGTTGAGCCGCGCTTCGTTCATCTGTCTTGGCGGCAAGTTGAATAGACTTTTCCGGCCCGGTGGTGCTCTGACTGCCGGGCCGGATTTTAATCGGCACATACTCGGGAGAGCCCCATGAATTTGTTGAAGCGTATGTTTGTGACGTGCGGGTTTTCCGCGCTGACCGCCGCCGGTCTGGCTGCGGGTCCCGTCCAGGCGCAGGATTATCCGACCCGGAATATCACCATGATCGTGCCGTTCGCGGCGGGCGGTCCAACCGACGTTATCGCGCGCATCGTCACCGGCCACATGCAGCAGACCCTTGGCCAGACAATCGTGATCGAAAACGTGGTCGGCGCCGGCGGCACCACCGCATCGACCCGCGCCTCCAAGGCCGCGCCGGACGGTTACACCCTGATCACCGGCCACATGGGCACCCACGCTGCGTCGGTGCCGCTGTATCCGAAACTCGCCTATCATCCCTCCAAGGATTTCGAGCCGGTTGGCCTCGTGGCCGGCACACCGATCCTGATCCTGGCCCGCAAGGATTTTCCGCCGAAGGATCTCAAGGAATTCGTGGCGTATCTGAAGGCCAACACCGACAAGCTCAATGAAGCGCATGCGGGCGTCGGCTCGGTGTCCTACACCTCGTGCCAGCTTCTGGACTCGGTGCTGAAGATCAGTCCCACCGGCGTGCCGTTCAATGGCACCGGCCCGGCCATGAACGCGCTGGTCGGCGGACAGGTCGACTATATGTGCGACCAGATCGTCAACGCCGTGCCGCAGATCAAGGGCGGCACCATCAAGGCCTATGCCGTGGCGACGCCTGAGCGCAATCCGTCGCTGCCGGACGTTCCGACCACCGCGGAAGCCGGTTTGCCCGAGTATCAGGCCCAGGCCTGGAACGCGATCTTCGCACCGAAGGGCACGCCGGCCGCGATCGTGGCCAAGCTCAACGCCGCGCTGGTGAAGGCGCTGGATGACGAGGGCGTGAAGAAGCGCCTGCTCGACCTCGGCAGCGTGATTCCGAAGCCGGCGGAGCGCACGCCGGAATCGCTGAAGAAACTGGTGGACAGCGAAATCACCAAATGGTCGGGCGTGCTGAAGCCGCTCAACTGAGGTTGGGCTGGAATCGATGGCGATTTGGGGCGGGGACCACGGTTCCCGCCCCTTGCTGTTGCAGGCGGCGGGCATCATTTTTCAGGGTATAATCTCCACCCGGCCTCGAATCGCGGAAGGCTACGGGGCTAGATAGACCCATGAACCAGTACCACGACCTGCTCGAACGCATTCTCGCCGACGGCGCGAAAAAGACCGACCGGACCGGGACGGGAACTCTCTCCATCTTCGGTCATCAGATGCGGTTCAATCTGGCGTCGGGCTTCCCGATGCTCACCACCAAGAAGCTGCATCTGAAGTCGATCGTTCACGAACTGCTGTGGTTTCTGGCGGGCGACACCAACATCAAATACCTGAACGATCACGGCGTGCGCATCTGGGACGAGTGGGCCGACGAGAACGGCAATCTGGGCCCGGTCTACGGCTCGCAGTGGCGTTCATGGCCCGCGCCGGACGGCGGCACGATCGACCAGATTTCCAATGTGATCGAGATGATCCGGAAGAATCCGGACTCGCGCCGCCTGATCGTCAGCGCCTGGAATCCGGCGGAAGTGGACAAGATGGCGTTGCCGCCGTGCCATTGCCTGTTCCAGTTCTATGTCGCGAACGGCAAGCTGTCCTGCCAGCTCTATCAGCGCTCGGCGGACGTGTTCCTCGGCGTACCGTTCAACATCGCGTCCTACGCGCTGCTCACCATGATGGTCGCGCAGGTGACCGGATTGAAGCCGGGCGACTTCGTACATTCGTTCGGCGACACGCATCTTTATCTGAATCATCTTGATCAGGCGCGGCTGCAGCTCACGCGCCCGACACGCGCGCTGCCGACCATGACGATCAATCCCGATGTGAAGGATATTTTCTCGTTCCGCTACGAGGACTTCACCCTCGAGAATTACGATCCGCATCCGCACATCAAGGCCGAGGTCGCGGTGTGACCATACGATGAGCCAAGATCGCGCGACGTTCCAGCAACTGGCAGAATCGCGATTGGCGGAAGCAAAATTGCTTTCTGCAAATGGACTTTCATCCGGCGCCTATTATCTGGCCGGTTATGCTGTCGAATGCGCGTTGAAAGCGCGTATCGCGTCAGACTTCCGCGCAAATGAAATTCCCGACCTCAAACGGGTTCAGAAAATCTATAGCCACGATCTGACATCGCTATTGAGTTTAGCCGGGCTGACGGATCTTCTTGAGGCCGAAAAAGATAGAAATCCAAGCCTGTATAAGCGCTGAGCTGTTGTCAAAACTTGGTCAGAAAAGGCTCGCTATGAGGTTTGGACGCCCGAAAATGCTTCGGCTATACTGGATGCGATCGACGGCGACGAGGGATTGCTGCAATGGCTGCGGAATCATTGGTAGAATCCAAGATTGAGCTTTCCAAGCGACTTGTCAGCGATTTGGTAAAGCGCAAGGCGCCGTTGCTTGCTGCCTTCTGGGAATTCCGTGAAGACGCTGACCGCTGGACACTTCTGCTTGTTCCGACGTCGCCAAATGAGGAGCGGCGTTTAATCGGCCTAGCAACGGACCTACTCGTTGAAAATCCGTATAGGTCAGTTTTTTCGCTGTCTGATCCTGAAGTCGATAGCCATCAAATTAGCCGTGCTCGTGCGTTGGGCGCCTATATTCGGGTTAAACCCTACGAGGGGCGGCGTATCGACACGACATTTACGGATGGCCAGTATTTTGAAAGCGTAATTCCTTTGTTTTTTGCTCCGGAATTGATGAAGCATGTTCGGGTTGCTTGATGGAAATCGTCTTTGTTGTCGCTGTCGCTGAGAATGGCGTCATCGGCCTCAACAACGCGATGCCATGGCATCTCAGGTCCGATCTCAAGCGCTTCAAGGCCATCACGCACGGCCGGCCCGTCATCATGGGCCGCAAGACGTTTGCGTCCATCGGCCGTCCGCTGCCAGGCCGCACCAACATCGTCGTGACGCGCGACAAGGCATTTCAGGCGCCGGGCATCGTGGTCGCGACATCGCTCGATGCTGCGCATGACATTGCACGCGGCGACGCGCTGCGGCGTTTCGTCACTGAGATCATGGTGATCGGCGGGGCCGAGATATTCTCGCAATGGTTCGCGAAAGCCGACCGTCTGGAGATCACCGAGGTTCATGCCGCGCCTGAGGGCGACACGTTCCTGAAGCCGGTTGATCTTGCGGAATGGCAGGAAACAGGGCGAACGCGCTATTCGAGGGCCGATGGAGATACGGCCGATTTCTCCTACGTCACATATGAAAGACGGCGCTAGGACCTGCGATGCATAGTGCCGCACGCTGCGGCATTAACTCCGTTTCGCGATGTTTCCATTGACAAATTTGCCCCGCACCATAGCTCTCGAGGCACGACGCCCTGCGTTGTAAGGACCGGGCGCGTCCCCTATAAGGCCCCAAGAGTTTTGATGCGTTCGACGAGTTTCCAGGAGTTTGCGGAGCGCCAGCTCCGCGCGGAGGAGATTGACGATGCCGTGGAAGAATCAAGGCGGAGGCCCCTGGGGCTCCGGTCCGAAGGGTCCCTGGGGCTCCGGACCGCAATCGCCAGGCCCGAGGCCGCCTGATCTTGAGGACCTTCTGCGGCGCGGACAGGACAAGCTGCAGACGATGCTGCCGGGAGGCAACTTCAGTGGTGTCGGCATTGCGCTGGTGCTGGTCGCCGCGCTCGCGATCTGGGGACTGTCCGGTTTCTTCCGCGTCCAGTCCGAAGAACTCGGCGTCGTGCTTCGCTTCGGCAAGCATGTCCGCACCGTTCAGCCGGGCCTGAACTATCATCTGCCGTATCCGATCGAGACCGTGTTGCTGCCGAAGGCGCTGCGCGTGTCCACACTCAGCATCGGCATGCGGGTAGTTGACGACTCGCGCCGCGGCGGCGGCACCACCATTCGCGATGTGCCGGAAGAAAGCCTGATGCTGACCGGTGACGAAAACATCGTCGACGTGGATTTCACCGTGCTCTGGCGCATCAAGCCGGATGGCGTCGGTGATTTCCTGTTCAACATCCAGAATCCGGAAGGCACCGTGAAGGCGGTCGCGGAAAGCGCGATGCGCGACGTGATCGGCCGCTCGCAGATCCAGCCGATCCTGACCGGCGCGCGCACGCAGACCGAAGCCTCGGTGCTCGAACTGATGCAGAAGACGCTCGACAGCTACGGCGCCGGAATCCTGATCCAGCAGGTGCAGATGCAGAAGGTCGATCCGCCGCAGCAGGTCATCGACGCATTCCGCGACGTTCAGGCGGCACGCGCCGACTTCGAGCGTGTTCAGAACGAAGCGCAGACCTACGCAAATCGCATTATCCCTGATGCGCGCGGCCGAGCCGCGCAGATTTTGCAGGTCGCGGAAGGCTACAAGGAGCAGGCGGTGGCCGAAGCCAAGGGCCAGAGCGCGCGCTTCCTGAAGGTCTATGAGGAATACAAGAAGGCGCCGGACGTCACGCGGCAGCGCCTCTATCTTGAAACCATGGAGCGCGTGCTCGGCAACTCGGACAAGCTCGTGCTCGATCAGGGCGTGAACGGATCGGGGCCGGGCGTCGTGCCTTATCTGCCATTGAACGAACTTGGACGCCGCGCACCGCCGGCAGCGCCGCAGCAGGGCGGGAGCAACCGATGAAAAACGGCATCGCAGGTATCGTCGCTCTTTTCGTGGTGCTGGTCGCCGTCGTGGTTGGCTACAGTTCGCTGTTCACCGTGAGCGAAACGCAGCAGGTTCTGCTGGTTCGCCTCGGCGAACCGGTGCGGGTCGTCACGGCGCCCGGTCTGAACTTCAAGGTGCCGTTCATCGACACCGTGATCAGCATCGACAAGCGGATTCTCGATCTTGAAAATCCGGCGCAGGAAGTGATCGCCTCCGACCAGAAGCGTCTCGTGGTCGATGCGTTCGCGCGCTATCGCATCAAGGACGCGCTGCGCTTCTATCAGACCCTCGGCTCGATCCAGGCCGCCAACATCCAGCTCACCACGCTGCTGAACGCGGCGTTGCGCCGCGTGCTGGGCGAAGTGACCTTCATCACGGTGGTCCGGGACGACCGCGATGCGCTGATGGCCAAGATCCGCACGCAGCTCGACCGCGAAACCACCAGCTACGGCATTTCGGTGGTGGACGTTCGTATTCGCCGTGCCGATCTGCCGGAGCAGAACAGCCAGGCGGTCTACCAGCGCATGCAGACCGAACGTCAGCGTGAAGCCGCCGAGTTCCGTGCGCAGGGCGGCCAGAAGGCGCAGGAAATCCGCTCCCGTGCCGACCGCGAAGCCACGGTGATCATTGCCGACGCCAACTCACAGGCCGAACAGATTCGCGGTGAAGGCGACGGCGAGCGCAACCGTCTGTTCGCCGAGGCCTACGGCAAGGACGCCGACTTCTTCGCGTTCTATCGCTCGATGTCGGCCTACGAATCGAGCCTGAAGAGCAACGACACCCGCTTCCTGCTGCGGCCGGATTCGGAATTCTTCCGGTACTTCGCAAATCCCGCAGGCAAGCCTGCGGCGGCTGCCGGCGCCGCGCGTTAAGATGCGGCGCGCGGGGCGGGATAGGGCAGGAGCCGCCGTCGGATGAAGTCGTTCGGTTATGGTGACCTCCTGGTCGGGGTCGGGGTGATGCTGGTTCTGGAGGGGCTGCTGTTCACGGCGCTCCCGAACTGGATGCGCTCGGCGATGCAAAGCGCTCTGTCCTCGCCGGACAATATCCTGCGCATCGTCGGACTCGTGTCAGCGGTCGCCGGCCTTATCCTGATCTGGCTGGTGCGTCACTAAGGATACGCCCGGCTGACGACGTTGTGAGGCGCATGGCCGGGTTTTTGCCGCAATCCCCCGGTTGATCGCCGGAACTCCGCGCATGGCAGTGCTTGCGTACCCATCGCTTTCAGGCGCAATCTGGCGCCGAATTCTCAGCCTCTTTTCAGGAGACTTTTCGACCATGTCCGATGCGTTCCAAGCATTGAGCCGCCGCGTATTGCCGCTCGCCGCGGCTGTCGGCTTTGCCCTCGCCGCAACACCGGCGCTTGCCCGCGGGCCGGACGGCATTGCCGACGTCGCCGAGAAGGTGATCGACGCTGTCGTCAACATCTCGACCTCGCAGACGGTGGAGGCCAAGAACACCGACGGGGATAAAGGCAGCGACGAGCGCGGCAACCGGCGCGGCGCCAATCCGCAGCTTCCGCCGGATTCGCCCTTCAGCGAATTCTTCGACGAGTTCTTCAAGAACCGTCGTGGCGGACCCGGCGGCGGCAACAATTCGCCGCGCAAGGTGAACTCGCTCGGCTCCGGCTTCATCATCGACACCGAGGGCACGGTCGTGACCAACAATCACGTCATCGCCGACGCCGATGAAATCAACGTCATCCTCAACGACGGCACCAAGATCAAGGCCGAACTGATCGGCAAGGACAAGAAGAGCGATCTGGCGGTGCTGAAGTTCAAGCCGCCGGAGAAGAAGCTGACGGCGGTGAAGTTCGGCAATTCCGACAACCTGCGTCTCGGCGAATGGGTGATCGCGATCGGCAACCCGTTCAGCCTTGGCGGCACGGTGACCGCGGGCATCGTCTCGGCGCGCAACCGCGACATCAATTCGGGTCCATACGATAACTACATCCAGACCGACGCGGCGATCAATCGCGGCAATTCGGGCGGCCCGTTGTTCAATCTGGACGGCGAGGTCGTGGGCGTGAACACCGCGATCATTTCCCCGTCGGGCGGCTCGATCGGCATCGGTTTCGCAGTGCCGTCGAAGACCGTTGTCGCGGTGGTTGATCAGCTTCGCCAGTTCAAGGAAGTGCGGCGTGGCTGGCTTGGCGTCCGCATCCAGCAGGTGACCGATGAAATCGCCGACAGTCTCAGCATCAAGCCGGCACGCGGCGCGCTGATCGCAGGCGTCGATGACAAGGGGCCCGCCAAGCCTGCCGGGATCGAGCCGGGCGATGTCGTCATCAAGTTCGACGGCAAGGACATCAAGGAGATGAAGGATCTCCCGCGCGCCGTGGCCGACTCGCCGGTCGGCAAGGCGGTGGATGTCGTCGTGATCCGCAAGGGCAAGGAAGAAACCAAAAAGGTGACATTGGGTCGCCTCGATGACGGCGAGAAGCCCGTTGAGGCCTCGGCCAAGACGACCGGCCCGGCCGAAACCGAGAAGACCGTCACGCAGAAGGCGCTCGGCCTTGATCTCGCCGGTCTCACCAAGGACCTGCGCAGCCGCTTCAAGATCAAGGATAGCGTCAAGGGCGTCATCGTCACCGGCGTCGATCGCGGTTCGGACGCGGCGGAGAAGCGCCTCAGCGCCGGCGACGTGATCGTCGAGGTCGCGCAGGAGGCCGTCACCAACGCCGCCGATGTGAAGAAGCGGATCGACCTGTTGAAGAAGGACGGCAAGAAGTCTGTGCTGCTGCTGGTCTCGAACGGCTCCGGCGAACTGCGGTTCGTTGCATTGGCCGTGCAGTAAGCGAATAGGGAGTAGCGAATAGCGAGTAGGAGTTTTTCTATTTGCTACTCACTATTCGCTATTCGCTATTCGCTGACAAATTCATCCCGCCGATAACCCTGAATGTAAAGCAGCGCGGTGAGATCGCCGTGGTCGATGCGCATGCCGGCGGCTGCGGCGACGGCCGGTTTGGCATGATAGGCGACACCGGCACCGGCCTGTTCGATCATGGCGAGATCGTTGGCGCCGTCGCCGACCACCATGGTGTCCAGATTGTCGAGATCGAAGGACTCACGCAGGTCCACCAGCGTCGCGAGCTTTGCCTCGCGTCCGAGAATCGGCTCGGCGACCTTGCCGGTCAGCTTGTCGTTCTCGACCAGCAATTCATTAGCCCGGTTTTCCTGAAATCCGATCAGTTCGGCCACACGTTTCGTGAAAAGCGTAAAACCGCCGGAGACAAGGCAGGTGTAGGCGCCGTTGGCGCGCATGGTGCGCACCAGCTCGACCGCGCCGGGCGTGAGCGTAATGCGGCTCTTGAGGGTCTCATCGACGACCGTCACCGGAAGGTCTTTCAGCAGCGCCACGCGCTCGCGCAGCGCAGGCTCGAACGCAATCTCGCCGCGCATGGCGCGCTCGGTGATCGCCGCGACATGCGCCTTCAAGCCCGCGAAGTCCGCGAGTTCGTCGATGCATTCCTGCCCGATCATGGTTGAATCCATGTCGGCCAGCAGCAGCTTCTTGCGCCGGTCGGCCTGCGGCTGCACCACCACATCGACCGGCAGTTCGCTCAGGGCCGCGCGCAGGCGATCCGAAATTGTGCGAATGTCGTCGGTGCTGCTAAAGCGGATATCCGCGGCCACCTCGTCGAACAGCCATTCCGCCTGGGACGGGGAGGGCAACACGGCGCAGGCCGCGTCGATCACGGTGGTGTCGAGCTGGGGATCGGCGGGATTGCTGATGAGCGTGGCGACGAGAGACATGACGGCTCGATGCTGAAAGATGATGCAGATGTGGCGGGCGGTACCAAGGCCGTGCTTATCGCAGGGCCGACGGCCAGCGGCAAGTCGGCGCTGGCGCTCGCGTTGGCCGAGGCCACCGGCGGCATCGTCATCAATACCGATTCCATGCAGGTCTATCGGGATTTGCGGATCATCACCGCGCGTCCGACGCCTGCGGACGAAGCGCGGGTCCCGCACCGGCTCTATGGCACCTGCGATGCCGCGATCAATTGTTCTGCTGGGTCATGGGTGACCGATGCCGCCGCCATGCTGGCCGAGGCGCGGGCGGCGCGTCGTCTGCCGATCTTCATCGGCGGCACAGGACTCTATTTCAAGGCGCTGACGCGCGGACTATCGGCCGTGCCTCCAATCCCGCAGGAAGTGCGGGACGATGTGCGGGCGCGGATGGAGCGGGATGGCGTCGAAGCGCTCCACGCAGAACTGGCGCGGCGCGATCCGGTGTCGGGCACAAAACTGAAACCACGTGATAGCGCGCGAGTCGCGCGCGCGCTGGAAGTGATCGAGGCGACCGGCCGCGCGCTGCCGGATTGGCATAGCGAAGGCCTGCCGCCGCTGCTCGAACCGGACGGCGTCAAAGCCATATTCCTCGCGCCGGACCGCAAGGACCTTTATGCCCGGATCGACAAGCGTTTCACGGCGATGATGGACGCGGGCGCGCTGGATGAGGTCGCGGCGCTGGCCGCGCGCAGGCTCGATCCGATGCTGCCGGCCATGAAAGCCCACGGTGTTCCGGCGCTGATCCGATATCTCGCCGGTGAAATCACGATGGAGCAGGCGATTTCCACCGGCCAGATCGACACCCGTCATTACGCCAAGCGGCAGTTCACCTGGTTCAGGCATCAACTGCCCGAGTTTGAATGGGTGAAGCCGGAAGAAGCGAGGGGATGGTTTTCGCAAAAATTGGAAACCGGCCCGTCATCCTGAGGTGCGAGCCGCTCTTGCGCGAGCCTCGGAGGATGACCTGCTTATGCCGCCGTCGCCCTTCGAGGCGCGACGGCTTCGCCGCCCCGCACCTCAGGGTGATGGGCGGCAGCAAATGCTTGTCCCCCATGCACTTTCGCTCTCGCCAAATGCCCGGAAACCGCTAAGCTCAGGTGGCTGAGCGGGCTTGACTTTCCCCGACCGGGACGTATAACCCCGCGCAACCTTTGGAAAATGACGGCGTAAGATGCGCAATAAAGTTACCGACCTTCTTATTATCGTCGTAGCCCGGCACACCGCTGGGGGTGGCTGACGGCTACCCACGACAGAGCGGTGTGCACAGGGTCCTTTCGGGACCCTTTTTTATTGGCGCGCATGGCCCGGACCATCCGGGCGAAGCGCAAAAGACGGACGTAGACAGCGCCACGGGCGCCCGGAGTGAACCATGAGTGACAGCAAGCCACACGACCCCAACCAGATGACCGGCGCGGCGATGATCGTTCGGGCGCTCAAGGACCACGGAGTCAAGCACATCTTCGGTTATCCCGGCGGCGCGGTGCTTCCGATCTATGACGAGATTTTCCAGCAGAGCGATGTGGAGCATATCCTTGTCCGTCACGAGCAGGGCGCGGGTCATGCCGCGGAAGGTTATGCGCGTTCCACCGGCCTGCCGGGCGTCGCGCTGGTGACCTCGGGTCCTGGCGCGACCAACATGGTGACGCCGCTGACCGACGCGCTGATGGATTCGATTCCGCTGGTTTGCATCACCGGGCAGGTGCCGACGCATCTGATCGGCAACGATGCTTTCCAGGAATGCGACACCGTCGGCATCACGCGGCCCTGCACCAAGCACAACTGGCTGGTGCGCGACGTCAACGATCTGGCGAAGGTGCTGCACGAAGCGTTCTACGTCGCGACCACGGGCCGTCCGGGCCCGGTGGTGGTGGATGTGCCGAAGGACGTGCAGTTCGCGACCGGCACCTATCATCCGCCGCGCAAGTCCGACGTGCATATTTCCTATAATCCGCGCGTGAAGGGCGACGCCACGCAGATCCGCAAGGCTGTGGCGCTGCTCGCATCCGCGCGCCGTCCGGTGATCTACAGCGGCGGCGGCGTGATCAATTCCGGCCCCGAGGCCTCGAAATTGTTGCGCGAACTGGTCGAGGTCACCGGCTTTCCGATCACCTCGACGCTGATGGGCCTCGGCGCCTATCCGGCTTCGGGCAAGAACTGGCTCGGCATGCTGGGCATGCACGGCACCTACGAAGCCAACATGGCGATGCACGATTGCGACGTGATGCTGTGCGTCGGTGCGCGCTTCGATGACCGCATCACCGGCCGAACCGATGCGTTCTCGCCGAACTCGAAGAAGATCCACATCGACATCGACCCGTCGTCGATCAACAAGAACATCCGCGTCGACGTACCGATCATCGGCGACGTCGCCAATGTGCTCGCCGACCTGCTGACGGTGTTCAAGGCCGAGGCGAAGCCGCCGAAGATCGACCCCTGGTGGTTCGAGATCGGCCGCTGGCGCTCGCGCAATTCGCTGGCCTACAAGAAGAACGACGACATCATCATGCCGCAATACGCGATCCAGCGGCTATTTGAACTCACCAAAGACAAGGACACCTACATCACGACCGAAGTCGGCCAGCATCAGATGTGGGCGGCGCAGTTCTTTGGCTTCGAGAAGCCTCACCACTGGATGACCTCCGGCGGTCTCGGCACCATGGGCTACGGTCTGCCGGCGGCGCTCGGCGTCCAGGTCGCGCATCCCGATGCGCTGGTGATCGACATCGCGGGCGATGCCTCGGTGCAGATGACCATGCAGGAAATGTCGAGCGCGGTTCAGTATGAATTGCCGATCAAGATTTTCATCCTGAACAACCAGTACATGGGCATGGTGCGCCAATGGCAGCAGTTGCTGCACGGAAACCGGTTGTCGCATTCCTACTCGGAAGCGTTGCCGGACTTCGTCAAGCTCGCGGACGCCTTCGGCTGCGTCGGGCTGCAGGTGACCAAGCCGCGCGATCTCGATGGCGCGATCAACGAGATGATCAAGATCAAGCGGCCCGTGCTGTTCGATTGCCGCGTCGCAGCGCTCGAAAACTGCTTCCCGATGATCCCGTCGGGCAAGGCCCATAACGAAATGCTGCTTCCCGCGGAAGCAAACGAAGAAGCAACCGCCGCGGCATTCGCCGGCGGCAAGGCTCTGGTTTAAAGGCGCTGGTGTGATCATGAAAGCAGAAACAATGGAACAGCCCGCATCCGCCTACTTCATGGAGGAGCGTCACGACCCGAACGAGACGCACACCCTGTCGGTGCTGGTGCAGAACGAGCCGGGCGTGCTTGCGCGCGTGATCGGCCTGTTTTCTGGCCGCGGCTACAACATCGACAGTCTCACGGTGTCGGAAACCGAGCATGCCAAGCACATGTCGCTGATCACGATTGTCACCACCGGCACGCCGATGGTGATCCAGCAGATCAAGCATCAGCTCGATCGCATGATCCCGGTTTATCGCGTGGTGGACATGACGCTGACCGGGCGCGCCATCGAACGCGAACTGGCGATGGTGAAGGTCAAGGGCACCGGCGATCTTCGCATGGAAGCGCTTCGCCTGTCCGAAGCGTTCCGCGCGCGTGTGATCGACGCCACCACCGAGAGCTTCGTGTTCGAGATTACCGGCGGCACCGCCAAGATCGACCAGTTCGTCAACCTGATGGTTCCACTCGGTCTGGTCGAAGTCTCGCGTACCGGCGTCGCCGCCATTTCGCGCGGGCCGGAGAAAATGTAACTGCACGCCTTCGTCTCATGAAACCGACCGACATCGCGCTGGCGCTTGCTGTTGCCGTGATCTGGGGCGTTGGCTTTGTCCTGACCCGGTTCGCGATCAATGAGATGTCGGCGACACTGATGACCACGCTGCGCTTCGGCATCACGGCGCTTCCATGCCTGTTCCTGCCGCGTCCCGGTTTGTCGTGGACTTTGATCGCTGCAACCGGCTGGCTGCTGGTGGCGCAGTTTCTGGCGCAGACCTACGGCATGGCCTACGGCGTGCCACCCGGCCTGACCGCCGTCATCGTGCAGAGCCAGGCTTTGTTTACGGTGGCGTTTGCAGCGCTGTTCCTGCGCGAGTTGCCGACACGGCTGCAGGTGCTGGGTATCGCGATCGCCATGGGCGGACTGCTGATGATCTGCTTTACGGTCGGTTACGATTTCAGTGTTTACGCATTCGCATTGTCGATGACGGCTCCGGTCAGCTTCGCGCTGTCGAACCTGCTTCTCCGCCGCGCGCAGAACGTGCCGATGCTGGATCTCTTTGCCTGGATCAGCCTTTTTGCGCTGGTGCCTCTCGTGCCGTTCCTGCTGCTGGTCGATGGCCCGAGCGTGACATGGCATTCCTTGACCCATCTCTCTGTTGGCGTCGTAGCAAGTGTGCTGGCGCTGGCGCTGCTCGGAACCACGCTCGGCTACTGGATCTGGGGGCGTCTGCTGCAGAATTATTCCGCCGCGCAGGTGGTGCCGTTCGCGCTGCTGGTGCCGTTTTTCGGCGCGGGCGCCTCGAGCATCGTGTTCGGCGAGACGTTCGGGCCGTTGCGCCTGAGCGGCATGATCGTGGTCGTGCTCGGCATCGCCGTGATGTTGCTGTCGCGGCGTCCGCCGCCGCTTGTTGAAGTGGCCTGATGTCATGATCTCGCAGCAACTTGCCATCGCATTCATCGCCTTCGCCGCCGCGGCGCTGTTCACGCCGGGGCCGAACAACATCATGCTGATGGCGTCGGGCCTGAACTACGGATTCCGCCGCACGCTGCCGCATGTCGCGGGTGTCACCATCGGTTTCTCGTTTCTGGTCGCGGTGATCGGGCTTGGCCTCGGCGCCGTGTTCGCCGCCTATCCGGTGCTGCATACCATCCTGAAATATGCCGGCGCGGCCTACCTGATCTACCTCGCCGTCGTGATTGCGATGTCGGGTCCGGCGGACACCGACGGAGCGGGCGAGGGCAAGCCGATGACCTTCCTCGGGGCGGCGATGTTCCAGTGGGTCAACGTCAAGGGCTGGGTGATCGCGGTGGGCGCGATTACCGCCTATGCCGCCATCGCCGCCTATCCGCTGAATATCGCCGCGCTCTCGATCCTGCTGTTCGTGATCGGGCTTGGCTCGTCGCTCACCTGGGTGCTGCTCGGGACCTCGCTGCAGGCGGTGGTGAAGTCGCCCCGCGCGGTCCGCGTCTTCAACGTTGTCATGGCCTTGCTGTTGCTGGCCTCGCTTTACCCCGTTCTGAAGGAGCCCTGATCTAGTTGCACTGCAGAAATGGGGCTTACGGGCTTGTCTCGCAGCACCAGCCGCCCTACACAACGGCGGCAATTCATCCGGGCTTTGGCCCGATCCCACCCGAAAAACGCACGAAAAAGGCCAATCGTGGCCGCCTCAGAAGGGAAACGAAAATGCGTGTTTATTACGATCGTGATGCCGACCTGAACCTGATCAAGGGCAAGAAGGTCGTCATCGTCGGTTACGGCAGCCAGGGCCATGCCCACGCGCTGAACCTCAAGGACTCCGGCGTCAAGGACGTGGCGATCGCGCTGCGCAAGGGTTCGGCCTCCGCCAAGAAAGCGGAAGCTGCCGGCTTCAAGGTGATGGAAGTCGCCGACGCCGCCAAGTGGGCCGACGTGGTGATGATGCTGACGCCTGATGAATTGCAGGGCGACATCTATCGCGAACACCTGCACGACAACATGAAGCAGGGCGCGGCGCTGCTGTTCGCGCACGGCCTCAACGTGCATTTCAACCTGATCGAGCCGCGCGCTGATCTCGACGTGCTGATGGTCGCGCCGAAGGGCCCGGGCCACACCGTTCGCTCCGAATACCAGCGCGGCGGCGGCGTGCCGACCCTGATCGCGATCCACAAGGATTCGTCGGGCAACGCCCATGACCTCGGCCTGTCCTATGCTTCCGCCATCGGCGGCGGCCGCGCCGGCGTCATCGAGACCACCTTCAAGGAGGAGTGCGAAACCGACCTGTTCGGCGAGCAGGCTGTTCTGTGCGGCGGCACCGTCGAGCTGATCCGCGCCGGCTTCGAGACGCTGGTGGAAGCCGGCTACGCGCCGGAAATGGCCTACTTCGAGTGCCTGCACGAGCTGAAGCTGATCGTGGACCTGATCTACGAAGGCGGCATCGCCAACATGAACTACTCGATCTCCAACACCGCTGAATATGGCGAATACGTCACCGGCCCGCGCATCATCACCCCGGAAACCAAGGCCGAGATGAAGCGCGTGCTGACCGACATCCAGTCGGGCAAGTTCACCCGCGACTGGATGCTGGAAAACAAGGTCAATCAGGCCTCGTTCAAGGCGACCCGCGCGCGCAACAACGCGCACGAGATCGAGGCTGTCGGCGAGAAGCTCCGCGCCATGATGCCGTGGATCAAGGAAAAGGCGCTGGTCGACAAGACCAAGAACTGATCCGCCGCTCTTTCACCTCGCCCCGCTTTTGCGGGGAGAGGTCGACCGCATCGCGGTCGGGTGAGGGGCGCTTTTCAAGATTGCCCCTCACCCCGACCCTCTCCCCGTGAACGGGGAGAGGGAGATGCTCCAGTCGTTCAAAACGGGGTCGCTTTGCGGTACCGTTTTGCGTTTTGAGAACGCGGCCCAAGCCATGCTGCTCTGCAGCAATGGCCGCGCGGACTGACGTGCGAGGCTGCAATTTGAACGCGGGCTGAACGGGCCTGCGGCCAAAGGACTATTTGCCCCATCATGACGATTTCATTACGTTTTTGTGACACGTTGCGGTGACCGGCCGCACGGTTGCCTTCTGGCCTTCGCCAGCGGGGCGTCAGAGCCGGGTTGGTATTCGCGTCAAAGGCCATGTTGCCGCCGCTGATATTGTCCTTCGCCTGTGCCGCTTGTTGCGGCCGATGCGTCCCGTTTGACGGGGCGGCATCATGACGTCAGTCGGGACATCGCACGATCTCAACCGGCTTCGGAGCATGTGGGCGCGCTTGCGCGCGCATGGCTGGATTTGGAGTCTGCGCGTCGCACTGATCGCGGCGACGCATGTTGCGGCGGTGTGCGTGCTTGCGTCGGTCGAGTACGGCCCGTTCGCCAACACCGTCGCGCTGCTGACATGGGCGCTGCTGAATTTCCTGTTCCTGATCGTGATGCGGCGTCCCGGCGTCTCCGCGTTGCTGGCGCTGGTCCTGATCGTGATCCTGATCACGCTGTCGCAATTCAAGTACGGGATCACGCAGCTCACGCTGACCTTCCTCGACTTCCTGATCATCGACCGCGACACAGTCTCGTTCCTGCACTCGGTCTTTCCGCAACTGAAGGGACAGTTGTGGGTCCTCACCTTCATTGCTGTGCCGGTGATGTGGGTTGTCTGGCGCTCGGACCCCTTCCGTGTTCGTCGTGCGGTGTCGACGGCAGGCGCGGCCGCATGCGTTGCCGCGATCACAGGGCTGTCGGCGATCTATCCCGAGCAGCCCTGGGAGCCGTTCCAGGGCGTCAATCACGTTTCAAACCTTGCGCGCTCGGGCGTCGTCTCGGTGTCGCATCTGACATCGAACGGCTGGATCGAGGCCGATCCGCCGAACCTGATCGGTTCGGCGCGTGCAACGCCGCTCGCCGAATGCGAGCCGGGGAAGAAGCGGCCGAACATCATCATGGTGCTGGATGAGTCGAGCTTCGATATCAGCGCCGCGCCGGGCATCAAGGTGCCTGCCAGCTATCGCGACTACTTCAAGTCCGCCGACGGCAAGCAGCGTTCGTTCGTGGCGGAGTCGGCCGGCGGCCCGACCTGGTACACCGAGTTCAATGTACTGACCGGACTGTCGGCGCGCTCGTTCGGCAAGCTCAAGTTCTATGTGACGCGGATCGCGACGGGAAAGATTTCACGCGGGCTGCCGCAAGCGTTGCAGCGATGCGGCTATCGCACCTTTTCGCTGTATCCGACCTATGGCGATTTCCTCAGCGCCCGCAG
The DNA here is from genome assembly GCA_050249215.1 of Afipia sp. Taxonomy (GTDB): domain Bacteria; phylum Pseudomonadota; class Alphaproteobacteria; order Rhizobiales; family Xanthobacteraceae; genus Afipia. Next base: position 263,883 of record JBFWQX010000002.1, read on the forward strand.
CTTCCAGACCTCGGCCGGGATCGAGAATTTCATCGACATGGCGGACATGGGCGTCAGCGAGGACATGCAGCCCGACCGGTTCTATTTCGATCAGGCGCTGCAACTGATCGCGCGTGAAAAGAAAGCGGATCAACCGCTGTTCGTGCTGGTCTATCTCACCGCCAATCATTTTCCATGGACGACAAGCTATCGTCCCGACCTGACACCTGCCGGCTGGACGGCGCCCGGCAACACCGCCGAAGTGGATGAGTATATCCGCCGTCAGGCCATGACGGCGGCGGACTACAGGAGTTTTGTGGCGCGGCTGAAGGCGGATCATCCGAACGATCCGTTCCTGCTGGTGCGCTTCGGCGATCATCAGCCTGCGATCTCGCAGAAGCTGCTGGAGCCGAAGTTGCCGCAGGCGTCGCTGGCCGACCGGATCATGACCCACGACCTGCGCTACTACAAAACCTACTATGCAATCGACGCGCTGAACTACAGGCCGGACATGTCCCTGGCGCTGGACACGCTGGACGCGGCCTATCTGCCGCTCGCGGTTCAGGATGCGGCGGGCATCCCTCTCGATTCCACATTCGCCGAGCAGAAGAAGATCATGCTCCGTTGCAAAGGCCTGTTCTATGCCTGCAAGGAAGGCGCAGAAGCGAAGCGGTTCAATCGCTTGCTGATCGATGCAGGTTTTGTGAAAAATCTCTAGCGCGAAACTCTGTTCCACAGCCATCGGGCAACGCTGTCCGGCGAGCTGTCGCCGTTGCCGCCGGCCGCGCGCAGATTGGCCTCGCGCATCGCCTCGATGCTGATTGTGCCGAGCAGAGGCTGCAGGGCATCACGCAGCCTGGTGTCGTTTGCACGCTTTGGTGAGATCAAAACGACGGCATCATAGGGCGGGATCGCGGATTTCGGATCGCCGAGCGTCACGAGGTCGTACTTCGCGATCAATCCATCGCTGGTGTAGCCGGCGATTACGTCGGCTTCGCCGGACGACACGGCGGCATACATGAAATCCGCCTGCATCTGGCGCTGCTGACGGAACGACAGATTGTAGGCCTGCTTGATCGACGCCCATTCCGGACGCGAGAAAAACTCATAGTCGCCCGCAATCGAAAGCGCCGAGGCGCGCGGAGTAAGATCGGCGATGGTGCGGATGCCGAGTTCACCGGATTTCTTGCCCGGCATCACCAGCGCATAGGCATTCTCGAAGCCGAGTTCGCCGAGCGGGGCGATGCCGTATTTGTCTTTCAGTTCGGCAGCCAGTGCGTTGAGCAATTCCTTACGCGGCGCGATGCCGGTATGCTTGAGCTGATTGACCCACAGCGTGCCGGAAGAGTCGACATAGACGTCGATGTCGCCGGAGACGAGGGCTTCAAAAATCACGTTCGAGCCAAGCCCTTCGCGCCGGGACGCCGAAAGTCCGGCCGCCTGCAGCCGCTGCGCGATCAGCGATGAAAGGATGTATTGCTCTGTGAATGTTTTTGCGCCGACGACATAAGCTGTTCTTGTGCGCGCCATGGACGGCGTCAGCGTGGCGGCGACCAGCGCAGCGAGGCCGAGACAGCCGAGGGTGATGCGTGCCCGGCTGCGCAGCCGCAGACCATTTTCGATCAGGGCCAGCAGTTGATCCACGATCAGCGCCAGCGCGGCTGCTGCCGCGCAGCCGAACAGCACGAACACCCAGTTCTGGGTCTGCAATCCGGCGAAGATGTAATTTCCAAGGCTGGTCTGGCCGATCGGCGTCGAGAGCGTGGCGGTGCCGATCACCCAGACGGCGGCGGTTCGGATCCCCGCCATGATCACCGGCAGCGCCAGCGGCATTTCGACCATCATCAGCGACTGGCGTTGGGTCATGCCGACGCCTTCCGCGGCTTCCAGAATTGCGGGGTCGATACCCTGCAGGCCCGTGATGGTGTTTCGCAACACCGGGAGCATGCTGTAGAGCGCCAGCGCCAGCACCGAAGGCAGGAAACCGAAAGCGGAAAAGCTGGTGCCGAACCACCGCAGCGAGAGGCCTGCGAGCGCCAGCAGCAGCGGATAGAACAGCGCCAGAAGCGCGAGACCGGGGACGGTCTGCACAACGCTTGCGATCCCGAGTGCGAGGTCGCGCAGCACCGGCTTTCGCCGCACCATCAGCGCCAGCGGAAAACTGACCGCGAGGCCGAGCGCGATGGCCGCGAGGCTGACGCGGACATGGCTGCCGAGATAGTCGGGCAATCGCGTCAGCGCGTCGCTCCAGCGCGGATCGGACAGAAAACTCATGCCGCGCCTTTCGGCAGCAGCTCTTGCAGGCGACTGGCCTGGCGGCGCGGTGTGTTGAGCAGCTCGCCGACATATGGATCGGCGCTGTCGGACAGCATTCGCGCATCGCCTTGCGCAATCAGGCGCCCGGCATGCATCACCGCGATACGGTCCGCCAGCAGCAGGGCTTCGGTCATGTCATGGGTGATCATGACGGTGGTGAGTCCCAGGCTGCGATGCAGCGCGCGATAGTCCTCGCCCAGCGCGTCGCGGGTGAGGGGATCGAGCGCGCCGAATGGTTCGTCCATCAGCACCATGGCAGGCTTTGCGGCCAAGGCGCGGGCCACGCCGACCCGCTGCCGCTGGCCGCCAGACAGTTCATGCGGGAAGCGATCACGATGGTCTTGTTCCAGCCGGACGAGTTCGATCAGGTTGTCCACCTGCGCGGAAATTTCCCGCGCCGGCGTGCCGAGCAGCCGCGGTGTGATGCCGATATTCTCCGCGACAGTCATGTGCGGAAAAAGTCCGCCGTGCTGGAAGACATAGCCGATGCTTCGGCGAAGCGTGATCGCATCGGTGTCGCGGACATCGCGGCCCTGCACATGCACCGTGCCGCTGTCCGGTGTGATCAGCCGATTGGCCAGCCGCAGCAGCGTGGTTTTGCCCGAGCCGGAGCCGCCGACGATCGCCAGGAATTCTCCTGCCGCGACGTCGAGCGACAGATCGTCAATCGCGGTGATGCGGCCGTTTTCAAAACTCTTGCCGATGTTCCTGAAAGTGATCGCATGCGCGGTGCTGGTCATGGCGCATGATGGACCATTGCTCCGTGCCTGTCGATGTCACGACTAGCGAAGCAGCGCGCCGCCGTGTACCTTGCGGCGGTCAATGGAGCATTTTCCGGCATGGCGAAGAACGGCAAGTCCGCAGATTCAAGGCAGTTGAAGTCCTATGTGGATCCGTTCCGGATCGACGGTACGAAAGAGTTTCATCTCAAGTCGCAGAAGCCGGGCGAGAAGGGCGATCTCGACAAGGAGTCTGCGAACAGGATCATTGATACGAATCGCGGGCGGCTTCGGGATTTGCAGGAAAAGCTCTATGCGCATGACCGGTGGTCGGTGCTGCTGATCTTTCAGGGCATGGACGCTGCGGGCAAGGACAGCGCCGTCGAGCATGTGATGTCGGGCATCAACCCGCAGGGCTGTCAGGTCTACTCGTTCAAGCAGCCGTCGACCAAGGAGCTCGATCACGATTTCATGTGGCGGACGACGAAGTGTGCGCCCGAGCGCGGGCGCATCGGCATCTTCAATCGGTCCTATTACGAAGAACTGCTCGTGGTCCGTGTCCATCCGGAGATTCTGGCCAAGCAGCGCATCCCGCCGGAACTCGTGACAAAAAATATCTGGCACGAGCGCTTCGAGGATATCGCGGCCTATGAGAAATATCTGGCGCGGAACGGCACACTGATCCTGAAGTTCTTCCTCAACGTCTCGAAAGACGAACAGCGCAAGCGGTTTCTGGACCGTCTCGAAGATCCGGCAAAGAACTGGAAATTTTCGCTGGGCGATATCGCCGAGCGCAAGCTGTGGGATAAATATCAGGCGGCCTATCAGGATCTGATCCGGCACACGTCGGCGAAGCATGCGCCATGGATCGTGGTGCCGGCGGATCACAAATGGTTCGCGCGGGTGGTCGTCAGTTCGGCCATCGTCAGCGCGATGGAAAAGCTCGATCTGCGGTTTCCCGAAGTCGACAAGAGCGAAGTGGATGAATTGAAGAAGGTGCGGGCGGCGCTCGAAAAGGAGGAGCAGGCGGATGCCCGTTCGTTCAGAACGAAGAAGGCCAGCAAATCCTGAGACTTTCAGGGTGCGGGTTGTGATCGTGCGCCCCCACAATTCACAGGGGCATATTCAGGCGGGTTGCCGTGCGGCCTGATTGGACATACCACATCCTCGGGCGAGGATTTTGACGGGTGGCTGATCTGCGCAAGTCTGTGATGTTGGTTGTTCTGACCGGCCTGTGCGTCGCGTTGGGCGCAGGCTCATTGCGCGCCGAATGGTGGAAGATTTACGGCCCCAAGGACTTCGAGGATTGTTCGAGCAGCGCGCAGCAGCCGGGCGTGAGCGATGCCGCCAAAGCGAAGATCGTTTCGGAATGCGATGCCAAATTCCCGGGCCGCCGCAAGCCCGGCGGCGGCTACACCTATTTCGATTTCATGCAGAACCGCCATTTCGATATCGCCGGACCGAAACCGACGCCGCAGGAACTGAAGCGGATGGATCAGGAATATCTGGCGTTTCTGGAAGCGAATCCGGAGACGCCCGAGCAGGCTCTGGATCCGGGACAGGCGCTTGCGGCCATCGACAGCCAGATGAAGCCGGCTGCGCCACCAGCGCCGGTGAGGCCAGCGGTCGTTGCGAAGCAGCCCGCTGCAATCCCTTCGGCGCGCGTTCGCGCCAAGGCCGCTTGCAAGGATGACGCGCTGTCCTGCGGACTGGCCAAAATCACGGCGACCGTGAAGAACCTGAAGCATGCTGTGCTGGGCTCGGATTCTCTCATCAAGAGGCCCCTTGGCGATCTCGCCCGCTCCCGGCCAGCCTCCTGATTGCGCTTCAATAGGACAGTCTCACTGACTGTTTTTTGGCGTTGCGGGGGCTCGCATTTCTCGTCTAGAAACAGGTCACCAGACGCGCCGGCAACCAACCGTCAACGGTTGCAGCCGATCATGCGTTTTTCGGGGATTGAATTGATGATTCGCGGCGGTATTCAGGGACGGCAGGAAGAGGTGGCATTCGCCGCCAGCCTTCGCGTGCGCCCGGCTGCTGCGTCGTCCCTTCTTGGCGGGCTTCTGCTTCTTAGCTGCCCCTGAGGGCCGTCTGGGCGTGTGCGCCTGGGCACTCAGGGGTTCGACGAGCGATGAAACCCGAGCGCCCTGAAGCGGCGCATCTGACCAGAGGAATTTCTCCATGACCACCGCGAACAAGTCCGACAAGGACCGCGTCGTTATTTTCGACACCACATTGCGTGACGGCGAACAGTGCCCCGGCGCGACCATGACTTTCGAGGAAAAGCTCGAAGTCGCCGAGTTGCTGGACAATATGGGCGTCGACATCATCGAGGCCGGTTTTCCGATCGCCTCCGATGGCGACTTTGAAGCCGTCCGTGAAATCGCCAAGCGCACCAAGAACGCGGTCGTCTGCGGGCTCTCCCGCGCGGCCCACAAGGACATCGACCGCTGCGCCGAAGCGATCCGTCCCGCGCGCCGCGGCCGCATCCACACCTTCCTGTCCACCTCGCCCGTGCACATGAAATACAAGCTCCAGATGGAGCCCGAAGACGTGCATCAGATGGTCATCTCGCAGGTCAGCCGCGCGCGCAACCACACCGATGACGTCGAGTGGTCGTCCGAGGACGGCACCCGCACCGAATTTGACTTCCTGTGCCGCTGCGTGGAATCCGCCATCAAGGCCGGTGCGACCACCATCAACATTCCCGACACCGTCGGCTACAGCGTGCCGGAGGAATACTACGACCTGTTCAAGCGCGTGCGCGAGACGGTGCCGAATTCCGACAAGGCCGTGTTCTCGGTTCATTGCCACAACGACCTCGGCATGGCGGTGGCGAATTCGCTGGCCGGTGTGCGCGCCGGCGCGCGGCAGATCGAATGCACCATCAACGGCATCGGCGAGCGGGCAGGCAACGCTGCGCTCGAGGAAGTCGTGATGGCGATGCGTGTCCGTAACGACAAGCTGCCTTATTGGAACAACATCGACACCACGATGCTGACCCGTGCGTCGAAGTCGGTCGCTGCCGCGACCTCGTTCCCGGTGCAGTACAACAAGGCCATCGTCGGCCGGAATGCCTTCGCGCATGAGAGCGGCATCCATCAGGACGGCATGCTGAAGAATGCGCAGACCTACGAGATCATGCTGCCGGAGACGGTCGGCGTGAAGCAGACCTCGCTGGTGATGGGCAAGCACTCCGGCCGCCACGCCTTCATCCACAAGCTGGAAGAGATGGGCTACAAACTGGCGCAGAACCAGCTCGAAGATGCCTTCGTGCGCTTCAAGGCTCTGGCCGACCGCAAGAAGGACATCTACGACGAGGACATCGAGGCGCTGGTCGACGAGGAAATGGCCCAGTCGCACGATCAGATTCGCATGTTGTCGCTGTCGGTGATCGCCGGCACGCGCGGTCCGCAGCGCGCCACCATGAAGCTCGACATCAACGGTCAGCAGAAGATCGAGGAAGCCGAGGGCAATGGCCCGGTCGATGCGGTGTTCAACGCGATCAAGTCGCTGGTGCCGCACGAGGCCAAGCTGGAACTGTACCAGGTCCACGCTGTGACGGCGGGAACCGACGCGCAGGCGGAAGTTTCTGTGCGTCTGTCGCAGGACGGACGTTCGGTGACGTCGCGCGCGGCCGACCCCGATACGCTGGTGGCGTCGGCGAAGGCCTATCTCGGCGCGTTGAACAAGATCGTCATGAAGAAGCAGCGTGACATGCCGGCGGCTGCCGCGGGTCACTGATCTCGCGATTAACGGTAAAATCAGGAGCGGTGCATCCAAACGATGCACCGCTCTTTTGCGTTGCAGCACGAAGGGCACTGCTAACGGGCTATGGTATTGACGCGCGGGTTCTGCGATGTTGCGCACCAAGTCGAGGTCGGTTCGGCTTTGACCGACATTTCAACAATGAACAATGGCGTGCCTGAGGAGGACACATGAAGAAAATGATCCTTGCTGCTGCATCAATTGCAGCTTTTGCCTTCGCTGGACCGGCGGCTGCCGATCCGATCGTTATCAAGTTCAGCCATGTGGTCGCTGAGAAGACGCCGAAGGGGCAGGCCGCGCTGAAATTCAAGGAGGAGGCCGAGAAACTTCTGCCGGGCAAGGTGAAGGTCGAGGTCTATCCGAACTCGCAGCTCTACGGCGACGGCAAGGAAATGGAAGCGCTTGCGCTGGGCGACGTGCAGTTCATCGCGCCGTCACTTTCCAAGTTCGACAAGTTCACCAAACAGCTTCAGTTGTTCGATCTTCCCTTCCTGTTCGACAATATCGAGGCGGTCGATCGCTTCCAGCAGGGCTCCGACGGCCAGAAACTGCTGCATTCGATGGAAAAGAAGGGCTACCTCGGTCTCGCCTATTGGCACAATGGCATGAAGCAGTTGTCGGCCAAGAAGCCGCTGCTGGTGCCGGCTGATGCGAAGGGCCTCAAGTTCCGTGTGCAGGCCTCCGACGTGCTGGCCGCCCAGTTCCAGGAGCTCGGCGCCAATCCGCAGAAGCTGGCGTTTGCCGAAGTCTATCAGGCGCTCCAACTGGGCACCGTCGACGGCCAGGAGAACACCTGGTCGAACTCGTTCTCGCAGAAGTATCAGGAAGTGCAGTCCGATTTCACCGCCAGTGACCATGGCGTGATCGACTATATGGTGGTCACCAATTCCGGCTGGTGGAACAAGCTGCCGAAGGACGTTCAGGATGGCCTGAAGAAGGCGATGGATGCGGCGACCAAGGTCAACAACGACGTCGCCGGCCAGTTGAATGCCGAAGCCCGCAAGAAAATCGAAGCATCGGGCACGGCGAAGGTTCACGACCTGAACGCGAGCCAGCGCGCCGCATGGAAGAAGGCGATGGAGCCGGTCTGGGCGAAGTTTGAATCCGGTATCGGCAAGGATCTGATCGACGCTGCGAAAAAGGCCAACACCGGCAGCAAGAGCTGATAGAAGAAAAAATGCCGGCTGCGGTCATCCGCAGCCGGCATTTTCGCAGGGGAGGGGAACGTGGGTTTTCGATCGGTATTGCACCGGCTCGAAGAGAGCATTCTTGCGGTGCTACTATGCGCCATGACCGTACTGACCTTCACCCAGGTGGTGATGCGTTACGGATTCAATGCCGGATGGCTGTGGGCGCTTGAAGCCAACTTCTACATGTTCGGCTGGCTGGTGCTGCTCGGAATTTCGTACGGTGTCCGGGTCAAGGCTCACATCGGCGTTGATGCACTGGTCCGGCTGCTTCCCGCGCGGGCCCAGCGCGCCGCCGGTCTGTTCGTCGTGGCGCTCTGCGTTCTTTACACCTGCCTCATGCTGTACGGCGCATATGTTTATGTGTCCCGGCTCCACATCATGGGCGTCGAGGCCGAAGATATCCCGGTCGAGCGCTGGATTCTCAGCCTGTGTCTGCCGATCGGCTTTGCGCTTCTGCTGTATCGTCTGCTCGAAATGGCCTGGCGCATCGCGACCGGCAAATCCAGCGGTTACGAACTGGCGGATGAGGCGCATGACGCCATCCGCGATGTAGGCGGCGATGCGAATCCCGATGGAACGGCGGTGTCCCGATGACAACGACCGTTCTCTTCGTGCTTCTTTTCACGTTCCTGATCCTCGGCATGCCCATCGCCATCGCGCTGGGCCTGTCCTCGCTGGCGGTCATCCTGCTGTTTGAACCCGACAGCATCGCCTCGCTGGTCCTGAAATTCTTTCAGACCATGGAGCAATCGACCCTGCTGGCGATTCCATTCTTCATTCTCGCGGGCAATTTCCTCACCACCGGCGGCGTCGCCAAACGCATGATCAACTTCGCGGTTTCGACCGTCGGCCATCTGCCCGGCGGCCTTGCGATCGCGTCGGTGCTGGCCTGCATGTTCTTCGCGGCGGTCTCGGGATCGTCGCCAGCCACGGTGGTTGCGATCGGGTCAATCGTCATCGCTGGCATGGTCAAGGTCGGCTACACCCAGTCATTCGCAACCGGTGTCATCGTTAACGCAGGCACGCTCGGAATCCTGGTTCCTCCGTCGATTGTCATGGTCGTCTACGCTGCGACGACTGAGACATCGGTTGGACGGCTTTTCATGGCGGGCGTGGTGCCGGGAATTCTGCTCGGCTGCCTGCTGATGGTCGCAATCTATGTCGTCGCGCGGATCAAGAATCTGCCGCGTCAGCCAAAAGCGTCGTGGAAAGAGCGGGTGATGTCGTTCCGCGACGCGATCTGGGGTCTTCTCCTGATCTTCATCGTGATGGGCGGCATCTACGGCGGCATCTTCACGCCGACCGAAGCCGCGGCGGTTGCGGCCGTCTATGCCTTCATCGCGGCGGTTTTCATCTATGGCGATCTCAGGATCAGCGATGTGCCGAAGGTGCTGACCGACTCGTCGCGCGTCACGGTGATGCTGATGTTCATCATCGCCAACGCGTTCCTGTTCGGCCATGTGCTCACGACGGCGCAGATCCCGCAGGATATCGCGCGCGCAATTCTCGAGGCCGATCTCAAGCCCTGGCAATTCCTGATCATCGTCAACATTATCCTGCTGATCGCCGGCAACTTCATGGAGCCGTCGGCGATCATCCTGATCGTGGCGCCGATCATTTTCCCGGCAGCGGTCAAGCTCGGCATCGACCCGATCCATCTCGGCATCATTTTCGTGGTCAACATGGAAATCGGCATGGTGACGCCGCCTGTCGGATTAAATCTGTTCGTGGCGTCCGGGATCACCGGAATGCCTCTGATGAAGGTCGTCGCCGCATCGTGGCGCTGGCTGCTGCTGTTGCTCGCTTTCCTGATTGTTGTGACGTATGTGCCGGAAATTTCGCTGGCGCTGCCGAACGCGATTTTCGGAACGCAGTAGGGCAACCTTGGGCAGGTGAACGCGCGCCGGAATGAATGCGCGTTCACCTAGCTATCGAAACCTTAAGTTGAAAGCGGGCGGCGCGGTGTCATCTTCGAGGGACGTCACCTCGGAGATGCCCCTATGAAGAAAGCTATCATTGCCGGCGCCGCGGCGGTTGCGATCCTCGGCTCCACCGCCGTCTACGCGCAGCACCGCTACCATCACCACCACCATCGTATGAGCATGGAGGATCGGGCCGCCTTCCTCGATGCGAAGATTGCGTCCGTGAAGGCCGGTCTCAAACTCACGCCCGATCAGGAAAAGCTGTGGCCTCCGGTCGAGACCGCGGTGCGCGATTTCGCCAAGCAACGCATGGCGCGGGCCGACGCGCGCGCCAGCGAACGCGAGGCGCGTCGCGCCGCGCAGGAGCAGAAGGGCGCGCAGGATGGAAAGCCCGCGGTGGCCGAGCAGCCCCGCGATCCGATGGCCCGGTTGCGTGACCGGGCTGACAGGATGGCCGAAACTGCAACCGGCCTGAAGAAGATCGCCGACGCCGCAGACCCGCTCTACAAGACGCTGGACGATGGCCAGAAGCGGCGGCTGTCGATGCTGACCCGGATGGGCGGCCATCATGGCTGGCGCGGACGTTTCGAGCGCGGCATGGACGGCGGCCGATTCGACCGGGATCGCGGCCAGCACCGCGATGGCGGGTCCGAGCGGCTCTAATGCCGCGGAACCGGACTGTCCGGACCGATCGAAACCGCCGGTTTTGCCGGCGGTTTTTCTTGCCCGAAAGCCCCGAATTCCTTTGATTTCAGGCCGGGAAAAAGCAGTCACATTGCTGGACATGGCCTACTCGCTTTGCTAAACGACGCCGTCCCGACGGTCCGCCGCCGGGCATTCGGGCGATTAGCTCAGTTGGTAGAGCAGCTGACTCTTAATCAGCGGGTCGTAGGTTCGAGCCCTACATCGCCCACCATCCACATCAGACAGTTTGCTGATCTGGTCCGCGCAAGAGCCGCTGCGGCGATCTGCCACCATTTTCCTGTCTATGGTCAGGTGACGGCGATTTGCAGCCGCGTGCGCCCGCCTGCTACCTGATGTTATCGGCGGCGTTGGTGCTCGCACTGTCCGCCAATGTTTACGGAAGGACACTCACGATGGACGCCGCTGCGCGCAAAGCCGTCTCCCGCCCTCAGCCGCCGCGCGCCGATTTCGGCCGGGTCTCGGTTTTCTTCGGTGACAAGAACGGAAAATATCCCGACGGCAATCAGGTCATCGTGAAGGGTTCGGACACGCATGCCGCTTTGGATACCGTCCTTGTTTCAAATTATATCGGTCCCGAGTTCGATGCCGCAGACCTGGTGGTGATGGGGCATGTCCACGAGGACCATATGGCAGGTCTGCATCGGCTCCCCGATGCACCCGTCTATGTGCATGACGCCGATTTGCCGGCTGCCCGCAGTCCGGAGGGATTGATCGCGGCCTTCGGAACGACGGATCAGGCCCGCATTCCGGAGATGCTGACGCGATTCCGGCGCGATCTTTTCTACGCCCCGCGGCCCGACGCGCAGGGTTATCAGGATGGCGCGGAGTGGGAGCTCGGCCAGGTGAAGGTTCGCGCCTTCCATATGCCCGGCCACACCGCCGGCCACTGTGTCCTCCTCATTGAGCCGGAAGGCGTGGCTTTCATCGGCGATATCGACCTGACCGGCTTTGGGCCTTATTACGGCGATGCTTCCTCTAGCCTGGGCGACTTCCGCCGGAGCCTGAAGTCGCTGCCGGATATTCCCGCGAAGGTCTGGGTCACGGCGCATCACCGGGGCGTCTACACCGATCGCGACCTTTTCCTGCGCGATCTCGCCGCCTACGCCGCCAAGCTGGATGAACGTGAGCAGCGCCTGCTGGATTTGATCACGCCTTCGCCGAAAACGCTTGCCGAACTGGTCGAGCAACGGCTGCTGTATCCTCCGGGTCATGACAGCCCATGGGTGGTGGATGCCGAAACCAGGTCGATCTCACAGCATCTGGCTGAACTTGTGTCGGATGGACGGGTTGAAATGAACGGCGAGGGTCTTTATCGCCGCCGGTAGTCGAGCCGCCGCCGGCGCTTCGGCGATTCCGGGCCGATGGCTGCAGGTTGATTGATGCCGCATATTGTCTGCCACTATTCTGTGACCCCGGACATGCCGCCGATGCGGGATGTCATGCGGGCAATTCATGAGGCTGCTGCCGCGACCGGCGTTGTGAAAGCCGACGACCTGAAAATCCGCGCGCTGCCGTTCGCGGATTATCTCGTGGCGGGCAGAGAGCAATCATTCTTCCATGTTTCGTTTTACTTGCTTGCGGGGCGAACGCCGGAGCAGAAAGAAACTCTCAGCATCGGGCTGAGAGCGGCGCTTGCCGATGTTTTGCCGAAAGTTCAAAGCATCAGCATCGACATCCGCGACATGGACCCGCAGGCCTACAAGAAGCGGCTGCTCGACACCTAAACCAGCAGCGGCTTTGCCGTGGCTGCCATGTCGTTCAGTAAAGGCAGGAAGCGGTCGATCATCTCGCCGGTTGTGATGCGGTCCACATGCGCGCCGATGTTCGCCGCCGCGACCACCGCACCGTCATAGCGGCGGATCGGCACCGAAATGGAGCGGAAGCCGGGTTCGGCTTCGCGGTCCACCAATGAGTAGCCCTTGTTCCGGTCGGCGATGATTGTCGCGGTGACGATGGATTTGTCCGTCACCGTTTCCGGCGTCTGGGCCGTGACAGCCATCGCGGCGATCGCCGATGTCAGCTCATCGTTGGACAGGCGCCCGAGCAGCACGCGGCCGACCGAGGTGCAATAGGCGGGCAGGCGGTAGCCGATGTCGATGCCGGCCGAAAACACCCGCGCGGGACTCGCCCGCGCCACGAAGACCGCTTCATCGCCGTCGAGAATGGCGAGCGAGCAGACCTCTCTCGCTTTGGTCGAGATGTCGTCCATCAGCGGCTGCATCACGGCGACGATCTGGTTGGACGACAGATAGGCCGAAGCCAGCGCGAGGACGCGCGGCGTCAGGGAAAACAGCCGCTCATCGCCCGCCACGAAACCTGCCCGCTGGAGCGTCAGGAGGATACGGCGGGCGGTCGCACGCGACAGGTTCGATGCTTTGGCGATGTCGCTCAGGGTCATCGGGCGGTGTTCGGTGCCGAATGACTGCAGCACGCGAAGTCCCCGGTCGAGGCTTTCGATGAATTCGCCGCCCTCGCGCCGGGCGTCTTCTTCCTCTGCAGTGCGGTTCACACGGGGCATATCGCCGAGCCGTTCTTTCCGATTAAAGATTCAATATCGTTACGGAACTCAGGTTTGTTCGATCATCGGTTTTCGGCCTTGATCGGGATCAAAAGCGACTTGAAATCGAAGGAGAGGTCGGCGGCCTGCTCGGGCGAGGGCGACAGGCCGCCATCAATCAGGCGGCGGGCCGCCATCTGGTCCCCGGCGCGGTTGATGCTGTCCACGGCGCAGAGCCTGCCCTGCCTGTAGTAGAAGACCGAAAACTGCCCGTCTTCGAGCGAACCGCGGACGGTCTGCTGGTCGAAATTGCGCGAGATGCCGACGGTTTGCAGCTTGGCGTCGTACTGGTCCGACCAGAAGCGCGGTACGCTGTCGTAGGGCCCGGTCTTTCCGGCAATCGCCAGTCCGGCCGCCTTGGCCTGGTCCTGCGCGTTCTGAACGGACTCGAGCCGCACCCAGTCGCCCGCATGGGCGTTGTAGTGATTGGCGCAGTCGCCCGCGGCAAAGATGTCCGGATCGCTGGTCTGGCCGTGATCGTCCACCACAATTCCGTTGCCACAAGTCAGTTGCGCATCGCGCGCGAGCTGATCGCTCGGAACGCCGCCAATTCCAACAAGGACGAGGTCCGCTGAAATGATGGCGTCGCTTGCCGTTGTCACGAATGCGGCGCGGCCATTGTCGCCGCCGATCGAGGCAACCGATTCATTGAGCCGGATATCGACACTGTGCCGCGTATGCAGGTCGAGCAGGAATTGCGAAACAAGAGGCGACACCGCGCGTTCGAGCAGGCGGGAGGCGCTTTCGATCAGCGTCACTTTCTTGCCGAGCTTGCTGGCGGAGGCTGCGACCTCGAGGCCGATGAAGCCGCCGCCGATCACGACGATCTCGGCGGCGTTCTGCAATCTCTCCTTCAGGGCGATCGCATCGCGGATCGAGCGCAGATAGCACACGCCGTCGCGTTCGGATCCCGGAACGGTCAGGCGGCGCGCGTGCGAGCCGGTGCCGATGAACAGCTTGTCGAAGGCGAAGGTGGTGTTATCGCCGTTGATCGAGAGCCGCCGCGCGTGCCGGTCGATCGCATGCACGCGCGTTTCGAGCATGAGGTCGATCTGCTTGAGCTTGAAGAAGGCGTTGTCGCGCAGGACCAGACCGTCCTGCGTCACCTTGTCGAGCAGAAAATCCTTGGACAGCGGCGGGCGCTGATAGGGCAGCAGATGCTCGTCGGCGATCACCGTGATGCGCTCGTTGTATCCGGCATCGCGCGCGCTCAACGCCGCCTGAACACCGGCATATGACGCGCCGATAACGACAAGGCCGCTCATGGTTCTGCTTTCAGGAGGCGGGCTACAGGGGCGCTGGTCCGATGGTTCATGTGACGAACATACGGGCGGTGATCGAACGTTTCAATCCTCTCTGAACCGTATTGCCAAAGGCGAAGAATGAAATTCGCAGTTGCAGCACAAATAGGCAAGCAAAGTCGCAAGAACGTGCTTGTGCCGTCCTCACTTTGGAGGCAGTCTAATCAATAACGTACAAATGTTCGTTCATCGAACTTTCTTCGATCCACGATGAGACAACAAGAGAGTGCGACGAAAGAAATCGCCGTTGGCAGCGGATTTACGCCGGCAAGCCCTCGCGCGATGCGGTGGAAAGGTTTTCAATCGCCGAAGCATGTCGGCGGACCGGAACGTTGCATGACCGCGTCATCGGCGTCCGGAAGTAATCCTCTCGGGAGCGGAAGGACGACACAGCCATGATGAGCCAGGAGCAGAACGATCTGATCACCCGCACCGGGCGCGCCGATCCGTGCGGCAAGCTGATGCGGATGTATTGGCAGCCCGCAGCTCTGGTCGATGAACTCGAAGGCCCGCGCCCGGTCAGGGCTGTGCGGTTGCTCGGCGAAAACTTCGTTCTGTTCCGCGACGAGCAGGGCCGCTATGGCCTGATGGATCGCGATTGCCCGCATCGCGGCGCTGATCTCGCTTTCGGCCGTCTGGAGAACGGCGGCCTGCGTTGCGCCTTCCATGGCTGGCTGTTCGATGTGCAGGGCAATTGCCTTGAGACACCGGCGGAGCCGGTCGGCTCGGTGCTCTGCAAGAACATCAAGCAGCGCGCTTATCCTGTCGTCGAGAAGGGCGGCATCCTGTGGGCCTATCTCGGCGAAGGCGAACCGCCGGCATTTCCGGAGATCGACTGCTTCGTTGCGCCCGATGCCTATACTTTCGCATTCAAGGGTCTGATCGAATGCAACTGGCTGCAGGCGCTGGAGGTCGGCATTGATCCGGCGCACGCCTCGTTCCTGCATCGCTTCTTTGAGGATGAGGATCTGGAAAAGTCCTACGGCAAGCAGTTTCGCGGTGCGTCGGCGGGCACCGATCTGCCGATGACCAAGATCCTGCGCGAATACGACCGCCCGATCATCAATGTCGAGAAAACCGAGTATGGACTTCGCCTGGTCGCCCTCCGCCAGATCGACGACGAGCGCACGCATGTCCGCGTCACCAATCAGCTTTTCCCGCACGGCTTCGTCATTCCGATGAGCCAGGAAATGACCATCACGCAGTGGCATGTGCCGGTCGATGACACCCATTGCTACTGGTATGCGATCTTCACCAGCTATTCCACACCGGTGGACAAGAAGAAGATGCGCGAACAGCGCCTCGAACTCTACGAACTGCCGGACTACGTCTCGCGCAAGAACAAGACCAACGATTACGGTTTTGATCCGCACGAGCAGGCCACCGAGACCTATACGGGCATGGGTCTCGACATCAACGTGCACGATCAGTGGGCCGTGGAATCCATGGGCGCGATTCAGGACCGCACCCGTGAACATCTCGGCCAGTCCGACAAGGCGATCATCCAGTATCGGCGCCTGCTGCGTCAGGAAATCGAAAAGGCTGTCGGCGGCACCAGGCCGCTGCTGTTCCTCGACGAAGCCAACGCACGCGCGATTCAGGGACCGGCCACGATGGACGGCATCGGCCCGACGCGCGGCTGGGAAATCTACTGGATGGAAGTCGATGTGAAGCGGCGGCGCGGCGCGCCGTGGGCTGCGCCGGTGCCTGCGGAGATCGCGGAGAAGGTGCCGCATCTCACCGCAGCCGAATAAGGTCCGGTCAGGCCCATGTCAGGGAAAGCGGGTTCGTTGAGTTTTGTCGCGCGACATCGGCTCTGGTCGGAGGAGCAGAACGAGGCGGCAGTCCGGCTCCGGCGCATTGCCGAGGAGCAGGGACTGCAGACTATCCGTTTCTCGTTTCCGGATCAGCACGGGATCCTGCGCGGCAAGACGCTGATTGCCGATGAAGCGCTGCGCATTCTCGACAACGGATGCACCATCACCACCACAATGCTGGCGAAGGACACGTCGCATCGCACGGTGTTTCCCGTGTTCACCGCAGGCGGCGGTTTCGGGATGACGGAGATGCAGGGCGCTGCCGACGTCCTGATGATTCCCGATCCGATGACCTTCCGTGTGCTGCCCTGGGCGCCGACCACGGGCTGGGTACTCTGCGACGTCCATTTCGCCGACGGCCGCCCGGTGCCGTTCGCGACACGCGGTCTTTACAAGTCTGTTTTGAGCAAACTGTCCGCGCGCGGCTACGACTTCAAGGCGGGCCTCGAAGTCGAGTTTCATGTCTTCAAGGTCAACGACCCGAAGATGCAGCCGGCACATGCGGGCCAGCCCGGCGAGCCGCCGGACGTCAGCCTGCTGTCACATGGCTATCAGTATCTGACCGAACAGCGCTACGATCAGATGGAGCCGGTGCTGGAATTGATCCGGCGCGATGTGGTCGCGCTCGGCCTGCCGCTGCGCTCCATCGAAGTTGAGTTCGGCCCGAGCCAGTGCGAGTTCACCTTCGCGCCCGCGGTCGGACTTGATCCCGCCGACACCATGGTGCTGTTCCGCAGCGCCGTGAAGCAGATTTGCCACCGCCATGGCTATCACGCCACCTTCATGTGCCGCCCGCGTATTCCCAACGTGGTTTCGTCCGGCTGGCATCTGCATCAGTCGCTGGTGTCGAAGGCCGATGGCCGCAACGCCTTCATGTCCGACAGCGACGGTGAATTCCTCTCGGCGTTCGGCAAGGGCTATCTCGGCGGATTGCTGGACCATGCCCGTGCGGCCACCGTGTTCACCACGCCGACCATCAACGGCTACAAGCGCTACCGCTCCTATTCGCTGGCGCCGGACCGCGCGATCTGGGGACGCGACAACCGGGGCGTCATGATCCGCGTGCTCGGTGGCCCGAAGGACCCCGCGACGCGATTCGAGAACCGTGTCGGCGAGCCTGCGGCCAATCCTTACCTTTATATGTCGTCGCAAATCCTGTCCGGGCTGGACGGCGTGGACCGCGCCATTGACCCAGGCCCGTCAGCCGATACACCTTACGAGACCAAGGCGAGCCTGTTGCCGAAGTCGTTGCGCGAAGCAGTTTTTGCGCTGCATGACGATCCGTTCTTCCGCAACGCAATGGGTGCCGAACTGGTGGACTACTACGTGCATATCAAGAACGCCGAGATCGAGCGCTTTCAGGCCGAAGTCACCGAATGGGAGCAGCGCGAGTACTTCGAGATGTTTTGAGCGCACGCGGTGGATGATACAGCAAAGCAAAATAACAGGAGCAGGGGACCAACATGAACAAGGCACTTAAATACGCATGCGCGCTGTCTGTCGCCGGATTGATGTCCGGTCTGGCGCAGGCCGACACCATCAAGGTCGGCGTGATCGGCACCATGTCCGGGCCGTATGCGCTGTTCGGCCAAAACTTCAAGGCAGGCATCGACGCCTGGGTGGCGGAACACGGCAACAAGGTTGCCGGCCATGATGTCGAATTCATCTATCGCGACGAGGAATCGCCCAACCCTGCGAAGTCCAAGGCGCTGGCGCAGGAGCTGATCGTCAAGGACAAGGTGCAGTACATTGCTGGCCTTTACTTCACGCCGGACGCCATGGCTGTCGCGCCTTTGCTTGAAGAAGCCAAGACGCCGATGATTGTGTTCAACGCGGCGACCTCGGCCATTGTCGAGAAGAGCCCCTACATCGTCCGCACTTCGTTCACGATGTGGCAAAACACCGTTCCGGCCGCCAAGGTCGCGAAAGCCAAGGGCGCCAAGAAGGTCGCCATCGCCGTGACCGACTACGGTCCCGGCATCGACGCCGAGGCGGCGTTCAAGAAGACCTTCGAGGCTGAAGGCGGCACGATTGTCGAAGCCATCCGCATGCCGATTGCGACCACCGATTTCAGCCCGATCATGCAGCGGATCAAGAGTTCGGGTGCCGACACCATCTTCACCTTTCTGCCGGCCGGTCCTCCGACGCTCGGCTTTGTGAAGGGCTATATCGACAACGGCCTGAAGGCGTCGGGCGTCAAGCTGATCTCGACCGGCGACGTGGTGACCGAGCCGGACCTGCCGAACATCGGCGACAACGGCCTCGGCATTCTCTCGACCTATCACTATGCGGTGTCGCATGCGTCGCCTGAGAACAAGGCGTTCCTTGAGCGGCTCGCCAAGGTCGGCACCAGCGCCGACAACGTGACCATGACATCGGTTGCGGCCTATGACGGCGCGCGCGTGATCTACAAGATGATCGAAGCCACCAAGGGCCAGCGCGATCCGGAGAAGGCTGTCGCCGCGGTCAAGGGCATGAAGTGGGTCAGCCCGCGCGGCCCGGTCTCGATTGATCCCGTGACGCGCCACATCACGCAGAATGTCTATCTGCGCGAGGTCGCGAAAGACGGCGGCAAGCTCATCAACAAGGAGCTTCAGACCTTCGAGGCCCAGCCTGATTGGGCCCTGGTCAAGTAAGCGGCCTGTCCGATGTGATGTGATTGGCGCGGGTCCGCCCGCGCCAATCCTTTTATCTAGCCCGACTGAACGAGCGATGCGGCATAGCCCGGACTCCATCCGATTCATCAATGCGCGGGTCTACCGGTCCGCCGATGATGTGCGTCCGGCCCGTGCGCTGATGACGCGCAAGGGGGTCATTCACTGGATCGGTGACGAGACTGATGCGCCGAAGGCGGATCAGACCGTCGACATGCGGGGCGCGACGATTATTCCCGGCCTGACCGACGCGCATGTGCATCTGTTCGCCATCGCCAACGAGCGGCAGCAGATTTCGCTCAATGGGACGGATGTCCGAAGCCTTTCGGATGGACTGAGCCGGATTTCGGAAGCCGCGCGAACAGTGCGCACCGGGCAATGTATCAGGGCGGTCGGCTTCGACGAGAACAATCTCGCCGAACATCGCTATCCCACGCGAGACGAAATTGACGCGGTGGCGCCGGATCATCCGGTTATCATCCGCCGCTTCTGCGGTCACACCGCCATTCTCAACAGTGCGGCGCTGAAGTTGCTGCGCATTGATGATGGCGTCTCCGATCCGCCAAGCGGTTCGTTCGGGCGCGATGCGGCGGGGCGGCTGGACGGCAGCGCCAAGGAAAGCGCGGCCGAGGCGATTTTCCGCGCCATTCCGCCGATTGATCCGGCGGCTATGGCCGCGTCGTTGCGCGCCACCATCGGGGACAGCATCTGCATGGGCCTGACCGCGGCGGTCGAAGCTGCGGTGGGCTTTACAAGCGGATTCGATGACGAGTTCGCGGTATGGAATTTGCTTCGTCAGGACGCATCGTTTGCGCCGATCCGTCTTGGGTTCATGTATCAGCTCGATCCGAAAGATGCCGCCGCGCGCGGCCTGACCCCGCGCCGCGATCCCGACTGGCAGGGGATGACGCTGAAGTTCTTCGCCGATGGCATTGTCGGCGCGCGCACCGCCGCGGTGAGCAAGCCATTCGCCGATACAGGCGGGACCGGCTTCTTCATGCGCGATGAGGACGACCTTGAGCGGGTCATCGTCGAGGCACATCTGGATGGCTGGCAGACCGCGACCCATTGCGTCGGCGACCGCGCCTCCGCGCGTGTGATCTCCGCTTTCGAGAAAGCGGAGAGGGCGCTGCCCGGACAAAAGCCGCGTCATCGCATCGAGCATTATTTCGTTCCGCCGGACGGCGGCCTTGCGCGCATGAGGGCGCTCGAAGCGCTGATTGTCACCCAGCCGAGCTTCCTGACACGCATGCGCCGCTCCATTCTCGGCGCGTTCGGATCGGACGCCGGCAAAATGTATCCCGCGCGCTCGGTCATCGACGCGGGCGTGACCTGGGTCGGCAGTTCCGATGCGCCGACCGGACATGCGTCGCCGTGGGTCGGGATGGCGAACGCCGTGGATCGGGGCGCATCGCTCGGCTCACCCATCGGACCGGATGAAGTGCTCACTCGCCGTCAGGCACTGGGCAGTTACATTCATGGCGGCGCATTTGCGATGAAGCAGGAAGACTGGCGCGGCACGCTTGCGCCGGGAATGGCGGCGGATTTTGTCGCCCTCGACCGCGATCCGTTTGATGCTTCCACCGATCTTGCCAAAACCTGCGTACTGATGACCGTGCTGCGCGGGGTGGTGCGTCATGATACGCTGATGGCGGGACAGGGTGCGACGATGGAGGCAGAGGTTTACTGATGCTGACCGCCCTGAGCATCCTGCTGGACGCGATTGCCTATGGCATGGTGCTGTTCACGATTTCAATCGGCCTGTCGATCATGATGGGGCTGATGCGCGTGGTGAATCTCGCCCATGGCGCATTCGCCATGATCGGCGGTTATCTCGCGTCCTATGCGCTGAAGACCCTCGGCGTCAGCTATCCGCTCGCCATCGTGCTGGCGGTGGTGGGCACCATCCTCATCTCCATTCCGTTCGAGGTCCTGCTTTACCGGCGCATCTATCGCCATTCCGACGCGCTGACCCAGCTTCTGCTCACCATCGGCATCACGTTCGTGATTATCGGCCTGGCCAATTTTACGCTTGGCCCGACCTCGAAGCCGATTCCGCTGCCGGCGGCGCTGAGTGGCCCGTTCGATCTCGGCTTCCGCATGATTGCGACTCATCGCCTCCTGGTGATTGCATGCGGCCTGACCACGGCGCTGGCGCTGTGGCTGCTGATCGACAAGACGGAATTCGGCGTGCGGATGCGCGCGGCGGTCGATAACGGCGATATGGCTGAGTCCCTCGGTATCCGCACGCAATGGATCTATTCGGCGACCTTCGCGCTGGCCGTCGGTCTTGCCGCGTTCGGCGGCGTTCTCGGCGCGGAGATGCTGCCGATCGAGCCGTTCTATGCGCTGCGTTACATGGTGACGTTTCTGGTCGTGGTTTCGGTCGGCGGTGCAGGGTCGATCATGGGCGCGCTGGCCGCCTCGCTGTTCCTGGGTCTTGCGGACACGACGGGAAAATATCTGGCGCCGGAATTCGGTGAATTCTTCTTCTATCTCGCGGTGATCCTGACCGTATTCCTGTTTCCGCGCGGTCTTCTGGGGCGGGCGCACGGATGACGGATCAAGCGATCAAGTCCGAAGTACCGCATCAGGGCTTTCAGTTCCGGCAGGAAACCCTTGGCCTGCTGACCATCGCGCTGGTCGGCGCGTTCGGCTATTTCGCATTTCCCGACGACCTTGCATTTCTCACACGCCTGATCAGCATCACGTTCCTTGTTCTCTCGCTCGATCTCGTTACCGGTTATTGCGGCGTCGCGACGCTGGGGCAGGCAGCGCTGTTCGGTGTCAGCGCCTATGCGGTCGGCAATGCCTGCATCGCGGGCGTGACCAATCCGCTTATCCTTCTTGTCATTGGCGCCTTCACCGGCTTGGTGATGGGCCTGATCTCCGGAGCACTGATTACGCGGTTTCATGGCCTGCCGCAGCTCGTGCTGTCCATCGCCATCGGCCAGCTTGTCAGTTCGCTCGCCAACAAGCTGTCGTCATGGACCGGCGGAAGCGATGGGTTGTCCGGCATCTCGCCGGGGAAAATCTTCGGTGTGTTCGCGTTCGATATGTACAGCCGCACCTCGTACATCTTTTCGCTGGTGACACTTGCCGTCGTCGTGGTGCTGCTGCTGCGCTTCGTCCGCTCCCCATTTGGCCTGCTGTGCCGGGGCATCAAGGATGATTCTCTGCGCGCATTGATGATCGGCGCGTCGGCCTATCCGCGGCTTGTGGTGATGTACGGCGTCTCGGGAATTGTCGCCGGCATCGGCGGTGCGCTGATGGCGATCAACACGGGCGTGGTCGGCCTCGACAGCGTCAGCTTCGAGCGTTCGGCTGAGGTGCTGGTCATGCTGGTGCTTGGCGGGGCGGGGACACTGTGGGGCGCGCTGGCCGGCGCGGTGATCTTCCAGGTCTTCGAGCACATCGTCTCGGCGGCTAATCCATTCCACTGGATGACGCTGGTCGGTCTGCTGCTTATCACCATCGTGATCTTCGCGCCTCGCGGCCTCGGCCATGGCGCTGCGTCGCTCTGGTCGTCGCTCTCGCAGCGGAGGCGTGGATCATGAGCGCCTTGCTCGAATTGCAGAACGTCTCGAAGTCGTTTGGTGGCCTTCATGTCAACAGCGACGTCTCCTTCAGCCTCGGCAAGGGCGATCGGGTGGCGCTGATCGGCCCCAACGGCGCGGGCAAGACCACGCTGGTGAATGTGATGTCCGGTGATCTTGCGCCGTCCGGCGGCCGCATCCTTTTTGAAGGCAACGACGTCACCGGTGTTTCCATTCCGGGGCGGGTACAACTGGGGCTGGCGCGGACCTTCCAGATCACGCGCCTGTTCGCCAGCCTGTCGGTCGCGGAGAACGTCGCGCTCGCGGTTATGCAACGCAAAGGCATGACGCGGCGGTTCTTCTCGGTGGCGACGTTCGCGCCGGCGGTTCGCGACGAGTGGATGCATATTCTGGGGATGCTCGGCATCGCCCATCTGGCGCAGCTTCCGGTCACGAAGCTTGCCTACGGTCAGCAGCGGCTGCTCGATCTCGCGATCGGCCTCGCGCTGACGCCGAAGGTGCTGTTGCTGGACGAGCCGGCGGCAGGGGTTCCTCATGACGAAGCACCGAAGATTCTGGACGCGATCAATCGTCTGCCGTCCGATATTGCCGTGCTGATGATCGAGCACGACATGGACCTTGTGTTCCGGTTCGCGAAGCGGGTGCTGGTGCTCGCCAATGGCCGCCTCATCTTCGAGGGCAGCCCGGACGAAGTCACAAAGGATGACGAAGTGCGCCGTGCCTATCTTGGGAGCTATGCCGATGCCAGCCGCACGGCTTGAGGTCGAACGCCTGAGTGCCGGTTACGGCCCGACGCAGATCGTGTCGGAGATGTCGTTCGAGGTTCCGGCCGGCGGCCGCCTCGCCATTCTCGGGCGCAACGGCGTCGGCAAAACGACGCTGCTGGCAACGCTCATGGGGCTTTCGACGCGGCATCACGGCCGCATCCTGGCCGACGGCAGGGATATCAGCGCATTGCGCACATCGGCGCGCGCGCTCTGCGGCATGGGATATGTGCCGCAGACCCGCGATATTTTCGGTTCGCTCACGGTTGAAGAGAATCTGTCCACCGGTTTCAAAACCCGGCAACGTGATGGGCTCGATGGCATCTATCAGATGTTTCCCCGGCTCGCGGAGCGGCGGCGGCATCTCGGCCTTCAATTGTCCGGCGGCGAGCAGCAGATGCTGTCGATGGCGCGGACGCTGCTGGGCGAGCCGTCAATTCTTCTGCTGGATGAGCCGCTGGAGGGCCTCGCGCCGGTGATCTGCGATCAATTGATGGAAACGATTTCCCGGCTTGCCACCAGCGGCGACATGACCATCTTGCTGGTTGAGCAACAGATCGAGCGGGCACTGAATTTTGCGGATCGCGTGATGGTGGTGGAGCGCGGGCGCGCGGTCTGGGAAGGCGAATCCGCGGAACTGAAATCCGATCGGGCGCTGGTGAACCGGTTGCTCGGTGTGGGCATTCACTGATCAATGCGTAGTACAACGGCGTCAACAAGAAGAAGATGGTCATGGCTCTGATCTATCCGCGAGACAGCAACGCAGCCCATGCGCCGCGCCTGTCGCCCGCCTACAAGAGTACCGTGCTCCGGTCGCCAACCAAGCCGCTGGTTGTCATTCCGCACACGCTGTCGGAGCTGACCGGGCCGGTCTATGGCCATGAGGCGGTGCGGGAGAATGACAACGACCTGACCATCCAGCACAAGGGCGAGCCGCTCGGCGAGCGCATCATCGTTCACGGCCACGTCCGTGACGAGGACGGACGGGGCGTTCCGAACACCTTGCTGGAAATCTGGCAGGCCAATGCATGCGGGCGCTATATTCACGTCGTCGATCGGCATCCCGCGCCGATTGATCCGAATTTCACCGGCGCCGGCCGCGCGCAGACGGACGCGCAAGGATACTATCGCTTCGTCACCATCAAGCCGGGCGCATATCCATGGGGCAATCACCACAACGCCTGGCGGCCCGCGCATATCCATTTCTCGGTGTTCGGGCACTCCTTCATCTCGCGCATCGTGACGCAGATGTATTTTCCCGGCGATCCGCTGTTCGCGTACGATCCGATCTTCAATTCTGTGACGGATGAGCATGCGCGGATGCGGATGGTGTCGAGCTTCGATCTCGAAAACACCCAACCCGACTGGGCGCTGTGCTATCGCTTCGACATTGTATTGCGCGGGCGCAACGCCACGCCGCTGGATAATGACTGATGAGCAACATCACGCCTTCACAGACCGTCGGCCCTTACTTCAAATACGGCCTGACGCCCGGCAGCGATTACGCATGGAACGATGCGTTCGGCAACGATCTTGTCACGCCCGATGTCTCCGGCGAGCGCATTCGCATTGTCGGGCAGGTGTTCGACGGCGAAGGCAAGGTCATTCCGGATTCAATGATGGAAATCTGGCAGGCCGATGCGCAGGGACGTTTCGCCGATCCGCAGGATACGCGCGCCGTCGCCAATGCCGCGTTCAAGGGCTTTGGCCGTTGCGGCGCGGATGCAGCCGGCGGTTTCGAGTTCCGCACCATCAGGCCGGGTTCGGTGCCGGGTCCCGGCGGAAAGCCGCAGGCGCCGCATATTCTGCTTGCGGTCTTTGCGCGCGGTATGACCCAGCAGGCGATCACGCGGATTTACTTTGCGGATGAGTCTGAAAATGCGGACGATCCGATCCTCGCTCTGGTTCCTGCCGAGCGCCGCGCGACACTGATCGCAACCCGTGAGCAGGGCGGTACAGCGACGTACCGGTTTGACATTCATCTCCAAGGCGACAGGGAAACGGTATTTTTCGATCTCTGATCGCGGTGGCCGAATGCCGCGTGCGTGGGCGCGGTCCAAATTTTGAACGGCTCCAGTTTCAAATAGCTCTAAAGTCACCTGCCGCCGGTTGAGCAGCGCGGTGCGGATGGTCATAGTGCGAGCCAGAGCAGCGCGCGAATGAACAGCCTTTTCAACCTAATTGTTGACGACTACCAGATTCTCGATGGCGAGAATCGTCCTGTCGAAGACACGTTTTCTCAAAGCCTGATCTGGCTGGACAATCCCGGCTGCCTTCTTCAGCCCGGCGTTTTCGATCTGCCGGCCGAACTTCGCACCCATGCGGTGATGAAGCCGGGTCTTTACATGACCATCGTGCTTGAAGGCACCGGCGAGAGCTTCGCAGACGACGGGCCAGAGAAGGTCCGCTACACCCAGAATCATCTGCTTGCGATGGCGATCCGTGAACCGACGCCCTGCAGCGGCGCGGCGCCCCGCGGACCCATCCGCGCGGTCGGTGTCGGATTTCCGCGAGAGTCGCTCACGGCACTGGGGCTGGAGCAGGCGTTCGTCGATCTGTTCAGGGCGACGGAGCGGCCTGTTGTGGCGTTCTCGGTGCAGGTGCCGCCGCGCATTCAGGCCATCGCGGCAGAAATCCTGTCGCCATCGCTGGACGGGCAGGCCGCGCGCCTGCTGATGAGCGCGCAGGCGACCGAAATTCTGGCGCGGGGCATTTTCGCATTGCGCCACAATCTTGAACTGAGCAATCCGGTCGATCACAAGCGGGCGCGTCTGCAGGCCACGAAAGACATGATGGATGCGGATTTGCGTTATCCATGGTCGATTGCCGAACTGGCGCGCCGGGCGGGCGCCAGCCGCCGCTCGTTCAATCTGCGTTTCCGCGCGGCCTATGGCGTCAGTGCGATCGACTATCTCAGGACGCGGCGGCTTGAGGTCGCGCGCGAGGCGCTGGTCTATCAGAACATGACCGTGACCGAGGCGGCCGATCTCGTTGGCTACACGAATCCGGCGAATTTCGCGACCGCCTTCCGCAAGCATTTCGGCTCGGTGCCGAGCCTTTACCGCAGCCAGAGTTTTTCCTGAAGCCGCTCGTCAGCACAGGCCGGATAGCGCAGTGCGTCTTAAATGCCGCACTCGCGGGCCAACACCTCCACCTTTGAGAAGGTCAACATACGATCAAAGGGTTTTTGCGCGTCCGCAAAGGCGGCGGCTGATCAAATCTGCTTTCTCCGCTAGAGGGCTGAAAAGCCGGGCGAAATGGGGAATTTGCGATGGGGCGGTTGTTGTCGAGGGATGTTCTGCGCGTGACCATGCGCAGCGCACTGGGTGTGGCGATCTTGGGAGGTGTCTGTCAGGCGACGCCTTCGTTCGCACAATCCTCGGAACCGCCGTCCGAAAGGCAATCAGCAACCACTCTTCCGGAAGTGCGGGTGGCAGGGCAGCGGACCCGTCCGCGCCGCGCGCCGCGCGTCGCTCCGGCGCCTGCGCCGGTGCAGCAGCCCGCGCCTGTTCAGGCCGGTGAAACCGGAACCGGGCCGGTGGTCGGCTATTCCGCGCGGCAGAGCGTGACGGCGACCAAGACCGACACGCCGCTTCTCGAAACACCACAGTCCGTCTCCGTCGTGACGAAAGATCAGGTTCAGGATCAGGGCGCGCAGTCGGTTCAGGATGCGCTGCGCTACACGCCGGGCGTCTCGCTGCAGGGCTATGGCGCCAACGCCTTCTTCGATGGCGTCAAGCTGCGCGGCTTTGATGCTCCGCGTTATCTCGACGGGCTTCGCCTGCCGACGGACAGCACCACCTTCGCCATGCCGAAGATCGAGCCTTACGGTCTTGAGCGTATCGAGGTGCTGAGAGGGCCATCGTCCGGTCTTTACGGTCAGTCCGATCCGGGCGGCCTGATCAACATGGTGAGCAAGCGTCCGACCGCGATCCCGCACTATGATTTTGAAACCACCTTCGGCAATTTCAATTACAAGCAGGGCGCCTTCGACATCGGCGGCCCGATCGACAAGAACGGCGAGTTTCTCTACCGCATTGTGGGTCTCGGACGGCTGGCCGATACCCAGACCGATTTCATGCAGGACAACAAGCTGTTCATCGCGCCGAGCTTCACCTGGCGGCCGACGAACGACACCAGCTTCACGATCCTGTCGCAGTATCAGAAGATCGACAACAAGGGCTATCAGCAGTATGTGCCCGGACAAATCTCGTTCCTGCCAAATCCGAACGGGCCGGTGCCGTACAGCCGTTATCTCGGCGAGCCTTCGGTCGACGGCTACAAGCTCGAACAGAAAATGATCGGCTATGCGTTCGAGCATCGCTTCGACAACAACATCCAGTTCCGGCAAAACATGCGCTACACGGAGGTCACGAACGATCTCCAGAGCGTTCGCCCCGAAACCATGGACCCATTGAATCCGACGCGGCTGGTCGGACGCTCCTATAACTATGTGAAGGCCAGCGCCCAGAACGTTGCGCTCGACAATCAGCTTCAGGCCGATTTCAGGACCGGTATTCTGACGCATAAGGTTCTGGTCGGTGCCGACTACCTTCATCAGACGGGCGGCGTCGATTACCGCAGTGCTGGCTCCGCCGCCTTTGGCGGCCCGTTCCCGTCCATTGATGCCTATAACCCAATATATGGCGTGTCACCGATACCGGCATTTTCTTCGCTGAGCCCGTTCATCCAGAACACCAGCAAGATCGACCAGGTGGGTATCTACGCGCAGGATCAGATCAAGCTCGATAGATGGACGCTTTCGCTCACCGGAAGACAGGATTGGGTCAATACGCAATTGAACGCCACTGCGCCGATGGCGCCCTTTGCCTATCCGCCGCCGGGACTCTACCAGCGCAGCGACGTCGGTTATACCGGTCGTGTCGGCCTGAACTATCTGTTCGATTTCGGCCTGTCGCCGTACGTCAACTACTCGACGTCCTTTGTGCCGAATACCGGTGCGATGGCTGGCAGCACGACCCCGTTCAAGCCGACCACAGGTGAGGGCAAGGAAATCGGCGTCAAGTTCCAGCCGGTCGGCACGAACCTGATGTTCACCGCGGCTCTGTTCGAGATCGACCAGAACGATATTCTCACAGGAGATCCCGCATCGTTCGGCCTGACGAGCCTGCAGACCGACTCCGCGCGTTCGCGTGGTTTTGAGCTCGAGGCGCGAGGCAATGTCACCCGTGAACTCGAAATCATTGCCGCCTACACCAAAATCGACGCCAAGGTGACCAAGAGCCTTACACCCGCAAACGTTGGCAAGTATCTGAATGGCGTGCCGCTCGATCAGGGATCGCTGTGGGCGAAGTACACCTGGTTTGACGGCAGTCTGGCAGGCCTCGGCATCGGCGCCGGCGTGCGCTATGTCGGCGAGAGCTATGGCGACGCTACTAATTCCTTCGTGTTGCCGTCCTATACGCTGTTCGATGCCAGCGTGAGCTATGATCTCGCTTATGCCCGCCCCGATCTCAAGGGCTGGAAGGCACAGATCAACGCCACAAATCTTGCAAACAAGTATTACACGGTGTCATGTCTGACGGGCCTTCCGTATTGCGGTCTCGGAACGGCGCGCACGGTTCTCGGCACCCTGAAATATTCCTGGAACGAAGGGAGATAACAGGTGGCAGGCACCGGCAAATCATTGCGCCGATGGGGCTGGGTCCACAAGTGGTCCAGCATCATCTGCACCGTGTTCATGCTGATGCTTTGCATCACCGGCCTGCCGCTGATCTTCCATCACGAGATCGACCATCTGCTGCATGACGAAGTGCAGGCGGAGCAGGTGGCTGAAGGCGCGCCGCTGGCCAGCCTCGATCTCGTGGTGAAGAACAGCCTGACTAAAGATCCCGGGATGGTACCGCATTTCCTGATCTGGGACCCCGACGATGCCAATGCGCTGATGGTCAGCATCGGCAAGACGCTGGAAGGCAACCCGTCCGACAACCGGATCGTTCGCGTGGCGGCGCACACCGCGCAGTATCTCGACGCGCCGGACGTCACCGGCCGTTTCACGTACATCATGCTGAAGCTGCACACCGACATGTATGCCGGTCTGCCGGGAAAACTGTTTCTCGGGCTGATGGGTATCCTGTTCTGTGTCGCGATCATTTCGGGCATTGTCGTCTACGCGCCGTCGATGCGGAAACTGAGATTCGGCACATACCGCCGCGACCGGCTGCGCGTGGTGCGCTGGCTCGACATTCACAATCTCACCGGCATTGTTTTGGTGATGTGGATGCTGGTGGTCGGCTTCACCGGCGTCATCAACACCTGGGCTGAACTCGTCATCAAGATATGGCAGTTTGGTCAGCTTGCGGAGATGACCGCACAGTACAAAGACAAGCCGCTGCCGGCGCATCCGTCGTCGATCGACGCGGCGGTGCAGGTGGCGATCAAGGCCGAGCCGAATATGAAACCGGCCTTTGTGGCGTTTCCCGGAACGATCTTCAGCAGCAAGAGTCACTATGCGGTCTTCATGAAGGGCAATACCCCGCTGACCGCGAAGCTGCTCAAGCCGGCGCTGATTGATGCGGAAACCGGCGTGCTCACCGACAGCCGCGACCTGCCGTGGTATGTCTCGACGCTGTTGATCTCGCAGCCGCTGCACTTCGGCGACTATGGCGGCATGCCGCTCAAGATCATCTGGGCGATTCTGGATATCATCACCATCGCCGTGCTGATTACGGGGCTCTATCTGTGGCTGCGACGGCGGCAGTCGGGCGTCAGTGTCGAGCGGGTCGTCGTCGATGCCGCGGCGTCGGATCACCGGCCGGTGTACACGTCATGAAGCCGGCTCCGCGGGCGCGCCGCCAGACCAACGGCCAGATTTTCGCAATCCCGATGCTCCTCGGCGTCTTGAGTGTCGTCGGTCTCGTCTCCGCCCTGGTCGGGGATGGGGTCTGGGATGGCGTATCCTGGGCGACGCTGGCGGTCCCGATCGTATTGTGCGGATACTTCTTCCTCAAACGAAACCGATAAGGACAATGGCTCCTGCCGTGTTCGTTTGACCGCAAGCCATGTCGTTTTCCCGCAGGACGAACCTTTCACTTCGTCCCGGTCTATGTATCCTGAACCGATAAGCACCCAGAGCCGGTAAGGCCGTGCAATGTCCGGTTGCGGCGGTCAGCGCGGCAGCCTTCATCGGTTCAGGGGGAAATCAATGTCAGGTCAGACCTACAGGGCGGCGCAGGCCGTCGGCGGCGGCAAGCTCGAACTGGCGACGTTGCCGATGCGTGAGCCGGGCGCGGGCGAGGTTCGCATCCGGGTCGAGGCCTGCGGCATTTGTCATACCGATGTGCTGACGGTCGATGGCGGATATCCCGGCATCGCCTATCCGCGCGTGCCGGGTCATGAGGTTGTCGGCCGGATCGACGCGCTCGGCACAGGTGTGCAGCAATGGCGTGTCGGGCAGCGGGTGGGGATCGGCTTTCTTGGCGGCAGTTGCGGCCATTGCGAGTCCTGTCGCCGCGGCGATCTGATCAATTGCAGAAATCAGGTGCTTTCCGGCATCCACTACGATGGCGGCTACGCCGAAGTCATGATCGCGAAAGATCGCGGCCTGGTGTCGATTCCCGATGACATGTCCGCTATCGAGGCCGCGCCGCTGCTGTGCGCAGGCGTCACCACGTTCAACGCGCTGCGCAAGTCGCCTGCGCTGGCGGGTGAACTGGTCGTGATTCACGGCCTTGGCGGCCTCGGCCATCTCGCGGTGCAGTTTGCCCGGTATATGGGTTTCCGGACAGTTGTTGTTGCGCGCGGAGCGGACAAGGCGGAACTGGCCATGAAGCTCGGCGCGCATGCCTATATCGACAGCGAGGCCGAGAACGCAGCGAAAGCCCTGCGAAAGATGGGCGGCGCCAGCGTCGTGGTCGCCACCGTGTCCAGCACAGCGGCGATGGCGCCGCTGATCGGCGGGCTGAAGCCGCACGGACAACTTGCGGTGGTCGGCGCCGGCCTTGAGCCGCTGAAGGTGAATGTCGGCGATCTGATTTTCGGCGAGCGGTCCATCATTGGCGTCAACACCGGATCGCCGATCGAGATCGAGGACACCCTCGGCTTCAGCCAGTTGCAGAACATCCGCGCGATGACGGAAGCGTTTCCGCTGGAGCAGGTGGCCGAAGCCTATGACCGGATGCACGGCAACAAGGCGCGCTTTCGCGTCGTGCTGACGATGGGCGCGTGAGATCGCCGGCCGGGATCACACCGGCAGCGCGATGGAATACTTCACCTGACTGAGCGCGAAGCTCGATTCGATGGACGCGATGCCGTCGAGGCGAGTCAGCTTGGTTTTGATGAAGGTTTCATAAGAAGGAAGATCTGCGGTGACGACGCGGAGCAGATAGTCGCGAGTGCCGGTCATCAGGTAGCATTCCAGCACTTCCTTCCATTTCGAGATCGCCTTCGCGAACCGGTCGAGGTCTTCTTCCCTCTGCCGCTCCAGCTTGATCGAGATGAACACGCTGACCGGAAGCCCGACAGATTTTTGATCGACCATGGCGATATAGCGCGTGATGACGCCGCGCTCTTCAAGCAGTTTCACCCGGCGATGGCAGGGCGACACCGATAGGCCGACCTGATCCGCCAGTTCCTGCATGGTGACGCGGCTGTCAGCCTGGAGGATCGTCAGGATTTTTCGGTCAATCGCGTCGAGATCGGTCATCGGAATGAAATCTCATAATGGCTCGATAGATTGGTAAACTATACCAATAATCTGATATCAGTCGAGATGATTTGAGATTTTTGCGCGGGCTGGGAGGAATAGCATCGAGGCTCTGCCCAATCCCGGTGACCGCCATGTCCATCGACCCGTCGCGTCTGGAAATCCTCATCGCCCTCACGAAAAAAGTCCTGTGGCTGTCATCGTGGACCATCCATCATGCCAATCATGTCCGGCCGGATACCGATGGGTTGAAAGTCGGCGGCCATCAGGCCTCCAGCGCATCGCTGGCGACGATCATGTCGGCGCTGTATTTCGGCGTACTGAAGCCGGAGGATCGCGTGGCGGTGAAGCCGCATGCGAGTCCTGTGTTCCATGCCATTCAGTATCTGCTCGGCCAGCAGACCCGCGAGAAGCTGGAGAATTTCCGCGGCTTCAAGGGCGCGCAATCCTATCCATCGCGCACCAAGGACGTCGACGACGTGGATTTTTCCACCGGCTCGGTCGGTCTTGGCGTGGCGCAGACGTTGTTCTCATCCTTGGTGCAGGACTATGTGAAGTCGCACGGCTGGATGAAGGATCGTCCCGAAGGGCGCATGATCGCGCTGGTCGGCGATGCCGAGCTTGATGAAGGCAATATCTTCGAGGCATTGCTCGAAGGCTGGAAGCAGGGCCTGCGCAACACCTGGTGGATTGTCGATTACAACCGCCAGAGTCTCGACGCGGTGATCCGGGAAGGTCTGTGGGAAAAGCTCGAGACCATGTTCCGCAATTTCGGCTGGGACGTGGTGATCGTGAAATACGGCAAGCTGATGCAGGCTGCGTTCGCGGAGCCGGGCGGCGAGGCGCTACGCAACTGGATCGACACCTGTCCGAACCAGATGTACGCGGCGCTGTGCTTTCAGGGCGGCGCGGCCTTCCGCAAGCACCTGCTGGACGACATCGGCGATCAGGGCGCGGTGACGAAATTGATCGAGAAGCGCAGCGACGGCGAACTGCTGGCGCTGATGTCGAATCTCGGCGGTCACGACATGGCCAGCATGCTGGAGGCTTTCGAGGCGGTCGATCACGACCGGCCGGTGTGTTTTATCGCCTACACCATCAA
The DNA here is from genome assembly GCA_050249215.1 of Afipia sp. Classification (GTDB taxonomy): domain Bacteria; phylum Pseudomonadota; class Alphaproteobacteria; order Rhizobiales; family Xanthobacteraceae; genus Afipia. The sequence goes on from JBFWQX010000002.1 coordinate 296,899, forward strand.
GGGCGTCGGGCTGCCGTTCCAGGGCCACAAGGACAATCACGCCGGGCTGATGACCGTCGCGCAGATGGAAGCGTTTCGCGCCGCGCAGAACATCCGTCCCGGCCATGAATGGGACCGGCTGGAAGGAATCGCGCTCGATCACACGCGCATCGAGGCGTTCCTGAAAGACGTGACGTTTGCGCGCGACGGGGCGCGGCGGCTGCATGCGCCGACAATCGAGGTGCCAGCGAAGCTGAAGGTGACGCTGACACCGCGCATGGCGACGCAGCAGGGCTTTGGCCTCGTTCTGAATGAACTCGCGCGCGGCGATACCAAGCTGGCCGAACGCATTGTCACCACATCGCCCGACGTGACCGTGTCCACCAATCTCGGGCCATGGGTGAACCGCCGTGGCCTGTTCGCCATGGCGGAAAACACCGATCTGTTCCGCAAGGAGAAGATTCCATCGACCTTCGCGTGGGATTATTCGCCGAAGGGCCAGCATATGGAACTCGGCATCGCGGAGATGAATCTGTTCATCATGCTCTCCGCGCTCGGCCTGTCGCATTCCATCAATGGCGAGCGGCTGCTGCCGATAGGCACGCTGTATGATCCTTTCATCGAGCGGGGTCTCGATGCGCTGAATTATGCCTGCTATCAGGACGCCCGTTTCATGGTGGCGGCGACCCCGTCGGGCATCACACTGGCGCCGGAAGGCGGCGCGCACCAGTCGATTGCGACGCCGCTGATCGGCATGGCGCAGGACGGGCTATCCTCGTTCGAGCCTGCCTTCGTGGACGAACTCGCCGTGATCATGCGCTGGGGCTTCGAGCATATGCAGCGCGATGACGACGGCGGTTCGGTCTATCTGCGGCTGTCGACGCGCACGCTCGATCAGCCGCAGCGCACGATGACGCCTGAACTCGAAAGCGACATTGCCGCGGGCGCGTACTGGCTGCGGCCTCCGGGGCCGAACGCTGAACTGGTGATTGCCTATACCGGTGCCATCGCGCCGGAAGCGATCGAGGCGACCGGACTGCTCGGCGAGAGCAGGCGGGACATCGGCCTGCTGGCGATCACCTCGGCGGATCGGCTCCATGCCGGCTGGACCGCCTCGCGCAAGCTGCGCCGCGCAGGCGGGCCGCGCGAGTTGAGTCATATCGAGCGGCTGCTTGCGCCGTTGCCGCGTGACTGCGGACTGATCACGGTGATCGACGGGCACCCGGCGACGCTGGCGTGGCTCGGCAGCGTGCAGGGCCATCGTGCCGAGGCGCTTGGCGTCGAGACATTCGGCCAGACCGGCACCCTTGGCGACCTCTATCGGCACTATGGCATCGACACCAACAGCATCATCGACGCGGCGGCCAGCCTGACCTTCGGCGCGCCGATCCGGCATCGCAAGACGGCGGTTTGAGCGGTCGCACGCAGCGGATTTAACCACTCGGACGATCCGCTGAAATGCCGAGTTGACCGCGCGCGGCAACGGCAGCACCATTGGCCCCGTAGGGTTAAGGTGCTGAATGACCGAGCTTTCCAACCGCCAGTCCGACATTCTGAACATCGCGCGCGCGTCCGGCCGGGTCACGGTGGAGGATCTGGCCCGGCGCTTCGAGGTTTCGGCGCAGACCATCCGCAAGGACCTGAACGACCTGTGTGACCGCCGGTCGATGACGCGGGTTCATGGCGGGGCGATCATCGCCTCCGGCGTGGAGAACCTCGCCTATGAGGCGCGGAGGTTCGTGGCGGCGGACGAGAAGAAAGCCATCGGAGCGGCGGCGGCGGCGCAGATTCCCAATGGCTGTTCGCTGTTCATCAACATCGGCACCACGACGGAAGAGGTCGCGAGCGCGCTGACCGCGCATGAGGACCTGCTGGTCATCACCAACAACCTGAACGTGGCGATGCTGCTGTATCGCCATCCGCGGATCGAGGTCATTGTCGCCGGCGGGACGGTCCGCCGCGCTGACGGCGCGGTGATCGGTTCGACCGCAAACAACCTCATCACCCAGTTCAAGGTCGATTACGCGATCATCGGCGCGTCCGCGATTGACGAAGAGGGTGCGCTGCTCGACTTCGACTATCGCGAGGTGCAGGCCGCGCAGGCGATCATCGCAAACGCGCGCAGCGTCATGCTGGTGGCCGACAGCACCAAACTCAGCCGCAATGCGCCGGTGCGCATCGCCCATCTCAGCCAGATCCATACCTTCGTGACCGATCTGCCGCTGCCCGCCAGTCTTCAGGCGATCTGCAACAATCGCGGGATCGAGGTGATCGCGGCGATGCCGGACAAGCCGGCGGACGTCGCGTAACCGCAGCCCATTCTCCGCACTCACTTTCAAATCCGTCTGACGGCAGACGCTTCAACGCGCAGCGCCTGTAGCCCGTATCCATCTGATATTTTGGATATTTTTACAGCGGTGGGGTCCGTTGCCCACAATGTCGCCCCCGCGCTTGCTTTCGTTTATGGTTGTGATTTAATCACAATCGAAAGCGAAATCGCTATAAATGAAAATAGCGAGCGCCGGGGAGACGTGGTGGGACAGGTTTTCGACCTCGCAATCATTGGCGGAGGCATCAACGGCTGCGGCATTGCCCGCGACGCCGCTGGCCGAGGCAATTCCGTCTTCCTGTGCGAAATGAACGATCTGGCCAGCGGCACCTCGTCATGGTCGAGCAAGCTCATTCACGGCGGCCTGCGCTATCTCGAATATTACGAGTTCCGTCTGGTCCGCGAGGCGCTGATCGAGCGCGAAGCGCTGTGGCAGATCGCGCCGCACATCATCCGTCCGCTGCGCTTCGTGTTGCCGCATCACGCAGGGCTGCGCCCGGCCTGGCTGCTGCGGCTCGGCCTTTTCATGTATGACCATCTCGGCGGGCGGCGTCTGCTGCCGGCCACGCGGACCGTCGATCTCGCCCGCGATCCGGTGGGCCAGCCGCTGGCGCGCGGCCGCTTCACCAAGGGCTTTGAATACTCCGACTGCTTCGTCGATGACGCGCGCCTTGTGGTGCTCAACGCCCGCGATGCCGCGGATCGCGGCGCGGTGATCCGCACGCGCACGCGCGCCGTTGAGGCAAGGCGTCAGGGCGATTGCTGGGAAGTCCTGCTGGAAGACACGGTCACCGGTGCAAAAAGCAGTATCCAGGCGCGTGCGCTGGTCAACGCCGGCGGGCCCTGGGTGGAAGACGTGCTGAACCGCCGTGCCGGTGTCAACGCCCGAGCCAAGGTCCGGCTGGTGCAGGGCTCGCACATCGTGGTGCCGAAGCTCTACGATCACGACCGGGCCTACACGTTCCAGAACGCCGACGGCCGTATCGTTTTTGTCATTCCGTTCCAGAACGATTTTTCCCTGATCGGCACCACCGATCGTGATTACGACGGCGATCCCTCCAAGGTGAAGGCGACGGCGGAAGAAATCACCTATCTGTGCCAGTCGGTGAACGACTATCTCGCCAAACAGGTAAAACCCGAGGACGTCGTGTGGGCCTATGCCGGCGTGCGCCCGCTGTATGACGACGGCGCCAGCGAGGCCAAGGCCGCGACGCGCGACTATGTCTTCGAGTTCGATGCGCCGGGCGGCCTGCCGCTGCTCTCGATTTTCGGTGGCAAGATCACGACCTATCGCCGCCTCGCCGAGGAGGCGCTGGAGCGGCTGGAACAATACCTGCCCGGCAAGGCGAAGCCCGCCGGATGGACCGGGAGCACGCCGCTGCCCGGCGGCGATCTCGATGTCTCCGCCATCCCGGCGCTGGCGGACGAACTGATCCGCGACCATCCGTTCCTGTCGCGGTCTCTCGCGCTTCGCCTTGCGCACGCCTATGGTACGCGCGCTGCCAAGGTTCTCGACAAGGCGTCGTCTGCCGCCGATCTCGGGCAGGCGTTCGGCGATACGCTGACGGAACGTGAAGTACGCTACCTGATGGCGCAGGAATTCGCGCGCACGGCGGAGGACATTGTCTGGCGGCGCTCCAAGCTGGGCCTGCGTCTGTCAGCCGATGAGGTGAAGGCTCTGGACGAGTGGATCGCCGCGCATCGCAGCGGCATGGACATGCCGCTGAAAGAAGCGGGAGGCCGCGCATGAGCGTTACCCTCGATCATGTGTCGCGCGAGGTGAACGGCGCCAACTGGATCAGCGACGTGTCGCTGACGCTGGAGCGCGGTACGCTGAATGTGCTGCTCGGGCCGACGCTCTCCGGCAAGACCTCGATCATGCGGCTCCTGGCCGGACTCGACAAGCCGACCTCGGGGCGCGTGCTGGTCGATGGCAAGGACGTCACCGGCTTCGACGTGCGCAAGCGCTCGGTCGCCATGGTCTACCAGCAGTTCATCAATTATCCGACACTGACGGTCTACGAGAACATCGCCTCGCCGCTGCGCGTGCAGGGCGTGGCGAGCAGCGAGATCGAGAACCGCGTTCGGGAGGCGGCGAAGCTGCTCAAGCTGGAGCCGTATCTGACGCGCACACCGCTGCAACTGTCCGGCGGCCAGCAGCAGCGTACCGCGATCGCCCGTGCGCTGGTCAAGGGCGCGGACCTTGTCCTGCTCGATGAGCCGCTCGCCAATCTGGATTACAAGCTGCGCGAGGAATTGCGCAGCGAGCTGCCGCGCATCTTTGAAGAGTCCGGTGCGATTTTCGTCTACGCCACGACAGAGCCCTCCGAAGCATTGCTGCTTGGCGGCCGCACCATCTGCATGGGCGAGGGACGGGCGCTGCAGATCGGCGCGACGCCGGAGGTTTATCGGCGGCCCGAGACCATGGAGGTCGCCGAAGTGTTTTCCGATCCGCCGCTCAACACGGTCGGGATCGAGAAGAAGAACGGTTCGATCTTCTATTCCGGCGGCGAGCGCGCATCCGTGGCGGGCCTCTATGAAGGCCTGAGCGACGGGACTTACAAGGTCGGTTTCCGGGCTCACCAGCTTGACGTGGCGACGCCGTCCAATGGACGCCACGCATTCGTGACCACGGTCAACGTCACCGAGATCACCGGCTCCGAGAGCTTCGTGCATCTGACGCGCGAAGGCTACAACTGGGTCGCGGTGCTGCCGGGCATTCACGAATTCCTGCCAGGGCAGGAACTGGACGCGGTGCTCGATCCGAACGATCTGTTTATTTTCGATCAAACTGGCCGGCTTGTCGCCGCGCCCGCGACGGTGTGAGGACACTCGCATGGCTCGCATCGACCTTGTTGATCTGGCGCACTCTTACGGCGGCGACGCAGCCGACCGGGCGTCCTATGCGCTCAAGCCGATGACCATGACATGGAGGCAGGGCGGCGCCTATGCGCTGCTCGGCCCGTCGGGCTGCGGCAAGACCACGCTGCTGAATATCATTTCCGGCATCGTCACGCCGTCGCACGGCAAGGTGCTGTTCGATGGCAACGACATCACGCGCTCGACGACGCGCGAACGCAACATCGCGCAGGTGTTTCAGTTTCCGGTGATCTACGACACCATGACGGTCGGCGAAAATCTCGCTTTCCCGCTGAAGAATCGCGGGCTGGCGCGTGATGCGATCGGCAAGCGTGTCGCGGAGATCGCCCATCTGCTCGACCTCACACCCTTCCTCGACCGCAAGGCGGTGCGTCTCAGTCCCGACGCCAAGCAGAAGATTTCGCTGGGCCGTGGTCTCGTGCGCTCGGACGTGGCGGCGGTGCTGTTCGACGAGCCGCTGACGGTGATCGACCCGCATCTGAAATGGGAATTGCGCTCCAAGCTCAAGGCGCTGCATCAGGCCCTCGATCTGACCATGATCTACGTCACCCACGACCAGACCGAGGCGCTGACCTTCGCCGATACGGTGGTGGTGATGCACGACGGTGCCGTGGTGCAGAGTGGCACGCCGGAAGAACTGTTCGCAAAACCCGCGCATACCTTCGTCGGTTACTTCATCGGCTCGCCGGGCATGAACATTGTGCCTGCGGAGGTGAGGGGCAACGAAGTGACGATCGGCGGCCATACGATCAAGCTGAACCGCACCTACGGCAGCCTGCCGCTTGGCGCGACAATCGAAATCGGCGTGCGGCCGGAATTCGTCGAGGTTGCGCCACCCGCGCCCGGTCTGCTGTCCGCGAAGATCGAGCGGATCGACGATCTGGGGCGCGTGCGCTTTGCGCGCGTGCGGATCGGCGACGTGAAATTCGCGGCCAAGGTGCCGAACGGCTTCTCGGCGCCCGACAACACAGCCGGTCTCGTGTTCGATCCGGCTCACATGCATGTCTATGCGGACAGTCTTCTGGTCGAGGGGCACGCCTGATGGACAAGACGATCAACAACAAGGCCTGGCTGCTGGTCCTTCCGGTGTTTCTGATCGTGGCGTTCTCCGCGATCCTGCCGCTGATGACGGTGGTGAACTATTCGGTGCAGGACACATTCGGAAACAACAAGTTCTTCTGGAATGGGGTCGGCTGGTTCAAGGAACTGCTTGATCCGAGCACCGATCTCGGCGATCGCTTCCTGGCCTCGCTCGGACGCAATCTGCTTTTCTCCGCGATCATTCTGGCGATTGAGGTGCCGCTCGGCATCCTGGTCGCATTGTCGATGCCACGCGAAGGCTGGCGCGTTGCGGCCTGCCTCGTCATCCTCGCGCTGCCGCTGCTCATTCCATGGAATGTGGTCGGCACCATCTGGCAGATCTTCGGGCGGCCCGACATCGGGTTGCTGGGCTACACGCTGAACAAGATAGGGCTGGACTATAACTATGTATCGAACAGCTTCGATGCGTGGTGCACCATCATTGTCATGGACGTCTGGCACTGGACCAGCCTCGTCGCGCTGTTGTGCTATGCCGGTTTGAAGTCGATCCCCGATGCCTATTATCAGGCGGCGCAGATCGACGGCGCATCGCGCTGGGCGGTGTTCACCGCGATCCAGTTGCCGAAGATGAAGCGTGTGCTGCTGATCGCGGTGCTGCTGCGGTTCATGGACAGCTTCATGATCTACACCGAGCCGTTCGTCGTCACCGGCGGCGGCCCGGGCAATTCCACGACATTCGTGTCCATCGAACTGGTCAAGATTGCGCTCGGACAGTTCGACCTCGGCAAGGCGGCGGCGCTGTCGATCGTCTACAACCTCGTCATCCTGATTGTGTGCTGGGTGTTCTACACCGTGATGACGAACGCGGATAACGAGCGTGCGCAACCGGCGGGAGGCGCGTGATGCATACCATTCCCGGGCGCCGCATCATCCTCGGCCTGTTCCTGATTTTCCTGCTGTTGCCGATCTACTGGCTCGTGAACATGAGCTTCAAGACCAACACGGAAATCGTCACGACCATGACGTTGTGGCCGAACAAGCCGACCCTGATGCACTATCAGCGCATCTTCACGGATTCGAGCTGGTACTCGGGCTACATCAATTCGCTGAAATACGTCATCATCAACACGGTGATTTCGATTTCGTTCGCGCTGCCGGCCGCCTATGCATTCTCGCGCTACCGCTTCCTCGGCGACAAGCACCTGTTCTTCTGGCTGCTGTCGAACCGCATGGCGCCGCCCGCGGTGTTCGCGCTGCCGTTCTTCAATCTTTATTCCGCGATCAACCTGTTCGATACGCCATGGGCGGTGGCGCTGGCGCACTGTCTGTTCAATGTGCCGCTGGCGGTCTGGATTCTCGAAGGGTTCATCTCCAGCGTGCCGAAGGAGATCGATGAAACCGCGTTCCTCGACGGCTATTCGTTCCCGCGCTTCTTCGTGAAAATCCTGATGCCGCTGATCGCAAGCGGCATCGGCGTCGCGGCGTTCTTCTGCTTCATGTTCTCGTGGGTCGAACTGCTGCTGGCGCGCACGCTGACCTCGGTCAACGCCAAGCCGATTGCGGCAACGATGACGCGCACGATTTCCGCCTCCGGCATGGACTGGGGCCTGCTGGCCGCGGCCGGTGTCCTCACCATCATTCCGGGCGCGCTGGTGATCTGGTTCGTCCGCAACTATATCGCGCGCGGCTTCGCGCTGGGGCGGGTGTAGCCATGGAAAATATCGCATGGATGGCCTGGACGGCCCCGACGGCGATCTTCTTCTGCCTGCTGGCCGGCACGCTCGCGGTCATGACATGGCTCGCGGTTCGCTATCCCGAAGCCGAGCGTGTCGGAATTCTGAGAATCCCCACCACCCGCGGCGACCGGCTGTTCATTTCGCTGATCCTCGCTGCGGTCATTCATCTTTTGTGGATTGCATTTGCGGGCACGGACACGATTGCGACACTTCCCATCGGGGAGGGCGTCGAGGTTTCGAGTCTGTGGTTCGCCACCGCCATTTCGCTCGCGTCGGCTGTTGTCATATTTCGCAACGTCTAGCGGGTCGAGAGAAGGCAGATCCGGGATCAACCCGGAGCTGAGGTTATGTTTCAACGGAGGAAACAAATGCGGCATCTAACCGGGAAGTATCGTCTTTTGACGATGGCGAGCGCAGTCGCGTTGATTGCATCGTCGGCTGCGATCAGCGGACCGGCTTTCGCTGACGAAGCGGCGGCCAAAAAATGGGTCGACAGCGAATTCCAGCCTTCGACGCTGTCGAAGGAAGACCAGATGAAGGAAATGCAGTGGTTCATCAAGGCCGCTGAACCTTTCAAGGGCATGGAGATCAATGTCGTTTCGGAAACGATCACCACCCATGAATATGAAGCCGGAACGCTCGCCAAGGCGTTCACCGAGATCACGGGTATCAAGCTCAAGCATGACCTGATCCAGGAAGGCGACGTCGTCGAAAAGCTGCAGACCCAGATGCAGTCCGGCAAGAACGTCTATGACGGCTGGATCAACGACTCCGACCTGATCGGTACCCACTTCCGCTACGGCCAGACCATTGCCTTGTCGGATTACATGGCCGGAGAGGGCAAGGATGTCACCGATCCCTATCTCGACATCAACGATTTCATCGGACGCTCGTTTACGACCGCGCCTGACAAGAAGCTGTACCAGCTTCCCGATCAGCAGTTCGCGAACCTGTACTGGTTCCGCTACGACTGGTTCACCAATCCGGAATACAAGGCGAAGTTCAAGGCTAAGTACGGCTACGAACTCGGCGTGCCGGTGAACTGGTCGGCCTATGAAGACATCGCGGATTTCTTCACCAACGACATCAAGGAAATCAACGGCGTCAAGGTCTATGGCCACATGGACTACGGCAAGAAGGATCCGTCGCTTGGATGGCGGTTTACCGACGCCTGGCTGTCCATGGCCGGCAACGGCGACAAGGGCATTCCCAACGGTCTGCCGGTCGACGAGTGGGGCATCCGCATGGAAGGCTGCCGTCCGGTCGGCTCAAGCGTCGAGCGCGGCGGCGACACCAATGGACCCGCGGCGGTCTATTCGATCGTGAAGTATCTCGACTGGCTGAAGAAGTATGCTCCGCCGCAGGCGCAGGGCATGACCTTCTCCGAAGCGGGGCCGGTGCCGGCGCAGGGTAATATCGCCCAGCAGATCTTCTGGTACACGGCCTTCACTGCGGACATGGTGAAGCCGGGTCTGCCGGTGATGAACGCCGACGGCACGCCGAAGTGGCGCATGGCTCCTTCGCCGAAGGGCGCGTACTGGAAGGAAGGCATGAAGCTCGGTTATCAGGACGTGGGCTCGGGCACGCTGCTCAAGTCGACGCCGCCGGATCGCCGGAAGGCAGCCTGGCTCTATCTGCAGTTCATCACCTCGAAGACGGTGTCGCTGAAGAAGAGCCATGTCGGTCTCACCTTCATCCGGGAATCCGACATCTGGGACAAGTCGTTCACCGAACGTGCGCCGAAGCTCGGCGGCCTGATCGAATTCTACCGTTCGCCGGCGCGCGTGCAGTGGTCTCCGACCGGCAACAACATCCCGGACTATCCGAAGCTGGCCCAGCTCTGGTGGCAGAACATCGGCGATGCGTCGTCCGGTGCGAAGACCGCTCAGGAGGCGATGAACTCGCTCGCTGCGGCGCAGGACTCGGTACTTGAACGTCTCGAGAAGTCGGGCGTGCAGGGCGCTTGCGGTCCGAAGCTGAACAAGAAGGAGACGGCTGAGTTCTGGTTCGCCAAGTCTGCGAAGGACGGCAACGTCGCGCCGCAGCGCAAGTTGGCAAACGAAAAGCCGAAGGGCGAAACCGTCGACTACGACACGCTGATCAAGTCGTGGCCGGCGACGCCGCCGAAGCGGGCCGACGCCAGGTAAGGCTCAAACATCCTCCCTGCGTGCCCAAGCTGCGCGCACAACTTGAAGGCCGGGCGCAATCCCGGCCTTTTTCATTTTGATGCAGCGCACCTAGTGTCCTGAATCCGAAGTTCGCCTCATTTTTCAGCGCATCCGATCGCGAACTTCGGATTCAAAAGGGCGCTAGCAAAATATAATTCTCGTGTGATTTTGGTTCGCAAGTCCGCAAATGGACGTGCTGCGGACTTGCGAACCGCCACGCTAGCGCGCCTGTTGTTGACATGCCGTCGCCATTTGAGGTCTGATTGCAAAAAAAAGCCCGTGCAAAAACGCATAGCAAGTCGACACAAGAACTAAACATAGCGATCGCTAGGATCGCGGCGTGACCAAAGGCGATCGTCAGAATCGCGGCACGTTGGGGGAGGGATAACCGGGATGCTGGACTTCGTTCAGCAGTTGGTGAGCGGTATTGCGCTCGGCTGTGTCTATGGCCTGATCGCACTCGGCTTTGTGCTCGTTTACAAGGCCACCGAGGTCGTCAACTTCGCGCAGGGTGACCTGATGATGCTGGGCGGATTCTTCGCCTTCACCTTCATCAGTCTTCTCGGCTTCAACTACTGGCTTGGTTTCGTCGCCGCCGTGGCGGCGATGGCGCTGTTCGGCATGCTGGCCGAACGGCTCGTGGTGCGGCCGATCCTCGGCTATCCGCAATTCTCGATCATCATGGCCACGATCGGCCTCGGCTTTTTCCTGCGCTCGGTCGCAGGCATGATCTGGGGCACGGACGATCTGAAGATCGAAACACCGTTTAGTCAGGGCGTGCTGCGGCTCGGCAGTCTGGTGCTGGCCTATGACAAGCTGTCGGTCATCGCCGCAACCGTCATTCTTTGCGGTGTGCTCTATCTGTTTTTCAACAAGACGACCCTCGGCACGGCGATGCGCGCGAGTTCGGAAAACATGCTCGCGGCCTATTACATGGGCATCCCGGTCAAGCGCGTGGTCTCCATTGTCTGGGCGATCAGCGCCGCGGTCGCGACCTGCGCCGGCGTGCTGCTCGCGCCCATCACCTTCATTCACTCCAATGTCGGCCTTGTTCTCGGATTGAAGGCATTTCCGGCGGCGGTGCTCGGCGGATTCGGTTCGATTCCCGGCGCGGTGGTCGGCGGGATCATGATCGGTGTGATCGAAAGCATGGCCGGATTTTATCTGCCGCAGGGATGGAAGGATGTTGCCCCCTACATCGTGCTGCTCGCGGTCCTGTTGCTGAAGCCGGAAGGCATCTTCGGCATCCACACGCGAAAGAAAGTCTGAGGGCGCGGCATGCGGTTCCTGTTCAAGACAGATTATAACGACGACATCCGGCTGGTCCCCCACAGCGGCTATATGTGGTCCTATGGCGCGCTGCTGATCCTGCTGGTGATCGCGCCGTTCACGCTCTCAAGCTACCTGATGAGCCAGCTCGTGTTCGTCTGCATCTACGCCACGGTCGGCGTGGGCCTGATGATCCTCACCGGTTTCACCGGACAGGCGTCGCTGGGGCACGCGGCGTTTCTCGCCATCGGGGCTTATACCGCCGGTTATCTGCACCAGCTCGGCGTACCGTTCCCGGTGTACTTTCTCGCTTCCGGCATCCTGACCGGAATTATCGGCGCGATGGTCGGCTTTCCGGCGCTGCGTCTGCAAGGCATCTATCTCGTGATCGCCACGATCTCGTTTGCGCTGATTGTCGAGGAGGTTCTCGCGCGCTGGGAAAGCGTGACCCATGGCAACGATGGCATGCGGGTCAAGACCATCGAACTGCTTGGCACCACCGTGCCGCGCGACAGCCCGACGTTCTACTATCTCTGTCTCGGGCTTCTGATCCTGGTCATCGTGGGGACGCTGAACCTGATGCGCTCGCCGACCGGGCGCGCCTTTGTCGCCATTCGCGACAGCGAGACCGCGGCCAAGAGCATGGGCATCAATGTCGCGCGCTACAAGGTGAAGTCGTTTGCCTTGAGCGCGGCGATCACGGGCTTCGCGGGCTGCCTGTTCGCCCATAAGATGTCCTTCATCAGCCCCGAGATGTTCACGCTGCAGCTCTCCATTGAGTTCATCATGGTGATCATCATCGGCGGCGTGCTCAGTTTGCACGGTGCGGTGCTGGGCGCGATTTTCATCGTGATGGTCGATCCGTTTCTGACCTTCCTGAAGGATGACATCCCCGGCCTGATCGCGGGGCTGGCGGCGGCGTTCGGCGCGGGGGCGGAGCAGGCGGCGCAGATCAAGGCGAACATCGCGGCGATCGCCTCGGCGAACGGCCTGAAGGGCGCGATCTACGGCCTGATCATCATGTTGTTTATTCTGTTCGAGCCATACGGAATCTACGGCCGCTGGCTGAAGATCAAGCTCTTCTTCCAGCTCTTCCCGCTTTACAAGCGCGCGACCTTCAAGCGGCAGAAGATTTACGTCAAATCGGAGCGGAACCGATGAGCTGTTTCCGCGCGGAAAATATCTCGCTGCATTTCGGCGGCCTGAAAGCGGTGGATTCGGTCAGCTTCGCCGTCGAGAAGGGCGAAATCCTCTCCATCATCGGGCCGAACGGCGCCGGCAAAAGCTCGATCTTCAACCTGATCTCGCGGCTCTATCAGCCGACCTCGGGCAAGCTCTATTTCGAGGATCAGGACATTACCGCCGCGCCGCCTTATGATATCGCCAAGCTCGGCATCGCGCGCACCTTCCAGAACATCGAGCTGTTCGAGAACGCCACCGTCCTGAGCAATCTGCTGGTCGGGCGGCACCGCCACTCCACCACGACCCTGTGGCAGGAGCTGTTGTTCTTGCCGAACGTGCGCCGCGACGAAAAAGCGCATCGCCGCCGTGTCGAGCAGGTCATTGATTTTCTTGACCTTGCCGCCCATCGGGACAAGCTGATCTCCGGCCTGCCCTATGGCGTGCGCAAGGTGATCGAACTGGCCCGTGCCCTGTGCACCGAGCCGAAGCTGATTCTGCTGGACGAGCCATCATCCGGGCTGAATGTGGAGGAGACCGACGACATGTCGTTCTGGATCCGCGACATGAAAACCGAGCTCGGCATCACCGTGCTGATGGTCGAGCACGATATGACGCTGGTCAATCGCGTCTCCGACCGGGTCATCGCGCTGAACTACGGCCGTGTGCTGGCGATGGGCGCGCCCGCCGAGGTGCAGGCGCATCCCGATGTCGTCGCCGCGTATCTGGGCACATGAGGATTTGCATGATGATGCGAGGATCACGAACGTTCTCCTTTACCTCCCCCCGTGGGGGAGAGGTCGGCATGCGTAGCATGCCGGGTGAGGGGGTTCGGATGCCCGTCCTTAATATCCAGAGCCCCTCACCCCAACTCTCTCCCCATCGGGGAGAGGGAGCGCATTGTGCTGCATTCCGGCACGTGAGGACGATGTCATGAGCAGCCCCGACATCATTCTCAAGCTCTCCAATATCGAAAGCTACTATGGGCCGATCATGGCCATTCGCGGCATCAGCCTTGAAGTGCCGCGCGGCAAGATCGTCACGCTGCTCGGGGCCAACGGCGCGGGCAAGACCACGGTGCTGAAGACCATCTCCGGCATTCTCGATCCGCAGAAAGGTTCCATCGAGTTCAAGGGCCAGCCGATCCAGCGCATGGAAGCGGACCGGATCGTCCGGCTCGGCCTCAGCCATGTGCCTGAAGGGCGCGAGGTGTTTCCGTTTCTCAGCGTGCGCGAGAACCTGATGATGGGCGCCTATCCGCGCAAGGACCGTGATGGCGTCGCCGCCGATCTTGAACGGGTCTACGGCTATTTCCCGCGTCTGCGCGAACGCATCAACCAGCCGGCGGGACAGCTCTCCGGTGGTGAGCAGCAGATGCTGGCGATCGGCCGCGCGTTGATGAATCGTCCGACATTGCTGCTGCTGGACGAGCCTTCGCTCGGCCTGTCGCCGCTTTTGGTGAAGGAGATTTTCACCATCATCAGGCGTGTCAATGAAGAGCAGGGCATGTCGATCCTGCTGGTGGAGCAGAACGCGAAGGTCGCATTGGAAACGGCGCATTATGGCTATGTGCTGGAAATCGGCCGCGTGGTGATGAACGACACGTGCGAGCGGCTGATGCAATCGCAGGACATTCAGGAATTCTACCTCGGTGCCAAGGAAGACGGCGCGCGGGGCGAACGGCGCTGGAAGAAGAAAAAGACGTGGCGCTAAGAAATTGGCGATAGGCGCGGCGGACTGAAAGCCCGGCACCAAGACCGGGCGGAAAAGAGCAGGAGAAAACGCACGCCGTCTGACACGCGGCGAGGACAGGGAGCGAGCTATGGCGAGACCCGCAGTGATCACCGTCGCGGACACCATCGCGAAGAGTTTTCTGCTGGCGGTTGAAACGCGCGGCGACAAGGCGGCGATCCGGGAAAAGCATCTCGGTGTCTGGCAGTCCACGAGCTGGCGGCAGTGGCTGCGGACGGCGAAGGAAATCGCCTATGCGCTTCATGCGTCCGGCTTCAAGCCGGGGGATGTCGCGTCCATCATCGCCAATGCCACGCCCGAATGGGTATTCGCCGATATGGGCGTGCTCTGCGCGGGCGGCGTGTCGTCCGGAATCTATCCGACCGACTCGGCCTCGCAGGTCGAGTACCTGATCAATGATTCCCGGACCAAAGTCATTTTCGCCGAGGATGATGAGCAGCTCGACAAGATTCTGGCCTGCCGGGCGCGCTGCCCGACGCTTGAGAAGATCGTCGTGTTCGACATGGAAGGCCTGAGCGGCTTCAGCGACCCGATGGTGATGTCGCTGGATGAGTTCATGGCGCTCGGCCGCAATCATATGCAGGGCCGCGAGGCGCTGTGGAACCAGATGATCGAAAGCCGCGGTCCGAACGACCTGGCTATTCTGGTCTATACATCAGGCACGACGGGCCCGCCGAAGGGGGCGATGCATTCCAACCGCAGCGTCGTGCATCAGATGCGCAATGCCGATCATCTGCTGGTGCCGACCGATCACGAGGAGCGGCTGGTGTTCCTGCCGCTGTGCCACGTGGCCGAGCGGATTGGCGGCTATTATCTGTCCATCGCGGTCGGCTCGATCATGAACTTTGCCGAAAGCCCGGAGACCGTGCCGGATAACCTGCGCGAGGTGCAGCCGACGGCGTTTCTGGCCGTGCCGCGCATCTGGGAGAAGTTCTATTCGGCCATCACCATCGCTCTGAAGGACGCGACACCGTTCCAGCAGTGGATGTACCGTCAGGCGCTCGCCATCGGTCAGCGCCTGACCGATTACAGGCTGGACGGGGAGACGCCGCCGGTTCATCTGCGGCTGGCGGGTCAGGCGGCCTATTGGCTGGTGTTCCGCAACATCCGCCGCATGCTCGGGCTCGACCGCGTCCGCATCGCCTTCACCGGCGCCGCGCCGATCTCGCCGGACCTGATCCGCTGGTATCTCGCCATCGGTCTCGACATGCGCGAGGTCTACGGCCAGACCGAAAACTGCGGCGTGGCGACGCTGATGCCGAACGAACGTATCAAGCTCGGCTCGGTCGGCAAGGCTGCGCCATGGGGCGAGGTGATGATCTGCCCGAAGGGAGAAATCCTCATCAAGGGCGACTCCCTGTTCATGGGGTATCTCAACCAGCCGGAAAAGACCGCCGAGACCATCGACGAGAAAGGCTGGCTGCACACCGGCGATGTCGGCACCATCGACAACGAGGGTTTCGTCAAGATCACGGACCGGATGAAGGACATCATCATCACCTCCGGCGGCAAGAACATCACGCCGTCCGAGATCGAGAACCAGTTGAAGTTCTCGCCCTACATCTCGGATGCGGTGGTGATCGGCGACAAACGGCCGTACCTGACGTGTCTTGTGATGATCGACCATGAAAACGTGGAGAAGTTCGCGCAGGACTACGACATCCCGTTCACCAACTACGCCAGCCTGTGCCGCGCCCCGGAAATCCAAGATCTCATCAGGAAGGAAATCGAGGCGGTCAACGTGAATTTCGCGCGGGTCGAGACCATCAAGAAATTCCACCTGATCGAGCGGCAACTGACGCCCGAGGACGAAGAACTGACACCGACCATGAAGCTGAAACGCAGTTTCGTGAACAAGTCCTACGCAGCGGAAATCGAGGCGATGTATCGGGCAGGGGCGATGGCGTAGGCTCGCCGGTCTTGCGGCACACGACGAAAAGCATTCCGCGGCCTGCAAGGGCCGTCCAACGGCGAAGATAACAAGGCCCGGCCTTCGCTGAATATGGGCCAACAGAGAGGAGACCGTTATGTCGAAATCGTTCAAGGCGTTGGGCCTTGCGGTGGGGGCGCTCGCGCTGACCCAGTCGCCGGCCTTCGCGCAGACCAAGGTGACGAATGAGGGCATTTCGCCCGCCGAGATTGTGGTCGGGTCGCATCAGGATCTGTCCGGCCCGATCAAGGGCTGGGGTGTGCCAGTGGCCAACGGCATGAAGATGGCGGCGGATGAAATCAACGCCGCCGGCGGTATCAACGGCCGCAAGATCAAGCTCATCATCGAGGACAGCGGCTACGATCCGAAGCGCGCGGTGCTGGCGTCGCAGAAGCTGATCGAGAAGGACAAGATCTTCGCCATGGTCGGTCCGATGGGGTCGCCCACCGTGCTGGCCGCGCAGGACATCCTGTTCGATGCTGGCGTGCTGCAGCTCTTCCCGCTGACGGCGGCGGAGTTCACCTTCAAGTTCGATCCGGCGAAACCGCAGGAGCGGCTGAAGTTCAACAATATCCTGCCCTATGTCGAAAGCACGCGCGCCGCGCTCAAGTACATGGTCGAAGCAAAGAAGTTCGCAAAACCATGCATCATGCACCAGGATGATGAGTATGGAAAAAGCGTGCTCGACGGCTTTAACCAGCAGCTTGCTGCGATGAAGATCACACCGGCGTCCACCACCAGCTACAAACGTGGCGCATCCGACTTCAGCGCGCAGGTCGCGAAGATGAAGTCCGACGGCTGCGATCTCGTCGTGCTCGGCACGGTGATCCGTGAAACCATCGGCGCGATGGCCGAAGCCAAGAAGCTGGGCTGGGACGTCACGTTCCTCGGCGCCACGCCGACCAACGTGCTCGAAGTGCCGGCGCTCGGCAAGGATGCCGTTGAAGGTCTCTACGCCGCTGCCGGTTTCGAGATTCCCTATGCCGACACGGCGAAGGGCAAGGTCAAGGACTGGCTGGATAACTACAAGAAGGCCTTCGGTTCCGATGCCAACACCCAGGCGATCATCGGCTACAACGCGATGATGACTTTCGCGCACTACGTCAAAAAGGCAGGAAAGGACCTGACCGGCCAGAAGGTGCTCGATGCGATGGAATCCGGCGACGTGTTCCAGGACATCTTCTCTTCGCCGCCCACCAAGTTCTCCAAGACCAACCATCTTGCGAGCACGGTGACGCAGGTCCAGCAGGTCAAGGGCGGCCGCTGGGTGCTGGTCAAGGAAGGCCTGATGTTCTGAGCCAACTGCTCTGAACGGCATCGCGTGCGCGGGTTGCCCGCGCACGCGATTTTATTTACGGTCCGGCTCAAACGCGAGAGCCAGCAAGCCCCAAACCCCGATGACGATTGAAAGCGCGATCAAGGCCGGCGTTAGGCGCTGGTTTCCGGGGGCCGCAGGCATGGATCGGCTGGCTCAACTGTCCGGCGGCGCCAGCCAGGAAACCTGGTCGTTCAGCGTCCTGCATCCTGAAGGAGACATCGCGGTCATTCTGCGCCGTGCGCCGTCGGGCTATGGCGCCGCGCCGGGCCGTGCCGCCGGTCTCGATGCCGAAGCGGTGCTGATGCAGCAGGCCTATGAAGCCGGAATTCCGTCGCCGCGCGTGCGCTACGTCCTGCAGCCGGAGGATGGTCTCGGCAGCGGCTTTGTCATGGACCGCGTCGAGGGCGAGACCATTCCGCGCAAGATTTTGCGCGATGCGGAGTTCGCGCCAGCACGCAAGGTATTGGCCAGCCAGCTTGGCAGGGTGGTCGCGGGCATTCATGCCTTGGACAAGGCGCGCCTGCCGAAACTGCGGCTGATGACGGTCGCGAGTGAACTGGACGATCTCACGGCGGAATACAAATCATTCGACTGGCCGCGGCCGGTGTTCGATCTGGCGCTGCGCTGGCTGCGCGACAGCGCGCCGGCGACGTCCGGCGCGGTGACGCTGGTGCATGGCGATTTCCGTCACGGCAATCTCATCATCGGCCCGGAAGGCGTTCGTGCCGTGCTCGACTGGGAATTGGCGCATGTCGGCGATCCGATGGAAGATCTGGGAT
Organism: Afipia sp.; assembly: GCA_050249215.1. Classification (GTDB taxonomy): domain Bacteria; phylum Pseudomonadota; class Alphaproteobacteria; order Rhizobiales; family Xanthobacteraceae; genus Afipia. The sequence goes on from JBFWQX010000002.1 coordinate 315,259, forward strand.
GGATCTGCGTGAACTCATGGCGCTTCGGCGAGATCGACAAGCCGGTCGGCGGGCTTGGGTCGCGCGAGGATTTGTTCGCTGCCTATGAAGCTGCGTCGGGGCGCCCGGTGGATGTACCGCGTGTGATGTTCTGGGAAACGCTGGGCACGCTACGGTGGGGGATCATGTGCTGCGGCATGATGCAGCGGTTTCGCGCCGGCCCCGATCATTCCATGGAGCGCGCCATGATCGGCCGCCGCGCCTCGGAAACGGAGATCGACCTGTTGCGGTTGCTCGCGCCGCGCCACCACAAATGACGGAGAGGGCAGCATGCAGGATCAACCCACGCCGGCCGAACTGGTCAACGCGGTCGCGGATTTTCTCCGCAACGACGTCGCGCCGAAGCTGTCCGGTCACACCGCGTTCAAGCTGCGCGTCGGCCTGAACGCGCTCGATCTTGTGGTGCGTCAGCTCACCCTCGAAGCGTCGGGTGATGTGGCCGAACTCGAGCGGTTGTCAAAGCTGCTCGGCAAGCCCGGCTCGCTGGAAGACCTGAATCGTTTGCTGTCCGCGCGGATCGCCAGCGGCGAGGTAGGTTTCGATACGCCGGGACTGACCGAACATGTCTGGCAGACTACTATGGACAAGCTGGCGATCGACCAGCCGAACTATGCGTCCTACCGGCGGGAGCGGGATGCGTAGGAGGCGTTACCGCCCCTTCCACTGCGGCGGGCGCTTTTCCGCAAACGCCTTCGGCCCTTCGACATAATCTTCCGACGCGGCCAGCGCCTTGACGGCGGGATAGTCGAACTGTTCGGCCAATGCCTGTTCCAGCGACACACCGAGACCGCGATGCATGGCCTGCTTCGAGGCGCGGATCGACATCGGGCCGTTCTGCAAAATAAGATTGGCCCAGCGCTCCGCGCCCGCGAGGGCCTCGCCTTTCGGCACGACCTCGTTGACGAAGCCAAGCTCCAGGCCTTCCTTCGCGGAGACATGGCGTCCGGTCAGGATCATGCCCATGGCACGCTTGAGGCCGATCAGGCGCGGCAGGCGATGCAGGCCGCCGGCGAGCGCGGCGAGGCCGACGCGCGGCTCGGGCAGGGCGAAGGTGGCGTTTTCCGATGCGATGATCAGGTCGCAGGCCAGCGCGATTTCAAAACCGCCGCCCATGGCCACGCCATTGACGGCGGCGATGATCGGCTTGTCGCAATCGAAGCGGTGGGTGAGGCCGGCAAAGCCGCTGGTGTCCCAGCCGCGCTGGCCGCCCTGCGCCTGCCACTTCAGATCGTTGCCCGCGGAGAAGGCTCGGTCGCCCGCGCCGGTGACGATGGCGATCCACTGATCCGGGTCCTTGTTGAATTCGTCAAAAACGCGATGCATTTCAAAGTGCATCGGCGAATGCACGGCATTCATCACCTCGGGGCGATTGAGCGTGATGACGGTGAGCGGACCTTTGCGGTCCACTTTGGCGAATTCATAGGCCATGAGCGGTTCCTCGGACGTTTCCTGCGCTGCGTTGCAACATTCACGCGATGTTGTCGTGCGCGAAATAGACCAGCAAACAAGCCGCTTCACAATTTAATTAAGCGCTTGACTAACGCCTTCGCCCTTATCTTAATTCCCATCCGTCGCGGCTGTCGTTGGCAGCATGACGCAAGGCAAACAAGCCGATGGACGTCCGGGAGTTGCGCGTTGGATTTCTCGCTGCCTGATGACCTGACTGCGTATCTCGCCGAGCTTGATGGATTCATCGAGCAAACCATCAAGCCGCTGGAGCAGCGCGACGACAACATCCGCTTCTTCGATCACCGACGGGAGTGGGCGCGTACGGATTTCGACAAGGGTGGGCTGCCGCGCCATGAGTGGGAAGACCTGCTGCGTCAGGCGAAAAATCTCGCCGACAAGGCCGGCCATCTGCGCTTTGCGATCCCGAAGCGCTATGGCGGCAAGGATGGCTCCAATGTCTGGATGGCGGTGATCCGCGAGCATTTCGCCGCCAAGGGACTTGGCCTGCACAACGACCTGCAGAACGAACACTCCATCGTCGGCAACTTTCCGCTGGTGACGATGCTGGATCGCTATGGTCGCGACGACCAGAAGGCGATGATCGAAGGCTCGCTCACCGGAAAATACCGCATCACCTTCGGCCTGACAGAGCCCGACCATGGCTCCGACGCCACCCACATGGAAACGACCGCCGTGCAGGCCACGCGCGATGGCGTCAGCGGCTGGGTCATCAACGGCGAGAAGATGTGGACCACGGGCATGCATGTCGCGACCCATTGCGCGACGTTTGCGCGCACGTCGGGCAACGATGGCGATGCGCGGGGTATTACCTGCTTTCTCGTTCCGGCGAATACGAAAGGCGTGAAGGTCGAGGAATATCTCTGGACCTTCAACATGCCGACCGATCACCCGCGCGTCAGCTTCACCGATGTGTTCGTGCCGGATGACGCGTTGTTCGGCGAAGTCGGGCGCGGCCTGTCGCTGGCGCAGTGTTTTGTGCACGAGAACCGGATTCGTCAGGCGGCGAGCTCGCTCGGCGCGGCGGTCTATTGCATCAACGAGAGCGTGCGCTATGCCCGCGAGCGCAAGCCATTCGGCAATGCACTGTCGGAAAATCAGGCGATCCAGTTTCCGCTGGTCGAGCTTGCGACGCAGGCGGAGATGCTGCGCCTCCTGATCCGCAAGACGGCATGGGAAATGGACCGCATGACCCAGGCCGAGGTCGAGCACCGGCTCTCCGACAAGGTGTCGATGTGCAATTTCTGGGCGAACCGTCTGTGCTGCGAGGCGGCGGATCGCGCCATGCAGGTTCATGGCGGCATGGGCTATTCGCGGCACAAGCCGTTCGAGCATATCTACCGCCATCACCGGCGCTATCGCATCACCGAGGGCAGCGAGGAAATCCAGAAGCGAAAAGTCGCCGGATTTTTGTTCGGCTATATGGGCGCTGGGAAAATCGCGACACCGGAGAAGGCCCGCTAATCAATCACAAGAGGCGAACAATCGCCCGTGAGACATGCTTTGGGAGAAAACGATGCGCAAGTCGCCGTGCGGCCGCTCCGAGCGGTTCATGCTGATCAGTTCGGAGCGCGTGTTCTATGCCGGTTTGCTGGGAAAAGTGTCGCTGCGGACATTCGGCGCGCTTTCGATTTACGTGCCGGTGCATGGCACCGCGCGTCTTGAGGTTGCCGGTCAGGCCGTGAGAACCGGCGAGATATTTGCCGTTCCGCCCTACTTGCCGCACAGGATCATCGCGGAGTCCCGTGAAGTTCTGAATCTTCTGATCGAGCCGGAAACGGTTTGTAACGAGGAGCTTTCGGAGATTATCCGCCAATGCGAGGACGCCGCTGCGGCCCCTCGGCTTGCGGCGCGCTTCCGAGAAATCTACGCAACCATGACGCTCGGCGGCACCGGCGGATTCACCTCCGCAGATTTCGACCAGATTTTTCTCAACCGGCGTTTGAGGCCGCGCGAACTCGATACGCGGATTTCGGAGGTTGTCTCACAGTTCCAGGCCAGGCCATCGAGCAACATTTCAGGCGATGATTGCGCCACGGATGTCAGGTTGTCGCTGTCGCGCTTCCTGCATCTGTTCAAGGACGAGACCGGGATGAATTTCAAGACCTTCCGCGCCTGGAAGCGGGGGCGCAACATCCTGCATCATGTGAACGTGGAGCGGAATCTGGCGCATTTCGCGCTCGATGCCGGCTATCCGGACTCGACCCACTTCAGCCATTCGCTGCGCCGGATTTACGGATTGAAGCCGACCGCGCTGTTTTCCGGCTCGCGCCGGTTGCAAATCATCAATGGGCGCGATGTCGCGAGCGATCTGACCGGGATGCGGGCTTAAGTCGCCGCCGGCACGCGCGGCGCGACGCCTTGCTCCGCGCTGGCGCGGTCTTGCGCGGCGATGGCCTTGCGGAATCCCTCGCGCTGCTTGAGCCGCTCCCAATAGGCGGCAACAGCATGCGTGAACTGCGCCGATAGTCCGTTGGACTGCGCGAACATCAGGGCATAGCCGACCGAAATGTCCGCTGCCGTGAATCGTCCCGCGCAAACCCAGTCTGATTGCGAGACCGCAGTTTCGAGCGCCCGCAACCGGGCAAGGAACCAGCGGGCATAATCGGCGGCGGCCTGCGGATTTTTCTTCTCGTCGGGCTCGAGCTGGGAATAGCGAAAGTAGATGGTTTGCGGGAAGGTCAATGTGGCCTCGCCGAAGAACAGCCAGTTCAGATACGCGCCATAGGCGGGTTCATCGACCGCGACATTGATCGGCGTCGGGCCATACTTCGTCGCAAGATAAAGGCAGATCGCGGACGATTCGGTCATCCGCGTGTCGCCGTCGATCAGAAACGGGATGGTACCCAGTGGATTCAGCTCAAGATACTCCCGTTTCAGAAAACGCGGCGGGAATGGCAACATCTTCAGCTCATAGGGGACGCCGATTTCTTCCAGCGTCCAGAGCGGACGAAACGAGCGTGCACTCGAACAGTGATACAGCGTGATCATGTCGGTCTGTCCCTGAAATGTCCGGCGCTATACAACGCGGATCACGATCCAACGCAAGCGATTACTGCTCAGGCAGCGTGCCCATGTATTTGCAGAGGATGCTGAGCATCACCTCATCGGCGCCGCCGCCGATGGAGGTGAGCCGCCGGTCGCGATAGGCGCGGCTGACACGGGTTTCGTTCATGAAGCCCATGCCGCCCCAGTATTGCAGGCAGGCGTCGGGAATTTCGCGGCCCAGCCGTCCGGCTTTCAGCTTGCCCATGGTCGCCAGCGGCGTCACGTCGTTGCCCGCGATGTATTCCTCGCAGGCGCGATACAGCAGGGAGCGCAGCAGTTCGACCTCGGTCTTCAGTTCAGCGAGACGAAAGTGGATCACCTGATTGTCGAGCAGCGGCTTGCCGAACGCCTTGCGCTGGCGCGTATAGTCGATGGTCTCGTCGATGGTCTTTTCATGCGACTTCAGGCAGGCGGCGACCGCCCACATCCGCTCCTCCTGAAATTGCATCATCTGGTAGGTGAAGCCCTTGCCTTCCTCGCCGATGCGGTTGCGCTTGGGAATGCGCACGTCGGTGAACTTGATCTCGGCGGTATCCGAACAGTGCATGCCCATCTTGTCCAGCTTGCGCAGCACATCGACGCCCTTGGTCTTCATCGGAAGGCAGATCAGCGACTTGTTGCGATGGACCGGACCATCGCCGGTATTGGCGAGCAGGCACATCCAGTCGGCCTGCGTGCCGTTGGTGATCCACATCTTGCCGCCGTTGATGATGTAGTCGTCGCCGTCCGAGCGGGCGGTGGTTTTGATCGAGGCCACATCCGATCCCGCGCCGGGTTCGGACACGCCGATACAGGCCACCATGTCGCCGGCGATGGATGGCGCAAGAAATTCGCGCTTCATCTCGTCGGAGCCGAACCGCGCCAGCGCGGGGGTTGCCATGTCGGTCTGCACGCCGATGGACATGCCGACGCCGCCGGCGTTGATGGCGCCGAGTTCTTCCGCCATCACCATGCCATAGCTGTAATCGAGGCCCGCGCCGCCATATTCGACCGGTTTGCACAGGCCGAGCAGGCCGAGATCGCCCATCTTCTTGAACACCTGATGCGCCGGATAGATTCCGTCACGCTCCCACTGATCGACGTGAGGGTTGATTTCGTTCTTGATGAACTGCTGCATGGTGCGGCGGATGCCGTCGTGCTCTTCCGTGAACTGCATTGCGTTTCCTGATGTTTTCCTGGTCTGCCGCGTCCGGGTTTTCCGGCTCAGTCTGTTTGTCCCGATGTTGCTCCAAACGCGATCGGCTCCCTCTCCCGTGGGGAGAGGGGTGGGGTGAGGGCGCGGAATCTATCGAGAGAGCGTACGCCCTCACCCGGATTGCTTCGCAATCCGACCTCTCCCCACGGGAGAGGTAAAGAGGAGCCTGCACCGCTCTTCCATTTCATCCTCATGGTTTCGTCCTAGAGTCCCATCTGGCGGCTCGCCAGATCCTTCATGATTTCCTCGGTGCCGCCGCCGATGGCGTTCACCTTCACCTCGCGGTAGATGCGCTCGACCTTCGGCCCGCGCATAAAGCCAGCGCCGCCGAAAATCTGCACGGCTTCGGAGGCGCAGTAAGCCATGGTTTGCGTCGCCTGATTCTTGCACATGCAGACTTCAGCCACGGGATTCTGGCCCTGTTCCAGCCGCCAGATCAGCATCTCCAGCATCGCCTGCGTCGCCGCCACGCGCTGCGCCATGTCCACGATCTTGTGGCGGATCACCTGATGATCGGCGAGGCGCTTGCCGAAGGTCTTGCGTTCGCGCGCATAGGCGATGGCCTCCTCGACGCAGACCCGTGCGAAGCCGGTGCAGCCTGCCGCAAGGCCGAGCCGCTCGCTGTTGAAGTTCTTCATGATCAGCTTGAAGCCGGCATTCTCGGCGCCGATCAGGTTGCCCACGGGCACGCGGCAGTCGTCGAAGTAAAGCGTTGCTGTGTCGGAGGCCCACCAGCCCATTTTCTTCAGCGGCGTGCGCGAGAAGCCGGGCGTGTCGCGTTCGATCAGCAGCAGGCTGACGCCCCCCGCGCCGTCGCCCCCGGGTGCGCACAGCGACGGTGTAGTAATCCGCGCGCATGCCGGAGGTGATGAAGGTCTTTTCGCCCCTGACCACATAATGGTCGCCGTCGCGCCTGGCGGTGGTGCGCAGGCTGGCGACGTCGGAGCCGCCGCCGGGTTCGGTGATGGCCAGCGCGGAGATTTTCCGGCCCGCCAGAATGTCCGGCAGCACGCGGACCTTCAGGTCCTCGGAGCCGCCATAAACAATCGGCGGCGCGCCGATAGTGTGGCTTTTCAGGCTGGCGCTGACGCCGCCACATCCGGCGCGGGCCAGTTCCTGCGCCGCGATCATGGACATGAAACGGTCACAGGGGACGCCGCCGTATTCCTCCGGGAAGCCGAGCTGCAGCAGGCCGATGGAGGCTGCTTTCAGATAAAGCTCGCGGGGGAATTCCCCGGCTTCGTCCCATTGCGCTGCAAAAGGCTCGATCTCGGTGGCCACGAAGCGCCGCAGCATATCGCGGAACGCCAGATGTTCCGGGGTCAGAAAGGGGCTGGCCGGCTCGTCAGCGAACCGTTCCGGGGCATTCATCGGCATCCTCCGTATTCACGACGTTATGCCCCGTTCGCGCAGGCCAGACTTGCGTTAAGCCGTCACGCCCGGAAAATTGTGACAAGGCCAGCTAGTTTTCACAAGACGCTGGCAGGCCCGGCCTCTTACCGTCGGTTAGCAATCAAGCGACTGAACCTCGAGGACCCGGAATGGACAAGGCCGTCGTCACCTGCGCGCTCAATGGCGTGCTGACCAATCCGAAGCAGCATCACGTCCCGGTCACGCCGGAGGAAATGGCGCGGGAGGCCAAGGCGGCGTATGACGCGGGCGCTTCGGTCATGCACATGCATCTGCGGCGGCAGGAGCCGGATCAGGGGCACATCCCGTCATGGGACGTGACCCTGTCGAAGGAGGTGCAGCAGGCGATCCGTGAGGCCTGTCCCGGCGTGATCATCAATCACACCACCGGCGTCAGCGGCCCGAATTATCAGGGCGCGCTCGATTGCGTGCGCGAGACCGCGCCGGAAATGGCGGCCTGCAACGCCGGGTCGCTGAACTATCTCAAGGTGAAGGCCGACGGCTCCTGGGCCTGGCCGCCGCATGTGTTCGACAATCCGCCGGACAAGATCCAGAAATATCTCGATGTGATGAAGATCACGAAGACGCTGCCGGAATTCGAGTGCTTCGATGTCGGCATCGTGCGCAGCGTGGCGATGTACCAGCAGAACGGGATGTATTCCGGCCCGCTGGAATACAATTTCGTCATGGGTGTCGCTTCCGGCATGCCGGCCGATCCGGATTTGCTGCCGATCCTGCTCAAGCTCAAGCTGGCGGATTCCAACTGGAGCGTCACCGCCATCGGCCGCGAGGACATCTGGCCGCTGCATCAGCGCTGCGCCGAACTCGGCGGCCATCTGCGCACCGGCCTCGAAGACACGTTCTATCTCGGCGACGGCACCAAGGTGACCTCGAACGGGCAGTTGATCGAGGGCATCGTCAAATGCGCGCGGAACGCGGGCCGCGAGATCGCGTCGCCCGCCGAAGCGAGGAAGATTCTCAAGCTGATGCATTGAGCCGAAGCTGATCAAAAAGCAGCAGGCCGACACAGGGAGATGACGTCATGAGCGATCTGACCGCAACGGGCGGTGTGCCCGGTCCCGGACGTATCGGGCGCGTGGCTGTGGGCGATATCCTGCGCCGCGCCGCCAAGCGATTCCCCGACCGCATCGCGCTGACCGACGGGGCGCGTCAGGTCACCTTCACCGAGGTCGATCACGACGCCAACCGCTTCGCCAATTATCTGATCGCGCGCGGCCTCAAGCCCGGCGACAAAATTTCGACCATCTGCAACAACTCGGTCGAATTCGTTATAGCGCTGTTCGGCATTCACCGCGCGGGGCTGGTCTGGGTGCCGATCAACACGATGCTCGGGCCGGGCGACATGGATTACATCCTTGGCCATGCCGAGGTCCGCTTCGCGCTGATCGACGACAACCTTCATGCGCAACCGGATCGCCGCGCGGCGCTGGAGAAACGCGGTGTCGATCTCATCGCGATTGACCTGACCGGCAAGGCGAAGGAGCAGGGGCTTGAGAGCTTCAACGAACTGATCCAGGGCCATTCAGACATCGAGCCGGAGATCGCGTTCGACGACCGCGATCTGGCGATGATTATCTACACATCGGGGACGACGTCGCGACCCAAGGGCGCGATGCACTGCCACCTCGCGGTGGTGATGGCGGCGATGAGCAACGCCATCGAGATGCATCTCGACCGCAACGACGGCATCACGGGGCAATTCCCGCTGTTCCACTGTGCGGCCCATGTTCTGCTGCTGACCTATCTGTCGGTCGGCGGAAAAATGGCGATCATGCGCGGGTTCGATCCTGTCGCCTGCATGGAGGCGATCCAGCGCGACAGGCTGACCATCTTCATCGGCCTGCCGGCGATGTATCAGGCGATCCTCGATCATCCGCGCCGCAAGGAGTTCGATCTTTCGACCCTGCGCACCTGTGTCTACACCATGGCGCCGATGCCGCGTCCGCTGCTGGAGCGTTGCATCACCGAGCTGTGCCCGACCTTCGTGCAACCCAGCGGCCAGACGGAAATGTATCCGGCGACCACCATGTCGCAACCCGATCGTCAGTTGGCGCGCTTCGGCAATTACTGGGGCGAGTCGATGATCGTGAACGAGACCGCGATCATGGATGATGACGGCAACCTGCTGCCGCCCGGACAAGTGGGCGAGATTGTTCATCGCGGACCCAACGTGATGATGGGCTATTACAAGGACCTCGAAGCCACGGCGGCGGCCCGGAAATTCGGCTGGCATCACACCGGCGATCTGGCCCTGATCGACGAGCACGGTGAAGTGCTGTTCATCGACCGCAAGAAGGACATGATCAAGTCCGGCGGCGAGAATGTCGCCTCGGTCAAGATCGAGGAAACGCTGCTGGCGCATCCCGAGGTGGTGAGCGCCGCGGTGGTCGGCCTGCCGCATCCGCAATGGGGCGAGGCGGTTTCGGCTTTCGTCAAATTGAAGCCGAACGCGCAAGCGCGCGAGACGGACATCATCGAGCATTGCCGCAAGACGCTCGGCGGCTTCCAGATTCCCAAACTGGTGCGAATTCTGGATGAGATGCCGATGACCGCCACCGGCAAGCTGCGCAAGATCGAACTGCGGCAGCAGTTTGTCGACCATTTCAACACGACATCGGCGGCCTGAAAGTCAATTGTCCATGGCGGTGATCGAGAATTCCATTTCGCCCACGAGCGAAAGCTATCAGGCCAACCGCGCGGGAATGCTGGCGCAGATCGCACGGGTCGATGCGGTGGTGGGGCGGACGGTCGCCGCATCCGAACTGTCGAAGAAACGGTTTCACGAGCGCGGGCAGTTGCTGCCGCGCGAGCGCATCGCGTTGCTGCTCGACGCCGGCGCGCCGTTCCTCGAACTCTCCGCGCTGGCAGGCTACTGCCTCGATACGCCGGACCCTGAGAAGAGCATTCCCGGCGGAGGCACCATTGCGGGCATCGGCTTTGTTTCCGGTGTGCGGTGCATGGTGACCGCCAGCGATTCCGGCATCGAAGCGGGGTCTTTGCAGCCGATGGGTCTCGACAAGCGGCTGCGCTCGCAGGAGATCGCGCTGGAAAACAAGTTGCCGTCGGTTCAGCTTGTGGAAAGCGCCGGTGCGAACCTGATGCGCTATCGCGTCGAGGATTTCATTCGCGGCGGCACCACATTCCGCAACCTCGCCTTGCTGTCGGCGGCAGGCTTGCCGGTGATTACCGTCACGCACGGTTCCTCCACCGCGGGCGGCGCGTATCAGACGGGTCTCTCCGACTACATTGTGATGGTGCGCGGGCGTACGCGGGCGTTTCTGGCGGGGCCGCCGTTGCTGAAAGCCGCCACCGGCGAGATCGCGACCGAAGAAGAACTGGGCGGCGCGGAGATGCACACCAGCATTTCCGGCCTCGGCGACTATCTCGCCGAGGACGACCGCGAAGCGATTGGCATCGCGCGGCAGATTGTGGCCGATCTCAACTGGGATCGTGCCGAGCCTGCGAGTGGCGAGCCGCCGCGTGCGCCTCTTTACGATGCGGAAGAACTGCTCGGCATCATGCCGATGGACCACAAGCGGCCCGTCGACATGAAGCAGATCATCGCGCGGATTCTCGACGGATCGGAGTTCCTTGAGTTCGGCGCGAACTACGGGCCTGCGACGGTCTGCGGTCACGGCCGGATCGGCGGCCACGCCATCGGTATCATCACCAACAACGGCCCGCTGGACCCGAGCGGGGCCAACAAGGCGACCCATTTCATTCAGGCCTGCTGCCAGTCGCGCACGCCGATCCTCTATCTCAACAACACCACGGGCTACATGGTCGGCAAGGCCTATGAGGAAGCCGGCATGATCAAGCACGGCTCGAAGATGATCCAGGCCGTGACCAACGCCACCGTGCCGCAGATCACCATCTATTGCGGCGCGTCGTTTGGTGCCGGAAATTACGGCATGTGCGGACGCGGCTTCCATCCGCGCTTCTGCTTCTCGTGGCCGAACGCAAAAACCGCCGTGATGGGCGGCGAGCAGGCGGCGGAGACCATGGCCATTGTCGCGGAGGCGGGCGCGGCGCGGAAAGGCAAGCCGATGGACCCGGCCAAGTTGCAGGAGATGAAATCGCGCATCATCAATGTGTTCGACAGCCAGATGGACGTGTTCGCCACCAGCGGGCGGCTGCTCGATGACGGGGTGATTGATCCGCGCGATACGCGGGCTGTGCTCCTGAACGTGCTTGCGATCTGCCGCGAAGCGGAGGCGCGCAATCCGCAGAAAGTCCAGTTCTCGGTGGCGCGGCCATGAACGCTAAGACAACCGAAGTGAAGCTCACGCCGTTCCGGAAAATCCTGATCGCCAATCGCGGCGAGATCGCCCTGCGCGTGATGCGCACGGCCAGGCGCATGGGTTATGAGACCGTCGCGGTTTATTCGACTGCCGACGCGAATGCCCGTCATGTCCGCGAAGCGGATCAGGCGGTGTGGATCGGCGAATCGCAACCGTCGCAGTCCTACTTAAGGATCGACGCCATCGTGGCTGCCGCGAAGGCGAGCGGCGCGGACGCCGTGCATCCCGGCTACGGATTCCTCGCGGAGAACGCAGACTTCGCCAAAGCCTGCCGCGAGGCGGGGCTTGTGTTCATCGGCCCTTCGCCCGAGGCGATCAACGCCATGGGCCACAAGGCCGGCGCGAAGGACATCATGCAGAAGGCGGGCGTGCCTTGTGTGCCCGGCTATCAGGGCGAGGACCAAAGCGACGCCACGATGCTCACGGCCGCCAAGCGCATCGGCTTTCCGGTCATGATCAAGGCCGTGGCGGGCGGCGGCGGGCGCGGCATGCGCCTTGTCGCCGATGACGCCGCATTTCCGGATGCGCTGCGCGCCGCGCGCTCGGAAGCGCAGAACGCGTTTGGCGATCCCAATGTCATTCTCGAACGCGCGATCATCCAGCCGCGTCACATCGAGATTCAGGTGTTCGGCGACCGCCATGGCAACGCCATCCATCTTGGCGAGCGCGATTGCTCGGTGCAGCGCCGACATCAGAAGCTGATCGAGGAGGCGCCGTCGCCCGCGGTGTCGCCGGAGTTGCGCGAACGCATGGGCGAGACCGCCGTCGCTGCCGTCAAGGCGATCAATTATGAAGGCGCGGGCACGCTGGAATTCCTGCTGGACAACACCGGCAACTACTACTTCATGGAAATGAATACGCGCCTGCAGGTCGAGCATCCGGTGACGGAGGCGATCACCGGGCTCGATCTGGTCGAACTGCAATTGCGTGTCGCGGGCGGCGTGCCATTGCCGCTGAAGCAGGAGGACGTCAGGTTTTCCGGCCATGCCATCGAGGTGCGGCTTTGCGCGGAAGATGCGGCGCATAATTTCATGCCGCAGTCGGGGACGATGCTGCGCTGGGACGCGCCATCGGATTTACGTGTGGAAGACTCGCTGGAATCCGGCGGCGAGATTCCGCCGTTTTACGATTCGATGATCGCCAAGGTCATCAGCCATGGCGCGACTCGCGACGAGGCACGGCGGAAGCTGATCGCCGGTCTCGATCGCATGACGGCGCTCGGCGTCACCACCAACCAGTCGTTTCTGGCGCGCTGTCTGGATCATCCAATGTTCGCGGCGGGGCAGGCGACGACCGCCTTCATCGCGGAGCATTCGGCTGATCTGCTTCCACAGCAGTCCGGCGAAGGGCTTCGCGCCGCCGTCGCCGCGCTGCTGGTGCACGCCGCGTCGATCGGGCGGGTTCATGTGCAGCAGGGACTGGGCCTTGCACATGGTTATCCGATCCCCTTGCGGTTTGAACTCGATGGCCATGTCATCGAACCGGCCGTGCGGCGCGGGCGCGGGGATATTTTCAGGATCGGACTCGCGGATATCGAACACGCTCTGACGCTTGGCGCGCGCAAGGGCGACGTGCTGCACTTCACCGTCAATGGCGTTCTCGGCTTTGCGACTTTCGTCCGCGAGGGCGAAAATCTCTGGTTCAGCTTTAATGGCGTTACCTCGCATGTGCGCGACCTGTCCCACATGGCTGTGATGAAGGCGGGCGCTGCCGGCTCCGACGGGAAACTGCGCGCCTCCATGAACGGGCGCGTGGTGTCGGTGCTGGCCAGGGCCGGAGATATCGTCGCGGCCGGCGCGCCGGTGATTGTGCTGGAAGCCATGAAGATGCAGCATGTGCATGCGGCGCCGGTCTCGGGCAAGCTCACCGCGCTGAATGCGGCGGAGGGCGATCAGGTCACCACCGGCTTTGTGGTCGCGGAGATCGAGGCCGCGCAGGACGCCGCTTGAGGAGTAGAAGGAATGTCTGACGCACCGGTTCTGCACGACAAGCGCGGCCACGCGTTCTGGATCACCATCAACCGGCCAGACAAGCGCAACGCACTGAATGCGTCGGTCATCGCCGGGATCGTCGATGGGTTCCGCCGCGCGCATGAGGACAACGATGTGCGCGTCATCGTGTTGACTGGCGCGGGGGACAAGGCGTTCTGCGCCGGTGCCGATCTGCAGCCGGGCGCGGGCTTCGCGTTCGATCTGTCGCAGCCCAATCTTGCCTATGCCGACATGCTGCGCGCCGCGCAGAACGCGACCAAGCCGACCATCGCGCGTATCAATGGTGTCTGCATGGCGGGCGGCATCGGGCTTCTGTGCATGACCGACATGGCGGTGGCGGCGGACAATGTCGTGTTCGGCCTGCCCGAAGTGAAGGTCGGCGTGTTTCCGATGCAGGTGCTGAGTCTGCTGCAGGCCATCGCCCCGCCGCGGCTGGTGCGCGAATGGTGCTTCACCGGCGAGCCGTTCACGGCAATCGAGGCGAGGGACGCAGGCCTGCTCAATCATGTGGTGCCTGCCGCTGAACTCGACGCCAAGGTCGACTGGCTGGTGGGCCGCCTCATCGACAAGTCGCCGACCGCGATCCGCCGCGGCAAATATGCGATGCGCGCGATGGCGTCGATGTCGTTCGATCAGGGCATCGCCTACACGGAATCGCAAATCGCGCTTCTGGCCATGACGCAGGATGCGAAGGAAGGACTTGCCGCTTTTGCCGAGAAGCGCAAGCCGGTCTGGACCGGGAAGTAGTCCGATGGGAAAGGTCTGGATCGAAGCGGCGCTGAACGGACCTTGGACCCGCGCCAAGCAGCCGGGCATTCCGGTCGCGGTCGAGGACATCGTGGCGGATGGCATCGCCTGCGCGCAAGCGGGTGCGGCGATCATTCATGCCCATGCCTATGATGTGACAACTGGCCGCCAGAAGGATGACTGGGAAATCTACGCGCGCATCATCGAGGGCATCCGCGCCAAGGTGGACGTGATCGTTTATCCAACCATCCCGAGTCCGGGGCTGGGACAGGAGCAGAACACCAATCGCTTCGGCCACACGCTGGAACTGGCGAAGCGGGGCCTGATTGAATGGGCGGTGATTGATCCCGGCTCGGTGCACATCTCGCGGTTCGACGATCTCGCCCATGGCGGCGTCTATGCGAACCCGCACGAGGACATCATGGAAGGGATGCGGATCGCACGCGCCCACAATGTCCATCCGAGCTACGCGATCTATGAGCCGGGCTTCACGCGGCTCGGCGCGGCGCTGGCGGCGATCGCGCCGCCATCACCGACGCCGATCTATCGCTTCATGTTCTCGGACGAATTCGCCTGGGGCTTTCCGCCGCGCGAAAAGTATCTCGACATTCATCTCGATCTTTTGGCGGAGACTGCACCGGGCGCGCCGTGGATGATCGCAGGATTAGGCGTCGATATCACGCCGCTGATCCCGCACACGGTTGCACGCGGCGGCCACGTCCGGGTTGGTCTGGAGGATGCGCTCTGGGGCGATCCGCGGACCAACGAAGCATTGGTGAAGGATGCCGTGAAACGGGTTCGCGCCGCAGGCTGCGAACCGGCGACGACGGCTGAGGTGAGGCGGGAGTTGAAGGAGATGGATATTGAGCGGGGAGCGTCATCCTGAGGTGCGAGCGCTTGCAAGCCTCGAAGGATGACCTGTAGGTTCGTGCCGTCGCCCTTCGAGGCTTGGCGGCGTTGCCGCCGGCGCACCTCAGGGTGACGGCATTCAGTATATCTTCGCCGCTTACCGCCCCTTGAATACCGGTTTGCGCTTTTCCATGAAGGCGGCACGGCCTTCCTTGTAGTCCTCGCTCCTGAAGCAGGCGTCGACCATGTCCTCGCAGCGCTTCATGTTGCGCTTGAGTTCGTCCTTGCAGGCCTCGCCGACAATGAACTTGATCGAATCCACCGTCAGCGGCGCGTTGGCGGCGATGGTGGCGGCGTAATCCTTGACGTAAAATTCGAGTTCGCCCTTCTCGATGACGCGGTTGACCAGCCCCATCTCGACGGCTTCCATCGCGTCGAACAGCCGCGCGGTGAAGAAGATTTCCTTGGTGAAGGACGGGCCGACCACATCCATCAGCCGCTTCACGCCGGGATAGCCGTAGCCGAGACCGAGTTTCGCGGCGGGCACGCCGAAGCGCGCATCTTCCGAGGCGATGCGCAGGTCGCAGCAACTCGCGATGCCCATGCCGCCGCCGACGCAGAAGCCGCGGATCATCGCGATGGTCGGTTTCGGAAATTCATGGACGCTGGCATAGGCCGCCTCCACCGCGTCGTTGTATTTCCTGACGCCTTCCTCGCTCGACCGTTCGTCGCCGAACCTGGAAATGTCCGCGCCTGCGACAAAGGCCTTGTCGCCCGCGCCCGCCAGCACCACGACGCGGATGCTGTCGTCCTGCGCGTATTGCGTCATCAGCGCCGTGCACGCTTCCCACATCTCCAGCGACATGGCGTTGCGCCGCTCCGGATTGTTGAAGATCACATAGCCGACGTTGCCGTCCTTGCGCGAGATCACCTTGTCGGTCGAAGCCATGGGCATATCCTTAAAGTTCAGACGACCTTGCTCTGCTGAAGCGAGGCGATCTCCTGTTCACTAAATCCAAATTCTGTCAGCACATCACGGGTCTGCTCGCCGACGAGGGGCGGGCGCGCGGCCATCCGGCTGGGTGTGCGCGAGAGCGTGAAGGGCTGGCCGACGATTGGTTTGCCGCCGTCGGGCAAAGGCTGCGCGATGCCCAAGTGCTTCACCTGTTCATCACCGAACACCTGATCAATGGAGTAGATCGGGCCGCACGGCACGCCGGCCTTGTTGAGGATTTCGATCCACTCTTGCGTGGGGCGCTTCGCCATATAGGTGCCGATGGCGGCGTTCAGCGCGTCACGATTCTTCGAGCGCAGCGCGATGGTCGCGTAATCGGGATGCGTCAGCAGGTCTGGGGCGTCGATCGCCTGAGCGAAGCGCGCCCAGATCGCGCCGCCGGTGGTGGCGATGTTGATGAAGCTGTCGCTGGTCTTGAACACGCCGGTTGGAATGCTGGTCGGGTGATTGTTGCCCGCCTGCTGCGGCACGTCGCCGTCCATCAGCCAGCGCGCGGCCTGAAAATCCAGCATGAAGATTTGCGCCTGCAGCAGCGAGGTCTGCACCCACTGGCCTTCGCCGGAGACATCGCGCTCCAGCAGCGCGGTCATGATGCCGAGTGCGCAGAAGAGTCCCGCGGTGAGATCGGCGACGGGAATGCCGGCGCGCACCGGACCTTGTCCCGGCAAACCGGTAATCGACATCAGTCCGCCCATGCCCTGCGCGATCTGGTCGAAGCCGGGGCGTTTGGCATAAGGCCCATCCTGCCCGAACCCGGAAATGCTGGCATAAACGATGCGCGGATTGATCGCGCGCATGCTCTCGTAGTCGATGCCGAGCTTGGCCTTCACATCGGGGCGGAAGTTCTCGACGATGACGTCGGCCTTGGCGGCGAGCCGCTTGAACACTTCGAGCCCTTTCGGGTCCTTGAGGTTCAGTGTCATCGCGCGCTTGTTGCGGTGAAGGTTCTGAAAGTCCGGACCGTGACGCGGACCGCCCGGCTGTTCGCTGTCGGCGAGATCGGTCGGCGCCTCGATCTTGATGACATTCGCGCCCCAGTCCGACAACTGGCGCACGGCGGTCGGCCCGGAACGAATCCGGGTCAGATCCAGCACGGTGAAGCGCGACAGGGCGGACGAGGCGCGTGGGAACGTCATCAATCTCTCCGGGGAGATTATCCCGCGTTGCCGACAAGGCCCGCGGCGGCGATGCCGGCGAGGGCAGCAGCTTCGTCGTTGTCGGAGGTGTCGCCACTGATGCCGATGGCGCCGAGCAGGTTGCCGTCCTTGTCGTTGATCAGCACGCCGCCCGGAACGGGGACTAGCGCGCCGCGCGCCATGGTGTTGATGGCGTCGACGAAATAGGGCTGCTCGTTGGCGCGCTTGAAGATCGCGCGCGAGCCCATGCCCAGCGCCAGCGCGCCATAGGCCTTGCCGTGGGCGACGTCGCCGCGCAGCAGGCTGGTGTTGTCTTCGGCCACGAAGGTCTTGAGGGTGCCGCGCGCATCAAGGATCGCGATCGCCATCGGCTTGAGCTTCATCTCGCGGCACTTGGCGAGGGCGGCGTCGGAAATCTTGCGGGCAACGTCGAGGGTCAGGGCGGTCATCATGTGTCCTTTGAGGAGGGATCAGGAAGAAGCGGAGGCTTTCGCCGCGCCGTTGTCCAGACTTATGGCAAGGACGCGCGCGACGTGCAATGCGCCGCGGCCCGAACCGTCCCTGATTTGATGGCGGCAGGAGGTGCCGTCCGCCACGATCAGCGCGTCCTCCGCAGCCTTGCGCACAGCGGGCAGCAGGGATGCTTCCGCCATCTGGATCGACACGTCATAGGTGTCCGCGCCATAGCCGAACGCGCCGGCCATTCCGCAGCAGCTCGATTCGATCTTTTCCACCTTCAGGCCAGGCACCAGCCGCAGGATCTTCTCCACCGGCGCGAACGCCCCAAACGATTTCTGATGACAATGGCCGTGGACATGCGCGCTTCTGTCGATGGCGCCGAGCGGCAGCTTGAGCTGGCCAGTTTCAGCCTCGCGCACCAGAAATTCCTCGAACAGCAGCGCATGGGCGCTGATTGTCCTTGCAGCGTCATCAGAGCGCAGCGACAGCAGTTCGTCTCGTAGCGTCAGGAGACAGCTCGGCTCCAGCCCGACGATGGGCACGCCGCGTTCCGCGAACGGGATCAGGGTTTCGACCACGCGCTTGAGTTCAGCTTTCGCGTTTTCGACCAGTCCCGCCGACAGGAACGTGCGTCCGCAACACAGCGGACGTCCGCCGTCGCGCGCGCGGGGCAGGTGAACGCGATAGCCGCCGTCCACCAGCACACGCAGCGCCGCGTCGAGATTCTCGCGCTCATAGGCGCGGTTGAAGGTGTCGGCGAACAGCACCACCTCGCGGCCGTCCTCCGGGCCGAAGGCGACGCCGGCGGGCGCGAACACATCGCTGCGGAATTCGGGCAGATCGCGCCTGGCGCTGATGCCGGCGAGTTTTTCGAGCAGCGAGCGAAGGAGGCCGCTGCGGTTGCGCATGTTCGCGATCCACGGAACGCGCGCGGCGAGACCGGAATAATGCGGCAGATAGCCGACGAGGCGGTCGCGAAGGGTGAGGCCATGTTTCGCAACGCGCGCGGCCAGCACCTCGATCTTCATCTTCGCCATGTCGACGCCGGTCGGGCATTCGTGGCGGCAGGCCTTGCAGGAGACGCACAGCTTCATCGTCTCCATCATGGCATCCGATGACAGTGCATCCGGGCCAAGCTGGCCGGAGATCGCCAGACGCAGCGTATTGGCGCGCCCGCGCGTCACATCCTTCTCGTTGCGCGTGGCGCGATAGGACGGGCACATCACGCCGCCCTCGAGCTTGCGGCAGGCGCCGTTGTTGTTGCACATCTCCACCGCGCCCTGAAAACCGCCGGCCGCGCCGGGATACGCCGACCAGTCCATCACCGTCTTGATGTCCGCGACCTTGTAGCCGGGCGCGTAACGGAACAGCGAGCGGTCATCCATTTTCGGCGGATGCACGATCTTGCCGGGATTGAGCGTGTTGTCCGGATCGAAGCGCTCCTTCACCTCCTCGAAGGCGTGAACGATCCGCTCGCCGAACATCTGCGCATGGAATTCGGAGCGGACGAGGCCGTCGCCGTGTTCGCCGGAATGCGAGCCTTTATACTCGCGCACCATGGCGAAGGCTTCCTCGGCGATGGCGCGCATCGCCTTGACATCCTTGTCGAGCTTGAGATTCAGCACGGGACGGACATGCAGGCAGCCTTCGGAGGCGTGGGCGTACATGGTGCCGCGCGTGCCGTGCTTCTCGAACACCCTGTTGAGCCGCTCGGTGTAATCAGCGAGATGGGGCAGCGGCACCGCGCAATCCTCGACGAAGGAAACGGGTTTGCCTTCCTGCTTCATCGACATCATGACGTTGAGGCCGGAGGTGCGGAAGTCGGTGATCGCCGCCTGCATCGCGGGCTCGGTCACATCGACCACGCCGCCCCATTTGCGCTTCGGCTGGTCCCAGCCGAAGCCGAGATCGCCCATCAGTTCGCCGAGTTGTTTCAGCTTGGCGAGGTTCGCGGCCTGATCGGCTTCGGCGAATTCCACCACCAGCAGCGCTTCCGGCTCGCCCTTCACCATCGCCTCGATGGTGGGGCGGAACATGGCGATGTCCCGGCCCAGCGCGACCATGGTGCTGTCCACCAGTTCGACCGCGATGGGCTTGAGCTTCACCAGATGCTGGGTGGCGTCCATCGCTTCATAGAAGCTGCCGAAATGGCAGACGCCGAACACTTTCGATCCGAGCAGCGGCCACAACTTGAGTTCGACGCGCGTGGTGAAGGCAAGGGTGCCTTCGGAGCCGACCAGCAGATGCGCCATGTTGTTGGCGGGCTGCGGCGTCAGCGCATCGAGATTGTAGCCGCCGACACGGCGCTGGACGTGCGGGAATTGCACCGCGATCTCCGGCGCCTCGCGTTCGCCGAGCGCCAGCATGTCGCGGAACAGGTCGCGCCCCGGCTGCCGGACATTCTGCCAGGCCGTGTCGCGCGGCATCTCGCCGAAATGTAAAAGCGTGCCGTCGGCCAGCGCGGCATCCATCGAAATGGTGTTGTCGCGCATGGTGCCATAACGAAGCGAACGTCCGCCGCAGGAATTGTTGCCCGCCATGCCGCCGATGGTGGCGCGCGAAGCGGTCGAAACATCAACCGGAAACCAAAGGCCATGCTTTTTGAGCTGACGGTTGAGATCGTCAAGCACGATGCCCGGCTCGACCACGCAGGTGCGCTTCTCGACATCGAGGGAGATGATCCTGTTCAGATACTTCGATCCGTCGATGACGATGCCGTTGTTGATGGTCTGGCCGCATTGCGAGGTGCCCCCGCCGCGCGGGGTGACGATGCGCCCGTCATCGCGCGCGATGGCCATGGCGCGCAGCGCGTCGTCCATGGTGCGGGGCACGACCACGCCGAACGGCTTGATCTGGTAGAACGACGCATCGGTGGCGTAGCGTCCGAGATCGAACGGATTGAACAGGATGTCGCCGGACACCTCGCGCGCGAGCTTCGCGGCGAGGGCGCTGCTGTCCGCGGAGGCGTTTCCCGTTGCGGCTTTCTGCTGAGCCATGTGGTTCTCGGTACTCTGGGGCCCTAAAAGCCGTCATTGCGAGCGAAGCGAACTCGCTCTTTCTTTCACCTCTCCCCATTGGGGAGAGGTCGGTGAGCGAAGCGAACCGGGTGAAGGGGATCGAATGTCAATTCAGGCATCTAGAGCCCCTCACCTCAACCCTCTCCCCGACAGGGAGAGGGAGTTTCTCTGCCTTGGTGGCTTCGCTCGCAATGACGAGCAGGAATTTCAAATCTCTTCGCTGCGTAGCGTGGACACATCCGCCGCGCGTCCGCTCGGCTGGTGCTCGCGCATGTATTCGCAGACCGCTTCGCATTTGCCGCGCATGTGATCGAACATCAGCTTGCTGAGTTCGTCGCCGTCGCGGCGGCGCAGGGCATCCACGATGGCCTCATGTTCGCGCATCGCATCGCTCAGGCGGTCGCGGCGCACGAGATTGGCGGAGTAGCGCAGGCGGCGGATCATGGCGTTGGCGGTGGCGTAGCTCGAACTCAGGAACGGGTTCGCCGCGGCGTCCACGATGGCCTGATGAATCTTCTGGTTCAGGCGGAAGTAATCGGCCAGTTCCTGCCGGAGATAGTGGCTGTACATTTCCAGATGCATGCGCTCGATCTGGGCGATGTCGTCGTCGGAAATGCGCTCGCAGGCCGCGCGGCCGGCGAGGGCGTCGAGGCCCGCGATCAGCTCGAACAGATGCCGGATATCCTGTTCGGAAAACTGGCGCACCCGCGCGCCCCGGTTCGGCAGCAGTTCGATCAGCCCCTCCGACGCCAGCACCTTGAGCGCTTCGCGCAGCGGCGTGCGCGAGACATCGAAGCGCTCGCACAGTTCGCGCTCGGGAATGCGGCTCCCCGGCTCGAGATGACCTTCGACAATAAAGTCGCGGATCTGCCCGAGCAGATCGTCGTGCAGGGACGCGGGGGAGGTTTCGACAACCTCAAGGGAGTTTGCACGCAAAAGATTATTCAAAATACACATCCTCCAGGGCAGCGATCTGCCATAGCATATTCAAAAATCGCGCGATCGGCAGGGTTTCGTTCGTTAAAGCGAGTAATACTTGATTTTTCTGTTGTCAGGAAGAAAATTATGAATACAATTTGAAGCTGGAAAGAGTTTGCGCTGCACAAAATTTGCATGCAAATTTGTAAATAAAAGCCTGAGGGAGCGCCGATCAATGTCCAACGCCTCTGTCCATACCGGACGGCATTTTCTCCAGATCCCGGGACCGACCAATGTCCCTGATCGTGTGCTCCGCGCGATGGACATGCCGACCATTGATCATCGCGGCCCTGAATTCGCGCAGCTCGGTCTGGATGTGCTTGCAGCGTCGAAGAAGGTCTTCAAGACCAGGAATCCCGTCATCATCTATCCGTCGTCAGGCACCGGTGCGTGGGAAGCGGCTATCGTCAACACGCTGTCGCCGGGCGACAAGGTGCTGATGGTCGAGACCGGACATTTCGCGACGCTGTGGCGCGCGATGGCCGACCGGCTCAAGCTCGATGTTGAATTCATTCCGGGCGACTGGCGCCATGGCGCGAAGCCGGAGGACATCGCCGCGCATCTGGCCAAGGACAAGAGCCACGCCATCAAGGCGGTGATGGTGGTTCACAACGAGACCTCCACCGGCGTCACCAGCCGCATTCCCGACATCCGCAAGGCGATCGACAGCGCCAGGCATCCGGCGCTGCTGCTGGTCGATACCATCTCGTCGCTCGGCTCGATCGAATACGATCACGACGGCTGGGGTGTCGACGTCACCGTATCCTGTTCGCAAAAAGGCCTGATGCTGCCGCCGGGTCTCGGCTTCAACGCGGTGTCGGACAAGGCGCTGGCCGCATCGAAGGCGAACACCGCGCTGCGCTCCTATTGGGACTGGCACGAGATCATCGCCGCCAACAAAAGCGGGTCGTGGTCCTACACGCCGGCGACCAACATGCTCTATGGCCTGAAGGAAGCCATCGCGATGCTGCTGGAGGAGGGGCTGGACAACGTGTTCGCCCGTCACAAGCGCTATTCGGCGGCGACCCGTGCGGCGGTGGAGGCGTGGGGCCTGGAAAATCTCTGTCTCGATCCGCGCGAATATTCGCCGATCCTCACCGCGGTGGTGATGCCCGAGGGGCACGATGCCGATCAGTTCCGCAAGGTGACGCTCGACAACTTCGACATGTCGCTCGGCGCGGGCCTCAGCAAGATCAAGGGCAAGGTGTTCCGCATCGGCCATCTCGGGCACTTCAATGACCTGATGCTGATGGGCACGCTGTCCGGTGTCGAAATGGCGTTCGATCTCGCCAAGGTGCCGCACAAGAAGGGCGGTGTTCTGGCGGCGATGGATGTGCTGACCGGCCGTGCCGGGACGCAGGCGAAGGCGGCAGTGGCGTAACGCGGTGGCGTGACGGCTCTGAATTTACAGTCCGCAGCATAGCGGACGCATCAACAAGGCGCGGCGCGGGCCGGGCCAAACGGGAAACCAGGGAGGAGACGGCATGAAGAATCTCATCAGGGCGACGAGTGTGCTTGCGCTGCTGGCGGCGACGCCGGCGATGGCATGGGAGCCGGCCAAGCCGGTGGAAATCGTTGTCGCGGCGGGCGCGGGCGGCGCGTCCGACCAGATGGCCCGCATGATGCAAGCGGCTATCCAGAAGAACAATCTGATGAAGCAGCCGGTCATCGTGTCGCTGAAGGGCGGCGCGTCGGGCGCGGAAGCGCTGATGTACATGAAGGGCAGCGATGGCGATCCAAACAAGGTGCTGATCGCCTATTCGCTGATCTACATGCTGCCGCTGTCGGCGAAAATTCCGTTCAACTGGCGCGATCTGACGCCGGTGTCGGTGATCGCGATGGACCAGTTCGTCCTGTGGGACAACGCCTCCGGCCCGAAGACGGTGAAGGATTTCATCGCCGCCGCGAAGGCCTCAAGCTCGCCGTTCAAGATGGGCGGCACCGGCTCGAAGCGCGAAGATCACGTCCTGACGGTGTTCATGGAAAAGAAGACCGGCGCGAAGTTCTCCTACCTGCCGTACAAGTCGGGCGGCGAAGCGGCGACCCAGCTTGTCGGCAACCACACCGAGTCCAACGTTAACAATCCGTCGGAAAACCTCGAAGTCTGGCGCGCCGGCCAGGTTCGTGCGCTCTGTGTGTTCGACAAGGAGCGCATTTCCTACAAGACCAAGGTCACCGAAACGCAGTCGTGGAATGATATCCCGACCTGCAAGGAAGAGGGCCTCGACATGCAGTATCTGATGCTGCGCGCGCTGTTCCTTCCCGGCAAGGTCACCCCCGAGCAGACCGCATTCTACGACGACCTGTTCAAGAAGGTGACGCAGACCGCCGAGTACAAGGACTACATGGAGAAGCAGGCGCTGAAGCCGGTCTATCTGAACGGCAAGGACATGCTCAAGTTCCTTGAGGAAGACGACGCCCTGAACAAGTCGCTTATGACCGAGGCGGGCTTCGTCGCGAAGTAGGTCGGAAGGACCGTCGCCCTTCGAGGCCATCGCGTTGCGATGGCACCTCAGGGTGACGGTTGAAGAATCGGCGTCATCCTGAGGTGCGAGCGCCTTTAGCGCGAGCCTCGAAGGATGCCGCCGATGACGTGAACCAGCCAACATCCAGCGGGGCGTTCCCCCTTGCCGATTGCAAAGCAGACCCATGGCCCAGGACATTGAAATCGTCGTCGACGATCCGAACGCGCCGGACGAGAATTCTCCGCCGGTTGTCAACAACCGCACCGTCGAAATGGCTGTCATGGTGATCCTGCTCGCGCTTGCCGTGCTGCTGGGATGGGACAACTGGCGCACCGGCGCATCGTGGGACGATACGGGTCCGCAGGCCGGCTATTTCCCGTTCTATCTCTCGATCATTCTTGGCGGCGCGGCTTTGTTCGGACTCGTCAGCGTCGCCGTCAAGCGCAGCGAGGGAACGGAGACGTTCGTCACCCGCGCGCAACTCGGGCGCGTGCTGCAGGTGTTCGTGCCGACGCTGCTGTTCTGTCTCGCGATGCAGTGGCTGGGCCTTTATGTCGCGAGCTTCCTGCTGGTCGCGGGCTTCATGGGCATCACCGGCAGGATCGCGTGGTGGAAGTCGCTGCTCACCGCCTTCATCTTCGTCGCGATCATGTTCGTGACATTCGACATCGCCTTTGACGTCATCATGCCGAAGGGACCGCTCGAAGCGGCCTTCGGACGCTAGGCCGGAAGAGGGGACACGATCATGGAAGCACTCGGCCTTCTCTTTCACGGCTTCGCGGTTCTTTTCACCTGGAAGATTCTCGCCCTGATGATGGTCGGGCTTGTGCTCGGCATTTTTGTCGGCGTGCTACCGGGCCTCGGCGGCCCCAACGGTGTCGCCATCCTGTTGCCGTTGACCTTCTCGATGGACCCCACCTCGGCCATCGTGATGCTGTCCTGCATCTACTGGGGCGCGCTGTTCGGCGGCGCGATCACCTCGATCCTGTTCAACATCCCCGGCGAGGCGTGGTCGGTCGCGACCACGTTCGACGGTTATCCGATGGCGCAGCAGGGCCGGGCGGCCGAAGCGCTGACGGCCGCGTTCACCTCGTCCTTCATCGGCTCGCTGGTCGCGGTGATGCTGATCACCTTCCTCGCGCCGAGCATCGCCGGCTTCGCGCTGAAATTCGGACCGCCGGAATTCTTCGCGGTCTATCTGCTCACCTTCTGCTCGTTCGTCGGCCTTGGCCGTGAAGCCAAGCACAAGACCATCATCTCGATGGCGCTGGGCCTGCTGCTGGCCGGTGTCGGCCTCGATACGGTGTCGGGCCAGTTGCGCATGACATTCGAGTCGACCGATCTGATGCGCGGCATCAACTTCCTGGTCGCGGTGATCGGCCTGTTCGGCATCAGCGAAATCCTGCTCACCATGGAAGAGCGTCTGGCGTTGCGCGGCCATGCGGCGCGCATCAGCCTGCGGACGGTGCTCGGTGTCTGGATGGACCTGCCGAGATACTGGGCGACGCTGATCCGCTCGTCGGTGATCGGCTGCTGGCTCGGGATCACGCCGGGCGGCGCGATCGCCGCGTCCTTCATGGGCTACAATCTCGCCAAACGTTTTTCCAAGGACAAGGAATCCTTCGGCAAGGGCCGCATCGAGGGCGTGTTCGCGCCGGAAACCGCGGCACATGCCTCGGGCACCGCCGCGCTGCTGCCGATGCTCGCGCTCGGCATTCCGGGCTCCGGCACCGCGGCGATCCTGCTCGGCGGCCTGATGGTGTGGGGTCTCAATCCCGGCCCGCTGCTGTTCGTCGAGCACAAGGATTTCGTCTGGGGTCTGATCGCGTCGATGTATCTCGGCAACGTCGTCGGTCTGGTGCTGGTGCTGACCACGGTGCCGATCTTCGCCTCGATCCTGCGCGTGCCGTTCGCGGCGATTGCGCCGATGATCGTGGTGTCCTGCGCCATCGGCGCCTACGCGATCCAGAACGCGATGTTCGATATCTGGCTGATGCTGCTGTTCGGTGTGGTCGGCTATGTGGTCAAGAAGATCGGCATCCCGCTGGCGCCGTTCACGCTGGCGCTGGTCCTCGGCAGCCGCGCGGAAGATGCGTTCCGTCTTGCGATGATCGGCTCGGGCGGCAGCGTGAAGGTGTTCTGGTCGAACGGCCTTGTCGGCACCATCACCACGCTGGCGATTGTGTTGCTGTTCTGGCCGGTGATCGACCGGCTCCTTGCGAGCTTCAGCGGCAGGAAGGAAAGTCCGGCCAGGGCGTGAGCTTCGCTCTCGCCCTGAAGGTGTCATCCTTCGAGGCTCGCAAGTGCTCGCACCTCAGGATGACGCGGGCTTCGGCGCTTACCCCTGCGCCGCGCTTTCGACCTTGCACGAGCCTGTCGCGGCTTCCTGGTCGATGTAGGGAAACTTGACCTTCTTGAACAGTTTGGTGGTCTTCGCCTTGACCGTAACGGACAGCCGCTGATCGGTCTCGATCTTGCGCCCGCCGGTCTTGGACATGTAGTCACAGCCGACGCGGATATCCTTCACCGCGAAATCATTGTCGTTGGTGACGCTGATATCCGCGGTGCCGACATTGTTGGTGCCGGGCTTGCGCCATTTCTCGATGGTGATTTTCACCTTGTCGCCGGGGCCGGCGGCGCTCGCGGCGGCGGTGCTGAAAAGAATCGCTGCAAGGGTGGAAACGATGAGAGTCTTCATGGCCGGAATCCTGATTGTATGAATGCGGAACGGCCACCGGGACGGCGGCCTTGTCATGGGCAAATGAACGGGCAATCATTGCGTGCGGGTATTTTGTCCCCGAGTATAAGGCCGCGCCATCGACGCGCCAATAACAGTTGAACGGGAGTTGAAATGAACGACATCTGGCGTCTCTCCGCTGCTGAACTCGCATCGCAGATCCGGTCCGGAAAGCTCTCGGCGCGGGAGGCCGCGACAGCGGCGCTGGATCGTCTGGATGCCGTCAATCCCGCCATCAACGCCGTGATCGCTCATCGCCCGGAAGAGACGCTGGCGCAGGCCGACGCCGTCGATGCCGCGATTGCGAAAGGCGCGGACGCGGGGAGCCTCGCGGGCGTGCCGATTACCATCAAGGTCAACGTCGATCAGGCCGGATTCGCTACCACGAACGGCCTGACCCTGCAGCGTGACCTTGTGGCGCAGACCAACAGTCCGGTGGTCGATAATCTGCGCAAGGCGGGGGCCGTCATTGTCGGCCGTACCAACACACCGGCGTTTTCATCCCGCTGGTTCACGACCAATCTCGTCCATGGCGACACGCGCAATCCGCGCGATCCCGGGATCACGCCCGGCGGCTCATCTGGCGGCGCGGCGGCGGCGGTCACCGCCGGCATCGGCCATATCGCCCACGGCACCGATATCGCGGGGTCGATCCGCTATCCGGCCTATGCCTGCGGGGTACATGGCCTGCGCCCGACGCTGGGGCGGATTCCGGCCTTCAACGCCTCATCGCCGGAACGGCCCATCGGTCCGCAGATCACGGCGGTCTCCGGCCCGCTGGCACGAACGGTCGGCGACGTCCGGCTGGCCTTTCACGCGATGGCGCAGCGCGATCCGCGCGATCCCTGGTGGGTGCCCGCGCCGCTGGAGGGCCCGCCCCGCGAGAAGCGCGCGGCGATCTGTCTGCGCCCGGATGGTCTGGATACCGCCAGTGAGGTCAGCGACGCCGTCGCCGATGCGGGCAAGCGGCTGGCGCGCGCGGGCTGGATTGTGGAGGAGATCACCGAGATACCGCCGTTCGCGGAAGCCGCCGACCTGCAGATGAAACTCTGGCTGTCGGATGGCTATGATGCGCTGCGGGATATGGCCGAGCGCGAGGGCGATCCGGGCGCGCTGGCCATTCTGCGCGATCAGGAGACGGTGGCGCGTTCGCTCGATCTTGCGGTGTTCTCAAAACTGTTGACCCGGCGCGCGACCCTGGTGCGCGCGTGGGAAATGTTCTTCGAGACCTACGCGGTGATTGTGATGCCGCCATGCGGCGAACTGCCGTTCGCGTGGCAACTCGATCTCAAGGGCGAAGCCTCGCTGCACCGGGTGATCCGGGCACAGATGCCGCAGATCGCGCTGCCGTTCATCAGCATGCCGGGCCTGACGGTGTCGACGGGCCTTGTGGGCCGCGTGCCGGTCGGCGTGCAGATCGTCGCAGGGCGCTACAGGGAAGACCTTTGTCTTGCGGCAGGCGAAGCCATCGAGGCCGGCGGCGTGCCGCCAAGCCCGATCGACCCGGTGCTGGCCTGAAGGCGGCGCTTGGCGCCGAACACGCTTTCGGTGTCGGCCAGAAGCTGCTGGGTGCGCCGGACGACGCTGCGTCCGGCCTTCAGGTCGCGGTTGGCGACATAGAGCAGGCGCTGTCCCTCGACGACAAGTTCGCGGGCGTGCTTCAACTGCTCCTCGAACGAAACAACCGGGACAGTTGCTGTCTCTGGCTTGGTCTCGGTTTTGGCCGTCGTCATGGTCCGGCTCCGAATCTGCTGTTCAGCTTGCCTTGATTACGCTTCCCTGTGGTGATCAACGCCGATGTTAGCCAATCGTTCGGACAGAGTCCCGCCGGATGGCAAAAATTTCCACCAGAAGCTGATTCGTGATGCAATGCCTTGGCTGTACGAGGGAATCTGTCATTGAACCGGACTCGGAGCCATGCCGTCCAATCGAGAGGGGCGTTGCTCGCCGGAACGGGAGCGGCAATCCTGGGCTTCCGGTAAGCGGATCGGGGTGAAGATGAGTCAGGTGAAGACAGCGGACCGGGAGGTGGCTTCGGATGCACCGGCGGCGAATACGCCAACCGGCAAGGTCGGCGTTTATCTCGCGCTGCTGCAATTGTTCTTTACCCTCGGCTGGACGATCTACGTCGTCTACCTGCCTCAGCTCGCAGCCAAGGTCGGATTGCCGCCGGGCGCCGTGATCGTCATTCTTCTGCTCGACCAGGCGATCTTCACCATCACCGACACGCTGATGGGTGTGGCCGCCGACCGCATGACCTCGATCGCCGGGCGTCTCAGCCGCGTGGTGATCTGGCTGACGGTTGTCTCCTGCGCGGCGTTCCTCGCGCTGCCATTCGTCGCCGATCTCGGCCCCAATGCGAAGTTCGCGTTGATCGCGCTGACGCTGACATGGGTTGTCACATCTTCCGCGCTGCGCGCGCCGCCGCTGGCGCTGCTCGGCAAGTTCGCGGCGAAGCCGTCGATCCCGATCCTGTCATGCCTCACCATGCTGGGTTACGGCATCGCGGGCGCGGTCTCACCCTATCTCGGCGTCGTGCTGCGCAATCACGATCCGCGCATCCCGTTCGTGGTCTCGACGGTGGTGCTGCTGCTCACCGCGCTGACGATGTCATGGATCGAGCGCCGCCTGCGCGAAGGCAAGCTCGCCGCGCCGGAGCGCAAGCCGCTTGCGATTCCGAAATCCTGGGGCACGCTGGCGCTGATCTTCATCGCCGCCGTGCTTGTGCTGGCGATCGGCTATCAGTTGCATTTCAGCGTCAACAGCGCGCAGCTATTCCTGCGTTTCGCCAAGCAGCCGGACCTGCAATGGCTGATGCCGGTCTACTGGATCGGCTTCAACATCGCGATGTTCCCGGCGAGCTTCATCACGCAACGGCTCGGCGGACTTTTGGTGATCGGCTGTGCGGGATTGCTCGGCGCGGGCGCGGTGTTCGGCATGGAAAACGCGACCGGACTGAACACCATGATCGCGATGCAGTTTCTGGCCGGCGCGGCCTGGGGCTGCATCCTGATGAGCGCGGTCGCCGCCGCCATCGCCGTCAGCGGCGGCGCGGAAGGCAAGGTGCTCGGCCTGATGTTCTCCGCGCTGGCGCTGGCGACCTTCACCCGCATCGCCGCCGTCGCCGGCGGGCTGACACGGAATTCCGCCTATGAGGCCTTGCTGCAATGGACGCCGATCCTGTGCTGGTCGCTGGCCGGCGCGGCGCTGCTGGTGATCGCGATCACGCGGCTGCGGAAGTGGCGGGACAGCGCGGATCCGGCCAGTGCGCCGGTCTAGGTCATTCCAGGGTTGTTCCCGGTCTGCCGTTGTTTTTATCGGCGGTGGCTCCCCGAGCTTTGACTTGGCAGGACGCCGGTCGCATCGCACAACCATGGTCATGCGAATAAGCCTGATCCTTTGGATGCTGTGTGTCCTGTCGCTGCTGTGGCAACCGGCGGCTGCTGCGCCAATGGAGCGGGGCGTCGCCATCACCGATCCCGGCATCCTGCAACGGCTCGATGAAACGGGATTGAGCCTCGGCAAGCTGCTTGGCGCGGAAGCGAACGCCACCAGCGCGGAGTTGTTCGCGCTGCCGTCAATGGTGCCGCTTCAGGAGGCGGCCGACCGCGATTTCAACGCTTACGTCCTCAGCCGCCATGATGATCTCGACAAGCTGTTCCTGTTCGACCGTGATGCGCTGAATGCGCCGGGAACGCGGTTCGACCTCGCGGGGATCGTCAACCGGATGGACCGCGCATTTGTCTCGCCCGAGACATGCGGCGAGATCCGCCTGATCTATCGGCCCATCGCGAATCATGGTTCGACGAATATGGACGTTCCACCGATCCGGCTGCCCATGACGCTCAATCTCGTCATGACAGCGAAGCCTGCAGGCGCGGACATCACATGCGCCGAACTGGCGCGGCGCTGGCTGACGCTGGCCGATCCTTCGCCCGCGACACTCATCGCAAAAGGCGGCGCGCTGGAATGGATCGGGGGCGCCGCCATCGACCGGATCGAAATCAATGTGCAGGTCGCGCGGGCGTCAGCCGATGCGAACGATTTCGAGGGCAGGGCGGATTACCTGATGAAGGTGTTCCGCTTCGATGGACTGAACTTCGTGGAATCTCCGATGGAGAACCAAATTGATGCGGCGCGGATTCGTGCCGACGAAAAGCTGCTTGCCGATTTCAAGACGTGGCTGCTTGATCCCGCGCACATCGCGGAGCTTGATCGCGGAGCCATCGTGCTGCCGGATCGTTTTCTTGCGTCGAGCGTCATCAACGTGACGCCCGCGCAGACGAATCCGGACGACAAGGCCCGCGAGTTATTTGCGGACGATGAGGTTGTTGCGGCTTTGGCGAAGGCGTCGGCAAACGCGCCGCTCGAAAATCTGCAATCTGCGGCGGGCTTCGCGCGCCGTCTCGACGACATGACCTGCGGCGGCTGCCATCAGACCCGCGCGGTCGGCGGCTTTCATTTTCCGGGTAAAGAGCGTCCCGAATGGGCGGTGGGTGCGGTGGTGGCGGCGGCGTCGCCGCACTTCTTCGGCGATCAGGAGCGCCGCCGCGACATCCTCGCTGCATTCCGCGATGGCCGTGCGCCGGATTTCTCCCGCGCCTTTTCGGCAAGGCCGCAGGAACGGCGCGCAGCCGAGCTTGCCGGAACGACCTATGTAAACGGCTGGGGCGCTATATGTGCTGTTGCGGGCGAGAATGATGCTCCGACAAGAGCTTCGCGTCATGGACCTGCGCCGAAGGGTTGACGTGTCAGGCGGCGACCGGCGCGAAAGATGCGCGCACGGGCTTTTGTTTTCCGAAGGAGAAGTAGCGAGAACTCTGGATTCCCGCTTGCGTGGGGAATGAGCGGAGGAAATCCAGAACAGCGCAGTCTCTTCCCTCTCCCCTTGTGGGAGAGGGTGCCGAAGACCGCAGGTCTGAGGCGGGTGAGGGGTATTGTTGAATCTAGTGAAAACAAGCGACCCCTCACCCGGCTCGCTACGCTCGCCACCCTCTCCCACAAGGGGAGAGGGGAAGAAAGATTCGCGTAAAGCAGAAATTTGTGCGTTGCCTACGCCACGATCCCCGCCGCGCGCATTTTGGCGATCTCGGCATCGTTGAAGCCGGCGGACTTCAGCACCTCGTCGCTGTGCTGGCCGACATTCGGCGCCATGCGCGGCTGCACCTTCTTCGCGCCTTCGATGAAGATCGGCGTGTTGATGGTGCGCAGGTCGCTGTCGGCGAAGGGCACGACGGCTTCCGTGACGCGCATCTGCTCGTCGTCCGGAATGTCCTGCGGAATGCCGACCACGCCGAAAATCAGGCCGTTGCCGTCCAGCGTCTTGCGCCAGTGCGAGAGCGGCTTGCTCGCGAACACCTTGTCGAGGATCGCGATCAGCTCCGCCGCGTGCTTGTGACGCACGGGCTTGGTCCCGAAGCGCGGATCGGCGAGCAGGTCCTCGCGCTCGATGACCTTGGCGAACACCGGGAACTGCTTCTCCTCGTTCAGCAGCGACAGGATGATCCAGCGGTCGTCGGCGCATTTGTAATGGCAGGTGACGGCGTTGAGCGCATGGTCGCGCGGCGGCCGCTTCTGGAAGGTCGCGCCGCACAGCGCGGCCTGCGCGTAGATGCCGTTCGACCAGATGCCGTTGACCATCAGGTTGGACATGACCTGCGTGCCCTTGCCGGTCTTCTCGCGCTGATAGAGCGCGGTGACGATGCCGGCGTAGAGCGACATGGCGCAGGGATGATCGCCCATGCCGGGCATGGAGCGGGCCGGGGTGGTCTCGTCGGTTTCGCGCACGAGGTCCATCAGGCCGGAGCGCGCCCACCAGGCGTTGCTGTCGAAGCCGGGCTTGTCGGCTTCCGCGCCGGTCTCGCCATAGCCGGTGAACGACGCATAGATCATTCGATTATTGAGCGGCGCGAGATCCTTGTAGGTGACGCCGAGCTTCTTGCGCACCGGCGGCGGAAAATTGGTGATGAACACGTCGCATTCGGCGGCGAGCTTGCGCAGCACGGCCTGGCCTTCGGGCTTGGAGAGGTCGAGCGCGAGGCTCTTCTTGTTGCGGCCTTCCAGCATCCACGCATAGTTGTGGGGGCTGATGGGATATCCCGGCAGGTGGGGCAGGTTGCGGACCGGATCGCCCGCGCCCGGCGGCTCGATCTTGATGACGTCGGCCCCGAAGTCGGACAGCGCGGTGGCGGAGGATGGTGCCGCGATGAAGCTCGCGCAGTCGATGACCTTCAGACCCTCGAAAATTCCCATATCGGCGTGTTCCCTGTGCTTCTGTCAGGGCCGCCGGTGGGGTGGGCGGCCTGTTAGTCGTTTTTGCGTTCGTCCGAGATCGCCTTGCCGTCGTTCGGCAGCGAACCGGGGGCGACCAAAGTGACATTGCCGGACAGCTTTGTCACGGCGCGGAGGGTCGACGCAACCGCATCCCGCAATGCGTCAGCGGGGGTTGCGGTTTCCGCCGAAAGCGTCATCGCGTCGGTTTCCTTTTCGCGGGTCACGATCAGGCGCAGGCGGCCGAGTTCTGGGTGCCGATGGCCGATTTCGGCGATCTGCTCGGGACGCACGAACATGCCTTTGACCTTGGTGGTCTGGTCGGCGCGGCCCATCCAGCCCTTGATCCGCATGTTGGTCCGCCCGCAGGGGCTGGCGCCGGCCAGCACGGCGCTGAGATCGCCGAGCGCCAGGCGAACAACCGGGTGGTGCGGATCGAGGGTGGTCACGACGATTTCGCCGACGTCGCCGTCGGCCACCGGATCGCCCGTTCCCGGGCGCACGATCTCGACAATGATGTTTTCGTTGACCACGAGGCCCTCGCGGGCGGCGGTCTCGTAGGCGACGATGCCGAGATCGGCGGTGCCGAAGTTCTGATAGGCATCGACGCCGCGGGCCTTCATTTCCTCCTGCAGCGATTTCGGGAAGGCGGCGCCGGACACCACCGCGCGCCTGATCGAGGAGGCGTCGCGCCCGGTCTTGTCCGCCGCGTCGAGCAGGATCTTGAGGAAGTCCGGCGTGCCGGAATAGCCGACAGGACGATAGGTCTCGATCAGCTCGAACTGCTGCTCGGTGTTGCCGGGGCCTCCCGGGATCACGGCGCAACCCAGCGCACGCGCCGATGTATCGAAGATGAAGCCGCCCGGCGTCAGATGATAACTGAAGGTATTGAGCACGATATCGCCGGGCCGAAAGCCCGCGGCGAACACGGCGCGCGCCCCGCGCCATGGATCGGTTTCAGCAGCTTCCGGCTCGAAGATCGGTCCGGGCGAGGTGAACAGGCGGCCGAACGATCCGGCAGGCGCGGCGACGAAGCCGCCGAACGGAGGGGCTGCCTTGTGCAGCGCCGGCAGGTCGGACTTGCGCAGCACCGGCAACTTGGCCAGCGCGGCGCGGCTGGTGATGGAGGCGAGGTCGATGCCCTTGAAATGCGCTGCATAGGCCGGCGCTTTCGCCGCCGCCGCCAGCACGCCGGGAAGGCGGGCGAACAGGTCGGCCTCGCGCGCGGACGGCGAACGTGTTTCGAGGGCATCGTAGTGACTGGTCATCGAATTGGCCTGTATCGCGATCCGTCACCCTGAGGAGCGCGCCCTTGCGCGCCTCGAAGGGTGACCTGTTAGTTGAAGCCCATCCTTCGAGGCTCGCCGCCAGATCAGGCGTAGCCTGTGTAAACTTGGCTACGATGGCGGCTCGCACCTCAGGATGACGCCGTTACGTGTCGGTCCTGCCTTACAGCCAGCGCTTGCGGCGCTTGAAGCTCTTCAGGTTCTTGAAACTCTTGCGCTGGTCGCCCGCGCCGCCGAGATAGAATTCCTTGACGTCCTCGTTGTTGCGCAGCTCGTCCGCGGTGCCGTCGAGCACCACCTTGCCCTGTTCCATGATGTAGCCATGGCTGGCAACGGAGAGCGCGGCGCGCGCGTTCTGCTCCACCAGCAGAATGGTGACGCCGAGGTCGCGGTTGATCTGCTTGATGATCGAAAACACTTCCTTCACCAGCAGCGGCGACAGACCCATCGACGGTTCGTCCATCAGGATCATCTTGGGGCGCGCCATCATCGCGCGGCCGATCGCCAGCATCTGCTGTTCGCCGCCGGAGAGATAACCGGCAAGGCCGGTGCGCTCCTTGAGGCGGGGGAAATAATTGTAGACCATCTCGATATCGCTGTTGATCTGGTTGTCGCTGCGCGTGAACGCGCCGAGCCGCAGATTTTCGAGCGAGGTCATGTCCGCGACGATGCGGCGGCCTTCCATGACCTGAAAAATTCCCCGGCGCACAATCTTGTCCGGGTCGATGCCGTCGATGCGCTCGCCGTCGAACATGATCTCGCCGCGCGTGACTTCGCCGTCCTCGGTCTTGAGCAGGCCGGAGATCGCCTTCAGCGTCGTGGACTTGCCCGCGCCGTTGGCGCCCAGCAGCGCGACGATCGCACCCTTCGGCACATCGAGGCTGAGGCCGCGCAGCACGAGAATGACGTTGTCGTAAACGACCTCGATGTTCTTCACGGCCAGAAGCGGCGCAGCGGTGGCGGCGGCGGGAGCATGCTTTGCGTTGAGTTCAGCGGCTGTTTGCACGTCGGTCGTCCTGGGTTTTCTGAACCTCTCCCCGTTTACGGGGAGAGGTCGAAGCCTGAGCGGAGCGAAGGGTTCGGGTGAGGGGCGATGCTTCGAGCCGAAGTCTTGCCCCTCACCCGAACCCTCTCCCCGTAAAAACGGGGAGAGGGAGAAGAATTACCAGCCGAGCCATTCCGCCTTGCGCGGCAGATCGACGGTCTTCACCTTCTCGAGCTTGATCGCGCCGTTCTTGACGAGATCGGCGACCGACGCGTCGGTCGCGCCGGATACCTTCATCCGATAGATGTCGACCTTCAGCGTCGGGCGGTGGTCCTTCTCGGTCCAGGTCGAAGGATTGCAGACGCCTTCCATGCCGGCAGGAACCCAATCCTTCTTCTGATAGAAGGCCTTGAGAACGTTCTCGCCGGTCGCGCCGCCGTTCTTGGCTGCCCACTCGGCGGCTTCCTTCATGTACATCGCGGTGCAGACACCGGCGATGTAGTGAACCGGCCGATAGGCGGTACCGGCAGCATCGGACATCTTGGAGATCTCCTGCATGGTCTTCATGCCGGGAGCGTTGCCGCCCCAGGCCACTGCGGTGCGCAGCGGGAACACCACGCCGTCTGCGGCGGCGCCCGCGGCCTTCGCGGCGTTCTCGTCCATGCCCCAGACGTTGCCCATGAACTGGACATCGACGCCGGCTGCCTTGCAGGCGTTCAGCACCGAGATGTTGGAGCCGGCGGTGTTGCCGAGATAGGCGTAGTTCGCACCGGAGCTTTTCAGCGTCAGGCACTGCGCGCTGTAGTCGCCCGGCGTGAGGGCGAACACGATGGCGGGCAGAACCTCGAAGCCGAGTTCGGCGGCGAGCGCTTCACCCGCGGCCTTCGGTGCGTTCGGGTACGGATGGTTCGCGCCCATGTGAACATACTTGGGCTTGCCGGATTTGCCCTTGGTCTTCCAGTCGTCCGCCGCCCAGGTCAGCATGCCGCGCAGCGCGTCGGAATAGCTCGGACCGTAGAACAGGTTGTAGGGTGCCGCCTTGCCCTTGCCGCCCGCGCCGGTCGGATCGGACAGCGCCGCCGAGTACGAGGCCGACATGTCCGGGATCTTGTCCTGCGCGAGGAAGCCGGTGAGGGCTTCGGTATCCGCCGTGCCCCAGCCGATGATCGCGGCGACCTTGTCGGAGCCGGACCACTTCTTGTACTGCGCGATGGCGCGCGGCACCTGATAGCCATAGTCGACGGTGTCGACTTTCACCGGCTTGCCGCCGATGCCGCCGTTCTTGTTGATCCAGGCGTAGGCGTCGGCGACGCCCTGTCCGTAAGGCGTTCCGACGTCGGATGTCGGGCCGGAATAGTCGGCGAGATGTCCGAGCGAGACCTGTGCCTGAGCCGCGCCGGCGGCGCCGCCGAGCAGCAGGGCGAGTGACGCTGTACTCAATAATTTCGTCATGGTCATAAGCGTAATCCTCCGGTTTCCTCTCGAGGTCTTTTGTTTTTGTCCCGTTCCGACCTCAATGCGAGAACGGGTAGAGTTTCCAGTAAGCCTTGATTTGCCGCCACCGGTGGGCAAGCCCGTCCGGCTCGAAGATCAAAAAGATGATGATGATGACGCCGATGGCCATCTCGCGCAAGAAAGCGATGTTGTTCTTGAGGCCAAGGGCCTGGTCGATGACGCTGCCGCTGAGCGCGGCGCTGAGCCATTCCATCGATTCCGGCAGCAGCACCATGAAGGCGGTGCCGAGCAGCGTGCCCATGATCGAGCCGATGCCGCCGATGATGATCATGGCCAGGAAGATGATCGAGCGGTCGATGCCGAAGCCCTCGTTCGAGACGACCTGATTGTAGTGGGCATAGAGCGCGCCGCCGACGCCGGCGAAGAACGCGGCAAGGCCGAACGAGAGAGTCCGGTATTTGGTGAGATTGATGCCCATGATCTCGGCGGAGAGATAGTGGTCGCGCACCGCCACCAGCGCGCGGCCGTCGCGCGTCCGCATCAGGTTGGTGACCAGCAGATAGCAGACGATGACGTAGGCCAGCACGACGTAGAAATACTGCTTGTCGCCGCGCAGCACCTGACCGAAAATTGAGAACGGCTCGGCATGGGCCGGTACGCTGCCGCCGGTGAACCATTCGGCGCGCGAGAAGAAGTCGAGCAGGATAAACTGCGCCGCCAGCGTCGCGATTGCGAGGTAAAGTCCTTTCAGCCGCGCCGCCGGGAGGCCGAAGATCAGGCCGACAAGTGCTGTGACGAGACCCGAGAGCGGAATGGCGAAGAACACCGGAACGTGGAGCTTGGTCGAGACATAAGCCGAGGTGAACGCGCCGAAGCCGAAGAACGCCGCGTGGCCGATCGAAATCTGACCGGTGAAACCGACCACGATATTGAGGCCGAGCGCGGCGATGCCGAATATGCCGATCTGGATCAGCAGGCTCAGCGCATATTCGTTCAGCACGTACGGCGCGAAACAGATCAGCACGATGCCGAGGATCAGCATGTTGCGGCTGGTCCTGGTCGGGAAGATCGTCGTGTCCGCGGCGTAGGTGCTGCGATAGTCGCCCGCGGGGAGGAGAGTTTGGCCGGCCATGGTTCAGATCCGCTCGATGTCTTTGGTGCCGAACAGGCCGTAAGGCTTGATCATGAGAATGATAATGAGCGCGTAGAACGGCGCGATCTCGAACAGGTTGCCCCAGTGCAGATATTCGCTGTCGACGAAGTGCGCGACGTTCTCAAGCAGTCCGATGATGATGCCGCCGACCACCGCGCCGCCGACGCTGTCGAGGCCGCCGAGGATCGCCGCCGGGAACACCTTGATGCCGTAGGCCGACAGGCCCGCCGAAACGCCGTTGACCACGGCGACGACGACACCGGCGACCGCCGAGACGGTCGCGGAAATCGCCCATGCCATCGCGAACACGCTTTTCACCGAAATGCCCAGCGACTGCGCGACCTGCTGGTTGAACGCGGTGGCGCGCATGGCGAGGCCATATTTCGACACCTTGAAGAACCACGCCATGCCCGCCATCATCGCCACCGACACCGCGAGGCTGAGGATGTAGACGGTCTGGACCTGCATCCCGAAAACATTGACGAGCTGGGTGTTGAAGATTTTCGGGAACGGCTGGAGATTGACGCCGAACATCCATTTCATCAGCGCCGAAAACACCGTGGACAGCGCGATGGTCACCATGATGACCGAAATGATCGGCTCGCCGATCATCGGGCGCAGGATCACGAGCTGGATCAGGATGCCGAACACGAACATGAACACAAGCGTGATCGGCATGCCGATCCAGAACGGCACCTGATACTTGGTGAGCAGGAACCAGCAGACCCACGCGCCGATCAGCAGCAGTTCGCCCTGCGCGAAGTTGACCACCTGCGTCGCCTTGTAGATCAGCACGAAGGACATCGCGACGACGCCGTAGAGCGTGCCGACCACGAGGCCGTTGATGAGGAGTTGGATCAGGAGCTGGGTGTTCATGAGGTCGCGCCCCACACTGTTGTCATCACCGGGCTTGTCCCGGTGATCCCGATAACTGGAGTGCTGTGCCAACGATGTCGGGATGGCCGGAACAAGTCCGGCCATGACATTGGATTATGATGTCCCTGCCTCACTCCGCAGCCTCCGCCGTCTTGTGGGACGTTCCAAGGTCGATGACCGGCAGGGTGCAGCGGATGCGCTGCGTGGTGCCGTCCTGGAAACGGATCACGGTGTCGATGTCGATGTCCGGCTTGCCGCCGTAGATCGCATCAATGATGTCGGCATACTTTTCGTTGATCACGGTGCGGCGGACCTTGCGGGTGCGGGTCAGTTCGCCGTCGTCCGCGTCGAGTTCCTTGTACAGCAGCAGGAATTTCGAGATGCGCTGCGCGGGCGGCAGCGTGGCGTTCACGGCTTCCACTTCCTTGCGCAGCAGGTCGTAGGTTTCCGGGCGCGAGGAGAGATCGGTGTAGGTCGTGAACGAAATCCGGTTCTTCTCGGCCCATTTCGAGACGATGGAGAAGCGGATGCAGATGATCGCCGCGAGATAGTCGCGTCCGTCGCCCAGCACCACGGCTTCGGCGACATAAGGGGAGAATTTCAGCTTGTTCTCGATATATTGCGGTGAAAAACGCTCGCCGCGCGCGGTCTGCGCCAGATCCTTGATGCGGTCGATCACAACAAGCTGTTTCGCCTTGTTGAAGTAACCGGCATCGCCCGAATGCATCCATCCGTCGCGCATGTCGGCGGCGGTGGCGGCTTCGTTCTTGTAGTAGCCCGAGAACATGTTGGGGTGACGCACCACGATCTCGCCGACGCCGTTGACGTCGGGATCGCGGATTTCAATTTCGACCTCCCGGCCCATGGCGACGCCGGTGGTGTCGGGGTCGACCGCATCCGGCTCGTGCAGGGTGAACGCGCCGAGGGTTTCGGTCTGGCCATAAAGCGTGCGCAGCGGCACGCCCATGGCGCGGAAGAATTTGAAT
Organism: Afipia sp.; assembly: GCA_050249215.1. Taxonomy (GTDB): domain Bacteria; phylum Pseudomonadota; class Alphaproteobacteria; order Rhizobiales; family Xanthobacteraceae; genus Afipia. The sequence continues at coordinate 355,145 of JBFWQX010000002.1, forward strand.
GTATCCGGGCCGAGCGCCGCGCCGCCGGTCGCCGCCGAGCGCAGCCGCGTAAAGCCGAGCCGGTCGCGCAGCGCGCGGAACAGCAGCGTCTCCGCCACCATCGACTTTTTACCTGCATCGAGCGCCGAGAGGCCCGCCTTCATGCCGATATCATAAAGGCTTTGCTTCATCGCGGAGGCATCCATCACCCGTGCGCGGACGTCGGCGGCGATGGCTTCCCAGATACGCGGCGCGAACAGCACGAAGGTCGGCGCGATCTCGCGGAAGTCGTGCATCATGGTGTCGGCCTGCTCGACGAAGTTGACCTTCATCCGCGACAGCAGGCCTTTGCCGAGCGCGTAAACCTGCTCCATGATCCAGGGCAGCGGCAGCACGGACACGTATTCATCCTCCGGCCCCTTCGGGTCGAACGACAGATACGTCGCGCAGTGACGCAGCACCGCGCCCGCCTTGAGCATGGCGAGCTTCGGGTTCGAGGTGGTGCCCGAGGTGGTGCAGAGAATGGCGACATCGTCGCCCAAGGTCGCGTCCACCATCTGGTCGTAAAGCTGCGGCTCGCGGGCGGCGCGGTCGCGGCCCATCTTCGCCAGCACATCGGCTTCGATCAGGCGGGGATCGTCGTATTTGCGCATGCCGCGCGGATCGGAATAGACGATATGCTTGAGATGCGGCGCGCGGTCGCCCAGTTCGAGCAGTTTATCGACCTGCTCTTCATCTTCGGCGAACACGATCTTGGTTTCGCCGTAGGTGAGCAGATAGAGCACTTCCTCCGGCAGCGACTCGCGATACATGCCGAGCGACATGCCGCGGACGGCATGGGCCGCCACCTCCGCCGCCACCCAGTCCGGCCGGTTGTCGCCGATGATGCCGATGACGTCGCCGCGCTGGATGCCGAGTTCCACCATGCCGAGGGTGAAGTCGCGCACGCGGCTCTGGTAATCGTTCCACGTAAAGACACGCCAGAGACCGAAGTCTTTCTCACGCAGCGCGATCTCGTTGCCGTGCTCCTTGGCGTTGAGCCGGAGCATTTTCGGATAGGTGTCCGCCTGCGCGGCACGGCCTGCATAATCCATCATGCCGAGGCCTCCGCGACCGGAATGGTGTCGTCGAGGGCGTCGAGCACGTCGTCTTCCTCGCCGAGATAGGCTTTCTTCACATGCGGATCGTCCAGCACGTCGGCGGGCAGGCCCTCGGCGATCTTGCGGCCGAAATCCAGCACGGTGACGCGGTGGGAAATGTCCATCACCACGCCCATGTCGTGCTCGATCATCATCACCGTCATCCCGTATTCTTCGTTGAGATCGACGATGTAGCGGGCCATGTCTTCCTTCTCCTCGAAGTTCATGCCGGCCATCGGCTCGTCGAGAAGAATGAGTTTCGGCTCCAGCGCCATGGCGCGGGCGAGTTCGACGCGCTTGCGCAGGCCGTAGGAGAGGGTGCCGGCGGTCGCCTTGCGCACGGACTGCAGGTCGAGAAAGTCGATGATCTCCTCCACCTTGCGGCGGTGTTCGAGTTCCTCGCGCCGCGCGCCGGTCAGCCAGTACAGCGAGCCGGTGATGAAATTGTTTTTCAGCAGGTGATGGCGCCCGACCATGATGTTGTCGAGCACCGTCATGTGGTGGAACAGCGCGAGATTCTGGAACGTGCGGCCGATGCCGAGCGCGGCGCGCGCATTCGGCTTGAGGCCGGTGATGTCGCGGTCCTGATAGAAAAGCTGTCCCTCGGTCGGGGTGTAGCGGCCGGACACGCAGTTCACGATCGAGGTCTTGCCGGCGCCGTTGGGGCCGATGATCGAGAACAGTTCGCCTTCCTTGACGCCGAAGCTCACGTCAGTCAGCGCGCGCACGCCGCCGAACCGCAGTGAGACCCCCCGCACCTCCAATGCGTAAGCCACTCAAATCCTCCCAGATACGGCGCTTGGCGCGCTCTTTATCTATGGTTCGTCACCGCGGCCCGATCCTATACCGGCGGGCCCCGGCAAACCATTCTACTATTGGTGTTTCGCGCCGCAGAACTTGGATCACTGGGCGCATTTGCCGGTTGCCGTCCTTACGGGAATTCGCGACAGATAAATGTCTTGTGCCTGACAATTGGTTGGGCAATTTCGCTGCGTGCGCGGTATACCAACGACGTTCCTACCGCGCCGCAACATCAGGTGATTTGCCGGGCAACATGATTACTGCAGAACATCTCAAGCGCATCGCGGTCTGGTCCCGTGGCCTGACGGACAAGGAAACCGAGGTCGCGCGCATAGGCGTTGTCGAGAAATCCTTCAGCGCGAATGAATTCATCTGCATGCGCGGCGATCACTTTGAATACTGGATGGGTGTGGTGACCGGGCTGGTGCGGATCGGCACCGGCTCGCGCGACGGCAAGGCGGTGAGTTTCACCGGCATGACCAACGGCGCGTGGTTCGGCGAGGGCACCGTCCTGAAGAACGAGGCGAGACGTTATGACGCGGTGGCGCTGCGCGACACGCGTCTCGCCCTGATGGACCGCGCCACCTTCATGTGGCTGTTCGAGAACAGCGTCGCCTTCAACCGTTTCCTGGTCGGGCTTTTGAACGAGCGGCTCGGCCAGTTCATGGGCCTTGTCGAATACGGGCGGATGCTGGACGCCAAGGCGCGTCTGGCGCGATCCATCGCCTCGCTGTTCAATCCGATCCTCTATCCGGACCACACCCGGCATCTGGAAATCACGCAGGAGGAACTCGGCGCCATTTCCGGCATCTCGCGGCAGAATGCCAACCAGTGTCTCAAGACGCTGGAGAAGGAAGGCCTGCTGCGGCTGGAATACGGCGGCGTGACCGTGGTCGATCTGGAAAAATTGCGCGGGTACGGGGAGTAGGTTTTCGCGATCTATCCCCTCGTCGGCCCGCCTGCGAAGAAAAGCCGCGGGTCAATGGGCAAGCGGGTGAGGGTGCCGATAGCTGGACACCTGCGGCGTCATCCTGAGGTGCGAGCCGCCACCGTAGCCAAGTTTACGCAGGCTACGTCTGCCCTGGCGGCGAGCCTTGAAGGATGACAGTCCAATTCGCCGCCGCCCTTCGAGGCCTCCGCTTCGCTCCGGCTCCTCAGGGTGACGGCGAGGCGGCGTCACACCTCCAGCCATTCCTTGCGGACGGACTCGTTGGCCCTCAGATCGGCCGGCGTGCCCTCGAACACGATGCGGCCGTGGCCCATCACGTAGAGCCGGTGCGAGATGCGCATGGCGATCGACAGCTTCTGCTCGACCAGCAGGATCGCGACGCCGCGCTTGGCGATTTCCGCGATCAGGTCGCCGACCTGCTGCACGATCAGCGGCGCGAGACCTTCGGTCGGCTCGTCGATCATGATGAGTTCGGGATCGCCCATCAGCGTGCGGCAGATGGTGAGCATCTGCTTCTCGCCGCCCGACATCACGCCCGCGGCGGTGTCCGCGCGCGCCTTCAGATTCGGGAACATCTCGAGCATGTCGTCCGGCTTCCACTTGCCGGGATGTTTGGGATCCTTGATTCCCAGCAGCAGGTTCTGCCGCACCGTGAGGCCGGGGAAGATATCGCGGTGCTCGGGCACGTAGCCGAGGCCGAGATGCGCGATCTTGTAGCTGGGCAGGCCCGCGATGTTCTGGCCCTTGAAGCTGATGGTGCCATGGGGCGGCACCTCGCCCATGATCGCCTTCACGGTGGTCGAACGGCCGACGCCGTTGCGGCCGAGCAGGCTGACCACCTCGCCGGCGGCGATATTCATATCGACGCCCTGGAGGATGTGGCTTTTGCCGTAATAGGCGTGCAGATCCCGAACTTCCAGCATCACGCAGCTTCCTCGCCGAGATAGGCTTCCTTGACCTTCGCACTGCTGCGAATTTCCTCCGGCGTGCCGGAGGCGATGACATGGCCGTAGACCAGCACCGAGATGCGGTCGGCAAGGCCGAACACCACGCTCATGTCATGCTCGACGATCAGCAGCGTCTTGCCGACGGTGAGGCGCCGGATCAGTTCCACGGCGCGCTCGGTTTCCGCGTGGCTCATGCCCGCGGTCGGCTCGTCCAGCAGAATGACATCCGCGCCGCCCGCCGTGGTGATGCCGATTTCCAGCGCGCGCTGTTCGGCATAGGTCAGAAGGCCCGCGGGAATGTCGCGGCGCGACGTGAGGCTGATGTCCTCGAGAATCTGCGCGGTGCGCTCGCGCACTTCCGGCAGGTTTTCGACGCTTTTCCAGAACGCGTATTTGTGCCCGGTCGCCCACAGCACGGCGCAGCGCAGGTTCTCCCACACGGTCATGTTGGCGAACACGTTGGTGACCTGGAAACTGCGCGACAGGCCGCGCCGGTTGATCTTGTAGGGGGGGAGGCCGTCGATGCGCTCGCCGCGCATCAGGACCTCGCCGCTGGTCGGCGCCATGTAGCCGCTGATCAGGTTGAAGGTGGTGGACTTTCCGGCGCCGTTCGGGCCGATCAGGGCGTGACGTTCGCCCTGCGCGACCTGCAGGTTGAGATCGCGGATCACCTTGGTGATGCCGAAGCTCTTCTGCACGTCGCGGATTTCGATGGCGTTTGGCTTTGTCATACGGCCATCTCCTTCGCACGCGCGACAGTCAGTGCTTCATCCCAGGCCGCCGCGACCCGCTTCCATGTCATGCGTGCGACGAAGAAGCCGCCGACAATCAGGATCAGCGACATCGCCCATGTGATCGGGCTCGATGCATTGAATGGAATACCGAACGCCTTGATGTTCGGGTCTTCGGTCGGATGCATGGTGTGGTGGACGATGGACTCGATCGCCAGCATCAGTCCGATCAGGAGCGTCAGCGTGGGGACGGTCGCCACCAGATACGAGGGGATCACCTTGCCCAGCGTGCCCCCGCGGATCAGCGGCCGGTGCATCATCAGCAGGCCGGTGATGCCGCCGGGCGCGAAGGCCACCACCAGAATGAAGAACAGGCCGAAATAGAGCTGCCACACGCTGGTGAGATCGCTGAGACCCAGCGACATGAAGGTGACGAAGATCGCGCCGACGACCGGACCGATGAAGAAGCCGGCGCCGCCGATGTAGGTCGAGAACAGCACCGTGCCGGACTGGACGGCGCCGAGATAGGCCGAGTTGGCGATCTCGAAGTTGATCGCCGCCAGCGCGCCCGCGATTCCGGCGAAGAAGCCGGCGAAGCAGAATGCGATGTAGCGCACCACATGCGGATCGTAGCCGACGAACTGCACGCGCTCCGGATTGTCGCGGACCGCGTTGCACATGCGGCCCCAGGGCGTCCGGGTCAGGGCATACATCGCGATCATGCAGGCCAGCGTCCATACCGCGACCAGATAATAGATCTGGATTTGCGGGCCGAAACTCCAGTCGAACAGCCGGAACAGCTTGGTGCGGTTGGCCGAGACGCCGCCTTCGCCGCCGAAGAAAGTGCGCAAGATCAGCGCGGAGGAGGCGACAAGCTCGGCGACGCCGAGCGAGATCATCGCAAAGGCCGTGCCGCTGCGTTGTGTCGACACCCATCCCAGCAGAACGGCGAAGACGAGGCCGGTGAAGCCGCCGATCAGAGGGACCAGCGGCAGCGGGATCGGCCACTTGTTGTCGCCGATGATGTTGATGGCATGGATCGCGAGAAATCCGCCGAGGCCGTAATAGACCGCGTGGCCGAACGACAGCATGCCGGTCTGGCCGAGCAGGATATTGTAGGACAGCGCGAAGATGATCGAGATGCCGATCAGGCAGAAGGTCGTGAGCGATCCGCCTGACGAAAAGATTTTCGGCAGGGCGATCAGCAGGACGGCCGCGGCAATCCAGAGACCATAGAATTTGGCCTTGTCGCTGGCGGACGGCGGAGGGGGCGCGGCGCGCAAGACTGTATCACTCATGTTTCGCGCGTCCCCAAGAGGCCCATCGGCCGGAAGATCAGGATTAGCACCAGCAGAACGTAAGGCATGATCGGCGCAATCTGCGCGATCGTGACGTTCCAGATGTCGGACACCCATGTCGCCGCCCAGGCCGGGCTGAGAGGTCCGAAGATTTCAGAGAGCGATCCATTCATCGAAACCGCGAAGGTCTGCAGCAGTCCGATCAGCAGCGACGCGATGAAGGCGCCCGGCAGCGAGCCGAGACCGCCGACGACCACCACGACGAACAGGATCGGGCCGAGCAGCGCCGCCATGTTGGACTGGGTGACGAGGGCAGGGCCGGCGATGACGCCGGCGACGGCCGCCAGCGCGGTGCCGACGCCGAACACCATCATGAAGATGCGCCCGACATTATGGCCGAGATGGCCCACCATGTGCGGATGGGTCAGCGCGGCCTGCACGATCAGGCCGATGCGGGTTCGCTTGAGCACCACCAGAAGACCGACGAAGATCACGATGGATACGGCCAGCATGAACATCTTGTAGGCCGGATAGTTGGTCGAGAAGATCGTAAACGCGGGAAAGTCGAGCGAGGCCGGGACCCGGAAGTCCAGCGGGCTTTTGCCCCAGATGATCTGGACGACTTCCTCGATGGCGAATGCGAGGCCGAAGGTGAACAGCAGTTCGGCGACGTGGCCGTTCTTGTGAACGCGCCGCAACCCGTAGCGTTCGACTGCCGCGCCGATGAGGCCGGCGAGGATCGGCGCGATGACCAGCGCGGGCCAGAACCCGAACCAGTGGGCGATCTGATAACCGAAGAAGGCGCCCAGCATGTAGAAGCTGGCATGGGCGAAGTTCAGCACGCCGAGCATGCTGAAGATGACCGTCAGGCCGCTGGCCATCAGGAACAACAGCATCCCGAACAGGATACCGTTCAACGTGGATATGACGATAAGCTCAAGCACGACCCCAGCACTCCCCCCGGATACGTGAAGGTCCCATCCACCCCGGGCCGCGCCGGGGTGGACACGATTGACAGATAACTAAAGTCCGCAGTGACCTCTTATGGACGGGTCATCTTGCAGGTGGTGGGCAGGACGGTCTGGTCCGGAGCGATCTTGGCGACAACGTGCCAGCCCCAGCCGGTCTTTTCTTCGTCGAACTGTTCGTCCGGCTTACGTTCGCCGAGCGAAGCGATGTACATCGGCTGGAAGAACTGGTGGTCGTCCTTGCGCATGAAGCCCTTTCCGCCGTTGAAGACTTCAAACTCCATGCCTTCGAGCGCGGCGGCAACCTTGACGGGGTCAAGCGACTTGGCCTTTTCCGCAGCCGCGGCGAACATCCGCATCTGGTTCACGGCGCGGGGGTAGAACAGGCTGAAGTCGTACTTGGCGCGCAAGGCCTTTTCAAACTTCTCCGACGACTCATGCTTGATGTTCGCCACGCCTTCGGCGATCTGGAAGACCTGATGGTTCAGGCCGGCCTGCTTGATCGCCGTCGGGCCACCGGTGCCGCCTGCATAGTAGGTGTACCAGTTGACCTTGAGGCCGGCATCGGCGGACGCCTTCAGCAGCAGGGCGATGTCCTGGCCCCAGTTGCCGGTGATGACGCTGTCGGCGCCCGACGCCTTGATCTTCGCGATGTAAGGCGCGAAGTCGGTGATCTTCAGCAGCGGGTGCTTTTCGTCGCCGACGATTTCGATGTCGGGACGCTTTTCCTTGAGCATCGCGCGCGCCGCGGTGCGCACGGATTCGCCGAAGGAATAATCCTGATTGATCAGATAGACCTTTTTGATCGCCGGCGTCGCCTTCATGTAGTTGGTGAGGGCGCCCATCTTGATGTCGGAGTTCGCGTCCCAGCGGAAGTGCGAGAAAGTGCACTTGTCGTTGGTCAGAATCGGATCGACCGCGGCGTAGTTGAAGAACAGAACTTCCTTGCCCGGATTGCGCTCGTTGTACTTGTTGACGAACTCGGCCAGCGCGATCGCGACCGACGATCCGTTGCCCTGCGTGAGATAACGCACGCCGGCGTCGATCGCCTTCTGCGCCTGGATCAGTGATTCCTGCGGATTGGTCTTGTTGTCGTAAGGAACGATCTCGACCTTCTTGCCGAGAATGCCGCCCTTGGCGTTCAGTTCGTCGGCCAGGAACTGAAAGGTCTTGAGGCCGACTTCGCCGATGCTGGCGCCGCCGCCGGACAACGGGTCGATGTAACCGATTTTCACGGTATCCTGCGCCATCGCCGCTCCGCCCAGCAGGGGAAGCGCGAACGCCGCAGCCATCATCAGTTTACGCATAATGATCTCCCTTAGATCGTTTTTGTGATCGGCCTGTTGTTGTCATCAATGGTCAGGATTGATCCTGTACCGGACGGGCCGTTTCATGAGCCCGATTGTGGTCCAACGTTTCGCTGGCTGCAAGCCCGCTGTTGAAACCTTGACGGGAATGCTTAATCACAGGGCGAAAATCTGCCGCTGGTTCGCTTTTGCTTGCGTGGCATGCCATACCGGCCTATGTCGGCTTGTCGCACGGGGTGCGAACGGCCGGTCTGGCGGGTGCGAATGGACCGCCCGCTGCGGCAAATCTTTCCTGATCGGGCGCATGTGATCGCAAATGGCTTCGCTACCGTTTGAACTGAAAGGCAAGCGCGTGTTCGTCGCGGGCCATCGCGGCATGGTGGGCAGCGCCATCGCGCGCCGGCTCGCGCGGGAGAATGTTGACATTCTTACCGCGCCGAGAAGCGAACTCGATCTGCTCGATCAGGCTGCCGTCAACCGCTGGTTCGCCGCCAATCGCCCGCAGGTTGTGTTTCACGCGGCCGCCAAGGTCGGCGGCATCGTGGCCAACAACACGCTGCGCGCCGAGTTCATCTACGAGAATCTGCTGATCGCGACCAACGTGATCCATGCCGCGCATGTGCATGGGGTGGAGAAGCTGCTGTTTCTCGGCTCGTCCTGCATCTATCCGAAGCTCGCGCCACAGCCGCTGCGCGAGGATTCGCTGCTCACCGATACGCTGGAGCCGACCAACGAGCCTTACGCGATCGCAAAGATCGCGGGCGTCAAGATGGCGGAAGCCTATCGCGACCAGTATGGCAGCGACTTCATCAGCATCATGCCGACCAATCTTTACGGCCCCGGCGACAACTATCATCCCGAATACAGCCATGTGGTCGCGGCGCTGATCCGCCGTTTCCATGAGGCGAAGGAGAGCAGCGCGCGCGAAGTGGTGGTGTGGGGAACCGGCACGCCACGCCGCGAATTTCTCTATGTCGATGACATGGCCGATGCGTCAGTGCACCTGATGAAGAACTATTCCGAAGGCAGCCTGATCAATGTCGGGACCGGCGAGGATATTTCCATCGCGGATTTTGCCCGCGTGGTCGCGGACACCGTGGGCTACACCGGCGAGATCGTGTTCGATACCTCGAAGCCGGACGGCACCCCGCGCAAGCTGCTGGATGTCGGCAAGCTGGCGAAGGCCGGCTGGCGAGCGACGACGTCCCTCGAAGACGGCATGAAGCGCGCCTATCGGGCCTACCTGACAGAGCGCCTGCCCGCCTGACAGGGCGATCAGATCCGGTTGGGAAGGATATGAAGCAGACCCCTGTCACCGTCACGGACGTTGAACTTATCGCCACATCGGTCCTCACCGTACCGACAAAAGGCGAGGGCTTTACCGACATCACGCGCGAGGTCGCGCGCTTCCTGCGTGAGGCGGGCGGCAAAAACGGCAGCGTCAATCTGTTTATCCGCCACACCTCGGCATCGCTGACCGTTCAGGAAAATGCCGATCCCGACGTGCTGGCGGATTTGCTCACCTCTCTGCGGCGTCTCGCGCCCGCTGATGGCGGCTGGCGTCATACCGTTGAAGGGCCGGACGACATGCCCGCGCATATCAAGACCATGCTGACCTCGGTGAATTTGCAAATCCCGGTGATCGGCGGCGCGCTCGCCCTTGGCACCTGGCAGGCGATCTATCTGATCGAGCACCGCGCGCGGCCGCACAGCCGCGAGGTGGTGATGCAGTTTATGGGGAGATGAATGTCAGCGTCAGTTTGCGATGCGCTCCCTCGCCCCGCTTGCGGGGAGAGGGTTGGGGTGAGGGGGGCTTCTCGATAAGCAGATTGCCCCTCACCCGCCATGCTAACGCATGTCGACCTCTCCCCGTAAACGGGGAGAGGTAAAGTCAACTCGCCGCGCTTGCAGTCTTGCTGCCACTCTTCTTTGCTTTCGGCTTGGGCAATGTCGCCTCGGTGCCGATCACCTCATTGCGCTCAAGCTCGGCGATCTCGGCATCGCTCAGTCCCAGCACCTCGCGCAGCACCTCGTGATTATGTTGGCCGAGCGTCGGCGCGAGATCGGTGATCGCATAGGGCAGTTCGCTGTCGCCTTCGCGATAGGCGACCGACGGCAACAGATGCGGCCCCATGAACGGCCGGTCGCTCGGCTGCCAGTGTCCGGTCTTGAGCAGATGCGGATCGGATGCGAGGTCCTGCGGCAGCTTGGCGATGCCCGCGGGCACACCTGCTTTCTGCAAGGTCACCATCGCGATGTCGGGGCGCACGTCGGCGAGCCAGTGCCGGATCGCGACCTCGATTGAATCCTCGTGCTCGCGCCGTCCCTCGGCGGTGGCGAGCGCGGGATCGTTCGCCAGATCATCTCGCCGCATCGCGCCGCACAGCGCCTTCCACTCATCATCGTTGCGCACCGAGAGCGTCAGCCACTGGTCGATGCCGAGGGTGGGGAAACATCCGTTCGGGACGTATTGCGGATGGCGGTTGCCGATGCGCGGGCTGGTCGCGCCGGTTGCTGACTGTTCGAGGATCGAAGGCGCGACCATCGGCAGCATGCATTCGACCTGGCTGAGGTCGATATGCTGGCCTTCGCCGGTCTTGCGCTGTTGCATGAAGCCGAGCAGCAGCGCGGCGGCGCCGTTGAGTCCGCCGATCGGATCGCCGATCGCCGCATGCAGCATCACCGGCGGATCGTCCGGCCCGCCGGTGACCGACGGCAGTCCGGACGCCTGTTCCAGCGTCGAGCCATAGGCGCGCACGCCGCTCCATTTCCCTCGCATGCCGAACGCGGGCATGGTCACCACGATCAGACGCGGGTTGATCTTCAGAATGTCTTCGACGCCGAGGCCGAGGCGCGGCATCACGTCGGCGGCGTAATTGTCGATCACCGCGTCGGCGTCCTTCATCAGCCGCCTGAGCAGCGAGAGGCCCGCTTCGGTGGTGAGGTCCAGCGTGATGCCGCGCTTGTTGCGGTTGTTCATCTGGAACCAGTAGGTCTTCTCGTAGGTCCGCTCCTCATGATAGGGCGGGCGAGTGTCGGTGCCGCGGAACCAGTCGGGATACTGGCACGACTCCACCTTGATGATGTCCGCGCCGAGATCGCCCATCTGGCGTGTGGCGGTGGGTCCCGCCCAGCCCATGGTGAGGTCGATGATGCGCAGGCCCTTCAGCGGCAGCGCGTCCTGCGGCGTCGCCGCGCGTGTCGCCTTGCGCGTGTGCGCGAGCAGGACGCTCTTGTCATCCGCACCAGCGAACGGCGCACGTCCGTTCGGCTTGGGCCGCGAGCGGGTCAGATATTGCGGCAGCACCGGACCCTCGAACGACGCCGAGCCGATTTCGACGGTGCCGAATGCGCCGCGCGCGCGATGCACGTCCTGTTCGAGCAGCTCTTTCATGTCGGGCACGACCGCGAGCGGCAGGCGCAGCTCGATGCCCATCTCGAACCATTCCAGCGCCGTCTTCTTCAGCAGCGCCGGCGTGATGATCGCCTTCAGTTCATCCGCATGATTGAAACGTCCGATGGTCGCCGAGTATTTCGGATCAGCGCCAAGCTCGGGCATGTCGAGCATCTTGCAGAACGCGGCCCACTGCGCGGGCGTGACCACGGTGACGCCGAGCCAGCCGTGCTTGGTGACGAAGTTGCCGCTGGGATAGCCGCGTCCGAACCTGTTGATGCCCGGGCGCGGGCGGGTGAAGCCGGATTCCAGTGCAAGTCCGGTGTCGAACTCGCTGATGTGCAGCATCGCCTCTAAATTGTTGACGGCGAAGCGCCGCGCGCCATGCTCGTATCCATAAAGTCCGGCAAGGCTTGGAATGAACGCCGTCAGCCCGCCGACCACGCCGATCTGGCCGTCGCGCGGCAGCACCGGCGGGCCTTCCACCGGGCCGACAAGTTTCACGAGGCCCGCGAGGCTGCGGCATACGGAATCGGTGGCGAGATAATTGCGATAGGGGCCGTGTTCGCCGAACCATGAGATCGCGGTGATGGCGAGGCCGGGATCGGCCTTGCGCAGGCGATCGTGCGAGAGTTGCGAGGCCTTGATCTCGTCGGGGTGCCGCGCGTCGAGCAACAGATCGGCGGTGGCGAGCAATTCGAGAATGCGGCTCGCGCCGTCCGCCGTTTCAGGATCGGCGATGATGCTCTTTTTGTTCGTGTTCAGCCAGGCGAAGGTGAGGCTTTCGCGTTGCCCGCCGCCGGCGTCGGCCAATGGTGGAATGCGCCGTCCCGGATCGCCGCCCTGCGGTTCGATCTTGATGACCTCCGCGCCGAAATCCGCAAACAGCTTGCCGCAATAGCCGAGCGTATCGCCCGATCCGAGTTCAATGATGCGGAGGTTGGAAAGGGGGAGACTGGGCATTTGGCCTCTGCTTTTTATTTGATTTGCGGCCGCAGGGTGCCTGATCTGGTGCGATCGTGCAATCTTCCAGACGAACGGACAGAAGCCACGCATACAATTGTCATCACCGGGCTTGTCCCGGTGATCCCGACGAGGTGAGCACTATGCCAGCGTTATCGGGATGGCCGGGACAAGCCCGGCCATGACAATGGTAAGGTTACGATGTTTTACCAGCCCTCGGCGGCGTCTTGTTCAGCTCAAGCGCCATCGCGCTGATCAGCGGCTTCATGAAGAACGACTCATTGGCCGGATAGATATCCGTGCGCAGGCCGAACGCTTTCAGTTCATCCGACACGACAGGGCCGACCGACGCGATGGGCGTCTGTGCGAGGCCGTCGCGCAATTTGTCTTCGCAGTTGTGCGCCCGCGCCACATCCACCAGCCGCCGCACCTGACCCGAACTGGTCAGCGCGATGGCGTCGACACGCCGCTGGGCCATCTCGTCAATCGCGGCGACGATGCTGGTGTCCGCTGCTTCGCCGTCATAGACATAAGGCAGCACCGTTTCGATCTGCGCGCCCAATGACGTGATCGCGCCGATCAGTTTGGCGTGGTCCTTGTCGGGATAAAGCTGCAACCCCACGCGATGACCTGTCAGGTCCCGCTGCGCCAGCATCGCGGCGATGCCTTCTGACGTCGGCGTTTCGGTCTGCATGGTGGCCTCAAGGCCGATCTCGCGCAGCGCGCGCACCGGCTTCGGCCCGCGCGCATATCGCCTGGCCTTGCCGATGGCGGCGGTCAGGTCCTGATCCGCGCCGATGCGGCGCGCCACTTTCATGATCCGCCGCAGCCCTTCGCCGGTCATCAGCACCAGATCGTCGAACGGCTTTGCGATGAACAGCCTGATCCAGGCCTCGACGGGAGCGGGGTCCGGCGCATCGCGGATGGTGAACATCGGGCATTGCAGCACATGGGCGCCCTGTTCCTGCAGCAGGCGCGAAAACTGTGCTTCCTCGCGCGTTTCCAGAATCAGGATGCGATAACCTTCAAGTCTGCCGGGCATATGGACCTTTCGTCGATCTCTGCCGAATGCTGAGTTTCAATTTAGGCCTGCGGCGTGTCCTGTGAAAGCATGTTTTGCCGCGATGTATCACCGTTGTCCCGGCGAAGGCCGGGACCGATGTTGATATCGCGTCATCCTGAGGTGCGAGCCGCATCTGTTGCGGCGAGCCTCGAAGGATGCGCGGAACAAATGCGGACCGCGCCATCATCCTTCGAGGCTCGCAAGTGCTCGCACCTCAGGATGACGGCGATCTGTTCTCCAACTCTACGGTATGAGTCCCCGCCTGCGCGGGGACGACCCGCGAGAGTTGCGATTGGCGAATGGCCACGACGGTGCTACAGGACGGTTCCATCCGCCTTAGTGGTTCAATCTGAAATCCCATGTCCGCACAGCAATTCGTCCTGACCCTGTCCTGTCCGGACCGCCCCGGCATCGTGTCGGCGGTCTCCACCTTTCTGTTCGCCAACGGGCAGAACATCCTCGATGCCCAGCAATACAGCGACACCGAGACGGGCAAATTCTTCATGCGGGTGAGCTTCGATTCTCCCGGCGTGCAGGCGGACCTCGCCACGCTGCAGTCCGGCTTCGGCGTGATGGCGAAACCGTTCGACATGGTCTGGCGGCTGCGCGACCGCGCGGTGCAGCCGCGTGTGCTGCTGATGGTGTCGAAGTTCGATCATTGCCTTGCAGACATTCTCTATCGCTGGCGGCGCGGCGAATTGCCGATGACGCCGACCGCGATCGTGTCCAATCATCCGCTGGAGACTTATGCCGGGCTCGATTTCGCGGGCATTCCGTTTCACCACCTGCCGGTGACGCGCGCGACCAAGGACGAGCAGGAAGCGAAAGTCTGGACAATCATTCAGGACACGCGGACCGATCTTGTGGTGCTGGCGCGCTACATGCAGGTGCTGTCGGAGGATCTGGCGGGCAAGCTGTCAGGCCGCTGCATCAACATCCATCACTCGTTCCTGCCGGGCTTCAAGGGTGCGAAGCCCTACCATCAGGCCCACGAGCGCGGCGTGAAACTGATCGGCGCGACGGCGCATTATGTCACCAGCGATCTCGACGAAGGCCCGATCATCGAGCAGGACATCGAGCGCATCAGCCATCGCGACTCGCCCGAAGACCTCGTGCGCAAGGGCGCGGATATCTAGCGCCGCGTGCTGGCCCGCGCCATCCGCTATCATCTTGAAGATCGCGTGATCCTCAACGGCCGCAAGACCGTGGTGTTCACGGACTGAGCTTACGCCGCCGTCAAATGCCGCTCGATGTCCTTGATCGGGTGGCCGGTCAGGTCCTTGTCGATCTCGGCGATGACGCGGCTTTTGGTGTCGGCGCCGATGGACTGCCGCAGGTCCGCCAGGGTGCGGGGCGGGGCAACGATGACGAAACCGGGAATCTCCCGGTCGCGCGCCAGCGCCTCGAGCGCATCCGCGATGGTTCTGGCAAACCGCTGCTCGCCGATCTCGTGCCAGTCGGTCTGTTCGACGGCGCTGCGGCCGCTGCCGACGCTCTGAAAACTGCGCCCCGGCCGGCCGGAGCCTTGTTCGCGCGTGGGCGGATTGTCGTTGATCAAGATCCGTTCGGTCTTCAGGTCCAGCGCGGCTCCGTTGCCTTCATTGCGCAGGAACAGCGCTTTGCGTCCGTCGCCGACCAGGACATAGCTGTTGTGGGGAATGCGGATCATGTCAGGTTTGGCGGCCATCTGATGACTCCGGCTGGGGAACATACCAATGACGGAAGCGCGGTTTTCGTTCCCCGGCAGGTTAAACGGCTGGAAACCCTGACCGCAAAACGCGGTCATGGCTTGCGTGCAACGCGGAAAAGGCGCTCGGTCTTGCGGGCCGTGATGTGTTACCAGCGCGGCAAGATCGCAGAACGCCTGATCCGGAGACCATGATGCAGCGAACGAGGCCGCCGTTTCGCGCCGACCATGTCGGCAGCCTGTTGCGGCCGCAGCGGCTTCGGGAAGCGCGCGCGCGTTTTGCGGCGGGTGAAATTCCCGCGGCTGAATTGCGGCGCGTCGAGTCGCTCGAAATCAGCACGGCGGTCCAGCGCCAGAAACAGAATGGACTGCGTCTTGCCACCGACGGCGAGTTTCGCCGCGCCTGGTGGCATTTCGATTTTCTGAAATTCCTCGATGGATGCGAGATTCAGAAAGGCGAGGGTGCGGTGGTGGCGGGCCGCGTCACCAGCGGCGAAAGCATCCGCGTCACCGGAAAACTGGATTTTCCCGCCGATCATCCGATGCTGGAGCATTTCAAGCTGCTCAAGGATCGCTGCGATCTGGCAGGCGTGTTGCCCAAGATGACGATTCCCTCGCCGTCGATGCTGCATTATCGCGGCGGCCGTGAGGCGGTGTCGCGCGAGGCCTATCCCGAGATGGATGCTTTCTTCGTCGATCTGGCGATGACCTGGCGCAAGGCCGTGAAAGCATTTTACGACGCCGGCTGCCGCTATCTGCAATTCGACGATACGTCATGGGGCTATTTCTGCTCGGAGGATCAGCGTGCGAAACTGCGTGCGCGCGGCGAGGACCCCGAGACGCTGCCGAGGACTTATGCCCGCGTCATCAATTACGCCATCGCCGAGCGCCCTTCCGACATGACCATCACCACGCATGTTTGCCGCGGCAACTTTCGCTCCAACTGGATTGCGTCCGGCGGTTATGAGCCGGTCGCCGAGCTTCTTCTCGCGGGCGTGAACTACGACGGCTATTTCCTCGAATACGATTCCGGCCGCGCCGGCGGTTTCGAGCCGCTGCGCTTCCTGCCGGCCGGAAACAAGATCGTCGTGCTGGGTCTCGTGACCTCAAAAGACGGTGCGCTGGAGACCAGGGACGACATCAAGCGGCGCATTGATGAAGCGGCGCGGCTTGTGCCGCTCGATCAGCTCGCGCTGTCGCCGCAATGCGGCTTCGCCTCGACCGAGGAAGGCAACATCCTCACCGAGGATCAGCAATGGGCCAAGCTGCGCTTCGTCGCCGATGTCGCTGGCGACGTGTGGGGCAGGTAGTTCTTTCAGGTTCACGTTGAACCAAGGTGCATCGTTTGCCTTCACCTCTCCCGTGGGGAGAGGTCGGATCGCGAAGCGATCCGGGTGAGGGCGTAGAATCTCTCGATGGATTTAGAGCCCCTCACCCCAACCCTCTCCCCGCAGGGGAGAGGGGGCAGATCGCGGACGCGGCGACGTTCGTGTCAAGAATCGCGATTCAATGCCCGCTGAGCACCAGCGTCTTGACCGGCAGCAGCAGGGCCTGAATCCGCAGCAGCATCGCGTGGACGATGCCGGTGGCGTCCACCGCATGCAGCCAGATGCGCTTGCCCGTGCCGGTGTCCTTCGCCGCGATCACATCATGGTTGCTGGTATAGGCGTTGGCGATGCAACTGCTGCCCGGCGTCACGCCCTCAAGCCCGCCCTTGTAGATCGGCTCCATGAACACGAGGATCGTTCCGGGCTGCCGAACCTGTTGGGCATCCACCAGTTGCTCGCCGCCGCGGAATTGCCCGGCGGCGATGTAGTGCTGAACGCCTGTCACCACCATCGGGATCACGGTCCATGGCTTTGAGATGCAAGTGGCCTCGGCCACCATGCCGACTTTCATCACCTGCGCCTCGATCTGGCCGAAGCCCGCGGAGAGCGCGCGCTGTCCGGCGCCTTCCGGAATGAGGATGCCGGCCGGCCGCATGACCGGGTTCACGATATCGCCGGGCCGCAACAGGAACTGTTCGACCCGGCCATTCACCCCGGCCCGAATGATGGTCTTGTCCAGTTCGACCTGGGCCTGGGCCAGCGCCGCTTCCGCGCTCGCCTTCTCCGCAGGCAGCAAGGCTGTGACGCGGGCCATGGCGGACTGCTTCGCAGCGCCAACCGCGTCGAGGGTGCCCTGCCGCCCGGTCAGAACCACTTCGAGCTTTTCGATCTCACGCTGCGGGACGATCCCCGGACTGCGCTTCTGCAACTCGCGTTTCACATCGAGTTCATCGGAGGCCTGTTGCAGCGAACTTTTTGCTTCCTGAATCTGGGCGTCGGCCTTCTGCACATCCGATTGCGCGGCGATCATCGCGGCATCGACCTCGGCGATCTTGCTCCTTGCAGTCCTCAGCGCGGCTTCCTGCTTGGCGCTGTCCAGCGTGAAGATGATGTCTCCCTTTTTCACCGGCGCGCTGTGTTCGACGCGGACCTCAGCCACGCGGCCGTTGATCTCGGGAATGATCGGTACGGTGCGATAGAACAGCGTCGCGCTGGTGGTGGAGGGGTGGTAGTAGAAAATGACGGTAATCAGGGCGACCGTCAGCATCACGCAGGCCGTGATGCCCCAGCGCAGTTCGTACCAGACGGAGAACAGCGTGATCTCCCTGCCGAGGCGTTTGCCCTGCGCATAGCGGCGATACAGATAATCGGGGAATACCGTCAGCAGCGAGCAGAGGATCAGCTCAAGCATGGTGCTGCTCCTCGCTCTTGGCCGGTGGAGGTTCAGCCAGGTCGTCCTCCGGTTTGATGCCGGCCATTTTCTGCAGGGCTCCTGCCATGCTGCGCAGCGGCGTGCCGAAGTCCGGCAGGTCCACCATGGCCAGCAGCAGGCCGATCACCCAGAACAGGTGATTATGGGTGAACAGCGACAGCAGGCAGAGCACGGCGACGATCTCGAATTGCAGCTTCTGCGACTTGTGCGCCATCCGTTCGGGCAGCGAATGGATTTTCAGATAGACGTTGCCGACAAACAGAACGGCCGCGAGCAGGATCAGGCCAACCACGACCATCAGAATGTCGGTGTCGCCCGGCGCGGTGACGAAGGAGGGCAGGTGGTGGGGCGCAGCGGGATGAAGGGAATCGCTCAAAATTGTCTCCACGCGGATGATCGTGGGCCGATACCGGCCTGATTCCATCCTTGCACAGGGATGGAACTTGGCAAAGGCCAAGATGCGCTGCGCAGTGAAAGTCAGGTGCATGGCGGGGGCGTGTTTGTCTGAGACCATCCGGAGAGATGGCAGAGAGTGCGACGGGGACGTTCAATGGTGTTTAGCGAAGTCTCTCTTCGTCATGCCCGGACTTGTTCCGGGCATCCACGTCTTGCGAAAGAGGCAAAGTGCAAGAAGGCGTGGATGGCCGGGACAAGCCCGGCCATGACGAACTCTTGCCATAGGCTTCTCATCGTCCCACCGCACGAATCTATTCATGAACCTCGGGTGGGCACCGGTCCGGTAATGCGCTGCGCGATTTTTCCGGCGGTGGGCTATGTGCCCGATGACCGTCGCCATCCCGCCCTTTGCGTCAGAGATCGCCGCCGTTTTGCCGTTTGCAAAACGGGACGCGTCAGTGATGCGTTTCGCCTTCGCCCGACATATTCAGCGCCTCAAGCACATGGCGCAGCTTGTCGGGATTGCGGGTGATGTAGATTTCGGTGATCTTGCCATCCTCGATGGCGAAGGCCGTGGTCTGGAAAATATCGTCGCGTTCATAGCTGACATAACCCGGCAGGCCGTTGATGCGCATCGGGCGGAACAGGTCGCGGGACGGACGGCTGGCGAGCTTGCGCGAGAGGCCCTCGTAAGCGCGCAGCACACGTTCCAGTCCGAGGATCGGATTGATGAAGGCGTTGACCTTGCCGCCGCCGTCGGAGCGGATCACCACATTCTGCGCGAGAATGGCACGCAAGGCGTTGGTGTCGCCGCTGCGGGACGCCGCGAAGAAGGCCGCCGCGATGCGGCTGCCTTCGTCGTTGTTGACAGGATAGCGCGGCCGCTGCTCCTGCACATGCTTGCGGGCGCGCGCGGCGAGCTGGCGCACGGCGGCAGGCTCGCGCTCGACCGTTTCAGCCACTTCATCGAGCGGAACGCCGAAGACATCGTGCAGCAGGAACGCGGCGCGCTCCAGCGGCGACAATCGTTCCAGCGCGAGCATGAGGGTCAGGGTGAGATCGTCTTCATCCACGGTGTCCGGCTCCTCGATCATCGGCTCCGGCAGCCACGAGCCGACATAGGTCTCGCGCCGCGCACGCGCCGACTTCATCACATCCAGGCAGAGCCGCGTGACGATGCGGGAGAGAAAGGCGGGCGGCGCAGCCACGGTGGCGGGGTCGACCTGCTGCCAGCGCAGCCACGCATCCTGCACAATGTCTTCGGCCTCGGCCATCGAACCGAGCATGCGATAGGCGAGACGCACCAGCCGCGGCCGGTGCGTCTCGAACATCTGTGTGCCGGCCTCAGGCCGCGACACGGCCGCCTTCCTTCGGGTGCGCCATGCGGAAGCCGATGGCGAGCCTGTTCCACGCATTGATCGCGCCGATCAGCATGGTGAGGTTGACCTGTTCGGCTTCGCTGAATTCGGCCTTCACGAGGTCATAGTCGCTGTCCGGTGCGCCGGTGGCGGCGATCAGCGTCAGGCTTTCGGTCCAGGCCAGCGCGGCGCGCTCACGCGCCGTGTAGAGCGTGGACTCGCGCCAGGCGTTGAGCATGTAGAGCCGCATTTCGGTCTCGCCGGACTTGCGGGCGTCGGTCGCGTGCATGTGAATGCAGTAGGCGCAGCCGTTGATCTGCGAGGCGCGCATCTTCACCAGTTCGATCAGGCTGTGTTCGAGGCCGCTGGCCTTGATCGCGGCTTCGAGCGCCGTCATCGCCTTGTAGGCCTCGGGGGCCAGCTTGAAGGGGACTGCAATTCTCGGGGTCATTTCATTCTCCGTTCAGGTCGGTTGGTGTCATTGTGCAGCGAATGTCGCGGGGCGATCAACTCCGTCAGGCGGCGGCGTTGGACTGATCCCGGCGCAGCCATTCGGCGAATGTGACGGTGCCAAGCCGCGCGCCGGCATCCGGCACCAGCGAACGGTCGTCCACGGCAATTCCGAAATAGCCGGCGGCAGGATCGGTGACGACCTCCTTGCGGTCGTTCTTCGCGGCGAGGTAGGTCCGGATCAGTTGATCCATTTGAAACGATTCCGGACCCGCGACTTCCACCATGCCCTTCGCAGGCGAGAGCGCCGCGTCCACCACCGCGGCGGCGACATCGTCGGCCGCCATCGGCTGGATGCGGGCCGGCGAAACGCGGACGGTCTGCCCTTCCGTGGCCGACTGTGCGATGCCGCCGACGAATTCAAAGAACTGCGTGGCACGCACGATGGTGTAGGGCACGCCGGAATTCTCGATGGCGCGTTCCTGCGCCAGCTTGGCGCCGAAGTATCCGAACGCGGTCAGGCGCTCGGTGCCGACCACCGACAGCGCGACATGCAGCTTCACACCGGCGGCCTTTTCCGCCGCGAAGATGTTGCGGCCCGCCGCTTCAAAGAAACTCATTGCGGCTTCGGTCTCGAACGACGGTGAATTCGCCACATCCACGACAACATCCGCGCCGGTGAATGCCTGTTTCAGTCCTTCACCGGTGACGGTGTTGACGCCGGTGGACGGCGAGGCCGCGATGACCTCATGGCCGCGCTGGCGCAGCCGGGCGACGACACGCGATCCGATCAGGCCGGACCCTCCGATAACGACGATCTTCATGATGACCTCCTGTTTGGCCGCGCAGGCGCGGCGGATGATGGCGGAAGTGCATGAAAGGCTTCGGGTTTGGGCGGATTTTCCGCCGCCCGTGTCCGCCTCTTTCCGCACCTTCGCGATCAAGACGAGGCAGCAGGGGCCGGATGTGACATGGCCGCGATTATTTTCTGAAAAAAGAGAGGCCCTCCCTGACGGGATATTCTGACTCTAGTCCATCCGGCTGAGGCGCATCATCTCGAAGCCCTGGCCGTCGAACAGGATCAGCTTGCGCCGCGCCTCGTCGATCCGCCAGGCGCGGATTTTCTCCAGCGTGGTGTGGAACTTGCCTTCCTGCTTCATCGCGGCTGCGGAGCAGGCCATCCGTGTCGACGCCATCGGCAGGAACTTGATCGCGGCGCCGTCGAATTTCGCCGAGCCGGCGTAGCGGTTGCAGCCGCCCATGCCGGTGACGATGCCGTCGTCGCGAATCTCCAGCGTGGTCTGCAGCCGGTCGATCACGCCGCCGCCGTCGATGTCTTCCGCCAGCCATTTGCCGGACGGCGTGCCGGGCGCGGCATGCGCGGTCGCCGCGAGCAGAAGCGCGACAGATGCGAGAAGGTGACGTCGTGCGGCGCGGGTCATGCTGGGTCTGCTGCGGCGGTTCGGTTCTGGATGTATTCCATGGATCGCAATTTGGGTGGAAGCGCGTCCGCCGCGCCGGAATTTTAATCCCATCGCCTGATGCCGCCGTGATGGCGGTCAATGGGCGGCCGCATCAATGCTGGCTGCGGCAGGGGCGCGATGGGCGGCAGGCCCCGGCACACACAGAATCTTAAAGCGGCGGGCCTATCCCTCGTCAGATGACCGGGATCGAGACAAGGCAGGTTGCCTGCAGTCACCGCCGCGCATGGCGCGCGTGCGCTGCTGCGGCGACGCTTGCGCTGCTTGTGATCCTGATCGGCATCGGCCTCCTCAATCTCTCCGCGCTGCCGGGCGATGTCGCCAACGCACCCAATGTGGGCGATATCGCGCTCTACAAGCGCATCGTCGCTCATGTGCAGGGCGGTGAACCCTATTACACCGCTGCGATCCGCGAACTGCGCGAGAACAACTATCCCCTGCGTCCGTTCGTCGTGGTTCGTCCGCCGGTTCTGGCCGTTGCGCTCGCGGCAATCTCCGAGGAGATGGCGCGGCGCGCGCTGCTCTGTATGCTGGCGGCCTTGACGTTTCTCGCATGGGCCTGGCGGCTGCGCGCTGTCGTCTCATCCCCGGTCCTGTATGCGTTGTCCTTGACGATCCTTGCCACCGGCATCGCTCCGGCCATCGTGCCGCAAGCCTGGCCGCTGCATGAAGTCTGGGCCGGATTGCTGATCGCGCTGTCGCTCGCGGTGCGCAGACCCAACGCGTGGATCGTTGCTGTCATTCTTGGTGTCGCGGCTGCGATCATCCGCGAACTCGCCGCCGCCTATCTGCTGGCGATGATGGTCATGGCCTTCAAGGATGGCTGGCGGAAGGAAGCGGCGGCTTGGGCACTCGGACTTCTGATCTTCGCCGCCGCGCTTGCGGTTCATGCGCACAACGTGAATCCGCTGGTCACGCCAGCCGATCCGGCCTCGCCAAGCTGGCTGCGCATTGGCGGCTGGCCGTTCGTGCTGCAGACCGCGCAATGGAATTTGCTGCTGGAAGCCGCGCCGCGCTGGCTCGGCGTCATCGTCGTGCCTTTGGCGCTGGCCGGATTGACGGGGAGGCGGGATGACCTCGGCCAGCGGGTGATGCTGGTCGTGTTCGGCTATGTCGCCGCCTTTGTCTTTGTCGGCCGTGACAACAATTCCTACTGGGGGCTGATGATCGCGCCGCTGTGGCCGCTCGGCCTTGTCACGGCTTGGCCCGCGCTCACCCAATGCGCCGCCGATCTTCGTGCGTATTTTGTCCCAAAGGGATAGCCGCCCGGCACCCCGCCAAATGGCCGATTTTGGGCGAAAATGGGCCCCGAATTTTCGTCAAACAAGCTGTGAGTCCGGGAAAATAACTCCGATGCGGGCATTTCATTTGTGGGCAGATAGTGGTAGGAAACCGCACGCAAAACGGTTCTGCCCACAATTTCTAGCCCACCCCAACCCTGCCCACCGGTCTGATGAAAAACGACCAGCTCCTGGCCCAGATTTCCGAATACTGCCGTCAGGCAGGGATGGCGGAATCGACGTTCGGCCGCCGCGCGGTGAACGACGGCAAGCTGGTGCACCGGCTGCGCGAGGGCAAGCGCATCACCGTGGATACGCTGGAACGGATTCAGGCCTTCCTCGGCGATGGCGTGCCGGTTGTCACGGTGCCGGAGCCGCCGATCGAAAAGCGCGACCCCACCGGCAACTTCCGCTTCTTTGAAAACCGTCAGAAGTATCTGCTGTTCGTCCACACCTGTTCGGAAAAGCGGGTGATCGCGGATCGCGTGGCGCTGGAACTGGGCAGCCTGCATCCGCGCCCGCCGGCCTTGCGGGTGTTCGACGCCGGCGTTGGCGATGGCACCGTGATGGCGCGGGTGATGCGTTCGATGCACAGCCGCTTTCCGAACATGCCGTTCTATATGGCGGGCAAGGAAATCAGCCTCGAGGACGTGCGGCTGACCTTGCAGAAGGTGCCGGACCGGCTGTTCGAGCATCCGGCGACGGTCTTTGTCCTCACCAACATGAACTACGCCGAGGCGCCATGGCTGGCGCCGAAATCGCCGACCGCCGCCGCCGGGATGATCTGGCGCGAGGTCGCGTTGCGCGGCAATGCCTCCGGCGATTTTGAATCCCAGATCACCGAGCTGCAGCCATTCCTGGAAGAGAACTGGCGCGCCAGCGTCTCGTCGCGCTCGGGCATGCCGGTCTATGAGCGGCCCATCGCCCTTGTCATTTACCGCGAGGATCACCGCTTCCTGCTCGACGCCATGATTCCGCGGGCCGGGCGTGTCGAGGCCAATTTCGATCTGGTGATCGCCTCGCAGCCTTACCGCGCCAGATCGTCGCTGAATTTTCGCGCCAAGAAGATCATCGCGCCGCTGGCCCGTTCGCTGCGTGCGGGCGGCCGCCTGATCGGGATTCACTCCTATGGCCATGATCCCGGAATGGAGATCGTGCAGTCGGTGTGGCCGGGAGAAAATCCTTTTGCGGTCAGCCGTCATGAACTGCTCCGCGCGGTGAAATACGAGCTCGGCACCGCCGGACGCGATCTTAACTTTAATGCCTATGCGGATAACCGCTCGATCTTCCGATACGATATGGAAGCGTTGCCCAACGAGGTGACGGGTCCGATCGGGACTTCGACGGCCTTTGCAGCATGGAACGCGGCGGTGTATGTCGCTCAGGTCGAAGACGACCGCCTGGACGAAGTCACGCAAAGCGGACGTTATCTCGACGCCACCCGAGAGGTTCTGCGCAAGCATAACGGCCTCTGGTTCTACGATGAATCCTACGTCATCTCCCGGCGTCGCGATTAGGAAATTTAGCTAAAAGTCCAAACGGGCCGATCGCGGCCCATCTGAAAGGGATTGTTTGATGCGCGCGTCTTATCTGTTCACCTCTGAATCGGTGTCCGAAGGTCATCCGGACAAGGTCTGCGACCGGATCTCGGACGAGATCGTCGATCTGTTCTTCCGCGAAGGCCCGAAGGCCGGCATCGACCCGTGGGATATCCGCGCCGCATGCGAAACGCTGGCGACCACCAACAAGGTCGTGATCGCGGGTGAAACGCGCGGTCCCAAGACCGTGACCAACGATCACATCGAGGCCGTGGTCCGCAACGCGATCAAGGACATCGGCTACGAGCAGGACGGCTTCCACTGGAAGAACGCCGACATCGAAATCCTGCTGCATCCGCAGTCGGCCGACATCGCGCAGGGCGTCGATGCCAAGCAGCCGACCAACGCGGAAGAGGGCGCTGGCGACCAGGGCATCATGTTCGGCTACGCCACCAACGAAACCCCGGAACTGATGCCGGCGCCGATCTTCTACGCGCACAAGATCCTGCGCCTGATCTCGGAAGCCCGCCACTCGGGCGTCGAGAAGGTGCTGGGTCCTGACTCCAAGAGCCAGGTCACCGTGCAGTATGAAAACGGCAAGCCGGTCGGCGTGCGCGAGATCGTCGTCTCGCATCAGCATCTCGTCGAGGACATGACCTCGAACCAGGTGCGCGAGCGCGTCGAGCCTTACGTGCGCAAGGCGTTGCCGCAGGGCTGGATCACCGACAAGACCATCTGGCATATCAACCCGACCGGCAAGTTCTACATCGGCGGTCCTGACGGTGACGCAGGCCTCACCGGCCGCAAGATCATCGTCGATACCTATGGCGGCGCGGCTCCGCATGGCGGCGGCGCGTTCTCCGGCAAGGATTCCACCAAGGTCGACCGCTCGGCGGCTTACGCGGCGCGTTACGTCGCCAAGAACGTCGTTGCGGCGGGTCTCGCGGATCGCTGCACCTTGCAGCTTGCTTACGCCATCGGCGTGGCGCGTCCGCTGTCGATCTATATCGACACCCACGGCACGGGCAAAGTCTCCGACGACAAGATCGAGAAGGCGGTGGCCGAGTCGATGGACCTCACCCCGCGCGGCATCCGCAAGCATCTCGACCTCAACAAGCCGATCTACGCGCGCACCTCGGCTTACGGCCACTTCGGCCGCACGCCGGACGCCGACGGCGGCTTCTCGTGGGAGAAGACCGACCTCGCCGACACGCTGAAGAAGGCGGTGTAACTGTTTCCCCTCTCCCCTTGTGGGAGAGGGTGCCCGAGCATAGCAAGGGCGGGTGAGGGGTCTTGCACGCTGTGAGACGAGACGAACCCCTCACCCAATTGAGTTTCTTGCTGCTGCCAGTGCGGCCCTCTCCCACAAGGGGAGAGGGCGTAGCGACAGCACTCCGCAAACGAATTGGGAAAGATAAAATGAGCACCACCGCCACCGCGAAGGCCCCCGCAGGCTTCACCGATTACATCGTCGCCGACATCGGCCTGGCCGATTTCGGCCGCAAGGAACTCTCTCTCGCCGAAACCGAAATGCCGGGCCTGATGGCGACGCGCGAGGAATACGGCCCCAAGCAGCCGCTGAAGGGCGCGCGCATCGCCGGCTCGCTGCACATGACCATTCAGACCGGCGTGCTGATCGAAACGCTGAAGGCGCTCGGCGCCGACATCCGCTGGGTGTCGTGCAACATCTATTCGACGCAGGATCACGCGGCCGCCGCGATTGCCGCCGCTGGCATTCCGGTGTTCGCGGTGAAGGGCGAGACGCTGAAGGATTACTGGGACTACACCGCCAAGCTGTTCGACTGGCACGGCGGCGGTCATCCCAACATGATCCTCGACGACGGCGGCGACGCCACCATGTACGTCCACCTCGGCCTGCGTGCCGAGCAGGGCGACATCGCGTTCCTCGATAAGCCCGGCTCCGAGGAGGAAGAAGTGTTCTTCGCGCTGCTGAAGAAGCAGCTCAAGGAAAAGCCGAAGGGATACTTCAAGGCGATCGCGGACTCGATCAAGGGCGTGTCGGAAGAAACCACCACGGGCGTGCATCGCCTCTACGACATGCAGAAGGCCGGCACGCTGCTGTGGCCTGCCATCAACGTCAACGACTCGGTCACCAAGTCGAAGTTCGACAACCTCTATGGTTGCCGTGAATCGCTGGTGGACGGCATTCGCCGCGGCACCGACGTCATGATGAGCGGCAAGACCGCGATGGTCGCGGGTTTCGGCGACGTCGGCAAGGGCTCGGCGGCGTCGCTGCGTCAGGCCGGCTGCCGCGTGCTGGTGTCTGAAATCGACCCGATCTGCGCGCTGCAGGCGGCGATGGAAGGCTACGAGGTCGTGACCATGGAAGACGCCGCGCCGCGCGCCGACATCTTCGTCACCGCCACCGGCAACAAGGACATCATCACGCTCGACCACATGCGCGCGATGAAGGACCGCGCCATCGTCTGCAACATCGGCCACTTCGACAACGAGATTCAGGTCTCGACCCTGAAGAACCTGAAGTGGGACAACATCAAGCCGCAGGTGGACGAGATCACCTTCGCGGACGGCCACCGCATCATCCTGCTGTCGGAAGGCCGCCTTGTGAACCTCGGCAACGCGATGGGGCACCCCTCATTTGTTATGTCGGCGTCGTTCACCAACCAGACGCTGGCGCAGATCGAGCTCTTCGCCAACAACAAGGACGGCAAGTACAGACGCGAAGTTTACGTGCTGCCGAAGTCACTCGACGAGAAGGTCGCGCGCCTGCATCTGTCCAAGATCGGCGTGAAGCTCACCGAGCTGAAGAAGGATCAGGCCGATTATATCGGCGTGAAGCAGGAAGGCCCCTACAAGAGCGATCACTACCGGTATTGATATTGGCTTGTCATTCCGGGATGCGCGTTCTTACGCGCAGGCCCGGAATCCATTTCTGTCTTCTGGATTCCGGGTTCGCTCGCGATGCGAGCGCCCCGGAATGACGGATACAACGAAAGCCCCGGAGCGATTCGGGGCTTTTTCTTGAGCGCGTCTTACATCGCGCGTTCGGCGAGATGACCGGCTCAGGTTTCGGCCAGCACTTTCTTTCTCGTGCTGCGCTTCTTGACCGGCGCAGGTTCGGACGCCGCGAGCGCGGCATCTTCCGCTTCCTTGGCAAGGCGCAAGGCCTTCAGCCGGTCCATGTTCTTGCGGATCGCGACATCGCGTGCGGCGAAAACGGCGCGGGCCTCGGCGCCTTCCTTGGCGGCAATGCGCATCCGTTCGGCGCGGGCAATCTGAGTGGCGCTCGGCTGTTTTGTCATCGGTCGCCTTTCTGAGAACATTGATATCGTTCACATATAGGCACGATTCGACGCCAAACGAGGCATCATCTTCAAACGAACACAATTGAGTCCTTGCACTCGCGCCGATACCTGTTAAACGCGGGGTATTCGATTTGCGGCACAGCTTTTGTTAAAGCGCCCTTCTGGACTTTCAGTCCCCTCGGCTCCTTATCCAAAGACATCGCTGGATTGGATTTGCTTCGCGCGACGTCGTGCGGAGTTGCGCATGTACGCGCGCCTGAAGGATTGATTGTTATGACGACTGGTACTGTGAAGTGGTTCAACGGCCAAAAGGGCTTTGGTTTCATTCAGCCGAGCGATGGCGGCACCGATGTGTTTGTTCACATCAGCGCTGTCGAGCGCGCTGGCCTGACCGGCCTCGCCGAAGGACAGAAGGTTTCCTTTGAAGCCAAGACCGACAAGATGCGCGGCAAGACCAGCGCGGAAAATCTGTCGCTTCTCTGAGATCCGATGACGCGTCGTCCGGCACCGCCGATGATGCGTCACGCAGAAGTTCAGGATGGCCGTTTCGCGGATGTACCGGAACGGCCACCCGCTCCCTGACAGGGAGAGAACTTCACGACCTGTTTCACGGATGTACTGAAACGGATTGTCACCAAGCCCCGGATCGCTCCGGGGCTTTTTGCGTTGAGGCGACATAGCGCATCATGCAAATCCCGATAGACTGGCGGACAGGGTTCCGCCGCTCTCAGTCCCAGCGAGGCCGCCGTGACAGATTCCTATCCCAAAGACATCGCGCTGCTCGGCGTGCCCATCGAAGTCGGCGCCTCGCAGAAGGGCGCGCTGATGGGGCCGGCGGCGCTGCGCACGGCGGGCATCGTGCCGCTGCTCGAAAGCCTCGATTTCACCGTTGCAGATCACGGCGACATCCTGCGGCGCGAACTCACTTTCACTGACGAAACGCCGCCGCCAAACGCGAAGCACTACCGCGAGATCAAGGCCTGGATGGGCGAGACCGCGCAGCGCGCCTATGCGATGGCGAAGTCCGGCGCGATCCCGGTGTTTCTCGGCGGCGATCATTCGCTGTCGATGGGCTCGGTCTCCGGCGTCGCAAGGCACTGGCACGAGCAGGGGCGCGAGCTGTTCGTGCTCTGGCTCGATGCCCATGCCGACTACAACACGCCCGGGACCACGATCACCGGCAACATGCACGGCATGTCCGGCGCGTTCTTGTGCGGCGAGCCGGGGCTGGACGATCTGTTGCCGCGCGCGCTGCGCTCGCCGATTGCGCCGCGCCAGTTGGGCCTGTTCGGCCTGCGCTCGGTGGACAGATTGGAAAAGGAATTGCTGGCGCAGCGCGATGTCTGGATCGCGGACATGCGGCGGATCGACGAGTTCGGCGTCAGCGTCTTGATGCGCGAGTTCATCGCGCGGGTGAGCGCGCGGAACGGCGTGCTCCATGTCTCGCTCGATGTGGATTTTCTCGATCCGGTCTCCGCGCCCGGCGTCGGCACGACAGTCTCGGGCGGGGCGACCTATCGCGAGGCGCATCTCGTCATGGAGATGCTGCAGGATTCAGGACTGGTGCGCTCGCTCGATCTGGTCGAGCTCAATCCGTTTCTGGACAACCGCGGCCTCACCGCGCGCACGGTGGTCGAGCTTGTCGGCTCGCTGTTCGGCCAGCAGATTCACGATCGCCCGACGCCGACCAACGCGGTGGTATAGGGGGGACTCCGGATGTTAGTTTCCGGATCGAGTATCTCTCAACGGTCATTCCGGGATGCGCCTTCTGGCGCAGGCCCGGAATCCATCTTCAACTTGCGATCCCGGGATAAAGATCAGTCCATTCGGGATTAGTTTCTTCGATCAGCCGAAGTTTCCAGGCGCGGCGCCACTTCTTTAGCTCCTTCTCGCGCGCGATAGCCCAAGTGGATCGTCGTGAATCTCGAACCAGACCAGTCTGTCCACGCCGTAGCGGCTTGTGAATCCGGCAGCAGCTCTGGTCCGGTGCTCGTATCCGCGTCTGACAATGTCGTTGGTGACGCCAAGATAGAGCGTGCCGTTCCGTTTGGTTGTAAGCAGGTAGACGGAATAGGCCATCGGGTTTCGGCATCTGGATTCCGGGCTCGCGCGAAGGCGCGCGCCCCGGAATGACAATGTTGATTGTTCGGGTTGTCAAATGGTCTCCCCAATCGAACCCAATAATCTGTTTGACAGATAGTTATTTTGGATTATATTCCTATTCATCCCGTCCCACCGAGGGGCGGCTCGCGATCGTCACGATACGCGGGGCGGGATGCGGTGGACGCGGCAGCGTCAGGCCGGAGCGAGGACCGCAGGGCGCAAGCCCGGATCGTGCGCACGCACCCGCAAGGGCGTGCGCAACATCCGGAGGCGTGTGAGCGGGACGCGCCAAGGCTGACGACGATGCTGTCGCGGACGGCCCAAGTCGTGTGGTCCTGACGCCCGGACGCAGGCGTCAAGTTGCCCCGGAGAGCCCCGCCCAACCGGCCGGGGACACATCCTCAGTGGCAGCGACGGTGACAGAGCAATCGACCGCCGAGGAGAGCACGAAGCAAGCCGTTAAAACCATTGCGTGCGGAACGCCGGATGTGTCCGGCGCGACCGTGGTGACTATGCTCGTGTGCTTTTCACTTTTGCACACGGGGCTGCGGATGCGCTGAGCATCCGGCGTTCCGCGCGCCCTCATTGAAGGGCGAAGCGATGAAAGAATTCCGGGCGCCCCCGCGCCGTCATAACAACAGGGGCGATGGCGCACGTCTTTGCGCGAATGGGGTAAGCCCCAAGCGCCGTGGCTGTTTGAAAACTGAATCTGGAGATGCATGAGGTGAGATGCGGTAGTGCAACCCGCTCGATCGTCATCACCGGGCTTGTCCCGGTGATCCCGATGAGGGGAGCACCGTGCCAGCGTTGTCGAGATGGCCGGGACAAGCCCGGCCATGACAACTGTGGTTATCGGTCCCGCCTTCGCGGGGACGGCGTGGAGAGACATCAGAAAACAGGGCGGCTTCCTCATGTCCCGGTCCATGTCAACGGTTGCATCGCAGCGCGCCTGCGCGCAGAGTCGGTCCAAGGGAGACACCAATGCAGGCCGAAGCGAAAATGTCCGACAATGTTTCAAACACCAGCGCGACGCATGTGGATGTGCTGATCGTCGGCGCGGGCCTGTCCGGAATCGGCGCGGGTTATCACCTGCAGAAGAATTGCCCGGGCAAGAGTTACGCGATCCTCGAAGGGCGCGAGGCCATCGGCGGCACCTGGGATCTGTTCCGCTATCCCGGCATCCGCTCCGACAGCGACATGTACACGCTCGGCTATTCGTTCAAGCCGTGGACCGAGGCGAAGGCGATCGCCGATGGCCCGCGCATTCTGAATTATGTGCGTGAGACGGCACGCGAGAACGGGATCGACAGGAAAATCCGCTTCAACCATCAGGTCAAAAGCGCGTCGTGGTCGTCGAAGGACTCGCGCTGGACGGTGGAAGCCGAGCGCGGACCGGACAAGGAGCGCGTGCAGTTCACCTGCGGCTTCCTGTTCATGTGCAGCGGCTATTACTCCTATGAAGGCGGCTATGCGCCGGAGTTTCCCGGCGCGAATACATTCAAGGGCCGCATCGCCCATCCGCAGAAGTGGACCAGCGATATCGACTATGCGGGCAAGCGCGTGGTGGTGATCGGCTCCGGCGCCACCGCCGTGACGCTGGTGCCGGAAATGGCCAAGACGGCCGCCCATGTCACCATGCTGCAACGTTCGCCGACTTACGTGGTTGCGCGGCCCGCGGAAGACGCGCTCGCCAACAGGTTGCGCGAGAAGTTGCCGGCCAAGCTCGCCTATCATGCGATCCGCTGGCGCAATGTGCTGTTCGGCATGTATTTCTTCCAGCTCTGCCGCCGCAAGCCGGAGCGCGCCAAGCAGTTGATCCTCGGCGGCGTGCGTCACGCGCTCGGGCCGGATTACGACATCGGCACGCATTTCACGCCGCGTTACAATCCATGGCAGCAGCGGCTGTGTCTCGTGCCGGACGGCGACCTGTTCAGGTCGATCAAGGACGGCCGCGCCTCGGTGGTGACCAGCACCATCGACACCTTCACGCCGAACGGCATCCGCCTGAGTGACGGCAGCGAACTCGAGGCCGACCTGATCGTCACCGCGACGGGGCTTAACCTGCAAGTGTTAGGAGGCATGCAGGTGAGCGTGGACGGGAGCAAAGTCGATTTCGCGCAGACTCTGAACTACAAGGGCATGATGTATTCGGACGTGCCGAACATGGCGTCGTCCTTCGGCTACACCAACGCGTCGTGGACGCTGAAATGCGATCTCACCTGCGAATATGTCTGCCGCCTGATCAATTACATGGACAAGCACGGCTACAAGCAGTGCACTCCGCGCAACACCGATCCGGAGGTGAAGCGCGAGGACTGGCTCGATTTCACCTCGGGCTATGTGCAGCGTTCGGTGGCGAAGATGCCGAAGCAGGGCTCGAAGCGGCCGTGGAAGCTCTATCAGAATTACGCGCTGGACATCGTCTCGCTGCGCCTCGGCAAGGTCGACGATGGCGTGATGGTGTATGAGTGAGACGACACTCTCGCCGTCATTCCGAACGGCCTGCGGAGTTTCTCAACACGTCATTCCGGGATGCGCCTTTGGCGCAGACCCGGAATCCATTCTTCTTCACTTCGCTGGATTCCGGGTTCGCTCGCGAGGCTCGCGCCCCGGAATGACAAAGCTCTGGAGTTCCGTCCGATGAAATCTTCCGCTCTCGCGCTCGGCCTGATGTTGATCGGCTCGCCGCTTCATGCGGACACGCAGCCTGCGGCGAGCAAGGTCGTGGTCAAGCCGGTGCTGTCCACCACCGTGACATCGAGCGGCCAGCCCATCGTGCTGCCGCAGAAGGATGCGCAAGTCGTCGTCTCGACCTATGAGATTCCCCCGGGCGCGGTGCTGCCGAAGCACAAGCATCCGTTTCCGCGCTATGCCTATGTGCAGGCGGGGACCATCGAGGTGACCAATCTCGACATCGGCAAAACGCAAACCTTCAAGACCGGCGACTTCATTGTGGAGGCGGTCGATCAATGGCACTTCGGCGCCAACAAGGGCGCGGAGCCGGTGAAGCTGCTGGTCATCGACATGGTGGAGAAGGGCGCGGTCAACACCGTGCTGCAGAAGTAGCGCCGCCTAGATATGGCGGCGGATAAATCCACCGGCATTCTCCAGCGCGCGGCGGCCGGGTTCGAGATGCGCGTTCCACAGCGGCCAGGCGTGGATCATCTCTGGCCACACTTCCAGTGTCACGTCCACATCCGCTGCGCCCAGCGCCGCCGCAAAACGTGTCGCGTCATCCAGCAGCGTTTCGTGCGAGCCGACTTGAACCAGTGTCGGCGGAAAACCATCTAGACCGGCGAACAGTGGAGAGATGCGCGGATCGTTTCGCGCGATAACGGGAGGCACGAAAGCATCGGCGAGTTCTTCGAGATAGCCCTTGTGGATGATCGGATCGACCGCATCCTTCGTGGCAAGCGATTGGCCCGACATGGTGAGATCGGTCCATGGCGACGCCAGCCACGCGCAGGCCGGTTGTTCGCCTTCCGCGCGCAGGGCGTTGATCAGCACGGCGGTCAGGTTGCCGCCCGCGCTGTCGCCCCCGATGGCGATGTGCGAGGGCGCATATCCCTCCGCGCGCAGGAAGCGCCACGCGGTCATCGCGTCGTCCAGCGCCGCCGGAAACGGATGTTCCGGCGCAAGGCGATAGCCGAGCGCCAGCGTGCGGATTTTCGCCGCGCGTCCGGCTTCTGTCACCATGCGGCGATGGCTCCGGATCGAGCCGGAGCAGTAGCCGCCGCCGTGAAAGAACATCAGCACGCGGGAGGGATCGCTGCCGGGCGCCAGCGACCATTCGCCGGGCACGCCGTCTATGTCCACGGCGGTCAGCGCGATATCGCCGGCCACCGGCCATACCGAGCCGATTTCGTCCAGCCGCTCACGCCGCTGCGCCCAGCCGACCGGCCTGGCCTTCGCTGTCAGCAGCGCACGGATGGCGTCGATTTCGGAGGAGGGCATCGCACAGGGTCCCGTTTCTCCGCCACTTTAGTGTCGAACCACGGAGATACAACGGGCGGACCGCTTGATCCGCACGAGGTTTCGCGCGATGCGGCG
The DNA here is from genome assembly GCA_050249215.1 of Afipia sp. GTDB lineage: Bacteria > Pseudomonadota > Alphaproteobacteria > Rhizobiales > Xanthobacteraceae > Afipia. The sequence goes on from JBFWQX010000002.1 coordinate 389,074, forward strand.
GGAGAATGCGAAAATTTAGAAGGATTGCGTTCCGTTGGTGAAAAATCCATTCTCCGGCCTCTCATCCGGCCAGAAGAAACATCATGACAGCTTCATCCCGCGACCGTCTCGAACAAGCCCTCGGCAAGATCGCCGATCCCGCCGGTGAAGGCGCGCGCGCCTGCCTCAGCGTCTATGCGGACGAGGCCCGCAAGGCGGCCGATGCCGCCGACGCGCGGATCAAATCCGGCAGTTCGCGCGGGCCGCTCGATGGCGCGATCCTCACCATCAAGGATCTGTTCGATGTGAAGGGTGAGGTCACCCGCGCCGGATCGAAGGTGCTGGCGTCGCGCGGCAAGCCCGCGGAAGCCGACGCGGTGATCGTGCAGCGTCTGCGCGAAGCGGGCGCGGTGATCGCCGCTAAAACCAACATGACCGAGTTCGCCTATTCGGGCCTCGGGGCCAATCCCCATTTCGGCACGCCCGGCAATCCGGCGGACCGCAAGCGCGTCCCCGGTGGTTCGTCCTCCGGCGCGGCGGTGGCCGCCGCCGATGGCTTCTGCGAAATCGCCATCGGCACCGACACCGGCGGCTCGACGCGCATTCCGGCGGCGTTCTGCGGCGTCACCGGCTTCAAGCCCACGGTGAGGCGTGTCCCGCGCGCGGGCGCGTTTCCGCTGTCGTTCTCGCTGGATTCCATCGGGCCGATTGCACGTAGCGTCGCCGATTGTGCCGATGCCGATGCGGTGCTGGCAGGCGAGACGCCATCGCCGCTTGCCGCTCCATCGTTGAAGGATGTGCGCGCCGGTTTCGTGCAGGGCTATCCCGTGGACGGTCTCGACGACATCGTCGGCAAGGCCTATCCGCAGGCGCTGGCGAAGCTCTCATCGCACTGGAAGTCCGGCGCGGACGTCACGCTGAAGGCGCTGGACATCATGCATGCGGCCAACGAGCGCGGCGGCGTCGCGCCGCCGGAAGCCTATGCGATCCACCGCACGCGGCTCGCGGAAGCCGGTGAGGGTGTCGATCCCAATGTGCGGGCGCGCCTGCTCCGTTCGGAGAAAATCAGCGCTGCCGATTACATCCTCGCGCTGCGCGACCGCGAACGCGGCATCGCGCAAATGGATGCGGTGTTCGATCAGGTCGATGTACTGGTGATGCCGACGGTGCAGATCGTCGCGCCGACGATGGATGAGATTTCCACGCCCGAGAGTTTCAACAAGCGCAACGTCCAGGCGCTGATGAACACCTCGATCTGGAACTTCTTCGACGTCTGCGCGATCTCGCTGCCGATCAGGTTCGGCAATGCCCTGCCGGTCGGATTGATGCTGGTCGGCCGCCACGGCGACGACCGCAGGCTGCTCGCCATCGCCGCGGCGGTGGAGAAACAGTTGGGAGCGTGATGCGATGAGCGGTGCCGCGCAGCCGAAGCCGGCGATTGCTTCGCTCACGGGCATTCGCGCGCTCGCGGCATTCCTCGTGCTGTTTCTGCATGCGGATCAGAACATTCCCGCAGGCTTCACGCAGGTGGCAGCGGTCGCGCGCGGCTATCTGGGCGTCGATCTGTTCTTCCTGCTGTCGGGGTTCATTCTCACCTATGTCTATTTCGACAGCATGGAGCGGCCCACCGGGCGCAAGTTTGCGATCTTCATGTGGCACCGCTTCATCCGGCTGTATCCCGTGCATATCGCGGTGCTGGCCGCATTGGTGATTGTGGTGCTGGCGGCTGGGCGGCTCGGTCTCAATCTGCGCTCGCCGGAGGCGTTTACATTCGATGCGTTACCCTGGCAGGTGTTGCTGATCCATGCCTGGGGCGTGACGGACCAGATGAGCTGGAACGTGCCGTCATGGTCGATCAGCGCCGAATGGTTCGCCTATCTTTGTTTCCCGCTGGTCGCCTTCGGGCTCGGCCGCATCCGTAGCCCGGCACTGCTGCTCGCGGTCGCCGCGGTGAGCCTTGGTGCGGCAGCGCTGATCTTTTCATTCGCCGGATGGGGGCTCGCGAGCGCATGGATCGCGCCGTCGGCGCTGGTCCGCATTGGAGGATCGTTCGTCTGTGGCGCTGCCCTGTGCCGCTATGCGGTGGTGCGTGGCGAACTCGAAAGAAAGTCCTCGTTCAACGACGCGGCGGCGATGGCGGCGCTCGCCGCATTCCTGATTCTGCCATCGTTCGGCGCGCCGGATTATGTGCTGATCGCGCTGCTTGCGGTCTTCATCGCAGCACTCGCGATGTCGAACGGTATCACCGCGCGGGTGTTCGCTCTCGCGCCGATGGTCTGGCTCGGGGAGATTTCCTACTCACTCTACATGGTTCATTTCCCGGTGCTTCGCGCGCTGGGAATTATCTTCAAGCCGGAGCGCCTCGCGGCGTTGGGCCCGACGGGCGTGATGGGTGTTTACGGCTTGTGCATCGGCATATGCGTCGCTTGCGCCGCGGCATTGTACTACCTCGTTGAACGCCCGCTACGCGTCAGGCTGCGCAATGTTGTCGGCGAGATGCCGCATGGACCGGCGGCGGCTCCTGCGGCCGCCGCACGGTCCGCATAAGCGGTCAACCGATCGCGACCTTCAGCGTGCCGATGCCGTCGATGCCGCATTCGATCTTGTCGCCGGGTTGAAGCGCCGCGACGCCGGCCGGTGTGCCGGTCAGGATGATGTCGCCTGCGCCGAGCGACACCTGCAGCGACAGCTTGCCGATGATTTCCGGGACGTTCCAGATCATCTCGGAAAGGTCACCCTTCTGCTTCTCGGTGCCGTTGACCGAAAGCCAGATCTTGCCCTTCACGGGGTGGCCGATTTCCGCGGCGGGACGCAGCGCGCCGCACGGCGCGGAGAAATCAAACGACTTGCCGATCTCCCAGGGCTGCTCCTTCTTGCGCGAGGCCATCTGCAGGTCGCGGCGGGTCATGTCGATGCCGACACCATATCCGTAGACATGATCGAGCGCCTTGGCCGGATCAATGTTCGCACCGCCGCTCTTGAGCGCGACAACGAGTTCGACCTCGTGCTGGAAATCCTTGGTCAGCGAGGGATAGGGGATCGTCGCGCCGTCCCTGGTGACCATGTCGGCGTGCTTGGCGAAAAAGAACGGTGGCTGGCGCTCGTCATTGCCCATCTCGCGGATGTGTTCGAGATAGTTGCGGCCCACGCACCAGATGCGGCGGACCGGAAAGGATTTCGACTCGCCGGCAACGGGGATGGACGGCTGCGCGTGTGCGGGAATGACGTAGCTGACGGTCATGGCAATTCCGGGTTCTGGGAGGCAAGGAGGCGGGAGACCTCAACCTTACGCGCTGGCGGCGACCGGGGCCAGCGGGTTGGCATCACGATGCTGCAATCGGAAGAACGAAGCATAGCGTCCACCGCGCCGCAGCAAGTCATCATGACCGCCGGTTTCAACGATGACGCCGTTTTCAACCACCAGAATCTGGTCGGCGTGCATGATGGTGTGCAGGCGATGCGCGATCACGATGGTGGTGCGGCCCTGACAGAGATGCTCGATGGCTTCCTGCACCTGCTTCTCGGACTCGGAGTCCAGCGCAGCGGTGGCTTCATCGAGCAGGATGATCGGCGCATTCTTGACCAAGGCGCGGGCGATGGCGATACGCTGGCGCTGGCCGCCGGAAAGCTGCGTGCCATGTTCGCCGACCGGCGTATCGTAGCCCAGCGGGAAGCCCATGATGAAATCGTGTGCGCAGGCAGCCTTGGCGGCGGCAACGATGTCGTCCTGGGAGGCGCCGGGGCGGCCGAACGCGATGTTCTCGCGAATGGTGTCGCGGAACAGGTAGACGTCCTGCCCGACATAGGCTGTCTGCTGGCGTAGGGACCGGCGCGAACAATCGGAAATGATCTGCCCGTCAATGACGATCGCGCCGAACTTCGCTTCATAGAAACGCAGCAGCAGCGCCAGCACGGTGGACTTGCCGCCGCCGGAGGGACCGACCAGCGCCGTGACCTTGCCCGGCTCCGCCACGAAGCTCATGCGGTTCAGCACGATCTCGTTGCCGCGATAGGCAAAGGTGACATCGCGAAACTCGACCTTGGCCTCGGTCAGTTGCAAAGCCGGCTTGTCGCTGTCGTCCGGTTCGCTCGCCGGGCTGTCGACGATTTCCAGGAGCTTGCGCGCGCCGATCAGATAGCTGTTCAGTTCGATGTTGAGGCGCGCGAGACGCTTGGCCGGTTCATAGGCCAGCAGGAACGCGGTGATGAACGAGAAGAACTGTCCCGGCGTGGCCCCGGTCGCGATAATGCGATAGCCGCCATACATCAGTACGCCCGCGATGGCGAAGCCGCCGAGCATTTCCATCAGCGGGCTGGAGCGGCTCTGCACCCGCGCCATCTTGTTGGCGTTGGCCTCGACGATGCCGATGCTCCTGTCGATACGCGCCTGCATCGTGTCTTCGAGCGTGAACGCCTTCACCGTGCGGATGCCTTGCAGGGATTCCAGCATGGTCTCGAGAATGTCGGCGTTACCGCTGAACTGGTCGTGCGCCAGATTCTTGATCCGGCGCACCAGCTTGCGGATGAAGAACAGTGCGGGCGGCGCGATCAGAAGCCCGGAGATGGACATCCAGGGATCCTGAATGACCATGACGGCGGCAAGGCCCACCAGCGACAGGAAATCGCGGCCGACAGCGGTGATCAGCAGATTGAGAACCTGCGTGACGGACTGCGCGCCTGCGGTCAGCCGCGCGAGAAATTCGGAGGAATGCCGCTCGGAGTAGAAACCGACATTCTCGCGCATCAGTTTGGCGAACAGCCTGCGCTGGTTCGATGCCAGAATGGCGTTGCTGATCTTCGCAAGGATGACCGAATGACCGTAGGTCGCCGCGCCCTTGGCGGCGAAAAGGGCGATGATCACCAGCGACAGCATGACGATGCCGTGAATGCTGCGATTGACGTAGGTCTCGTTGATCACCGCGCCGAGCAGCCAGGCGGAGGCGGCGGTGGCCCCGGCGGAGACGGCCATCAGGGCAAACGCCACCGCATAGCGCCGCCAGTGCTGGAGGCCCTGTTCGGTAATCAGGCGGCGAATAAGGGCGGCCGCCCCATAAGGGTCGTCGGTGATCTTTCGAGGAAGCTCGGTCATCCGCGTTCCATTGACGGTCAGGCACACTGAAGCGCCCCGTCAGGGTTTATGCGATGACCCTCCTTGCCCGCTATGGGCTAGATTTTCAAGCGAAATCAGGTATTTTGCCCAGTTTGACGCTACGCCGGAACCGCATGGCGGTGGTCCTGCTGGCGCTCGATCAGCAGCTTTTCTTCCCATGCCAGCGCATGGCGGGCGATGGTGTCGAGGTCGTCGTAGTGCGGCGTCCAGTCGAGCGTGGCGCGGATGCGGGTCGTGTCTGCGATCATGGTCATGATGTCACCCGGGCGACGGTCGGCATACTGAACCGCGAAATTGCGGCCCGAGGCACGGCGCACCGCCTCGATGGTTTCGAGCACCGAGTAGCCGCGGCCATAGCCGCAGTTCAGCGTGGCGGACGGCCCGCCCTGTTCGAGATACCTCAGCGCGGCGCGATGCGCCTCCGCCAGATCGGTGACGTGGATGAAGTCGCGGACGCAGCTTCCATCGACGGTCGGATAGTCCGTGCCAAAAACGTCGATCTTGGCACGCTGGCCGGTGGCCGCTTCAACGGCGATCTTCAGAAGATGCGTCGCGCCGACGGTGGCGAGACCGATGCGGGCCTGCGGATCGGCGCCGGCGACGTTGAAATAGCGCAGGACAACGTAGTGCATGCCGTGCGCGGAGGCGACATCGTGCAGCATGATCTCGGTCATCAGCTTCGATGAGCCGTAGGGCGACAGCGGGCGTGTCGGTGCTTCTTCGGCAACGGGCGTCCGGTCCGGATTGCCGTAGACCGCGGCGGTCGACGAAAAGATGAAACGGCTGATGTTGCATTTGACCGCGGCGTTGAGAAGATTGCGCGTGGTCATGGTGTTGTTGCGGTAATAGCCGAGCGGATCGCGCATCGAATCCGGCACGACGACCGAGCCGGCGAAATGGATAATCGAATCGACGTTGTGCGCGGCGATCACGCCTTCAACGAGATTTTCGTCCGCGACATCGCCGATGAACAGCGGCACGCCTTCCGGCAGGAATTGCGAGAAGCCGGTGGAGAGATTGTCGACCACGACAACACTTTCGCCGGCATCGACCAGCGCGCGAACCGTATGGCTGCCGATGTAACCTGCGCCTCCGGTGACCAAGATCGTCATGGCATTCCAATCTGCATTGCTTTGGCGCGCATCCGTCGCGCCAAATCTTTCGTGACCCGGCGCAGAATGTGGAGCGAACTTCTTGCTGGAATGTTGCAGGGAAACGATGGAAATGGGGTATAAGACCGGAACTTCGCGGTGAATCCCTTGGATTTTCCCGCAGGAACGCGGTTTATGGTTTCCAAAACGTAACGCACAATTGCGACTTCCGGACTGATCACGCCGATGCACGGTATCCTGTTCATCAAGACATCATCGCTTGGCGATGTCGTGCATCACATGCCTGCCGTGACCGACGCGCGGCGGCACTATCCCGATGCACGGCTGACATGGGTTGTCGAGGAAGCGTTTGCGCCGCTGGCGCGGCTGCATCCCGCGGCCGATGAGGTGATTCCAGTTTCGACGCGGCGCTGGCGCTCGCAATTGTTGAGCGCCGGGACCTGGCGTGAAGTCGCGACATTCAAGGCGAAGCTGAAATCAATCGGCGCCTCGAAAGTCATCGACACGCAGGGGCTGATCCGTTCGGCGTTGATCGCGCGAACGGCATCCGGCGAGCGTCACGGCTATGACGCTTCGAGTATCAAGGAGCCGGTGGCGTCGTGGTTCTACGATGTGAAACATGCGGTTGCGCGCGATCGGCATGCGGTGACGCGCAATCGCGCGCTCACCGCATTGAGCCTCGGCTATGCGCCGGATGCAGCCATCGACTACGGGCTGGTCAAGCCACCGCGCAGTGGTGGTGCTCCTTATGCGGTGCTGTTTCACGGCACGTCACGCGCATCGAAGGAATGGCGCGAGGTGGATTGGATCGGCACCGGCAAGTGGCTGCACGCTCAGGGTTTTGAAGTCGTGCTGCCGTGGGGCAACGAGCGCGAGCGCCTGCGCTGTGAGCGGCTTTCGCAAGCAATTCCGGGAAGCCGTATTTTCGATCGCCTGCCGCTCGATGAAACGGCGAAGGTGATTGCCAATGCGTCGCTGGTGGTCGGTGTCGATACCGGTTTGCTCCATCTGGCCGCGGCCTATGAAGTGCCGCTGATCGCGGTGTTTCTCGCGACGGATCCCGGTTTGACGGGTCCGGTCGGCAACGGACCGATCACCGTTGTCGGTGGGAAGGATGTTTATCCATCCTTCGAGCGGGTGATCGAAGCGGCGGAGAAGTTGCCGCTCCAATCTGCATCATAGCGGCGCATCTTTGTTGTTCTTCGACGTGGATGGCCGGGACAAGCCCGGCCATGACGGGAGGCAGGCGCTGGATTCCCGCTTACGCGGGAATGAGCGGAAAGATTTGTCTTAACGCGATTGTCGCTTGGCCAATATCTGCTCAACAAAACCCGCGATATCAGTCCCCGAGAACAGATAACCCGCGACGCCTGCTGCCTTGCCCGCATCGAGGTCGCGCTGCTTGTCGCCGATGACGAAGCTGCGCGCGCGATCAACCGGCCAGTGTTTCATCAGGTCGAGCACCATGCCGGCCTGCGGCTTGCGCCAGTCGCATTCGCGCGTGTAGGCGGGAACGATGCCGTCGGGGTGGTGCGGACAATAGCGAAAGTCGTCGATGCGCGCGCCATCGCGCGCCAGTTCATCGCGCATCCAGGTATGCAGCGTGCGAACATCGTCCTCGGAGAAAAAGCCGCGCGCGACGCCGGACTGGTTGGTGAAAACGAAGACGTAATAGCCCGCCTCGTTCAGCGCGCGAATCGCAGGAGCGATGCCCGGCATCCAGCGCAGACGTTCCTTGGTGCCGACATAGGCGTCGTCGAGGTTGATGACGCCGTCGCGGTCGAGAAACGCCGCAGGCTTTGTCTCCAAAGTCATTTTGCTTTCGCCGCAGCGATCAGCGCCTGCTCGACCTCGTCGCAGATCGCGTGCATCGCCATCATGTGAACCTGCTGGATCACCGGCGTGTCGTCGGTTGGCGCGATGAACAGATGATCGCAAGACGCGCGCATGCTTTCGCCCCTGGTCCCGGTGAATCCGATGGTCGTCACGCCGAGGTCGCGCGCCACCTTCAGCGCCGCAAGGATGTTCGGCGAGCGGCCCGACGTGGTGAGTGCGAACAGCACATCGCCGCGCTTCGCCAGTCCCTGCACCTGACGGGCAAATATCTGCTCGAATCCATAGTCGTTGGCGATGGCGGTGAGAGCGGAGGTGTCGGTGGTCAGCGCGATGGCGGCCCAGCCGGGACGCTCCTGCTTGTAGCGGCCGACGATTTCGGCGGCGATGTGCTGGGCGTCCGCCGCGCTGCCGCCATTGCCGATCAGCAGCAGCTTGTTGCCGGTCTTCAAGGCATCGGTCACAGCGCGCGCGATGGTGTGCGTTGTCGCGCGCAACTCAGCGCTCTGCACGGCTTTGATCAGGCCGTCGAGCGAACTCTGGAAATGGGCCGCGATCCGGTCCTGGCTCACATGTCACCGCGTCGTTGATTAGGCGTCAGTGGTAGTCACAGCGCGATAGCGGCGCAAGTGGGGTGCGAGTGGGATGCGAGTGCGGCCGGCCGTCGAGATTAACGGGCCTCGGCCATCACGCGCTGCGCGGTCTCCACGACCTGCGAGGCCGGGATGTCGCGCATGCAGTGATGATCGTTCTGGGTGCAGACCGGCTTGTGGCACGGCTGGCAGGGCAGGTCGGTGGGACGCTTGATGGTGGCGGCGAGGCCGTTCAGCGGCGCCCAGTGGTAAGGGCTGGTGGGGCCGAAAATACCGATGGCCGGGGTGCCGATGGCGGCGGCGATGTGCATCAGTCCGGAGTCATTGGAAATCACGGTCTTGGCGGCGGCCATGGCCATGATGCCGTTGCGCAGGTCTGTGCCGGTGAGGTCGCGCACCCGCGGCCCGCCGAAGTTCGCAATTTCGGTGGCGATGGCCTTTTCGCCGGGGCCGCCGACCACCCAGACGTCGAGGCCCTGCTCGGCGAACATCCGGGCGGCTTCCTTGTAGTAGGTCCAGCGCTTGGAGGCGCCGACCGATCCCGGCGCCAGCGCGACAGCGGAGGTCTGCCCGAGATTGTTGGCCTGCCGCCAGGCGGCGACTTCCGCCGGCGGCACCACAAGCTGCGGCACCGGCCACTCTTTCGGCAGCGGCGCATCGGCGGGCAGGGCGAGGGCGGCGTTCTTGTCGATGAAGCGCGGCATGCTGCGCTCGCCCCACCGCCAGTCGTTGATCAGGCCGAAGCGGACTTCGCCGACCCAGCCGGTGCGCTGGGGAATACCTGCCAGCGTCGGCGCGATGGCCGATTTCCAGGTCCGGGGCATCACCAGAACGGTGCCGTACCCGGCGGCCCGGAACTGCTGCGCCAGTGCCCATTGCTTCCTCAGGGCAAGCTGCCCGCGCGGCAGGTCCCATACGATGCCCCTGCGGACGCCGGGCATGTAGTCCACCAGCGGGGCGCAGAGGCTTGTGACGAGCAAGTCCACCGGGCGGTTCGGCCAGCGCTCCTTGAGGACCCGGACCACCGTGTGCCCACGCACGAAGTCACCGATCCACATGTACGGAACGACCAGAACCGGGCTGGTTTCCGAGGGATCGGGCTTTACCCCAATATCGCTTAGAAATGAATTTATATTCATTTATTGAAGGGTTTTGAGCGGATCGGTAGGAGTCCGGGAGAATTGTGGACGATCAGCCGGTTACCGCGTCGGTCGCATCGCGTCCAGATGCGTTTTCACCGGCTTTCCGTCCATCCCCTGCCTTCACCAAGCCCATGGACGTGAGTTGCCTGGGGGGCGGGGTTGAGGCAAAGGTGACGCGCATTCACACGGCGGGATTCCTGCATGCTGTTGGTGACCGGCGGAGCCGGTTTTATCGGATCGAATATCGTTGCCGCCCTTAACGACGCGGGCCGCGCGGACGTGGCCGTGTGCGATTTCCTCGGCTCCGACGGCAAGTGGCGCAATCTCGCCAAGCGCCAGCTCGCCGACATCGTTCCGCCTGCGGAACTGATGCCGTGGCTGAATGGCCGCAGGCTGGATGCCGTGATCCATATGGGCGCGATCTCGGAAACCACCGCCACCGACGGCGACCTTGTCATCGAGACCAATTTCCGCCTGTCGATGCGCTTGCTCGACTGGTGCACGGCCAATTCCGTGCCCTTCATCTATGCGTCTTCCGCCGCGACCTATGGCGACGGCGATCAGGGCTTTCGCGACGACGAGTCGCTCGCGGCGCTGAAGCAGCTTCACCCGATGAATCTCTATGGCTGGAGCAAGCATCTGTTCGACCTTGCGCTGATGGAGCGTGTGACCAAGGGCGAGAGGATGCCGCCGCAATGGGCCGGCCTGAAGTTCTTCAACGTGTTCGGTCCGAACGAATATCACAAGGGCACGATGATGAGTGTGCTCGCGAAGCGCTTTGACGACATCCGCGAAGGTCGCGTCGTGCAGCTCTTCAAGTCGCATCGCGATGGCATCGCCGACGGCGACCAGCGCCGTGATTTCATCCATGTCGATGACGTGGTGCGGGTCATCATGTGGCTGTTGGCGACGCGCTCGGTGAGCGGTCTGTTCAATGTCGGCACCGGACATGCCCGCAGCTTCCGCGATCTGATTCTGGCGGCCTACAGCGCCCTCGGCGCCAAGCCGAACATCGAATATATCGACATGCCGGAACAAATTCGCGGCAGCTACCAATACTTCACGCAGGCAGAGGTCGATCATCTGCGCGGCGCGGGTTACAATGGCGGCTTCACGGCGCTGGAAGACGGCGTCGGCAGCTATGTCCGGGATTTTCTCGACCGGCCCGATCGCTATCGCTGATCGGGTAACAGGAACGCTCTCATGTTCGACTTTGACGCGCTGTCGCAAGCGATTGTCCGCCAGACCGTGCTGTGCGTCGGCGACCTGATGCTGGACGAGTTCGTCTATGGCGAGGTCTCGCGCATCTCACCGGAAGCGCCCGCGCCGGTGATCGCGGCGCGCCGCAGCGAACTCAATGTCGGCGGTGCGGGCAATGTCGCGCGCAACATCGCCGCGCTGGGCGCGAAGTGCATTTTTGTCGGCCTTGTTGGCAACGATGCTGCCGGCGAGACTCTGAAAGCGGAACTGGCCAGGGAGCCGCTCATCGAGCCGCTGCTGGTCACCGATCCGTCGCGTCCGACCACACGCAAGGTGCGCTTCGTCTCCGAACATTTTTCCACGCACATGCTGCGCGCCGATTGGGAATTGTCGGCGCCCGCTTCGGAAGTCACCGAGCGCAAGCTGATCGACGCGGTCGTCGCGGCGCTGCCGCGCGCCGACATCGTGCTGCTGTCGGACTACGCCAAGGGTGTGCTCACCGCGCGGGTGATCCGCAATGTCATCGACGCAGCGCGCAAGCTCGGCAAGCGGGTGATCGTCGATCCGAAGAGTGCCAATCTGGCGATCTATCGCGGGGCGACACTGCTGACGCCGAATCGCAAGGAATTCGCCGAAGCTACGCGCCGCCGCATCCAGACGGATGCGGACATCGCGGATGCCTCGATCGAGGCGCTGCGCACCGCCGATGCCGAAGCCGTGCTGGTGACCAAGAGTGAGGACGGCATGACGCTGGCGCATCGCGACGGTGCGCTGATCCATGTGCCGGCCCAGCCTGCCAAGGTGCGCGACGTGTCCGGCGCTGGCGATACCGTGGCGGCGGTGCTGGCTGTGACCATGGCGGCAGGAACGGATTGGGATACATCGCTGCGCTGCGCGGCGGCGGGCGCCGCCGTTGCCGTCAGCAAGCCGGGCACCGCGACGGTGTCGCTGGCTGAATTGCGGCGGAAGATTCTGCCGCATGCCTCATTGGCGGCGGAGGAGAAGATCGCATCAAGTGCAGCCGATCTCGACGCGCGGGTCGCCGAATGGCGGGCGCAGGGATTGCGCGTCGGCTTCACCAACGGCTGCTTCGATATTCTGCATCCCGGCCATGTTCGTGTCATCACGCAGGCGCGCGCGGCCTGCGATCGCCTCATCCTCGGGCTCAACAGCGACGCATCGGTGCGGCGGCTGAAGGGCCCGGAGCGGCCAGTACAGGACGAGCGCTCGCGAGCGGAGGTGCTGGCAGCGCTCGAAGCGGTCGATCTTGTGGTGGTCTTCGAGCAGGACACGCCGCTGGAGCTGATTACGCAGATCAGGCCGAGCGTGCTGGTGAAGGGTGGAGATTATACCCGCGAGCAGGTGGTCGGTCATGAAATCGTCGCGGCCAGCGGCGGCGAGGTTGTGCTGGTCGATATTCTGCCGGGCCACAGCACCACGTCTCTCGTCAAGCGCGCGCGCGAGAACAAGGCATGACGGTGAATGCGTCCGATCTTCCGGCTCATGTGCCCCCGTCGATCTGGCGCAACACGGCCGCGTGGATGAAAGCAGCCGACATCGCAGTGGTGTTGCTCGCGATCTCGCTGCCATGGTCGACGTCGCTGGTCGCGATTTTCGCGGTGGCATGGCTGGTGCTGCTGATCCCGGCGATCCAGTGGCAGGAGTTTCTGGACTCCATGAAGCGGCCGGCTTCGCTCATGCCGTTGCTGCTGTTCGCGCTGGCGGTCATCGGAACTCTGTGGGCGGCGGATACGCCATGGGCAGCCCGCTTTCATGGAATCAATCCCGTGGCCAAGCTGCTCGCGATCCCTGTCTTGTTCTATCACTTTGAACGGTCGGAGCGGGGGCTGTGGGTCGTTCTCGCTTTTCTGGCGTCATGTACGGCGGTGATGTTGGCGTCATGGCTGATGTTCGTCGATCCGCGCCTGGCGTTTGATCCGGCCCGTTCAGTCGGTGTTCCGGTCAAGAACTATATCGCGCAGAGTCAGGAATTTGCCCTGTGCGCGTTCGCGGCGTTTGGCGCCGCGATTTATGCGGCGAAGGCAGGGCGCCGCGGAACGGCTGTGCTCCTGCTCGGTCTTGGTGCCGGATTTCTTGCCAACATGGCGTTCGTCGCAAGTTCACGAACGGTCTTCGTTTGTATCCCCGTCCTGTTCGTCGTTCTCGCCGCCAGATATTTCAGCGGACGCGGTTTTGTGGCCCTGATGGCGGGCGTCGCCGCCGTGACCGCGGTTGCCTGGATATCTTCGCCCTATTTGCGTATGCGCGTCGACATGATCGGAAGCGAATATCAGCGCTATCATCAGAGCAATGCCGTAACCTCGGTTGGAGAGCGATTGGAATTCTGGCGCAAGTCGATCAAGTTCGTCGCGGAAGCGCCTCTCGTCGGGCACGGAACCGGATCGACGAAGACCCTGTTTGAACAGGATGCTGTGGGACAGACAGGGGCTTCGGCTCAGATCATCGGCAATCCCCACAATCAGACGCTGAATGTCGCCGTACAGTGGGGATTGATGGGTTGCCTCGTCCTGTATGCCATGTGGCTTGCGCATCTGAGATTGTTCACCGGATCGGGCATGGCCGCATGGATCGGTCTGGTTGCCGTCGTCGAGAATTTCACCAGTTCGCTGTTGAACTCGCACCTGTTCGATTTCCACGAGGGCTGGATCTACGTGCTGGCCGTGGGTGTGGCGGGCGGCATGGTGCTTCGTGACCGGCGCACGATTGAATCCGGGTCGCGGCCGGCCAGACAAGCGTGGCGGGTTTGACCATGGCTGCTTCCTTCTGGTCCGGATTGCGGCGTTTGACCTGGCGCAATCTTCTGATCGCGGTTCACGACGCGATGGCGACCGCGCTTGCGGTCGTCGCAAGTTTCTATCTTCGCTTTGAGGGAAGCGCGTTCACGGACCGCCTTCCGCTGCTGCTGAACATCCTGCCTTACTTTGTGATTTTCAGCGTGATCGTTTGCTACGTTTTCAAGCTCACGACCACCAAGTGGCGTTTCATCTCGCTGCCGGACTTTATCAACATCGCGAAAGCATCCACGGTGCTGGCGCTGATGCTGCTGGTGCTGGATTACATCTTCATCGCGCCGAACGTCTACGGCACGTTCTTCTTCGGCAAGACCACGATTATCATCTACTGGTTTCTGCAGAGCTTCGCGTTAAGCGCGCTTCGCGTGGGCTATCGCTATTTCCGTTACACCCGGACACTCAGTCAGTCCCGCGGTCTCGACGCATCTCCGACGCTTCTGGTGGGCCGTGCCGCCGATGCGGAAGTGCTGTTGCGCGGGATCGAGAGTGGCGCGGTCAAGCGAACCTGGCCGGTCGGAATCCTGTCGCCGTCGATAGCGGACCGCGGACAGTCGATCCGCGGCATTCCGGTTCTCGGGGCCATCGACGATCTTGGCGATATCGTCGAGGATTTTTCGCGCCGTGAGCGGCCGATCGAGCGTCTTGTCATGCTGCCGTCGGCGTTCGAGGCCGATGCCGCGCCGGAATCGGTGCTGACACGCGCGCGCAAACTCGGGTTGACGGTCAGCCGTCTGCCCTCACTCGAAGGCAGCGGAGAAGCGCCGCGTCTGGCCCCGGTGGCGGTGGAAGACCTGCTGCTGCGGCCGAGCGTCAAGATCGACTATCAGCGGCTCGAGAATTTCGTGAAAGGGAAATCGGTTGTCGTCACCGGCGGCGGCGGATCAATCGGCTCGGAAATTTGCGACCGCGCGGTGACGTTTGGCGCGTCGCGGCTGTTGATCGTGGAGAATGCGGAACCGGCTTTGCATGCGGTGGTCGAAGCGCTCGCTGTGAAGTTTCCGGAGGCGGTTGTCGAAGGCCGTATTGCGGATATTCGTGATCGTGCGCGCATCATGCATCTGATGGCGGAGTTCAAGCCAGACATTGTGTTTCACGCCGCGGCGCTGAAGCATGTTCCGATCCTCGAGCGCGACTGGGGCGAGGGGGTCAAGACCAATATCTTCGGCACCGTCAATGTGGCCGATGCGGCGGTGGCCGCCGGCGCGGAAGCCATGGTGATGATCTCGACCGACAAGGCGATCGAGCCTGTGTCGATGCTGGGTCTGACCAAGCGCTTCGCCGAAATGTATTGCCAGGCCCTTGATCGCGACCTGATGCACAAGGCCAACGGCAAGACCCCGATGCGGCTGATCTCTGTCCGGTTCGGCAATGTGCTGGCGTCGAACGGTTCGGTGGTGCCGAAGTTCAAGGCGCAGATCGAGGCGGGGGGACCCGTCACGGTGACGCATCCGGATATGGTGCGTTACTTCATGACCATCCGTGAAGCGTGCGATCTTGTGGTGACATCCGCGACCCATGCGCTTGGCCCGGTGCGGCCGGACGTCTCGGTCTATGTCCTGAACATGGGCCAGCCGGTGAAGATCGTCGATCTTGCCGAGCGCATTATCCGCCTGTCGGGCCTGCAGCCGGGCTATGACATCGACATCGTGTTCACCGGCGTGCGGCCGGGCGAGCGCCTCAACGAAATCCTGTTCGCCCACGAAGAACCCACGGCGGAGATCGGCATCGCCGGCATCGTCGCGGCGCGCCCCAACGAGCCGCCGCTGGAGACGTTGCAGCGCTGGCTGTCCACGCTGGAGAAAGCGGTCGGAAGCGAGCAGCGCAGCGTGATCGTCGGTGTGCTGAAGGACGCGATTCCGGAATTCAAGAGTGGCGCCGCGTAAGCTCAGCTCGAAATCTTGCGCGGGCGAGAGAAGCGGTAAAGGACGATTGCGGCCGCACCGGCGCCGAACACCAGCGCGATGCCCTGAATGAAGGGTGCCTTGACCTGGATGGTGGCCGCGGCAAGGGCTGCGAGCGCAACGTTCAGAGCGAAGACTTCGCCGACAACTTGCATGACGCTGAAGCCATTGTCGGTCGCTCGCTGATAAAAGTGAGAGCGGTGAGCGACCCAGACGGTCTCGCCATTCATCAGACGCCGAAACAGCGTCAGCGTCGCGTCGGCGAGATAGTAGAGCGGAAGCAGCAGCGCGGCGGCGAGATGTCCGCTTCCTGCAAGCTGGAGCAGGCACCATCCCATCAGCAGGCCGATCGGCAGGCTGCCGACATCGCCCAGGAAAAGTTTTGCGACAGGCCTGTTGAACGGTGCAAAGCCGATCATCGCGCCAAGCAGCGCGATTGCAATGATCGTCGGCCCAGGGGGCAATTGTCCCCAAAGGCCGAATGCCGCCAGCGCGCCCATCACGGGGACAACTTCCGCCACGGTCATCCAGTCGAGGCCGTCCATGAAGTTGACCAGATTGACGAACCAAAGCCCGCCAACGAGCAGCAACAGCCGTTCGGCCCACAACGGCAGGGCGGATACCAGATGGAATTCGGCGGGAAGGGTTGCGAGAACGACACCCACCGCCGCGGCCTGCGCGAGCAAGCGCGGAAACACCGGCATGGCGCGCAGGTCATCGTAGGCGCCGACGCAGGCGAGCAGCACCGCTGACGCAAGCAGCGGGAGCAGAGCTGGCCACGCAGTTCCACCGGGATACCAAGCCGAAAATGCAGCGCCGGCAATTGTGGCGACGATGACAGCCAATCCTCCGCCCTGTGGCGTCGGCACACGATGCGATGATCGTGCGTTCGGCCGGGCCAGCGCGTAGCGCTGAAGCAGCGGGCGCAGCAGGACGATGAGAGCCGCGCAAACAACGCAGGCGAGCAGCGGTATCGCGATGATTGGAATTGAACTCATGAAAATGCGTGACACGTCGGCGCTGATGATTTTTCAAGCCCTCGATATCACTTTTAATCGAAGCGCCAAAGCGATAGTAAGTCTGCCGGACAGGCGGGAGTGAGCATCATTGGCGGCAATACGGTGGCTTCAATTGCTGCTTGCGGCAGTCCTGCTCGGCGGGTGCACGTTTTTCTTCGATGTGCAGGAGTCGGTGCAGCCGGATCCGGAGCCGGATTCTCGCCAGCAGAAAATCATCTTCGATCGCATCCAGCAGATTGTTCAGTCGATGAAAGATATCAGCCAGTCGGAGATTTCCGGCATCGGGCCGAACGAAGCACAGTCGGGGCCGGAACGATGGACCGTGTGCTCGCGCGGGCGCTCCGGTAACGAGGCGCGTTACTTCACGTTTTTTCTGAAAGGCGATACGGTCTCGACGTGGCGGCCCGCGGTCATCAATGACAAATGCGAGGCGCGCAGCTTTTCGCCGTTCTGAACGCTACGATCAGGTTGCGGGAAATGTGACCGCGTGCGCGAGTCAGCGGGTGCGTCCGATCTGTTCCTTGTAAAGGCCGACAATCGCCGCGCCGATGGCTTGAGCTGACATCGTTTCGACCACAAGCTGCCGGGCGGCCGCGCCGTATCGGGCTCTCAGGTCCCGCGAGGAGGCGAGCTCGCCGATTGCGTCGGCAAGGGCTTGCGGATTTTCGATCGGCACCAGCAGGCCTGTTTGTCCCGGGATTGCGATCTCGCGGCAGCCCGGGGCGTCGGTGGCGACGAGTGGCCGGCCGCATGCCGCCGCTTCCAGAAGACTTTTCGGCAGACCTTCCCTGTGAGAGGGAAGGGCGGCGATATGGCAATCGCGCCACAGCGCTTCGATGTCCGGCACATGGCCCAGCCATGCGATGCCCGGCTCGTTGTTCCACTGCCGCGCGTCGTCGAGGGTGACGGAATCAGGATTGCCCGGATCGGGGTCTCCGGCAATGCGCAGGCGAATGTCCAAACCCCGCGCGCGCAAAATGCGATGTGCCGCGACCAGCGCACGAATGCCCTTGCTGGTCAGGAGGCGCCCCGCAAATCCCACCGTGATCGGACCGCCGGGTTCCGGCAGCGGCGTCAGCTTGTCGGTATCGACGCCGGAGCCTGGAATGCGGGCGAGCCGATGGCGATCAATCCCGATCGTCTCCAGCGCCGTGCGGTCGTCGGGATTCTGCACAAGAAAGACCGCATGATCCCGGTTGAGCAGAAATCGCAGCGCGACCGCGATGACGACGCGAAGCAGAAGCGCTTGCGCGGTGGTCGACGTAAATGCGTAACCGAGGCCCGTCATCGCGTTGATTTGCGGCGTCGTCATGCCGAGCGACGAGATGCCGCCGAGGACGCAGATCTGCATGCCGACATGGTGCACAATCGCGGGCGCGAGTTCGCGTTTGATCCGGCGAAGCGCCCTGATGGTGGCGATCGCGCCCAGTGGCGACAGTCCGCCGCGCCGCAGCGGCATGGGATGGATAGTGAAACCTTCGGCGCGTATCGCCTCCGCCCCCGGTCCAACCGATGCGGCCACATGAACCTCAAATCCCGCATCGCGCGCCGCACGCGCCATGGGAAGCCGATGGGACAGGAAGGCCTTGTCCTCGGTGACGACGTAGAGGAGTTTTGTAGTTGAGGCCGTCATTCGGATGAACACAGGGAGCAAGCCGGGATCGTGAAGCCCGCCCGGGGACGGTTCAGCTTCTATCTTGTTAGTTGTTTTTCATCAATAGGTTACGGTGGCGCCGTCATTGTAATCTTGACGTTCATTCCATGAACACAGTATTGAGGCCGGGTTAGGGAGTGAGCCAATGGAGCGGGCGTTACCTCAAGGTGAGCGCGAGGAAGACAGTGACCGTATTATTCTCGGTCTGCTGAACTCTGTCGAACAGGATGGGGCTAGGTCGCAGCGGCATTTTGCGGCTGAACTCGGAATCGCGCTTGGCCTGGTCAACGCCTATCTTAATCGCTGCATCAAAAAGGGGTTTGTAAAGGCGAGTCAGGCGCCCGCGCGCCGCTACGCCTACTATCTCACCCCGCAAGGCTTCGCCGAGAAATCCCGCCTCACAGTTGAGTACCTGTCATCGTCTTTCGGCTTTTTCCGGAAGGCAAAGGCGGATTGTCTAAAGGTTTTCGAGACCGCCAAAGATATGCACCTCAAGCAGCTCGCATTGGTGGGGGTTTCCGACCTTGCTGAGATCGCTGCGATCTGTGCGATTGAAAGCGATGTCTCTCTGGTGTGTGTAGTCGATCCATCCAGCAAGCTTACGCGGTTTGTTGGATTGCCCGTTGTCAGAGAACTTGGCGCAATTGAAGTCGAGCTTGACGGATTTGTCGTGACTGCATTGATGCCGACTCCCTTGATTGTTGGTATCGTCGATGAAGTTCGGCAAAAGCTTGGTACTGATGCAGTTCTCATCCCTGAACTTGTCGACCTGCGCCCTCGTAAGGTGAAGGATCAGTCATCATCATGACAGCCTCTTCGAACGCTGCATGGTATGTGGCTCAGACCCAGGTTCAGGGGGAGATCAAAGCTTGTGCGAACCTGAGCAAGCAGGATTTTGAGGTATACTTGCCGGTGTACCACAAGACGGTACGTCACGCGCGCCGCGTTAGCGTCGTGAAAGCGCCCCTGTTTCCGAACTACGTTTTCGTGAGAATTGATCTGGAAAAGCAGCGTTGGCGCGCAATCAATTCGACGGTTGGAATCAAGCGTCTGGTTGGGCACGAGGGAGTTCCGGCGCGTATTGCAACCGATGTCGTCGAGCAACTTAAGGCGCATGAGAAAGCGGATGGATTTCTGTCGGTTGTTTCGCCGGCCGCGCGTCTCAAAGCGGGGGATCAAGTGCGCATTATAAGCGGTGCCTTCGATTCTTGCTGCGGAATCTTTCTCGCAAAAACAGACAATGAGCGGGTTGAGCTTCTTCTCGATATGCTCGGTCGTAAGGTTCGTGTCGTGACAGATGCGCAATTGATCGGACAAGCTTGATTAAGTGATAGATTTTTATTCAAGATTTCCGCCAAGTCGGCGGACGCACAACGATTGGATATTTTCGTGAACGCAGCGTCGTATTCCTTCGTAAAAGATGCGTGGGCGGCGTTGCGCTGGAAGCTGCCGTTGCTGGCGCTGTTGACGTTTCTATGTGCGCTGCTTGAAGGGGCAACTGTCGCGTCACTATTGCCTCTGTTGTCCGGTTTTAGTCACGCGACCTCGGGACCAGCCGACCATATTAGCAAGATCTTTTTCCGCCTGATCGAAGCGGTTGGACTGTCTGTGACGCCCCTGTCGATTGCTGTCTTGATCGTCGTCCTCATCGTTTCGAGTGCGGCAGCCTTTCTGCTGCAGTCGTTCTTGGCGGCTCGGTTGCAGTCGTTCTACGTGGCTTTCTGGCAGCGGCGGATGTTTTCGGGATTTCTGGCCGCGGATTACGAATTTTTCGTCTCGCGTAGAACCGGGGATCTTGTGACCGCCATCGCCAACGAGCCGATGCGCATTGGGCTGGTTTTTTCTCAGTTCAATGTAGCGGCCGCAGCTCTGTTGTTCGTCCTTGTTCAGATCGTTATCTCGTTGTTCATCGCTCCCATCGTCGTGGGACTGCTGCTGGTTTTTGGCGCGCTACTCTTCGGTCTTACGCGCTGGTGGGCCGTTCGCGCGCTGGCCTTCGGTACAGAACAAACCAAACTCAACGCGGACTTAATCGCGGATACAGAAGAAATCATCGGCGGCGCTAAATTCGTGAAGGCAACTGCCACCGAAGACCGGGCATTTGCGCGACTGGCTGGGACCGTGAATCGGATGGAAACGGTCTCTTTCGGAAATACCTTTGACGCGCAAGTCGTGCGGGCGATCTTCGAATACAGCGGCGGGTTGCTCGTGGTTGCGCTTCTATATGCGGGCCCGAAATTTCTGACCGTCGATGTCGGCGCCATATTGGTGATTATCGCCATATTTGTCAGGCTTTTCCCCAGGATAACCGGGTTGCGTCAAAGCCTGCAAATCATTGATTTTCACATGCCGGCATTCAGCGAAGCGATGCGACTTCTCCGCGAAGCTCGCTCAAACCACGTTGTCGCGCCACGAATCCCTCCGGATGGATGGCCGCCCAATCACGCAGCATCGATTGCTATCGATCATCTGTCGGTTCAGATCGAGTCCCGTACGATTCTGGATCGTGTGAATGTCAACGTGCCCGCCGGGTCGTTTGTCGCACTCACAGGTCAAACCGGCTCCGGAAAGACAACCTTGCTCGATTGCGCTCTCGGTCTTCGAAGGCCGACAAGCGGCTCGGTAAAGGTCGACGGGCATCCATTGGATACTCTGCCGGTCACGTCCTGGAGGAGGGCGATTGGTTATCTCGGACAGGATCCTGTTCTGTTCAATGCCAGCATCCGCGATAACCTCCGCTGGATCAGGCCGCAAACCACCGACGAGGAGATACGTGTCGCTCTAAACGCTGCGGCTGCTGATTTTGTTCAACGATTGCCCGACGGTCTCGATACCTTAGTGGGCGATCATGGCAATCGGCTTTCCGGTGGTGAGCGCCAACGCATTGCACTGGCTCGCGCGTTACTGGGACATCCGCGCCTTCTTGTGCTGGATGAAGCCACGAGTTCCCTTGATGCCGATACGGAGGAGCTGGTGACCCAGGCGCTTGCGAGGGTAAAGGGCCGCATTACGGTTATTGCGATTACTCATCGCCCTGCCTTGGTGCGTGAGGCCGATTTCGTTATCAACCTTGAGAAGGGTAAAGCCGAAAGAGTTGTTTCGCAATCGGCAGAGGCTTGATTGAGGAAGGTCTATTTCCTGGCTGCGAAGTCAGGATAATTCGTGTCGCGCTCATTTATTACAACTGGCGTGCCGGGCCATCGGATGCCGAAGATCGGGTCGTTCCAGCGTATGCCAGCGGCTTCGTTGACGTTCTCGGCGTTGCTCAGTTCGTACAGAATATCGGTTCGATCCTGGATCGTTAAAAAACCATGCGCGAACCCGGCTGGAACAAACAGCGCTCGATGGTCATTCTCGCTGAGTTCAATACCAAACCAGCGCCGATAGGTTATTGATGCCGGGCGCAGGTCTACTGCGACATCGAAGAGTTTGCCGCGCAGGCAGCGGACAAGTTTCGCCTGCGAGCTTCGGCCCGTCTGATAATGAAGGCCGCGCAAAGTACCAGCGCGCAAATTGTGGCTTATTCCGCTTTGCCGCGGAATGAAATCGATGTCGGCGCTCTCAAAAACCGCTGCGTCAAACAGGCGGTGGAAATAGCCCCGCCCGTCATGATTTGGATTGCTCTCCAGAATGAGCAGATCCGGAATATCGGTTTTGATGAGACGCATTCAATCTGTCTCTCACTCACTAGAAAATATTGAGCCTGGGAATTGCAGTCACGAAGCGCCCGCCCCATCCTTTGAGGGTGGATTGCTCAGCCATGATTTCATCTCGCAGATTCCAGGGAAGAATGAGCAATACATCCGGCTTGGTGTGAGTGATCAGATCGGGGGACTTAATGGGAATTTGCGATCCGGGCAGATAGTGGTTTTGCTTGTGAGGATTTTTGTCAAAGACTACAGAGATAAGATCTGTATTAATGCCACAGTAGTTCAGTAACGTATTGCCTTTCGCTGCAGCTCCGTAAGCGGCTACGTTGAGGTTTTCTTCTTTTGTATCTCTCAAGAAATCTTTGAGTTCATCTCTGATTTCTTCTGCTCGAGCGTTAAAACCACCGTAAGTTGCCAAATCGCCAATCCCGGCCCATTTCTCTTTTTGTCGAACACGTGTCAGTCCCTCGGCCGGCTTATGGTCTGCCGAATTGTGGCACACGAAGAGTCGCAACGATCCGCCATGTGTTGGCAGTTCCTCAACATCGAAGACGCGCATGCCATGCGCTCCAAAAATCCGTTCGCAGGCGAGCAGCGAGAGATATGAGTAGTGTTCGTGATAAATCGTGTCGAATTGGGTTTGCTCGATGAGATTGAGCAGATGAGGGAATTCTACCGTCAACACTCCTTGATCACTCAAAATCAGGGGGAATCCACTGACGAATTCGTTGATATCTGGCACATGAGCCAGGACATTGTTGGCGGCCATGAGGTCGGCTTGTACGCCGGCTGCACGTAGACGCGCGGCCGTGTCACGATTGAAAAAAGCAACCTCGGTCTTAATGCCGCGTGCTTCAGCTTCCTTTGCAACATTGCCGGCTGGCTCAATGCCGAGGACGCCGATGCCCGCTGTTCCAAAATGTTGCAGCAGGTATCCGTCATTGCTTGCAATTTCGACAACCAGCGAGTTTTCGTGAAGCGCAAACCGAGAAATCATTGCTTTTGCATAATGGCGCGCATGTTCGACCCAACTGGGTGAGTAAGAAGAGAAATAAGCATAGTCGGAGAAAATAGCATCTGGCGGGACGTCGTGATCGACCTGAACCAGAAAGCAGGATTCGCACACTTTCGCGTGCAGCGGATAGCGCGGTTCGGTAAATTGAAGCTGATCGAAGCGACGATAAGAGTTCGCAAGCGGTTGCAGGCCGAGATCAATGAAGGTTCTCGTTAGCGGTTTTCGGCAGAAACGACACTGACTCATATTGTCTCTTCGAAGCTTTCGATCTGGCGATCTGTTAGAGTTTTGACATCGTCGCCCTGAGCCCAGGCCTTGTACCATTCAACTGTGGTTGCAATGGCGGCGATGTTGCTAAAGCTGGGCTTCCAGCCGAGCGACTTGAATGCCAAGGATGCATCAAGCGCCAGCGCGTCTTTCTCTTTGGTCTCGGGAGCTGGGACGTATTGCCAGCCGGGAATGCCAAACGCTTGCGTCAGGGAATCGGCAATCTCTCTCACCGCAAGCGATCTGGTATCGGCGGGTGCAAAGTTGAGGTTCGGCGGAGGCATGTTGCCCGACGCGAGAGCCTGAGCATACAAAAGGTATCCGTGAAGCGGATCAAGAACGTGTTGCCACGGGCGTGTTGCGTTCGGACGTCGAATGTCGAGCGGCTTGCCTGATCGTGCGGCACGGACGATGTCCGGCAAAAGTCTGTAAGGAGCCCAGTCTCCGCCGCCAATCACATTTCCAGCTCGAACAGTTCCGAGTGGTGGAGTGGTCGTTGCGAAGGAGTGCCGCCATGCATGAACGGCAATTTCGACCGCGGCTTTCGATGCAGAATAGGGATCATCTCCGCCGAGTCGGTCGCCTTCGTTGAATGCGTGACCGGTTTCATCATTGGCGTAAACCTTGTCCGTTGTGGCAACAACGATGGCTTGGATTGCTGCTCGCGCCTGGGATGATCGAATGGCGTCCAGAAGATGGATCGTGCCCATGAAATTGGAGCGGAACGTGCCCACAGGATCGCGATAACTCTCCGGGACGAGGGATTGAGCGGCGAGGTGCAACACGATATCCGGCTGTGCGCTGTCAACGGCCTCGCGCGTAGCTTCTGCATCGCTCAGATCGAGGATATATTCACCCGCTAAAGGGGTCGCCAGCATGTCATGCAGGTTGGGGGCGGTTGTTGGCGGCAGGCTAAGGCCGATAATGTTAGAGTCGAGGCTGGCAAGCCAGCGTGTGAGCCAAGCGCCCTTAAACCCCGTGTGACCGGTGATCAAAACGCGTTTGCCGCGCCAGAACTCTCGGTTGAGAGGCATGTTCATGCGCCTTTTGGGGGACAGCGCCCGGACCAAACGGGGATATGGTTGACGCGCGGTGTTAACGGTTTCCATCCTATGCCTGATCGGATAGCTTGCCGTCAATCGGTCAGGCTGCCAAGCCATTGGAGGCGGGCGGCCACCACCTCCGACTCTCCGTAAACAACAGAGTGATTTGTTTCGATAATGACCAACCCGCTAATGTCACCCGCCGAAAAATTCCGATGTGAATGCGAAGAAGAGATTGCTCGTCAGGGCACCGATGCTGCTCTGCAGGCGGCAACGCGAGATTGGTTTAACGCTTCTGCGCGTGCGAAGTATTCGTATCATTTTGAGTGGATGGGCCGGCCGATTATTCAGTATCCGCAAGACATGATTGCGATGCAGGAAATCCTCTGGCGCGTTCAGCCGGACATTTTGATCGAAACCGGTGTCGCCCACGGCGGATCGTTGATTTTCTACGCATCAATGATGGAATTAATCGGTAAGGGTGAGGTGTTGGGGATCGATATAGATATCCGTCCTCACAATCGTGAGGCTATCGAAGCCCACCCTATGTTCAAGCGTATTCACCTTTTGCAAGGATCGAGTGTCGCGCCGGATGTGGTTGCCACAGCAAGGAAAGCTGCCGCTGGAAAGCGCGTGCTTGTCGTACTCGACTCGAACCATACGCATGAGCATGTTCTTGCGGAGCTTGAAGCGTACGCGCCGATGGTGTCCGTTGGCAGCTACTGCGTTGTGATGGATACTGTTGTTGATGATATGTCGAAAGACTTTTTCCCCGATCGCAATTGGGGCCCCGGCGACAATCCGAAAACTGCAGTTCGCAAGTATCTCGAGGCACATACTGAGTTTGAGATCGATCAGGCAGTAGAAAACAAGATACTGATTACAGTAGCTCCAAGTGGGTATCTGAGGCGCATCAGATAGAGACGAGAATCAAATGCGTGTCTTTCTTGTCGGAGCCAAAGCGCAGGGCAGGCTTGCCCATAACATGATAATCAAGAGGGGCCACACGGTCCCTGTTGTCTATGACAGGGATTCGAGTTTGTTGCCGCCATGGGAGTGCACCTTCATCTCTGATGAAGGTGTCTTTGATGAGCATGCGAGGCAATGTGACGGTTTCCTGGTATGTGTTGCGGGCGATAGGGGGCGTGATCGCGTCGCTTACTCAACCCGGCTTTCAGAATTAGGGCTGGAGCCGGTTTCCGCTGTTCATCCTGCATCTTTTTTAGGTGAGTCCGTAGAAGTCGGAAAAGGGCTTCAGGCAATGCCTGGCGCCGTCGTGAATGATTTTGCGCAGATCGGCGATTATTGCATCCTCAACACAAACTGTTCTGTCGATCATGATTGTCAGCTTGGGCAGGGTGTTCATGTTATGGGGGCAGCCGCTATCGCCGGCGAAGTAACAATCGGCGATTTCTCGACGATCGGAACGAACGCAACCGTTCTTCCTCATCTTCGAATTGGAAAGGGCGTGTACGTCGGTGCGGGAGCTGTGGTGACAAAGGATATCCCCGACAATGCAATTGTCGTAGGCGTTCCCGCCCGCGTTAGCAGGTATCGCTGATGCGGCGCCTTAGGCGCGGGAGGACGCGATAATCTCTTTGAAGGCCTCGCAAACCACATCAACTAGTTCCTCGGTCATGTGATACCCCGATGGCAGATTGATGCCATACCCGGCGATGCGTGTGTCGGAGTGGTTCACGTCGAGAAACCGTTTTGCCGCCGGGCGATCATCGAAGGCTGGCAGCGTGGACAGTTGTGAGAAGAAGGGCCGCGTATCAATATTGCGCTTGTCCATCTCGGCGATTATCGCGAACTTATCCAGGCCAAGCTCGGGATCAAGAATAGCCGTCACCATCCAGTAGCTGTTGCACACGCCCGGTGGCTCCGCATTGAGGGCGATCCCTTGCAGATGACCAATTCGCTCATTGTACCATGAGAATATCTGCCGCTTCGCCGTGATCAACGCATCGATGCGTTCCATCTGTGCGCAACCAAGAGCGGCTTGCACCGCGCTCATCCGGTATTTGAAGCCGATTTCGCTATTGAGAAAATACTTGTCGCCGGGATTGCGGCCGTGATCGCGCAGAAAGAGAACTCGTTTCCATGTCGCTTCGTTGTCGGTCACGAACATTCCGCCTTCGCCGGTCGCGACTGTTTTAGAACCGTGAAAGCTGAAGGCTGCTGCATCTCCCAGAGATCCCGCCCGTCGGCCATGCAAAGATGACCCGAGTGCTTCTGCCGCATCCTCAATGAGAATGAGATTATACTGATCGGCGATCCGCCGCAGTTCAGCCCAGTCGCACATTGATCCGTAAAGGTCGACGCCAATAACCGCGCGTGTTCGTGGCGTTATCGCGGCTTCCACCGACCGAGGATCGAGACACCATGTATCCTTGAGAACGTGAACCAGAACGGGATCTGCGCCCACATAGACGACAGGTGCAACAGATGCGATCCATGTGACATCCGGCACGATAACTTCATCGCCGGGACCAATTCCATGCGCCGCAAGCGCGAGATGAAGCGCCGCGGTGCAGTGAGGAACCGATACTGCATAACGGACGTCGACATAATCCGCGACGGCGTTTTCAAATCGCTGATTGAAAACATAATTGTTTTGAAACCACGCTGTCTGCGCAGCTTCCGCCGTAAGCTCGACCTCCCGGTTGGTGATCGAGGGGCCGGCTACCGGAATTCGAGTTTTAGCGAATATCATGGACTCAATGCCTGCAAGCGCTTTTCAAGAAATCCCGGGTTCGGATAGCGGCTGGCCTGGACGGGGTCAATGTTGAGGGCATTTCGGATGCCTCGGACTATGGACGAAACCCCGGTCTTGTGGGTATGAAAGCTGTAAAGCCGGCAACACGATAGGGCGTTTTGCGGCGTGCTGGGCTTCAAGGCCACCGCGATGAACGCAATTTCCAACTGTACGATTTTGATACCGACGCACAATCGGCCGGGCTATTTGTCCAGGTGCGTACGCTGGTTCTCCGATTTCGGTTGCCCCATCGTCATCGCTGACAGCTCGGTTTCGCCGTCTTGCGGTGGGCTTCAGTCCGACAATATCACCCATGTTCATTGTCCGGGTGGTTTTGAGGTTTATCCACGGAAGCTCCAGCTCGCAATGAGGCAGGTCACGACCCCTTTGGTCGCGATGTGCGCCGACGATGACTTTATTGCCAAAGAAGGTCTGAAGGCCAGCGCCTCATTTCTGGAGCGCAATTCTGACTACGCCTTCAGTCAAGGTTACGCATATCTCTACCAAACATTTAGGCATCGAATTGCCCTGTGGCCGATGGTTTATCCTTATCACGATAACGTCTCGGAGCGTTGGATTGAACGGATCGTGAATGCAAAAAGCACGGTGTACTACGGTGTGAATCGCACGGATATTTTGCGGAGTGCAGTCGATTTTGTTGCAAAGCAAGACTTCGCGGAAATCATTGAAGGCTTCGCGGGATTTGTTGATACAGCCATCACCATGCACGTCGCGCGTGCCGGAAAATTCAAGCGATGCGCTGTTCCATTTGCTTTTCGGGAGTACTCGGTGAATGTCAATGCGGTGGGGCGTCGCTTCGGCACGATCGTCTCGCGGAACACATCTGATTTCTATCGGAATTTGCTCGCCTCATTGACTGGTGATGATCAAGATCCAGACGTGCGTCAGCAACTGCTGAGGTTGTTTGCTGCTGACTATGCCGGGCAAATTACGTTCGATCTCGCGGCGTCAGTCAGTCGAAAGGTGCGTCTTCAGAAGCTTCCACCATCCTTGTTGCAGAGCGCGGAATATCTGTTCCGCATTTTTGCTGCGGCGAGACTCTACGGCAAGCCGGAGTATCGGGAATTTCTAAAAACCTTTTCGACGGCAGATTATCGTCGATTTAGGAACTTCGTTACGGAAAGCGGATCAGCGATATGAAAGTTGTCATTCTGGCTGGTGGTTTGGGCACCAGGATTTCGGAGGAAACTCACCTAAAGCCGAAGCCGATGATCGAAATCGGCGGACGCCCCATCCTCTGGCATATCATGAAGATCTATTCGGCTTACGGCCACAATGATTTTATCATTTGCTGCGGCTACAAGGGATACACAATCAAAGAATACTTCGCGAACTACTTCCTGCATATGTCGGACGTCACCTTCGACATGGTGCACAACAAGATGGAAGTTCATCAACGCAATGCCGAACCGTGGAAAGTAACTCTTGTTGATACGGGAGACTCCACAATGACCGCGGGGCGCCTCAAGCGGGTGGCGTCTTATATCGAAAATGAAGAAGTCTTTTTCTTTACCTATGGCGATGGCGTCGCTGATATCGACGTGACGCGCCAACTCGCATTTCATACGGCGCACGGCAAGCTTGCGACAGTCACGTCGGTTATGCCGCCGGGGCGCTATGGCGCATTGCGACTGGCGGGCGAGCGGGTTGATGGTTTTGAGGAGAAACCTCAGGGCGATGGCGCCGCCATCAATGGCGGTTTCTTTGTGCTTTCGCCAAAGGTGCTGGACTATATCGAGGGAGACTCGAGCAGTTGGGAAGGCGCTCCGATCAAGGAGATCGCGCGCGATGGGCAATTAATGGCTTTCGCACACAACGGTTTCTGGCATGCGATGGATACGCTGCGTGACAAGACGCTGTTGAACAGCTTATGGGAGGATGGGAAGGCTCCGTGGAAGGTCTGGTAATCTTCCATCTATGGAACTTCTCCGATCTCGGTCAAACCTCGATCGGATCGCGGCCGGCGAGATGAATCTAAACGTCTCAATTTACTTCTGGCTAAAATCAGACGCGCCGATACACATATTCATCACAGCCTGAGCCGAATATTCCGCTGGATTTCGGCCGCGCAAAGATTCGCTCGGCCTTGAACCCCAGCGATGTGAGATGGCGATCGACATCCGGGGCTAATGTCGATTCGTAGGGGTAGCCGCCAAGCCAATCGTGAACGTCGTGTTCGAAATCCATGCCTCGGCGGGAGGTGTAGCTGGCAATGTAGTTTGAGAATGAGCCTTGCCGGGTCGCGGCTCGTGCCAGACGGAACGCGCCGATGTATCCACCCTTGATTGCATTCTGGATAAAGGATGGAGCGCTTGTGTAAAGGCGCTTTTCGAGTTTCCAGAACGGGTCGAGATAAGTTTCTCGGTAGAACGCAACTGCCAGCAAGCCTCCCGGTGCGACCAGAGCTGACGCGTTGTCAATTGCTTGCCATATGTCGCCGGTGTGATGAAGCACGCCCCACGAATAGACGATGTCGAATAGGCCAAATGATTGGGGCGTGAGGTCAAAGATACTGACACTCTCAATTTGCCAAGGTGTATCCTTCGCGTGCTGGGATAAGACCTGCCGCGCCGTAGCTGCGCTGTTGGGATCGATGTCGACGCCGACAACACGCGAAACGCCGAGTCTTGCGGCTGCCAGGGCATGAAGGCCTGATCCACAGCCGATATCGAGAAAGGTGCGCCCTTTTATATCGTTTGCAGGGATGAGCTTGGTCAACCCTTCCATTGCTTGCTCGATCTGGCGCTCCCCAATTAGTTTGGCATAGGAAGCCCAATTCTCTCCAAAAGAGAAATGGCTATCCAGTTCTTTGAGAGCGTCGTTCGACACGCTGAGTATTCCTTGTCAGTTTTTTCCCGGCTACGCCAATATATACGAACGATAGAGTTAAGCGCCTCGCTGCGCGTGGATGCTTGTGAATTCGAAGTATTCCTCGCGCGAGCGATAGGTTCTTCCGATGCGCTCGTTCCGCAGGATGGCAAATCCGCGTTTTGCGAGCAAGGCTTCGTATTCTTCAGGCTCTGTAAAATGAAAGGGATAGTCCTGACCGAAGAAAGGAGAGGTGGTCCTGCGAAGGCCGTCGAGTGTGCTGCCGTCGATCATCCGTGAGGGGCCGGGGTCACGAAAGCTGTCGTTGTTCTTTGACGGGGTATAGGCAAAGAAACGACCGGATGGCTTTAGAATGCGCGCCATCTCGTCAAGGTATGTATTGAAATCTCTGTCGTCGAAGCAATAGCCCGAAAAGACATCCACAACGGCATCGAAATGATGGTCCGGGTAGTCTGTCGCAACCATGCTTCCGTGCTTGAGCGCCGCCGTTACGCCCCAGCGGGATAGGACCTGCTTGCAGAGCTGAAGGCCTTCTTGGGACAGGTCGAGGCCGTGTGCATCGAACCCTTCTCGCGCGATCATCCACAGATTGGCGCCTGAGCCGCAGCCCACTTCCAGAAATCTGAGAGTCTTTCGCTCGTCCGGCGGCAAGGGAAAATAGTAGCTGCCCATGAATCGCAGTAACTCCTCATTTGGGTAGAGGCGCTGCGCGGAAAAGCCCAATTTCTTATACGTTCCATCGTGGAAAGTCTTCGCGGCATGGTCTGTGGGCGCGGGCTGCATTTTCAGAAATGGTTCCTGACTAGACGAAGCTGAACTGATAGTTCAAAGATAGCCCATACCAGAGGTCAAGTCATGCTTGAGAAATTTGATGCCATCGTTGTCGGGGGCGGAATATCGGGTCTGATTACGACTCAGATTCTGAGTCAGGCCGGTTATCATGTTTTGCTCGCAGAGAAAGAAGCGAACCTGGGTGGCACCAATGGCTCGTTCCAAAACACGCGGGGCGATACTTTCGATTTTGGCTATCACACGATCGATTATAATCGGTCGCCTTTTACCACGCGCTATTTTGCGCGGATGTTGAAGGATAAGTTTCACCTGCTGCCGTTGCGTAGGGGCATTGCTCTGCAGGGGAATGTTCTGCCTTACAATGCCCCGATTTCAGAATGGCCGAAGGGCATCGCCGACAAGATCAGCGCGTCGGAATTTCACGATACTCTGAATGAGCCGCCAACGCGCGATGCTATCGAGAGAATCTACGGTTCTTATCTGATGCACGTCGCATTCGACGAGATTCTACCCTCGTATCCTTCGCTGGCCTGGCAGCGGAAGAAGGGTAAGCCGGAGTCCGATTTGATGGATTCGGTTTATCCCTGGTTCTTTCCTCGGACCTCGCCCAAGACGGTAGAGGGACCGGAGTGGGTCAAGTTCCACCAGAAGGTTCGCAATCAGGGTGAGCATCTCGTGATGTATCCGGATGAAGGGGGATTCGGCGCCTTTATCGCGGGCATTTATGACCATATCGATCATTCCAAGGTAAAGGTCGTGAAAGGTTTTGGGTCGATTGATGTCGTCCTGGATCAGAAGGATCAACGTGTTTCGAGCGTCGTGATCGATGGTGATTCCTACTCGGCCACCCGTTACTTTTGGTGTGCGCCGCTGGTCATCATGGGACGCTTGCTTGGCATGGAATTTCCGGTCGCCCACCCGCAGATGCTTTGTCTTGGCAGCTTTGCATTCGAGGGCGAACTTCCTTTCCGGTTTCATGAAGTTCTGGTTGGCGAAAAGGACGTCCCTATTAATCGTATTTCTTTCCCAGGAGCGATTGCCGGAAAGAAGAATGATCTGCTTCAGATCGAATTCGCCTATCCGGTCGGAGACATGGAAATCACAGCGGATACTTGGAAAGCCGAATGTCTGCGATATGTTCGTGAAAGAGGTCTGATTTCGGCCGACAGCGAACCTGCCGATTACAAGTATTTCGGGGCAGTGAAGGGGTTTATCTCCAACTATGATCCCCGGCAGTTGATTGCTGATTTTCAGGCCCGGCTTCTGCCCACCACCAACATTACCTATCCGTATGTCGGGCTGGAGGCCGATAACATCAATCGGATCGTCCCGTCGGTTTTCAAGAAGGTCTATCAAGCCATTGCGGACGAAACGGCCAGTTGATCGCCGTTTTGAGCAGGATCGGCACCTCGACGGCGATGCTCTACCCCTTGACGTTCATGGCGTGAACACGTTAAGGGGAAGCGATTGTTGTTGTGGGCGTCTTCGCTCGCGAGCTTGAAACGACTATGCGGTCAGATGCGCTGCGCCGGGATTGTCTCTAGCGTAGAGACGCGCTTGAAGGCCGTTCTGGGATAAGGTCATGAGTAACCTGCCGCCTCGCACGGTCACCAATTTTTCGTTGTCAGACCGGTATCGCGAACGTGTTCACCAAGTCATCGTCGGCGGCGCGCACACCTATTCGCGCGGCGACGATCAATTTCCCGCTCTTGCCCCAGCGGCGATTTCCCGCGGCAAGGGCGCGAGGGTGTGGGATCTCGATGACAACGAATACATCGATTGCACTCTGGGCCTTGGAGCGGTCAGCCTTGGTCATGCATATGAGCCCGTATTGGCCGCGGTGCGCCAACAACTCGAACTCGGTGCCGGTTTCCAGCGTCCCGCGGCGCTCGAGCTTGATCTTGCGGATGAGTTTCTTGAACTGACTCCCGGGATGGATCGGATCAAGTTCGCGAAGAACGGATCCAATGTCACGACTGCGGCCGTTAAACTGGCCCGTGCTTATACCGGTCGTGAGTTGGTGGCCTTTCCCAAGAATCATCCCTTTTTTAGTTTTGATGACTGGTTCATCGGCTCCACGTCGATCCATTCCGGAATTCCGGACGGCGTGCGACGCTTCTCCCTCACATATGACTCGACCGATCCCGATACCTTAGCCAAGCTCTTTACAAAGTATCCGGGACAGATTGCCTGTGTTATTACCGAACCGGAAGAGATGATACCCTGGTCGCCCGATGCGGTACGTGCGATTGAAGTAATCGCAAAGCGTGGTGGTGCGGTCTTTATTGTCGATGAAATGATTACCGGCTTCCGTGCCGGTTTGCCGGGTTCTTATATCCAACTGGGCCTCACGCCGGATCTCGTAACCTGGGGCAAGGCCAGCGGAAACGGGTTCTCATTCTGCGCTCTGACTGGCCGGGCGGAG
Organism: Afipia sp.; assembly: GCA_050249215.1. Lineage (GTDB taxonomy): Bacteria > Pseudomonadota > Alphaproteobacteria > Rhizobiales > Xanthobacteraceae > Afipia. The sequence continues at coordinate 422,230 of JBFWQX010000002.1, forward strand.
ATCATGGACCTCGGCGGTATCAAACAAATCTCCCGGCCTCGTGTATTCCTTCTATCATCAACGCACGGTGGCGAAGCGCATTCGCTGGCTGCAGCGCGCGCTGTCATTCGCGAGTACAGTACCAAGGACGTGCTTGGTCATCATCGGCGCATTGTGGCTCGCGTTGGGGAAGGAGTTCGTCGGGCGATCGACAAGCACAAGGTAGGCGGCTTTATTGAATTGCATCCGGCCCCCTGGCGCATCTTCTTTAGCTGCAAGGATGCGGAAGGGCAGGTTTCGCTGGCGTTTCGCACCTTGCTTCTGCAGGAAATGATCGGGCGTGGAGTGTTGTTCCAAGGCGTCTTTTTGCCTTGCTTCTCCCACAGCGACGATGATGCCGACGCGATTGTTGAAGCTTTCGATCAAGCCTGTGCTGTTTACGCGCATGCGCTGGTGCATGGGTTGGATCGGCATCTTGTCGGCGATCCTATCCGTCCGGTCTTCCGCAAATACGTGAGTTGTGATCGAGTTTGTGCTGAAGACCCGTGCGAGCATGAAATCGCCAGTCGGGCTGGCGGCAGCTAGATTGTCGAGATGTTATGAAGCGATTGGCAACCATCTGCGCGCGGGGCGGCTCAAAAGGTGTTCCCAACAAGAACCTGAAATTGCTGGGAGGTAGGCCGCTGATCGCGTGGAGTGTTCTGCAGGCAAAGGCGACCGGACTGTTCGACCGCGTGGTCGTTTCGAGCGATTCCGGTGATATCCGTGCTGCCGCGTTGGAAGCGGGTGCCGATAGCGTCGTAAACAGGCCGACAGACATGGCGACTGACGAGGCGCCGAAAGTTCCTGCAATTCTTCATGCTCTGCTGGAAGCCGAGCGGGAAGCCAATGTGCGTTACGACGTTCTGGTCGATCTGGATGCAACGGCACCGTTGCGGTTACCGGATGACATCATAGGAGCGGTCGATCTTCTTGAAACCAGTGGATCACGCAGCGTTATTACCGGCAACGAAGCCTATCGTTCGCCGTACTTCGATCTTGTCGAGTTGCAGGATGATGGAACAGTACGCGTTTCGAAGACGCCGTCGCGACCCGTTTTCCGGCGGCAAGATGTTCCCGTCTGTTATGACATGAATGCCTCAATCTACGTCTGGAAGCGCGATGCGCTCGTTGCCAATCCTTCGGTATTCTACGGCGATACGCGATTGTTCGAGATGCCGGCGGAGCGATCGCGCGAAATCGACAGTCCGTTTGATTTTTCGATTGTGGAGTTCTTGTTCGATAGATTGAAAATCGCGAACGTCTTGAGCCAGCAATAGCGATGGACAGAAACTTCAAAATCATCGCTGTCGATCAAGATGCTGCTGGCTTTGCGGCTGTACTGGAAAACCCGCGATTCGCAGCCATTGAGGCGCATCCACAGCCCGGCGCCTTTGGACGCGCTTATTATCCGGCTGTTCATGGAGAGAACTATCGCGATTATTCGTTCGCTGTTGAGTGGCAGAATGAGCCACGGGTTGTCGTGCTATGTTCGGTCATTGATGGGATTCTCGGCATGCACGGAATCCCTGCGCGAATTTTCGTTGAAGACAATCTCGACGCCGCTGTCTTGAGGGCCGCGATCAAACAGGCCTTCGCGCATATCGATCAGATCGCCGTTGCTGCCAACGCGCAGGAAGTCGTCGTGAGCGAGCCCGCAGGGTCGCTCCTTTCGCATATCGGCGAGGCTTGTCTATCGAGAGGCGCAAAAGCCGATGTCACCTTGATCGGTATGGTCGATATTGATGCCGGGCCTGCGATTTGGAAGAAATCCCTGCGGAAAAGTTTTCAGCAGCTCATCAACTGGGGCCGGAAGAATTTTTCGGTCAGCTATGTGAATGCGGATAATTTCTCGCAGGAGGCATTCGACCGTTTTCGTCATTTCCACGCGCATGTCGCCGGACGGGTCACGAGACCGATTGAATCGTGGAACGTGATGGCGGACAGCGTGAAGAATGGGCGCGGTGAAATCATTATGGCGGAGATTTCCGGGAAACTCACCGCTGCAGCACTTTTCATCGATGGCACGGTGACGTCGATTTACATGACTGCGATCTACGATCGGGACAGCGAAGATCCGCTTGCGCACTACATCATATGGCACGGAATGGAACGGGCGCACCTTCGCGGGATGAAGGACATGGAGCTTGGTCCGATTCATCAGCTCGGCATGACCGATGCCAAGAAATTCAACATCGGGTTCTTTAAGCGGGGGTTCGTAACCCGTATGGATGCGAACTTCGACTGGCACTGGCGGGTTGGCTCCGCGGCTTCGCTTGAGACCAAGGCGTCGAACCAGGGGAAATAGCTCTGCATTCGCTGTCGGGGGAGTCCCGGACTACGCTGAATTCGACGATCCCGGCCTTGGCGGCGGCGGAACTGTCTGCTAAAAGGCATTGTTCATCTCGTGAACAATAAACTATCGCGTATTATCAATGGATTATGATGAGGGTGGGGCGATCTGCCGGCGACTGACGTCGGGAATGGCGTCTCCCGTTTTTGGTTTGGGCACTTCACCCGGACTGCGGTAGCTGTGGAGCATTCGGCTATTGGTTGAGTTCATCCCGTCGCGAAGAAAGCACAATGCCCTCCCGCATCCTTGTTACTGGCGCTGATGGTTTCATCGGATCGCATCTCACCGAACTGCTTGTTCGGGAGGGATACGATGTCCGTGCATTTGTTCAGTACAACTCTTTCAATTCGTGGGGGTGGCTTGACGAATGTGCCCCCGACGTCGAGGGCAAGTTTGAAGTCATCGCTGGTGATGTTCGCGATCCCTTCGGAGTAAAGGCCGCCATGTCGGGATGCGACGCCGTTCTGCATCTTGCCGCGCTTATCGCAATTCCATTTTCCTATCATTCGCCCGCCGCCTATGTAGAGACGAATATCAACGGCACGTTGAATGTTCTCCAAGCCGCTCGCGAACTGAATGTCGAGCGTGTCATTCATACCTCGACGAGTGAAGTCTATGGAACGGCGCGTTACGTTCCGATTGATGAAGATCATCCGCTTCAGGCGCAGTCGCCATATTCTGCAACGAAGATCAGCGCCGATCAGCTCGCGCTGTCGTTCTATCGCTCGTTTGAAACCCCGGTAACCATCGTGCGTCCGTTCAATACCTTTGGACCGCGTCAGTCCGCACGAGCAGTGATACCGACCATCATCACACAGCTAGCCGCCGGCAAGGATCGCGTTGAACTAGGCGATTTGCGTCCCACGCGCGATTTTAATTTTGTTGGCGATACGGCGGCCGGATTCGTTGCTGCACTCCGTTCGGAGCGATGTCTTGGCGAGGTCGTCAACCTTGGAACCGGTTTCGAAATCAGCATCGGAGAGACGGCGCAACTCATCGCGGAATTGATGAATGTGAGAATCAATATCGGCCGCGATGAAGTCCGTATCCGTCCTGAGGCCAGCGAAGTGTTCCGGTTACTTGCCAGCAACGAGAAGGCCAGAAAATTGCTCGATTGGCAGCCCAAGAATTCCGGTGCGGATGGATTGCGCAACGGGATGCGGGCCACGATCGAATGGTTCCTGAATCCCGCCAACCAGCGCCGCTACAAGGCGGATACCTACAACATCTGATCGATGCCGATGACCGCTCTTGCAAATCAGATTGTTGCGGCCGTTCGAGGTGTTGCTGGGCCGTCCCCGGCTGCACTGCACGAGCCGGTTTTTGCAGGACAGGAGATCAAGTATCTCACCGAGTGCATTGAGACCGGCTGGGTTTCCTCCGTGGGCCGTTTTGTCGATCAGTTCGAGCAACGGCTGGCAGAGTATACCGGCGCACGTCATGCCATTGCTGTCGTGAATGGAACGGCAGCGCTTCATGCTGCTTTGCTCGCTGTCGGAGTAGATGCCGATAGCGAAGTTCTAGTGCCAGCTCTGACTTTCATCGGAACAATCAATCCTATCGTATACTGCGGCGCATCCCCGCATTTTATTGAGAGTTCTCCCGATACGCTTGGCGTCAATCCCGATGCGCTTGATAGATATTTAAGGGATGTCGCGGTTATCAAGGATGGCGCCTGTTTCAATAGACTGACCGGTGCGCGGATTTCGGCGCTTCTGCCGGTTCATATCTTCGGTCATCCGATTGATATGGACGCACTTGGCGAAGTTGCTCGCCGCTTTTCTCTGCCTGTGGTTGAGGATGCCGCGGAGGCCATAGGCAGTTACGATAAAGAGCGGCGGCATGCCGGAACGCTGGGGTCGGTGGGCACGTTGAGTTTCAACGGCAACAAGACCGTGACCACGGGAGGCGGTGGCGCCATCCTGACCAACGATACTGCGCTTGCAGGCCGGATCAAGCATCTGTCGACGACAGCGCGTGTTGCACATCGGTGGCAGTTCTTGCACGATATGGTTGGCTACAATTATCGTCTGCCGAATATCAATGCGGCACTTGGGTGCGCCCAGCTTGAGCAACTGGATGGGTTCATTTCCCGTAAGCGCCGGCTAACCGAGCTTTATGCTGCTGCATTCCAGAATATTCAGGGCTTGCAGGTTGTTCGAGAGCCTAAGGACACAAGGTCGAACTACTGGCTTCAGTCGATCATGCTCGATTCGGACAAAGCGACGGAGCGCGATGTCATTCTTGAGGCCTTGAATGATGCGGGCTATGGAGCACGACCGGTTTGGCGCTTGATGAGTACGATGCCAATGTTTGCGTCCTGTCCGCGAATGTCGCTGGAAGCAACGGAAGATATAGAGCAGCGCGTGATTTGTCTCCCCAGTGGGGCGGGATTGATTCAATGACTGCCTGCTTACCTCGGTCCATGCTTTCAGTTCGCTCCAGTTGCGAGATTCCGCACTAGGTAGAATAGGTGTTTTATGCGAATCTATGATGAGCTAATCAAGGAGCATTATGATGCAGTGGCTGCAGCCGACGGTGAGTCGTCAGCGAGTACCATGGCTGACGAAATCATCCGTAGTAAAGAAACGGAAGCGATTTGCGAGCTTGTCTCATTAGCTTCGCTTGAGCGTACACGTAAGGCTGGCGAGGCTGTGGGAGCGAATGGGGGCGCTCTCTCGATATTGGATGTGGGTTGTGGGAATGGGTTTACGCTGCAGGAGCTTCAGGCGCGTTTTCCTGCGCACAAGTATATGGGGATCGAGCAGAATGCCAGCCTGAGAAGCATTGCGGCGACTCGCGCCGAGGTGCGGGCTGGCGATATCCGGGATATTTCGTCCGTTTCGTGTGGTGACGGCTCTTTCGATGTCGTTGTATGCCAAAGAGTGATCATCAACATTATGGATGCTGAAGATCAGAAAAGAGCTCTCTCAAACATTATTTCCTTGGCAAAGCCCGGTGCCGCGCTTTTTTTCATTGAGACATTTCGATCGGGTCTTGATCGTTTAAATGCCGCGAGAGATGAATTCGGACTGGGTCCTATCCCGCCAGCGATACACAACCTGCCTTTGCCGGATGATTTTTTCAGTTGTCCTGATTTGGTTCCGTTTGGAGTCAATAACGCCTTACTTCAATCAAACGCGCTATCAACCCACTTCTTTGTAACCCGCGTGCTTCATGAAATTGCGCTGAAGGCGATGAATGCATCCTTTGTTCGCAATTCGCATTTTGTAAAATTCATGTCTGCTGCTTTGCCCGGAGGAGTGGGAGACTATTCGCCTCTTCGATTCCAAGTTTTCACCAAGAAAGTTTGAGCGTGGCTGGACTAGCGGCGAGATTGCGGTGCGTGTTGACATGAATTCGACCTTCATCATCGCTGAGGCGGGCGTGAATCATAACGGCAATGCTGCGCGTGCGTTTGAATTGGTCGATGCTGCGGTGCGGGCCGGCGCAGATGCTGTCAAGTTTCAGACTTTTCGTCCGGAACTGGTGGTAACGAGGGCCGCCGAGAAAGCTCAATATCAGAAAGTGCAAACGGGCTCGGGCCAAAGTCAGCAAGACATGCTGGCTGCGCTCAGTCTGGATCACGATGTTTTTCGCGAACTCGCCCAACACTGCGCCGCCAGAAACATCATGTTCCTTTCAACACCGTTTGACGCGGAGAGTGCGGATTTTCTTGCTTCGCTCAAAGTACCGCTTATCAAGATTTCATCAGGTGATCTGACCAACCTTCCGTTGTTGCGGCATATCGGCGCCATAAAGCTGCCGGTTATCTTGTCGACAGGAATGGCTAATCTCGGAGAGATCGAGGCATCTATCGATGCCTTGGAGCAAGCTGGTACGAAGCGGCAAGACGTAACCTTGCTACACTGTAACACCGACTATCCAACGCCGTGGCACGATGTAAATCTTCGCGTGATGGATACCTTGCGCCGCGCTTTTGAGGTTCCGGTCGGATATTCCGATCACACGCCTGGAATTGAAATTGCGTGTGCTGCGGTTGCCCTGGGCGCGACCGTGATCGAGAAGCACTTCACGCTGGATAGAAACTTGCCGGGCCCGGATCACATGGCGAGCCTTGAGCCGGACGAACTGGCGTCGCTCGTTCGGTCGATCCGGCATATTGAACTCGCCATGGGCGATGCCCGTAAGGTTCCTACCGCGAGCGAGTTGCCTAATCGCGCGGTTGCGCGCCGGTCGCTTGTAGCGGCCCGCCCAATCAAAGCCGGAGAACTCTTCGCGGCGAATAATCTCATCGCAAAGCGAGCGGGCGGCGGTCTCTCGCCAATGCTGTGGGATCAGGTGATTGGCCGCGTCGCGCCTCGCGATTTTGCCGAAGACGAGCCTGTCGAGTTGTGACACGCCGGATTTGCATATTCACCGGAGCGAGATCGGACTTCGGCTTGCTTCAGCCGTTGATCCGCGCGGTAATGCAGGACGAGCTGCTCGAGCTGCAGCTTGTCGTGACCGGCTCACATCTTGCAGCCGATTTCGGCTTGAGTGTGCAAGAGATCGAGAAGGCCGGAATTCCGATCGCGAGGAAAGTCGATATTCTCGGCACCTCTGACAGTCCTGCCGATGTCGCAAGATCTGCGGGCAGGGGTGTGGTCGGCTTTGCGGATGCGCTTGAAGAGCTGAATCCAAACATCGTCGCCGTTCTCGGTGATCGTTATGAAGCCTTGGCTGCGGCGTTCAGTTCAGTCATTCTCGGTATCCCCGTGGCTCATTTGCACGGCGGAGAGGTGACTGAAGGCTCCAGCGACGACAGCTTTCGTCATGCAATCACGAAGCTTGCTTCGCTGCATTTCGTGGCGGCCGAGCCTTACAGGGCGCGTGTTGTTCAGATGGGCGAGAACCCGGAGCGTGTTTTTCTGGTTGGTGGGCTGGGCGTCGATGCAATGGCGCGCCTGCCATTACTCAGTCGTGACGAGGTGGAGCAGCGGATCAATTTTCATATCGACAGCCGGACAGTGCTCGCCACGATTCATCCCGCGACGGCCGGTGCCGCCGATTCGGGATTCGAGTGTGATGAAATGCTGGCAGCTCTTGAGGAAGAGCGCGATCTCAGAATTGTGTTCACACTGGCCAACGCCGATGCCGGGGGACGAGAGGTTAACGAGAAAATCCGCGCTTTTGTTGATCGTCATCCGGATCGAAGTATCTGTTTTCCGTCGCTAGGATCTCAGTTGTATTTCTCGTGCCTGCAGTTTGTGAAAGGCTTGATCGGGAATTCGTCGAGCGGTTTGTTGGAGGCGCCGAGCTTCCACATCGGGACGATCAATATCGGGGACCGGCAGAAGGGCCGGCTGCGTAGCGCCAGCGTGATTGATTGTGCGGTTGATCGGCAGCTTATTCGTGACGCGCTGTCACGCTTGTTCAGCGCAGATTTTCAGAAATCGGTCTCATCAGCGGTCAATCCTTATGGAAGGGGTGGCGCGACACCGGAAGTATTGAAAATCTTAAAGTCAGTGGACTTGAGCAAATTGCGCGCGAAGTCATTCCACGATGTTCAAGTAGCGTGAAGGCGACAATGGTGGATTGGAAAAAATTGCTCATCGGCCCGGAAGCTTCGATTGAGACTGCTATCCAGACAATCGACCAAGGCGGCGCCCGTATCGCATTGGTGGTGAATGCTGACGGAGTATTGCTGGGAACGGTAACGGATGGAGACGTTCGTCGCGCACTCATCGGTCACAAAGCTCTTACGGAAAGCATTGTCGATGTCATGAATTCCAGTCCGCGCAGGGTGACGTTTCCTTTGGACCGCAAAAGAGCAGTCGCGTTGATGAATCAGCACCGCGTGGTGCAGATGCCTGTCGTGGACGATAGTGGCCGTGTCGTCGGAATAGAGATGCTCGACGCTCCGGTGTCAGAGCAGCGTCATGATAATTGGGTTCTGCTATTGGCCGGCGGCTTTGGGACTCGTTTGCGGCCCCTAACCGACAACTGCCCAAAACCGATGCTCGATGTCGGAGGTAAGCCAATCTTGCAATCGATTATCGAGAGCTTTGTCGCGCTTGGCTTTCATAAGTTCTACGTTTCAGTCCACTACATGCCCGAAGTCATCAAGAATCATTTTGGCTCCGGTGAGGGCTGGGACGTGACGATACGTTATATCGACGAGGAAAAACCTCTCGGCACCGCTGGTAGTTTGAGTTTGATGGATGATGTCGGCGGTCTGCCCGTTATTGTAATGAATGGGGATTTGCTGTCGCGAGTGAATTATCTCGATTTGCTCAGATTTCATAAGGAGCACGGCGCTGCTGCTACGATTTGCAGCCGGGAGTTCGCTTATCAGGTTCCGTTCGGAGTGGTGAAATTCGAGGGCTATGATGTGCAGGAGATTGTCGAGAAACCGTTTCAGAAGTGCTTTGTCAGCGCAGGGATTTATGTCGTTGAAGCCGATGTGATTGGGAATATGTCGCGAGGACAGGCGATTGACATGCCGGAGCTTCTGCAGAGTCTCATAGAACAGCGGAGGGGAGTTTGTACCTTTCCGATCCATGAGTATTGGCTCGATATTGGCCGATTCGCGGATTATGAGCGCGCCAATCGCGATTTTCTCGTTTGAGCAGGCCGATGACTTCTTTCCGCGATAAATTTAGTCTCGCAGATAAAGTTGCGATCGTGACGGGCGGAGCAGGAATTCTCGGTCAGAAGTTCTGCGCAGGGCTGTCGGAATTCGGCGCCAAAGTCGCGGTTGTTGACGTGGACGAAGCGAGTGCGGCAACTCTGGCCACACGGCTTTCAAACGACTATGGGACCGCAGCCATAGGCGTGGGTTGCAATATTGCTGCACGCGATTCCATTGTCGCGATGCTGAAGAAGGTGGTCGATACGTTCGGCGGCGTGGATATTCTGCATAATAATGCAGCCACAAAGTCGTCCGACCTCGCAGGATTCTTTGCGCCGTTTGAGGAATTTTCTCTCGATATGTGGCGCGAGGTGATGTCCGTCAATCTTGATGGTGCTTTTCTGGTGTCGCAGGCCGTTGGCCGCCAGATGATTTCTCAGGGGCGCGGCGGCAGCATCATCAATACCTCATCGATTTACGGTATTCTCGGAGCAGACAAGCGAATTTATGAGGGTTCGCATTACCTGGGCCGCGAGATCAATACCCCGGCCGTTTATGCGGCATCGAAGGCAGGCTTACTCGGACTGACACGCTATCTTTCAACGCATTGGGCAGAGCATAATATTCGCGTGAACGCGATAACGCCCGGCGGCGTGTATAGCGGACAGAATGACGAGTTTAAGAATAGATACAGCGCGCGCGTTCCTCTGGGCCGGATGGCGGAAAGCGATGAAATGGTATCCACCTTGTTGTTCCTTGCATCTGACGCATCGAGCTATGTCACCGGACAAAACATCGTGGTCGATGGCGGATTAAGTGCCTGGTAGCTCGGGTTCGATGTCTTCCCGCGGGTCGTTTAAGCACGGTCATACCTTCTTCCTGTCGGGCTATTATGGGCAGGGAAATCTGGGTGACGATCTCTTGTTGCGTGCGACGATCGAGGGAATTTGCCGAACTTGCCCGGTAAAGCACTTTATCGTGCGCAGTGAGGGTGACGTTGCTGGGTTGAACGGGCTTCCAGTGTCGGTCGAACTAACCGGAATCGACAAGATCGCTGCCGATCAGGCGAAATCGAAACTTCGGCGCTTTGCCGCGACGCTCCTGGCTTATCGTCAGTATTTGAAACGCTGCGATTGGTTTGTGTTCGGCGGAGGAACGGTCTTTCACGAAAGGTCCTCGATCATTCCTCTTGTCATGACATTGGCCATTTGTGTTCTGGCGCGCCTTGTGGGCGTTCGAATAGCTGCTCTGGGAGTTGGAGTAGCCGCGCTACGGTCAAAGATAGGAGCTTTCCTCCTGAGACGTATCATTGAGTTGTCGGATGTGTTCGCCGTTCGTGATGATGCGGCATTCGCCGAGTGTGTGAAGTCGGGCGCGGCACACAAGGTGGTATTAACGGCTGACCTCGTTTTTACGATGACGAGGAGCTTTCAAAGCGTCAGGGATGTTGCATCTCGTAAGGACGTGCCTCTCGTTGGAGTTTCCATATATGCGCCAGCATTTCTCGATCCGGTAACCGGGGATAGCACTTTTGCGACTATGCGTGAGGTGCTTGGGACCATTGTGGCTCGCGGGTGGCGGGTTGCGTTGCTGGCTTTCCATCATCGGTCCAATGGTTCTGTGGCTCGATTGGACGATGATGTTCTCAAGAAGATGCTGGGTGATATGCCGAGGGAACTCCAGGGGCGGGTGACTCTGACGGCGCTCAATGCCGATGATATGAACGGGATAGCTAACACATTTTCCGAGATGGATGCTCATTGCGGCATGAGATTTCATGGACTTGTTCTGTCGGCAATCTCCGAAAAGCCCTTTGTTGGTGTTGTCGTTGACAACAAGATCGACGCGATTTCCAGATTGTTTGAAATGCCTCAAGTCCGTTTGACTCAGCTTTCGGCAAAGGGGCTTGTTGACGCGATCGATCTGGCGATGAACCGTCATATTGACTGCTCGACGCTCGAAAAATGCACTGAAGACGCTGAACGGAATTTTTCGCAACTCGCCGTTCGCGTTTCTGCTGCGTAACCCACACTGCGATAGCCTTCTAAAGAACCAAAGATGACAACTCGCCCTTTACTGATTGCCGTGCATGGCTATGGAACTTATGCCATCTCCTATCGGCATATGATCGAGCTGGCAAAAACGGAGGCTCCTCATATTCGATGGGCGATGCTGCTGCCGACATCGCATCATCTGGATGTTGTTTCCGAAGTTCTAGAGGCGGACAGTATCCTTTGCCTTGAAAATGAACAAAGCCGCTCTAGCTTGAGCATGCCGAGCAAGCACGAATTTGCGAATTATAGCGGCAATCTATTTTCCGATATCGAAGCAGAAAAAAAGGTATTCAAGCATCGTCCTGCCGATGAGCAGTTAATGATCGCAACGCAGGTTTATCGCATTTACAAGAGTTATCTGCTTCGCCTCAAGCCGACGCATCTGTTGATGGCTCATATCGAGACGTTTGACGGAAAGGTGCTGGCAAGTCTTGCGCAGGAACTCAATATTCCGGTGCTTATCCCGACGGATCTTCGGCATTTGGGCGGCATATACTTCAGCCGGGATGTGCAGGAACGAATTCCGGATCACCGCGAGGTAACACCGGAAGGGAAAGAGTGGGCCGAGAAGACGATTGCGACGTTTCGATCCAGGCCTGGGCCAGCTTTTGTGCCCGAAATGTTTTCCCAGCCGGGAGAGAGCTTGTTGCCGATTGGTCAAAAGTCATTACCCAAGCGGGCATGGGGGCTTGTCGCGCGAACGTGGCGGAATCCGCGATTGTTCGAGAGTGAACTACTCATGACGAGTCTCAAGTACACGTTTCCTAGCGCTGTGGTGCGGTTCCGATCCATACGAGGCTTCGTTAATGGGCGGAACTATGATTCGAAAGATTTGGCGGATTTGCCGTCGAAGTTCATCTACTATCCATTGCAGGTGACACCGGAGTCATCGATCAACACGCCGGCTCCCTATTATGTGGATCAAATGCGTGCGATCGATGCGATCCGCTTCGCGATGCCTAGCGATTGGACGCTCGTCGTAAAAGAACACAGAGCTTCGCTCGGTATCCGGCCAATGTCTTTCTACCGGGAATTGCGCTGCCGCGCCGGTGTTCATATTGCTCACGCGACAATGTCGTCGATCGAGTTGATCAAAAAAGCTCAGGTTACGATCTCGGTGACGGGAAGTGCCACGTTGGAAGCATTTTTACTCGGGCGGCCGGCGATCGTGCTTGGCGGGTGCTTCGTCGCTGAGTATCTGAACGGAGTCAGTTCGATTGGCGACCTTCCATCCCGGATCAAGGCCGCTGCGTCTGTATCTCCCGACGACCGGCATATCATATCGTCGCTGGCTGAGATTTACAGCGTCCGCTATGAATGTGTCTTTCGGCCTGCCGACGAGCCGGGTCATTTTGGAAATCGCATTGAGAATGTCCGCCGCATGATTGGTGCCATCCTAGATCATATCGGGCGGCTTGACGCGGAAAACGCCAAGGTGGCCTCAGCAAGCTGACATTATGAGAAAGCTAAAAGTATTCGTTACCCTGGGCACGCGCCCCGAAGCGATCAAGCTGGCACCGTTGATCTTACGCTGCCGCGCAATTCCAGAGATTGACTTAACGGTATGCAATACCGGTCAACATAGCTCTCTCGCGAGGGATATGCTGAGCGCTTTCGGCATCGAAGCCGATATTGACCTGGGTGTTATGCAGCCCGGTCAAACCCTTACAGAACTCACGACCAACATTATGAGATCTATTGAAGGGCCTTTGAAGCAAGGGAAGCCTGACTGGGTCATTGTTCAGGGGGACACTACAACAAGCTTCACGGCCGCTCTGGCCGCGTTCTATCAAAAGATTTCAGTGGCGCATGTTGAGGCTGGGTTGCGTACGGGCGATCGCTACTCTCCTTGGCCGGAAGAGATCAATCGCCGATTGAATTCGGCGCTGGCTACAGCGCATTTTGCGCCGACCGAACGCAGCCGTCAGAATCTAATCGTTGAGGGGATTCCGTCAGATCGGATCATTGTAACGGGTAACACGGGAATCGATGCGCTAAAACAAGCTGCGAAGATCCTCGACGAAGATAATGGCCGGACTGAAGCCGTCGCCCGCGATCTCATCGCACAGGGGCTTACGTTTCTGTCAGACCTCGATCAGGCGAAAGATACTGTTATCGTCACTGCGCATCGCCGGGAGAATTTCGGTGATGGCATTACATCGATCTGTAACGCTATCGTTGAGCTCGCCCGGCGGTACTCACACTTGAAATTCGTCTTCCCTGTTCATCCGAATCCGGAGGTTGTCGGGCCTGTTGATCGTATTGTCAGAACCTCAGGCTGCGCCAATATTTTTCTCATCAAGCCGCTGGACTATTTTCCGTTTACATACCTCCTCAAGGCAGCGCGTCTGGTGATTAGCGATTCCGGCGGGATCCAGGAGGAATCGGTATCTCTTGGAAAGAGACTGGTTATTCTCCGCGATGCCACTGAGCGGGTTGAGCTCGTCGGGCAATCCGATGTCTGGATCGTAGGGACCGATCAGCGGTTGATCATTGAAGCCGTGGATGTTGCGCTTGGTCGTATGTCAGATTGCAAGCCGCTCGATATATTTGGCGATGGTCTTGCATCGCAGCGTATTGTCAAGGCGCTCGAAGAGTTCCAATGAGGGTTCTCGCCGTTTCTTATGCTCTGCCGCCGATGCTTTACCCGCAGGCAATTCAGATCGGCCGATTGCTTGCCCATAGTCGGCTGTCAATTTCGGCAGTCTCGGGCGGCGATAAGGCAGATGAAGTTGGGTTTGGCCGCAGCGTTCAGCATCACGTTGTTCCGTTTGAGCATGAGCCGAAAGGAATGCTGCATTCCATCAGTGTGAGAGGCTTGCCATTTTATGGAACCGTGCCCGATGTGTATCAGGCGTGGACAGACTTGGCTTTTGACACCATTTCCAACATTTTCGAGCAGCAGGGGAAGCCGGATCTGATCGCTACTTTTGGCGAACCCATGAGTGATCATCTTCTCGGAGTTCGTTTGAAGCGGAAGTTCAATCTTCCATGGCTCGCGCATTTTAGCGATCCATGGTCGGATAATCCGTTTCGCAGTTTGCAGCCTTTGTCCAGGTTTGTGAATCGTATGCTTGAACGGCGCGTTCTGGAACATGCTGATGCAGCGGTTTTTACGTCGGAAGAAACGGTCGATCTTGTCTATCGCAAGTATGGATCGCCACTGCGGGCGCGATCATCTGTTCTGTTGCACGCCTTCGATCCGGGTGCCTATGGTGACTCGAAGGAAGAAGAGGCTGGGCCGATTGTTTTGAGATACATAGGAAATTTTTACGGCCATCGCTCGCCTCGTCCGCTCATCGCCGCGCTTGCTCATATTGCACGTCATATTCCGCACGTTCTTTCGGATGTTCGCGTCGAGCTTGTAGGCGGAATTCCGCCTCGAATGCTTCGCTCCAATGAATGGAAATCGCTTCCAGCCGGGCTTCTTGTTGCTCGCGGCAGCGTATCCTATGCCGAATCGCTTCGCCTCATGAAAAGCTCGGACATTTTATTGACGATTGATGCGCCGGCACGGAAAAGCGTCTTTTTTCCGAGCAAGCTTGCGGACTATATCGGTGCGAATAAACGGTTGGTTGGCATTGTGCCGCCGGGCGCCGCTGCGCGCATTATTGAGCAGTGCGGTGGGAGGTCGATTTCGCCTACGGCCCGTGTGCCTGACGTCGCTGATTTTCTGACACATGAAATTGAAGCCGTCCGATCGCAACGAGAGGACAAGGTCGCAAAGTCGTCATCTGCGGGAAATGTCGCTCGCTATGACATCGCCAATGTCGCGCCCTTGTTCGATGAATTATGCAGATCGACGGTCGAGGCTGCGCGAGCTCGTTCAAAGGTGTTGTCATGACCGGCTGTCCGCTATGTGGATCGGAGGAAAGCTGGCCAATGCGCTGGACGCCGGATTCGGCTGTTCGGCAATGGCGCCTGGATCATGGAGATTCGCGCGCTTATGGCTGGTCGCTTTGTCAGCGCTGCGGAAATGGCTATCCCGCCTTTCAACCATCCCCTGATCTTCTGTCTTTTTTCTGGAACCGGGATCGGCAGGATAACTTCAACAACGCTGCGCAGAGCGAAGCTGTTTGGGCCACTCGAAGAGCCGCCAGTCAGAGAAATGCAGCGCGCACGTTTGAGATGTTTGTTCCGCTCCACTCGGTAAAGTCAGGGCGCTTTCTCGACATCGCCTGCGGCTTGGGTGAAACAGTTAAATACTTTTTCGATCGCGGCTGGGACGCCCAGGGAATCGATGTGGATCCGGCGCTGAAGCGATTTCATGATCTCATCGGGATACGGTCTAGAATTGGGCAGATTGAAGCTGTCGAGATCGATGGGAAATTCGATATCATTCACATTTCCCACGCGGTTTATTTCATTACCAACCCTGCCGCGTTTCTGGACCGCCTCAAACTATTTCTCAAGCCGGATGGATTGCTGTGCATCGTCATCTCGAATTTCCTCGCTCCCGAGGATGCCGGCTTACCGGGTTACGCGCATAGCTTCCTGCCCACGGCGGGCTCGATGCAGTACGCATTGGCAAAGGCTGGCTATGAGGTTGTTTTGTCCCGGAAGAAGGCCGGCAGTATCTATATTGCCGCGAGGCCGGGTAAAGGCCATATTTCGTTTGTTTATCCGAGTCTCATTCGCCTTGGTTATGAGACAAAGGCGCTAAGATATTCGCTCATAGGCCGCCCGAAGTTGTGGTTGTATGAAATCGCAAAAGCGGCTCTCTCGCGAATGGGTCTGCGTTGAAAATTGAAGCATTTCGGCGGCGTTTGTGTGCGGCATAGCCGGCTTTATTGATCCTCGCCTCGCATCTGATGGTGCAGGGATTGTCCAGCGCGCCCATGCGATGGGCGCTGCCATTGCAAACCGCGGTCCCGACGCCAGCGGCATATGGACGGATGATACTCTCGGTCTGGCATTGTCGCATCGCCGTCTCTCGATCGTTGATCTTTCCGAGGCCGGCGCCCAGCCCATGGTGTCGGCGGACGGGCGCTGGGTCATTTGCTACAACGGCGAAATCTACAACAGCGAGGACATTCGGGCGCAGCCGGCGCTCGCAGGCGTCGCATGGCGCGGCCATTCCGATACCGAAACGATTGTCGAGTCCGTCGCGCATCGCGGGCTGAATGCCACGTTGGACGATCTGAATGGCATGTTCGCCATTGCGCTGTGGGATCGGAACGAGAAGGCGCTTCATCTCGTTCGTGATAGACTCGGGATCAAACCGCTATTCGTTGCCGATAGAGGCGATCAGATTTTCTTCGCGTCCGAGCTGAAGAGCTTCCATGCAGCCCGGGCATTCGATCTCGTGATTGATCCATCCTCGGTCACGAGCTTCCTGCGCTTCGGTTATGTACCCGCGCCTCACAGCATTTATCGTGGCGTCAGGAAGTTGATGCCCGGAGAGCATGTCACGATCCAGACCCGGGATCGGACCTGTCTCAGCCGCCGGTATTGGTCGGCGGCGGATATCGCTCTGCGGGGGATCGAAGCTCCCTTTGCGTTTTCGGACGAGGAAGCTGTCGCTCAACTGTCCGATCTTCTGGCTGACGCAGTCTCCCGGCAAATGCTCGCCGATGTTCCGCTCGGGGCGTTCCTGTCTGGAGGTATCGACTCCTCCGCCATCGCCGGTCTGATGGTCGCGGCAAGGCGGGGGCCGGTCCGCACATTCTCGATCGGATTTCCCGAGTTTGGATTCGATGAATCAAAAGATGCCGCTGCCGTTGCCCGGCATCTCGGCACGCAGCATACGGAACTGATTGTATCCGCAGCGGATGCTCTCGCGGTGGTTCCACATCTTCCCGACATGTACGATGAACCCTTTGCGGATTCGTCGCAGATTCCGACGCATCTGGTCTCGAAATTGACCCGGCAACACGTCACGGTCGCGTTATCGGGTGACGGTGGAGACGAGTTGTTCGGCGGATACAATCGCTATCGGCTTGCCGAGGGATTGTCGCGGCGTCTGTCACTTATTCCGATGGGGGCTCGCCGCGTCGCGGCGAGCGCTTTGCACGCAGTGCCTATGGCTTGGGTCGACGGCCTTGCCTCGCTTGCGCCGCGCGGATTGTTGCCATCCCAGCCGGCGGACAAGCTGCGCAAGCTGGCTAATGTCATGACGCTTGATTCAGAAGGGGTCTATCGCAGGCTGGTCAGCCAGTGCGAGGACCCGTCATTGCTTGCGCCGATGGCGGACGAACATCCTTTGACGCCATGGTCAACCGGGGCCATCGGCGCTCTGCCGGCATTTCTCGATCGCATGCAACTGCTCGATACCATCACATATCTTCCCGATGATATTCTTCAGAAGGTTGACCGGGCCTCGATGTCCGTTGCACTTGAAGCGCGGCCACCGTTGCTCGATCACCGTGTCGTGGAGTTTGCGTGGCGATTGCCGCGTCGTTTCAAGATTCGCGGCGGTGAGACAAAGTGGCTGTTGCGTCGCGTGACCGAGCGGATGGTGCCCAGGCGACTGCTGGACCGGCCGAAAATGGGTTTCGGAATTCCTCTTGCGGAATGGTTGCGCGGTCCTTTGAAGGACTGGGCGGACGACTTGCTCGATCCGCAACAGCTCGGGGCCGGGTTTATCGACGTAAGCGCTGCGCGCCGCTTGTGGGCGGATCATCTGACTGGCCGCCGGAACTGGGCTTACGCGCTCTGGACCATTCTGATGTTCGAGGCCTGGCGCAGGCGTTGGGCAAGCGCCCAGGCGCGCAAATGACATCGAGCGGTAAAGCAAAACTGCCCGCCATCCTGTTCGTCACCAAGAGGATGGCGATGGGGGGCGCCGAGCGGCATCTGGCGCAGTTGCTGCCAGCGTTGAAGTCGCGCGGCTTTGCGGTAGAGCTTTTCGTGCTCGAGAGAGGCGGAGAACTCGAGTCCGAAATCGCACACACCGGCATCGCTGTAACAGGTCCGTCGCGCCGCCATGGCCGCGTCGCACATTTGTTGATCGCCGCCATTGCGTTGTATCGGCATATTCGCCGGTCTCGTCCCGATATTTTGCATTTCTTTCTGCCCGAACCGTATCTTGTCGGAGCGAGCGTCGCGGCGATCGCGCGTCATCGCAACGGTATCATGAGCCGCCGTTCGCTGTCGGACTATCAGCGCGGTCACCCATGGCTCGGTCGGATCGAGCGTCTGTTTCATCGCCGGATGAAGGCGCTGCTCGGAAATTCACAAGCTGTCGTGGATGAGCTTGTCGCGGAACGAGGCGATCGGCGCCCGGTGGGTCTGATCCATAATGGCGTAACCGTCGTGCCGCCCGCCGGTGAAGCTGCCCGCGACGCGCAGCGCACCGCTCTGAATATTCCAGCGAATACCTTTGTCATGATGATCGTTGCCAATCTGTTTCACTACAAGGGGCACGCCGATCTGCTCGATGCTTTGGGGACAATTGCGTCGCGATTGCCTCAGCCCTGGCGTCTGGTTGCCATCGGGCGTGATGAAGGCGAGGGCCGGGCGCTGCGCTCGCAAGCCGAACGTCTCGGCATCGCAGACAAAATTCTTTGGCTCGGCGAGCGGTTTGATGTGCAGGCCCTGTTGCCTGCGGCGGATGTTGCGTTGCTTGTCTCTCACCAGGAAGGTTTCTCCAACGCATTGATCGAGGCGATGGGGCAGGGATTGCCGGTGATCGCGACCGCGGTCGGCGGAAATCCGGATGCGGTCGTCGATGGAATAACCGGACTGCTGGTTCCTTCCCGAAATCCGGCCGCGCTCGGAGCCGCCATCCTTTCCCTCGCGTCCGATCCGTCGAGGGCACGCGCGATGGGGAGGGCGGCGCGAGAGCGGACCCTGAAATTGTTCTCTCAGGATGCCTGTCTTGACAGCTATGAGCGGCTCTATCGGCAGGTCGGCGCGATGTCGGATTTGCCTGTTCAGGCAATGATTGATGGTTCGGATTTGCCGCCCGCCGGAACAAATTAGGCTCCGACAAGCGGTTTTCACCCTTGGTTACCGGGCATTTGCGTGCCAGAAGAGCCCGCAGAATTACCACCCGCCAAAAATGATATTATCTCATGACGTCTCCATCGTGGACTCGTAAGGCCCAGATTCTCGCGCACTCCGAAAAGTATGCGTCTTCGCGCGCCGGATGGCGCAGCAAGGCCGCTTTCTTTCATCGCGAAGACGAAGCCTATCTGCGATTTTTGATCCCGGAGAATGCACGGGTCCTCGAGATCGGATGCGGCATAGGTGACACCCTTGCTGCGCTCAAGCCATCTTATGGAGTGGGTATCGACTTCAGCCCCTCGCTGATTGACATCGCCCGGACACGGCATCCAAATCTGACATTCGTGGTCGGAGACGCCGAAGACCCAGCGACCATTGCGTCGGTCGAGGGACCGTTCGACTACATCCTCGTCCTCGACGCGATTGGTTCGCTGGATGATTGCCAGAAGTTTCTTGAACAGCTTCATCCGCTCTGCACCCGTGAGACGCGGATCGTGATCGGATACTTCTCTCATCTCTGGCAGCCCGTGCTGAAGTTCGCGGAATGGATCGGCCAGCGCATGCCGCTGCCGCCGCAGAACGCGCTGGCGCCCGCCGATGTTGCCGCCATTGCGCAACTCGCAAACTTTGAACCGGTCAAGGCCGAGCAGAGGATGCTGCTGCCGGTTTCGTTGCTCGGGCTCGGCCGTCTCGTCAATCGTTTCATCAGCATCCTTCCTGGCTTTCGGTTCTTTGCCTTGCGGCACTATTCCGTCTGCCGGTCCTCGCCCGCGGCCCGCGAAGACCTCAAGTCGGCCACGGTCGTCATTCCCGCGCGTAACGAGCGCGGCAATATCGAGCCTGCCGTGCAGCGGCTGCCGCAGTTCTGCGATGACATCGAAATCATCTTCATCGAAGGCCATAGTAAGGACGGCACTTACGAGGAGATGGAGCGCGTCAAGGCGGCCTATCCGGACAAGGACATCAAGCTCATGCGGCAGCCCGGCAAGGGCAAGGCCGATGCGGTCTTCACCGCATATGATGTCGCGCGCGGCGATGTCCTGATGATCCTCGATGCAGATTTGACCATGCCGCCGGAGCAGTTGCCGAAGTTCTGGGAGGCGATCAAGTCAGGGAAGGGCGAATTCATCAATGGATCGCGTCTGGTTTATCCGCTTGAGGATGACGCGATGCGCTTCCTCAATCTGATCGCGAACAAGATATTCTCCTATCTGTTTTCGTGGCTGCTGAATCAGCGCTATACGGACACGCTTTGCGGCACCAAGGTCATGCGGCGATCCGATTATTACCGGCTTCGCGACGGAAAAGCCTATTTCGGCGACTTCGATCCGTTTGGGGATTTCGATCTGATTTTCGGTTCATCCAAACTGAATCTGAAAACAGTGGATCTGCCGATCCGGTATGCAGCCCGCGCGTATGGCGAAACGCAGATTTCGCGTTTCCGGCATGGCGTGATGCTGCTGAGGATGGTGGTTTTCGCTTTCTTCAAGATCAAGGCGATCTGATCGCTATGTCTGTGCGTGTCCGGCTTCCCAGCGGCTGACGTGTGATGTCCGGCGTTCTTGACGATTATCGTTCGGTGTGGGAACGCAAGCCGGTCCTCCGGACCGTCTATGGCGACATCTTCGATCGCATCGCGCGGCGCACCGTTCCGGGAACGACGCTGGAAATTGGCGGTGGCATCGGCAATCTGAAGGAGCGGATCGAGAATCTGGTCTCCTCGGACATTCAGTTCGCGCCGTGGCTCGATCTTGTCGCCGACGCCCAGAAACTTCCGTTTGCCGATGGCGCCTTGTCGAACATCGTGATGCTCGACGTACTTCATCATATCGAATATCCGGCGCTGCTGTTCCGCGAAGCCTCCCGCGTGCTGAGGCCGGGCGGACGTATCATCATGGCGGAGCCGGGCATCACGCTCGGCAGCAGGCTGTTCTACCGCCTGCTGCATCATGAGCCGGTACTGATGGATGCCGATCCGCTTCTGGAAGGCGCGCCGGACCGGATGCGCGATCCTTACGACTCCAATCAGGCAATCCCGACCTTGCTGGCGACAAGCCATCGCGATCGCTTCCATGCGCTGTTTCCGGATCTGGCAATCAGCGAGACCCAATGGTTCTCGTTCGTCGCCTATCCGTTCAGCGGCGGATTTAAGTCATGGTCATTGATGACCGAACCGATGGCCCGGGCCATGCTCTGGATGGAAAAGCATATCGAAGGAAGCCTTGGCCGGCATTTCGGCTTTCGTCTTCTGACCGTGATCGAGAAGCGACGCCGTTAGGCTCACGCGATCTGGCCGTTGTCGGTCGACGCGAGCTTGAGTCGGCGGTCACGGATGGCGATCAGCCCCGCGCCACTCAGCACGTTGAAGAGCGGCTCCAGCGGCAGCCTGTATTTGGGGGATGCGACAGGGCCGTTCACGAGCAGGATATAGCCGACCCACGAAGCCGCGAGAAACAGCGCGGGCCAGTTCGCGGCACGCCGCGCCAGCGCGATGAACCCCACAAGCTGCAGAATGCGCATGACCGCCAGCCCGGCGCTGCCGATCAGCAGGCACCAGGTGTAGGCAGGCTGACCTGAGTGGAACACGTAATTATAGGCCTTGTCGAAGAATGAACTTCCGGGCGTGTTGTAAAAGCCGGGCCGCGGCAGTTGCAGAACCGGCGGCGACAGGAGAATTCCGGGCGAGATCAGGTTGATCGTCATGCCGGAGAGCCAGGACTTTGCAATCGCGCTGAACGGAATATCCTTCAGCGCTTCCTTCGCGATGATCGTGTATTGCCGCGATTGCTCGAACGGATTTGCCGGATGCGGGCCGAACCTTTCGATGGTGCGTTTTTCCAGTTCGTTGTAGCTCGTCATGTAGGGTGTTCTGTCCTGCATCTCCCTGGCAAGCGGCACGACCCATAGCGCGAGGTGGATGCCGCGTTGGGGCGTCAACCCCGGCGTTCCGAACACCGCGACATTCTTCGCGACGATCACGCCGACGCAGGTGGTCAGTGCAAGGAAAGCTGCGAGGATTGTCGCCACCTTGCGCAGCGCCAGTTTCCGCAGCAGCACCCAGGCGGCAAGCAGGACCAGTGCGAAGAAGCCCCACGGCACGATGATCGCACGGATAAGCGCGGCGCAGCCGAGGAAAAGACCGAGCAGGATGGCGTTACGCCACGACGGGGCTTCGTGCCAGCGAAGTACGGCCAGAAACGCCATCGCGACAAAAAAGATGAAGGGCGTGTCCGTGTAGAACAGCCCGCTCAACACCACTTGCGTTGGATTAAGGATGGCGCAGAGCGCCGCCGCGAGTGCGACGCGCGCCGATATCCGGGACGCGATGCCGTAGACGGCAAGGCAGGTCCCGGCATCGAGGATGCCTTGCATCAGAACATAGGCGATGGTGCCGTATGTGTTGCCGAATATCAGGAACGGAATCGCCGAGAGCCAGTGGTAGAGCGGCATCGTGTAAACGTAATCGCCGAACCATTGCGGTCCATGCACCATGCCGGTCCGGAGCGCGTTCGCGAAGTCGCTTGCAACGCTGGTGTAGGTGAGGGAATCGACGCCCTTCAGCCCGCCGTCGCCCATCAAGGCATACATGGCGAGCGCGTAAATCCAGCGCACGGCAAGGGCGGCGACGAATATCTTCAGCAGAAGGGAGCGATCCGGAAAGCTCGGCGCTGGCGCCTGTGCCATGGCCGCGAGCGGATTATTCGTCCTCGGGGACGGCATGGCTTATCTCGGATGTTTTCTCAGCACTCAGAATCCAGATAAGTCCGCCGATCGCTCCGACCACGAAGGACGATGCGCCGAACAGCAGCGACACCACGGTGCCGTCGGTCGGCGCGAGGCCGGCGTAACCGAAGGCGACCATCATGGTGGCTTCACGCACGCCCCAGCCGGCGATGGAGATCGGCAGCATGGTGATCAGCATGATCGGCGGCACCAGCATGAACAGTTGCTCGAACGCCGCGGGCGCCGCGATAGCGCGCACCGCGCACCATGCGATCACCACGGCCATCACATGGATCGCCAGCGAGAGCGCGGCGACTTTCGGTCCGCTGGTGCGATTGAAGATCACCTGATTGGCGATCACCGCGCAGGCATGGATATGGCGGAGCGGCCAGAGCGTCTTGAGCCATTTCCAGGGCAGCACGCCATAGATCAGAAAACCGATGCCGGCCGAGATCGCAGCCAGGTCCACCAGCAACAGCGCGAGCCGCCCGCGCGGGCTGCCGATCAACTCGTAGCTCCAGGGCAGGCTGGCAACGACGATCAGCGCAAGCGCGATCAATCCGATGGCGCGATCGACGAGAACGGAATAGGTCGCCGCGCGCCAGCCGGCGCCGGTGTGCCGCACCAGCCACAGCCGCATGGCGTCGCCGCCGATGGTCGAGGGCAGCGTCTGGTTGAAGAACGCGCCGATCATGTTGTAACGGAAGGCCTGCCCGGTCCCGAGCGGAGCGGCGCAGCGCGCGCTGATTTCCCGCCATCGCAGCGCGCCAAGGAAAATCTGGAAGATGGTCGCCAGCACGGCGAGCAGAAACCAGCCGGGGCTGATCTGGCTCAGGCGAGACTGGATGGCGGCGAAATTGATGCCGCGGAACGCGAAATAGAGCAGCGCCACCGACACCAGTATTCGAGCGGCAAGTAGGAGAAATCCGCGCATTCCGGACCGCGATGGTTAATGTTGCTGAAGTCAGAGGAAGGACCCGAATACAGCCTCCGGCGGCCCTTTTCAGGGGTCTTGGTATGGCTTTAGGGCTGTTCTGGCAAGTAGGCAGGCTCCGCCTATTGCGGCGCCTGCCGCACGGCGGCTAAAGAGGGCGGCTTGATTTCGGGAACGGCCGCGCGGGCCGCGTCCGCGGAGGTTTGGGGACACCAATTCGTGACACACGGGCGTAAAATCGCGGTCATCGGGCTTGGCTATGTCGGGCTGCCCGTTGCGGCTGCCTTTGCGCGAGCCGGGGTTCCCGTCACGGGGTTTGATATCGACGAGCGGCGCATCGACGAGTTGCGCCAGTTTCACGACCGCACCCATGAAGTTGACGCCACGGATCTGCGCCACAGGTCGCTTTCCTTCACGAACGACGTCAAGGATATGGCGTCGTCGGATTTCTTCATCGTCACCGTGCCGACTCCGATTGACGAGGCACGCCAGCCCGACCTCGGCGCCATGTTCGCGGCATCGCGTACTGTCGGATCGGTGCTCAAGAAGGGCGATATCGTCGTCTATGAATCGACCGTCTATCCCGGCGCGGTCGAGGACGAGTGCGTGCCGCTTCTCGAAAAGGCCTCCGGACTGAAGGCGGGATCGGATTTCAAGGTCGGCTATTCGCCCGAGCGCATCAATCCAGGCGACAAACAACACCGCTTCGAGACTATCACCAAGGTTGTCTCCGCGCAGGACGCGGCGGCGCTCGACATCGTGGCCGATGTCTATGGATCGGTGGTGACGGCGGGCATTCACCGCGCGCCGTCGATCAAGGTGGCTGAGGCCGCGAAGGTGATCGAGAACACGCAGCGCGACCTCAACATCGCGTTCATGAACGAGCTGTCGCTGATCTTCCAGGCGCTGAATATCGACACCGGCGATGTGCTGGCGGCGGCGCGCACCAAATGGAATTTCATGCCGTTCCAGCCGGGGCTGGTCGGCGGACACTGTATCGGGGTCGATCCTTATTATCTGA
The DNA here is from genome assembly GCA_050249215.1 of Afipia sp. Lineage (GTDB taxonomy): Bacteria > Pseudomonadota > Alphaproteobacteria > Rhizobiales > Xanthobacteraceae > Afipia. The sequence continues at coordinate 446,854 of JBFWQX010000002.1, forward strand.
CCTATCGCGCCGAGCGCGCGGGCTATCATCCGGAGGTTATTCTGGCCGGCCGGCGCATCAACGATGGCATGGGCCAGCGCGTCGCGCGCGAATGCATCCGCGGCCTGCTGCGGCGGAAGAGCAACGGCGGGGTGGTCACCATTCTCGGCCTGACTTTCAAGGAAGACGTGCCGGACACGCGCAACTCCCGCGTGATCGACATCATCCGCGAACTCGAATCATTCGGACTGACGGTGCAGGTGCACGATCCGATGGCGGACCCGGCGGACGCCATGCATGAATACGGCGTCAAACTGGTTGATGCCGCTGCGTTAAAGCCCGCCGATGCGGTCATCATGGCCGTTGCCCACCAGGGTTACATCAATGCGGGCTGGCCGCTGATCCAGAAGCTGCTGAACGGCGGGCGTGGCTTCGTTCTCGATGTCAAGTTGAAGCTCGACCGCGCCGGTCTGCCTGATGGCATCGAGTTGTGGCGGCTTTGAGCGCCGGAAAGTGAAACGAATGTCGGATCGGACAATACTGGTGACGGGCGCCGCCGGATTTATCGGCTTCCATCAGTCGCAAAAGCTGCTGCAGGCGGGGCATCGGGTTGTCGGGGTCGACAACATCAATGACTATTACGATCCGAAGCTGAAGGAAGCGCGTCTCGACGTGCTGAAGAACGATCCGTCGTTCAGCTTCATCAAGCTCGATCTCGCCGACCGGCCGGCCACAGCCGAACTTTTCAGCAAGCATCGCTTTCCGGTTGTCATTCATCTGGCGGCGCAGGCCGGCGTGCGCTACTCGCTGGAAAATCCGCATGCCTATGTGGATGCCAATCTTCAGGGATTCATCAATATACTCGAAGGCTGCCGGCACAACGGCTGCGAGCACCTGCTCTATGCGTCGTCGTCGTCGGTCTATGGTGCCAACACCAAGCTGCCTTTTTCGGTGCATGATAGCGTCGATCACCCGGTCAGCCTGTATGCGGCCTCGAAGAAGGCCAACGAACTGATGGCGCATTCCTACAGCCATCTGTTCCGTATCCCGACCACCGGCCTTCGCTTCTTCACGGTCTACGGACCATGGGGCCGGCCGGACATGGCGATGTATCTGTTTGCCGACGCGATCCTCGCAGGCAAGCCGATCAAGATGTTCAACTACGGCAACATGCGCCGCGATTTCACCTATGTTGACGACGTGACGGAAGCCATCGTGCGGCTGATGGATCGGCCGCCGGTCGCGCAGACGCTGGCGCCGGACGCGGTTCCGGATCCCGGCACCAGTGCGGCGCCCTGGCGCGTGTTCAATGTCGGCAACAACCATCCCGAGGAGTTGACCAAGGTCGTCGAGGTCCTCGAAAAGGAATTCGGGCGCAAGGCCGAGAAGGAATTGATGCCGATCCAGCCGGGCGATGTACCGGCGACTTTCGCGGATGTCGACGATCTGATGCGTGAGGTCGGCTTCCGCCCTTCCACGACGATCGAAGACGGTGTCGCACGGTTCGCGGCATGGTATCGCGAGTATCATCAGCTTTTCTGATTTATTGATTGAGGACGCATGAGCGAGCGCATTATTCCATTGATCATGTGCGGCGGAGCGGGCACGCGGCTGTGGCCCGCGTCGCGCGAGGGGCGTCCCAAGCAGTTTCTGCGCCTGTTCGGCTCCAATTCGACATTTCAGGACACGATGCTTCGTGTCAGCGATCAGGGCCTGTTTGCCCGGCCCATCGTCATCACCAACGCGGCCTATCGTTTCATGGTGCTTGAGCAGTTGAACGAGATCGGCCTTGAGGCCGATATTCTGCTGGAGCCGGCGCGGCGCGATTCCGGTCCTGCCATTGCGGCGGGTGCGGCCTTTGCCCTGACGCGGGACGCGGATGCCGTCGTGCTGGCACTCGCAGCCGATCATGTGGTGCGCGATCCGGCGGCGTTTGTCGAAGCCTGCCGGAAGGCGTTGAGCGTGGCCAATGCCGGGCGCATCGTCACCTTCGGCGTTCTGCCGGAGCGGGCGGCGACCGAATATGGCTATATCCGGCCTGGCGACGTGGTTTCCGGCGAGGTCCGGACGGTCGCGAAGTTCGTCGAGAAACCTGATCACCCAACCGCCGAAAAATATGTCGCCGATGGCTATCTCTGGAACTGCGGAAACTTCATGTTCCGCGCGCAGATGCTGCTCGATGAATATCGCGGCGTCGATGCCGACAGTGTGACCGCGCTGGCCGAAGCGGTGGACAATGCCGGGCGCGATCTCGCCTTCGTGACGCTGCCGCTGGAGTCGTTCGGCAAGGCGACGCCGATTTCCATCGACTACGCCGTGATGGAGAAGACCACGCAGGCCGCCGTGATCCCGGTTTCCTGCGGCTGGTCCGATGTCGGCTCCTGGCACGCGGTGTGGGAACTGTCGGACAAGGACGAGCACGGCAATGTTGCGCAGGGCCTCACGGTGTTCGAGGACTCGCGCAACTGCAACGTCTCCACCGACAAGGCGCTGGTCGCATTGGAAGGCGTGGACGATCTCGTCGTGGTCGCGACACAGGACGCCGTTCTGGTGTCCCGCCAGAATGACCCGAACGGTCTGAAGCGGCTGGTCGGCAAGCTGCGCACCGTCGCACCGCAGGTGACGGAAGACCACATCAAGGTTCACCGGCCCTGGGGATCGTATCAGTCGCTCGACATCGGAGAGCGCCATCAGGTCAAACGCATCATCGTGAAAGCGGGCGGCCGGCTCTCGCTGCAGAAGCATCATCACCGTTCCGAGCACTGGATCGTGGTGCGCGGCACCGCGCTGGTGACGGTGAACGAGATGCAGAAGATGGTTCACGAGAACGAGTCGATCTACATCCCGATCGGCGCGGTCCACCGCATGGAAAATCCGGGAAAGATTCCGCTGGAACTCATCGAGGTTCAGACCGGCAGCTATCTCGGCGAGGACGACATCGTCCGTATCGAGGATGACTACCGGCGCTCGTGAGTTGCGGAAGCTAGCGGTTTTTCAAGAGGTTACACCGGTGCGCGCTGTAATTTTTTGAATCAAAACGTGTAAGGATTCCAGCCTGCGCCGTTCGCCACATATGTGACGGCATGCTAGGACATCAGCCTGTCAACGGCGCGCGACTCAGCGCCCGGAATTCAAGACTTCAGGGACTTCAACGATGAGTTCAACAGTGTCGGCAAAGAGTAACGCTGATGAGGGCCGCGTGCTGCGCGTCGGCGTGGTGGGCGCGGGTGTCATGGGCACCAACCATGCCCGCGTGCTGGCCGGCCTGCCGGGTGTCGAACTCGTCGGCATTGTCGATCCGCTTCCCGCGCATCGCACGCGCGCGGTCGAGATTGTCGGCTGCCCGACATTCGCCACCCTCGAGGAAATGCTCGAGGCCGGTCCGGACGCCGTGACCATTGCCGCGCCGACGCATCTGCACCGCGACGTGTCGCTCGCCTGCATCGCGAAGAAGATTCACGTTCTGGTCGAAAAGCCGATTGCTTCTTCCGTTGAAGAGGGCAACGAGATCGTCTCCGCCGCGCGCGCGGCCGGCGTGACGCTGATGGTCGGCCATGTCGAGCGCTTCAATCCTGCTGTTGCCGCGATCAAGCAGGCGATCAAGGACGAGGAAATCCTGTCCATCGCCATCACCCGCGTCGGTCCGTTCCCGCCGCGCATGTCGAATGTCGGTGTGGTGATCGACCTTGCCGTGCACGACATTGACCTGATCCGCTGGTTCACCGAATCCGACATCGTCGATGTGCAGCCGCAGCTAGCGAGCGCCGTCGCCGAGCGCGAGGACATCGCGCTGCTTCAGTTCCGCACCGCTTCCGGCGTGCTCGCGCATATCAACACCAACTGGCTGACGCCGTTCAAGGCGCGCAGCGTCACGGTTGCGACGCGCGGCAAATACATCCAGGGCGACCTGCTGACCCGTCAGGTGACCGAGTGCTTCGGCTTCCAGCGCGACGGCAGCTATTCGATGCGGCACCTCTCGGTCGGGCATGACGAGCCGTTGCGCGCCGAACTGGTCGCGTTCCTCGATGCCGTGCGCAGCGGCAACGCGCCCGCGGTGACCGGCGACGAAGGCGTCGCCAGCCTCGAAATCGCGATCAAGTGTCTCGATGCTCCGGCCGGCTCGATTGCCGCGCCGTTGCGCAAGGGCCCGCGCGCCGTGGCAAGCTGACGGCAGCCTCAAGCATCTTTTGAAATGGATTCGGCACGCACCATGAACCAGCATCTGCGATCAGAACCCGTGGCCTTTATCGACATCGGCGCGCAGCGCCGCCGTCTCGGCACGAAGATTGACGATGCTGTTGCGCGCGTGCTGACCCATTGCCAGTTCATCAACGGCCCCGAGGTGACGCAGCTTGAAGCCGACCTCGCGGCCTATTGCGGCGCGAAGCATGTTGTCGCCTGCGCCAGCGGCACCGATGCGTTGCTGATGGTGTTGATGGCACAGGGCGTCGGTCCCGGCGATGCGGTGCTGTGTCCGTCGTTCACCTTCTGCGCCACCGGGGAAGTTGTCGCGCTCACGGGCGCAACACCGGTGTTCGTCGATGTGGACGAAACCTCGTTCAACATGGACATCGCCTCCCTCAAGAAGGGCATCGCCACCGCCCGCAAGCTCGGCCTCAAACCGAAAGCCATCGTGCCGGTGGATTTGTTCGGCCAGAGCGCGGACCACGACGCGGTTGCCGAAGTCGCGAAAAGCGAAGGGCTGTTCGTGCTGGACGACGCCGCGCAGTCGTTCGGCGCCACCTACAAGGGCCGTAAACTCGGCACCTTCGGCCTCGCCACGGCGACCAGCTTCTTTCCGGCAAAGCCGCTGGGGTGTTACGGCGACGGCGGCGCGATCTTCACCAATGATGCCGATCTCGCGGAGCGCCTGCGCAGTATCCGTGTGCACGGGCAGGGCACCGAGAAGTACGACAACATCCGCCTCGGCCTCACCGCGCGGCTCGACACCATGCAGGCCGCGATCCTGATCGAGAAGCTGAAGATTTTCGACGACGAGATCGAGGCTCGCAACAGGGTCGCGAACCGCTATTTCGATGCGCTGCATAACATCGTGATCGCGCCGCGCGTGGCCGGTGGCAATGTCTCGACCTGGGCGCAGTACACCATCCGCCTGCCCAATGGCGGGCGCGAGGCGTTCGCCGATGCGCTCAAGGCGCAGGGCATTCCCACGGCGATCTACTATCCCAAGTCGATGCACCAGCAGACGGCCTACAGGCACTATCCGGTGGCCGAGGGTGGCTTGCCGGTCAGCGAGAAGCTGTCGCAGGACGTGATCAGCCTGCCGATGCACGCCTATCTTGAGCCAGCCGCTCAGGATCGCGTCATCAAGGCTGTGCGCGACGCGCTGGCGTAGGGCAGTACGCTCGATCTCTCATCCGTCATGGCCGGATTTATTCCGGCCATCCACGCCTTTCTTCCTTTCTGTCTGTTGAAAAGGCGTGGATGCCCGGGACAAGCCCGGCATGACGAACATTGAGCGCGACCCGCGTTTAGGCATCCCAAAAAAGACGTGGATGGCCGGAATAAATCCGGCCATGACGGGTCAGGTCGCAACTTCGCCGGTTCGCGAACGGGACATCATGCGGTAGGACTAGCGGATGCTCGGACGCATTTTCACCGTCGGCGGCTACACACTTCTCTCGCGGGTCACCGGCTTCGCGCGCGACATCATGCTCGCGGCGATCCTGGGCGCCGGTCCCCTGGCCGACGCTTTTTTCGTGGCGCTGCGGCTCCCCAATCATTTCCGGGCGATTTTCGCGGAAGGTGCGTTCAACGCCGCCTTCGTTCCCGCCTATGCCCATGTCCATGGCGAACGCGGGGAAGCCGCGGCGAAACTGTTCAGCGACCGCATCTTCACCCTGCTGTTCGTGTCGCAGGTCGTGCTGCTGGTCCTCGCCATGGCGTTCATGCCGCAGGCGATGACGATATTGGCGCCGGGCTTCACCGACGATCCGGCACAGCGCAATCTTGCGATTGAACTGACAAGGATCACGTTTCCCTATCTGCTGCTGATCACGCTGGTGACGCTCTACGGCGGCATGCTCAATGTCATGCACCGCTTCGCCAGCGCGGCGGCCGCGCCGATCTTTCTCAACCTGTCGATGATGGCGACGCTGGCGCTGGCCGCGTTATTTCCGACAGCAGGCCATGCGGCCGCGTGGGGCGTGCTGATCTCCGGCTTCCTGCAATACATTCTGCTCGCGGGCGATGCCAAGGTTCACGGCATCCTGCCGAAGTTCACCTCGCTCAAGCTCGACGACGATGTGCGCGGCTTCTTTCGCGCGCTGGGCCCCGCGACCCTCGGCTCGATGGGCACGCAGGTGGCGCTGTTCGCCGACACCATCATCGCCACGTTCCTGGCCGCAGGCGCGCTGTCGGCGCTCTATTACGCCGACCGGCTGAATCAGTTGCCCATCGGTGTGATCGGCATCGCCATCGGCACTGTGCTGCTGCCGGAAATGTCCCGGCGTATCACGGCGGGCGATCATGAAGGCGCGATTGCCTCGCAGCGCCGCGCCTTCGATTTCACCCTGCTGTTTTCGATTCCCTTCGTAGCAGCCTTCATGGTCGTGCCCGACGTCATCATGCGCGCGATGTTCGCGCGCGGCGCTTTCTCGAAGGCCGATGCGGCTGCCGCGGGCGCGACACTCGCGGCCTATGCGGTCGGATTGATCCCGTTCGTGCTGATCCGAAGCGCGGTGGCGACATTCTATGCCCGCAAGGACACCGCGACACCGGTGAAGGCAGCGCTGACCGGCGTGGCCGTCAACGTCGCCCTGAAGGTGGCGCTGGTCGGATCGCTGGCGCAGATCGGCCTCGCGCTGGCGACGGCGGTCGGGGCCTGGGTCAATCTGCTGCTGGTTGTTCTTTTCGCCACTCGCCGCAAGTTCTTTGTATTCGACCGCGCGATGGTGACGTCGCTGGTGAAGTTCGCCGCGGCGGGGCTGATTCTCGCTGCGGCACTTTGGCTCACGTCGCGTTGGGCGGCATCCGCGCTGGCGGGCATGACGTCATTCCGGGATGAATCCGCTCTCGGAGTTTTGATCGCCGTCGGGGCGCTGGTTTACGCGGCGTGCATTATTTCGCTGTTCGGAAAGCGCTGGCTGATGGCGCTGATCCGGCCTCGAGGCGGGACAGCCAGCGACAACTGAACAAAAGTCCGTCATGGCCGGGCTTGTCCCGGCCATCCACGCCTTTCCTGTTTGTTTTTCCCGTCGCAAGACGTGGATGCCCGGCACAAGGCCGGGCATGATAGCGGAGGTATTCCGCTCAAATCATCGGGCGGACGCGCTGCGGCTCAGGTTAACGTCGGCCATTTGCGCTTCCTGCCATTCCGCTGCATGATGGAGCTTAGAACAGTTCCAGATCGCAGTCGGGAAAATTTATGGCTCCTGTCAAATTCGGTGTCGGTCAAAGCGTCCTTCGCAAGGAGGATGATGCGCTCATTCGCGGCAAGGGCCGCTATACCGACGACTACATCCCGGAAACGGCGCTGCATGCGCTTGTGCTGCGCTCTCCGCACGCCCATGCGACGTTCAGGCTCGACGCGGCAAAGGCGCGGGCGCTGCCGGGCGTCGCCGCGATCCTGACCCCGGATGACGTGAAGGATCTCGGCGGACTTCCCTGTCTCTTTAACCTCCCGGATGAGCCTTTCACCGGACCGCCATATCCGATCCTCGCGCGCGATGTCGTCCGCCATGTCGGCGATGCCGTTGCATTTGTCGTCGCCGAAACGGTCGAGCAGGCGCGCGACGCACTCGAAGCCATCGAGGTGGAATGGACGCCGTTGCCGGCGGTCGTGGGACTGGTCAACGCGGTGAAAAAGGGCGCGCCGCAGGTCTGGCCGGATCATCCGGGCAATGTGCTGTTCGATACGTCCATCGGCGACAAGACGGCGACCGAGGCGGCTTTTGCGAAAGCACATGCGGTGGCTGAAATCAGCATCGTCAATCCGCGCATCGTCACCAACTACATGGAGACCCGCGCGGTCGTCTGCGAGTACGATGCCAAGCGCGACCATCTCACGCTGACCATCGGCAGCCAGGGCAGCCACCGGCTGCGCGACATTCTCTGTCAGAACGTGCTCAATATCCCTGTCGAGAAGATGCGGGTGATCTGCCCGGATGTCGGCGGCGGCTTCGGCACCAAGCTGTTTCCCTATCGCGAATATGCGCTGGCCGCTGTCGCGGCCCGCAAGCTGAAGAAGACGGTGAAGTGGACGGCGGAGCGCGCCGATCATTTCGTCGGCGATGCGCAGGGGCGCGACAACGTCACCACGGCGCGCATGGCGCTCGCCGAGGATGGCAAATTCCTCGGCATGGATGTCGACCTGATGGGCGACATGGGCGCCTATCTCTCGACCTTCGGGCCGTATATTCCGCATGGCGGCGCGGGCATGCTGCCCGGCCTCTACGATCTTCAGGCTTTCCATTGCCGCGTCCGCACCGTGTTCACCAACACCGTGCCGGTCGATGCGTATCGCGGCGCAGGCCGCCCGGAAGCCGCCTATGTGGTCGAGCGTCTGGTCGATGCCGCCGCGCGCAAGCTCGGCATGACGCCGGACGCGATCCGCCGCAAGAACTTCATTACGCCGCGCGCCATGCCGTATACGACCGCCACCGGCAAGGTCTACGACTCCGGCGATTTCGCGGCGCATATGAGACGCGCGATGGACATCGCCGATTGGAAAGACTTTCCGCGGCGGGCCAAGGCCGCGAAGAAGCAGGGGCTGGTGCGCGGCATCGGCATGGGCACCTATGTCGAGGTCTGCGGCACCATGGGCGAGGAAACCGCTCAGGTGCGGCTCGATCCCGATGGTGACATCACCATTCTGATCGGCACGCAATCGAGCGGGCAGGGGCACCAGACCGCCTATGCGCAGATCGTCGCGCAGCAGTTCGGCATCGCGCCCGAGCGTGTGCATATCCATCAGGGCGACACCGACGAAATCCCGACAGGCCTTGGCACCGGCGGATCGAGTTCGATTCCCTCCGGCGGCGTCAGCGTGGAGCGCGCGACGCGCACACTCGGCGAAAACCTGAAAAACATCGCCGCCGATGCGCTGGAAACCGGCGCGGGCGATCTTGAATTCAGCGATGGCGCGATCCGTATTGTCGGCACCGACCGGACGATCTCGTTTGCCGATCTCGCCAAACGCGCCGATCCGTCCAAACTCAACGCCAGCGCCACCTTCAGCAGCGCCGACGGCACCTATCCGAACGGCACCCACATCGCCGAGGTGGAGATCGACCCCGCCACCGGCGTGATCCATGTGGTGAACTACGTCATTGTCGACGATTTTGGCGTGACGCTGAATCCATTGTTGCTCGCGGGGCAGGTGCATGGCGGCACCATGCAGGGCATCGGGCAGGCGCTGATGGAGCAGGCGGTCTATGACGCCAAAGACGGCCAGCTCGTCACCGGCACCTTCATGGACTATGCGCTGCCGCGCGCGGCGGACGGTCCGTCCATCACCTTCGAGACCCATAACGTGCCGTGCAAGACCAATCCGCTCGGGGTCAAGGGCGCGGGCGAGGCCGGCGCCATCGGCTCCTGTCCGGCGGTGGTGAATGCGATCATCGAAGGTCTCTACCGCGAGTATGGCATCGGCCATATCGACATGCCGGCCACGGCTGAGCGGGTTTGGATGGCGATCGAAAACAGCCGCCGCGAACACCGCATGTAGAAAATTCCCGTCTCGCGAAAAAATTCTTGGCCTTGTCAGGATACGAGGGAATGTCCGATTTTGGCGAAGGTTAAAGTGAAGCGTTACTTTAAGCTCAAGGAAGGAAATACCCGATGAAACGTGCCGTTCTTGTTGTTGCTGCTGTCCTTTTCGGCGCCACCGCGGTGGTGGCGCAGCAGGACCTGATCGAACAGAGCCATGCCAGCATGAAGGCAAATGGCAAAGCCCTTGGCGGCACCCTCAGCCCGATGGCGCGTGGCGACAAGCCTTACGATCAGGCCGCCGTCGATGCCGCTCTGGCGCAGCTTGAAGCATCCGCCAAGAAGATTCCGTCGTTCTATCCGGCCAGCGTGAAGGACGTGAAGCAGACCAGCGAATACACGCCGTCCCCCAAGATCTGGGAGGACAAGGCAGGTTTCGATGCGGCAACGGCCAATTTCGCCAAGGCGGTGAGCGAAGCCAAGGGCAAGATCAAGGATGCCGACAGCCTGAAGGCGGCGATGCCCAGCATCGGCAAGTCGTGCTCGGGTTGCCACGAGACCTATCGCGTCAAGAATAGCTGATACATGGCGTTTGCATCGCCGCAAGGCCGCTTTGAGAGCCAGATTCTCAAGATGTAAGATCGGGCGTTCGTCTCTATTGTTCGTCATGGCCGGGCTTGTCCCGGCCATCCACGTCTTTGTTACGGACCATGGATCAAGACGTGGATGGCCGGAATAAATCCGGCCATGACGAGATGGATGCATGAGGGCAGTGATGATACGAAAACTTGTCCTGCTTGCGATTGTCGGCCTGATCGCCGGTGTTGGCGTTTTCTGGTTCGTCACCATGCCGGTCGTGGTGTCCGCCGCGGCGCTGCCGGCCTACACCCCCAATGTCGCCAACGGCAAAGCGGTGTTCGACGCCGGCGGCTGCGCGTCATGTCATGGCGTCGCGGGCGAGCCGCGCACCATGCTCGGCGGAGGCCTCGCGATCCCGTCGCCATTCGGCACCTTCCATGTGCCGAACATCTCGCCGCACAAGCAGAACGGCATCGGCAACTGGAGCGAGGCGGATTTCATCAATGCCGTGAAGCACGGCATCTCGCTGAACGGAGAGCATTACTATCCGTCGTTCCCGTACGGGTCGTACACCCACGCCACCGACAACGACATCCGCGACCTGTTCGCCTACATCAAGACCTTGCCGCCGCTGTCCGGCCGGGCGCGGCCGCATGACGTGAACTTTCCGTTCAACATCCGCCGTCTTGTCGGCGGATGGAAATTCTTATTTATGGACGGCAAGCCGTTCGTGCCGGACCCGAAGCAGTCGGCGGCGTGGAATCGCGGCGCTTACCTCGTCAACGGTCTCGGCCACTGCGCCGAGTGCCATAGCCCGCGCAATTTTCTCGGCGGCATCGTGGCCTCGCAGCGTTTTGCCGGCGGGCCGAACCCGGAAGGCGAGGGCTGGGTTCCCAACATCACCCAGAAGGGCCTCAAGGACTGGAGCGAGAAGGAGATCGCCTGGTTCCTCAAGACCGGCGAACTGCCCAGCGGAGACACCGCCGGCGGCTCGATGGTGCGGGTGATCAAGAACACCTCGGAACTCAGCGACGACGACCGCGCCGCCATGGCGGCCTATCTCAAGTCGCTGCCTGCCGTGGACGGCCCCGCGCGGCCGAAGAAGAAGGGTTAAGAACAGAGACGGAATCTCGAGCCGTCATGGCCGGGCTTCGTCCCGGCCATCCACGTCTTTTTCGCGGTCATTTTTGAAGACGTGGATGCCCGGAACAAGTCCGGGCATGACGAACTTTGATGCACCGCATAGCCCGCTGAAAAGCCATGTTGCGGCCGGGCTTTCCTCCGCAGCCGCATCATGCTTTGTCGGGCCGAAATCGCCCTCCAGATTCTCGTCTCAGATGCACATCGTCAAAGCCGTTTCGTTCAAGGTCGCCAGCACCCTGATGTTCGCGATCATGGGCGCGCAGGTGCGCTATCTGGCCGGGGCTTATCCGGAAGGACAGGTCGCGTTCTTCCGTTCGCTGTTCGCGCTGATCCCGATCCTGATCGTGTTCGGCTGGCGCGGGCAGCTCAAGGGCGCGCTGCGGACCGAGCGCCCGAAGGATCATTTGCTGCGCGGGGTCTTCAGCATTGTCGGGACCTTCGCGACGCTGGCCGCGCTGGCGCGGATTCCGATCGCGGACTTCACCGCCATCGCGTTCGCATCTCCGCTGATCACCGTGATCTTCGCTGCGGTGTTCCTGAAGGAAAAGGTTCACGCCTATCGCTGGTCGGCGGTGGCCTTCGGTTTCTGTGGCGTCATCCTGATGCTGATGCCTTACTTTCGCGATCATGCCGCGCTGACGGCCTCGATGATCGTCGGCATCCTGTTCGCGCTGACCAACGCCTTCACCGCTGGTGGCGCGTCGATCCAGATCCGCCGTCTCACCGCGACGGAAACCACGTCGTCCATCGTGATCTTCATGACCATTCTGGTCTTGCTGGTCTCGCTGCTCACCGCGCCGTTCGGCTGGCGCATGCCGTCCACATGGCAGGACGTGGCTGTTCTCGGTGGCATCGGCATCGCCGGCGGTCTCGGGCAGATCTTTTTCACCGACAGCTATCGCTACGCGCCGGCGTCGTTCCTCGCGCCGTTCGATTACACCGCGGTGCTGTGGGCGTTCATGCTCGGCTACTGGTTCTTCGGCGAAGTGCCGACGCCTTATGTCGTCGTAGGCGCGATCATCGTCGCCAGCGCGGGAATCTTCGTCATCCTGCGCGAGCGTTATCTCGGCCTGAAGCGGCTGCGCGATACGCCGGTCGCCGCCATCGCCACCATGGCCGATGACGAGGAAAATCCCGATGCGCCGGTGGCCGAGGACGCCAAGGCGGCGTGAGAGCGGTTTCCCGTCACCCTGAGGTGCTCCATGCGTAGCATGGAGCCACGAAGGGCGACGGCCATCCTTCGAGGCTCGCCGCTATACGGCTCGCGCCTCAGGATGACGCCGTCGATTCAAATCTGATGCGCTTACACCCCGAATGCCTTGAACGTGATGATGGTGTAGGTGTCCTGGATGCCGGGGATCACCTGCAGCTTTTCGTTCACGAAGTGGCCGATATCCGTTCCGCTGTCGACATAGAACTTCACCAGGAGATCGTAGTCGCCCGCCGTGGAGTAGATTTCGGAGGCGATTTCAGCCTCGGCGATCGCGTTGGCCACCGTGTAGGACTGGCCCAGCTTGCATTTGATCTGGACAAAGAAGGGGACCATCGCTGTTTCTCCGGCAGGGCGTATTGTCACTCTTGGCGTGCAATAGAGCCAAATCCGGCGGCTGTGGCAAGGCAACTTGCCGATTCTCTTGTTTCACCTCTCCCGTGGGGAGAGGTCGGCTTCGCGTCAGCGAAGCCGGGTGAGGGCGTAGAATCTCTCGATGTACCGAACCCCCTCACCCCAACCCTCTCCCCGGCGGGGAGAGGGAGCAGATTGCCTGCGTTGCAATGCTTCTCTCCCCAGTCAAAATGATCTAGAGCCTTGATGAGGACTGTTGGAAGTCCGGTTGAATGTTGAGACAGCCATGAGCATACCGATTGCGCTCACCATTGCCGGTTCGGATTCGGGCGGCGGTGCGGGGATTCAGGCCGACCTCAAGACGTTTTCCGCGCTCGGCGTTTACGGCGCGTCCGTCATCACCGCGCTGACGGCGCAGAACACCAAGGGTGTGACCGGCATCCACGATGTTCCGGCCGATTTCATCACCGCGCAAATGGACGCCGTTTTCAGCGATCTCGACGTCAAGGCGGTCAAGATCGGCATGGTGGCGCGGGGCGAGGCCATCGACGCCATTGTCGCGGGTCTTGATCGCTGGTCGCCGCCGCATGTCGTGTTCGATCCGGTGATGGTCGCGACGTCGGGTGACCGGCTGTTGTCATCCGATGCGGTGGATGCGCTGCGCACCAAACTGTTTCCGCGCGCGCATCTGATCACGCCCAATCTGCCGGAAGCGGCTGCGCTTCTGAACGAGAGCATTGCGGAAAGCGATCAGGAGATCGAGCAACAGGGCAGGCGATTGCTTGCTCTTGGATGTCCAGCCGTTCTGATCAAGGGCGGCCATGGTCACGGGCCGGAGAGCACGGACTATCTGATCGACGCGAACAGCGTGATCCGCTTGGCCGCGCCGCGTATCGCGACCAGCAACACTCACGGCACCGGCTGCTCGCTGTCGTCGGCCATCGCGGCGGGTCTTGCCAAGGGGCACACCCTTGAGCGCGCGGTGCGCGACGCGAAGGCCTATATCAGCGCCGCCATCGCGGCGGCGGACCGGCTGAAGGTCGGACACGGCCACGGGCCGATCCACCACTTTCATGCGTGGGATTGAAGACGGCCGTGCTTGAGGGTCGTGAGGTGTCGTCACCCTGAGGTTTCTCGTCATGGCCGGGCTTGTCCCGGCCATCCACGTCTTTGACTCGTGGACATTCCGCGAAGACGTGGATGCCCGGCATAAAGCCGGGCATGACGACCGAGAAAGCTGCGAATGGCGGGCCAATTCAGGCCTTTCGCGACAAGCTGCCGCGGCTGTCGCCTGTTTGTCGTACTCGGCTGTTAATCGCCAGTGAGCGAAACGAAATCTGATTCCTTAAGACCGCTGACTGGAACCGCCGATGCGCTCGTCCGATCTCGAAAAGAAAGTCGTCGAAACCGCCTATGCCCGCTGGGCGCCGATCTACGACGCCGTGTGCGGCCCGGTCATGGTGAAGGGCCGCCGCGCCGCCGCCGAGGCGGCGCGCTCCATCGGCGGAAAGATCCTCGAAGTCGGGGTCGGAACCGGACTGTCGTTCGACGACTACGACAACAGCACCGAGATCACCGGCATCGACATGAGCGCGCCGATGCTCGAAAAAGCCCGCGCCAAGATGGCGAGCGGCAAATATCCATTCGTCAAGGCGGTCCATCAGATGGACGCGCATCACATGACGTTCGCGGACGCGACCTTCGATTGCGTGGTCGCGCAGTTTGTCATCACGCTGGTCGCCAATCCCGAGCAGGTGCTGTCCGAATGCCATCGCGTGGTGAAGCCGGGTGGGCGCATCATTCTCGTGAATCACCTTTACTCCGAAGTCGGCGTTGCCGCCGCGGTCGAGCGCTGGGCGGCGAAGAAAACCCGCGCCCTCGGCCTCCGCCCGGAATTCCCGTTCGGACGGCTGCAGGCCTGGGCGCAATCAAATGCCGGTACGACCCTGATCGAGCGGCGCAAAGTTGCGCCGTTCGGCATCTACACGCTGGTTTGTTTCGAGCGGACGGCAGGTTTGCAGGCGGCGTGATCTGTCATCGCGCTGTCATGGACGTTTGATAAAGGCTCGCGCATGGAAAGAGACGCTATCAGCGATAGCAGTCCTGAACGACGCTTTCGCACCTTGTTCATCTCCGATGTCCATCTCGGAGCCCGCGGCTCGCAAGCCGACCGCCTTCTCGACTTCCTCCGCTGCCATGACGCCGATACGATCTATCTGGTCGGAGACATCATCGACGGCTGGGCGCTGAAATCGAACTGGCACTGGCCGCAATCCCACAATGATTTCGTGCAGAAGATGCTGCGCAGGGTCCGCAAGGGCGCCAAGGTCATCTACATCCCCGGAAATCACGACGAGTTCCTGCGCTCCTATTACGGCACGCATTTCGGCGGCATCGAGGTTGTCGAAACCGCGATCCATGAAGGCGCGGACGGCAAGAAATATCTCGTCATTCACGGCGATATCTTCGATCTCGTGGTGCAGAACGCGCGCTGGCTCGCACATCTCGGCGACCGCGCCTACGACTTCGCGATCCAGATGAATCGTCTGGTCAACGCATTCCGCAAGCTGTTCGGCCGGCCTTACTGGTCGCTGTCGCAATGGGCCAAGCAGAAGGTGAAGAACGCGGTCAACTATATCGGCGCGTTCGAGCAGACGCTGGCCGGTGAAGCCAAGCGGCACGGCACCGACGGTGTGATCTGCGGGCACATCCACTACGCGACCATCCGCGATGAAAATGGCATCCGCTACATGAATTGCGGCGACTGGGTCGAGAGCTGCACCGCGCTGGTCGAGCATGAGGATGGCCGGTTCGAGATTTTGACATGGACGGATCCGCTCCGCCGGCCGCAGCCGGTGCCGCGCGTGACGGCGCAGGCCGCGTGATGCGCATCCTTGTCGCAACCGATGCCTGGCATCCGCAGGTCAACGGCGTGGTCCGCACGCTGACCAAGATGGCGGAAGCCGCCGCCGTCGTCGGTGTCGACATTCAGTTTTTGACGCCGCAGTCGTTCCGCACCATCTCGCTTCCGAGCTACGCCGACATCCAGTTGGCGTTGCCGACCCCGGGCAGGATCGCGCGCACGATCGAAGAGGCGCAGCCCGACTACGTGCATATCGCGACGGAAGGTCCGATCGGCATTCTGGTGCGGCGCTATTGCCTCAAGAACAAGGTGCCGTTCACCACCAGCTTCCACACCCGGTTTCCGGAATATGTTTCGGCGCGCTTTCCGATTCCGGAATCCTGGGTCTGGGCCGCGCTGCGCCATTTCCATAGCGCCAGCGATGCCGTGATGGCGGCGACGCCCGCGCTCGCGGATGAACTGCGCGGGCGCGGCTTCAGCAACGTCGTGCTGTGGTCACGCGGTGTCGATGCCGAGCTGTTCCGTCCCCGCGATTTCGATCTGGCTTTGCCGCGTCCGATCTTCCTGTCGGTTGGTCGTGTTGCGGTCGAAAAGAATCTCGAAGCGTTCCTCGAACTCGATCTGCCGGGCACCAAGGTCGTGGTCGGTGACGGCCCGGCGCGGGCGGAGCTTGAACGCAAGTTCCCCGATGCGGTGTTCCTCGGCACCATGCAGGGCGAACGGCTTGCCGAGACCTATTCCGCCGCCGACGTCTTCGTGTTCCCGAGCAAGACCGACACGTTCGGCCTTGTGCTGCTCGAAGCGCTGGCGAGCGGCGTCCCCGTCGCAGCCTTGCCCGTTCCCGGTCCGCTGGATGTGATCGGCGATGCCCCGGTCGGCGTGCTGAACAACGATCTGCGCGCGGCCTGCCTTGCCGCGCTGGAAATTCCGCGCGAGGCCTGCCGCGAGTTTGCGGCATCGCGAAGCTGGGGCGCCTGCGCCCAGGCCTTTATTGATAACGTGACACGCGAACGCCCGCCACAGGTCAAGCGCCGCTGGCGCCGCCGTCTGGCCCGCAGGCTCCGGCTGACGTCGGATGCCGTGCCGACAGCGTAACGTCTGAACCGTCATCCTGAGGTGCGAGCTCTTGCGAGCTTCGAAGGATGACGGACTCGTGTTACGCCGTCGCCCTTCGAGGCCTTCGCTTCGGCACCTCAGGGTGACGGCATATCTTCACGGGCGCTCTGCTTCGGCAATCTTGCCCTGCCGCTTGGGCGCGCTATACATGCGCCATGACCGATCCTGTTCTCCCGACCGCCGCCGATGTCGATGCCGCCGCGCGCGTTCTCGCGCCCGTCGCTGTCCGAACCCGCCTGATCTCGTCGCCTGCGCTCGATGCGCTGACCGGTGGACGCATCTTCCTCAAACCCGAGGTGCTGCAGCGAACCGGGTCTTTCAAGTTTCGCGGCGCCTACAACAAACTGTCCTCCATTCCGGAAGCCGCGCGCAAAGCCGGCGTTGTCGCGTTCTCGTCGGGCAATCATGCGCAGGGTGTCGCGGCTGCCGCGCAACTGCTCGGCATGCCTGCGGCCATTGTGATGCCGTCGGATGCACCGGTGTCCAAGATCGAACGCACCAAGAGCTATGGCGCGGAGGTCATCCCCTACGACCGCGACAAGGAAGATCGGGATGCCATCGCGCGCGGCCTTGCCGCCAGGCGCGGCGCGACGGTGGTGCCGCCGTATGACGATCCGTTCGTGATCGCGGGGCAGGGCACGGTCGGCCGCGAGATCGGGGAAGATTTCGCGGCACTCGGCC
The DNA here is from genome assembly GCA_050249215.1 of Afipia sp. Lineage (GTDB taxonomy): Bacteria > Pseudomonadota > Alphaproteobacteria > Rhizobiales > Xanthobacteraceae > Afipia. The sequence continues at coordinate 464,448 of JBFWQX010000002.1, forward strand.
TCGCGCCGGATATCGTTTCCGCGCCGGCTTCCGGCGGCGGGTTGATGGCGGGCATTGCGCTGGCGACGAAGGCGAAATTTCCGAGTGCCGGTCTGGTCACGGTCGAGCCTTATGGCTTCGACGATCACGCGCGCTCGTTCGCTGCCGGACACCGCGAGCCGCATCGTGCGATCGGCCGCACCATCTGCGATGCGCTGATGGCGTCGATCCCCGGCGAGATCACCTTCGCGATCAATCAGGCGAGTGGTGTGCAGGGCGTCACCGCGACCGACGATGAGGTAGCGAAGGCGGTGGCCTTCGCGTTCCGCGAATTGAAACTGGTGGTCGAGCCGGGCGGCGCCGTTGCGCTCGCCGCGCTGCTGGCAGGTCACATCAATGCCAGGGGCAAGACCGCCGCTATCGTCCTGTCCGGCGGAAATGTCGATGCGGACCTCTATGCACGGCTGATTCAGTAGCCGTCACAGTTCGGCCTTTTGGGCCGAACTTCGCCGCCGTTTTGCCTTTTGGATTTGAGGACGGGCTCCCGTTTTTCGGGACCATGACCTAGCTGAAAAAGGCGACTTTCTCGGCCTGGCTCATCCGCCGGATCGGCGCGAGCAGGTCGATGCGCGGTGCTGATGGCTTCGCGACAATCCCGCTGGCGATCAGGCTGGCGCCGAGCGACGCCTGCGCGGTCGCAACGGCAGCGGTCTCCATGGTTGCCGTCGCAACGGCGACCGTTTCGGTAACTGCCGTTTCAGCTACGATTTCGGCAACCGGCTCCGGAGCGATCTCCGGCAGGGCTTCAAGTTGCGCGATCTCAGGCTGTGCTGCTTCGACTGGCTCGACGGCGGTCGAGGCGATCTCAAGCGGACGATCCTCTTCCGCCGGTGTCTCTGCTTCGGTGAGAGGCAGGGCGTCTTCCACGACGGCGAGAGGCGCTTCAAACAACTCAGCGTCCAGCGAATCCATCGGCTGCTCGCTGGATAGATCTGCAGGTGCGGCAGCAAGGCCGGTTTCAGGTGGCGCAATGGGTTCAGCCACATCGGCCGCTGCAAAAGACGGAGCCTCGGCCTGCGGCTCCGCCGTTGACGGCGAAAGCGCGTCGATCTCGCCTGCAGCCTGATCGAACGCACGCAGCACATCGTCGCGGACACCGACGGTTGCGGCGTGATCGCAGGCGGCGTTGATGGCATCGACCTGCGACTCGAGCAGGAAGCAGATGCGTCCGTCGGCGCCGGACTCGCGCAGGCCCCAGGCGATCTCGCGGATCACGCGCGCGCACTTGCGCGCCGGTGCAAGCGCATCATCGAAAACGGGTGCCGCCAGCGCCTGTGCCGCGCTCTCACGCGCAGCCGCGACGATGACTTTTACCGCCGCGATTGCTTCAGGCAGTTCGCTTGAAGGCGGTTCGCTCGGCGGAGCTTCGCGCAGCGCCTGCTCGCTTGCAGCCTGCCGCTGCTGTTCTTCCTTCTGGGCCGCCAGCGAATTCTCGATCCGCGCGACGGCTTCCAGCACCATGGCGGTGTCGGCGTTACGGTTGCGTTTTGTGTATTCGTCCAGAAACCAGCGGCCGCGCGCGGTTTCGAGGAACGCCTCGCGAATGGCCTCGAAGTCCGCATCCGTCGGCGAGGCGGCACGGGCTGAAATCGGCGACAGGGCGAAGGCTTCGTTGGCCATGAAAATCCGTGACAGACAGCACGCGTTGATGTGGGGCACACGCAAAAGCGATGTCCAGATACGCCGGACACGGGCTAAACAGTCATCACCACGAACCGCAGCGAATCGCAATTCCCTTGCCCACCAGCGAATCACAAAAGCACCCTGCCGGGCAATCCATTGCCCGGCGATTCGCTATCGGCGCGAGCCTGTTTTATGCCTCAACACTGGGCATGGGCGGCGCCTACCTGCCGTTCTTTCCGGTCTGGCTGAAAGCCATCGGCGTCGATGTGTCGTGGATCGGGATCATTACGGCGGTGCCGTCGTTTTCGCGCTTCACGGTGTTGCCATTTGTCACGGCATTCGCCGAGCGGCGTCAGATATTGCGCGAGGCCATGGTCGTGCTGGCCTTTGTCACCGCCTTCGGGTTCGCGGCGGTGGGTTTGCTGCATCAGCCGCTCGCGATCCTGATCGTGTTCGGCCTGATGGCCTGCGCGTGGACGCCGCTGGCGCCGCTGATCGACGGCTATGCGCTGAAGGGCGTCGTGCGCTACGGCCTGAACTACGGGCCGATGCGGCTGTGGGGTTCGGCGGCTTTCATCGCCGGGGCGCTTGCCGCCGGCTGGTTGCTATCGATCATTGATCCGCGGCACCTGATATGGATCATCGTCGCGCTCGCTTTCCTGAGTGCGTTTGTCAGCTTCGGTCTTGCGCCGCTGGACGCGCCGGCCAAATCGGCAACGCCCGCGCGAGCCAGCGGTCTGCTGCGGCGGCCGCTGTTTCTCGCGATCATCGGCGCCTCGGCGCTGATTCAGGCCAGTCACGCCGCCTATTACGGTTTCTCCGCGATCACATGGCAGAACGCCGGGCTGAGTGGTTTCACCATCGCCGTGCTGTGGTCGCTCGGGGTGGTCGCCGAGATCGTGGTCTTCGCGGTCTCGCCGCGCTTCACCGTATCACCCGCGGTGCTGGTGATGATCGGCGCGGCAAGCGGCGTGCTGCGCTGGGCGGTGACCGCACAGGACCCGCGGATCGAAATTCTCACCGCCGTGCAGATCATGCACGGACTGACCTTCGGCATCACCCAGGTCGGCACGGTGGCCTTGCTGGTGCGTCATGTGCCGCCGCAACTGCTCGCCAGCGCGCAGGGTTACATGTCGGCGCTGACCGGCATCAGTTTCAGCCTCGCCACGGTGTGTTCGGGGTTGATCTATGCGCGGATCGGCGAGGGCGTGTATTACGCCATGGCCGCGATGGCGCTGGCCGGCGGCCTTGTGATGAGCATCGCGCGCAAGCGGCTGGACGCCCATCGCGCGGTGATCGACTAGCCCCGGAGCCCTAGCCCCAAAGGCCCGCGTCCGGCGGATAGACCGTGCTGCCGTCATAACGGAGGCCGTCGTCGCGATCTTTCGCCAGCAATAACGGGCCGTCGAGATCGACCACCCGCGCGCCCTGCGCGACCACCAATGCTGGAGCCATCGCCAGCGACGTCGCCACCATGCAGCCGACCATCAGATCGAAGCCGAGAGCCCGTGCCGCGTCCGCCATGGCCAGCGCCTCGGTCAGGCCGCCGGTCTTGTCGAGCTTGATGTTGATGGCGTCATAGCGCTCGCGCAGGCCTTCCAGTGAGGCCCGGTCGTGGACGCTTTCGTCCGCGCAGACCGCCACGGGACGCTTGATGGAGGCCAAAGCCTGATCCTGTCCGGCGGGCAGGGGCTGCTCGATCATGGTCACCCCGGCCTCGGCGCAGGCTGCCAGATGCCGTGCCAGGTTACCGCCGGTCCAGGCCTCGTTGGCGTCCACGATCAGTTCGGACCCGGGCGCAGCCTTGCGAACCGCGGCGATCCGGGCCTCGTCTCCCTCGCCGCCGAGCTTGATCTTGAGCAGCGGGCGATGGGCAGCCTTCGCGGTGGCCTCGGCCATGCTGTCCGGTGTGCCCAGCGAGATCGTATAGGCGGTGGTCAGCGGCTTCGGTTCGGGGCGCCCGATCAGTTCCCAAATCCGCTTTTTCGCCACCTTGGCCTCGAGATCCCACAGCGCGCAGTCCAGCGCATTGCGAGCGGCGCCTGCGGGCAGCCGCGACTGCAGCGTCTGCCGGTCCAGCCCGGCGCGGAACGCATCGCGCAGGCCAAGAATGGCGTCCAGCGTCGCCTCCGGCGTCTCGCCGTAGCGGGCATAGGGAACACACTCGCCGCGCCCGACAATCGCCCCGCCGTTAGGGCTTTGGCGACTTACCTCAGCCACAATCACAGCGGCTTCTGTCTTGGCCCCCCGGCTGATGGTGAAGCCGCCGGCAATCGGCCAGCGCTCGATCCGGGCGGCAAGTGTCAGCGATGGCATCATTTGTGAAATCAATTTTCGTAAGGGCGGGCTTGCCGAGTTCGCGCAATTATGGCTCTTAGAAGCATCCCCGTACAGTTTGTTGGCATCGTGGTAGGTTGCTCGGTCAACCGGGCATGGAATCGGCGCAGGAGTTGGGCTTGAACGGCAATCCCGCATTGGAGCAGGTGAACGTCGGCGCGGGCCTCGCGCTGCGCGCGACCGGCCAATGGACCGTCCACCATGCGCCCGACCTCGAAAAGATCGTCGAGGACACCGAACGGCTCAAGGGCCGGCCGGACAATATCGTGATCGACGTCTCTCAGGTCTCCAGTCTCGATACGTTCGGAGCCTGGCTGATCGAACGGCTGCGCCGCAGCCTGACCCAGGGCGGTGTCGAGCCGAATGTCGCGGGCCTGTCCGCCAACTACGCCAGCCTCGTCAACGAGGTCCGGCAGGTGAAGCCGGGCATCGTCCACAAGCGGCAGCGGCAAACCATTCTCGGCATGCTCGACGGCGTCGGCCGCAGCGTGGTCGAGGTCGGCGGCACGCTGGTCGGCCTGATCGGCATGCTGGGTGCGATCCTCAACGCGCTGTTCCGGGTGGTCCGTCACCCGACCAGTTTCCGCTTCACCTCGATGGTCCACCATCTCGAGCAGGTGTGCTGGCGCGCGGTGCCGATCGTGCTGCTGATCACCTTCCTGATCGGCTGCATCATCGCCCAGCAGGGCATTTTCCATTTCCGCAAGTTCGGCGCGGATGTCTTCGTTGTCGACATGCTTGGCGTGCTGGTGCTGCGCGAACTCGGCGTGTTGCTGGTCGCGATCATGGTCGCTGGCCGTTCGGGCAGCGCCTATACGGCCGAACTCGGCTCGATGCGGATGCGCGAGGAAGTCGACGCGCTGCGCACCATGGGCTTCGATCCGACCGAAGTGCTGATCCTGCCGCGCATCGTCGCGCTGATTATCGCCATGCCCATTCTGGCCTTCCTCGGCGCGATGGCCGCGCTCTATGGCGGCGGTCTTGTCGCCTGGGGTTATGGCGGCGTGCAGCCCGATGCGTTTCTGGTCCGCCTCAAGGAAGCCATCTCCATCAACCATTTCACCGTGGGCATGGTGAAAGCGCCTTTCATGGCGCTGGTGATCGGCATCGTGGCCTGCGTCGAAGGCGCGGCGGTGAAAGGCAGCGCTGAATCGCTCGGCCAGCACACCACGGCCTCGGTGGTGAAGTCGATCTTCTTCGTTATCGTCATGGACGGCCTGTTCGCGATCTTTTTCGCGACGATCAATATCTAGGGTTGGATAATGGCGGAGAACTTCGACGATCATATTATCCGCGTGCGCGATCTCACGGTGAAACTGAATGAGAACCTCATTCTCAATCACCTCGATCTCGATGTGAGGCGCGGCGAAATCCTTGGCTTTGTCGGCGCATCGGGCGCGGGCAAGTCGGTGCTCACTCGCACCATCATCGGGCTGATCCCGAAGCTCGCCGGAACCATCGAGGTGTTCGGCGTCGATATGGGCAAGGCGAACGAGGACCAGCGCCGCGCCGTCGAACGGCGCTGGGGCGTGCTGTTCCAGCATGGCGCGCTGTTCTCGTCGCTGAGCGTGCGCCAGAACATCCAGTTCCCGGTGAGCGAATTCATGAACGTCTCCGAGCGGCTGCTGGATGAAATCGCCATCGCCCAGCTGGCTATGGTCGGCCTCAAGCCCGAAGTCGCCGACCGGTTCCCCTCGGAACTCTCCGGCGGCATGATCAAGCGCGTGGCGCTGGCCCGCGCGCTCGCGCTCGATCCGGAGATCGTGTTCCTCGACGAGCCGACCTCCGGCCTCGATCCGATCAGCGCGGGTGAGTTCGATCAGCTTGTGATGACGCTGCAGCGGACTTTGGGATTGACCGTTTTCATGGTAACCCATGATCTCGACAGCCTTAAAACCGCCTGTAACCGGATTGCAGTGTTAGGGGATCGCAAGGTTCTCCTGGTAGGCACGATGGATGACATGCTGGCCTCGCAGCATCCGTGGCTGCGGGCCTATTTTCATGGCAATCGCGCCCGTGCGGTGATCGCGTAAATAGTTTGCGTATTTGGAGTTAAGCTGATGGAAACAAAGGCAAATTACGTCCTGATCGGGGCGTTCACGCTGGCGGTGGTCGCCGCGGCCTTTGGCTTTGTGTTCTGGTTCCAGAACCTCGGCGCCGCCGCCCAGCGCGTGCCTCTGCGCATCGTGTTCGAGGGCGCGGCCTCCGGCCTGCGCACCGGCGGCAACGTCAACTTCAACGGCATCAAGATCGGCGAGGTCACGTCGATCAAGCTCGACGACCCCAAGCGCGTCGTGGTCATCACCAACGTCGACAAGAGCGCGCCGATCCGCAAGGACTCGCTGGTCGGTCTCGAATTCGCAGGTCTGACCGGCGTGTCCTCGATCTCGCTCAAGGGCGGTTCGCTGGAAGGCGGCGGCGTGCCTGTGGCTGAAGACGGCGTGCCGACGCTGACCGCCGATCCGAACGCGATCCAGGACATCGGCGAGGCGGTGCGCGGCGTGCTGCAGAACGTCAACAAGCTGGTGCTCGACAACCAGGAAGCGCTCAAGAGCAGCATGGCCAATGTCGAGGTATTCTCGAAGAGTCTGGCAGCGAACTCCGCCCGCATCGACAGCATCATGAGCGGTGTCGACGGCCTGATGGGTGAGAAGGGCGAACTGCAGGCGGCGGCGCGCTCGTTCCGTGAACTCGCCGACAATCTCGACAAGCGCTCCGCCGGTCTCATTATCGACGGCCGCCGCACGCTCGCCGACATCAGCCGCGCGGTGAACAACTTCGACCGCAACCCGACCCGCGTCCTGTTCGGCGCGGGCGCGCGTGACGCGGCTCCTGCGCCGGCGGCAACGCCAGCGCGCAATCCGAGCGACGCCCGCGCAAGGCAGCGGTAGGGCAGCTTACCTCGCTCGCTTGCGGCGAGTGGCGTTGAGGCATCCACGCAATCCCTCACTGGTCGTCCCCGTCAACGGGTCCGGCTTTGCCGGCCCGATGACAGGCTCCAGCGGGGACCCATACTCCCTGAGTTCTCGATTTGAGGGAGATGCCGGAGCAATCTTCTCGCCATCATCAGGATGTTCGGTGGTTATGGGTCCCCGCCTTCGCGGGGACGACGATTATGGGTGATGCAGCAGCGTGCGTCACGTCAGCCTTCCGATTCAATTTTCAAACAGCCACTTCCATTCACGCATGCATCATCGTTCCCGCGCGGTGCGCGAGGTGAGCTTTTAGTTGTGCCCCTCTCATCAATGAGGGGTGTGGCGCGCCGGAAGGCGCAATGGGTATTGGTTCGCTTTCCTGTGCGAGAGGAAAGCGCGTCGCCTCTCGGCGCGCCGCAGACAAGTTCGCGCAGTCTGCGCAAGCTCGACTGCTATTTCGCGGCGATTTTGGGCGAGGGGAGCGCTCTTCCGGGACAGGACAGACGCTTTCACGCCCCGATCCGGCGGCTTTCGCCGCGTTCGTGCCTGTCCGCGTCCAGCCATTGAAGGCAGAGCCACGTAGTTGGCCCGGGCGCTGACCCCAGCCTCCCGGGCATTGTGTTTGCGAAACACAAGCGCAGGCGCCGCATCCTGCTCCGCTCTCAAGACGCCTCTAGACAGCGCCCCTCGTGAACAGGATGATACGGACTATATTCCTATATCACGGAATGTCAATAGCCATTGTCAGGATCGTGATGGCCCAACACCGTCATTCCGGGGCGCGCGGAGCGCGAGCCCGGAATCCACAATCACTTTCAGGATTCGAGAGACGATGGATTCCGGGCCTGCGCCAAGCGGCGCATCCCGGAATGACAAGCAGAGACATCGCGTCATCCTGAGGTGCGAGCCGCGTTTGCGGCGAGCCTCGAAGGATGCGCGGCGAACACAACGGATGTTGCGTAATCCTTCGAGGCGCGCAAGGGCGCGCACCTCAGGATGACGGGCCGGATGTTAAGGTGGGCATCCAACACCGTCATTCCGGGGCGCGCGGAGCGCGAGCCCGGAATCCACAATCACTTTCAGGATTCGAGAGAAGATGGATTCCGGGCCTGCGCCTGCGGCGCATCCCGGAATGACAAGCAGAGACATCGCGTCATCGTGAGGTGCGAGCCGCGTTTGCGGCGAGCCTCGAAGGATGCGCGGCAAACACAACGGATGTTGCGTCATCCTTCGAGGCGCGCAAGGGCGCGCACCTCAGGATGACGGGCCGGATGTTAAGGTGGGCATCCAACACCGTCATTCCGGGGCGCGCGGAGCGCGAGCCCGGAATCCACAATCACTTTCCAGATTCGAGGGACGATGGATTCCGGGCCTGCGCCAAGCGGCGCATCCCGGAATGACGCGAGGAGAGATCGCATGTCATCTCACCGCGTCGTCCCCGCGCAGGCGGGGACCCAAACCCTCCCTGGTTCTCAATTTGAGGGAAATGCTGGAGCAGCCTTCGCGCCGTCACCACGATGTGCGGTGGTTATGGGTCCCCGCCTGCGCGGGGACGACATCGGGTATATGGCGAGGATCGCGTCAAATCGCGCGGAAGCCCGACAATAAAAAAGCGGAGGCGTGAGCCTCCGCTTTTGATTGTTACTGCGCCTTGGAAGGCGATGAGTCTGAACCTTACCCCAGCCGTCCCGCAGCATGCGCGAGCAGGGTGTAGACGAGGCCGGTTTCCGACACGAGGTGGCCGCGCAGGGCTGCGGGGCCGCGCTCGTCGCGCGAGACTTCATCCAGCAGGCGCTCGAACTCGTTGATGTAACGGTCCACCGTCTGCTTGAAGGCGCGGTCGCCGCGATACTTGCGCGAGACCTCGTCGAAGGCCTTCTGGCCCGCCGGCGTGTAGAGCCGCTTCGAGAACGCCTTGCGCTCGCCGCGCTGATAGCGGTCCCACATCTCGGCCGCGAGGTCGCGGTCCACCAGCCGTGCGATGTCGAGCGACAGCGCCTCAAGCGGGTTGCCGGACTGACGCTGCGGCTGGGCGGCGCGGCCACGCGAGCCGTCATCGTCCGAGCGGTTCAGGAGGTCCGACAGCCAGCCGTCGTTGCTGCCGTTGCCGACGGGGCTGACCGGCGGCGCTTCGGTGCGGCGCGGAGCCGGGCCGAAATCCGGAGCGGGCAGGTTGGATGCGCTGGCGACATCGCGGCGCGGGGCGGGCTGCGACACGGCCTGGCGGCTGGCGCTCACCATCGCAAGCTCGTCCTCGCGGCCGCCGCGCTGGCCGGTCGCGACGTCGAGACCCTTGCCGTGGCGGGCGACGATGCGGTTGAGCTCGGCCAGTGCTTCGATCTGATCGACGATGACCTTGCGCATCTGCGCCGTGCTCTCGGCGGCTTCCTGCGGCACTTCGAGAACGCCGCGGCGCAGTTCGGCGCGGGTGGCGTCGAGTTCGCTGTGCAGTTCGGAGGCCATCTGCTTCATGCCGTGCACGATGGTCGCGAACTTGTCGGCGGCCTGACGGAACATGTTGTCGGCCTCGCGGGTGCCCTGGTCGTAAAGTTCGGCCATGGCTTCGGAGGTCTGGCGGCGCTCGTCCTCGACGGCGGCGCGCACCGCCTCGAACTGGCGGCTGACTTCCGCCGAGCTGGAGCCTGCGGTCTGCGCCACGATCTGCGCGATGTCGCGGGCCCGCGTTTCGGCGGCGGCCAGCGAGTCGTCGAGCAGGTTGGTGAAGCGCGACAGGCGCTCATCGAGGTCGTGGGTGCGCAGGTCGATGTTCGACACCAGCGATTCGAGCATGGCGTTGCGGTCGGCGACGGAGTCGCTGGCGCGGTCGTTGCTCCTCTCGATCATCTGGGCGGCCTCGGCCAGGGCGCGGCCATGGCTCTCGAACTGCGCCGAGAGGGCGTTGAGGTTTTCCATCGCGCCGGATGTCTTGGCGGTGAACGCGCCGAGCTGCTGTTCGAGCGTGGAGGTGGTTTCGCCGTTGCGGCTGGTGACGTCGTTCATCGTCGAGACGAATTCCGCAACCCGCGTGACCAGCGTGCGCTCCAGCGAGTTGAGGTTGTCGTGGGCGCCGGTGAGCACTTCCTGCAGCAGGATGTTGCCTTCACGCAGCCGCTCGAACAAGGCGAGCGTATCGGTGCGCAGGATCTTCGAGGTTTCCTGCAACTCGCTGATGGTCGAGGTCGCGACCTGACGCGACTGGTCGATCGCCGCGCGCGAGGTCTGGTCGATATCCTTCAGCGACTTGCTGACGGCGCCGATGGCGATCTCGCTGGCGGTGTTGATCTGGCGGGCCAGATCCGAGGAGTTGTTCATCATCGCGACGGTGAACGCGCCGCCATGGTTTTCGATCGACTTCAGCGCGGAGTCCGCGGCGCTGCCGATGGTCGCCGAGATTTCGGCGGCCTTGCCGGCGATGGCGTCGATCAGCGCGCTGCGCTTGCTGTCCACAAGCTGCGCGAGCTGTTCGGTGTGCTCGCGCACGCCGCCGGTGATGGCCTCGACCTTGCCGGTGAGAACCGAGCCGAAGCGGTCGGTCGAGACCGCGATGGTGCGCTCGATCTCGGCGGAGGCCGACTTGATCTGCGACGACGCGCCGGTCGAAGCGACGGTGAGGGTGTTCTCGGCTTCGCGGGCGGCCATCTGGACGCTGCGCTCCAGATCGCTGGAGACGGCCTTCAGGCTGGTGCCCACGTCGGTGGAGACGCCGCGCAGATGGGTGCCGACCTCGCTGGAAATCTCCCTGAGCTGGCCGCCGACTTCGCCGGAAATGTCGCGAAGCTGGGTGCCGACCTCGCCGGTAATCCCGCGAAGCTGGCCGCCGACATCGCCGGTGATGGCGCGAAGCTGCGTGCTTGCTTCGGACGACGCGCTCTTGAGCTCGGCGGTGACTTCACCCGAGACGCCGCGCAACTGCGAGGTGACGTCGGTGGAAACGCCCTTCAGTTCGGTGCTGATGTCGCCGGAAACCGCCTTGAGCTGGTTGCTGACATCGCTGGAGAGGCTGATCAGCGACTGCTGGGCGACACGCGCGCCGCCCTGGATGGTTGCGGTGGTGTCGGCCATCAGGCCGGTCAGCATACGCTCGGCTTCCTCTGTGCGCGACTTGATGATCAGCGCCAGTTCATCGCTGCGCGATCCGATCGCGTCGGCGGCGTGCTGGCCGCTGGTGGTGACGCGGTTGGCCGCCGCTTCGACACGGGTGTCGAGCAGGTTCTCGAACTGCGCAACGCGCGCGCTGATGTCGGAGGCGAGGGAGGCGACGTTGAATTCCAGGTTGCCCTGAATGTCCTTGACCTTGGCCGACATGGCGCTGGCCATGGTGTCCACGCCGGTGGTCATCAGGCCCATGACCTGCGAGCCGCGAGCCTCCATCGCATCGGCAATGGTTGCGGAGCGGTTCTCGACCACCGCCACGAAGGCGGCGGCGCGGCTGTCGAAGGTCTGCACCACGGACGCGGTGCGGGTATCGACGATGTCCGCGAAGGTGGCGGTGCGGGTGTCGAGCGCCTCGGTGATGGCGCTGGTGCGTGCATCGACCACGTCGGCAAAGGCCTGCGCGCGGGTATCGAGTGCGTCGGTGATCGCGGAGGTGCGGGCATCGACGACGGTGGTGAAGGCTTCCGCGCCGCTGTTGATCCGTTCGGTGATCGCCGCAGTGCGTCCGTCGATCAGATCGGCGAAGGCCGTGGTGCGGCCGTCGATCGTATCGGTGAACGCGGTGGTGCGGTAGTCGATGGATTCCTTGAATGCCGCGGTCTGGTTGGCGACAGCCTCGGCGAACTCTGCGCTGCGGGTGTCGAAGACCTTCGCGACCTCGGCGGCATGCTCGCCGAGCGCGCTGGTGAAGGTCTGCGCGCGGCTGTCGATCGCGCCGGTGAATTCGGCGACGCGGCTGTCGAAGGTGCGGGCGAGCAGTTCGGTGTGGTTGTCGAGCCTCGCGGTCAGTTCAACAGCGCGGCTGTCGATGGCATCGGTGAACGCGCTGGTGCGGGCGTCCATCACCGAGGTGAAGGAGGCGGCGCGGCCGCTGACCGCGTCGCTGAACGCCGCGGCGCGGGCGTCGAAGGACTCCTCGATCGCCCTGGTGCGGGTGGTGACGACTTCGTCGAGCGCGTTGACCTTGCCGAGCAGGGTGCTGTCGAGATTGTCGATGCGGGTTTCGACCGCCGACTTGAAGCCGCCGAGGCTCTGGTCGAGTTTCGCGTGCAGGTCGTTGCTGTGCGCGGTGACGCGGTTGTCGAAGGTGTCGACGTAGGTCTTGAGGCTGTCGGCGAGGCCCTGGGTATGCTCGCCCATACGCTCGACGATTTCGCCGCCATAGGTCTTCACGGTGCGGTCGAATTCGGCGATGTGGCGGGTGATGAGCGCGCCGAGGGTGCCGCTGTCGCGGGCGAACCGCTCTGCGAGTTCGTTGCCGTGTTCCTTCACAAGGCCGTCGAACAGACTGAGCTGGTTGCTCAGGGTCTCGTGCGCGGTTTCGGTCTGGCTGACGACCTTCGTCACCAGCGTGCTGATGGTGGCGTCGAGCGCCTCGCCGGCCTTCTCGCCGCTGGTCAGCACGCGATCGGCCAGGCGGTTGCCGGCCTCGTCGATCTGTTCGGAAAGAGTGGCGCCGCGGGCGTCGAGCTCCGTCAGCAGGTTGTCGCTCGAATTCTTGAGCGAGTCGAAGATGCGTTCGGTGCGGTCTGAAACGCTGGTCACGATGTCTTCCGAACGCGTCATGATGCCTTCGACGATGCCGGTCGACCGCTGCTCGAATTCGGCGGTGATCTTGTCTAGGCGCTCGTTCAGCGAGTCGTGGACGCGGTCGGCGAGGTCGGCGAATTCCTCATGGACGTGGCCGGTCTTGAAATTGAGGCTGGCGGTCAGCTTCTCGCTGGCGTCGAGCACGCTGGCGGCGGTCTGGGTCGAGGCTTCTTCGAGGCGGTCGAGCAGGTCGCCGCCGCGCTCGCCGAGCGCGATGATCATGTTGTCGCCGGCGCTGGAGAGCGCGCGGGTGATGTGTTCGCTGCGCTCCTCGAGCGCGCCGGTGATGCTGCTGGCGACTTCGTCGACGCGCGAGGCGATCGCGTCGCTGATCAGTGCGATGTCCTGACGCAGGTCGATCTGCACGCCGGAAATCGCGTTGCGCACCTGTTCGGCCTGGCCGACGAGGTTGTCGCGCTGAACCGCGATGTCCTGCAGCAGGGCGCGGATGCGCACTTCGTTGTCGCTGTAGGCGCGCTCCAGCGAGGAGACTTCATTGGCGACCAGCGCTTCGAGTTCGCCGGCGCGCGCGATGGCGCGCTCGACGCCGTCGCCCATGGCGGCGACTTCGCGGCGGATCGCCTGGCCGACGCTGACAATGGCGCCGTTGGCGACGTGTTCGGGTTCGGAGAAGCGGACGGCCATCTGAGCCATGGACTGAGCGATCATGCTCATTTCCTGGCTGCGCCAGGCCATGCCGGCGACGAAGTAGAACAGCAGCAGCGGCGCGACGAGGACGGCGAGCAGGCCGATCATCGCCAGCGCGCCGGCGCTGCCCTGGCCGACGATGGTTTCAAGCGCGGGCAGGAAGGCGAAGGCGATAAATCCGACGCCGGCGATCCACAGGCCGGAGAACAGGGTGGCGACGGTGTAGGCGTTGCGGCGCGGGCGGCCCTTCTGGATGGCCTGCAGGATGTTGCCGATGGTCTCGCGGTCGTCGTTGGCGGGCAGGCGGTCGAAGCCGGGTGCGCCGAGATCCGGCTGGCGCAGGTCCGCGCCGCGGCCTGGCGCGCCGAGCGACGGCTCGTTGAAGGCATTGTCCCGTCCGCTGTCGGACTGGGGCAGGTCACCCATGTTCAGAGCTTCCTCGATCGCCGAAAGAGCAACTTCGGTTGGATCCTTGACCTTCGGATTCTTTGCCATGTGTCCCGCACGCCTTTACTTTTTTCGCATTCGCAGATGGCTGGCGGGATGCGCCGCGCCGTCTGAATGTTGCCCCGATACCGCCGGCTGACAGTCTGTTGCGCCGTGGATGTGTCCCGCCGGTTCTCCCGCACTTCCGCAAACATCCTATTGGCTCGGTCGGTCGAATGAAATGGCGGGAGTTAATTCATTTTTAATCATCGTTAACGTCGGGAGGGTTAACGCTTTCAGAAATCAACAGTTTTCAAAAGCACTTTGGTATTTCTGGGCGTCGGCACGGCAAAAACATGGCTAAATGGTGGCGAATGGCTGATACGTTTCGTTAACCATTGGTGTGATTGCCTGCGGGTGTTTCGGCCGGTTGATCCGGCACCCTCATGCAGTCCGCGGGTGGTGATGTCCCTCAATCTGGAGCAGTTGAACTGGATGCCGTCGCCGCCGCTGGTCCCGGAAGAGTCCGCTATCGACGTTCAGCATCTCGGGCGCATGACGCTCGGGGAAGCCGCGCTCGAGGCTGAAGTTCTCGCGCTTTTTGCCGCCCAGAGCGGCGAACTCATCGCCCGCCTCAAGACCATGCCTGCGGACGCGGGCGCATTGGCGCATACGCTGAAGGGCTCGGCGCGGGCGATCGGTGCTTTCCGGGTGGCGGAGGCCGCTCTCGGGCTGGAGGCGGCGATGAAGAACGGCGGCGATGTCGCCAGCACGCTCACGCGGCTGCAGGAGACCGTCGCGGAAGCCCGGGAAGCCATCGGGCGGATGCTGAACCGGTCCTGATCCGCCTTGTTATGCGCCGCTTTTACCCTCAGGGGGCGCTGGCTTCCTTGTGACTGACCCGTTATAGGACTGCTCAATCTGAATTATCCGGGCAGCGCGACAATCATGGTCAAAATCAACTTCACCGATCACGCAGGTACCACCCGTTCCGTGGATGTGGAGGCCGGCGCGACCGTCATGGAAGCGGCGATCCGCAACGCGATTCCCGGAATCGAAGCGGAATGCGGCGGTGCCTGCGCCTGCGCGACCTGCCATGTCTATGTCGATGAAGCCTGGCGCGAGAAGGTTGGCTCGCCGACGCCGATGGAAGAAGACATGCTCGACTTCGGCTATGACGTGCGTCCGAATTCGCGCCTGTCGTGCCAGATCAAGGTGACCGGCGAACTCGACGGACTTGTGGTGTCGACACCCGAACGTCAGGCGTAAAGTCGTCGTCATCCGGCGCGGCGGACGTATCGTCCGGCCGTGCGGTGATGTTCTTCGCGATGCTCCATTCGATGATCGCCGTCGCCGCGCCGACGACGAACGCCGCGGCGACGATGCGTCTGTCCGCACCCATCAGCCATGCAACGAGACCGAAGATCCAGATCGCGGCGGTGAGCCGCAGCGCGATGGCCAGCGACGATGGCAGGTCCTGCATGGCGGCGATCTCAAAACGGCATTGATGCGCGGGCGCGGTAAGTCCAGAGCGCGACGCCACTGCTGCTGCCGAGGCCGCCACGCTCCACCCCCACAGAAATCTGCGCACCGTTCCCGAGCTTCGCGTTCACGCCGCCCGCCGCCCGCGCCGACCAGCCATCGAGAACGATGGCTGAGACGGTCGCGAGGCTTGCCGCCGGAACGGATGCCGTGTCGCCGTTGAAATAGTAGTCGCCGTACAACCCGATATACGGGGCGAGCGCGATTGACGACCACATCATCGGATAGACGAGCTTCAGGCCCGCACTGGCGCGGCCGGTGGAGAAATCGCGGGCGGCTTGCTGCGTGCCGAGCGTGTCCGTGTAAGCGTTCTCATGTTCCCACAGCGCATAGATGCGCGCCGACGGCTCGATCTGGAAACCGTAGCTTTCATAGCTGCCGGTCAGTCCGCCTGACACCAGCCAGCGATTGCCATTGAAGGTCCCGGATGCGGTGCCTGCGGTGCCGTCGTAGCCGATGCCGGAATAACCCACGGCGGCGTCGAAGCGGATTTTCTGTGCGATCTTCCAGCCGAGATAGCCGCCAGCGGTCCAGCCATCGCCCTTGAGGCGCCCTTGCAATTGATCCGAGCGATAATCGAACGTCTCGTAGCCGCCGAACGCGCCGATCAGAAAGTTCGGCGCAAGTTTGCGCGTGAGGCCCGCAACCACATTGATCTGGTTGCCGTGGAGCGCCGACGTGCCGGTGCCGTTGTTGCCTGAGCGGTCGAGCGTCGTACCGCGCACTTCGGCCCAGCCGAGCCATTCCTTCTGCTCGGTGAAGCGCGGCGGCGCTTTGGCTGGTGCCGCATAGGCGAGGGCGCCGATGGCATCGTTGACACGGGACTTGTCCGGCGCTGCGCCAAACGGCGCGGCGGAGCTGACCTTCGAGGACGCTTTCGGATCGTCGCTGCTGTCTGCGGAAAAATTGAAGCGGATGCCGGAGCTGTTCGGCGCGACGAGCGAGCCGCCGCCGTCGCTAAAACCTTCCGAGATCGCGTTGTCGATGGCGCCCGAGATGGCCTGTCCGGAGAACTGGCTGACCATCGGCGTCACCATGGCCTGCAACGCGCGCAGCTTGAGGCTGTCCGCAGGAATGTTGACCGACTGCAGCAGCGGTGACGACATGCCGCTGGTGAAGCCGGGACTGCCGCTGAAGCTGGCGGTGATGCTGTGGCTGCCCAGCGCAAGCGATGTGGTGGTGAGGGTGGCGATACCTGCGGACACGCTGGCGCTGCCGAGCGTCGTCGCGCCGTCCATGAAGGTGACGGTGCCGCCGTTGGGCGCACCGGCGCCGCTTGTGACGTTCGCGGTGAATGTCACCGGTTTGCCCACGTCACTCGGATTTTGTGAGGATGCCAGCGTTGTTGTGGTGGTGGACAGGCTGATGGTCTGCGTCAGTACGCTGGATGTCGATCCGGCGTTGTTGCTGTCGCCGCCATAAACCGCGGTGATGGAATGCGGTCCCGCGGACAGGGCCGATGTCGAGAAGGTGGCGCTTCCCGCCACTACAATTCCGGAACCAAGCACCGTCGCGCCATCGAGGAACTGCACCGTGCCGGTGGGGTTCGTGCCGGTGACTGTCGCGGTGAACGTCACTGTTTGTCCGAACGGACTCGGATTGGCGCTTGAACCGATGCTGGTGCCCGAGGCACCCGCATTGACCGTCACCGGAAAGGTGGGCGCAGCGCTGGTGTAGTTGGTGTCGCCGCTATAGGTCAGGGTCGCGGTGAAGTTGCCCGCAGCCGTGTAGGTATGCGTCGTGCTTGCCGTGCCGCCGCTCAAGGTGAGAACAGTGTTGGATGAGCCGTCGCCGAAATTGATCGTCGCCGTGCCGGCCGGGGTTGGCACACCCGACGCGCCGGGCACCGTCACTGAAAATGTCGATGCCTGACCCACGACAGCGGGCGACGGCGCGATGTTCAGATTCGGCGAACTGGTGACCTTGTTGACGGTTTGCGTCATGCCGGCCGAGCTGGCGACATAGTTGCTGCCGTCGCCGCCATAGTTCGCAGTTACGGTTTTATTGCCCGCTGTCGCATAGGTATGGCTGATGGATGCCGTGCCGCCGCTGAGCGTGACGGGTGTTGCCGCTGTGCCGTCGCCGAAGTCGAAGGTCACGGTGCCGTTCGGGGTGCCGTTGGATGCGGTGCCGGTCATGGTGGCGGTGAAGGTCACCGATTGTCCGGCGATACTCGGACTGCCGCTGCTCTGGATTTCCGTCAGGCTGGCGTTGGGCGGTCCCGGCGTGCAGGTGACCGTGATCCAGTTCGAGCCGCCGCCAAAACCGTTGTTATAGATATAGGCGATGATGGAGGACTCGTTGCCTGCCGCCGTCAGCGTGAAGGTGGAGAAGTTCGGAGGATTGGTGCGCTGCGCGCTGCCCTGGCTCCCGTCCGTGAACACCAACTGGACAAGGCCCAACGAGCCGTCATTGGTGCGGGACGTGGTGGTCAGTACATCGCCCGGGGCGAAGCGTTTGCCGGTGATGGTGCGCGAGGCCATCGGTGTCGAGGTGGAGGCAGAGACGTCGAGTTCGCCGTTGTTGATGGCATCGCAGCCCGCGGACGCCCATGCGCTTGCCGTGGCCGAGACCGCCAGGACGCCACCTGTCAACAGCGCGAACGCGGCCCGTTTGATCGCCGCAACTCGTCCAACGCCCGCCATTCCTCACCTTTGACCCACGCACTGCCGCCAACCGGGCGGCAGTGATCCCCTCGCGGACGTGTGGCAGATCGGCGGGGAGCCGTCGTCTCATTGCGCGCAGACTGCCTTGAATGAGGCGCGGAAAAGTCGAATCTTTTCAGACTCGTGGCTCCCGGGTCACAACGGGGGAAGGGGAAAATTTTTTGGTGATGAAAGGATCGCTGAAACAGTCAAGCGAGCATTCTTTCGTCATGAAAACCGCCGGCAAGCCTGCCCTGACGCGGGAGCCTGCAGCCTTGATCAGGAATGTCGCATGCCGGCGAAATACCGTCTTCTCATTCCGCGCACACTCGTTGATTTTTCGCGCGGAAGCGACGGAGCAGGGTCAGGCACCGAGCGCGCGGACATCGCCCGGCGTCATGCCGAAGGCCGAGCGGAAGACCCGGTAGAATGTCGCAATGCTGTCGAAGCCGCAGGCATAGGCGATGTCCGCCACCGAGCAAACGGGCATCGCTTCGAGCCGCCGCCGGGCTTCCTTGAGGCGCATCGCGGTCAGGGTCCGCGCGAACGAAAATCCCGTCGGCTCGAACAGCACATGGACCTGACGCAGTGAGATCGCGAGTTCGGCTGCGACGCCCGCCGGCGTCAGGTCGGGCCGATGCAGATCGCGTTTCATGATGGCGCGCGCGGCGTGGAGATATCCCGCGCGCAGCGCTGCGCGGCTTTCGGGAAACCCCGGCGACAGCCGCTGGCGCGCCAGCAGCGCCAGCCGGGCGATGTGCTGAATGTCGTCTTCAGGAGATGCGGCGCGTTCATGCGGGTCTGACAGTGCGGCGAACATCGCCGCGATCAGGCGCGTGAATTTCGTGTTGTGATCGAGCGTGCCGGGCGCCAGATCGTGCGCACGCGCGCCCAGTAAAATATTGCTGTCGAGTGGAATCTTCAGCGTGCGAAAATGAAAGCCGTCCGTGCGTTCCGGCGTTCCCATGAACGGCTGCTCGGAATGGCTGACGGTGAAGTCGCCTTCACGAATGCGATGAACCCGTCCGCGCCCGATATCCACATAGCCCGGTCCACGGATCTGGTATCCGATGCTCAGGCTGTTGCTGGAAAGGCGCGCGATATCGGCAGGCGTGCGGCCGACGCGGTAGGACGACGCGGTCATCTCGGCAAGAACCGCGTTGCCGATCGGGCGCGCTGAAAAACGCCCGTGAAAATCGGCGCGGCGCTCGCGCTCAAGCTCGATGGTGACGCCGAACAGACTTTTGCCGCGCACTTCGCACCAATGATCGAAGCGGTCCTGCGGCCGCAGGTCATCGGTGGAAAAGCTGATCACGACAGGCTCCGAAGCGCGGCGGCCTTGATGTCGCCGGGCGTGGTGCCATGGGCGATCCGGAACACGCGATAGAAGGTCGCGAGACTATCGAAGCCGCAGGCGTGGGCGATGTCCGTCACCGTCAGCGCCGGAGCCGTTCGCAGCAACCGGCAGGCTTCCGCCAGCCGCATCGCGAGAAGCGTGCGCGAAAAACTCTCGCCTGTGGGCTCGAACAGGATGTGCAATTGCCGCACCGAAATGCCGAGCGCTTCGGCCACAGTTGCCGGCGACAGGCCGGGCCGGTGCAGATCGCGCGCGAGGATGTCGCGCGCCGCCTGCAGGAATCCGAACCGGAGCGCGGCGCGGCTGCTGGCCGAACTGGCCGCAACGCTGCCGCGCGCCAGCAGCGCGAGCTGCGCGAGATGGCCGACCGCAGCCTCGCAATCCGCTTCGGGATTTTTGGCCGCCTGCGCGGCGAGCGCGGCAAACGACGCGGAGATCACCGTCGACAGGCGGGGATCGTGATGGAGCGGTGATGGGGCGAGGTGCAGCGTGCCCTGCGCACGCATATCGCGGCCAGCCAGCGGAATTTTCAGAACGCGCAGATCGAAGCCGTGGGCGGTGGCCGGGCGGGTCAGATACGGCACATCGGTGTGACTGATGGCGAGGTCGCCGGGACGCACCACGAATTCAGTGCCGTTCCGGGTGTTGAACCAGCTCGCGCCGCCGGTCTGCTGATAGATGCACAGGCTGTCGCTCGATGCGCGGGAAATGTCGTCTATGCCGCGTGACACGCTGTAGGGCGTTGCCTGCATCTGGCTCAGGGTGGCGCCGCCGACCGGGTGTGCCGTGAAACGTCCGCGGAAGTGCTGACGCTCCTCCTGTCTCAGGGAAATGGTCACGCCAAACAGGTTGCGGGCGCGGACTTCGCACCAGTAATCGAACCGCTCGTGCGGGCGCAGGTCGTCGGTCGAAAAGGTGAGCATTGACGGATACGATCCGATTGCCTCGGAATTCCGTCTCGAGCTTTAGAGGCAGACGGGTTCGGCGGCAACAGCAATCACGCCAAGGTGACTGTTCAGGACCGAAGCATCCACGGCTGAAAGCGCTCGATGATTTCGGGCGTCAGCGGTGCCGGTTTGCGGGTCTTCGCGTCCACCAGCACCGTGACGGCTTCGGCGGAAGCGGTGCAGACATCGCCGGCGAACACCACCTGCTCGAAAGTCGCCGATGTGCGGCCGAGCTTGGTCACGCCGATGCCGAGTTCAAAGCTGCCAGGCCAGTGCATTTCGGCGCGGAAGTCGATCGCCAGATGCACCAGCATCCAGCTCAGGCCTTTCGGCATCAGGCCGCGGTCCCCGCTGCGCAGCAGGGTGACGCGGGCGGTCTCGAAATAGGTGGAATACACCCCGTTGTTGACATGCTTGTTCGGATCGAGGTCGCCGTAGCGGACATTGTCGGTCAGTTGAAACGGATAGTTCGCGAGTTTGAACTGGCGCTTGGGGCGGGTCGGTGCGTCCACGTCTTGGGTCTCCGGTTTGCGCTCTGCATAGCGGGAAACGCCGCCGCCTCACAAGCTGCCGGCGGGCCGGGCGGCGTGGAATATGACTTCCCCCAAGGGGCTGACTTCGTTAGACAATGCCCTCAAAAGCGGCATTCCCCGCTTCCCGCCCGCCCATTCTTTCCAGTCAAGCCGGAACGACCATGACCGAACCGATCAAAACCGACGTCCTGATTATTGGCGCTGGCCCCTGCGGCCTGTTCGCCGTGTTTGAACTCGGCCTGCTCGACATGAAGGTGCATCTGGTCGACATCCTCGACAAACTCGGCGGCCAGTGCGCGGAGCTGTATCCGGAGAAACCGATCTACGACATTCCGGCGATTCCGATGGTGACCGGGCAGGGGCTCACCGACGCGCTGATGGAACAGATCAAGCCGTTCAACCCGACCTTCCATCTCAACGAGATGATCGAGAGCATCGAGAAGATCGGCGATCCGCTGTTCCGCGTCACCACCGATGCGGGCAAGGTGTTCGAGACCAAGGTGGTGGTGATCGCAGCCGGGGGCGGTTCGTTCCAGCCGAAGCGTCCGCCGGTGCCGGGGATCGAAGCCTATGAGGGCACGTCGGTGTTCTACGCCGTGCGCAAGATGGAGCAGTTCCGCGGCAAGGACCTGCTGATCGTCGGCGGCGGCGACTCCGCGCTGGACTGGGTGCTCAATCTCCAGCCGATAGCGAAGCGCGTCACGCTGCTGCATCGCCGGGACGATTTCCGCGCCGCGCCGCACAGCGTCGACCAGATGCGCGCGCTGGTCGCTGCCGGAAAGATGGATCTGAGGCTCGGACAGGTGACCGCGCTCGAAGGCGAAAATGGTGTGCTGTCCGGCGCGGTGGTGAAGGGCAATGACAACCAGACCTTCAAGGTCGACTGCAACACCATGCTGCCGTTCTTCGGACTGACCATGAAGCTCGGCCCGGTCGCGAACTGGGGCATCAACCTGGAAAACAACCTGATCCCGGTCGATACCGAGGCGTTCGAGACCAACGTGCCCGGTATCTTCGCCATCGGCGACATCAACACCTATCCGGGCAAGCTGAAGCTCATTCTCTCCGGCTTCCATGAAGGCGCTTTGATGGCGCAGAAGGCCAGCCGCTACGTCTTCCCGGAAAAGCGCGTCGTGTTCCAGTACACGACCTCATCGTCGAGCCTGCAGAAGAAGCTCGGCGTCAACTGACGCGGTATCGCTATATCGGCCGTCATTCCGGGATGCGCCCCTGGGCGCAGGCCGGGAATCCATTCTCTCGATTGTGACTCTGGATTCCGGGTTCGCGCGAAGACGCGCGCCCGGAATGACGGTTATTGCTGACGGATTTTGTTATTGCCTGACCGGCGCGATGGGCTCTCCGGTCACCGGCGCTTCCGTCAATCCAAGGCCGAGCACGCTCGTCGCGGCGGGAAGCGCCGCGTCCGCCATCGCGGCATGGCCCTCGGCGGTCGGATGGATCGCGCCGCCATAGACGGCTGACAGCACGCCCCATGTGGCGTCGTGAATGTCGCCGGGCTGGTTGGTCGGCGCCTTTTGCGCCTGCGGATAGGTCATCGCGGTGAAATAGCTGTCGTTGGCGTCGCGCACCCAGCGTGCGCGTGGCGAGTAGGCGCGGAAGTCGCTGGCGCCCGCGCCGCAGACCAGCGGATTGTTCGCGGCGTTGACGATGTCGTTGACGAAGCTCTCGCCGGTTGCGGAGAAACATTCGCGGTCGAACGCCGGATCGGTTTCCGAGCGTGCGCAGAAGCCGTGATTGGCGAACGCAGCCTGGTGCTGATCGACGAAGGTCATGCGGTCGCGGGCCTGATCGCCGCACAAGACGCCGCCGCTGCAGAGCGCGAGATTTCTGATCTGCGGCAGGAATTCGCTCTGTACGAAGTTGGTGACTTCGGCGAGCCGCTGCGGATCGGCGTTGAAGGCCGGATGAATGTCGAAGCCGCCGCGCCCGCCGGGGCAGGGCGCGCCGTTCACCAGCGCCGGATTGGCGTATGAGACATACACCACGCGCGCGAGATCGCCGCCGACAAGCGGCTTCAATGCCTGACGCAATTTGCTGAAATCGCGCGGCAGGCCGGTCTGCAGGATACCGCGCGCTTCATCGACGGAGGTCAGCACCCCGGAGCGCCGCGACAATGCGCGTTCGGTCTGCCGTTCGACGATGACGTCGGCGACGAGGCCGGAGAAGTCGATATCGTTGGCGCCGATCGACAGCAGGATGAGGTCGAGTTGCCGGTCAGGTTGCCGCTTTGTCGCCGCGCCCAGTGCCTCACGCAGTTCCGTGATCTGCGCGTCCACCGTGCCCTGACAGGTCAGGCCGTTCTTGCCGACCACGCATTCACGCGCGCGTTGCGAACTGAACATGCCCTCCGCGATGGTCGCGCCGGTGCAGGCGAGCGGCAGATAGGTGACCGCGATCTGCGGATTCTGGGCGGCGAGCGCAATCGCCACGCGGGTCTGGTAACTGTAGAGCGAGCGGTGACAGGCCGGGTTCATCCACTGAGCGCCGGCGCGCTGCCAGTTCTGCAGGCTGGAGCCATCGGACGTGTCGCAGGCGCGCGCGCCCTTGAAGCCGGCGCGGCCGGGGCGGAAATACATGCCGGCGGGGCCGCCGAGATAGGAGCGGAAACAGAATCCGTCATCGGAGAGCGCGACTGGCTTGTCGGGATTCCCTTCGCCCGAGGCGATGGAATCGCCGAGGCCCGCGATGAAGATGTCGCGCACCGCGATCTGCGTGGTCACGCGTAGCGGCGCGTCAGGCCCGCTCGACACGTCCACCGTGACCGGGGTCGCGCGGCCGTAGCGGACACGCAGGTTGATCGGTTCGGCGCAATCCAGCGTCGATTGCCGCGGCGGATCGCCATCCTCGAACGTCCATGCGCAGGTCGCGCCGACCGGTACAGCGCCGGTCAGGCGCACCGTAACGGGATGATCCACCGGGGTGAGGTAGCTTTCCTTCACGCCATCGCGGGTGCACGGTTCGCTGACACGCCCGGCCTGGTCGATGCACAGGCGTCCGAGGGTGTTGCGCGCCCAGCCGCGTCCGTCGCTCTGCGCGGCCAGCGCCTGTTCGGCGGCGAGGATGCTGCGGCCGCCAAGGGCGCTCACCTGAAGCGCAAAATCGCGTTCATCGCGAAACAGACGGAAGCGGTTGCGGACTTCCCACGAAATCTGCATGTCCGTCGCAAGCTGCACGGCGGGCGCGGCGGACGGCGGGACAATCTGCGTTTGCGCATGCGCGCCCGCGCCTCCGAGCGTTGCAGCCGAGAGAACGGCGGCCAGAAGTCTGGCTCTGAGCGACAGGCGAATAACGCGGAACATGCTGGTTTGAAGCCGATGGATAAGGCCAAAATGTGGGGTGCGCCGGGAACGTAAAACATGTTCCCGACACCCCACAAGCCACATCTTTGTGCGCCGGATTACTCCGCGGCCTGCTTGGACTGCTGCTGTTGTGACGCTTGCGCGACAGCCGGCGCGGGCTGCAGTTTCCGGCTCTGCTGCCAGGGCAGGATCACACTGAGCCACAATTCGCGGACTCCCATGATGGTGATCGAGGTGGCGAACGGGATCAGGAAATAGAGGATGCGAAACACCAGCAGGGAGGCCAGCAACTGCTCCTTGCCCAGCATCGGCAGGCCGACCAGCATGGCGGCATCGAACACGCCGAGACTGCCCGGTGCATGGCTGGCGAAGCCAAGCAGCGTGGCGAGAATGAAGACCACCGAGAGCGTCACGAAATCGAGGTCCGGATTGGACGGGGCGAGGAGATACATCGCCAGGGCGCAGAAGCCGAGGTCGATCACGCCGATCACGATCTGCAGCACGGTCAGCGGCGCCGACGGCAGATGGACCATCCAGCCATCCTTGCCGAGCTGGCGGCGGCCGTGGCCCGTGGCGATCCATGCGAGATAGATGCCGATACCTGCGAGCAGGCCGATCCCGATCAGCCGGTTGATGCTTTCGGGCAGGAGGTCGATCGACGCGGCGGCTGCCGGATGCCAGATCATGCCGATACCGAGCACGAAGGTGTTGCCGAGCCAGAAGGTCAGGCCGGAGATGAAACAGATTTTCGCGACGTCGATCGCGTTCAGTCCCCAGTCGGAATAGATGCGGAAACGGATCGCACCGCCGGTGAAAACCGTGGCGCCGATATTGTGACCGATGGTGTAGCTGGTGAAGCTCGACAGCGCGGCGATCCGGTAGGGCACATGCATCTTGCCGATGGTGCGCAGCGCGAACAGGTCATAGAACGTCAGGGTGAAGAAGGCGCAGAGCACGCACAGCGCCGCCATGGCGATCTGGCCATGCGATTTTTCGGCAAGCGCGGTCAGAACGATCGCGGTGTCCACGCCCTTGAGGGTGCGGAACAGGTGCATGATCGCGATGGTCACGATGATCAGGCTGGCAACGATCCCGACACGTTTCCAGCCAATTCGTTCCCTGAAGACACGCCCGAGCGTGCTCAACAATTGTTGCATTCGTCCTCCCGGCAGGGCGCGAAATCCATAGAAGCCGATTGAGGCGACAGTGAGCAAGCGGCTGCGGCGGTACTCATACGCGAAATCCGGCGGGTGGAAAATAGGGCGGTTTTGCAACGCGAATGGCAGTTAATGTCGGCAAATCAGGGGCGAATGGGCGTCATCTGCCGTTCACATTGTCCGGCTCTGCAAGATCCGGCATGCCTCATGTGGGGAATCGGCGCGTTTTTGAAAGACCGCGCATGGCGGTCCTGCCACCGCCTTGCTGATCCAGATGTTCGGGAGCGCGGGCCGGCGGCGCGAGCGACAACCGGCGGCTTGCAATGGATGAGGCAAAAGGCCGCGTCGATCCTTCGCGCGCGTATCAGTTTCGGCGCAGGGCAAACTGCGCGCCGCACAGCGCCATCACCGCGCCGAGGCAAAGAGCGACAAAACCGGCCAGCGCGCCGGACAGGGTCGGGATCGGACTTGGGGCGGACGCCGCCTGGCCCGCGGCCGCCAGCATGATCACGCCAACCGCGATCAGGAACTGGCGCAGCCGCAGCGAGATGCGGCCCGAGACGGCTTTGTTCATCAGCGACGCCGAAATAAAACCCGCGAGAAAAGCGGCGCCGCCGACCAGCCACCACGCCAGCGCGGCGCGCGCCGGAATCAGCTCCGGAATGTCGGTCCGCCACAGGTCACCGAGATTGAGATTGAAGCGCTGGATGATGATGTGAATGCCGAGCGCCAGCAGGACGCCGAACAGGAGGGATCCGGCGAGGACGATATGGCGGGAGAAATAGGCGGGCGTGGCCATCAGGGTTTGTCCGGGCGCGGCGGGCTGATATGACTTGTAGGATAGCTGCAGGCCGCCGCGCAAGCCGCCTTGCGGTGGCGAGAAATCGCAGCGCCGATTGAAGGATTTTTATGCTCGCGCAGATGTTCAAGACCGGCCCGCGCGACGGCGCGGGTGAATCCGGTACGGATGGTGACGGCACACACTATGTGTTCAAGCCGTCGCTGGTCGGCAGCGCGTGGCAATTCGATCTCACCGATCAGGGACTATCCTGGCAGGTCAAGGGAAAGCACGGGCTCTGGCCGCTGGACAAGATCGCCGCCATCCGCCTGTCCTATCGTCCGGTGTCGATGCAGTCGCGGCGTTTCCGCGCCGACATCGAGGATACGCGCGGCGAGCGCGTGTCGGTTTATTCCACCACCTGGCACACCGTGGCGCTGATGTCGCCGCAGGATGACGGCTATCGCGCATTCATTCGCGAACTCCATCGCCGCCTGGCTGCGATCGACAGCAAGGCGGTGCTGGTGGTTGGAATCAATCCGGCGATCTACTGGGCGGGGCTGGTGATGACGGCCCTTGTCGGGGCTGCGATGCTCGGCCTGATGATCCGCGCGATGACGATGGGACAGTATGGCGGCGTATTGTTTCTGGCCGGATTCGCCGCGCTGTTCGGCTGGCAGATCGGCGGCTTCATGCGCCGCAACCAGCCGCGCGGATATACGTTCGAGGCGCTGCCCAAGGACGTTTTGCCGTAAAAGGACGCTTCGCCGTAAGCGGGTTAGAGAGTTCAGCTCGGCCGGGCATCGTTGGCCGGCCCGGCCAAACCTTACCGCCCGATGATGGGGATCACTGGCGGCGCACGGACCATAGCCGAGGCGCGCCCCGGAGAGAAGTCGGTCACGCAGGTTGATCGGTACGTCAGTGCCGGACCACAAGCACCGAGCATTTTGCATAGCGGACGACATGCCCGGCGTTCGAGCCGAGAAAATAACTTTGCATCGACGGCCGGTGTGAGGTCATCACGATCAGGTCGGCACCGATATCCGCGGCTTCTTCCAGCACTTCGTGATAGATGCCGCCCTGCCGCACAGCAATCGAGATGCGCCGGCTCTCGATGCCGGATTCGCGCGCGACGATGGCCAGCGCTTCTTCCGCCGATTGCCGTTGCTGGGCGTCGAAATCCGGCGGCACATATTCCGCAAGCATTACCGGCGTCATCGGCATCACATTCACCAGCCGCACCATGCCGCCGGATGACGTCGACAGCGAGGCCGCCGTCTCGATGGCCGGCTTGGCCAGGTCGGTGTCGGCGAGGTCGATCGGAACAAGGATGGACTGGAACATCGGTCTCTCCGTGTGCTGGAGGGCCTACGATGAAGTCACGGCTGGCGGGATGCAAGATCGCCCGATTGCCGCAGGCATTATGCTTCGCCCGATTCCTCTCTCAGCAGCTTGGGACTGGCGAAGCGTGCGAGCTGACCGCCGCGAAAGCCGATATCGTCCCAGTCGTCGATCTTGAAGTCGATCACGGCGACGCCGGAAGTCGGCAGGTTGGCGTCCAGCGCGCGCCGTCCCGCAGGATCGCCGCCGGCGATCAGCGCCAGTGCGAGTTCATGCAGTCCGGGATTGTGCGCGATGATCATCAGGCATTTCGGGTCGGCCGTCGCCGCGCCGTGAATGGCCCGCAACAGGTCTGACGGGCTGGCGCCATACAGTTCCGGCAGGTGACGCGCGCTGACCGCTGGCAGCGCTGCCCGAACCAGCTCCCAGGTTTCCCGCGTGCGTGTTGCCGTGGACACCAGCACGAGGTCCGGCCGGTAATTTTCAGCCGCAAGCCAGCGGCCCATCTCCGCGCCGTCGTGATGACCGCGCTGGTCGAGCCGGCGATCCTGATCCTTGCCCGAAGGGGCATCCCGCTCGGTCTTGGCATGGCGAAGCAGGATCAGGCGGCGCATACGGTCATCTCGTTCGGGGAAACATCGTCCACTGTGGCATGGGTCCACTCGCGGCGCGGAATAGTGTACAAGTTTACGCAGAACCTGTGACGGGCGCGAGTACCGTTACACCCAGAAAACAAGCCACTGTCTGCGATTTCCGGAACAGGTATGGACGAATCTTCTGAAAACCTCACCGGCGCACCCGCACGCCAGGGTCTGACCTTCGATCTGGATGTCGATATCTGCGTGATCGGCGGAGGATTGGCGGGCCTTACGGCGGCACTGGAATCGGCGCGCCTCGGCGCGAGCGTGGTCGTGCTCGAAGGCCGGAGCATCGGCTGGAACGCGTCCGGCCACAATCTCGGGACCGTGATGCCGGGATATGGCGTGCCGGCGTCCGATCTGATCGAGCGCGTCGGTTTCGAGGATGCGCGCGAGTTGTGGACGCTGGCGCAGGATGGCGCGGACTATGTCCGCAAGACGGCGGCGCCGATGCCGGACATCGCGCTGACCGACGGCGCGCTGGATGTCTCCCTTGTCGATGCCGGTGACGAACTCATTAGCCAGTTGCAGACCATCGGCGAGGATTTCGGCACTGAGATCGAAGGCTGGCAGGTTGATCGGGTGCGGGAGGTGTTGAAAACGGATCGCTACTTCCATGCGATTCATTTTCCCAAGGCGTTTCAGCTCGACGCGCGGGGTTATGTGCGGGGCCTCGCGGCGCTCGCGGAGAGCGCGGGTGTGCGCATCTTCGAGGATACGCCGGTGGTCAGCATTGACCCCGCGGGCATCCGCAAACGTGTGTTCACGCCGTCGGCGAAACTGCGCTGCACCCATGTCGTGCTGGCCGGCAATGCGCATCTTGGCGCGCCCAGCCAGCGGCTGACCGCGACGCTGCTGCCCACCTGGCGTTATGCGGCGCTAACCGAGCCGCTCGGCACGCAACTGTTGCACACCGTCGCTTTTCGCGGGTCCGTGCTCGACAGTCACGGCATTGACCATTTCCGTGTTGTCGATGGCGACCGTCTGCTCTGGTCCAGTCCGGAGACGACATGGCAGGGCGATCCGAAGCATTATGTGAAGCGCATTCAGAACCGTATCGCCGCGACATTCCCCGAACTGGGACTGGTGAACATCGCGGAGAGCTGGAGCGGCATGTTCGGCCAGACCGTGCACGGCATGCCGCAGATCGGCGAGATCCAGCCGGGACTTTGGGTTCTCAGCGGCTTCGGGCGTCAGGGTCTGAATACGACGGCGATGGGCGGCCAGTTAGTAGCGCGGGGCATTCTTGCCGGCGACGATCGCTGGCGGCTGTTCTCGCCGTTTGAACTGGTCTGGGCCGGCGGTCCGGCGGGGCGTATCGCCGGGCAGGCGATAGATATGTGGGTACGGGGGCATTCCGCCGCAGCCGGTGCGTTGTCGCGGTACCGGGAACGGGCGCAGGCGCGGGAACTGGCGCGCGAGGACGCCCGCGAAGCCCGGATCGCCTCCGCGAAGGCGCAGGCGTCACTCGCGCGGCAGCAGGCGTCGGCGGCGATGCATGAAGAACGGCGCGGGCCGGGTGACTGATGGGCGAATAAGTGGATGCCTACGCCTTTGGCGCGTAAGGGACGGGGCGCGTACAAACCTTGGCGCCTTTGGAATCTGTCACAGTCTCTGCAAACAAGCTGTTCTCGAGGTGAAATTTTTTAATCGCTGCGCGGGCGTTCGCAAGTGCCCAAAGTTCTTTGCTGTGGCCTCGCTGTGGAGGGGCAACAACTTTGATCTTCTTTTCGGGGAAGCTACTTCGGATGTACCGTATCGGGCCAGATAGATCGGAGTCTCTTGTTACAATGAAGGCTTGATCAAAGGCATTCGTATGCGCATCTGCAACTAGATGAACCGCGATGTTAACATCTGACTCTTTTTCCTCGTGACCGATGTGCGTGAGTTTGCAGAGCGGGCAGTAGATTTCCTTTTCTTTGAACTGTCCCATGATCATTTGCACGCCGGTACTCGCAAGAGCCTTCGTGTAAATTTGGTGGCGCTCGTGTTGCTTTGGCTTCCAAGTCGCGTATGCAGAGAAGTATTTAATGTATTCGATCTTGTGGACCTTCGGATCAATGAAGAAGGTCATTAGTTTGTTTAGATCGAGCCACTTTAAATGATTGAGTTCGCCACGCGAAGCGCGGCTCATATCATCAATAGCGTGATAGAGGTTGAAGCCGTCGATATAGCAAAGGACCCGAATCATGGGATCCAAAATGAATGACGCGAGCCCCGTTTCCAAGGCCCGCGTCTGGCGACAGCGATAATCACTGCCGGGATGTTGCCTTTACTTAAGGGGATAAATTGTTAATGTCAAGTCCATTTCTTGCCTAAGTTCCTGATTCTTCAAGATGAATCTGTCAAGAATTTAATTGTTGTTTCCCACCGTCGAATAGCTCGAGAGGGGCGAAACGTCGATTTTGCGATTAGGTTCAATAACTAAGCTGGCTTCCACTCTGCGGTGCTGCGCTCTCAAGATTCGTGAAACGAGGAGATATTTGTTACAGGCGCGATCTCTCGCGCGAACGTGAGACGGTTTGCAGCCAGACCGGCGTAACTTTTGGCGACAGGGGCCGTAGATCGTGATGGACAGCCTGTTTTCCGATGTGCACGGAGCCTTGACCATGATCGACCGCCGTATCCTGCTCGCATCCGCGACGAGTCTTGCCGCGTTCTCGGCCTTCCGCTGGCTTGGCCTCGGCAGCGCCAGCGCCGGCGAAAAATCCACCGGGAAATTCGAGATCGAGAAGACTGCGGCGGAGTGGAAGAAGCAGTTGTCTCCCGCCCAGTATAATGTGCTGCGTGAAGCGGGAACCGAACGGCCGTTCTCCAGCCCCCTGAACAAGGAAAAGCGCAAGGGCACCTTCGCCTGCGCGGGGTGCGACCTGCCGCTGTTCGCGTCGGAGACCAAGTTCGAGAGCGGGACCGGGTGGCCGAGCTTCTATCAGGCGCTGCCCAACGCCATTCTCGAGAAGACCGATCGCAGCTTCATGATGGTGCGCACCGAGACATTGTGCCGGCGCTGCGGCGGCCATCTCGGCCATGTCTTCGATGACGGGCCCAAGCCCACCGGCCTGCGCTACTGCATGAACGGGCTGGCCCTGACCTTCAAGCCCGCCGAGGGCGGGGCGACCTGAGCGATCCGGCAATTCTTGCCCCGCTAGGCAATTGTGCCCCGGTCATCTGGCCGGGGCATTCCATTTAAGGCGTTGATTTTACGTAGCAAACGCTGTTGGCACGGCGCTTGCGAACTCCTCTTCGACTGCGGCCGTGACTTTTGGGCACCGGCGGGCCGCCCGGATTGAAGCTGGAGACAATGTAATGGGTATCTTTGGAGCTCTCACCACGTCCGTCGCGGGTCTTCGTGCTCAGTCCTACGCGCTGGAAAACATCTCCGGCAACATCGCCAACTCGCAGACCACGGCCTTCAAGCGCATCGACACCTCCTTCCTCGATCTCATCCCGGAAACCGGCGTGAACGATCAGAAGGCGGGCAGCGTCACCACCGCCTCGCGCGAAACCAACACGGTGCAGGGCGACGTGCAGAGCGCAGCGGTCTCCACCTACATGGCGATCAGCGGCGACGGCTTCTTCGTGGTGCAGAAGCCTGGCAGCTTCACCGACAACAACCCGATCTTCAACGGTGTCGACAACTACACCCGCCGCTGCGACTTCACGCTCGACAAGAACGGCTATCTGGTCAACGGCGCGGGCTACTATCTGGAAGGCATTCCGATCGACCCGACCACCGGCAACGTCACCGGCAGCAATCCGCAGGTTCTGAAATTCGGCAGCGACTTCCTGCCGGCGCAGCCGACCACGACCGTGACCTATCGCGCCAACCTCGCGTCCTATCCGCTGACCACCAAGCACGACACCTCCATTCCGGGTTCGGAACTGCTGAATGTCGGCGACTTCACCGTCAATCCCAGCACGGTGGGCACGCCGCCGCTGCCGTATCTCGACAACGCCACCAGCGGCGCATCGGTCAACAGCGCGCTGACCACGCCGACCAAGATCACCGGCGCGACCGCGCTCTCGGGCGGCGCCAACACGGACTCGCTGGCGGTCAGCTTCGCGGTCGGCGACACCATCACCGTGAACGGCAATACCATCACCTTCACCGCCTCGGGCGGCCTCGATGACGCCAACAACATTCCTGTCGACAGCACCGTCGATCAGTTGCTCGACAAGATCGACGGACTGAGCGGCAACTCGGCGCTGTCATCGACGGTCACCAACGGTTCGGTCGTTCTGCACACCGGCATTGCGAACAACCTCGCCGTCAGTTCAAGCAACGCCACCGCATTCGCAGCGCTCGGCTTCTCCGGGCCTGTGGCCGTGAATCGCCTCGGCGGCGGTACCGCCGGTGCCGGAACGGTGATCGGCTCCGACGCCGCGACCTTCATTCAGGAATCGATCTCCGGCGGCGCGACCACCGGTTACGATATTTCCGGCTCGCCGGTCAGCATCCAGTTCCGCTGGGCCAAGATGGATTCATCGACGCTCGGCCCTGGTCACACCGACAAGTGGAATCTGTTCTATCAGGTCGATCCGAACGCCACCGCTTCGGCGACGGCGTGGCAGAACGTCGGCACCGACTTCACCTTCAGCGCCAACGGACAGCTCACGCCGGCGGTCGCGTCGGTGACCCTGACCACGCCGACCATCAGCGGCATCACGCTAGGCGACGTCACCGTCAACTTCGGCGTCAGCGGCCTGACATCCTTCGCCGATGCGAACGGCAACGCGCAGGTCAACGACATCCATCAGGACGGTTTCCCGGCCGGCTCGCTCCAAACGGTTTCGATCGGCGATAACGGCCGCGTGGTGGGCAACTACTCGAACGGTCGCAACATCGACCTCGCGCAGATCGTGCTGGCGACCTTCAACGGCGCGAATTTCCTCAAGCGCATCGACGGCGGCGCGTTCGAGGTGACCGACCAGTCGGGCCCGGCGATTTACGGCAAGGGCGGCTCGATCACCGGCTCCGCGCTGGAAGGCTCGAACAGCGATATCGCCGACGAGTTCACCAAGCTGATCGTGACGCAGCAGGCCTATTCGGCCAACACCAAGGTCATCACCACCGCGAACCAGATGGCGCAGGATCTTCTGAACGTCCTGCGATAGCCGCTGATGTGTTGTCGCGCCACGCGACCTGAGATGGGCAGTTTGTTATGGGTCTGAGCCAAGCTCTTTCGACGGCGATGTCCGGATTGCGGGCGAACCAGGCGGCGCTGTCGCTGGTGTCGTCCAACGTCGCCAACGCCGAAACTCCGGGTTACGTCCGCAAGACGACCAACCAGGTGCAGATGGCGACCGGCACCGGCGTCCAGACCATCGGCGTCAACCGCACGCTCGACGAATACATCCAGACCCAGCTCCGCACCGAAACGTCGGGCGCGTCCTATGCGAGCACGCGCGCGAGCTTCCTGAACAACCTTCAGAGCATCTATGGCGATCCCGGCTCATCATCGACTCTCGAGGCAACATTCAGCGCGCTGAAATCCGCGCTTCAGGCGCTTTCGACCAGCCCGGACTCGCAGTCCGCGCGCATCGGCGTGATCAACGCGGCGCAGTCGATGGCGCAGCAGTTGAACGCGACGTCCAAGGGAATTCAGAACCTGCGCAACAGCGCCGAGCTCGGCCTGACCAATTCGGTCTCCACGGCCAACAACGCGCTGGCTGCGATCGCGAACATCAACAAGCAGTTGCAAGGCAGCGTCGGATCGACCGCGGCGACCGCCGCGATGCTCGATCAGCGCGATCAGTACATCACGCAGCTTTCACAACTGATGGACGTGCGCGTCGTTCCCGGCAACGGCGATCAAGTCTCCGTCTACACAACGTCGGGCGTGCAACTCGTCGGCGGTTCGGATGCGGCAACGCTGTCGTTCAACGCGCAGGGCACGGTGACGCCGGAAACACAGTGGAATGCCGATCCGGCCAAGAGCACCCTGGGCTCGATCACCATTACCTATGCCAACGGCGGAAGCATTGATCTGGTTTCCAGCGGTTCGATCCGCTCCGGCGCGATGGCCGCGTATCTCGAACTGCGCGACAAGTCGCTGGTCCAGGCGCAGACCCAGGTCGACCAGCTTGCCGCGGCGATGGCCAGCGCTCTGTCGGACAAGACAACGGACGGCACGCCGGCGACATCCGGCGCGCAGACAGGATTCGATCTCGATCTGTCCGGTCTGCAGTCCGGCAATGTCATTCATCTTACCTATACCGACAACATCACCGGCACCCAGCGCAACATCTCGATCGTCCGTGTCGACGACCCGAGTGTTCTGCCGCTGAAGGACGATGTCACCGTCGATCCCAATGACAAGGTGGTCGGTATCGACTTTTCCGGGGGCATGGCGTCGGTGTTGACGCAACTCGGCGCGGCGTTCAGCGGCACCGGAGTTCAGTTCTCGAATCCATCTGGATCGACCCTGCGCGTGCTCGACGATGGTGCGATCGGTCAATCCGACATCAATGCCGCGTCGGTGACGACGACCACCACGTCGCTGACGAGCGGTGGCCCCGAAATTCCGCTGTTCACCGACGGCGGCTATCCCTATTCCGGTGCGATCACATCCTACGGTCCGCAGCAAGTAGGTCTCGCAGGCCGTATCACGGTCAACTCCGGGGTGCTGGCCGATCCCTCGCGCCTGATCGTCTATGGCGCGTCGGTGCCCGCAGGCGACACGACGCGTTCGGATTTCATCCTTAAGCAGTTGACCTCAACCAGCTACAGCTATTCGGCATCAACCGGTATTGGATCGTCGACGTCGCCCTACAAGGGAACGTTGCTTGGTTTCACGCAGCAGTTCACCAGCATGCAGGGCAGCGCCGCCGCGTCGGCGCAGCAACTGTCCGAAGGTCAGGATGTCGTGCTGGCCACGCTGCAGAAGAAAATGGATTCGGTGTCCGGCGTCGATATCGACGAGGAAATGGCGAACCTGCTTGCGCTGCAGAATGCCTATTCCGCAAACGCACGCGTGATGTCCACCGTCAACTCCATGTTCCAGTCGCTGATGCAGGTACTGTGAGGAAGTCATGACCATCGAGGGCGTAAGCGGCCGGACATCGTATCTCGGCTCGTCCATCATCAATCTCAAAAGCCAGCTCGACGATCTCTCGCAGCAGCTTGCGTCGGGAAAGAAGACGAACACCTATTCCGGCCTGGGCGTCGATTCGGGTGTCGCGACGGGACTGCGCGCGCAACTTGCCGGTATCACCGCCAACAACAACACCGGAACGCTGCTCAACACCCGCATCAACATCGCGAACCTGTCGCTGCAGGGCATCAGCGACGCATCCAGCCAGGTCAAGGGTGCCGCCGCCGGCGCGACACTCACGCTGGACAATACCGGCCAGACGGCAGGCCAGAAAACCGCGATGGCGTCGTTTACACAGGTGATCGCGCTGCTAAACACCGAAGTCGGCGGCCGCTATCTGTTTTCCGGCCGCGCCACCGATACACCGGCAACGCAGCCCGCCGATGTGATTCTCAATGGCACCGGCACGCAGGCCGGATTGAAACAACTGATCGACGAACGCGCGCAGGCGGACGGCACCGCCGGGCTTGGCCGCACGGTGATCACATCGCCAACGCCGACCTCGGTGACCATCGGCGAAGACGCGGCCGGCTCGCCGTTCGGCCTCAAGCTCAGTTCGATCACTTCGACGCTGACGGGCTCCACCGTCACGGGTCCGGCCGGTTCGCCACCTGAAATGTCCGTGGACCTCGGCGCGACCAATCCGCAAGACGGCGACAAGGTGCGGTTTACGTTTTCGCTACCCGACGGGACGTCGGAGACGATCGTCCTGACCGCGACGGCCTCGACGCCGGTGCCTGCCGGCGGCTTCGCCATCGGCGCGGATTCAACGGCGACCGCGGCCAATTTCAATGCCGCGCTCAACACCGCTGTCGGCACGCTGGCGAACACATCGCTTGTCGCGGCGTCGGCTGTCGCGGCCTCCAACGATTTCTTCAGTTCGTCGCCGCCGCAGCGGGTCGACACCTCGACCCTTCCGCCCGTCGCCCTGCGCAACGGCACACCGACGGACACTGTGTCGTGGTATATCGGCGAGAACGGCAGCGATCCGGCGCGCGGGACCGCGGTTGCCGGCATTGATGATTCGATCACGGTTCAATATGGCGCGCGCGCCAATGAGGAGGCGTTTGTTGCGGCGCTGAAGAACATCGCGGTCTATGCGGCGGTGACGACGAACGCGAGCAACCCGAATGCAAACGGACAATTGACAGCGCTGAATTCCCGTATCGTCGACAATCTCGCTGTGCATCCGGGCACGCAGTCGATCGAGGACATTCAGGCGGATTTCGCCGGCACTCAGGCCGCGATCAAGACGGCGAAGGACCGGCAGACCCAGACCGGCGCGGTGGCGCAGGCGATGCTGGACACGATCCAGGGCATCGACGACAACGAGGTCGCGGCCAAGATCCTCGCGCTGCAGACCAGCCTGCAGGCGTCCTATCAGACCACCGCATCGCTCTATCAGATGAGCCTGGTGAAGTTCCTGTAAGCTGCGCGGGCCTTTGCGCCCGCCGGACCTGCGTTCTCTCGCTGTCCAAAACGAAAAAGGCCTCCTTCTGGAGGCCTTTTCGGTGTCAGGGCGTGTGGATCAAGCGGCGGCGCTGTTGATATCGGCTTCGCTGGTCAGGCCGCGGGCCTGATCGAGCAGACGCTTTTCATAGGCGATCAGCTTCTTGGATTCCTTCAAGGCTTTATAGTAATCGCCGCTTAAAATGTAGTTATTGATGTCGTTGATCATCGGTGCAGCGCTCGGCACGGCGCTGAGGAAATCGCGCATCACGTCGAAATACACCGCGTGGTGTTCCTGCGGATCGTGCGAGATGTACATCAACTGGACCGCCAGGTAGATCAGCTTGGCCGGTGTGTCGGCGGTTTCGGGCGTCAGGATATCTTTCTCGCGCAAGACGGGCAGCCTCTCTCCCTCGATCAGGAATTTTGCACGCTGATCGGTATTGGTGATCACACACGAGCCGACAATGATCTTCTCGTGGGGCTTGAGTTCGACCTTCAAGGCCATGGTGATTCTCCCTGCGTCCTGATTTCCGGTTTTCGATCCAGCCCTGACGCAATCCTTTCGCTTTATGGTTAACGCGAGGTAAACGGCGGATCACCTCGCTGTGAGCGCGTAATACGAAATAGCCTTGCGGGATAAGCGTAATCGCGACTTTTTGCGGTGCATGCCGGACGGCGCAATCCGGACACTTCGAGGCGCCCGGTTCATACCTTTTTAGATTGTTGGCCGCAATGTGCGCCGGTTCGCTGATGAAATCGGCGACACGCTTGTACACGTTGCGTCCACACCAGAAAGGTACCTCACATGTCTTCTATCGTTCTCTCGGCATCGGTTCGCCAGAACCTGCTGTCGCTCCAGTCGACCGCCGACCTGCTCTCCACCACCCAGACCCGCCTTGCCACCGGCAAGAAGGTCAACACGGCCCTCGACAACCCGACCAACTTCTTCACCGCCGCCGGCCTCGACTCCCGCGCCAGCGACATCAACAACCTTCTCGATGGCATCGGCAACGGCGTGCAGGTTCTGCAGGCTGCCAACACCGGCATCACCTCGCTGCAGAAGCTGGTCGATACCGCGAAGTCGATCGCCAACCAGGCTCTGCAGACCACTGTCGGTTACTCCAGCAAGTCCTCGGTCACCACGACGGCGATCGCCGGCGCGACCGCTGACGATCTGCGCGGCACCGCGACGGCTGCTGTGGCCGCGACCGCTGGCGTTCTGACCGCCGGTGCGTTCTCGACCATCGACGTCTCGGGCACCGGTTCGGCTGCCGTTCCGGCGACCGCTGCCACGACCTTCACGGGTTCGGGCTTCTCGGCGCTCGACGTGTCCTCGGGCTCGGTCAGCTTCACGCTGAACGTTGACGGTACCTCGCAGGCGATCACGATCGACGCTGCTGCGGTCACCGCTTACACCGGCGGCGGCGGCACTCTCTCGGGTACGGCTGCTGCGCTCACCGCGCAGGACGTTGCCGACCTGATCAACGACCAGTTCGGCTCCACGGCTGTGACCGTTGCCGGCGGTGAACTCGAGATCGCTTCGGCGTCCACGGGCGCGACCTCGCAGGTCACGATCTCCGGCTACACCAGCACCGCCAACGGCGGCGCCACTGGCCTCGCCGACACCACCAGCACCGGTACCGCTGGTACGGCTGCCGTTCCGGCTGATTCGCAGACCTTCACTGTTGCGGTTGACGGCGGTTCCGCCCAGACCGTGACCCTGAGCGCTGCCAGCGTCACCACCTACAACACTGCCAACGGCACCACGCTCGACGCTTCGGCGCTGACTGCGGCGAACGTTGCCAGCATCATCAACAGCCAGATCACCGGCGCGACCGCTTCGGTCGTCGGCGGCGCGCTGACCTTCACTTCGGCTTCGACCGGCGCCACCTCCAACGTCGTCACCTCCGCGGTGACCTCGGCTGGCGGCGCAACCGGCTCGACCGGCGTGACCGCGGCGACCGGCACCGCCGGTACGGCTGCTGTTCCGGCCACGACCGCGCTTGGCGGCCTGACCCTCAACATCGCTTCGACCGGCGGCGGCACTGCCACCACCATCACCTTCGGCGATGGCACGGGCGGCACTGTGAAGACCCTGAACCAGTTGAACGCCGCTCTTTCGGCGAACAACCTGCAGGCGTCGATCAGCACCGACGGCAGGATCACCATCACCACCTCGAACGACTATGCTTCGTCCACGATCGGTGCCATCACCGGTACCGCGACGAATGTCGGCAATGCGTTCGTCGGTGCGGTCGGCGGCGCTCCGGTGGTTGACGCGGTGGCTCAGGCCACCCGTGCGAACCTGGTGACGCAGTACAACAACGTCATCGACCAGATCCGCACGACGGCTCAGGATGCTTCGTTCAACGGCGTGAACCTGCTGAACGGCGACCAGCTCAAGCTGGTGTTCAACGAAACCGGCAAGTCCACCCTGTCGATCACGGGCGTGAACTTCAACCCGGCCGGTCTCGGCCTCGGCAGCCTGACGGCTGGCACCGACTTCATCGACAACGCTGCGACCAACAAGGTCCTCGCGTCGCTGAACGATGCCTCCAGCACGCTGCGCGGCCAGGCTTCGGCCCTCGGCTCGAACCTCTCGATCGTGCAGATCCGTCAGGACTTCTCGAAGAGCCTGATCAACGTGCTGCAGACCGGCTCGTCGAACCTGACGCTGGCCGACACCAACGAGGAAGCGGCGAACAGCCAGGCGCTGTCCACCCGCCAGTCGATCGCGGTGTCCGCGCTGGCGCTGGCCAACCAGTCGCAGCAGAGCGTTCTTCAGCTCCTCCGCTAATCGCGGAAGCGGTAGACAACACGGAAACGGCGGGGGAAACCCCGCCGTTTTCTTTTGCCGGCCTTTTTGCGCGGGACGCGGGGCCTGATCCGGCCAGCGGGGAGGGGCCGGTGCGTCTTTACCTTTTGTTAGGGGAACAATTTAATGGCATCTTAACCATAATTTAAATCGTGCCTTCTAAAGATTAACGCCAAAGACGGCCGTCGATGCGAGCGCCGTTCCGTAATCGGCTTGGCTTATCAAGGAAGGTACTCAAATGTCCGATATCGTTCTTTCGGCGTCAGTTCGCCAGAACCTGCTGTCGCTGCAGTCCACGGCGGACCTGCTGGCGACCACCCAGACCCGCCTTGCCACCGGCAAGAAGGTCAACACGGCCCTCGACAACCCGACCAACTTCTTTACCGCGGCGGGTCTCGACGCCCGCGCCAGCGACATCAACAACCTCCTCGACGGCATCGGCAACGGCGTGCAGGTGCTGCAGGCGGCCAACACCGGCATCACCTCGCTGCAGAAGCTGATCGACACCGCCAAGTCGATCGCGAATCAGGCGCTGCAGACCCAGGTCGGCTACACCAAGTCCGTGGTCACCACGGCGCCGACCGCTGGCGCGAACGGCGCGAACATTCTCGGCACGTCGACGCCGGCGACCGCGGGCACCGTCAACGCCGGCGCCTTCACACCGGTCAACGTCTCGGGCGCGGGTTCGGCTGCCGTACCGGCGACCGCAGCGACGACTTTCACCGGCTCGGGCTTCTCGGCGCTTGATCTCACCTCGGGGTCCGTCAGTTTCACCCTGAATGTTGACGGCACCTCGCAGGCCATCACGCTCGATGCGGCTGCGGTCACCGCCTACACCGGCGGTGGCGGTACTCTGGCTGGTACGGCTGCTGCGCTTACCGCGCAGGACGTTGCCGACATCGTCAATGACCAGTTCGGTTCGACGGCCCTGACCGTCTCCGGCGGTGAACTCCAGATCGCCTCCGCGACCACGGGCGCGACCTCGCAGGTCACCATCTCCGGCTTCACCGATACGGCGGCCGGTGGCTCGACCGGTCTTGCGAACACCACCAGCACCGGCACGGCAGGCGTCGCGGCTGTTCCCGCCGACTCGCTGGCTTTCACCGTGACGGTCGACGGCGGTGCGGCGCAGCCCGTCACCATCAGCGCGGCAACGGTTGCGGCCTACAACTCCGCCAACAGCACGACGTTCAATGCGGCGAGCCTCAGCGCATCGAACATCGCCTCGATCATCAATTACCAGGTCGGCAGCACCGTCGCTTCCGTCACAGGCGGTAATCTCGTGTTCACGTCCACAACCACGGGCGCGGCCTCCAGCATCGCAACCAGCGCCGTGACAGCGGCGGGCTCGGCCACCAACACCACCGGCATCACCGCCAACAGCGGCGCGGGCGCGGCAAGCAGCGGCGGCCTCAACGGCACCACGCTGACCATCGCCTCGACCGGC
Source organism: Afipia sp. (assembly GCA_050249215.1). Lineage (GTDB taxonomy): Bacteria > Pseudomonadota > Alphaproteobacteria > Rhizobiales > Xanthobacteraceae > Afipia. The sequence continues at coordinate 505,247 of JBFWQX010000002.1, forward strand.
GGCGGCACGCCCACCAACATCACCTTCGGTACCGGCGTCGGTGAGGTTTCGACCATCAACCAGCTCAACGCCGCGCTGCTGCCGAACAACCTGCAGGCCAGCATCGCCACCAACGGCGCCATCACCATCACCACGGCGAATGACGCAGCATCGTCGACGGTCGGCACGCTTGGCGGCACCTCGACCAATCCGGGTGGTGTGTTCGCCGGCCTCAGCATCTCGGCACCGGTGGTCGATCCGACCTCGCAGGCGACCCGCGCCAATCTGGTCTCGCAGTACAACAACATCATCAACCAGATCAAAACGACCTCGCAGGACGCTTCGTTCAACGGCGTGAACCTGCTGAACGGCGACCAGCTCAAGCTGATCTTCAACGAAACCGGCAAGTCGACGCTGAACATCACCGGCGTCAATCTCGACCCCGCCGGTCTCGGCCTCGGCACGCTGACCGCCGGCACCGACTTCATCGACAACGTCGCGACCAACAGGGTGCTGGACTCGCTGAACTACGCCAGCAGCTTCCTGCGCTCGCAGGCATCGACGCTGGGGTCGAACCTCTCGATCGTGCAGATCCGTCAGGACTTCTCCAAGAACCTGATCAACGTGCTGCAGACCGGCTCGACCAATCTGACTATCGCCGACACCAACGAAGAGGCGGCGAACAGCCAGGCGCTGTCCACCCGCCAGTCGATCGCGGTGTCCGCGCTGGCGCTGGCCAACCAGTCGCAGCAGAGCGTGCTGCAGCTTCTGCGGACTTAAGAGACGGCTAAGGGTTAAAGCAGGAAGGCGGCGAGGGGGCATCCTCGCCGCTTTTTTGCGCCGGAAACAGTTGCTATTGATTGAGACGTCCGCCGGGGCCGATATCTGCAACGCAAGGGAGACAGAATGTGCCCCTGAGAGTCGAGCTCAAGCCGCTTGAGCGCATCGTCATCGGCAAGAGTGTCATCACCAATTCGGAAACGCGCGCGGTTTTCCTGATCGACGGCGATACACCGATCCTGCGCGAGAAGGACATTCTGACGGCAGAAACCGCGAACACGCCGGCCAAGCGGATTTATCTGTGTGTGCAGCAGATGTATCTCGAAGATGACATCCCGAAATATCAGGATCTCTATCTCGGCTTCGTGAAAGACTTGCTGGAAGCCGTGCCCAGTTCGCGCGGACACATAGAAGCCGCAAGTAATCTTATTTTAAGCGGTTATCTTTACAAAGCTCTAAGAGAAATCAGGAAACTGATAAGCCGCGAAGACGAACTCTTGTCGAGGTAATGGATGTCCAACGCTGCCGCCCAGGCTTACGCTCGTACTGCCCAGACCACTGCATCACCTCGCGAGATCGAGGCGCAGGCCTTGCTGAAAGCGGCCAACAAGCTCCAGGATATCGTCAGCAATCTCGGCCGGACCGACGAAGAATTCGCCGCCGCGCTGCTGTTCAACCGCAAGCTCTGGGCGATCCTGTTGAGCGCCGTGACCAGCGACGACAACCAGCAGCCGATCGAGGTTCGTCAGAACATCGTCAATATCGGGACGTTCGTGCTGACGCAGACCGCGGAACTGCAGCTTAATCCGCAGCGCGACAAGCTCAAGCCGCTGATCGACATCAACTGCAATCTCGCGGCGGGTTTGTCGGGCCGCGCCTAAGCCGGAGCAGGGCGATGTCTGACATCTACAGCATCCTGCAATCGAACTACGTGGCGGTCGGCTCCAACGTGAACTACTCGAAGGGCCCGTATGTGGCCGTCGATGCCGCGAGCTATGAAGGCAACTGGACAGGCAAGTACGCCAACAACGACCAGTTCAGCATCCAGGTGTCCAACGTCGTCGGCTTCCGCGCCAAGGTGCGCTACCAGAGCGGCACGACCGTGAAGTATCAGGATGTGCTGATCCGCGACAATTCATTCAGGGTTGGCGACTCGAAGTTCACGCTGACCAAGCAGGGCACGGCGCAGATCAAAACGGTGATGACCAATCCCGCCACCGGCGCCCAGTCGCTCGAAACCGCGTACGCCAAGCAGGGCTGATCGCGCGCCCTGCCGCTGCGAGAATCCTAGACCCTCAGATCGGTATTCCGGCGCATGTTGTCTTCGCGGGCGATATCCATCGCCCGCAGATAGGCGCGCGCGCGCAGCCGCGCCTCGTCGGGATACTGGCGAACCACAAGGCTCGTTCGGCTGTCCACCGTCCGATAGACGATCTCCGCCGCCGCGCGGTCGATCACCACCTGCTTCGACAGCCGGTCGGTTTCACCTTGCGGATTGTAACGCGCCTGCACGGAGGCGTCCGGAGCGGTGACGGCCTTGTCTGCAGGAAGTTGCGTCGGGACAGCCGTCCTCGCTGCGTCGGACGCAGGTTCGGCATATGTCGCGACAACCGATGCCCCCACCGGTTTGATGTTGAAATCCGCACTCATGGCAGCCTCTGGCTCCCGCTCGAGTCAAATCCCAACCCCTCCAGTTCCCATACTGGCGGAACCGTCTGAATCCGGTCCTTATGTTGCTGCGGTGAATTGATTCAAAATGTTCGCGTTTCGCGCTGCGATGATGCCGCGACGAATGCCGCTGCGAAGACAAATCTCTCGCAACGACGAAGCGGAAGGAGCGATGTCTAAAAATAATCGCTAAAGCGAGCGGCTGACCGACAGCGGCGTGGCATGGCGCTGGTTCGGCATCGCGCGCTGGCCGCCGGCGGTGTAGCCGTTGGGCAGGTTCTTGCGCTGCATCTCGCCGTTGACGCCCCGGATGATGCCTTCGGAAACAGCGTGCGCCGTCGCCAGCACGGTCAGATTGACCTGCAGCATGGCGCGGAATGTATCGTGGTAGCGGTGCAGGGCGGTGAGCAGTTCCGGAGTCGTTTTCTTGAGATAGTCACGGCTGCGCGTCACATGCGCGATGGCCTCGACATATTGTCGCGACATATCGCTTTTCTGGGCTTCCAGCGCCATCGCCTCGCGGACATTGCCGCCGCGCACCAGTTCGGTTTCGCGCTCCACAATGCCGAGCAGCGAACTCATGATCTTCATCATGCCTTCGGCGAGCTTGCGGGCTTCGGCCGGTGTCGATGCGGGTGCCGGAGCGGGGGTCTGCTGTTGCTGCTGGATCATGATTTCCTCAGGCGCGTTCAGGCCGCTCTGTTGGCCTGTTGCAGGATCAGGGTGCGGTAGACGTCGCTGGAGATGCCGACGCCGCCGGCCTGTGCGAACGATTTGGAGTATTGCTCGGTCATCATCGAGCGCCAGATGCCGGTGCCCGGCGTGTTGCCGTAAGGACCATCGCCCTTGATGCCGCTCATCATTTGCGAAAACATCGAGTTCAGAAACACCGCCTCGAAATCCTGCGCCTGGGCTTTGGCTTTCGCCTGCTTCTCCGGCGAAACTTTCGTCAGGGCGTCCTGCAACAGGAGATCGGGACGGCCGCCGGTGAAGGTGACGGGTGCGTTCGTCGTGCTCGGGAGAAGGCTCATCACATCACCTCGATGTCGGCCTGGATCGCGCCCGAGGCCTTGATCGCCTGCAGGATGCCGATCAGGTCGCGCGGGCCGATGCCGAGGCCGTTGAGACCATCGACAAGCTGCTGCAGCTAGACGCCGTCCTTGACGACCGCGAGTTTCTTGCCGTCCTCCTGAACCCCGACGCGCGTGTTCGGCGTCACGGTGGTCCGTCCACGTGAGAACGGCGCGGGCTGGCTGACCTGCGGGCTTTCGGAAATCGTGACGGTGAGATTGCCCTGCGCGACAGCAACGGTGGCGACGCGCACATCGCGGCCCATCACGATGATGCCGGAGCGTTCATCAATGATGATCTTGGCGCCGAGATCCGGCTCGACCTGCAATTGCTCGATCTCCGTCAGCAGCGCGACCACGTTGCCCTTGAACTCCGCCGGAATGCTCAGTTGCACGGTGGAGGGGTCCACCGGCTCGGCGGTCTTGGTGCCGAGATAATCGTTGACCGCGGCGGCGATGCGCTTGGCGGTGGTGAAGTCGCCGTTGCGCAGCGCGAGGCGGACATTCGGCAGCCGGTTGAGGGCGAATTCGATTTCGCGCTCGATGATCGCCCCGTTGGCGATGCGGCCGACGGTGGGAACGCCCTTGGTGACGCTGGCGGCCTGGCCTTCAGCCGAAAAGCCGCCGATGGCGAGCGAGCCCTGCGCGACCGCGTAAACGTTGCCGTCCGCGCCGAGCAGGGGCGTGACGAGCAGGGTGCCGCCCTGCAGGCTCTTGGCATCGCCGAGCGCCGATACGGTGACGTCCATCCGGGTGCCCTGGGTGCCGAAAGCAGGCAGGTTACCGGTGACCATCACGGCGGCGACGTTGCCGGTACGGATGGTGGAGCCGCGGATGTTGACACCCATGCGTTCGAGCATCGCTTGCAGCGACTGCTTGGTGAAGGGGATGTTGTTGAGGGTGTCGCCGGTGCCGTTGAGGCCGACCACAAGGCCATAGCCGATCAACTGGTTCTGGCGCACGCCCTCGATGTTCGCGAGATCCTTGATCCGCGATGTCGCATGGGCCGGCGCGCCGGCGGTGATGACGGCGGTCAGCAGGGCGATCGCCATGCAAGCTGCCTGAGAAATCCGAAACATCCTCTGCTCCCCGCTGAGGTCTTGGCGGCCCGTTCCGTGCTCCCCACGCAACTGGTCCGCCCTGATCCATGCGAGGGCCGTGCCAAGGGACTGAAATCAGGCAAGGCATTGGATTTACGCGATAATTATCTGGCCTGGGCGCTTGACCGCGAGCTGTTGAAGTGTCGACTTTGCCGTATCCGGCACAAATTGCCGGGTCGTTTACCTCCCGTTAACCATAAACGGCGCACCTTGATTGTATGGAGCGGAGGAGCGGCATGATGCCGAGAGGTCCCGCCCTTGAGAGATCGGCACGATGCGAATCTACGGACCGAATGGAGCCAATCTGGCCTCGCCGGCGGCGAATACCCGGCGTTCGGGTTCGGCCACGTTTTCCCTCGGCGACATCAGCACGGCCGCCGAGACCCGCTCCGCGGCTCCGCCCCGTGCCGCCGGCAGTATTGATGCGCTGCTGGCAATGCAGGGTGTCGAGGATTCCACCGAACGGCGCCGGCGCTCGGTCGCCCGCGGCCGGACCGCCCTCGATGTGCTGGACGACCTCAAGATCGGGCTTCTGGCCGGAGCCTTCGATGCCGGTACGGTCGCCCGATTGCGCACCGCAGCAGCCGATCTGAAGGTCACGTCGGGCGATCCCGGCCTCGATCAGGTGCTGTCCGAAATCGAGCTGCGGGTGGAGGTCGAACTCGCCAAGGCCGGCCAGTCCGCAGGCGGATAGGGCGTTCCGGGGCCGCCAAAGCCGGTCAAGGTTCCCTGTGGATTGGTATTTCTGGCGGGGATTCCGGGGATTTTCAGCCCCCACGCGATATTGTCTGTCACAAGGCGTAGCTATATAAGCTGCGGCGCGAACGGGCATTTTCCGTCCGCCTTGTACGCCGACATGGACCGCACTTGGAAAAGTTGAAGAACTACAGGCCCTCTGAAAAAGAGCCTTTCATGAACGAGCGCCAGCGGGAGTATTTCCGCCGCAAGCTGCTCGACTGGAAGGATGAGATCCTTCGGGAATCCAAGACCACGCTTCAGCAGCTTCAGGAAGAAAACGTCAATCATCCTGATCTTGCCGACCGCGCGTCATCGGAGACCGATCGCGCCATCGAGCTTCGCGCGCGCGACCGGCAGCGCAAGCTGATTTCCAAGATCGACGCCGCCCTGCAGCGGATCGAGGACAACACCTACGGCTATTGCGAGGAAACCGGCGAGCCGATCTCGCTGAAGCGGCTTGAAGCGCGCCCCATCGCGACGCTGTCGGTCGAAGCGCAGGAGCGTCACGAAAAGCGCGAGAAGGTTTACCGCGACGAGTAACCCGTCGCGTCATGAATGAAATTAAAAAGCCCGGCGGCCCAAGGTCGCCGGGCTTTTTTTGCGACTACCAGTGATGGTGATGGTGGCGATCGCGTTTGATCACAATCACCTTCTTGTGGTGGCCGCGATGCCATCCGCGATCGCGGTGCATGTAAGCGTGCGAATTGCGATAGCCGTGATGATGGTGCATTCCGCGCTCCTTGATCACGACGGTCTGCGCGCTGGCGGCAATCGGGACCGTGAAAGCGAGTGCCGCGGCGGCTGCAACAACATAAGCAAATTTTTTCATCGTCTCTCCTCTCATAGGTTGAGAAGAACGGCAGCGAGCGGCGGATGTTCCGGGTGCGACGTGGAGATTTTGATGAATGGCTGTTCAAATTGATGCTGATCAGTCAGCGCGTATCTTCCGGCGGAGGCTGTAGTCGTGAGGAAACGGACATCCCTCGCGGCGCGCCACCTGTTTCACCGCCAATATCGTTCGCTTGAAAATGCTCGCGGCACGCGCTGCGGAGCCGCCGGCGGCAACATGCGCCTTGAGGCGCTCGATGTCCTCCGCAGACCAGCTTGTTTTTGTCGGGCGTCTCATGAGTTCACGATTCCGGCGGGCGCAAGCCCGGGGACGACGCCCAGTCGTCCATGTGAGACGCGGTTTCGAGCTGGCGTGCCTTCTTCAGAATCGCCTCGCGTTCGGGTCCCGGTGACAGCAGCGCAGCCCTGGCGCGCAGTTCCGCCGCTATCGCTTTCCAATCCTGAGCCGGGTCCGGTCGTTTGGTCATTCTGATCCATGATCCGATGAAGGCGCATTATATCGGTTCAAAAAGCGCAGGCTTTATCATTTGATAAAGAACCAAAGCGCATCGAGCGCGTTGGTGGGCATGGCGCCACCTGATGCATTGCTCAGAAAATTAAAGCTGCACTCACGGCTCGACGCGCCGGACGTGAGCGCGATTCGCAAGCTCAGTTTCACCTACCGCGAACTGTCGGCAGGGGATGATTTCTGCCGTCAGGGCGACAAGGCGACATCCTGCGCCATCGTGGATGAGGGGATGCTCGGGCGTTATCACACGATGAGCGACGGCAAACGGCAGTACATCTCGCTTCACATCGCAGGCGACTGGGCCGACGCGCAGGGATTGTTTCTCGATCACATGGATCATTCCATTTGCGCCATGGGGCGCGCGTCGGTCTATTCGATTCCACATCAGGAGTTGTTCAAGTTGTTCAAGGAGCGGCCGCAGATCGGCTTTGTGGTCTGGCGCGAAACCCTGATCGACGCCGCGATCTTCCGGATGACCATCACCAATAACAGCAGCAGGCATGGCGCGGCGCGGCTCGCGCACTTTTTCGCCGAACTCTACTATCGGGCCAATGCGTTCGATCTGGTTCGCGGCGGCGCCTGCGCGTTGCCGCTCAATCAGACGCAGTTGGGAGAAGCGCTCGGCATGTCGATCGCCACGGTGAATCGCAATTTGCAGAAATTGCGCAGAAGCGGAGCGGCTGACTGGAGCGGAGGCAGATTGACCGTGAAAAGCTGGAGCAAGCTGACGGCCATCGGCGGCTTCGATCCGTCATATATTTATCAAAAGGTGCAGGGAAAGCGGTAGCGTCCAGCCGACATCAGGCCGCGAGGCTGAAGCCGGAAATCTTGACCCGGTTGCGGCCCGAGGCTTTGGCTTCGTAGAGCGCGGCGTCGGCTCTGTTCAGCAGCGATTGCAGGGTTTCCGGCTCGGTTGAGCGAACCGCGATGCCTGCGCTGACGGTTGCGCGGATCGGTCCGCTTGCGGCCGGAACCGATGTCGCCTCGATCTGCGAGCGGATGCGGTCCGCGACGGCCGCCGATGACTTAGGCGTCGAGTCCGGCATGATGATGCAGAACTCTTCGCCGCCCATGCGCGCGGCCAGATCGTTGGCCCGGATATTGGCGTGAATCACGTCGGCGAAGGCCATCAGGATACGGTCGCCGGAATCGTGTCCGAAGCGGTCATTGATGGCCTTGAAGTAATCCAGATCCATCATCACCACAGCGGTTCCGGCGGGTGCGATCTGCTGCGGATTGTCCAGCAGCGCGCGCCGGTTGAGCAGGCCGGTCAGGGCATCCTTCATGGCGTCCGACTTGTGGCGGTTCGCGATCCGCATCTGGTTGAGGGTGAGGGAGAGTGCACCCATGCCGCTCAACCCCGCGACCGCCACAATCGAATTGATCTCCTCCGCCCAGTTGGCGGGCCGCGAGGTCAGGATGAGTTGTCCCTGCTCGGCGAGCGCGTAGCCGCATGCGATGAACGATGCGGCGGTGATGGCGCAGAACACCGTGTTGGCCGTCATGAGAAGCGGAGACTCCGACCGTGCGCGCCAGTAGTGGCGTCCTGTCATGACAAGAAGAATGCCGATGGCGACGTTGCCGATCATGGTTCCGACGCCCGAGTAACCCAGCGCGAAAGCCTTCGCGGTCAGGAGACAGGAAATCGCGGTGCAGACGGTTGTCGTGGTCCAGTCCGTCTGGCCGGAACAGAACCGGGCACAGCCTGCATGAAGCAACCCAAATCCAACGATGAGGAACTGAAATGAAACCAGCAGGAATGTCGCGTTGTAGTTCTCCACCACTGTGCCGAAGAGGGCGACGCCGACGACGATCAACGCAAGGGCAATCGCCCACATCAAGAGATGAGTCTCGGACCGTCCGATCGCCCACATCATGAAGAACGTCAGGCCGAGGGATGCGCCCGAAAAGCCGATGGCAACAAGAACGGAAAGCTGATCGAGAAGCATGCGAGTGGGCCGCCTGAGTAATCCGGCTCCTACATAGGTCAATGACTATTACCTAACCAACCACAGTCGCGTCATTCGCCCTTCAAGGTGATCAAATGGTTACCCCGTTCGGTCAAAGGATCGCGTTACCGCGCGACAGCCTGTCCACGACGGCGTACTTCGCTTCCTGCGTCCGGCGCCGCTACGCCAGAGTATGAACGATGACCGGCCCAGCGACAGCCGTCGCAGGGCCGGTCAGCAGCGGCGAAAGGCTTTTTTCGATCCACGCGAGTCCGCGCCGGTTCGACTCTTCGGCTCCTGCGACATTGTTGAAGATGCTGATCGCCGTCACCGTATCGTCCGGAGCGTAGATCACATAGTAGGCCATGAAGCCTTCGACATCGCTGATGATCGGGATCGCGCCTTCCTTGATCCTGCGCGCAAGTTCCTCGGCCATCCCGGTTTTGGCTTTTCCCTGACGGATTGCGGCATACATGGCTTCCTCCTTTTCCGGCCGGCTGCCCTGACGGAAAATTATCACTTTCGCCGCTCGCTGGACATGGCCAATGACATGGCCTGCAGCAAACGATCACGGCTCTCATCAGGGGTGTTGGCAAAGTCAAGAAACGCCAGTTTTACGGGCCTTATTCGTGCCCTTGATTTGCCGCTGTGTCACTGGCGTGTCAGTAATGACATCCGTCAGCGTCAGGTCGTCGCGGGCGTGTCCATACGTGGCGAACACATGCTGCGGTGACTTCCACCCGCCCAGCTTCGCAACTGTTACAGGGTCTATCCCCTTGTGCAGGAGGGCCGTAGCGAACCCGTGGCGGCAGGAGTGAGGCGGCAGCACCTTGATCCCGGCGCGCTTACAGGCGGCCCTCCAAACGCGAACAAGGTTGCTTCTATGCTCGTACCAGAACAACGGGCGGCCTTTCACGTCCTGGATGTTCGCCAGCGCCACGATCAACGGCTGCGGCAGATGCGCCTTGCGTTCATTTCCCAGCTTGCTTTGCTTAATCAGGACAGTCCGCTTGGCGAGGTCCAGATCGCCCCGCTCTATGGCTAATGCTTCCGAGACGCGCGCCCCGGTCGCGAGCATGAACAGCGCCAGTGCCCCGAGGTGAGGCGTGCTTGCCGCCATGAAGGCCTTTACCCATTCCATTGTGACAGGCTCTTTGAGCCGCTTATCAATCGGAAACCGCTTCACGCGGATATGCGGGCACAGTTCGGATTCTGCCGCATGGTTGATAATGGCCTGCGTGGCGACAATGAATTGTCGGTTGCGGGTAGACGCCATCGCCCTCGGGTAGACCGTCTTTGCTCCGGCCCGGATCGCGCCTGCGGTGATGTCCTTCACAATCGTATCTTTCCAGTAATCCTCAACCTTTTCGAGGAACCGGGTTGGCTTGCCGGCCTTCCGATAGAGGATCGCCGCCTGCGCGAAGGTCAGGACCGCTGACGGTCCATTAAGATGACCTTTCCACTGTTTGCTTTCGATGGACGCGGCGATCTGCTGGGCGACTTCCTTGATCGCAGAGCCTGTAGAGCCGCGAAGTCTCCGCCCGGCAACGTGGCCACGGTAGTGCCAGATTTTTCCTCGCTTATATACGGTAAGGGGCATGGTCGTGTTGCCTCTAAAATGGCGTCAACATCGGTCTGGGTTAGGACCATACGATTGCCTAAAATCCGGCAAGCGCCAAGAGCGCGGGCTTTCTCGCGCACACGTCTTTCGGACCAGCCTAGATGCTTGGCGAGGTCTTCAGGTGTCGTGACGGTTGGTAATGTCATATCGCTATATCAGCCTGAGTGACGCGGGCAGGGGTGCGGGTCATGGGCTATTGCGGCCTCCACACGACATTGCCGCTAACGTCCTGAACCATCGTTGTGCCGGGGTTCAGTTCGACGTTGGCAAGCACCTGATCGCGCGGGATTTCTACCACGTACCACATGTCGCCGCGAAAGAAGACGAATGGCTCAGTGTTGGACTTGGTTGCGGTGTTATTGTTCATCTCAAATCTATCCTTCTGCCGTGAGTCACTTCTGAATATTTTCTGCACCAGCAGCGCGGATAGCGGAGGCGATGGCGTCACAGGCCACTCTTGCT